>NZ_JAMKFI010000036.1:0-1672 GCF_024494415.1 Pseudarthrobacter sp. R1 | reverse complement strand
AGCCTGAATCCACCGGTCCGCTGGGGCGGGTAGCCTGATTCCATTTTCGGTGATTTTGCGGGTTGCGGGCATGGTGGATTGCCGGGGCCTCGCTGCCCTGTGGTGTTCCACTGCCGGTCCTGGTTGCGCCGTTTGGCTGGGTTGACGGGTGGTCAGGTGGTCTTGGGCGGCGGGTAGATGGTGTCGAAGAGTTTCTCCCATGGCGTTTTCCAGGGCCAGTTGCTGGGCAGATGGAGCACGATGCGCCGGGCCGACGACGCCACACGGGAAGCAATGTTGATGAGTTTGTCCCGGATCGTGGCCGTGGTGGCCTTGGCGAATTTCGTGCCGGCCAAAGTACCGGCGGCGCGGGAGAGGTTGAAGGCCATCACCGCCGCCCCCAGCCAGGCGGCATTGGCGTTGAACTTTCCTGAGGGCAGCGAGCCCAGCGCCCCGTTCTTCAGATCGGAATGGACCTGCTCGATCACCGCGTGCGCGCGGTGGGTCTTATCCGCTGCGACGGTGTCCAGGACCGCGGGCTTGACGGTGGTGAAGAAGGCGTGGAACCGGTGCGTTTCAAAGAGCGTCGGCTGGCCTTCGCCGGCTTTGGGGTTCAGTTCCGGGATCCGGCGCACCACCAGCCTGCCGGTGATCCTCTCCGCTTTCTTCTTCGAGGTGAACGCGGTGAACACGGTCTCGGCGACCTCGGCGTCCGAGACCCATTTCCCGCTCTCCTCGTCGAAGATCGCATTGGTGTATTTGATCTTCTCCCATGCGTGGGCCGGGATCGCGGCGATGGCCTTCTTCACGGCCGGGTCCATCCGCACGGTCAGCGAAACCCGCGCCCCGGCACGGGCCGCTGCCGCGGCCACGGAGTGGGCGTAGTAAGCGCTGTCGGCGCGCAGCAGCACCATGCCGCCGGCGTCCGGTGAACGAAGGCGTGCCACGGCGGCCAGGAGGTCGGCCACAAATTTGGCGGCGCCGCGGGCCGAATTCGCCGCGCCCTTGCGCAGCCGGGCGCCGGCGATGACCGGGGCCGTGGCGTTTGTGGTGACGGTGCCGATCAGTGCGTTCAGGCCCTTGACTCCGGAGTACCCGTAGCCGGCGCCTTGCTTTTGGTATCCATAGGTGGCCTTGATCGTGTCATCGATATCGACCAGGGCCAGCTCATCGATCCCCGCAGTGATCGGCGCCGCCGCGGCCAGCTTGACCAGCCACCGCCGCGCTGCCGCGTCGAGCTGGCGTACGTGCCCGAACGTGAATTGGCGCAGGAACGACCCCAGAGTCGAGGGAGCGTACGTGCCCTTGAACAGTCTGTCCATGCCACCGTGCCGCAGGATCCCCATGTCGTCGATGCAGCCGGCACCGGCCAGCATTCCGGCCACCAAGGCAGAAACTTTCAGCCCGGCGTTGGCCCCGAAATAGTCCGGCAGGTGAAGGTGCTCATCAACCAGCGCCCCGAGACCCGTGGACCAGGCCAGGCCCATCGCCGGAACAAGCCCGGCTGCCGACACGAGATTCGGATCATCAAAGGCGCTGGAAACCGCCGCGGGCCTGTGAGAAAGTTTCACCTACGAGATGCCTCTCTTTTCGGTCAATATGAACTCTAAGCAAGTCCTATTTTCCTTGAGAAGACAGGCATTCTCGGTTTAAATCGCCGATCGAAGCCGAACCACACCGGTGGATTCAGGCT
>NZ_JAMKFI010000035.1:0-2476 GCF_024494415.1 Pseudarthrobacter sp. R1 | reverse complement strand
GCCCGCCGGCGGCGTGGAATATCGATCCGATGCGTGACCAGGAGGTCGCCGGAGGCCTGGCGTGGTCCTATGGTGAGTTGCCCGGGGTGCTGCTGCTGATGTTCATCCTTGTCCGCTGGCAGCGGGACGAAGCCCGTGGCTGGGCGCGGACAGAGCGCGTGGTGGCCGCGGCAGGCGGCGACGCTGATATGGAGGCCTACAATCACTACCTGCAGCAGCTGGCAGACAGGCCCGAACGGCGACGGTAAGCCCGCGTGTTGCAGCTATTCTCCTGCGCGCTTCCTTACCGTCCGGCCAGCGCCGACACGATGGGCGCCTTGAGGGTCTCTTTCTCGGAAATACCCAAAATCGTGGCACTGGCCGGGCTTTCACTGTCCAGGACCAGCGTCGTGGGAACCGCGCGGGGCGGAACGTAGGCCGTCATCGCCAGCAGGATCCCGTCGTCGCTGTCATCAAAACTCGGGTAAACGACGTCGAGCGTGGGGCACCCAGCTCCAGGACGGCACGGCGCGGAGGAGACCAGGCCCCAAACCTCTGAACACTTGAAGGTACCCAGAGCAATCGATTTACGGGGAACAGAAATAAACCGGAAGGGACGGACGCCCGGCTAAGTGCCGCAGATCACGCGATTATAACGGTTCGTTATCTTAGGGTAACGTGGGTACAGGCATTTCTGTATCGGTGCCTTTTGAGTCTGTACGCCCAGCCCCGCCGCGGATTCGAAACACCAAGTCTTCCAGGCGGGGGCGGAGAACCCACTTTTTGGCAGTTGCACTGCCTTGGGGTGAAGCCGGACGAAGACCTCCTGTTTGAGAGGTTTGTAGCTCCGGCCGGGCTTATTCCTGGCCCGAACCCGACAGCTAACTTCGCAGGCGCCGAAAGGATCCCCATGCCGTCCTCCCCTGCCCGCGGCCGGCACCGTAACCCGGTGCCCGCGAGTTCGTTCCGCCCCTCCTCAGCTGGGCCCCGGCACAGCCGGCACCGGCCTACCCTCCGGGACTTCGCCGTTCTTCGCCGCAACCTTCCGGCAGCGGCCACGATCACCGTGGCCATGCTCGTAGGTGCCACCGTCACTGCGGCCAATGCCGGCACGGGCCCGGACCGGCCGCTGGCGACAGCTGCGGGCAGTGCGGCCCTGGCGGAGGGACCAGCCCAGGCTTCTCCCGGCGCCGCCATCTCGTTTGACCGGTCCCTGGTGGCCACGGCCCCGGCCCCCGAAGCACCCCAGACCTTGCCGGCAGGATCGGCCGGCTCCCCGCAGCCAGCCCCCTCCGCAGCGGTTCCCGTCGGCCCCGCTGCCGCTTCAGGGCTTGGCGCACCGCTGGCCAGCATGTCCGTGTCTTCTCCGTTCGGTTTCCGCACAAGCCCGATCACGGGAGGATCAGGGGAGCTTCACACCGGCCTTGACCTGGTGGCTTCATGTCAGACCGCGGTGTTCGCGGCCGGCGCCGGGACGGTTGTCGAGGCAGGCTGGTCCGCCTACGGCGGGGGAAACCGCATCGTGGTTGACCACGGCAACGGCCTCAAAAGCACCTATAACCACCTCGCGTCAATCGAAACGAGCGTCGGCGCTGCCGTCGGCGCTGGCCAGCGTCTGGCCGCAGCCGGAACGACGGGGAACTCCACCGGCTGTCACCTGCATTTCGAGGTGCTCTTCAACGGGCAGACCGTCGATCCGCAGGGTTGGATGTGACCGTCCAGGACCCAGCACCGGGAACTGCGGGCGCGGAACGGCCGAGGCGGCTGCGGGGTTTGTTGTGGATCGTCTTCGTGACCGTTTTCATCCTCACCGCGCTGGCTTTCTTTGCGGTAGGGCGGCTGACCGCAGCGCCCCAGCTGGTCCCTGACGACGGGCCCGACGCCGGGTTCGCCCGCGACATGCAGGCGCACCATGCCCAGGCCGTTGAGATGGCCCTGACCGTGAGGGATACTTCCTCCAACGAGGAGATCCGCGCTGTCGCCTACGATATTGCCACTACCCAGCAGCACCAGAGCGGCCAGATGTACGCCTGGCTGCAGGGATGGGGCCTGTCCCAGGCGGGCCAAGCGGCGCCGATGGCCTGGATGGGAACCGGCGACCACGGGGCAGACCATCAAAGTGCCCCGGCAACGGCGCCGGAGACACCGATGGCGGGCATGGCAACCCCGGAACAGCTGCAGGCCCTTCGGTCCGCTTCGGGAGCCGATGCTGACCGCCTGTTCACAGACCTGATGATCCGCCATCACCAGGGCGGGGTGGCCATGGCCACCGCTGCCGTGAACCTGGCCGAGACAGCGCGCGTCCGCGATTTTGCCGCCGGCCTCGCAGAAGCCCAAAACGCTGAAATACTGGCCCTGCAGGAATTGCGCGCCCGACTCTGACAACCAGCACCCGCTCCGGCCATACACTACCGACGCCTGCAAGCCCAGTGATGCCCCAGCCGCGGACACCCCAGGAGGATCGACAGGCGATCCTGAAGGCACTTCAAGCGAAACA
>NZ_JAMKFI010000034.1:0-543 GCF_024494415.1 Pseudarthrobacter sp. R1 | reverse complement strand
CTCCTGTCAGGACCACAGCCAGGGCCGGCAGCTGCAGTTTCCACCGGGTCAGAACGATGACCGCCAGGAAGACCAGGGCAGTGCAGGCGGCCAGGACAGGGGTCTGGGGCAGCCGTCCGCCGCCGGCGACGTGGGCGGCGGCAGCCAGGGACAGGACCGACGCCGCCACGGGGGCCGTGCGCAGCAGCCGGAAGGGCGCAGGCTGGCACGTCATCGGCGCGGTCCTTCCCGGTGGGACGAGTAGAGATGCAGGGTCCCTTGGATAGATCAGGGTCCCTTGGAGCGGGGAGTTCTACTGTGCGGCTTCCGCTAGTTTCTGCCGGAATTCCTCCATGGTGTTCAGCGTCAGCTTTTCCCCATTGAGGAAGAACGTCGGAGTTCCGGTCACGCCCAGTGCCTTGCCGTCGGCGATATCCTTTCGGATCCGGTCCTTGGTGGCTTCATTCGCCACTGCGGCGTCGTAGGCGGCCAGGTCCAGGCCCAGCTCCTGGGCAAAGGTGCGGAACAGGGGCGCCTGGGAGTCCTGTTTTTCACCCCATTGCG
>NZ_JAMKFI010000033.1:0-541 GCF_024494415.1 Pseudarthrobacter sp. R1 | reverse complement strand
CTCCTGTCAGGACCACAGCCAGGGCCGGCAGCTGCAGTTTCCACCGGGTCAGAACGATGACCGCCAGGAAGACCAGGGCAGTGCAGGCGGCCAGGACAGGGGTCTGGGGCAGCCGTCCGCCGCCGGCAACGTGGGCGGCGGCAGCCAGGGACAGGACCGACGCCGCCACGGGGGCCGTGCGCAGCAACCGGAAGGGCGCAGGCTGGCATGTCATCGGCGCGGTCCTTTCCGGTGGGACGAGTAGATGCAGGGTCCCTTGGATAGATCAGGGTCCCTTGGAGCGGGGAGTTCTACTGTGCGGCTTCCGCTAGTTTCTGCCGGAATTCCTCCATGGTGTTCAGTGTCAGCTTTTCCCCATTGAGGAAGAACGTCGGAGTTCCGGTCACGCCCAGTGCCTTGCCGTCGGCGATATCTTTTCGGATCCGGTCCTTGGTGGCTTCATTCGCCACTGCGGCGTCGTAGGCGGCCAGGTCCAGGCCCAGCTCCTGGGCAAAGGTGCGGAACAGGGGCGCCTGGGAGTCCTGTTTTTCACCCCATTGCG
>NZ_JAMKFI010000032.1:0-494 GCF_024494415.1 Pseudarthrobacter sp. R1 | reverse complement strand
CTCGGAGCCCTCGTGGCCGCAGGAGCGATCTGGTACGCCGTGTTCACGCTCAACAAACCAGCCCCGGTGGCCGTGGAGCCCGTTGCCGACGCCCAACTGGTCCGCGAAGACAGCCACAGGGTGACCACCCCCGCAGTCGAGAAGGGCCAGCTGGTGGAGTTCCTGGACTTTGAGTGTGAGGCCTGCAAGGCAGCCGAACCTGTTGTTGCCGAACTGAAGGCAGAATTCGGTGACCGGATCACGTTCATCAACCGCTACTTCCCCCTTCCATCCCACCGGAACTCCGGCCAGGCAGCGCTGGCCGTAGAAGCGGCCGCCCAGCAGGGCAAATACGAACAGATGTACGCAAAGATGTTTGAAACCCAGCCGCAATGGGGTGAAAAACAGGACTCCCAGGCGCCCCTGTTCCGCACCTTTGCCCAGGAGCTGGGCCTGGACCTGGCCGCCTACGACGCCGCAGTGGCGAATGAAGCCACCAAGGACCGGATCCGAAA
>NZ_JAMKFI010000031.1:0-453 GCF_024494415.1 Pseudarthrobacter sp. R1 | reverse complement strand
AAGTCCTCTGAAGGAGAAGGTGGTTTAACTTCTAGCCAATGGCAACTGCGTCATCGTGAGGTGGGGTGGGAAGGAAGCCGGAGGCAAATCCCTGCACCGAGGGACACGAACCGCATAGAAGGCATGCTGGTTGGGGTAAGTCAGCACAAGATGGTGAAGCCCGTTCCACCGAAACGGCCAGTGTGTAAATGCGGCGGCGGCAGGGTGAAAGTGAATGTTCTTATCTGGGGAGATCTGTCCCAGTGCGTCACCTGTTTGTTGGGTGGAGCGGTGCGGCTTTAAGGGCCGTCACCGATGGGGCAGAAGTCAGCCGAGGCCATAGTACCGGCGGGAATCTTCATGGTTGCCGGGAAGGGCTGAACGCTGGGAATTGATGGTTTGAAGCGGTGCTTCTCGTGTGTTCCACAAGAATCGCAGCCAACCCACGGGAGTGGTGGGACAGAGAGTGAAGGA
>NZ_JAMKFI010000030.1:0-655 GCF_024494415.1 Pseudarthrobacter sp. R1 | reverse complement strand
TTTACACCAGCGCCTACAAACCGGGCTCGGAGCATGAGGGGGTCCAGGCCCAGTCCCTGGCCTACAGCCTGGACGGGGGCTACACCTGGACAAAACACACTGACAACCCCGTGCTGAACCGCGGGTCCGCGGAGTTCCGCGACCCCAAAGTCATCCGGTACGACGGCGGCGCGGGCAGCTACTGGGTGATGGTCGCCGTCGAAGCCCTGGACTTCCAGGTGGTCCTCTACAAATCCGAGGACCTGAAACACTGGGAACTGCTGAGCAGTTTCGGCCCCGCGAACGCCACCGGCGGCGTCTGGGAATGCCCGGACCTTTTCCAGTTGCCGGTGGACGGCGACCCGGAAAACCTCACGTGGGTCCTCACCGTCAACCTCAACCCTGGCGGGCCTAACAACGGCTCAGCCGGGCAATACTTCCTGGGCGACTTCGACGGCACCACCTTCACCTCAGCCACCACGGTGACCGAAGGCCTGCAGGACCCGGACCGGCTGGGTGACTACCGGTGGCTGGACTGGGGCCGGGACTACTACGCCGCCGTCTCCTTCAGCGATGCCCCGGAGGGCCGCCGCCTCATGATCGGCTGGATGAACAACTGGGACTACGCCAACCACATCCCCACCACCCCCTGGCGCAGCCCCATGAGCCTCGCCCG
>NZ_JAMKFI010000029.1:0-684 GCF_024494415.1 Pseudarthrobacter sp. R1 | reverse complement strand
TTTACACCAGCGCCTACAAACCGGGCTCGGAGCATGAGGGGGTCCAGGCCCAGTCCCTGGCCTACAGCCTGGACGGGGGCTACACCTGGACAAAACACACTGACAACCCCGTGCTGAACCGCGGGTCTGCCGAGTTCCGTGACCCCAAAGTCATCCGGTACGACGGCGGCGCGGGCAGCTATTGGGTGATGGTCGCCGTCGAAGCCACGGACTTCCAGGTGGTCCTCTACAAATCCGAGGACCTGAAAAACTGGGAATACCTCAGCAGTTTCGGCCCCGCCAACGCAACCGGCGGCGTGTGGGAATGCCCCGACCTTTTCCAGTTGCCGGTGGACGGCGACCCGGAAAACCTCCAGTGGGTCCTCACCGTCAACCTCAACCCCGGCGGGCCCAACAACGGCTCAGCCGGACAATACTTTGTGGGCGACTTCGACGGCACCACCTTCACTTCAGCCACCACCGTGACCGAAGGGCTGCAGGACCCGGGCCGGCTGGGCGAGTACCGGTGGCTGGACTGGGGCCGGGACTACTACGCCGCCGTCTCCTTCAGCGATGCACCGGAGGGCCGCCGCCTCATGATCGGCTGGATGAACAACTGGGACTACGCCAACCACATCCCCACCACCCCCTGGCGCAGCCCCATGAGCCTCGCCCGCGACATCACACTCCAAACACGCGACGGCA
>NZ_JAMKFI010000028.1:0-635 GCF_024494415.1 Pseudarthrobacter sp. R1 | reverse complement strand
TCCCGCTGCCAGCGGACAAGGATGAACATCAGCAGCAGCACCCCGGGCAACTCACCATAGGACCACGCCAGGCCTCCGGCGACCTCCTGGTCACGCATCGGATCGATATTCCACGCCGCCGGCGGGCGGGCAAAAAAGTCCACCATTGGCGTGGTGGCCATCATGATGACCACACCGAAGAATGCATGCAGCGGCATCTCCGCGAAGATATCGATCATCCTCCCGAAGTGGGTCTGCCGGGACGGCAGCGGATCCGCCGAGATTAACGGCACCGTGAAGAGGATACCCGCCACAAGGAACAGCAGTTCCAGCCCCACGTGCCCGTACCAGTTCGGCAGCAGCAGGTCCGCGAGCCCGGAGAAGTACACCCCGTAGAAGGTCAGCAGGAACAGCGGGACCATGAACCCCGGATGGATGGCCAGGCGCCCCCATCTGGAGCGCAGACCCCAGATGGCCGCCCTAAGTACGGGCCGGCCCCACCAGTTGTGCGGGGTCGTGCGCAGGAGCAACGTGCCGGGCGAGCCGATCACCAGCAGCGGCGGAACAGCCATCATCAATGTCAGCTGCTGGAACATGAAAATGGAGAACATCCGCAGCCCGTAGCCTTCGATCCCGGCACCCATGACCACGATAAT
>NZ_JAMKFI010000027.1:0-439 GCF_024494415.1 Pseudarthrobacter sp. R1 | reverse complement strand
CGACCGCCACGACAGCCGAGACCTTCCGGCCGGCCCTGCATTATGCCGCCCGGAACACCTGGCTCAATGACCCCAACGGCCTGATTTTCCATGACGGCGTCTACCACCTCTACTACCAGAACAACCCGCTGGGAAACGTCTGGGGAAACGTGTCCTGGGGACACGCCACCTCCACGGACCTGCTGACCTGGACCGAACACCCCGTCGCCATCGCCTGCGACGGGAACGAGGACATCTTCTCCGGCAGCATCGTCCATGACCGGCACAACACCAGCGGCTTCGGCACCGGCTCCGCTGGGCCCCTGGTGGCGGTTTACACCAGCGCCTACAAACCGGGCTCGGAGCATGAGGGGGTCCAGGCCCAGTCCCTGGCCTACAGCCTGGACGGGGGCTACACCTGGACAAAACACACTGACAACCCCGTGCTGAACCGCGGGTC
>NZ_JAMKFI010000003.1:0-5871 GCF_024494415.1 Pseudarthrobacter sp. R1 | reverse complement strand
TGTGTCTGTTGTTTGAGAACTCAATAGTGTGCCAAGTTTGTTGATACCGATTTGTTTTTATGGATTGGTTGAATTTGCCGGGCTGCCCGCCCCTGTGGGTGGTCTGGTTTTTACAGCTGGTTTCAAATTTTTGCTGTCTGGTTGCCGCGTTTTCCCGTGGTTTCCTGGTGGTTTCTGTTTTTGTTTTACTTCAACGGAGAGTTTGATCCTGGCTCAGGATGAACGCTGGCGGCGTGCTTAACACATGCAAGTCGAACGATGATCCCCAGCTTGCTGGGGGGATTAGTGGCGAACGGGTGAGTAACACGTGAGTAACCTGCCCTTAACTCTGGGATAAGCCTGGGAAACTGGGTCTAATACCGGATATGACTCCTCATCGCATGGTGGGGGGTGGAAAGCTTTTTGTGGTTTTGGATGGACTCGCGGCCTATCAGCTTGTTGGTGAGGTAATGGCTTACCAAGGCGACGACGGGTAGCCGGCCTGAGAGGGTGACCGGCCACACTGGGACTGAGACACGGCCCAGACTCCTACGGGAGGCAGCAGTGGGGAATATTGCACAATGGGCGCAAGCCTGATGCAGCGACGCCGCGTGAGGGATGACGGCCTTCGGGTTGTAAACCTCTTTCAGTAGGGAAGAAGCGAAAGTGACGGTACCTGCAGAAGAAGCGCCGGCTAACTACGTGCCAGCAGCCGCGGTAATACGTAGGGCGCAAGCGTTATCCGGAATTATTGGGCGTAAAGAGCTCGTAGGCGGTTTGTCGCGTCTGCCGTGAAAGTCCGGGGCTCAACTCCGGATCTGCGGTGGGTACGGGCAGACTAGAGTGATGTAGGGGAGACTGGAATTCCTGGTGTAGCGGTGAAATGCGCAGATATCAGGAGGAACACCGATGGCGAAGGCAGGTCTCTGGGCATTAACTGACGCTGAGGAGCGAAAGCATGGGGAGCGAACAGGATTAGATACCCTGGTAGTCCATGCCGTAAACGTTGGGCACTAGGTGTGGGGGACATTCCACGTTTTCCGCGCCGTAGCTAACGCATTAAGTGCCCCGCCTGGGGAGTACGGCCGCAAGGCTAAAACTCAAAGGAATTGACGGGGGCCCGCACAAGCGGCGGAGCATGCGGATTAATTCGATGCAACGCGAAGAACCTTACCAAGGCTTGACATGAACCGGTAAGACCTGGAAACAGGTCCCCCGCTTGCGGTCGGTTTACAGGTGGTGCATGGTTGTCGTCAGCTCGTGTCGTGAGATGTTGGGTTAAGTCCCGCAACGAGCGCAACCCTCGTTCTATGTTGCCAGCACGTGATGGTGGGGACTCATAGGAGACTGCCGGGGTCAACTCGGAGGAAGGTGGGGACGACGTCAAATCATCATGCCCCTTATGTCTTGGGCTTCACGCATGCTACAATGGCCGGTACAAAGGGTTGCGATACTGTGAGGTGGAGCTAATCCCAAAAAGCCGGTCTCAGTTCGGATTGGGGTCTGCAACTCGACCCCATGAAGTCGGAGTCGCTAGTAATCGCAGATCAGCAACGCTGCGGTGAATACGTTCCCGGGCCTTGTACACACCGCCCGTCAAGTCACGAAAGTTGGTAACACCCGAAGCCGGTGGCCTAACCCCTTGTGGGAGGGAGCTGTCGAAGGTGGGACTGGCGATTGGGACTAAGTCGTAACAAGGTAGCCGTACCGGAAGGTGCGGCTGGATCACCTCCTTTCTAAGGAGCACCTACAAACGCCCGGCTCATGTATGTGAGTGTGGTGGGTTTGTCAGGAGTAAATGCCCGTTGCGCAGACGCAAGTTCTGCGGCGGGTGCTCATGGGTGGAATATCAACAAATAGGTGCCTGGTGGCACGGACCGGCAGTCAGTACGGACGCTTTCTCTTTCCTTCGGGAATGGGGGTGTCTTGGAAAGCTTGCCGGGTCGTTTCTGCCGGGTAGTGTTTGGCACACTGTTGGGTCCTGAGGCAACAGGGCCGGGTTTGTCGTGGCTTTGGCTGCGGCGTGTCTGGTACTTGTTTGTTTCTGGTTTCCTGGCTGCACCGATCGCACGGTTGCCCCCTCGTTTTGTGGGGGTGTGTGTGGGGTGTGTGGTTTGGGGTTGTTGTTTGAGAACTACATAGTGGACGCGAGCATCTTTTATAAGAAGCAATTTCCAAGAATATGAACCTGGATCTGGCTGCGCGTGATGATGGCTTCCTTTGGGGGGTTGTTGTTGGGTGTGGTTGGTTTCATGGTTCTCTCGAAAATTACTGATTGATCTTTTGTGGTCAAGTTTTTAAGAGCACACGGTGGATGCCTTGGCATTAGGAGCCGAAGAAGGACGTAGGAATCTGCGATAAGCCTGGGGGAGTCGATAACCGGACTGTGATCCCAGGGTGTCCGAATGGGGAAACCCCGCCAGACGCGCGAGTGATCTGGTGACCCGCATCTGAACACATAGGGTGCGTGGAGGGAACGCGGGGAAGTGAAACATCTCAGTACCCGCAGGAAGAGAAAACAATAGTGATTCCGTTAGTAGTGGCGAGCGAACGCGGATAAGGCTAAACCGTTCCATGTGTGATAGCCGGCGGGCGTTGCATGGTCGGGGTTGTGGGACTTTCCATACCAATTCTGCCGGGTTGGTGGGGTGTGATGTGCAGGCATAGGTGAACGGTCTTGAAAGGCCGGCCAGAGAGGGTGTGAGCCCCGTAACCGAAATGTTGTGTACCGCCCGGATGAGTATCCCAAGTAGCACGGGGCCCGAGAAATCCCGTGTGAATCTGTCAGGACCACCTGATAAGCCTAAATACTCCCTAATGACCGATAGCGGACCAGTACCGTGAGGGAAAGGTGAAAAGTACCCCGGGAGGGGAGTGAAACAGTACCTGAAACCGTGTGCTTACAATCCGTCGGAGCAGCCTTGTAGCTGTGACGGCGTGCCTTTTGAAGAATGAGCCTGCGAGTTAGTGTTACGTCGCGAGGTTAACCCGTGTGGGGAAGCCGTAGCGAAAGCGAGTCTGAATAGGGCGTTGCAGTGGCGTGATCTAGACCCGAAGCGAAGTGATCTACCCATGGCCAGGTTGAAGCGACGGTAAGACGTCGTGGAGGACCGAACCCACTTCAGTTGAAAATGGAGGGGATGAGCTGTGGGTAGGGGTGAAAGGCCAATCAAACTTCGTGATAGCTGGTTCTCCCCGAAATGCATTTAGGTGCAGCGTTGCGTGTTTCTTACCGGAGGTAGAGCTACTGGATGGCTAATGGGCCCTACAAGGTTACTGACGTCAGCCAAACTCCGAATGCCGGTAAGTGAGAGCGCAGCAGTGAGACTGTGGGGGATAAGCTTCATAGTCGAGAGGGAAACAGCCCAGACCACCAACTAAGGCCCCTAAGCGTGTGCTAAGTGGGAAAGGATGTGGAGTTGCGAAGACAACCAGGAGGTTGGCTTAGAAGCAGCCATCCTTAAAAGAGTGCGTAATAGCTCACTGGTCAAGTGATTCCGCGCCGACAATGTAGCGGGGCTCAAGTACACCGCCGAAGTTGTGGCATTCAGATATTAGCTAAGCCCTTGTGGTTCAGGCGTCTGGATGGGTAGGGGAGCGTCGTGTGGGCAGTGAAGTCGCGGTGTAAACCAGCGGTGGAGCCTACACGAGTGAGAATGCAGGCATGAGTAGCGAAAGACGGGTGAGAAACCCGTCCGCCGAATGATCAAGGGTTCCAGGGTCAAGCTAATCTGCCCTGGGTAAGTCGGGACCTAAGGCGAGGCCGACAGGCGTAGTCGATGGACAACGGGTTGATATTCCCGTACCGGCGAAAAACCGCCCATGCTGAACAGGGGATACTAACTGCCCGAGACCTGCCTGACACCCCTTGTGGGTGAAGGGTTTTGGTGGAGCGCAGGACCTGATCCTGGGAGGCAAGCGTATTAACAGGTGTGACGCAGGAAGGTAGCCAAGCCGGGCGATGGTTGTCCCGGTCTAAGGATGTAGGGCGAACGGTAGGCAAATCCGCTGTTCATGATGCCTGAGATCTGATGGGACCCCCGTTTGGGGGGATTTGGTGATCCTATGCTGCCGAGAAAAGCATCGACGCGAGGTTTTAGCCGCCCGTACCCCAAACCGACACAGGTGATCAGGTAGAGAATACTAAGGCGATCGAGAGAATTATGGTTAAGGAACTCGGCAAAATGCCCCCGTAACTTCGGGAGAAGGGGGGCCCCAACCTTGAACGGTACTAGCGACCGGGAGGGGATCGGGGCCGCAGAGACCAGGGGGAAGCGACTGTTTACTAAAAACACAGGTCCGTGCGAAGTCGCAAGACGATGTATACGGACTGACTCCTGCCCGGTGCTGGAAGGTTAAGAGGACCGGTTAGCCGCAAGGCGAAGCTGAGAATTTAAGCCCCAGTAAACGGCGGTGGTAACTATAACCATCCTAAGGTAGCGAAATTCCTTGTCGGGTAAGTTCCGACCTGCACGAATGGAGTAACGACTTCCCCGCTGTCTCAACCATAAACTCGGCGAAATTGCAGTACGAGTAAAGATGCTCGTTACGCGCAGCAGGACGGAAAGACCCCGAGACCTTTACTATAGTTTGGTATTGGTGTTCGGAGTGGCTTGTGTAGGATAGGTGGGAGACGTTGAAGCCCGGACGCCAGTTCGGGTGGAGTCATCGTTGAAATACCACTCTGGTCACTTTGGACATCTAACTTCGGCCCGTAATCCGGGTCAGGGACAGTGCCTGATGGGTAGTTTAACTGGGGCGGTTGCCTCCTAAAAAGTAACGGAGGCGCCCAAAGGTTCCCTCAGCCTGGTTGGCAATCAGGTGTCGAGTGTAAGTGCACAAGGGAGCTTGACTGTGAGAGAGACATCTCGAGCAGGGACGAAAGTCGGGACTAGTGATCCGGCGGTACATTGTGGAATGGCCGTCGCTCAACGGATAAAAGGTACCTCGGGGATAACAGGCTGATCTTGCCCAAGAGTCCATATCGACGGCATGGTTTGGCACCTCGATGTCGGCTCGTCGCATCCTGGGGCTGGAGTAGGTCCCAAGGGTTGGGCTGTTCGCCCATTAAAGCGGTACGCGAGCTGGGTTTAGAACGTCGTGAGACAGTTCGGTCCCTATCCGCTGCGCGCGCAGGAAATTTGAGAAGGGCTGTCCTTAGTACGAGAGGACCGGGACGGACGAACCTCTGGTGTGTCAGTTGTACTGCCAAGTGCACCGCTGATTAGCTACGTTCGGATGGGATAACCGCTGAAAGCATCTAAGCGGGAAGCTCGCTTCAAGATGAGATTTCCATACACCGGACGGACGAACCTCTGGTGTGTCAGTTGTACTGCCAAGTGCACCGCTGATTAGCTACGTTCGGATGGGATAACCGCTGAAAGCATCTAAGCGGGAAGCTCGCTTCAAGATGAGATTTCCATACACCATTGTGTGTGAGAGGCCCCCAGCCAGACCACTGGGTTGATAGGCCGGATGTGGAAGCGAGGACTAACGACTCGTGAAGCTGACCGGTACTAATAGGCCGATAACTTACACCACACACCACCCCGCAAACGGATTCAAAAGCGTTTGCACCCAAGGGGTTGGTAAAAAGATAACAAGACTGCTTGCGTCCACTATGTGGTTCCCAAACAACAAACCAAACCGGTTCGTTGTCCAGGGAACAAAACACAACTGAATAACAACACCACAGCACCCGCAAGGGAGCACACACTTGTTGTAACCACAAAGATTTCCCACCCCCAGCAATCGCAGGGGTGCGGAGCAAGGGTTACGGCGGTCATAGCGTGGGGGAAACGCCCGGTCCCATTCCGATCTCGGAAGCTAAGACCCACAGCGCCGATGGTACTGCACCCGGGAGGGTGTGGGAGAGTAGGTCACCGCCGGACA
>NZ_JAMKFI010000026.1:0-422 GCF_024494415.1 Pseudarthrobacter sp. R1 | reverse complement strand
ATCATCCCGCTGAGCCTGTTCCGCAACCGGATCTTCGTCAACGCCACGGCCATCGGCTTCACCCTTGGCCTGGGCATGTTCTCCGCGATTGCTTTCGTCCCCACGTTCCTGCAGATGTCCTCCGGCACCTCAGCGGCCGAGTCCGGCCTTCTGATGCTGCCGATGATGGCAGGCCTGATGGGCACCTCGATCTACTCTGGCATCCGGATCTCCAAGACCGGCAAATACAAGCTGTATCCCATCCTGGGAGCTGCCTTCACCATGGCTGCGATGCTTTGGATGACCACCCTCGCTGCCAGTACGCCCATCTGGGTCATCTGCGTCCAGCTGTTCATCTTCGGAGCCGGCCTGGGCCTGATCATGCAGGTAGTGGTCCTAGTGGTGCAGAACTCCGTCCCCGCGGACCAGATCGGCACCGCCAC
>NZ_JAMKFI010000025.1:0-427 GCF_024494415.1 Pseudarthrobacter sp. R1 | reverse complement strand
CCCACCGGTTCCGGCACATCCGACTTGCCCCCCACCCCCCCCCCCCCCCCCCCCCCCCCACCCCCCCCCCCCCCCCCCCCCCCCCCCCCCCCCCCCCCCCCCCCCCCCCCCCCCCCCCCCCCCCCCCCCCCCCCCCCGCCCCCGCCCCCCCCCCCCCCCCCCCCCCCCCCCCCCCCCCCCCCCCCCCCCCCCCCCCCCCCCCTCCCCCCCCCCCCCCCCCCCCCCCCCCCCCCCCCCCCCCCCCCCCCCCCCCCCCCCCCCCCCCCCCCCCCCCCCCCCCCCCCCCGCCCCCCCCCCCCCCCCCCCCCCCCCCCCCCCCCCCCCCCCCCCCCCCCCCCCCCCCCCCCGCCCTCCCCCCCCCCCCCCCCCCTCCCCCCCCCCCCCGCCCCCCCCCCCCCCTCCCCCCCCCCCCCCCCCCCCCCCCCCC
>NZ_JAMKFI010000024.1:0-421 GCF_024494415.1 Pseudarthrobacter sp. R1 | reverse complement strand
CCCTTGTGCTAAATTAATCCTTTACCCCGGACCATGCCTTGATTCCCGCAAACTGGACCAACTGTCAGGTACGCTCCGTTTTGCCCACGGAATCTGTTCGCCAAGGTGTGGATAAATTGTTGGTGCATGGCTAGGAGCCTTATATAACGGCGCTTACACGGTTTAGATCATAAAATGATCAGCTTCCGTCGGCTTCGCCTGAGGCGGTCAATGCTGGTTCTTGTCGGGGCTTTCCCCAAATCCTGTTTAGCCGCTTTGGGGATAATCTGTTTGAAGGCGGCTGAAGGCCCCGCCGTTCCTGTCTTCGAATGCTTTGATCAGAAAACAGCCAATCGGGCTCTAACACTGCTCTGGCATACGTTCTTGGTGAGTGCAGGTAAAAACTCAGGATCACCCAAGTCAAAACCTGTGAATAAGTACC
>NZ_JAMKFI010000023.1:0-422 GCF_024494415.1 Pseudarthrobacter sp. R1 | reverse complement strand
TCCTGGAACGCCGGTACCAAAGCCCTCGGCAGCGCCGGCGGCGTCCAGGTCATCGGCCAGGGCACTCCCGGCCCCACCGAAAACGCCCCCGCCCCCACGATCTTCGGCACCGGCGTCACGGAATTCACCAGCAACCACGTCCTGCACGAGGAAATCTTCGGCGCCGCATCCCTGGTGATCCGCTACGCCTCGGTGGAGGACCTCCTCCAGGCCGCCACCCGAATCGAAGGCCAGCTCACCGCTTCGCTGCAGCTGACGGAAGAGGACTACCCGACGGCGGCACGCCTCCTTCCGGTCCTGGAACAGAAGGTGGGCCGCATCATCGTCAACGGCTGGCCCACCGGCGTCGAAGTCGGCCACGCCATGGTTCACGGCGGCCCCTTCCCCGCCACCTCCGACTCCCGCACCACGTCAGTCGGAAC
>NZ_JAMKFI010000022.1:0-415 GCF_024494415.1 Pseudarthrobacter sp. R1 | reverse complement strand
GCGGCTACACCTGCACCCGCAGTCTCCCCGGCCGCGGCGGTGTAGGCAACGCCCCCCCCAGCAGCCCCGCAGGCGACAGACAGCGCGGTTCCGCCCGCACCACGGCCCAACAATGACAACGCACCGCTGGCAGTGGGAATAGCGTTCGGGCTTCTGGCGGCAGCAGCTGGCCTCACCTGGTGGCTGCGCCGGAAAAAGGCCGGCCCGACCGCCTGACCGGTCGCCGGGCATGTGAAACCACGTCTGGCCGGTGTTCCCGCGCGAACACCGGCCAGACGGCCGGTGTTCCCGGCCAGAAGGCCAGGCATACCCGGGCGCAAGCCTTATGAGTCAGGCTCCCGAAGGGGCTGCCCCGCCCCGGGAGGCGCGGCGGTTTGTAAGGGTCCTAAGCACCACAGCGGTGACAGTAGCCACC
>NZ_JAMKFI010000021.1:0-27270 GCF_024494415.1 Pseudarthrobacter sp. R1 | reverse complement strand
AGACCGAGCGTGTTGCCGCTTTCGCCGACTGGCTCCATCACTACAATCATCATCGAGGCCACACCTCACTCAAAGGTCAGCCACCGGCCAGCCGCGTCACCAACCTCTCAGGTCAATACAGCTAGGCGAGTCGTGCGTTAACCGCGCCCGAGGAGAACACTTGGTTCACCAGGAGCGAGGACATTCCACGGATGCCGGCGTCCTCACCCAAGCTGGCCAGCCGGACATCCAGGTGCCGGGTGGCCCGGGGGAGCGACATGGGGTAGAGCGTTTCCCGGATTCCGCCGATCAGCGATGACGACGCCAGATCGCCGGCGATGAGAAGGACGGCTGGATTGAGCAGGCAAACCACCGTGGCCATTACTTCGCCCAGGCGGCGGCCGGCCTCGTGCGTGAGCCGCATAGTGTCCATGTTTCCGGCGACGAGCTGCTGGCGCACGTCGCGGCCAGAGGAGCTGCTGATGCCCAGCTCGGTGAGCTTCCGGGCGATGGCACCACCGCTGGCACCGGCAGCGAGGCACCCGAAGGAGCCGCACTGGCACTGCAGGTCGGCGAAGGCGGGGTGGCGGACGTGACCGATGTCGCCGGCTCCGCCGTCCACACCTTGGTAAACCTTGCCGTCAATCACCAGGCCGGTGCCGATGCCGGTGGACACCTTAACCAGGCACAGCGAGCTGATGCCTGCAAACCCCGCACTGTACTCGCCCACGGCCATGGCGTCGGCGTCGTTCTCCACCAGGACGGGCACGGGGAACGCTTCCTGGATGAGTTCAACGACCGGGTAGGCGTCCCAGCCGGGCATGATGGGCGGCTGTGAGGGCCGGAGCGTCTGTGGGTCGACGGGGCCGGGGATGGAAATGCCGACTCCGGAGACTTTGGCGATTGGGGTCTTCGAGCGCTTCAGTAGCCGCTGCGCCGCTTCGGTAATGGCGCGCAGCACCTTCTCCGGACCATCAGCCACGGCAGTATCCAAGTGCTCATCCACCAGGATCGTGCCCCCAAGGTCTGTGAGGGCCACCCGGCTGGACGTGGTTTCCACCGAGGCGGAGATGGTGCAGGAGTGCTGGAAATTAAAAGCCAGGTCCGTGGGCCGGCGGCCGCCCGAAGGCCGGGCAGTTCCCGCCTCGAAGATTAGCTCGGCCTTGAGCAGGCTATCCACGCGCTGGGCAACGGTCATGCGGGACATGCCCGTTTCTTCCTGGATGTCACCGCGCGTCCGGGCCTGCCCGGACCGGATCAGTTGAAGGACATCCCCGGGTCCCACATACATAAAAGGCTCCTACCGCTCAAAAGGCACTCTTGCAATCCTAGGTGCTTCAGCAGGGCATAAGGCCGAAGGCTGTCCCGCCCATGTCGAATGGCCCTGCAGCTAATGCTAGACAACTAGGCAACATTTGGATAGCCTTTAGGCACAAGTTCCGGCCTGTGACTGCCCTCACATGCCGGGCGGGGTTTTAGCACCTGTTCTGACGGCGCGGCCGAAGTGGTCCGCCCGGAAGGAAAAGGAGCGAGCGCGCGAATCGCGGCACCACATCCGGGGCCGTCATAGACAGGAGCATCTAAGTGATGAAAACCAGAGGCCGGTCCACGATGACCGTACTGACAGCGGCGTCATTGACCATGGCAATGCTGGCAGGCTGCACGCAGAGCGAAGGCACGAACGACGGTGAAAGCCCCAATGGTGAGGCGCAGGCCATCACTGTGTGGACGGCCGACACACTCCCTGACCGGGTAGCCAAAACCGAGGCCATCATTGAAAAGTTCACCGCTGCCACAGGAGTGAAGGTTGACCTGGTGGGTGTCCCTGAGGACCAGTTCAACCAGGTCTTGACCTCCTCCGCCGCGGCAGGGGACCTTCCGGATGTCATCGGCTCCATTTCCCTGGCCCAGGTCCGCACGCTCGCGGCAAACGACCTTGTGGACGCCGACACCAACAAGGCGATCGTCGAGAGCTTGGACGAAAGCACGTTCTCCCCCCGGGCCCTTGAGCTGACCCGTGATGGCGATCAGCAGCTTTCAGTCCCGGATTCTTCCTGGCAGCAGCTGCTCTACTACCGCAAGGACCTCTTCGAGAAGGCCGGCATCGCAGCGCCGAAGACCTACGACGACATCAAGGCAGCGGCCCAGAAGCTGGATACTCCCCAGCTGGCCGGCATTGCGGCGGCCAACAAGCCTGGCGAGGCATTCACCCAGCAGACCTTCGAGCACATTGCCCAGGGAAACGGCTGTGAGATGGTCAACGACCAGGGCGATATAACCTTCGACAGCCCGGAGTGCGTGGGGGCACTGGAGTTCTACCGTGACATGCTCCGCGACTACTCCGTTCCTGGCGCCCAGGACGTAGATACCGTCCGGGCTTCTTATTTCGCGGGCCAGGCTGCAATGTCCATCTGGTCCACCTTCCTGTTGGATGAAATGGCCGGCCTGCGCAACGACGCTGCCCCCACGTGCCCTGAGTGCGCGGCAGACCCCGCCTTCCTTGCCAAGAACACCGGCGTCGTCACGGGCATTCAAGGCCCTGACGGTGACCAGCCGGCCCAGTTCGGCGAGGTTGTCTCCTGGACGGTCACCAAAGATTCCGCCTCCGAATCTGCCCGCAAGTTCGTGGAGTACTTCATGACCGAGGGCTACGTTGACTGGCTCTCCATCGCCCCTGAGGGCCGGCTCCCGGTCCGTGCCGGTACCGCAGACAATCCCACCGAGTACGCAGACAAGTGGAAGACCATGCCTGCAGGCGTGGACAAGAAGGAGCCCCTGGGCAACTTCTACTCAGAAGACGTCCTCTCCGCTTTGGAGCAGGGTCCCGATGAGCTGCGGCGCTGGGGCATCACCCAGGGCCAGGGCGACCTGGTAGGGGCAGCGCTGGGCGAATTGCCCATCGCCAAGGCCGTCAGCGATGTGACCTCCGGCGGCGTTGACCCCCAGACCGCTGCCAAACAGGCCGCGGAATCCCTTAAGTCCATCAAGGATTCATTGCAGTGAGTTCCACCAAGAAGGACGCTTCTGCAGGTCCGGCGGCATCCGCCGCCGGCCTGCGGGGGCGCCGCAAGCTTTCACCGATGGCCCGGGAAGAACAGCGCGCCGGCATCACCCTGCTTTCCCCCACGCTGATCCTGGTTTTGGTCATGGTGGTCCTGCCGATCCTTTGGACCCTGGTCCTCGCTTTCCAGCGGGTCCGGATCCTGAATATCCGGACTGCGGGCATTTTTGGTCCCTACACGGTGGCCAATTTCGACAACGTGTTCTCGAGCAGCTTCTTCACGTCGCTCGGCACCACGCTCGCTTACTCCATTTTTGGCACCGCCGGAGCCATCATCCTCGGCCTCATCGCGGCACTCGCCCTTCGAAAGCCCTTCAAGGGCAGGACCTTGATCCGTGCCTCCATGCTGATCCCCTATGTTTCGCCCATCGTGGCTGTGACTTTCACCTGGACCACCATGCTTGACCCCCAGTTCGGCCTCATTAACTACTGGGGCAAACGCCTGTTCGGCTGGGAGGAATCAATTCCGTTCCTCAGCGAACGTGCCAGGGAAGTGTCAATCCTGGGCCTGAACGTGGAGGTCCCCACCGCGCTGATCGCCGTCATTGTGTTCGAGATGTGGCGGTCTTTCCCGTTTGCCTTCCTGTTCCTTACCGCCAGGCTCAACGCCGTACCGGAGAGCCTGGAGGAGGCTGCCCGGGTTGACGGCGCCACTCCCATCCAGCGGTTTTTCCACATCATCCTTCCGCAACTCCTGCCCACCATCGCCATGCTCTCCGTCCTGCGCTTCATCTGGACGTTCAACAGCTTCGATGACATCTACCTGCTGACCGGCGGCGGCGCTGGAACCGAAGTGGTGGCAGTAACCGTATTCAACTTCCTGACCGCCCGCGGCGACATCGGGGCAGCATCCGCCCAGGCACTCGTGCTGGCCCTCATCCTCGGCCTCTTCGTGGGAATCTACATCAAGTTCTTTGCCAAGAAAGAGGAGGTCTCCTGATGGCTGTTCCTGTCGAAACGCGACGCCCGGCCTCCCCCTCAAGGCCGCCTGAAGGCTCTCGATGGACCCGGGACGTCGTCGAAACAAAAATCTTCGCTGTGCTCCGCTGGGTTGTGATTATCGGCCTGGTGCTGGTGACCCTGTTCCCGTTCTACTACATGTTCATCCTCTCCATCCGGCCCTTGGACTCGCTGCTCAGGGACCCAGGCTCGCTGGTCATCCCCTTCGGCGAACTCAACTGGAGCTCCTACCAAAACATCCTCACGCCTCAGGAAGACGGCGGGCAGGGCTTCCTGAAGTTCATGGGCAACAGCGCAATGGTGGCGCTGGGCACCGTGCTGATTTCGCTGATAGTCGCCATCCCGGGCTCCTACGCCATCAGCCGGCTCAACTTCTTCGGCCGCCGCCAGGTCAGCGCCCTGTTCCTCGCCGTCTACCTGTTCCCCAGCATCCTGCTGGCCATTCCACTGTTCACCTTCTTCACACGGCTCGGACTTCGCGGACAACTGGTAGCGCTTCTGATCGTGTACGTTGCCCAGGTCATCCCCGTGACCATCTACATGCTGCGCAACTACTTCGACACCATTCCCACCAGCCTTGAGGAAGCCGCTGCCCTGGATGGGTGCAGCAGGCTCGGCGTGCTGCGGCGGATCAGCCTGCCGCTGGCGATGCCGGCGATCATCTCCAACGGCCTGTTCGTTTTCATGATCGCCTGGAACGAGTTTCTCTTCGCCCTGCTGTTCCTGGTCAACACCAGGCCCAGCTGGACCGTCTCGCTGGGCCTGTCCCAGCTCGCGGGAAGCATTGAAGTTCCCACCACCGTGCTGATGGCCGGCTCAGTGATCCTCACGCTGCCCATCATCGTCATCTTCTTCGCAGCCGAACGCCTCCTCACCGAGGGCCTCACCGCCGGGGCTGAGAAAGGGTGATCGGGCAGCAGGACAGCGCTTGGCAACACGACAGGACGACGGCGGGACTCGCCGACGACGTGCGCCGCCTGATGGAGGGGCACTGGCGCCCGGACCACGGCTACAGCGTGCCCAATCCCGGCACCTACCCGCACCTGTGGTTGTGGGACTCATGCTTTCACGCCATCATTTGGGCGAGACTGGGCGACAGCCGGGCCTCGCTCGAGCTCGAAGCCGTCCTGGCCGGACAGCTGGCAAACGGGATGGTGCCGCACATGCGCTACGGCGGCGAGGGCCCGGACACCTGGCTTGGCCCGCTGGCCGGAACGTCCTCGCTGACCCAGCCGCCGATGTTCGGGCACGCAGTCAGGGTCTTGGCCGAGACGGGCATCGAACTGCCCCAGGCCCTCCTGATGCAGGCCCGGGAAGGACTGGACTGGCTGTGGGATAAACGGCGCACCCCCGAGGGGCTCATTTATGTGGTGCACCCCTGGGAGGCCGGCAACGACCACTCGCCCCGCTGGGATGACTGGGGCGCTCCGGGCCGAACCAAGGAGGGCTACAGCCGCCCTGCCCGGACGGCCTGGAACAAGGAGCGCATGCAGGACGTCTCCTTCTCCGACGACGGCGCAGCCACCTGGTCCACCAGCTTCGTGGCGTGCCCGGCAGCGTTCAACGCCTACACCGCCTTCAACTTCCGAGAACTCGCCATAGTCACGGGCGACGCGGAGCTCGAGCACCGGGCAACGGAACTGGCTGCTGCCATGGATGAACACCTTTGGGACGGGGAGGAACAGCTCTGGTCCGACCTTGCCATGGTGGGCGGCGGACCGTCAGCCAGGATCCCCATCAGCGACGGCGTCATGGGCGCCCTGGTCACAGCGGACGAAACCAAAGCCCGGGCCGCCCTGGATCAACTGACGGATCCGGCCCGGTTCGGCGCCGCGTTCGGCCCGGCCAACGTCGCCAGGAACCACCCTGCCTATGATCCGGACATGTACTGGCGTGGCCCGGCATGGCCGCCGCTGAACTATCTCTTCCAGCAGTCCTTGAAACGGCTTGGCATGGAACAGGAAAGCGTTGCACTGGCGGAGCTCACGGCGAAGGGTGCCACCGCCAGCGGTTGGGCCGAGTACTGGAACCCTGAGAACGGGCGCGGCCTCGGCGCGGTGCCCCAGACCTGGGCCGGCCTCGTCATTGCCATGCAGCAGTAACGGCCACGACGGCGGCGCGGGCCAGACACGCATGGCCCGCGTCGTTCGGGTGGACGGTGTCCGCATCCAGCATGGAGGCAGCGTCCCAGCCGTCCGGCTCCACAACCACAACGCCCCGATGTGCGGCAGCGATGCGCCTGAGCGTCAGGTTGTAGGTGTCCACCAGTGCGTTGGAGCCGCGGTTGTGGGGCGCGTGCAGGCTGAAATCCAGCAGGTGCGGTTGGGCGAGGGCCACCACCAGGGCCTCGGGGGAGGCCTGCCGGACCGCGCCGAAAATCGTCCGCAGCGCGTCTTCATACTGCTGCAGGGACGACGGCGAGCCGCCACCCAGGCGAAGGTCGTTCAGTCCCGTCATCACCAGGTACAGGACGGCCGGTGGGGGAGTGTCCTGCAGGACCAGCGCTGCCGTTCCAGTGCTGCTGCTTCCGCCCACGCCCCGGTTGTCCAGTTCCAGCCCAAGGCGGGCTGCCACCAGGGCCGCGAGGCAGGTCCCGTCCGCGGAGGCGCCATCGCCGTCCACCCACGAGTGCCCATAGGAAACCATCCGCCGCATCGCGGCACCTGCCCTTCGCCGTCGGCGCCTCCCATGGTGGTCCGGCGCAGTGCTGGTAACGTTATCAACATCCACCGTCCGATTGGAAGCCGATGAGCCACACCCCTCCCCGCAGCTACGACAAATTCCCTACCGTCACCGTTCCCGGCAATCACCGGGCCTGGTCGGGCAAGGAGGTGTGGAACGAATTGGCCCACCCCGGCAGCATCCCTCTTGTGGTGGACACCTACCCCGGAGTGGACCTGGACGAGCTCGTGACACAGCTCGCACAGGCCCTCCCGGAACGCCGGATTCTCAATGTGGAGGAGCTTGCTGCCCTTCCCATCAGCCGCATCGATGAACTGATTGCTGCCAACCTCACCGACGACCGCGTCTTCGGCGTCATCAGCCACCACACCCTCGCGGACTTTTACGACGCCGGAAGGCTGGCGGATCTCGGACGCCAGGCATCGGCGTCGGATGTTCCCGTTGTCCTGGTGGGCTGGGGTGCAGCTCTGGTGCCACTGCAGGACCGCACGCTGGTCCTGGCGGACATGGCCCGGTGGGAACTGCAGCAGCGGCAGCGCGCTGGTGCCCCCAATTGGCGCTGCGACAACGCCGGCGAGGACAACCTGCGCAAGTACAAGCGGAGCTTCTTTGTGGAGTGGCGCCTGGCGGACCGGCACAAGCGACAGCTGTTCTCGGCCGTCGACTACGTCCTGGACACCAACCGCGGGATTGCGGAGGCAAAACTTATTACGGGCAGTGCATTCCACCAGGGCATGGCAGCGGCGGCTGCTGCCCCGTTCCGTGTAGTGCCGTTCTTCGACCCTGGGGTGTGGGGCGGGCAGTGGATGAAGCAGGTGATCGGCTTGGACAGCGACGCCGACAACTATGCCTGGTGCTTCGACTGTGTCCCGGAGGAGAACAGCATCCTTCTGGACGTCGGCGGGGAGATCGTGGAGCTGCCCTCGGTGGACGTGGTGTTTACCCAGCCGGCCGCCCTCTTGGGACCGCAGACGTACGCCCGGTTCGGCGCCGAATTCCCCATCCGCTTCGACTTCCTGGACACGATGGAGGGCGGCAACCTTTCCCTGCAGGTGCACCCGCTAACGGACTACATCCAGGACCGTTTCGGCATGCACTACACGCAGGACGAGAGCTACTACATGCTGGACGCCGGGCCGGACGCCGTGGTGTACCTCGGACTGAAATCGGGCACCGATCCCCAGCAGATGCTCAAGGCTCTAAAGCAGGCGTCCGACGGCGGCGCGCAGTTCCCGGCAGAGGATTACGTTAACGCCTTCCCGGCGAAGAAGCACGATCACTTCTCCATCCCGGCCGGCACCGTGCACTGTTCCGGTGCAAACTCGATGGTGCTGGAAATCTCCGCCACCCCGTACATCTTCACGTTCAAAATGTGGGACTGGGGCCGGGTAGGCCTGGACGGCCGGCCCCGTCCCATCCACGTGGACCACGCGAGCCGCAACATCCAGTGGGACCGTGACACCGAGTGGGCGCGCGAACAGCTGCTGGACCAGGTGCAGGAGTTGGGATCTGGGCCGGGCTGGACGGAGGAGCGCACGGGCCTGCACGAACTGGAGTTCATTGAGGTGCGCCGGCACTGGTTCGCCGACGTCGTGGAGCATCACACGAACGGCACCGTTAACGTGCTGAACCTGGTGGAGGGCCCGGAAGCGGTGGTGGAAAGCCCCTCCGGTAGTTTTGCTCCCTTTGTGGTGAGCTACGCCGAAACGTTCATCATTCCGGCATCTGTTGGGGCTTACACCATTCGGCCGCATGGTGCTGGCGTGGGGCAGAAGCTCGGCACCGTGAAAGCCTACGTCCGCGGTACGGAGACCGCGCTGCCGGTGAAGGTCCCGGCCCAGTAGGCGGCGCCAATGAGGCCCGCTTCCTCCGAACGCTGCGCGCGGGTGATGGGTAAGGTTGCCAGCGCCGGGGCCGCCAGTGCCAGGCCTTTGCGGATGGCAGGTTCCACGATGTCCCAGGAACCTGCCATCGAGCCGCCGATGATCAGGACTTCGGCGCCGAAGCGCGAAAGGTACGGGCCCACCGCTTCGCCCACAGCCGAGAAGGCCTGCTCCAGCACAGCGGCGGCCGCGGCGTCTCCTTCGCGGGCCGCAGCTGCAATCTCGTGAACGTCCGGAGTGCCGGCGTCAGGACTTGCGGAGGAGTACGCCCGGCGGATCGCGCGGCGGGAAATTGAGTCCTCAAGCGGACGTCCCCGGTACTGCAACAAGTAGCAGCTGCCATCCGGCGGAACGTCGTTTCCGGTCTTGACCGGCACGCCGCCATGCATGAAGCATGATCCCACGCCTGTTCCCAGCGTGATGCAGGCGGCCCGGCGACTGCTGCCCGCGGCGCCCAGCACGAACTCACCAATGCCGAAGGCGTCGGCATCATTGAGGAAGGCCATGCTCCGCTGGGCCGGACCCAGCCGGCGCGCAAGTCCCGCCCCGACATCAACGCCGAGAAGCTGGTCAAACTTCCCCACGTCCGCGTAGCGGGCAATGCCATGGTGGTAGTCGAACGGACCTGGCAATGCCACTCCCCAAGCGCCGCTGTGGTCGTCGCCCAGATCCCTGGCCGCCTGGGCGAGCTCGTCCAGCAGAACGTCCGCGGAGGCACGGGCATCCAGGTGCCGGCGCACCAGGCTGCCGGGCATGACCTGCCAACCACCCTCAGGCCCCCGGACTGTGGCCGCCGTCACATGGGTGCCGCCGATTTCCAGGACCGGCCTGAGCAAACTGTCATCCTTCATGCGCCCTCCCGGCACTTGGTAACGTTGACAGTGCCGGGCAGGAACCTGCCATGCGGCACCGCCGAAAGAATCTTCTGGGTATGAACATGTCCCGCAGCAAAGCGTCCTCTGCAAAGGTCGGTGCCCTCGCCCGGGGTGCAATAAAAGGTGCCCCCACCGTCCGGGACGTCGCCGCGCTGGCCGGAGTCAGCCCCATGACGGTCTCCAGGACCATGGCCGGTGGCCTGAATGTCCGGCCCGAGGTCCAGGACCGGGTACGTGACGCGGTGGAAAAGCTTGGCTACCGGCCCAACCAGAGTGCCCGGAATACGAGGCTCAGGAAACCCACAGGCCTGATCGGTATCGCCGTCACCAACCTGGACAACCCCTACTACGGACGCTTCGCCCTGGGTGTCCAAAAGGTCGCGTCCGCCCACGGGCGTCAGATCGTCGTCGGCAGCAGCGGGGAGGACCCGGCGCTGGAAGAGCAGTTGCTCAGGGAGTTCGCCGGCCGGCAGTTGGAAGGCCTCATCCTGGTACCCGCAGGCAACGGGCTGAATCAGGGCGCCGTGCAGCAGTTGGGCGGTATTCCACTGGTTTTGGCCACCCGGACAGTAGAAGGCCTGGAGGGTGATGCAGTTTTGGTGGAGGACGTTGCCGGGGCTGCGGCCGGGACCGCGGCCCTTCTCGAGGACGGCCACCGCCGCATCGGCTTCCTGGGGGACGTGGACGGAATCTCCACCGCGAGGCGCCGATTTGAAGGCTTTCGGCAGGCGCTCGAAAGGGCAGGAGCCGGTTTCGATCCCGGGCACCTGGCCAAGGTCCGCGACTCGGAGGCCGCTGCTGAGGCCGTGGGCAGGCTCCTCGCCGGCCCGCATCCGCCAACCGCTTTCTTCTCCGCCAACAATCGCACCACAGTGGGGGCATTGCGGGCTATCTGCGAACGGCGTGACCGTGCTGCACCCGGCTCCAGGCTCCCCACGCCGGTTCCCGCACTGGCGAGCTTTGACGACGTCGAACTGGCCGACCTGCTGGGTGTCCCGCTGAGCGTGATGTCCCACGATCCCCGCGAACTGGGTGCCGCCGCTGCGGACCTGCTGTTCGAACGGCTGGCGGGAACGGCCGACGGCGGCCCGCGGCTGGTTCAGCTGCCGGTCACTGTGCGGCGCTTCTAGCAGGGCTGTCGCGGCACGCACCCTAGGCGGTCGTCAGGATCTCGGCCACCCGGACCAGCCGCTGCTCACGGACGGACTGAGCCGCTGCTTCCACCAGGGCCTGGACCTTGAGGGCCCGCTCCGCATCTGCGGTGGCGGGCGTACCCAGCCGGACGGCGTCGGCGAATTCCCGGCGCAGCACCGGCCAGCATTCGGCGTGGTCCATGCCCGCGGTGGTGTAATCCAATGTCCCTTTGGCCGAGTAAACGCTGAGCGTGGTCCTCACCTGGGCAAGCTGCACGGACCCCGAGATAGCCGCTTGTCCAGTAGCGCCGCCGTCGTGGTGCGTGGTCAGTGCCACGTAGTCCTTGGTGCCGTCAGCGCTGACGGCCTCAATAGTACCGGCGGCCAGGTCCATCAGGTCCAGCAGGTGTGGCCCCAAATCATGCAGCGGGCCGTACTCGTCCCGCCAGCCCTGCCGGCCTTGCGCATTCAGGAAGCCCGAATTGAGGAATCCGCCGTGAAGGTAGCTTGCGGACACGCCCAGGATGGGCGCTTTGCTCCGAAGTTCGGCGGCCGCTGCAAGGAAGTCGCGGGTCCGCGGGTGGTAGCGCTTGGTGAGGACGACGGCGGTTGCCACCCCGTTGCGCCGCACAGCTTCGGCGACGGCGGACGCCTGGGCCATTGACGCACCCAGCGGCTTCTCGAGCAGGAGGGCCAGCCCCGCATCGGCCGCCTGGGGTGCGAGCTCGGCCTGAACGGGTGGCGGGACGGCGAAGTCAACTGCTTCGCACGAGGCAAGGAGTTCCTTGAAGGAGGCGAAAGCCGGGACGCCATGCTGTCGGGCCAGCCGCGCGGCGTTGTCGGCATGGGCTGACCACACGCCGGTCAATTCTGTTTCAGCACCAGCGCTGTGCAGGGGTGCGTGCATGGTGGCCGACCACTGTCCAGCCCCAACGAGCCCGACTTTGACCGGGGCGTAGTTGGGAACGGAACGCCCGGAAGCGGAATCGGAAAGCATGTGATGAGGATACTGCAGATTCTGCCTAACGTCTATACACAAGTGGACTAGCTCTTATGCTAATGTCGGTTGCGTCACATCCTTTCAGGACCTTTCCGACCACTTAAGGACCGCTGCAAAAGTGTCCCGCTTCCTTCGCATTGCTGCACCGCGCAGCGTCGCTGTCATTGACCAGCCGCCGGCCCCGCTGGAACCCGGCCAGGCACGTATCCGGACCATCTACTCCGGCATCTCGGCAGGGACGGAGCTGACGGCCTACCGGGGCACCAATCCCTACCTCACCTCTGTCTGGGATCCTCAGTCCCGACTGTTCCAGCCAGGGCACGAAGCGCTTGGATACCCGCTGGATGGCTGGGGCTACTCGGAAGTGGGCGAAGTCGTTGAGATTGCCCCGCCCGCAGGCCAGGATGCCGGAGCCGCCGAAGCAGAACCGGCAGTTCAGGTGGGCGACGTCGTCTGGGGTATCTGGGGTCACCGCGACGAAGGGATCCTCGCTGCGGAGTCACTGCGCGGCCACGTGCTGCCGGAGGGGATAAACCCGTTGGCCGGCGCCTTCGTCCGGGTGGGTGCCATCGCCTTGAACGCCGTCCTTGCCGCAGACCTTGGCCCCGGTTCCACGGTGGCCATCTTTGGCCAAGGCGTTATCGGGTTGCTGGCAACCCGGTTCGCAGTGCTGAACGGTGCAAGCGTCATTGCGGTGGATGGCATCGAGAACCGCCGCGACCGGGCCCTCGCCTGGGGCGCCCAGGACGCCCTAAGCCCGTCGCCGGAACTGGCCGGCGAGATCCGCCGGATCACGGGCGGTGCCGGAGTGGACCTGGCCATCGAACTTAGCGGCAACTACCGGGCACTCCATGAGGCCACCCGAGCCGTGGGAGCGGACGGTACCGTCATCGCTGCCGGCTTCTACCAGGGTGAGGCTGCCGGTGTCCGCTTCGGTGAAGAGTTCCACCACAACCGCGTCCAGCTCCTGGCTTCCCAGATCGGCTCCGTCCCCAACCGCCTCCGTTCACGCTGGACCGTTCCGCGGCTGCAGCAGACGGTGGCCGACTATCTCGCCAAGGGGCTGCTGGATGCCCCGTCGCTAGTCACCCATACCTTCCCCCTGACCGATGCCGCCAAGGCCTATGAACTGCTGGACACGGATCCCCAATCCGCGCTTCAGGTTGTATTGGAGTTCTCATGACGTTGATTACCGTGCAGGAACAGCACCTTTCCGGCAACAGCCTGGAGGAAAAATTCGACCAGGCGTTGGCGTGGGGCTTCGGGGGGATTGAACTGCGGTCTGCAGGGAACCTGCAGTTCCAAGACCGGTTGCCCGAACTGCGCCGCGCCCGTGATGCAGGGGTGGTGATGCCCACCGCCTGTGTTGAGATGTCCCACTTTGTTGGGGCGTTCGATGAGGCGCTCCGGAAGGATGCCGTCGCGCAACTGAAATCGCAGCTCAGCGTCATGGCGGAAATCGGCGGACGAGGGGTTATGACGCCGGCGTCCTACGGCATGTTCTCCAAGCGGCTGCCCCCGTTCGTGCCGCCGCGGACTGACGAGGAGGATACGGCGGTCCTGGTGGAAGCTTTCACTGCGCTGGGTGAGCACGCGGCGTCAGAAGGAGTGGAGATCTACCTGGAACCCCTCAACCGTTACGAGGACCATATGATCAACCGCCTCGCCGATGGCGTGCGGCTGCTAAAGCTCGTCGGCCAGGACGCGGTGCGGCTGGCACCGGACACGTATCACATGAACATCGAGGAAAGCGACCCTGCCGCAGCGCTGCAGGAGGCTGCCGCCTTCATCGGGCACATCCAGGCAAGTGACTCCAACCGGTTGGAACCCGGCGCCGGCAACGTGGACTGGGCCCTGTTCGGTGCCACCCTTAAATCCATCGGGTACCAGGGGACCGTGGCCTTGGAATCCCGCCTCTCCGGCCCCGCGGAGGAAGTCCTGCCGCGCGTGCCCTCCCTGCTGGGGCGCTACCTGTGAGCGCCGCAGCTGATCCGGGTAACGGGAGCAGCGCAGTCTCCGCCGGGCAGATCGCAGCCCGGTCCACTGCCGTCCTTGAAGCCAACTGGCGCAAGACCCACACCGTCCCCGCTGCCGGCCTCTACCCGCACCAGTGGAGCTGGGATTCCTCCTTCATCGCCGTAGGCCTCAGCCGGGTGTCACCCCGCCGCGCCGGCCAGGAGATGGACGCCCTCTTCGCCGGGCAATGGGACGACGGCCGGCTGCCGCAGATCGTCTTCGACCCGCACCGGGACCAGGACTACTCACCCGGCGCATCCTTCTGGCAGTCCCGGCACATTCCGGGTGCTCCGGAGTGGGTGGATACGGCGGGCCTGGTCCAGCCGCCCAACCACGCCTGGGCGGTCTGGAAGATCCACCAGGCCGACCCCGCCGAGTCCCGCCGTCGGTCCTTCCTGGAACGGAACTACCCGAAGCTGGTCCGGTGGCACGCATACCTTTCCGGCCGCCGCAACAGGGGCGGGTCCGGGCTGGCGTCCATTGTGCACCCCTGGGAATCAGGCACGGACAACTCCCCGCTCTGGGACACTGTGATGACCCGCATCCCGGCGGACTGCAAAACCGAACTCAACCGCCCCGACCTGCAGCACGCGGACCCGGGCGAGCGTCCGAGCCAGAAGGAGTACGGCAAGTACTTCTGGATGGCCGAACGCTACCGGGACCACCACTGTGACGACGCCGATGCGGACTACCCGTTTTTGATGGAGGATCCGCTCTTCAACACCCTCCTGGCCGTTTCGGAATTCGCCCTGGCGGACATTGCGGCGGAACTCGGGCTGCCCGGCACTGCCCACCGGACGCGGGCCAAGCTCATCACCGCCGCCATGGAGGAGCTCTACGTTCCGGAACTTGGCTGCTACTCTGCCCGCGACGTCACCGATGGAAGCGTTGTCCACAAAGCCACCATCAACGGCCTGATCCCGTTGCTGCTGAACGGCCACACCCATACCGATGACCTGCTCGCCACACTGAATGGGCCACGCTTTATGGCCGGTAAAGCACTGCTCGTACCCAGCTATGACGCCACCGCCGATGACCACAACCCAGCCCTCTACTGGCGGGGACCAGCCTGGTTCAATATGTCCTGGATGGTGGCAGAGGCGCTGGACCGGGTGGGCCGCAGGGAGCAGTCGGACTACCTCCGCGGCAACATCGGCAGGCTTGCCGCCGAGCACGACTTCCCGGAATACGTCGACCCCTGGACCGGAGCCGCCCACGGCACCCGCAGCTTCAGCTGGACTGCCGCACTGGCACTGGAAACTACTTACCCCCGGAGTGCTTCATGACCGCCCTCGCCCCTCCCTCCGCAGTATCGGTCCTGGTGGCACACGGCGCCATGATGCGTGGCGCCGCTGACGGCAGCGTTGGCAGTGCCGCTGCCCCTGCGGTTGGGACCGAAGGCCTTTATGTTGCAGACACCCGCCTTTTGTCCCGCTGGATCCTGGAAATCGACGACTCCACCTTCTGGGAGGTGGGAAGCGTCCGCGAACCGGGCCGTCGCCATACTGCACTAAGCCCAGCGGCTCGGCGGAACCAGACCCACGACCTCGTCGCCTTCCGCACACAGGAACTGGACGCCGGCGGCCTCACGGAAACCCTGTCCATCCGCAACCTCGGCCGGGAGCCGATCACGGCCCGGCTGGTGCTGCGGGCGGGAACCGATTTCGCTGACCAGTTCACTGTCCGCACCGACGGCCGGACCTTCGATCTCAGCGGTGCCACCAGCAGCCTGACACTGCTCGACGACGGCTCCCTCACCTTCGACTACACCCACACTATCGGTGGCCGGACCTTCGAGGCAGGGCTGCAGCTCACGGCCAGCACGGTGCCCTCCATCTTGCCGGAACCGGAGGCCGGCCGCTTCGTGGGCGCCGTCCTGTCGTGGGTCCTGCCGCTGGCCGCCGGGGAGACGCAGACCCTGACAATAGCCGCCCTGACCGTTGGAGACTCCCGTCCGCCGGCTCCCGCCCCGGCCGGAAGTGCTGCCGTCGGAAGTGCTGATGATGGAGTGGACCCGCTGGCACGCCGAAGCCTCAAGGACCTCGACTCACTGCTGATGCCGTGCCCGATTATGCCGTCCTTGACCATTCCCGCGGCCGGGCTGCCCTGGTTCCTCACCCTGTTCGGCCGGGACTCCCTGTTGACGTCCATGCTCACCCGGGCCGAACGCCCGCAGCTGCTCGGCGACGTCCTGCGCGCCCTCGCAACTACCCAGGGCACCGCCCACGATCCGCTGCGTGTGGAGCAGCCCGGCAAGATGGTTCACGAAGTGAGGGTCAGCGAGCTGGCACAGCTCGGCGCCGTGCCCTATGGCCGGTACTACGGCACGGTGGATTCCACGCCACTGTTCCTGATGGCCCTAGGTTGCCTGGACGATCCCGTGCTGCTCCGTGAGCTTGAGCGACCTGCCCGCGCCGCCGTGGAGTGGATTCTGGGTGACGGCGGCCTGTGGGACACCGGCTTTCTCCGCTACACTCCAGACCCTAACGGGCTGCTGCACCAGGGCTGGAAGGACTCCTTCGACGCTGTTGCCGGCGCCGACGGCGGGGAACCGGCGGGCGCCATCGCGCTGGCTGAAGTTCAGGGCTACACCTGGCGCGGCTTGCAAGAGTGTGCCCGCCTAGCGGCAGAGCAGTGGGGTGACCAGGCCTGGGCGGACACCCTGCAGCAGGTCGCGGACGAGCTCAAGGCCCGCTTCCGCAAAGAGTTCTGGATGGAACAGCACAACTTCCCCGCTTTGGCAGTGGACGGCGACGGCTGGCAGGTGAACGCATTGGCCTCCAACGCAGGGCATCTTCTCTGGACGGGAATTCTCGACCCGGAAGACGCCCGTGCAGTGACCTCCCGGCTGCTTCAGGAGGACTTCTTCACCGGTTGGGGTATCCGCACCCTGGCCGCCGGACAGCATTACTACCACCCGATGTCCTACCACAATGGCTCTGTCTGGCCTCACGACACGATGCTGGCAGCCGAAGGAATGGCTGCATATGGCTTCTTAGCTGAGGCAAAAAGAGTCGCGGACGGCATGCGGGAAGCAGCCATGCACTTTGGTAACAGCCTGCCGGAGTTGTTCGGCGGGTTCTCCCGCGCCGATTTCCCCGTGCCCGTCCAGTACCACCATGCAGGCTCACCCCAGGCCTGGGCCGCCGCGGCCGGACTGACTGCCGTTCGCATAAATGGCAAGGCAAGCCCGGCCAGCCAGGGACCTGCTGATGCCATCGCCGACGTTGTCTCCGTGCCACCTGGTCGGAATGCGAAGTTCGGGTCCGCGGATGGATAACCAGACCGATCCAGCCGCCGAGAGGCGTAGCCCCGGCATGGTGGAAGTCAGGGTTTCGGCGTCCGGGGAAGCCCGCGAGACACTAGCTGGCGCCGTCCGGCTGGTGCGCGAAGCCGCCGACCGGTTTTCTACAGGCATCATGATCACCGACGTTGGCGAAGGCTGCTACGTGGTGCGGGCCCATCCCGCCGTGCCACACGGGCTGGTACGGGAGCAGCCCCGGTTGGAGCAGGCCCCCAGCCTCAAATAGCGGAAGTTCTACCCTGTTTAGTGCCCCCACGGATTCGAAGGGACCTGCCCGCCCGTAGACCTTTTCCCTGCTGATCCCGTAGCCATGGGCGAGGACGGCTATCCGGACACATACCCGCCCGCACGAGGGTGCCCTCCCTGCCGGCACGCAAAGACTTTCCTCATTCATCCCCTGAGTTCGTGTGAGCGCAATTGCCCTATGGAGGCCCTGTGACCGTTCAACCGCCCGAGGAACATCAAAACCGCGTCATGCTCTCGGGCGATGTCATCCACCTGCAGTGGAGGGCTCCGATGGTGACGGAGCAAAATGTCATGGCCGCAATGGCAAGGGTTTCCCGAATCAGCGCAGGAGCAGCCTATCCGCTGCTTATTGAGCTACGCGGTGTCCGAACCGTCAACAACCGTGCGCATCAAGCGGTCGCAGCAGGACGGTTGCGCGTTACTCAGCTGGCCATAGTGGCCGGTTCACCCGTCGACTGGGCCACGGCTCACTTTTACCTGAGCAAAATGCCGCCGGGCTGCACGATGAAACTGTTTACGTCCATTACCGAGGCACTGTCCTGGGTTGGCACGCACATAGCGCCCCCAGGAGGCAGTCGGCCGAAAGCCTCCTTCGACAGCGACTGATTGTCCACCGGAGTCAACATAGACCGCGTCCCTTTCACCCGGGCAATTGACCCTGGAATCCTTGAGTTCCGCGGGTCAGGAGGCGTCGGGCAGGCGTCAGCGCCGAGCGCGCTGATAGTGATGTTGACTTCGTTGTGGCGAGGGCGCGGCAGGTAGCGTCGGGAGCCCAGCCCGCCAAGGCTAGTCCCGGCTCGCGCTCACGACGGGCAGGCGCGGTGTTACGGGCGGTTGGGGCTCCAGCAGGCTTCAAGCGTCGGGAGATGCAGGCGCCACGGTCCCGGTCCCAAGGAGTACCGCTCGTCAGCGGGGTTTTTCTCGGGCAGGAACTGTCCGGGCAGCAGGAGCATGCCCCGCCCGTCACTCGCCGGCGCTTCTTGTCAGTATCACGGGCGCGACATTCGACGGCATCGGCCGGAGTGCCGGCGCTTCTTCCCGGACACGCGTCTGGGGCAGGGGCTGAATCACCGACAGGACGGGTGTGCAGCCTCTCGCCCTTCCACGCGTCCAGGCCCTCCTTAAACGCCTGGAACAAGTCCACACAATACCTAAGAGCTAAGTCCCTGAGACAGCTCAAGAGAAGAGGTGACCAACAAACAAACCGTCACCGGAGAAAACGCCGATAATGGATATTCACCAACGAGGGCCCTTCACCTTGAGTTGACGCACCAAGGCGCGCGGGGGCGTCGGATCAGAGACGCACCTTACTTCTGATCAGCACCGGCCGGTATTGCGGGATGTACTTGGCGCAGGTTTGCGAGAATCTGGTCGATGAGTGCTTCGATGCCGCCTTCGGATCTCACTGTCATTCCTTCCTCGTCTCCTTCGAGCGGCTCGAGTGTCTCCAGCTGTGAGGTGAGGAGGGCTGGAGGCATGAAGTGTCCTGGGCGCTGGACCAGCCGCTCCTTTAGTACCGAAGGGTCGACCTCTAAGAGAATGAACCTGGTGGAGGGAGCGGCTGCGCGGACAGCGTCGCGGTAGGCGCGTTTGAGTGCTGAACAGGCAATCACGATCCCATGGGGGTGTTCCGCCGCGAGTTCTGCGCCGACCAGGCGAAGCCAAGGCCATCTGTCTTCATCGGTGAGCGGTATGCCAGCTGTCATTTTTTCGACGTTCGGCAAGGGGTGCAGGTTATCAGCATCCTTGAAGGTTGCTCCAAGCCGGGCCGCCAGGGCAGCGCCGACCGCAGTCTTGCCTGCACCACACACGCCCATGATGACAAGCGGGCTATGCACTACAGCGCTCCCTGCCGTGCTGTTCCTGCGGGGATCGGAACCATCCTGGTCACTACGACAGGCTTTTCCAGCAGGCCTTCGAGGGAGGCGTTCAGGCGTTTGACCGGTTCACCTTCGCCATGGGCGTCCAGCAGCGCAGCTGATTCCCATTTCTCAATCATGAGGATCTGGTTGTTGGGGGCTTCATGGATCGCGTAGAGCAGGCAGCCGGGTTCCTGGTGCACTTCGCTGATCGCGGGGGAGAGGGCGGCGACGACCTGGTCGAAGGCGCCTTCCTTAGGGCTAAAAGCTGCAGTGACGACGATGGTCATCGTGAGGTTCTCCTAGTGTTACGGGTGCCGTGAGGGCGTGAAAGGGTCCTTGGGGGGACGCGGCGCGGACCGACGGTCATGGTCCGTCGGTCCGCGCGAACATCCGCAGGGTTTCCCTTGGACTCAGCTGAGATGGGCGAGATTTCCAGGGGCCGGGCTTTCAGTGGCTCCAGCAGCCCAGAGGAATGAGCGCCGCTGGATCAGGGTGCCGAAACCGCTTCAAAGGCAAGGGCTTCGGTTTCGCGGCGCAGTTCGAGGGCCTGGGCGAGCGAGTCGTCCATGATGACGTCCTCCCAGCGGACGATCCCGCCCTTGGCTACGTCATTGCGCAGTTCCACGTGGTGGGCCAGTGCGACCGGCAGTGCACCGGTGGTGACGGAGTGCTTCGCGGAAACGAGCTGGCCCCACACGGTGTATCCGCCTTCGCCGTCGAGGAATTCACCGGCTTTGAGGTCTTTCTTGGCGGTGGCGACAACGTCACCGAAGAACCCGATGGGCGAACCCGTGGGGATTCCGCGGAGGACGGCGTTGGCGATGGATACGTTCAGTTCCAGGCCGACGTAATGGTAGGGGCGGTACAGGGCGGCGTACTGGCCGGTGGGGTCCGGGTGCCAGGGGTATTCGTTGAAGCAGCCGGAGACGTAGGCGTTCGTTGCCTTTACGACAACGAAGACGCCTTCCTGGGTGTTGTGGGGGATCCAGGTGCCGTCCCGCTTGACACTGGACATGACGTCGACAGTTCCTTCGTGCGCGAGGGCTCCTCCGACGTCGGCGGGGCGGCAGATTGAGGCGATTTCCTCTACGTCTCCGGGCGTGAAGGTCAGCCCGGTGTCAGAGGGGACCAGTCCTGCCCCGTTGGCGACGGCGGCCATTTCGATGGCGGCCTTGGTGCCGTCGCGGAAGGAGGTGTGCATGTTGGGGTTCAGCTGCCCGGAATCGGTGAGTTCCTTGGAGAATTCCCAGTTTTCCCAAACGTTGTCGGGGTTCATCTCGTGGTAGTGCTCAAGGAATTTCGCGCCCTTGCCGGCGCACACTACGTCGAACCCGCTGGTGCGGGCCCAGTCGACGAGTTCCATGATGAGGGCCGGCTGGTCGCCGTACGCCATTGAGTAGACAACGCCGGCTGCTTCTGCCCGCTTGGCCAGAGCAGGCCCTGCCAAGGCGTCGGCTTCAACCGTGACCATGATGATGTGCTTTTTCGTTTCGATGGCGCGCAGTGCGTGCTTGACGCCAACGATGGGGTTGCCGGTGGCTTCCACGATGATGTCGATGTCGACGTCGAAAAGCTCGTCGGCGTTGGCCACGATCGCGGTTGAGCGGTCCCTCAGGGCAGTTGCTATGTCGGGGGCGATCTGGTCTTTGGGCCATCCAACGAGTTCGAAAGCACCTTCAGCACGCTTGACGTTGATGTCGGCGATGGCGACGACGTGGATGCCCGGGATGTTGTTTGCCTGGGCCAGGTACATCGTCCCGTAGCGTCCGGCGCCGATCAGGCCGACCCGGATGGGCTTTCCGTCGGCCTCGCGCTGGGTCAGGAGATGGTGCAGATTCATGGTTTGCCTTTCAAAGGATACGGCGCTGTTCCGGAAGGGATGCGGGCTGGTGTGTGATCAGCCGCAGCTTTTGGGGCTCTACTTTTCACCGTGCGGCTCGCGGCCCTTGGTGGATGAGGGTGCTGAACAAGCGGGATCGAACTAAGGTAAAATAAGTGGAACCGGTACACTTTTATGTCACAGGGGTAGGCCTGAGGTCAAGCCCTAGGCTAAAAAAGGTTCCCAGATGTCCAGGAAGTGCCAGACAAAGGAGTAGGCGTGCAGAAACAACCGACCATCCGCGATGTTGCCCAGGCGGCCGGGGTGTCCGTTGCAGTTGTCTCCCGGGTGCTGAATCCGGGGTCGGGTCCGGTCGCTGCAGCTACCCGCGCCAGGGTGAACGACGTGATGAAGGACCTCGGTTACCACCCGCGCACGGCGGCCAGGGAGCTTAAGTATGGCCCGCCCACTACCCTGGGGCTGCTGCTCGCTGATGTCTCCAACCCCTTTTTTGCCCGGCTCGCGGACCAGGTGGTGCAGGAGGCGCACGCGCGCGGAATCCAGGTGCTGTTAATGACCACGCAGGAGGATGACCAGCTGGAATCAGAGCGTCTGGCCACTCTCATCGAACGCAGGGTCAGTGGGATTATCGCGACCCCCACCGGCAACAACCTGGCAATCTGGAAGCAGCTGCAGGACCTTGGGACTGACGTGGTTTTTGTCGACCGGTCAATACCTTCGCTCCCTGAAGTTGACGTGGTAAGCATCGACAACTTCGAATCCGCCCGGTCCGCTACCGCGCTGCTCGCCGCGCATGGCCACCGCCGCATCGGGATCATCTCCGGGCCGGCTGCCTCCACCACTGGAAGGGACCGGATCGCCGGCTATCGGCAAGCCCTGGACACAGCCGGCCTGGAGCAGGACGAACTCCTCATCCGGCACGCCGCGTTCCGCGGGCCGGCGGGAGGAGATGCTGCATCAGCGCTCCTCGGCATCGATGACCCACCCACCGCTTTGGTGGTAGCCAACACCGCCCAGGTAACCGAAGTTCTGCGGCGCCTCTCCCACGCCGGGATCGACATCCCCGGCACGCTGTCCGTCATCGTTTTCGAAGATTCGCCTTGGACCGAACTCGTGACCCCGGCCCTGACGATCGTCAGGCAACCCATAGATCTGCTCGCCCGGCACTCCGTGCAGCTCGCTTTGTCCAACACGCAGGGCAAGACGCCGGGAAGGCCCAACGTCATACGCGTGGCCGCCGAACTGGTCGAACGGTCCAGCGTCGCCCGGCTGCAGTTCTCGAAGTAACTTCAGGCTTACATCCGACTCAAAAGGTTTACAGCCGCGCTCGGCCTGTGGTACAAAAGTGTACCGGTTCCACTGACACCGCGATCTTCAACCCTGTTCTTTAGGCCGCGTCCGCAAGGCACTGGGCAAGCGGGACGGGAAAGCAGCAAGAGCCGCCCTTCTCGACACATCTGCATAGCCCAGGACGCTCAACCACCGCCGTCGAAGCATCAGTACCCCTGTCCGTACAGGCCAGGAACCAGCACGTATTCAAAGGAGAATCAGATGCCAAAGCGCATCCTTGCCACCGTAGCTGTGGCCGTTGCACTCACCGTTACCACTGCGCTCACCGGTTGCGGCGGGGGCGGGGCCGGCGGTGCCGGCGCGGCCAGCACCACCGTGCGCCTCGGCCTCGGGGACCCCGCAGCCTCTTCCATGGGTGTCAGCGCAAAGCACTTCGCCGACAAGGTCGCCGAGCTGAGCGACGGCAAGGTCAAGGTCGAGACGTTCCCCGACGGCACCCTCTTCGGCGGAGACCAGAACGCCGCCGTCAACCTGCTTGGAAACGGCACGCTGGACTCGACCATCATGTCCACCTCGGTATACGCATCCTTTGAGCCGAAGATGAATGCCATCAGCCTTCCCTACCTCTTCAAGGACACGGAGCAGGTCACCAAGTACCTCGAAGGCGAGCCGGGCAAGGAACTGCTGGGCTCACTGGACAAGCTCGGCATCAAGGGCGTGACCATGCTGACCCGTACTCCACGGCACACCACCAACTCGGTGCGTCCGATCACCCAGCCCGAGGACTTCAAGGACCTGAAGCTCCGCGTACCGCAGAATGACCTCTGGGTTAAGTTCTTTGGCTCAGTGGGGGCCAACCCGACGCCGATGGACTTCAAAGAGGTTTACACCGCGCTGCAGCTCGGCACTATCGACGGCCAGGAAAACCCCCTGGAAGTTCCCGTGAACAACAAGTTCTTCGAAGTCCAGGACTACCTCTCCCTGACCGGCCACATCTCCGACGGCCTCGTCCTCGGGTTCAGCAAGAAGAAGTGGGACTCTTTCGATGAGGACACCCGGAAGGTCCTGCAGGAAGCTGCAGACGAGACCGCTGACTTCAAGACAAAGTACGACACTGACGAAGCCACCAAAACCCTCGAGAAGCTCAAGGGCGAAGGCGTGAAGATCAACGAGCTGACGCCCGAAGCCAGGGAAAAGTTCCAGGCGGCAGCGCAGAAGGTCTACCCCGAGCTTGAGGGCAAGGTAGGCAAGGAATTCGTCCAGTCAAGCCTCGAATTCCTCGGACGTTAAGGTGACCGGTCCAGTGCAGGAGACGAGTGCAGTGCATGATGATGGAACCACCCCAACCCGGGGCGCCGAACACCAGGCGGCCGAAGATAGTGTCAAGGTGGTTCCGGTAGACGAAGTCTCGAAACCTCATGGTCTGATCTGGAAGGCCGTGGATGCTCTCCTCTTCGTTGGAATCTGCGCGATGCTGCTCAGCCTTGCTGCCCAGATGGTCAGCCGGCAAATGGGAGCCTCGCTGCCATGGACCGAGGAACTGACCCGTTTCCTGTTCATGGACACCACCTTCCTGGGGATGGCAGCAGGCTTCCGGGCCGCCGTGCACCCGCGGGTGAACTTCGCGGTGGCGCGGGGACCAGCCTGGCTCAAGCAAGTCAGCATGCATCTCTATGCCATCTGCGGGACCGTGTTCTTCAGTGTCCTGCTCTACAAAACGGTGGAACTGATGCTGCAACAGTACGCCGCCGGAGAGTCCAGCCCTGCCCTGGGACTGAAGATGTTCCTGGTAACCCTTCCCCTTGTGATCGGCGCGGCACTGGCCATCGTCGCCCATATCACGACCGTCTACTTCTCCCCGTACATGCGTAAGCGGATCCTCGAAGGAGAGATGATCGCATGAGCCTGACCCTGCTGGGCATTTTCCTCCTCCTGCTGCTGCTGGGCATTCCGCTCTCAGTCTCACTCGGCATTGGCGTCATCGCCACGCTGCTGATCTTCGATATCCCCCTGGACCTGTTGCCGCAGTCCATGATGAGTTCCATGAACAGCTTCCTGCTGGTTGCTGTCCCCTTGTTCGTCCTGGCCGGCAACCTCATGTCCGGAGGGGGTATTTCGGACCGCATCTTCCGTGGCGCCGAAGTCATCTTCGGCCGCTTCCGTGGCGGCCTTGGCCAAGTGAACATCGCATCGAGCGCGATCTTCGGCGGGATCTCCGGTTCCTCGGTTGCCGACATTGTCAGCCTTGGCAAGATCGAGATCAAGGCCATGACAGACCATAAGTACCCGCGGCCCTATGCCGCAGCAATGACCATGGTCACCGCTACCCTGTCCTCACTGATACCGCCGAGCATCCTCATGATCATCGCCGCATCAACCGCGAACGTCTCGGTAGGCGCAGCACTCGCGGGAGGATTTGGACCGTCCATTGTCCTGATCCTCGTCCTGATGCTTGTGAATTTCTTCCTGTCGGCACGCCATGGTTACGGCGAGGTCTCAAGGACGCCTTTCAAGAAGGGCCTGAGGATCGTCCTCGAGGGCATCCCGGCCATGGGCGGCCCGGTGATCATTTTGGTGGGCATGTTCAGCGGGCTCGTCACGCCCACGGAGGCAGCCGCCATCGCCGTCTTCTACAGCCTCTTGGTCGGCATCTACGTCTACCGGGACATGAAGTGGCGCCAGATGCCCAAAATGATCGTGGACGCCGGCCTCACCACCGGCACCATCCTGCTCATCGCCATGATCGCCGGCGTCGCCTCCTACATCTTCACCATTGACGGGCTGCCGGCAAAGGTCAGCAGCTGGCTGCTGAGTGTCAGCACTGACCCCACCATCGTCATGCTGCTGATCGGCCTGATCCTGATCGTCATCGGAACCGTGATGGACAAAGTCGCAGCCATCCTGCTTTGCACACCGGTGCTCATGCCAGCGGCCGTGTCCTCCGGTGTGGATCCCATCCACTTCGTCGTCTTCCTGGTCGCTGCCCTTGCCGTTGGCCTGGTCACGCCCCCTGTCGGCGTCTGCCTGTTCGCGGCGTCCTACGTCAGCGGACTGCCGATGGAGAAGATCGTGAAGGCCGCGGTGCCGCTCTACGTGGTCATGGTGGTTGCCATCGTCATGCTGGCCGTCTTCCCGCAGCTCATCCTGTGGCCGTCTGATCTCCTGACCAACCAGTAACGCCTGCCCTCAGCCCGCTATCCCATACAGTCACAGAAACAGGAAAACCATGTGTTCCCCCATTCGGAAAACCGTCAGCAGCTACATTGCCGGTCCTGCACGCCCTAATCGCTACAGGATTCCCAATGCCTGAACATGACCACCCAGCCCTTGCCCTGATGGGATTAGGGCCGATGGGGGAACCCATGGCGCGCCGGCTGCTGAAGGGCTACGGCGAGCTGACGGTCTGGAACCGGACTGCTTCGAAGGCCGAAGCCCTGGTGGGCCTGGGCGCCCGCGTTGCTTCCTCACCCTTTGAGGCGGCTGCCGACATCGTCCTTACCGTGTTGCCGGACCTAAGCCACGTCGAATCGTTGCTTTCGGGAGAAGAGGGCCTGCTAGCCGGATGGACAGCCCGAGGCATAGCCCGGCCGATACTCGTCGTGCACGGGACGGTTTCGCCGGGGGCAGTGGCTGCCTTTGGCGAACGGATGCTTCGCGACCATGGCGTCCGAGTCCTGGACGCCCCCGTCAGTGGCGGCACCGTGGGCGCCGAAAACGGCACCCTAAGCATCATGGTGGGCGGGGACGAGGACGCACTTCACGCGGTCATCCCCGCGTTCAAGTTCATGGGCAGCACCATCCGGCACATGGGGCCGGGAGGTTCGGGTGCACTCGCCAAAGCCTGCAACCAGATCGTGGTCGCCGGCACGGTCACGGCAGTTTCCGAAGCCATGCTCCTCGCGCGCGGCGGGGGACTGGATCCATCGGTGATGCTTGAACTGCTCCGGGGCGGGCTGGCCGACTCCGAGGTGCTGCGCCAAAAAGGGCACAGATGGATCGACGGCGACTTCACAGGCGGCGGCAGCGCCCAAAACCAGCTCAAAGACCTCAACTTCGTGCTGGGGGCGGCTAGAACAGCACACCTGGAGCTACCCCTGAGCACGGTGATCCAGGATCTTTTCGAGGACATGGTTGCCCGGGGCGACGGCGCCCTTGACCACACAGGAATCCTCCGGACCCTTGCCCAGCGCAACAACGCGCTCACTGATACCTGAAAACCCTCACGAAAGGCGCAACAGTACAGGCTCCACTACACAACCAGCTCGTCAGGCATGGTCGTCTTCACCCTGGGCGGAGGAATAAGGTCCACGCTGATGCCGAAGAGCGCCTCCAAGGCGGACGTGTAGTCCTCGTGACGACCCGCGGCCGCCATTTGCCTGGCGCGGACCGCGGGCGTATGGAGCAGCTGATGCACAATGCGCCGCAGTGCCACCGTGGTTTCCTCCACCGAGGCGGTTGTTCCGCTTCGTTTTCTGAGGCGTTCCACTTCACTGTCGAGAACACTCTGCAGGTGGTGGCGCAGGGCGACGATGGCGGCGTCAATTGCCCGCACTGACTCTTGTTGGGAAAAGCGGTCTGCTGCTTCGCTGACGAGGGCGCGGGCAAGCTGGAGTTCCGCCGCGTCAGCTTGCGGGGCGGCGTGCCGGACGGTCTCAAGGGTCACCAGGTCGATGCCTGTCACGTCAGCAACGGCAGAATCGAAGTCACGGTTGGGTGCGAGATCCACAACCACAAGCGGACGGGTATTCTGCCTTGGTTCAATCAGCGTGGTGTCGATTCGGGTTCCGCTGCCGCTGCAGCCGATAATGATGTCCGCCTGGCCAATGGCTGTATGGAGCTCGGCTGCCGTAAGGGCCTTCACCCCTCGGACGGCGGCGAATGCCGTTGCGCGGCCTGAGCGGGAAAAGACGGCGACAGATGAACACTGCCCTCTTAGCAGCAGGTCCAAGATGCAGGCGGCATAGGACCCGCTGCCGATGAGGACTACAGAAAGGCCAGAGAGCGTCGCCGGCCTTAGCCTTGATCCACCGATCCGCTTGCGCTGGTCCCGCTGGATGCGGTTTTTGGTGGTTTGCGGGCTGAGGGCGTGCTGGGGTGCCCGGCCTTGCTGCCTTTGGTGTTCCACTGGTGGTCCTGGTT
>NZ_JAMKFI010000020.1:0-234 GCF_024494415.1 Pseudarthrobacter sp. R1 | reverse complement strand
TCAGCGTCGCTCAACACCGGTTTCCGGCCCGGCCGGCCAGCCCTGGACACACCCAGGTCCGGCAGCACGTGGTCATCCAAATAGACGTAAAGTGTGGTCAGGAGAGGGTTTAGTTGCGAGTTCACAACCCCGGCTTAACACTCTCCGCCCTACTTTAAAAGCTCCCGCGCCCCGCCACGGCAATAAGACTTACTCATCTAGGTCCCCGGGTACAGGAGCATGTCGTATCAGTAG
>NZ_JAMKFI010000019.1:0-231 GCF_024494415.1 Pseudarthrobacter sp. R1 | reverse complement strand
GGCACAGGACGATGGTGGCCCAGGTCATGATGATGCCGACGGAGGCGACGTTGAGGACGATTTCGAAGGCGTCGGCCGGGACGAGGTAGTTCAGCGGGACCCCGAGGAGGGACACGCCGGCGGTGATCGCGATCCCGCCGTAGGGGACGCCGGCTTTGTTCATGCGGGAGGCGAAGCGGGGGGCGGAGCCGTTGACGGACATGGAGCGCAGGATCCGGCCGGTGGAGTAGA
>NZ_JAMKFI010000018.1:0-225 GCF_024494415.1 Pseudarthrobacter sp. R1 | reverse complement strand
GGCAAGCTGTTCCACATCGACCTCAACGGCCAGCGCGGCATCAAGTACGACCAGGACCTCGTCTTCGGCCACGGCGACCTCACCAGCGCCTTCTTCACCGTGGACCTGCTCGAAAACGGCTTCCCCAACGGCGGCCCCCGCTACGAGGGCCCGCGGCACTTCGACTACAAGCCCTCCCGCACCGACGGCTACGACGGCGTCTGGGAATCCGCCAAAGCCAACATG
>NZ_JAMKFI010000002.1:118131-257498 GCF_024494415.1 Pseudarthrobacter sp. R1 | reverse complement strand
AATCCATAAAAACAAATCGGTATCAACAAACTTGGCACACTATTGAGTTCTCAAACAACAGACACACCCGGCACCACCCAACCAAACGGTTCAGGATCGCTCCGGAGCAACTTTTCAAACTTACCCGCTGGACTCTCACTTGTCAAACCGGCGTCCGCGACATTCTTCAGCCTGAGGCTTGGTTGTCGGTTTTTCCGTCTGACTTCGTGGAGCAGCGCGGAAATAAACTCTACCACCACTCTGCGGAGATAGCCAACCGGCCCCTTCGACCTCTCCCGTGCAGGCGGACAGAACAGCGGAAAGGCCCGGAACCACAAGGATTCCGGGCCTCTTCCGAAGAAGTTCAAGCAGGAATCAGGCGGACGTTGCTGATCCCGGCTTGAAGTACGCAGCACCGAGCGGCGGCAGAGTGACGCTCAAGGTGGCCGGCTGCCCGTCCTGCCCCTCATCCGTCGCCTTCAGCTCACCGGCGTTCAGCACACCTGAGCCGCCATAGGTGGTGGCATCAGTGTTCAGCACTTCTGTCCACGCACCCGGCTCAGGTACTCCCAGGGTGTAGCCGGCGTGGGGCGCACCAGAGAAGTTGATGGCACAGACTAGGGGGTTGCCCTCTTTGTCCCAGCGGATGAACGAGAGCACATTACGGTCCGCGTCTCCCCCGTTGATCCACTGGAAGCCGCCGGGCTCGTTGTCCCGGGTGTACAGCGCGGGGGTGGAAGCGTACAGCTCATTGAGGTCCTTGGTCAGCAGCTGCACCCCCTTGTGGGCGGGAATGTCCGCGAGGTACCAGTCGAGTCCGTGCTGTTCGGACCATTCCGCTTCCTGGCCGAATTCGGTACCCATGAAGATGAGCTGCTTGCCCGGGTGGGCCCACTGGTACGCCAGGAAGGCACGAAGGTTCGCCAGCTGCTGCCAACGGTCGCCCGGCATCTTGCGAAGCATGGAACCCTTGCCGTGGACTACCTCATCGTGGCTGATGGGGAGCAGGAAGTTTTCCGTAAAGGCGTAGACCAGGGAAAAGGTTACGGTGCCGTGGTGCCACTTGCGGTTCACCGGGTCCTCGGACGCGTACTTGAGCGAGTCGTGCATCCAGCCCATGTTCCATTTGAGGCCAAAGCCCAGTCCGCCGTGGCTGGTGGGGGCCGTAACGCCGGGGAAGGCTGTGGACTCTTCGGCAATCATGACAGCCCCGGGGTGCGTCTTGTACACCGTGGCGTTGACTTCCTGCAGGAACGAGATGGCTTCGAGGTTTTCCCGGCCGCCGAACCGGTTGGGCCGCCACTGGCCCTCTTCGCGCGAGTAGTCCAGGTAGAGCATGGAGGCCACAGCGTCCACGCGCAGGCCGTCGATGTGGAACTCATCCAGCCAGTACAGGGCATTGGCCACGAGGAAGTTGCGGACCTCAGTGCGGCCGAAGTCGAAGATCAGCGTGCCCCAGTCCGGGTGCTCGCCCAAGGCGGGGTCGGCGTGCTCGTACAGGGGCTCGCCGTCGAACTGGGCCAGGGCCCATGCGTCCTTGGGGAAGTGTGCGGGCACCCAGTCCAGCAGGACCCCGATGCCGGCCTGGTGGAGTGCGTCCACCAGGTATCGGAATTCGTCGGGGTGCCCGAACCTGGAGGTGGGGGCGAAGTACGACGTGACCTGGTAGCCCCACGATCCGCCGAAGGGGTGTTCCGCCACCGGCATGAACTCCACGTGGGTGAAGCCAAGCCACTTAACGTAGTCCACCAGTTCCTTGGCCAATTCCCGGTAGCCGAGCCCAAGCTTCCAGGAACCAAGGTGGACTTCGTAGACGCTCATGGCCGAGTTGTGCGGATCCCGCTTGGCCCGGGCCTCCATCCATTCGTCGTCCTTGAAGGCGTACGAGGGCTCCACTACCCTCGACGCCGTCAGCGGGGGGACCTCGGTTCCGAACGCAAGCGGGTCAGCCTTCTCCACCCAGTGGCCGGCCTTGGTCCGGATCTGGAATTTGTAGCATGCCCCTGCTGCAACCCCGGGGACAAAAATCTCCCACACGCCGGAGGAGCCAAGGGAGCGGAGCGAGTTTTCGCGCCCGTCCCAGGCGTTGAAGTCACCAATAACGCGCACAGCCTGCGCGTTGGGGGCCCAGACGGCAAATGAGACACCGTCCACGTCTCCCAGGGACGACTTGTAGTGCTGGACATGGGCGCCCAGGACTTCCCAGAGTTTCTCGTGCCGGCCTTCACCGATGAGGTGCAGGTCTACTTCACCCACGGTGGGCAGGTAGCGGTAGGGTTCGTCCACGGTGACCGGTTCAGCACCGGGGTAGGTTACGGCCAGGCGATAGTCCGGGACGTGCCCCTGCTGCAGCGGCTCCATAACGGCCACCCACACGCCGTGGGCTTCATGCTCCATAGGGATTTCGCCGGCTGCTGTGATGACCGTAACGGCCTCCGCCAAATGCTTTACGGTGCGGATGGTGACGTGGCCGTAGTCGTCAAGGTGCGCGCCCAGGATGGAATGGGGGGCGTGGTGTTCACCGTTCGCGAGCTTGCCCAGGGTGCCCGCATCCACATGCAGCGGCACCCCCGGACGGTCCGTTCGTGCTGAGCCTGTCATTTCGATACCTTCCCATGCTGCCCCGGCCTGGTCGCCGGTGCCGTTACCGCTGAGGAGCCGCCTGGAGGCGTTCACAGGGATCGCCAGCCAGTCGGGCCTGTTACGCATTTCATAAACTACTTCGTACAGTGCCTTGTCCAGCCACAATGCCACAAACAGGGGCGAGTCCCTGTCCACGGTGCCTGGCGTGACACCCGCGTACCCGGCAAGGAAGGCCTCGGCGCAGTCGTCAACCCAGGACGCCGGCACTTTGGCACCTTCCTGTTCACGATGGGCAGCTCCCGCCGCGTAGTCGAAGGACCGCAGCATCCCCACGACGTCCCGCAGGGGAACGTCGGGAACGTTCCGCTCCGCAATGGGACGCAGCGGTTCGCCTTCGAAGTCGAGGATCGCCCATCGGGGTGCGTTTCCCGCCTGGCCCGGGACCTGGAGGATCTGGCCAAGGTGGAGGTCGCCGTGGATCCGCTGGAGCGGACCGGCAGCCACGCCGTCGAGCCCGCGCAGGAGGTGGTCCAGTGCGTCGTCGTAGGGGCCGACGGCGGAGGCGGCTTCCGCCCATGCCTGCCGGACGCGCTGGGCTACTGCAGGGGCAATCACCTTGCCGGGTTCAGCCTCCGCCGATTGCCCAAGTGCTTCTGCAAGGCGGCGATGGACCGTTGCCGTGGCGGCGCCCAAGGCGCGGGCCTCAGCCGTGAAATCAGTCCCGGACCTGGCCGCGTCCACAGCCAGACGCCAGGCATCGCGTCCGCCGGCCAGAAACTCATGGGCCACCGCCAGCTCGCCCTGGACATAACGGGAACCGGAGCCCGGTCCGTCGGAAGAAGGCGTGCCCTGGGCCAGCCACTCACCGCGGACCCAGCCCAGGGTCGCCGGAACTTCCGTGGTCCCGGCAGACGTGAGGGCAGCACCCACCTCAACCTCGGGGTTTGTCCCCTCCGACAGGACGCGGAAGAACTTCACGATGGCGGCCGATTCGCCGTCGTCCACAATTACTGAACTGTTGGACTGCTCCCCGGAAAGGACCTTCACCACACCGCGGGCCGTGGGAAGCCTGTGGTCTCCTGGAGCCCGGAACCCGGATGCGGTACCGCTGGGGGCCTTGTCCTCGCTGCGCATCAGGTCAAGCCAGCCGCCCACGAAGTCGGGATCGTGCACGGCGTCGTAAACCCATGGCCTGGATGGATCCGTCCCGGCTGCCTCGCCGACCAGAGCGCGCTCCATCCCGGCTGCCGGCGCCGGCCGGAAACTCAAGGGGACCTGGACGACGTCGGTACGTCGGCCGCCGTCGGCTCCCCGGGTGGTCACTTTCAGGAGGAAGACTGCGAGCCCTGCGTGGCCGGAAGGATCGTCCAGACCCAGGCTGCCGGCCTGGGACAGCTCGAAGGCTGGCGTCTTTACGGGGAACCAGCGCTGCCTTGGAAGCCATTCCTGAAGCAACTTGGTGAGGGCGGGGGTAAGGATGGGCTGGTTCATGTCAGTTCTCAATCGAGAGGATCGGCATTGCCTGCGTATAGGGGGACGTAGGATTGGACGCTGCCGACCGGATCCTCAGCCAGAAGAAATCGTGGCTGCCGAGAGTCAGCGTCAGCGTCCCGTCCTCGTTGATGCCAGGAAATGGCTGGCCGCCAAATACATCACGAAGGCCGCGCCCGCCGTAATCGGGGATACGCAACCTTGCGGCCACTGGATGCTGCGAGAGGTTGAATGCACACAGAATGGATTCGCCGTCCACCCCTGCGGCGTTGCCGCTGGGCAACTCGCGAAGGTAGGCCAGGACGGCGTCATGGTCGGCCTCAACGTGTTTGAAGGAGCCCAGGCCGAAAGCGGGATGGTTCTTGCGAACGCTCAAGATCTGGCGCGTCCAGCGAAGCAGCGACCCCGAGTGGGCCGCCTCCGCCTCAACGTTTGCCATGTTGTAGTTGTAAACCAGCGACTGGATGACCGGCAGGTAGAGCTTGCCGGGATCCGCGTTGGAGAAACCCGCGTTCCGGTCGGGGTTCCACTGCATTGGCGTCCGGACGGCGTCCCGGTCTTCAAGCCAGATGTTGTCACCCATGCCGATCTCGTCCCCGTAGTACAGGAACGGACTGCCGGGAAGCGACAGCAGCAGCGCGTTGATCAGTTCGATCTCCGCCCGGGAGTTGTCCAGCAGGGGTGCGAGCCGGCGGCGGATGCCGATGTTGGCGCGCATCCTGGGATCCGGTGCATACCAGCCGAGCATGGCCGCGCGCTCATCGGCGGTCACCATTTCAAGCGTCAGTTCGTCGTGGTTCCGCAGGAAGGTGCCCCACTGCGCGCCGTCGGGAATGTTCGGCGTGTCCTGCATCGTCTCGATGATGGGCGCGGCCTTCTGGTCCCGGAGCGCGTAGTACAGCCGCGGCATGATCGGGAAGTGGAACGCCATGTGGCACTCGGGTTCGGCTTCCGTCCCGAAATACTCCACCACCTCATTGGGCGGCTGGTTCGCCTCGGCAATAATGACGCGTCCCGGGTAGCTTTCGTCCACCATGGCCCGCAGCTTGCGGAGGAAGTCGTGGGTGGCCGGCAGGTTCTCGCAGTTGGTCCCCTCTTCCTCGAAGAGGTAGGGGATGGCGTCGGCGCGGAACCCGTCGATGCCCTGGTCCAGCCAAAACCGGACCACGTCAAAAAGGGCGTCGATGACCTTGGGGTTCTCGAAGTTCAGGTCCGGCTGGTGGCTGAAGAACCGATGCCAGAAGAACTGCCGGCGGATGGGGTCGAAGGTCCAGTTCGATTCCTCGGTGTCCACGAAGATGATGCGGGCGTCCTGGTACTTCTCGTCCGTGTCGCTCCAGACGTAGAAGTCGCCGAACGGTCCGTCCGGGTCCTTCCGCGACTCCTGGAACCAGGGGTGCTGGTCGGAGGTGTGGTTCAGGGGGAGGTCGATGATGACCCGCACTCCCCTGGCATGTGCCTCGGCAACCAGCCGCTTGAAGTCCGTGATGGTGCCGAACTCGTCCAGGACCGAGTTGTAGTCGGAGATGTCGTAACCCCCGTCGCGCAGCGGTGACTGGAAGAACGGCGGCAGCCAGAGGCAGTCCACGCCCAGCCACTGCAGGTAGTCGAGCCTGTCGATGAGGCCCGAGAAATCCCCGGAACCGTCACCGTTGGCATCCGCAAAAGCTCTGACGAGGACCTCGTAGAAAACGGCTTTCCGGTACCACAGCGGATCGTGCTGCAGGCCCGGCGCATTCAGTTCGAAGGTGCTCTTCGGCGTGAAATGCTGTCCCGAACTTTGCGGATTAAAACTCACTGATGCATTCTCCTCACGCTGAGGATGTGCGCGGGCTCAACATGCGGGTCCAGGCGTACGTAGTTGTACTCGCCCCATTCCCAGCTTTCACCGGAGATAAGGTCGTCCACGTGGAAGCCCCCGTTCGGGGTGAGGTCCTGCGGGTTCAGCTCCAGGGCCGCAAGGTCAAGCGAGACACTGCATTCCTTGGTCACGTGGGGATCCAGGTTGACCACCACGATGATGGTGTCCTTGGATCCGTCGGCGAGGGTTTTGTGCTTGGAGTACACCACTGTTGAATCGTCAGTGCTGTGATGCACCGTCAGGTTCTGCAGGTCCTGCAGCGCCGGATGCGTGTGCCGCAACTCGTTCAGCCGGGTGATGTACGGAGCAAGGGTCCGCCCTGACTGGGCGGCCGCGTCCCAGTCCCGTGCCTTGTACTCGAACTTCTCGTTGTCGATGTACTCCTCGGCACCCGGCCGGGCGACGTGCTCGTACAGCTCGTACCCCGCGTAGACACCCCACAGCGGGCTTGCCGTGGAGGCCAGGGCCGCCCTGATCTTGAACGCAGCAGGCCCCCCGAACTGGAGGTATTCGGTGAGGATGTCCGGCGTGTTCACAAAGAAATTGGGCCGGAAGAAGGCCGACGACTCGTGGCTGACCTCGTTGAAGTACTGCTCGATTTCCTTCTTGGTGTTGCGCCACGTGAAGTAGGTGTAGGACTGCTGGAAGCCGGCACGGCCCAGTGCGTGCATCATGGCCGGACGGGTGAAGGCCTCAGCGAGGAACACAACCCCCGGAACCTGCTTATCCACCTGGGCAATAAGCCACTCCCAGAACCACACGGGTTTAGTGTGCGGGTTATCCACGCGGAAGATCTTTACGCCGTGGCTGACCCAGAGCAGGACAATACGGAGAATTTCGTTGGAGAGCCCCTCCGGGTCATTATCGAAATTGAGCGGATAAATGTCCTGGTACTTCTTGGGCGGGTTTTCCGCGTAGGCAATACTGCCGTCCACCCGGGTGGTGAACCATTCGGGATGCGACTCAACCCACGGATGGTCCGGGGCGGCCTGCAGTGCCAGGTCCAAAGCGACTTCCAGTCCGAGTTCGTTGGCCCGGGCCACAAAGGCGTCAAAGTCCTCAAAGGTCCCAAGGTCGGGGTGGATGGCGTCGTGGCCGCCCTCTTTCGCGCCGATGGCCCAGGGCGAGCCTGGATCGTTCGGGCCTGCGATGAGTGTGTTGTTGGGCCCCTTGCGGTGCTGGACGCCGATGGGATGGATGGGCGGCATGTAGATGACGTCAAAGCCCATGGCGGCGACGGCGTCGAGCCGTTGGGCGGCGGTGCGGAAGTTTCCGGACGTCCAGGTGCCCGTGGTGTGGTCCTTGACTGCGCCTTCGGAGCGGGGGAAGAACTCGTACCAGGCTCCGCGGCCGGCCAGGTCCCGCTCAACCAGCAAAGGGTACTGTTCGGAAACGGTGACCAGCTCGCGGATCGGCTGGTGCGCGACAACGCCGGTGACCGCGTGGCTGAATCCGGCCCCGAGGCGCTCCTCCGTGCTGAGGGAAGGGTCAGCCAGCTTGTCCGCGGCCTCGCGGAGGACACCCCTGTCCCACTCGCTCCGGGATTCGTCCCCGGCAGCTTCATGGAGCAACGCGGCACCCTCCGCGAGCATCAGCTCGACGTCGATGCCGGCTTCCACCTTCACTTCCGCGTTGTGGTGCCACGTGCCGTAGCGGTCGTGCCAGGCTTCGATGACAAAGGACCAGTTGCCCGTGTCCGACGGCGTGAGGACGCCTTCCCAACGGTCCGTCCCCATGCCGCGTTCCCCGCGGGGCGGCGCCAGCCGGACGCGCTGCCGCTCCTGGCCCGCCGGGTCCAGGAGCACCGCACTGACTCCAAGCTGGTCGTGCCCCTCCCGGAACGCGGTGGCGCCCACCACGATTCCCTCGCCAGGCAAGGCCTTGGCAGGGAACTTTCCACCCTCGACCACGGGCTGCACAGCCGTGATGGGGAAACGTCCAAACCGCAGGCCGTCCGTGATGCGGCCCTGCGGCTTTTTCTTCGATGCGGCAATGGTTCCTGAGTTAGTCGTCACAGGCTCGACGTTAGCGAGAAATGAGCCGGATTGCTAAGCCTGCGCACTATTTTCGTTGCCGCCCGTGTCATTTCCTCCACGCGAAGAGTCATTTATCCAAAAGAAACCCGGGGTTGGTTCCGGCTGCGCATGTTGTCGGTTAGTGTGACGCAGGTGAAGGCAATCCGCAGATTTACGGTCCGTACAGTCCTCCCCGAACCAATCCGGCCGCTGGCCCGGCTGGCGAGTAATTTGCGCTGGTCCTGGCACCGCCCCACCCGGGAACTCTTCGCCGGGCTGAACCCGCGGCTTTGGGTGGAAAGCGGTGAGGATCCCGTCGGTTTCCTGGGCTTGGTGAGCCGCGAAGAGTTCCAGCAGCTTGCCGCAGACCAGTCGGTGGTGGACCGTGTCCGCGCCGCCGAGAAGGACCTTGACCGGTACCTCGAGGAGCCCCGCTGGTACCAGAGCCTGGGCCCGGACGCGCCGGCGTCGATTGCCTACTTCTCCCCCGAATTCGGTATCACCGAAGTCCTCCCCCAGTACTCCGGCGGCCTGGGCATCCTGGCCGGCGACCACCTCAAGGCCGCCTCGGACCTGGGCGTGCCCCTGATCGGTGTTGGCCTGCTGTACCAGGCCGGATACTTCAAGCAGTCACTGTCCCGGGACGCCTGGCAACAGGAAACCTACCCTGTCCTGGATCCCGACGGCCTGCCGCTCACCCTCCTCCGCGAGCCTTCCGGCGACGGCAACGGCCAGCCGCTGCAAATCTCCCTGCCGCTCCCCAACAACCGCCGCCTGCTGGCCCACATCTGGCGCGCCGACGTCGGACGCGTCCCCCTGCTCCTCCTGGACTCGAACGTTCCGGGCAATGACGAAGCAGCCCGTAGCATCACGGACCGTCTCTACGGCGGCGGCGGTGACCACCGGCTCCAGCAGGAACTGCTGCTGGGCATGGGCGGGGTCAAGGCGCTCCGCGCCTTCCAGAAGCTCACCGGAACCCGCGCTCCGGAAGTGTTCCACACCAATGAAGGCCACGCCGGTTTCCTGGGCATCGAGCGCATCCAGGAACTGATGGCCGGGGACGAGGCACTGACGTTCGATGAGGCCTTGGCTGCCGGCCGCGCCTCCACCGTTTTCACCACTCACACCCCGGTGCCGGCCGGCATCGACAGGTTTGAAATTTCCCAGATCCACCACTTCTTCCAGGCCGGGCTTGCACCGGCTGTGCCGGTGGACCGGATCCTGGAGCTTGGCCGCGAAAATTACGCGAACGGCACCCCGTCCGTTTTCAACATGGCCGTGATGGGCCTGCGGCTTGCACAGCGGGCAAACGGTGTGGCCAAGCTGCACGGCGAAGTGTCCCGCGGGATGTTTTCCGCGCTGTGGCCCGGGTTCGACCACTCCGAGGTGCCCATCACCTCCGTCACCAACGGCGTGCACGTGCCCACCTGGGTGGACAGCCGAATTTCAAAGCTTGCCCGGGACCAGTTCGGCAGCGAAGCTGAAGCGCTGGGCCGCTGGGACCTCGCCTACAACGTCAGTGATGCTGACGTATGGGCGCTGCGCCGCGAAATGCGGGTCGCGCTGGTGGAGGACGTCCGCCGCCGGCTCCGTGCCGCCTGGAAGAAACGCGGCGCGGCCGACGCTGAGCTGGGCTGGACGGACAACGTGCTGGACCCGGACATCCTCACCATCGGGTTCGCCCGCCGCGTTCCCACCTACAAGCGGCTTACCCTGATGCTGCGCGAGCCGGAACGGCTCAAGGCACTCCTGCTGCACAAGGAACATCCCATCCAGCTGGTCATTGCCGGCAAGTCGCACCCCGCTGACGACGCGGGGAAGAAGATGATCCAGGACCTGGTCACCTTCACTGATGACCCGGAAGTCCGGCACCGCATCGCCTTCCTGCCGAACTACGACATCGGGATGGCACGGACGCTCTTCCCTGGCTGCGACGTCTGGCTGAACAACCCGCTCCGGCCGCTTGAGGCCTGCGGAACGTCCGGCATGAAAGCGGCTCTCAACGGTTCGCTGAATCTGTCGGTCCTCGACGGCTGGTGGGATGAAATGTACGACGGCGAGAACGGTTGGGCGATTCCCACGGCCAACAACGACGCGTCGCCGGAGGAACGCGACGATATTGAAGCCGCCGCCCTCTACGAACTGCTCGAGACGCAGGTTGCCCCGAGGTTCTACGGCATCACGGTGTCCGAAGACGCAGGTGCAGCCGGTCCGTCGACGTCGGGTACCGAGAAGGTGCCCACCCACTGGGTATCGATGATCAAGCACACCCTCTCGCACCTTGGTCCGGCGGTTTCGGCCGACCGCATGCTGCGTGACTACGTGAACATCCTCTACCGCCCGGCAGCGGAGGCCGGCCGGAATGCCGGCGCCAACTCCTACTCCCAGGCACGCACGCTGGCAGCGTGGACGGCGAAGGTCCGCGCCGCCTGGCCGCAGGTGCACGTGGAGCACGTGGACTCCGTTGGGGTTTCCGAGGACCCGCAGATCGGTGACATCCTCCAGGTCAATGCCTACGTGTCGCTGAACAGCCTCACCCCGGATGACGTCAGCGTGGAGGTGGCCTACGGCAGGGCAGAGGAAAGCGATACCCTGGCGGACATCACGGTGATGGAACTGAAGGTCCAGGAAGACCTGGGCAGCGGCCGGCACCTGTTCAGCGGCTCGCTGCTGATCGACCGGTCCGGGTCCTTTGGGTACACCGTACGTGTACTGCCGCGGCATGACGCGCTGGCGTCGAAGGCTGAGCTGGGCCTGATCGTCAACGCGTAAGAGGCAGGGCCGCAACCTACTGCAGGAGGATCCCATGAACGACCGCACCGTGGCAGACCTGATCGTGGAACGGCTCACAACGTGGGGCGTCAACCGTGTTTTCGGGTACAGCGGGGACGGAATCAACGGGTTCATGGGAGCCCTCCGCCGGGCGGAGGGCCGGGTTGAATTCGTGCAGGCACGGCACGAGGAGACCGCGGCCTTTATGGCCGTGGGGCACGCGAAGTACACCGGCGGCGTGGGAGTGGTGACGTCCACGCAGGGGCCGGGCGCGGTCCACCTCCTCAACGGCCTGTACGACGCCAAGCTCGACGGCGTGCCGGTGGTGGCGATCGTGGGCCAGCAAAGCCGCACGGTCCTGGGCTCTGCCTACATGCAGGAGATCGAACTGACCGTCCTGTTCAAGGACGTTGCGGCCCAGTTCGTTCAGCAGGTCAACGCACCCGAGCAGCTTCCCATGGTCCTGGACCGTGCCTTCCGCACGGCGAAAGCCACCTCCTCGCCGTGCGTGGTGATCCTGCCGCACGACATCCAGTCCGCGCCCGCACCCCAGCTGGAACAGGAACACGGTGTTGTGGTCACCGCGCCGTCCTGGAGCACGTCCGCCAAGTCGCCCCGAGGGGAAGACCTGGACGCCGCGGCCGCGCTCCTCAACAATGCGCAGAGGGTGGCGCTTCTGGTAGGCCAAGGCGCCCGGCACGCCGCCGCGGAGGTGGTGGCCGTTGCTGAACAGCTGGGTGCCGGCATTGCCACCAGCCTCCTGGGGAAGCCCTACGTGGACGAAACCCTGCCTTTCGCCGTGGGCACCATGGGGCATTTGGGCACCACCGCCAGCGCCCACCTGCTGGGCAACTGCGATGCGCTGCTCATCGTTGGCTCGAACGATCCCTGGACTGAGTTTTATCCACCGCCCGGTGCGGCACGGGCCGTGCAGATTGATATCGACGAGCGGAAGATCGGCAACCGCTACCCCGTGGAGGTCGGACTGGCGGGCGATGCGGCAACGGCCCTCAAGGCCCTTGGTTCCCGGCTGGATCAGCGGCCGCGCGGGCAGTGGCGTGCCGACGTCGAACAGGAAGTCACGCGCTGGCGGGCACTGGCCGAAGAACGCGCCGCCGTACCTGCCAGCCCCGTCAACCCGGAAAGGGTGGTGCGGGAGCTCAATGGCAGGCTTCCGGCCAACGCCCAGATGAGTATCGACGTCGGCAGTTGCGTTTACTGGTACGCCCGCCAGCTCATACTTCCGCCGGACGTCCCGGCCCACCTCTCAGGCACGCTGGCAAGCATGGGCTGCTCCATCCCCTACGGCATTGCCGCCAAGCTTGCCCATCCCGACCGGCCGCTGGTGGCACTGTCCGGGGACGGCGCCATGCAGATGGCGGGGATTGCCGAACTGGTGACAGTGGCCCACCGCTGGCGGCAATGGCAGGACCCCCGATTTGTCGTCTGTGTCTTCAACAACCGGGAGCTCACCGAAGTTACGTGGGAACAGCGCGAGTCAGAGGGCGAGCCGCGTTTCCGGGACAGCCAGGAGCTCCCGGACTTCCCGTTCGCGGGTTACGCCGAGCTGCTGGGCCTTACGGGCATCCGCGTGGACGATCCCGAGCTTCTGGGCGATGTCTGGGAGCGGGCGTTCGCGGCCGACCGGCCTGTGGTGATCGAAGTACTGACCGACCCCGAGGTTCCCCTCCTGCCGCCCTTCCCGGGAGGCCGTGAGAAGGCAGACAGCATGCGCAAGGCCCTGGCTGAGGAGGAAGGCGGCGGCCGGGCCCTGGACCTGCTGGAGACCTACGCCGGGCAGGAAGAACGCCGTTAGAGCATGACGGCGGTAACGGCGAGGTCCTTGCCGGCGTAGCGCTCGGCGTCCTGGAGTATTTCGCAGATGACCCCGAAGGACCGGTCAGCGCGGAAAGGCGCCGCCACCTGCCACAGCACAGTGACGGGCGGGTTGCCGTTGTCCGTGATGCTGTCCGCGAAGTCATGCAGGGAATCGTTGAGGGCGTCCAGGTTTACGCCGTAGTGCTCCGGGAAGTTGAGGACCTCCCCAAAGGTTTCCAGGACTGCCTTCTTGCTGTCGGCCGCGGGAACCACCAGGCTGCGGCGTCCGGCGTCAGCCACCTGCTCCTGCAGTTCTTCCAGGGTCCAGGTCTCGCCGGAGTAGATCTTCATGGTTGCCTAGCTGCCTTCTGCTATGAATTGAAACGTCTCGTAGTGATCATCTGTGTAGTACTTCTCGCCGCCGTCGCCGGCCACGATGCGCCGCGCTCCCCGGTCTGACTCCCCAGGTGTTGGCACCGTATATTCACGGTAATAGCCCCTGTCCCGCCGCGGCAGGATCCGCTCGAAGTTCCCGAAGGCCTGGTCGTCCTGCCGGTAACTGTAGGGTCCCCCGGCGCGGATGAGGGCAAGCGTCCGGCGGCCTTCAGGCGGCAATACAGACTCCCGCACCTCCGGCAGGCCGGACGGGTTGACCTGCGCCCGGGGTTGGGGGGCGGCATCTGTCCCGGACCCTGCAGAGGGGGAACCCTGGGCGGAGGGACCTGTGGCGGCACCCGGACCCGGCGTGGCACTGACCCCGCCCTCCGGCGTCGCACTGTCCGTCAATTGGCCCAGGATCCCCGTGCCGCCGAACAAGAGCAGCCCCAGCACCACGAGCACAGTCAGCAGCAGGGGAAGAACATTGCGGTTGCGCATTACGTTGTGTCCGGGTGCATCAGCTGCGGTAGATGTTGATGGAGTTGGCCTCCAGGAGGTCCTTCTCCCCCGGGGCCACCCTGGTGCCTTGCCGGAGCTCGTGCAGCGGGGAGGTGGTCAGCCGCAGCTCGAACATCGTATGCGGGGTGCCCTTGGCGGTAATGCGGGGCAGCGTGATCTGCACGTCGGAATTGCTGCCGTTCACCACCACCAGGCCAGCCAGTGTGCCGTCGTCGGAACCCAGCAGGAGTTGCATAACGCGGTGCCTGGGATCGTTCCAGCGTTCCATGGACATGGGCTGCCCGGCGTGGTCGAACCAGTACAGGTAGGACTGCTCATCCCGGACCGGGAAGTCGTGGGGCTGTGCGGCCAGGAACTCCTTGCGCAGGCGGATGTACCGTTTGGTGCTCCGGAGCATTTCGTGGGACTCCGGCGTCCTGGTCCAGTCCAGCCACGCGATGGCGTTGTCCTGGCAGTACGCGTTGTTGTTGCCCTGCTGGGTCCGCGCCAGTTCGTCTCCGGCCGTGATCATGGGCACGCCGATGGAGATCAACAGCGTGGCCATGAGGTTACGGCGGGACTGGGCGCGCCTGGCCAGGATGGCCCCGTCCTCGGTGGGGCCTTCGAAACCGTGGTTGTAGCTGCGGTTGTCGCCGTGGCCGTCCCGGTTCTGCTCACCGTTGGCCTCATTGTGTTTCCGGTCGTAGGAGACGACGTCGTTCAGGGTGAAGCCATCATGGGCGGTGATGTAATTGACCGATGCCAGCCGGGAGCGGCCGGACGCCGCAAAGAGGGCTGCGGAACCCGACATGACGTCCGCGAGCTTGGCCACCGATCCGCCCTGCCCGCCGGATTCGAGCGCAGCGCGGTCGGCCAGCCAGAACGAGCGCACGGCGTCCCGGAAGTGGTCGTTCCAGTCCGCCCAGCCCGCCGGGAACCGTCCGGTCTGCCAGCCGCCGTAGCCCACATCCCACGGTTCGGCGATCAGCTTGACGTCGGACAGGACGGGATCCGCTGCAATGGCAACGAGGAACGGGTGCCGGGGATCGAATTCATTGGCCGCGTTCCGGCAGAGCGTCACGGCCAGGTCGAACCGGAAGCCGTCAATGTGGAACTCGTCCACCCAGTGGCGCAGTGAGTCCACCACCAGCTGGACCACCTGTGGTTCGGCAAAGTTCAGGCTGTTGCCGCAGCCCGTGGTGTCCTCATACTTGCCGTTCCCGTCAGTCCGGTAGTACGTGTCCTCCCCCAGCCCGCGGAAGCTCAGGACCTGCCCGTCGGGACCGCCTTCAGCGGTGTGGTTGTAGACGACGTCCAGGATGACTTCCAGGCCGGCGGCATGAAGCGCCTTGACCATTCCCTTGAACTCGTCCTGGACGGCCTGGGGGCCAGCCTGCTGGGCCGCCTTGGTGGCGTAGCCGGGGTGGGGGGCGAAAAAAGCTGCCGTGTTGTATCCCCAGTAGTTGGTCAGTCCCAGGTCCTGCAGGTGCGGTTCATCCAGGTGGAAGTGGACGGGCAGCAGCTGAACAGCAGTGATTCCGAGGCTCTTGAGGTGTTCAACAATGGCCGGGTGCGCCAGGCCGGCGTACGTGCCGCGGAGTTCCGCGGGTACGTCCGGGTGGAGCATGCTCTGGCCGCGGACATGGGCCTCGTAAATAATGGTGTCGCGCCATTCCAGGCGCAGCCTCCCGTCCGATGCCCAGTCAAAGTCGCTGGCCATCCGGACGCTGGTCAGGAAGCCGTCGCGTTGGTCCACTGCGCGCCCGTACGGGTCCAGCAGCAGCGGCTGCCCGCCGTCGTCGTCAACATCCTGCGTGGGCACGGCAAGCGGCAAGGACTGTTCGGCGGATGCTGCGCGGAACCCGTAGCGCGAGCCGTAAGGCAGGTTGTCCACAATCCCGTGGTGGACGCCGTGGCTTACGTTGGGCAGCGCCTGTACCCGCCAGTCTCCGCCAGGGGCTATGTAGACGATTTCCAGGTTACGCACGCCGGGGGCGTAGCAGGCCACGTTGGCCCTGGCACCCGGCCGGGTGCCGTTTGCGGCTGGACCGGACACGGCCGAATCCGCGCGCGGGACAGTCACACCGAGTGGAAGAGCCGTTGAGGCGTCCGTGGTGGAAGCAGTGTCGAAGAGCGGCATGACCATCACCTAAAATATTAGCCGCCAAGGGCACATCGCCTGCCTACGCGTCATAAAGGCGCATAGGCAGGCCGGGACAACGGGTCTTTTTACGCCGCGGTTACTTTGCGGCGCGCTGGCGGGATACCTCGTACAGCGAGATGCCCACTGCCATGGAGGCGTTCAGGGATTCCATTGCCGAGTCGATGGGAATCGAAACGATCTGGTCGCAGTTCTCCCGGACCAGGCGGCTCAGGCCCTTGCCTTCCGAGCCCACCACGATGCAGACGGGCTCCCTGGCGAGGGTGAGGTCGGGAAGCGAAACATCGCCGTCGCCGTCAAGGCCCAGGACAAAGATGCCCATGTTCTTGAACTGCTTCAATGCACTGTTGAGGTTGGATGCACGCGCCACCGGTACCCGGACTGCTGCCCCGGCGCTGGTTTTCCAGGCGGAGGCGGTGACGCCCACCGAGCGGCGTTCGGGCACGATCACGCCGTGGCCGCTGAAGGCGGACACGGACCGGATGATGGCGCCGAGGTTCCGGGGGTCGGTGATGCCATCGAGGGCAACGAAGAGCGGCGCGTTGGGGACGTGGCCCTTTTTCCACTTCTCCACCGTCTCCTCGGCGAGTTCGTAGGCATCCTGGTACTCGTAGGGCGGGATCTGCAGGACCAGGCCCTGGTGGATGGCGTCATCCGTCATCCGGTCCAGTTCGGGCTTGCCGGTCTCCAGCAGCGGGATGCCGCGTTCGGCGGCGAGCTTCAGGGATTCCTTGACCCGGTCATCCATTTCGATGCGGATGGCGATGTGCAGGGCCTTGGCGGGAATGCCGGCCCGGAGCGCTTCAACCACGGAGTTCCGGCCGGTGACCACTTCCTCGGTAGCCCGTCCCTTGGGCCCGGACTTGGCGGCGCCGGCGCCTCGCGCGCCCGTGCCGCGCTTGGCGGCAGAGCGCTCTGCGAGCTGCTTGGACTTGTGCGCCTTGTGGTAGGGACGGTCCTCCGCCTTGGGCGTGGGTCCCTTGCCTTCGAGGGCCTTGCGGCCATGACCACCGGTTCCGATGGTTGGGCCCTTCTTCGCTTTAACCGATCGGCGACCATTGTTGGCCATTGTGTTCCACCCTTGATTGTGTTGACTGAGTCTGCCTACCAGTCTACTGAACCAAGTAAAATCGCCTGACCCCGGCGGGATGGCCTAAGGGTGACTACCCCTCAGTCCCGCTTCAGGCTCCAGGTGGCGCCGTCCGGACCGTCCTCAACGACGACGCCGGCCGCGGCCAGGGTGTCCCGGATGGCGTCGGAGGCGGCCCAGTTTTTTTCGGCCCGCGCCGCGGCCCGGGCTTCCAGCTGCGCCTGGACCAAGACGTCGAGGGCGGTCGCTTCCTTGCCGCCGCCCGCATCGGTGCCTGCGACAGCGTTGAGGCCAAGCACCTCGGTCATCACCAAGACTGCGTTCAGTGCGTGACGGACGGCGTCGTCATCCCCCTCGGCGAGGGCTGTGTTCCCGGCGCGCACCGTCTCGTGGAGCGCCGCCAGCGCACGCGGGACGTTGAGGTCGTCGTCCATGGCCTCAGAAAAAGCGCGGACAGCATCGGCGGATAAGCCGAAGTTGCCGGCCTCAAGGCCGAAGTCCCCGCCGAACCGGGCTGAGGCCTTGGCGAGGAAACCGTCAATGCGTTCGACGGCGGCGGCGGCCTCCTGTAGCGACGTGGGCCGGTAGTCCAGGATGGAGCGGTAGTGCGCCTGGCCGAGGTAGTAGCGGACCACCCGGGGCGGAGCCAGTTCCAGCATCTCGGCCGGGCTGATGGTGTTCCCGATTGACTTGGACATCTTCTCGCCCTGGTACGTCACCATGCCGTTGTGCATCCAGAAGCTGGCGAACGGGTGGCCGGCGGCCTGGGACTGTGCCAGCTCGTTTTCATGGTGCGGGAACCTCAGGTCCAGGCCTCCACCGTGGATATCGAATTCGGTTCCCAGGTATTTGGTGACCATGGCGGAGCATTCCAGGTGCCAGCCCGGGCGGCCGGCGCCCCAGGGGGAAGCCCAGCTCGCCGTCGTCGGCTCTCCCTCTTTGGAACCCTTCCACAGCGCGAAGTCGCGGGGGTCCTTCTTCCTGTTGCTGAATCGAGGTTCGACGTCGGGGGCTGCCTGCATGTCATCGATGTTTTGCCGCGTCAGGGAACCGTATTTACTCCAGGAACGGACGTCAAAGTACACGTCGCCGGACTCGTCGAGGGCTGCGTAGGCGTGCCCGCGGTCGATCAGTTGCTGGATCAGGGCATGCATTTCCGGTATGTGCCCGGTGGCGCGGGGTTCGTAAGTGGGCCGGGAGACGCCGAGGGCGTCGTACGCCTTCAGGAATTCCTGTTCGTAGCGGTATGCGAGGGCCCACCACTCCTCCTGGGCCACTTCGCCGGGCTCCGGCGTGAACTCCGGCGCGAAGGACGCTTCCGACTTGGCGAGGATTTTGTCATCGATGTCGGTGACGTTCCTGACCACGGTCACCCGCAAGCCCCGGTAGGTCAGCCAGCGGGTGAGCTGGTCGAACGCGATGGCTGAGCGGATATGGCCCACGTGGGGCATGCCCTGCACCGTGGCCCCGCAGTAATAGAGGCTGGCCTTGCCCTCGACGAGGGGGACGAAGTTCCGGACTTCGGCGGAGGCAGTGTCATAGAAGCGCAAGGTCACCGCTCCAGATTAGCCGATGGCGGCGGAGGGCTTCGGATACACCAAGGCAGTGGCCACCGCGGAGATACCCTCTCCGCGCCCCGCGAACCCCAGGCCGTCGCTGGTGGTTGCCGTAACGCTGATGGGCGCCCCGGCCGCTGCGCTGAGAACCTGTTGCGATTCTTCACGGCGGGGACCGAATTTGGGCCGGTTGGCGACGAACTGCACTGCAACGTTGCCGATTTCGAAGCCGGCCGCCCGAACGATCCTCGCTGCTTCCCCGAGGAGGGTGACCCCGGACGCTCCGGCGAACTCAGGACGGCTGGTCCCGAAGTGGGTGCCGAGGTCGCCAATTCCGGCCGCCGAGAAAAGGGCGTCCGCCGCTGCGTGGGCCACCGGGTCACCGTCCGAGTGCCCGGCGAGGCCGCGCTCCCCTTCCCACAGGAGCCCGCCGAGCCACAGCGGGCGCGGCGCGTCCTCCGGGGCGTACGCATGCACGTCGATGCCGATGCCGGTGCGGGGCAGGACCACGTTGATGCCAGCCACGGTCACCCCTCCACCCAGCGGGCGCCCAACGGCCCTTCCAAAAGTCCTTCGGCGAGGATCAGATCCAGCGGAGTGGTGATCTTCAATGACTGGCTGGAGCCCCGGACGGCGTGGACCGGCGTGCCGAGCATCTCCACAAGCATCGCGTCATCAGTTACGGCCGCGGCCTGCTGCTGGTTCAGGGTCCCTGCCGCTTCATGCGCCTTCAGGAGGGTGCTGAGCTGGAAGCCCTGCGGTGTCTGGACGGCACGCAGGTCTTCGCGCGGCGCGGTTCCGGTAACAACCTCCGGCGCCAGCGCGCTGTCCTCGCCCGTAGTCGCAGCCACGGTCTTGACCGTGTCCACCACGGCGACGGTGGGGATAACGGCCGCGGCCCCGGCGGCCAGCGCGTTCACTACCCGGTGGAAGACCGATTCGGGGGTCAGGGCCCGGGCGGCATCGTGCACCAGCACGGCCTCGATCCCGTCCATGAGGGCAGCCATGCCTGCCCGGACGGAATCGGCGCGGGTGGCGCCGCCGTCGACCATGGAAAGGAGGGGGCCGCCGTCGGCCAGTTCTTCCTGGAAGTCTTCGCACAGCTGCCGCAGGGCACTGTCGCCGGCCGGCAGTGCGATGCATACCTGGCTGCTGACCCCGGACGCCACGATGCCCCGGAGGGCGTGCATCAGGATAGGTTCGCCGCCGAGGGGCACCGCTGCTTTGGGCATGCCGTAGCCCAGCCGTTGCCCTGAGCCGGCAGCCACCAGGATCACGGCGGTGACGGGGCGCGTGGGAGTTTCACTCATGCGGACTAGCCTACGTCCCCGCAGCTGGCCCCGCCGGGACCTGAATCCGGGCAAAAAGAAGCCCCGGCGGCACTTGGGTGCCACCGGGGTTCAATTCTTAGGAAGCCAGGACCTCGTCGAGAACGCTTGCAGCCTTCTCCTCGTCGGTCTTTTCAGCCAGGGCCAGTTCTGAAATCAGAATCTGCCGGGCTTTGGCCAGCATACGCTTTTCGCCTGCGGAAAGGCCCCGGTCGTGATCGCGGCGCCACAGGTCACGGACGACCTCTGCCACCTTGATGACGTCACCGGAAGCAAGCTTCTCCAGATTTGCCTTGTACCTGCGTGACCAGTTGGTGGGTTCTTCGGTGAACTCGGCACGAAGCACATCGAACACGTGCTCCAAACCTTCCTTGCCCACTACGTCCCGAACGCCAACAAGATCTACATTTTCTGCTGGAACTTCAATGGTCAGATCACCCTGAGCCACCTTGAGCTTGAGATACATCTTCTCTTCGCCCTTGATGGTGCGCATCTTGATTTCTTCAATCTTCGCAGCACCGTGGTGAGGGTAAACTACTGTCTCGCCGACCTCAAATACCATGTGGACATTTCCCCTTTCCCGCAGACCAGTTTATCACGATTCAGGCATATGACCGGCCGGCAAAAGGGCCTCGAACCGCGAAAATCCGCGGAAAAACGGCACAATCAACCCCCTTTGACCCCTTGACGAACGCGGATATTAGTGCATCGCGCGGGCCCTGCCAAGGGAGGATATGACGGCGGCGAATCCTCGTTTGACGGCGTTTGCGGATAGGCTATGGCTGAATAATCTTTCAAAACCCTCGAGGAGTACGTGACGTGCGTTTCACTGCGATGAACCGGGCCCAGCGCGCCAAAGTGGCACTGGCGGCTGCCGCCCTCGGCGTCGGACTGCTAACGTCAGGCTGCGGGTACACCAATTCCCAGCAGACGAGCGAGCAGTACCAAGCGTCAGACGGCATCATCACCGACCTCGGCCCGCTGCAGTTGCGCAACATCCTCATCGTCTCGAACGGGGAAGACCAGCCCGGCCGCGTCATCGGTGCGGTCTACAACTCGTCCTCCCAGGACGTGACGCTTAAGCTGAACGGCGCCGAAGGCTCACAGACCGAAGTGCCGGTCAAGGCCAACGACTACACCCTGCTGAACGAGACCACAGACGAAGCCATACTGAGCACCACCGGTGGAATCCCGGGATCCCTGGTTGATGTCAAGATCAGCGAAAACGGCACCAACGTGAGCAACACCGTGAAGGTTCCGGTGCTGGACGCCACGCTGCCCGAGTACAAGGAATACCTGCCTGCGGGCAGCACCCCGTCGCCGTCGGCAACGCCCTCCCCCACGGCTTCCGAACTCGGTGGCGGCAGCGGCCACTAAGCCGCAGGGCCCGAAGAAGCTTCGGCACAACAAAAGGGAGGGGCCAGGCGGCTCCTCCCTTTTGTTAAGTTGTTATGCCGTTTCGGCTCAGTTCCGCCTACGGCTCGAACTTGTAGCCGAGGCCCCGCACGGTCACCAGGAACCGCGGAGCCGAAGGATCAGGTTCGATCTTCCCGCGCAGCCGCTTGACATGGACATCGAGTGTTTTGGTGTGGCCCACGTAGTCCGATCCCCAGACCCGGTCGATGAGCTGGCCGCGCGTCAGCACCCGGCCCGAGTTGCGCAGGAGCATCTCCAGGAGTTCGAACTCCTTCAAGGGGAGCAGCACCTGTTCGCCTTGCACGCTGACCACGTGGCGTTCGATGTCCATGCGGACGGGCCCGGCCTGGACGGTGGAGGAGATCAGCTCCTCCGGCTCACCCTGCCGGCGCAGGACAGCCCTGACCCTGGCCACCAGCTCGCGGGACGAGTAGGGCTTGGTGACGTAGTCGTCGGCGCCGAGTTCCAGGCCCACCACTTTGTCGATTTCGGAGTCCTTGGCCGTCAACATGATCACCGGGACGCTGGAGCGCTGGCGCAGCTGCCGGCATACCTCGGTGCCGGAGAGCCCGGGAAGCTGGAGATCCAGCAGCACCAGGTCCGCCCCGTTCCGGTCGAATTCGGTGATGGCGTCCAGGCCGTTGTCCACAACCTCCACCTCGAACCCTTCCTTGCCCAGCAAATAGGACAAGGGATCGCTGAACGATTCCTCGTCCTCCACAATCAAAATCCTGCTCAAGCGTTAGCTCCTCGTTCTTTTGCGCCTGCGGCGCGGGGTACTTGGGTGGCAGTTGGCTTCCGGTGAGCCTGGCCGGCCAATCCGAGGGCGGCGGCGGGCGGAACCTCGTCCTCGCCGTCCTGTCCTTCCATTTCCGGGAGGCGGAGCGTGAAGGTGGACCCTTGGCCCGGCTGGGACCAGAGGGTCACCTCCCCGCCATGGTTGGAGGCGACATGTTTGACGATGCTCAGTCCGAGGCCGGTGCCGCCGGTATGGCGGGACCGGGCCGAGTCCACACGGTAGAAACGCTCGAAGACGCGCTCCTGGTCCTCGGGGTTGAGCCCCTCGCCCTGGTCTGTCACGGAGATTGAGACCAGGCCATCCCGCGAGCGAACGCCGATGCCCACGCGGGTGTTGCCCGGCGAATAGCGGATGGCGTTGTCGATCAGATTGCGCAGTGCGGTGACCAGGAGGTCCTGGTCACCAAAGACCTTGCCCTCCGTCCGGCCCCCCACAACTATCCGGATGTTCTTGCTCTCGGCCGGAAGTTGGGAACGGTCCACCGCCTCGGCAATGACGGCGTTGACGTCTACCGGGCGGCCTTCCTGGGCGACACTTGCACCCTGCAGCCGGGACAGCTCGATGATGTCCTGCACCAGGGCGGCCAGGCGGCCTGATTCCTTATGCATGCGCTTGGCGAAGCGGCGCACTGCCTCTTCGTCGTCGGCTGAGGACTCCAGGGCCTCGGCGAGCAGTGAAATCGCGCCAACGGGGGTTTTGAGTTCGTGGGAAACGTTGGCGACGAAGTCGTTGCGGATCTCTTCGGTGCGTGTGATCTCGGTGCGGTCGTCCGCGAGCAGGAGGATGTATTCCTCCCCAAGCATGGCAGCCCGCACCTGGACAATGATCGTTCCCTGCCCCAGCGGGCCGCGCGGCAGCTCCAGCTGCTTCTCCAGGATGACGCCATCCCGCCGGACTCCTGCTGTCATGTCCAGCAGTTCCTTGTGGACCACGGTGTGCCCGCGCACCAGCCCGTAGGCGTAGGCGGCGGGGCTGGCCCGGACCACGCCGTCGACAGCGTCCACCACCACAAAGGCCCGTCCGACGACGGCCAGCACCTCGGCGGCGCCGGCCGGCAGCGCAATTTCATCGGCGTCGACGTCCAGCAGGTGCCGCTGCTTCTCGCTGACCCTGTAGGCCAGCACGCCGAAGGTGCCGAGCGCCAGGCCGATGAGGCCGGCGACCAGACCGATGAGCATAGGATCCACAGCTCCACCTTATGCGCTGGGAGGTGGCCGTCGGCGCGTCCGGGACCGCTGCACCGACGGTTCAACTAACGTTCATCTTCAAGGACTTAACCGTTTACCGGATACTGGCAGAGTAACGAGTTGGACTGCCGAACGGCGACACGAATTCCTGCTGCCCTGGAGCGGGCGGGATGGAGTTCCAAGGAAAGGACGCCTCAGTGCGTAAGGTTTTTCAGGAAGAGCTTACCCAGGTCGGTGACCAGCTGGTGGAGATCTCCCGGCTGGTCAGCGAAGCCATGGCCAAGGCCACAACATCCTTCGAGGTGGCGGACGTGGACCTCGCCCAGGACGTCATTGCTGCGGATGCGCGCATCGACTTCCTGCAGAACAGCCTGGACGAACGGGCCATCGACATCCTGGCGCTGCAGGGCCCCGTTGCCAGCGACCTTAGGATGATCGTGGGATCCCTGCGGATGAGCGCCTCACTGGAGCGGATGGGCGACCTTGCCAGGCACATCGCCCAGCTGGCCCGCCTCCGCTTTCCCGCCAATGTTATTCCGGACTCCATGACCGCAACGTTCAAGAGCATGGCGCAGCTGGACCAGGAGATCGCCGACAAGCTCACCACGCTGCTGGAAACCCGCGATCTTGAGGTAGCCCGGGACATCCTGAAAGCGAACACCGCCATCAACGATCTGCATCTCAGCGTTTTCAAGGCCATCGCCGCCCCGGAATGGGCCGAGTCGCCGGCAACCACCGTGGATGTGGCCCTGGCGAGCCGCTACTTCGAACGCTTTGCGGACCACGGCGTCTCTGTCGCACAGAAGGTCACCTACCTCGTGACCGGCGCCTGGCAGCCGAACGGCAACGAGCACAGTTAACTTCGGCGGGTTTTTCGAACAAACGACGGCGGGCCGGTCACCAAAGGTGACCGGCCCGCCGTCGAGCGTTTAAGGCCCTATTTTTTGCCCTGGTTGGCCACGGCCATGATGGCCTCTGCAGCTGCTTCGGGATCCAGGTAGGTGCCGCCCGGCTTGACCGGCTGGAAATCCTCGTCGAGGTCGTAAACCAGCGGGATACCCGTGGGGATGTTCAGGCCGGCGATGGCTTCATCGCTGATGCCGTCGAGGTGCTTGACGAGCGCACGGAGCGAGTTGCCGTGGGCCGTCACCAGGACAGTTTTGCCTGATTTCAGGTCCGCCTTGATGTCCGACTCCCAGTACGGCAGCAGCCGGACCAGGACATCCTTCAGGCATTCGGTGCGCGGAATGGCATCCCCGAGGTCGGCGTAGCGGGGGTCCCCCACCTGGGAAAATTCCGAGTTGTCGTCCAGGGGCGGCGGCGGGGTGTCGTAGGAACGGCGCCACTCCATGAACTGCTCTTCGCCGTATTCGGCGAGGGTCTGGGCCTTGTCCTTGCCCTGCAATGCACCGTAGTGGCGTTCGTTCAGGCGCCAGTCGCGCTTGACCGGGATCCAGCCGCGGTCGGCCTTGTCCAGGGAGATGTTTGCGGTGTTGATGGCCCGCTTCAGCAGGGATGTGTAGAGGATGTCCGGGAGAACATTGTTCTCAACCAGGAGTTCACCGCCCCTTGCTGCTTCCGTACGGCCCTGGTCGTTGAGGTCTACATCCACCCAGCCGGTGAACAGGTTCTTGGCGTTCCATTCGCTGTGGCCGTGGCGCAGCAGAATCAGCTTGTAAGTCATGATTTTCATCCTAGCCGAGCGCCGCTGCCGCCCGCCCAGCGTTACAAAGTGCGCCACCTCCCAGCGGGCGTGCAGGACTGGCACAAGGATAAGGTTGGGCGGTGGTGCAAAAAGCTGAACGGGTGGCCGCCCCGCAATTGAGTGGCAGGAACCCCGGCGGCAGGCAGGGCCGGCCGGTAGGCAACGTGACCCGCGGCACCACCAATCCCAACCGCATGCGCCGGGTAGACCGCTGGTTGACCGGACCTCAGGGCTGGCGCCTTCGGTCCGCTGCCAGTCCCCTGGTGGTGGACCTGGGCTACGGCGCAACCCCGGCCACCGCCGTCGAACTCTTTGAGCGGCTGTCCGCCGTGCGCCCGGATGTCCAGGTGCGCGGCATCGAGATCGAACCGGATCGGGTCCGCGCCGCACTGCCCCTGGAGCGGCCCGGTTTGAGCTTCCAGGTGGGCGGCTTCGAAATCCCGGTTGCCGGGCGGCCCGTGCTGGTGCGGGCGTTTAATGTCCTGCGGCAGTACGAGGAAGCCGATGTTCCCGGGATCTGGCGGCTGGTGCAGGACCGCCTGTCTCCGGACGGCCTCTTCATCGACGGCACCTGCGACGAGATCGGGCGGCGGGTAACGTGGGTGGCGTTGGATGCCCGACGGCCGCTCTCACTGAGTATTTCCGTCCGGTTTGGAAGTTTCGAGCTGCCTTCGGAGGTGGCGGAGCGGCTGCCAAAGGCATTGATTCACCGCAATGTGCCCGGCGAACCGGTGCACGCCCTGATGCAGGCCATGGACCGGGCCTGGCTGGAGTCCGCTCCACTGGCGGCCTTTGGCAACAGGCAGCGCTGGCAGTCCATGGCCCGGATACTGCGCGACGCCGGCTGGCCGGTTCAGGACGGTCCGGCCAGGTGGCGGCTGGGCGAGCTCACAGTTGATTGGGAAGCGGTGGCCCCGCGGGTTTAGGCCAGCAGGGTTGAATTAATGCAGTCCGTCACCAGGGTCCGTAGGGCCCCGTGTTGCGGCTGCCGCCGCGTCCGGCGTCCTTCACTGCCGGGCGGACGTCCGCCAGGTAGACGGACGCCGCGACCACCGCGGCGAGCCCGAACAGGCCAAGCGTGCCGAAAAATCCGCCGCCGCTGCCGAAGAACGAGATGACGCCGACGAAGGCGGCTCCGCCTGTCAGGGCCATCCAAAAGGTCTTCGTCCTCTTCCCGGTTGCCTCGAAGGCATTGGCGCGGTGCCGCGCGCAGTCCACCACAGCCCACAATTCGAGCCCAAGGGCCACCAAGGCAAGAATAAAGAACACTGCCTGCTCTACAGGCCGAATAATGAGTTCACCGTCCACAAGCCCAGCCTAGCCGCCCGGCGCGTCCAGCGCCTGCTTCAAGTCCGCCCAGAGGTCCTCAACACTTTCGATGCCCACGCTGAGGCGGATCAGATTTTCGGGCACGTCTGAAGGTTCGGCGGCGTGCCGGCGCCGGCGTTCTATCAGCGATTCCACCCCGCCCAGCGAGGTTGCGGGCAGCCACAGCTTCATTGCGCGGACCACCGCGTCCGCAGCGTCGGCGCCGCTCATGCCGTCCGCGGCCGCTACCTGAATGCAGATGATTGAACCGAAGCCCTTCATCTGCGCCGTGGCCCGTTTGTGGCCCGGATCCGCGGGAAGGCCCGGGAACCTAACCGATTCGAGCCGCGGATGGGCTGCAAGCCGCTCGGCCAGGACCATGGCAGAGGCTTGGGACCGTTCAACGCGGAGCGCCAGCGTCCGCACCCCGCGCAGTGCCAGCCACGATTCGAAGGGGCCGGCAATGGCGCCATGGATGGTGCGGTGGTGGAGCAGCGCGGATCGAATGTCGGGGTTGGACGTCACCAGTGCGCCGAGGACGACGTCGGAGTGGCCGCCCAGGTACTTCGTCACCGAATGCAGGACGACGTCGGAGCCCAGGCGGAGGGGCTGCTGGACCAAGGGGGTGGAAAAGGTGTTGTCCGTGACCACGATGGCTCCGGCGGCGTGTGCCGCCGCCGTGACAGCCGGCATGTCCGCAATGCTGAGCATGGGGTTCGTGGGGCTCTCGATCCACAGCATGGACGCGGCGCGCCCGGCTGGGCCGCTGGGCGCCAGCGCCTCCTTGACGGCGTCGGTATCCGCGATGTCCACGGTCCGGAGTTCGATGAACCCCTTCTGGGCAAGTTCGGCGGCCATGACAAGGGAGCCTGAATAGCACAATGTGGGCATGACCAGCACCCCACCGGCGGGAATGAGGGAGAGGGCGGAACTGACCGCAGCGAGGCCGGATGCATAAAGGAGACCTGGCAGTTCCGCTCCCTCAAGCTGCCCGAGCGCTTCCTCGAAGGGATCCCAGGTGGGGTTGGAGTACCTTCCGTACCCGCGGTCCCCGTCAGCAAGGGCGCCAATGCCGAAGAACGTGGAGGACAGGACGATGGGCGGGTTGACCGGCTGGTCCCTTTCCCGGGGAGGACGCCCGGCCGCCACCACAACCGTCTCGGCTGCCAGGGAAGCCGCTTGCTGTTCCGAAAGGCTCATGCAGGAAAGCCTACTGTCCGCCCCGGGCACCCTGGAAAGCCGCTACTACTGTCCACATATCGCCTCCGGCAATCTGCGATTGCAGGTGAGGGTCGGTAGGCTTGACCGGTGAGTAAACAACGGGCGGGTCTTTTCATCGCATTCGAGGGCGGGGACGGTGCCGGCAAGTCTACCCAGGCAGCCCGTCTTGCAGACGCCCTTGAAGCGCGCGGACTCACCGTCCTGCGGACCCGGGAACCCGGCGGAACGCCCATCGGCGAGAAACTTCGCTCCCTGGTCCTGGACCATGGCCACGGCCACATCGACGCCCACACCGAAGCCCTGATCTTCGCGGCGTCCAGGGCCGCCCACGCGAGCCAGGTCATCAGGCCGGCGCTTGAGCGCGGCGAGATTGTTTTGACGGACCGGTACATCGATTCGTCCGTTGCCTACCAGGGAGCCGGACGGGACCTGGGCAAGGATGCAGTGCGGTCGATTAACGCGTGGGCCACTTCCGGCCTGGAACCCCACCTCACTGTCCTGCTGGATGTTGACCCGGCAGTGGGCCGCCAGCGCCGGACTGCCGGTGATGCCGCGGAGGACCGGCTCGAATCCGAAGCTGACGAATTCCACGTTCGGATCCGGGATGCCTTCCTGGAACTGGCTGCCAGCCGCGCCGGCTCCTACCTTGTGTTGCCGGCCCATCTTCCCGTGAGTGACCTTGCCGCCCGGATCCTCCAGCGCGTGGACGGCCTGTTGGCGGCTGCGGAGGGAGACACGGCATGACCGTCTGGGACGACCTGCAGGGCCAGGCCGCCGTCGTCGAACAACTGCGCCAGGCCGCAAGCGGCGAAAACCTGACGCACGCCTGGCTGTTTACCGGGCCGCCGGGGTCGGGCCGTTCAAATGCCGCCAAGGCGTTCGCCGCGGCGTTGAACTGTGACCAGGAGGACGTGGGCCGGCGCGGCTGCGGGCAGTGCCCTGCCTGCCTGACCATCCTGGGGGAAACCCACTCCGACGTCACGTTCGTCCGCACCGAAAAAGTCACCATCACTATTGATGAGGCGCGGGAGCTGGTGGCCACTGCGGGCAACCGGCCATCCTCGGGACGTTGGCGGATCATCGTGGTGGAGGACGCAGACCGGATGGCCGAGCGCACCACCAACGTCCTGCTCAAGGCCATCGAGGAGCCAACTCCCCGGACGGTGTGGATGCTGTGTGCACCTTCCCCGGCCGACGTACTGGTGACCATCCGCTCGCGTTGCCGCAGCGTGGCCCTGCGGCTGCCGCCCGCCGCCGATGTGGCTGCCCTGCTGGTTAAACGCGACGGCGTGGAGCCGGCGCTGGCGGAGCGCGCGGCCCGGGCGGCGCAAAGCCACGTGGGGATCGCCCGCCGGCTTGCCCGGGATCCTGCAGCCAGGGAACGCAGGCTGGAGACCGTACGCTTTCCCCTGGCACTTCGGGGTGTTACCGCCGCGGTGATGATGGCGGAGAAGCTGGTTAAGATCGCCACAGCAGAGGCGAACAGTTCCAATGAGGAACGCGATGCCGCCGAGAAGGCCGCCCTGCTGGCAACCCTGGGCGCACCCGAGTCCGGCACGCTGCCTCCGGCCATGCGCAGCCAGGTGAAGCAGCTGGAGGAGGACCAGAAGCGCCGGGCGAAGCGGTCCATCACCGATTCCCTGGACCGGACGCTCACCGACCTGCTGTCCTTCTACCGGGATGTGCTGATTATTCAGCTCGGGAATGCTGTGGAGCTCGTAAACGTTGAGTTGAGGAGCGAATTGGAGGAGTTTGCCAGCCGCTCCGCTCCAGAAGCCACTCTCGCCCGCATGGACGCCATCAACAAAGCCCGTGAACGCATTACCACCACCAACGTTGCCCCGCTGTTGACCATTGAGTCCATGGCAGCCAGCCTGATCTAGCCCTCCAAGGAGACCCGATGACTGCCCGCCCCCTGCCAGCACGCCCCCGATCCTGGGTGATTGGAGTGCGTGCCGCCGGGGCCATGGTGCTTGCCATGGTTCTGGCCTCCTGCACCCTCCTTGGCGGCGAAAACCGCAGCCAGGAGGCATCCACTGCAAAGGCCGATCCCTCGATTGTGGCGTCCGCTCCGGCCGGGCTCGAGCAGTTCTACTCGCAGGAAGTGGTGTGGGAGCCGTGCGAAACTGAATTTCAGTGCGCCAAGGTCAGGGTGCCGGTTGACTACGACAAGCCCGAGGGCGACACCATCGAACTGGCTGCGCTGAGGGCTTCGAGCACGGGCAACAAGACGGGCAGCCTGCTGGTCAACCCCGGAGGACCGGGAGCGTCCGGATACGACTTCGTCAAAGATGCCTCGGGAACACACTTTTCCCAGGCAGTGCGTGACGCCTACGACCTCGTGGGCTTCGATCCCCGGGGCGTGAAGCGCTCCGCTCCCGTCAGCTGCATGACCGATGCCGAGCGCGACGAAGCGCGGGCGAAGATCTATGAGCTGGAAACGGACACCGGCCTGGAAGCGGCCCGGACGGACAACAAGGCGATCGCCGCGCAGTGCGCCGAGCAGACCGGTCCGGTTCTGGCCCACATCGATACGGTGAGCTCCGCGAAGGACATGGACATCCTCCGCGCAGTGGTCAATGACAGCAAGCTCAACTACCTCGGGTACTCCTATGGCACGTTCCTGGGTTCAACCTATGCTTCGCTGTTCCCGGACAACGTGGGGCGCATGGTGCTCGACGGCGCCCTGGATCCGTCGATCAGTAACGAGGAGCTGACCCGGGGCCAGGCCCGCGCCTTCGAAAAGGCGATCCGGGCCTATGTTGCCAGTTGCCTGCAGCAGGAGGGGTGCCCCTTGAGCGGGAACGTTGATTCCGGAGTGCAGCAGGTTCGCGACCTGATCGCCGCCGTCGAGCAGACGCCCCGCACTGCCAAGGACGGGCGCGTGGTCAACGCCACGATGTTCGTCAGTGGCCTCATTACCCCGCTGTACAACGACCAGAGCTGGCCGGCCCTGACCCAGGCCCTGGAAGCGGCAATGACCGGCGACGTGAGCTTGATGCTTCGGCTGGCCGATCTTGGTGCCGACCGCGCTTCCAACGGGACATACACCTCCAATTCGACGTTCGCGTTCAACGCCATCAACTGCCTGGACTACCCCATGGAGTCCGATACTGCCGCTATGCGCGCGGAACAACAGCGCCTGATGCAGGACTCCCCCACGTTCGGGTATTTCTTTGCCTACGGCGGCACCAACTGCGCCGACTGGCCGTACAAGAACATCCGCACACCGGCACCCGTGGAGTACACGGGCGAGTCCCCCATCGTCGTTATCGGCACAACGGGCGACCCCGCCACTCCCGTGGAGTGGGCGGCTTCGCTCCGGAAGCAGCTGGGCAACGCCGCATTGCTGACCTGGGAAGGCGAAGGCCACACCGCCTACGGCCGGTCCAACAGCTGCATCGAGGACCGCGTGGACACCTACCTCGTCAGCGGGCAGGTTCCCGCCGACAACACGGTGTGCTGAAGGCCTCAGCCCTTTCCGTCCCATCCATTTTGACCCGGGCGCGGGGACTCTATTACAGTTGACTCTTGCATGAACCGCCCGGTTCTTTCGGGTAAAGCATGCGGTGCTTCCTTAGCTCAGTCGGTAGAGCGTTTCACTCGTAATGAAAAGGTCATCAGTTCGATTCTGATAGGAAGCTCGGGATAAACCCCCTGTTGTCGTTGATTTCGACGATGATGCGGGGTTTTTCGCTGGTTAAGCAACCGGGACCGATTGGTCCTCCATGGGGTGCATGCTCTCCGGAACGCCGTGCTTACTCGAAGAGTTCGATGCGCGGTTCGCCCTGAACGCCTCCACGCTGCATGGCGTCCTTCAAGTTGGCTCCGGCAAAGAACGCCTTGGCGGCCGCCACACTCTCAAACTCATGGATGACCAGGACGTTGTCCGGATCGTCGGCCATCCGGTGTACCGACTCCTTGGTCACCCCGCCATCCTTCTGCATGTCGGCAACAGAGTCGTAGACCTTGCGCCAGGCGTCGTAATCGGCAACACGGTGAAGGATGAGTGCAATGGCCATGATGCTTCTCCTTTGAAGCGTGCCGCGGTACGCCTTCGGGCGGCACGTGCGGCATTCCGGGCGGCCCGGGATTGGACCACCTAGAGCTGTGCTACTCCCGCCAGGGCGGGCTGTCAACGGGTTATATCCTCATCGCCCAGCTCCATCAGGGGTTGCGGGACGAAGTGGCCTACTCAGGCAAATTACGGGCCCTGAGTTCTTTCACCTGCACGAATACATGCGCTGGCGGAATACGGCCTGGATCCCGGCAAAGCTCAGGGCCTGAGTCCGGTGCAATACCGGCCCCAGGCCCTCGCGGCTTTGATCTTATGTGGCCAGTCCACCTCCCGGGGACCGGTTCACATTGTCACGCTCCCCTAGGGGGAGGTCAGGGTGAGGATGAGTTTGGGCCTGCTGGCGGCGGTGGCGGCCTCGCTGGAAGCGAAATCCAACCCGTCGCTGCTGGAGGAATCCACGGCCAGCGACAGACTCTGGCCCAGTTCCGCCTGCAATACGTTCTTGTCGAGGTTGACGCTGTAGGTACCGGCGCTGGATGCACCGGTCAACGTCCCTATCGGGGTTGTTCCCGGTAGCGGGCGGGCGTTGAAGCGAATAGCGTTCTCGTTCCAGAGGTCGTCCGGGACCAGCTTGACTCTCTGGTTTCCCGTCGAGCCGTTGGTTGCCTGGAGCTGCAGCTTTGCCTCCATGATCGTCCTACCCGAGAGAGTCCCCAGGTCGAACTTCAGATAGCTGACCTCGGCGGGGCTGCCGTCGGCCCCCAGCGCCGTGGCCGAGCCGTTGTCGGTCGTGGCGGCACGGCCGGAGACATAGCTGTCCTCAAGCGCGTCAACGGTCACCGTCTGGGTCGTACCGCCACCAGGCGGTGGTGTGGTCGGGCCCCCAAGATCCAGGTAGGCGTGCCAGTACCGGGCGTTGGTCCTCGAGGCGGTCAACACCACCAGACCGGTCTGACCGTTGACGTTTTGTTTCGTTGATGTGGGGTCGTTGATGTCCTTGTCGGTACTGCTGCTGATGATGGGCGTGCCGGGGCCGGGCGCGAAGGAAACGTTGTCCAGCGGCGACTTCTTGTAATAGAGAGTGCCGCCCGCCTCCGGCGCGATCGCGAACATGTAGATCTGACGGTTCTCCTCGTCGATCATGACCATGGGCCGGGTGTGGGCGTCCTCGACAGTGCCGTACTGCGTGCTGGTCCACTGGCCATTACCATCGCGCACCAGGAGCGCCACAAAGGTTAGGCCGACGCCCTGCTTGGCTGTCTTGATCGCTGCGTAGAGGCGGCCGCTGCCGTCACCTGTCAATTGCCTGAGGTTTAGATGGTCGTTCGCGCATCCCCCACTGCAGTTGTTTCCTCCCCCGTAAGCGACCTCTGTCTGCCACGAATCATCTGGCTGGCCGTCCTGGTGGGTGGCCAGGTAAAACCTCTTATGCCCTACCCGCTGATTGCTCCACATGATTCCGATCTTGTTGCCCTGGAACGACGTGACTGCGGAGATGTCGTCGTGGTGCACGGAGGCGTTGGGAGTCGGTAGGACGAACGGAGTCCCCCACGCCGTGTCGCTCGTCGTCGAGCGGTTCACGTAGACACGGTTTGTGAGATCGGCCGAGACGACGGTGTAGGTGACCCATAGCTTATCGAGGGAGTCTTTGGCCACCGTAATCGATTCCGTGCTCCCCCGGTGCAGGGTGACAGGGAATCCCGCGTCCCGTGAGTAGGTCTTCGTGGCCGCGTTGTAGCTGAAGCGGTGAAGCGCTGCGGACCCGGCGGTCACCGCGGCCTGGGTTGGAGGCGTGGTCCACTCCGAGAGCACAGTGGTGCCCGACACGACATAGAGCTTGCCGGTTTTAGCGTCCCAGAGCGCGTCACCGCGCGCACTCGGCCGTGCGTCAACAACCATTGGGGTTTCCTGCCACGCCTGCGTTGCGCCGTCGAGCTTGTGGATTATCGTCGCATTTGCGGACGCACTCCACATCAGCCCCCACCAGGTCCCGTCCTGGAACCAGAGTTTGCTCTGGGCCTTGTCTGCAGTCGGCGTTTCAACGCCGTCGCCGGCATATGATGGCCCAGGCTTTCCGACATCAGCGGCCTGGGCGGCGACGGGGAGTGCGACAACCCCGGCCGCGGCGAGTAGCAGAGCAATTAAAAGGCGTAGCAGACGCATAACGGTGCCCTCGGATCTAGGTCGATGGAAGTCCTTGCGGTATCAGCGAGCGTATGGTTCGCCCCAGGAAGTGTCACGAGTAGCTTGTACTTCCTTTTCTCCGCACGGTTAATCCGCTCTCCGTAAGTAGCGGGATTATCTTGCCGCCCATTGTTTAGGGATAGGGTTACCGCTTAATTCAATTTTTAGGCATATGGGGTTTTCCGGCATTCCACCAACACAGGTATAGGGGGTTTTGTTGCGCATTCCACGAACACAGATATAGGGGGTTCTGTTGTGCGTTCTTTGTGACCTTAACTAATTGATGTCTTGCAACCAGCCAAAAGGCGCCAGCCACCACCATCATCCGATGCGCGTTGTAGCAGGCCGGGCGGATGTGATGGTGATGAACAGGACGGGCCGCGGGATTTCCGCGAGTAGTTGAAACAGCGAAAAGTCGAGTACTTCCTACTGATGAATAGCCGGTGACCGGCACCTAGTCTTGTGGGTACGGCAGCATGCCGCCCACGGCTGCTGCCGGCCAGCCGCGTTCACCGGGGAACGCGCTTCGTCCCCCGTACGTGCCCGGCCTGGGGTACAGTCTGCCCTGTCCCTGGCGGGTCCACCGTGTTGCTGCGTCGGCTCCAACGGCGCCTGATCCGTATGGGAACGGGCTGGCGTGTACTGGAGGCCTGCTTCATCGTAGGCTGAACTTTCCACGCGAAGGAGAGGTGACTGTGATGGCCGGAACTGCATTAACCGGGACGAGCGTGCCCGAGCTGATGGCCGAGCTTGCGGACCTTGATGATCCGCGGGCACGCGAGATAAACGAAAAACACGGCGACGATCACGGCGTAAACCTCGGCAAACTGCGGGCCATCGCGAAGCAGCTGAAGACGCAGCAGGAACTCGCCCGTGAGCTCTGGGACACCGGCGACACCGCAGCCAGGCTGCTGGCCCTCCTGATTTGCCGCCCCAAGGCGTTCGGGCGCGACGAGTTGGACGCGATGCTTCGCGAGGCCCGCACACCCAAGGTGCAGGACTGGCTCGTGAACTACGTGGTGAAAAAGAACCCACATTCAGAAGAGTTGCGGCTGGCCTGGTTCGCCGACTCCGATCCCACGGTCGCCAGCGCCGGCTGGGCATTGACATCCGTACGGGTGGCGAAGCAGCCCGAAGGCCTCGACCTGGCCGGACTGCTGGACGTCATCGAGGCCGAGATGAAAAGTGCGCCGGATCGCCTGCAGTGGTCGATGAACACTTGCCTGGCCCAGATCGGGATCGGGCACGCCGAGCAAAGGGACCGGGCGATTTCCATAGGCCAGCGCCTTGAAGTGCTGAAGGACTACCCAACTCCTCCGGGCTGCACGTCGCCGTTTGCGCCAATCTGGATCACCGAAATGGTTCGCCGGCAACACGACAGCTAGCACAAGCCCGTGGTACTGCGGGTTCGGACCAGCCTGATTTGCCCGACCTGCTTAAGATGGCGTCCATGGAAGACGAGGCCCTGGCAGAGATCGCGAACGAGCTCTATGCCAAGCCGATGGAAGACTTTGTGTCAGCACGCGCCGCCGCAGCCAAGGAAGCGGCCGGTTCGGACAAGGAACTTGGAGCAGCTGTACGCGGGCTGCCAAAGCCCTCGGTTGCCGCCTGGGCGGTGAACATGCTGGCCCTGCACCAACCGGACGTCCTCGCCGAACTGGCGGATCTCGGCGGCACGATGCGCGGGGCACAGACGTCGCTGGACGTCGCGGCACTTCGGGAGCTGGGACGTGAGCGCCGGGTCATGCTGGCCGCCGCCGTCGATACTGCCCGCTTGGTGGCCCAGCAGCAGGGCCGGGCCATCAGCGATGCTATGGCGACGGACATCGAGGAGACTTTGCGGGCCCTGACGGCGGATGAAGGCGCCGCTGCTGCTGTCCAGAGCGGACGGCTCCTGAAGACACTCTCCGCCGACGGCGTTAATGCCGTGGAGCTTGAGGGCTCCGTGGCAGTCCCCGCCGCCCTGCCCGCACCCAAGGCAGCTCCCGCTCCGTCGAAGGTGCCCACCAGGAAGGAACAGGCAAGGAGTACGACGGCGGCCGGCACCACCCGGCCCAAGCCGGACAAGCCGCGGCTTGAGGCAGTCCGGCAGACACCGCGGCCAACGTCACCACCCGCACTGGAGAAAGCCAAAGCCGCCCTGGCGGAAGCACAGGCGGCAGAAGCAGAGACAGGGCAGCTCGCCCGGGACCTGCAGGACCAGGCGGACGAAACACGGACTGAAATTGCTGAGCTGCAACAGGAGATAGCAGATCTTCGGGCGCGCCTTAGAGCGGCCGAGGACCGGCTGGAGCAGTTCCGCAAAAGGCTGGCAAGCACCACTGCCGAGGCCAAACAGGCCGCGCGGGCCGCGGACAAAGCGGAGCGGACGGCGATGCTCGCGCAGGAACGGGTCCTCCGCCTGGGCAACTGATGGACCAGGGGTGGCAACTCCATGGTCTTCAGGATTCTCGCCGGGTCTGGCGTTGCCCGTATGGCCCTCAACTCACGTTCGTTGAGTCAGATTGAGTTCGTGTTGGGACTGTGGTGAAAGCGGCCAAACCGCTGGAGGAACAGGAACATACCGAGGAAGGTTACGAGACCTAGGGCAGGCCCTGCCCATAGAGCTACCGGGTTGCCGTGGATGAGCACGGCTGCGCCGCCGAAGACGGCACCGAGGATTCCAACCCCTGGGTTCGCAGTAGCAAGCTTCCCTTGTATATTGCGGCCGACCTGCCTGTAGTGGATGCTCTGCAGGACCACGAATAAAACGAAGGCAGCTACCATCGCCACAGACCACGGGGGATCCGTCATGGCCACAACACTAACGGTTACTCCGAACAGGGATGACAACGCCAGCCAGTAGTTCCGCGTGGTTGATTTAGAAGCAGTCATTAGCAACCTTTATTGAAATCGATGGCGGAACCGGCAGTCATCTTGAAGCCGGAGCCAGCAATGGCGGCATCTGTGCTGTTACCTCGTGCAACACAGCCTCAGATCCCTCCGCGCTGATCGTCCTGTTCCCCAAAGCATTAGCTGGCGCCACAGAAACGAAAACGAGTCCAACCACCGCAACAGTGGTCGTAAGTATCCAAAAAATTCTGGACCAATACGCAGGTGCACAAAGCACTCTAGAAACCCCAAATATCTAGATGTACCCGCCCTGTTGAGCAGGCGTCAGGGCCAACAAATTTGCCAGGTACCCTGTTCGAGGAAGCTAGGGGGGGGCTTAAATGAAGATATGCAAGTCACGTGCGCCAAGACGGGAGTTGCTGACACGATTGTGATGCACCTAGCCGCTTCGGCAACGCATGAGGCAGGGTAACTAAATAACTACTGAAGTTGGCTTACGGCGTCGGCCAGCAACAACGGCCGCTCCTCGAGTCTCAGGTGATCCATTCCTCACTGGCCCAGCAACACCGCGCCCACGGTGCAGAGAGAGCCAGGGAGCCGTGCGGTCAGCGAGGACACAGCAGGCAGAAAAGGGACATCCGGGACACCGTCATCACAGCCGGCGGGTCCAAGGACATGGACGTTCTGGATATGAAGAGCTGGCGACTTGTCCACGTCTCACAGCAACACGCGGGGCTGATTCCGAGGAATGTCAGACCCCGGTTGCACACTGGATTTATGGAAAACCAACTCGTACAGGAATTTCACGTCACCTACTTCGATGCCGACTGTGGCCGCGCACGCGCTGAAGTCTTTGACACCTTGGCGGAAGCCGAACGGTCCGCCAGCCGCCACTGTGCCGGCGAAGACAGCTGGGCCGTCGTGGACGCGGTCCCGGTCCAGCACCAGCGTATTGCCGCCTGAGTCGAGGCCGGCGAAAAGTCCAGGCCGCTTAAAGCAGTGACCCCGTTTCCTGGGGAGTACCCAGGAAACGCGGGTCAACGGTCCTGCTTAGGCCTGCGCCCGGCTCAGCCTAAGCGAAGTCAGCAACTGCAGGATCGGCTCCGATACGGCCTTCGCCCTTGGCACTGCGGTCCAGTGCGTTGATGGCCTCGATGTCGTCCGCGTCCAGGGAAACATCCAGCGCCGCGAAGTTCTCGCGGATCCGGGTTTCGGTGACGGACTTGGGAATGACCACGTTGCCGATAGCGAGGTGCCAGGCAATAACCACCTGTGCAGGCGTGGCACCGTGCTTGGCAGCGATGGAGGCTACGGTTGCATCCTTGAGGAGTTCGCCGCCCTGGCCCAGCGGTGACCAGGCCTGGGTCAGGATCCCCTTGGATGCACCGAACTCGCGCAGTTCGCGCTGGCTGAAGTACGGGTGGAGCTCGATCTGGTGGATAGCCGGAACCACGCCTGTTTCATCAATGATCCGCTCCAGGCCTTCGACGGTGAAGTTCGAAACACCGATCGACGTGACGCGTCCGCGCTTCTGCAGCTCGATCAGCGCCTTCCAGGTATCCACGTACTTGTCCCGCTTGGGCGTCATCCAATGGATCAGGTAGAGGTCCAGGGTCTCAAGGCCCAGCCGGTCCATTGAGTCCTCGAAAGCGGCGAGGGTGGACTCGTAGCCCTGGTCTGAATTCCAGAGTTTGGTGGTGATGAAAAGCTGCTCCGGCGACAGGCCCGAGCTGGCAATAGCCCGGCCAACTCCCGCCTCATTGCCGTAGATCTTGGCGGTGTCGATGTGGCGGTAGCCCGCCTCGAACGCCTGGCGGACAACCTTCTCCGCCACTCCGTCCTCGACCTGCCATACGCCATAGCCGAGCTGGGGGATCTGGTTACCGTCGTTGAAAGTCAGTGTCGGTGAAAAAGTCATGCCTCACATATTGCCAAATCCGCTGCCCTGAACAGGACGATTCGGGCCGACTAAGCCACACGCTTAACCAGGAATATCGCGGGAGCCCAGGCTTTCCTCCCGCAGCTGCCTCTCGGCGTCGGCCACCTGCTGAAACACTGCCTCCGCGCGGCGCCGCACGGAGGCTGCTCCTACGGGGACGGGGCCGACGGCGAGGCGCAGCATCGCAGCGGCTTCGGCGGTGGTGGCAAGGGAGTTGCCCGCCTTGGACAGCGAGCGGTGGACAGGTGCGAGGGCAACCGGGATGTCCAGGCCCTCACTCGGCGACCGTTGCTGTGCCTCCACGCAGACCGCCCTGACGCGATCCAACAGCGCGGCCAGCTCGTTGGCGATGTCCACCAGTTCCCCGTAGAGCTGGTCGTCCTCAACTCCTTCGAGGACCTGATGGAATCGGTCCAGCCCCCGGTGGAAACGGTCGTGGGCCCGGCGCCACAATCCCTTCCCAAGTTCCGCATCGTCCTTGCGCCCCTGCCTGGCGGCGCTGAAAAAGCCCAATGACCCTAGAGGTACTGTCCCGGACCGTGGTCCGGATCATTGGGCTGCCCAGGACGGGCCGGAGCCCCGGCGCGGTGGCCGGCCGAGGCACGCTGGGGCTCTCCGTTTTCCCCAATGACGACGCCGGGCGCGATCACCGTGCCGGGAGGAAGCTGGCGGAGCTGCAGCTGCGCGGCAGCGTGCTCGCGGGCGGCGTGCTGGGCAGCAATGGCCGTCTGGATGCCGTGGAACAGGCCCTCCAGCCAACCCACCAGCTGGGCCTGGGCTATACGCAGCTCAGCGTCGGAGGGTGTGGCCTCATCCGAAAAGGGGAGGCTGATCCTGTCCAGTTCCTCCACCAGTTCAGGGGCAAGCCCATCCTCCAGCTCTTTGATGGAACGCTCGTGGATTTCGGCGAGCCTGCCCCGGGCGGCGTCGTCCAGCGGGGCGGACTTCACCTCTTCCAGCAGCTGCCTGATCATGGTTCCGATCCGCATTACCTTGGCTGGTTCGTCCACCAAATCCTGCAGGTTGCTGCCTTTGGGCTTGCCGCCGTTGTCCGGGGCAGCCGGCGCAGGGGCCGGAAGCCCGTCGTCGATGGTGGTGCCCTCTACCGGGAGGTCCTCAGGTGCCTGAGTGTCTTTCGGATCGCTCATGCGTTCATACTCTCATGAGCGATCCGCCCGGGGTCCACTCCATGAAGCCCGCCGAGGGTTTGTCCGCTGCAGGCTAAATCAGCAGCACCGGCCCTGGGGATTGGAGTCCTGGCGGTCCGTGCGGTCCCGCCAGAACTCACGCTCGCTTAGAGGCGGAGCGCTATGGCCTGCAGCCCGGTGATGCTCCAGGTACTTCGCGTAGGCATCCGCCCCCAGCACGCCGCCAAAATAGCGCGCGAACCCCTGGAAGCCTTTGGCAACCGCGGCGAGTCCGGAGGTCATCAGTGGTGGCCTGCCCTCTCGAACCTCAGCTCGGCCGGGACCTTGTCCCACTCAGCCATCAGCTCCCGCTCTGCCGGCGTCGGAATGAGCCCGGCCGGTGCGAAGACGCGCGAAGGCCTGGCGGGGTCCTCATTGCCCCTGGCGGCTGTGGCATCCGTTCGGTTGCGGAACGCCCTGACGGTGGCGAGCAACGCCGTCGCGATCACGATGATGCTCAGCACCACGAAGATGACCGACAGCCAGCCCTGGATGGCGGTATTGCGCACCACCGCCTCCATCGCTGCCACGGACTTCGCGGTGCCGAACTCCGTCTTGCCTTCCGCCAGTGCCTTGCTGAAGGCTGCGTTGTTGGCGAAGTAGCCCACTGCCGGGGTGGACGAGAAGATCTTCTGGTAGCTCGCCGTGATGGTGACCACCGCGGCGAAGGCCAGGGGCAGCGCCACGATCCACAGGTACTTGAAGGTTCCTTGCTTGGCGACGATGGCCAAGCAGACGGACAAGGCGATTGCGGCGAGCAGCTGGTTGGCGATACCGAACAACGGGAACAGCGTGTTGATGCCGCCGAGCGGATCGGTCACGCCCATGAGCAGCACGGCTCCCCAGGCGCCCACCATGATGGCGGTGCAGAGCCAGGCGCCGGGCCGCCAGGAGGCTTCCTTGAACTTGGGAACGAAGTTGCCAATGGAGTCCTGCAGCATGAACCGGGCAACGCGGGTGCCGGCGTCCACCGCCGTGAGGATGAAGAGGGCCTCGAACATGATGGCGAAGTGGTACCAGAACGCCATCATGGCAGTGCCGCCGATGAACTGCTGCATGATGTGCGCGAGGCCGACGGCGAGGGTTGGGGCACCGCCGGTGCGCGAAACGATGCTTTCCTCACCAACGTTCGCGGCGGTCTGAGCGAGGAAGTCCGGGGTGATGTTGACGCCGGCAAGGCCCAGGCTGTTGACCCAGGTGGCGGCTGTCTCAACGGTTCCGCCGGTGAGGGCTGCAGGAGAGTTCATGGCGAAATAGAGGCCGCGGTCGATGGAGATTGCCGCGACCAAAGCCATGATGGCAACGAACGACTCCATCAGCATTCCGCCGTAGCCAATGAACCGCGTCTGCCGTTCCTTTTCGACGAGCTTCGGTGTGGTGCCGGAGGAAATCAGGGCGTGGAACCCGGAAAGGGCGCCGCAGGCGATGGTGACGAACAGGAAGGGGAACAGTGCGCCGGGGAAGACCGGACCGTTGTCCCTGCTGGCGAACTCGCTGAAGGCCGGGACGGTGATCTCAGGGCGCACCACGACGATGGCCAGCGCGAGCATCACGATCACGCCGATCTTCATGAACGTGGACAGGTAGTCCCGGGGGGCCAGGAGCAGCCACACCGGCAGGATGGCTGCGATGAAGCCGTAGATGATGAGTCCCCAGGCGATGGTTACCTTATCCAGGGTGAAGATATCGGCGCCCCAGGGGGTCTCAGCGACAATGCCGCCACCGATGATCGCCGCCATCAGCAGGACAAAGCCGATCAGGGAAACTTCCATAATCTTGCCGGGCCGCAAGTAGCGGAGGTAGACGCCCATGAACAGGGCAATGGGGATGGTCATGCCAACGGAGAAGACCCCCCACGGGCTTTCACCAAGGGCGTTGACGACCACAAGGGCCAGGATGGCCACAATAATGACCATGATCAGCAGGGTGGCGATCAGGGCTGCGGTGCCGCCGATTACACCCAGCTCCTCCCGGGCCATCTGCCCAAGGGAGCGCCCGCCGCGCCGCATCGAGAAGAACATGACCAGGTAGTCCTGCACTGCACCGGCCAGGACGACGCCGATGATGATCCAGATAGTGCCGGGCAGGTAACCCATTTGGGCCGCAATGACGGGTCCGACCAGCGGTCCGGCTCCTGCGATGGCGGCGAAGTGGTGGCCGAACAGGACGTTACGGTCCGTGCGGACGTAGTCCTTGCCGTCCGCCTTGTACTCGGCGGGGGTGGCCCGCCGGTCATCGGGCCGGGTGATGTAACGCTCGATGACCTTGGAATAGAAGCGGTAGCCGATCAGGTAGGTGCAGACCGAAGCAAACACGAACCAGATGGCGTTGACCGTTTCGCCGCGAATGATCGCGAGCATGAACCATGCCACGCCACCCAGCAGGGCAATCGCGGCCCACAGGGCGATCTTCCCCGGTGTCCATTTTTTGTCTTCCGCCTCGCGGACCTTTTCGTCCAGGGCCGAGGGAGGGAGATCGGTGTCGGTGGCAACCGCACCTTCGCCCCGGGCTGCGCTCCGTCGATCAGGCGTTTCGGCCATGTCTCCTCTTTGAGATTCTTTTTCGCTTCTGCTGACAGGCACCCTACCAACGACCGGTGCGTATCGCGCTGGATTTTGCCGCTTAAGGAAAAGCCCTGCGCCAAGCGGTTGGCGGCCGGCGCCAAACGACATGCTGCGGCTGCAGTCCGCGGCGCTGCCGGCCTGCGTACCGTCCACGCAAAGAGGGCCCCCACCCGGTGTTCCGGACGGAGGCCCCCACTCCCGCCGGCGGCGGAACGGGTTTGCTAGGCGTGTGAATAGGTGAGGCAGTCGGCGTTGTCGGCCCCCGGTCCAACATGCACTTCAGCTGCCTTGCACATCAGGTGGTCGTTGTGGACACACTCGGAGCGCTGGCATGCTCCGACGTCGGCCAGTACCTTGGGCAACCCGCCATGCATTCCGGTGTCGATGAACGTGGCGCAATGTGCGTGGTTTTCGGCACCGCCCACGGTAATGGCGGCGGCATTGCAGTTGGTGTGGTCGTTAAAGGAACAGTTCGTTACGCTGCAGTCTGCGACGTGCGTTGTCATGGAAAGTCCTCCTGGGTTCCGCCGCCCTGGCCGGGCGGCTCCTGAACCCCACGGTAAGCCTGTTGGGAACAATCAAAAAGACCCAATTTAGTGACCTAATTGCTCATATCCCCACCGCGCGCCGCGATGCCGGCAGTCGGGCCCGGGTGAAGAGCCAGGCCAGGAAAGTACCGGTCAGCGGAACTGCAACCAGGAGTGCCAGCAGGTGCAGCCAGGGAACGTCCACCGAAGCGCTCATTCCGGTAGCACTGGCAATGAGAACTGCGGGCAAAGCACCCGCGGAACAGCCGAGCAACGTCCCCAGACCGGACGTGAGCAGCGCCTGCGAACCGGCCAATCCTTTCCGCAGCCGAGGGGAGGCACCTACTGCAGCAAGCGTTGCGTGATCCGGACGGGCATCCGCAAGCGACAAGCCCGCGGTAATACCGGCAGCACTGAACGTGATCAGTGCGCTGAGGGCAACAATCGACCAGGTCATCCAGGGATTCTCCTGCGAAATGCCCGGCTCCACCCAGAACCCTGCCCTGGGTTGCTGGTAGACGGCGGCAACGGCGGCAGCTGCCGCATCCGCCTCAGCCGCGGACGGGTGCCGGTTCAACTGGACCAGGAGCTCAGCGGGCCCAGGCTGCATACCGAGCCGTTGGGCCGTCTCTTCCGAAATGAAGCCGTAGTACGGAACGGCTTCGGCAGGCTCAACAACCGCGGCGGCAAGGGCAGTACTGCTGACAGTTTCATGCATTAAGTAGGGGTCCGGCTGTTCGGCCTGCGTGCGGACATCCTGCGCCAGCAGCACGGTTTCCCCATCGCGGACGAAGACGGGGTTGGTCACCACCATGCCTCCCGCGTCCAGGACAGCCAAGGCCTCCTGGCCTGCTTCACGCCCGAGCACGGCCCCAATGACCTCAGCGTCACCAATCATGATCGAACTCTGGGATCCCGGCGACTGGGCGAGGGAGCCCCGGCACCGCCAGTCGTCACGGTTTACAACCCTTCCCTGCGGCGTGACGGGGCATTCGTTGCCCGGGGGTTTGGCCAACGAATACTGCAGGCAGTTGGAGGTGGCCGTCCTGGCCGGCACCGACAAGTCCGAGCCGGGCCCGAACGCGCAGTTTCGAACATAGGCTGGAGCACTAATCATCTTCGTCCAGGCAACGCTGCTGCCGAGGGCACCCGTTAGGGCGGAAGAAAGATCCGCTGCTTCGACGTCGACCGGCGGCTGGCTGCTGCCGTCAGCCAGGAAAGGACGCTCGATGGACAACGGCAGAAAGGTCTGGTTCTCCAGGGCATTCCAGTAATGGTTCTCCCGCATCCCGGCCTGCTGACTGGCCAAGAGGACCAATGCGGCGCTCGCGAGGGTGGCGGCGGCGAGAACAGCGGCCACTGCTGGTATGGTGCGGCCACGGTTCCTGGTGGAGTCGCGGGCAGCCAGCCGCACGGACAGCGGCAACCAGTCCGTTCTGGCGGTCAGGACAACAATGACCCAGCCGACGATGAGCACAAAGCCGACGACGGCAAGGACGGCTCCCGCAATCAACAACCCCGCAACCAGTGGGAGCTGCCCGGCTTTTATGTCCGGATCGGCGGCTGACTGTCCGAGCAGCCATCCCGTGGCCAGCAGCCCGCCTGCCACGAGCAGCAACGCGGCCCCGGCCAGGCTTGTCCGTTTTCCATTGCCGGCAGGGGCCCTGCCGGATTTGAGGGCGCCGAGCGCCGCCTGCCGGGCTACCTGGTTCGCCGGAGCCATCGCCGCAAGGATGCAGCACACCAGGCCCATGACCATGGAGACCAGTGTCAGCGGCACGTCAGGATGGAAGCCGGGAAAGCGCGGGGAACCCATAAAGCGTACCCAGTGCACCACGGCTGCCGCCGAGCAGAGGCCCAATGCGGCACCGGACAGGACTGCAATGCCGCCCAGCCACAGTCCCCCTGCCGTCACCACGGAGCGGACTGTCGGTGAATCGGCTCCTGACGCCGCCAGCAGCGCCAGCTCCCGAACCTGTCTTTTGGCACCAACCGCGAAAGCGGCTCCTGCCAGGAGGCCAACCTCCAGGAGCGCCAGAGCGGCCATCAGGCCGAACGTGGCATAAAGCGCCATAAAGTCTGAACGCCGCTGAGGAGGCGGGGCGCCCTGGATAGCCCGCTGATCCGCAGATGGCGGATTAAGCACCACACTGCGCGACAGCACACCCACCCCTTGGCTGTTGGCCTCCCGAACAAGGGACCACGTCACCGGTTCCGGGCCAACAAGGTAGTAGGACACTGCCTGCGCAGATCCGGGCTGCTGGTTCAGGACAGAATCCGGCACCTGCCCGTCACGCAGGAAAATATAGGAGTTCCGATCCGAAGCATTGGCATCCCGGAGGGTTCCGACGGGCACAAAAGAACCCGCCGACACGTCGTTATTTGCTCGCCCAGCCCAAGGCTGAACCGCTCCAGCAAGCCGGGAGAAACCAAGACCTCTTCCGCGGACCGGGGAGCCCTTCCCTCAAGGAGTGCGTACTTTCCTGTAAAGGCGGGATGCAGTGCGTCAACCAGCCGGCCCTGCAGGGACACCGTAGCCGCCCCCACACCCGTTGTCAGGTCCAACTGGCGTTGCGGCAGAACCTCATAACCCGGCGGGATAAGGTCCGCAGGGTCCGCGCTGGTGAAGTCCGCATCATGGACTCCTGTGCTGTACGCAACCATTGCGTCGTTCAGTGGATCCTGGACAGAATCGGCGTTGGGCACGGGCAGGGCACTGAACCGGGCCTGCGTGCCCCCTAGCTCGTACCGGACAATTTCTTCCGGAGTTTTCTGCGTGCTCTGGAACAGAGTAACCGCCCCGCTCATGCCGGCTACCGGAAGCATGATCAGCAGGATGATGAGCAGCGAGCGCCCTTTGTGCCGGTTGATGTCCCGGCGGGCCATGAGCAGGGCAACGCGGAAACTGCCCCGGCGCCCGCCCGGGGCCGGGGCGAGGTCCAGCGGCATCAGAGGCCTGCCTGCGCCAGCAGAACAGCGGGATCCTGCAGTGCAGCCGCTTGGTCCACGATGCTGCCGTCGCGAAGGAACACCACGCGGTCCGCCCAGGCCGCGTGCCGGGCCTCGTGAGTGACGAGCATAACGGCGGCACCTGCCTCCGCACGGGAGCGCAGTACTTCCATGACCCCTTGGCCGGTAGTGGAATCAAGTGCTCCCGTCGGCTCGTCCGCAAGGATCAGGCGCCGTTGTCCCACGACGGCACGGGCTATGGCCACGCGCTGCTGCTGGCCTCCGGACATCTGGTCCATGAAGCGGTCCGCCAACTCGGGGATTCCCACCTGCCGCAGCGCGTCCAGCGCCTGCCGATGGGCTTTCCGGGATGCCGTGCCGTCCAGTTCCAGCGGCAGCGCCACGTTCTCGGCCGCCGTCAGGGTGGGGACGAGGTTGAAGTCCTGGAAGACGTAGCCGACGGCGCGGCGCCGGAGGCGCGCCAGGTCATTCAGCCCCAACCCCGCCAGCGGGGTGGACTCAACAAAGACACTGCCCGACGTCGGGCGGTCCAGTCCCCCGGCGAGCGCCAGCAAGGAGGACTTGCCGGACCCGGACGGTCCCATCACCGCAACGAACTCTCCCGCACCGATGGTGAGGTCGACGTCGCGAAGTGCGGCAACCGCCGTCGCGCCCTCCCCGAAAGTTTTGCTCACCCCGGCAAGTTCCAGGACCTGCTGCGCACCCTTGACGCTCACCGGCGGCTGTCCGTGCTGAGCGGGGCTGCGGCTTCGGTAACCCCAATGGACGTCCTGCGTGCCTGCGCCTGCTGGACCATCCTGGCTTCACAAAGATCCAGCCAGCGGACCTCTGCTTCCGTTTGGAAGATCAGGGAATCAATGACCAGCAGCCAGGCGGTGTCTCCCGGGCGCTGGCTCGTGGCGGTGTCCCTGCGGGCCTTGGTGTAGTCCTGCAGGGCCCTGATGGACGCCACCCGCTGCGCCTGGATGATGCCTTGCACGTCCACGCCCGGGATGGTGACGGCGAGCGCCAGCTTGATGGCAAGCTCGTTGCGCGGCGGGTTGTTCCGCTCCACCGGGGCCGCGAACCAGTTCCCCACCTCGGCTTTGCCGGCGTCGGTGATGCTGTAGATCACGTGGCCCTCGCCGTCGTCGCCGTCCTTGGAGACGAGGCCGTCGCGTTCCAGCCGGTCCAGCGTGGTGTATACCTGACCGATATTCAGCGGCCAGGTGGCTCCTGTGCGGTTTTCGAACTCGACCCGCAGCTGGTAGCCGTAGCGCGGCTGGTCCTGGAGCAGGGCGAGGAGGCTGTGGCGGATGGACATGGCGCTCCTTGCGCTTGAATGCTTTGGTGTGCACGCTCCCCCAAGGCGCGTGCATACCGCGTATGTCGGAGCGTAACGCAGGAAGGATGCCGAAGCAATACTCAGTATCTATGCCACCCCAACGTCCCTACATGAGCAGGAGAATCTTCCCCACGTGGTCGCCGCTGTCAAAGTACTTATGCGCGGCCTGGACCTGGTCCAGCGGGAAGGTCTTGGCCACCAGCGGACGGATCCTGCCATCGCTGACCAGAGGCCAGACGGCATCACGGACCGCGTTCATGATGGCACCTTTTTCTTCGACCGGCCGTGGCCTTAGCGCCGTTGCCACCACCGCGGCCCGCTTCTTCAGCAGCTGGCCCAGGTCCAGCTCCCCCTTGGTGCCGCCCTGCAGGCCAATCACCACCAGGCGTCCGTAGTCGGCGAGCGCATCCACATTCTGCGCCAGGTACTTGGCACCGACGACGTCGAGGATCACGTCAGCGCCACGCCCGCCATTCTGCTCGCGGAGGCTCGCCGGGAAATCCTCTTCGGCGTAATTGATCGCGATATCGGCACCGAGGAAGGCTTTTGCCGTCCCCACCTTTTCGTCCGTGCCGGCCGTCGTTGCCACTTTGGCGCCCAAGGCCTTGGCCAGCTGGATGGCCATGGTACCGATACCGCCGGTGGCACCGTGGATCAGGACGGTCTCGCCGGCCTGGAGCTGGGCAGTCATCACCAGGTTGGAGTAAACAGTGGCGGCCACCTCAGGCAGCGACGCCCCGGTGACCAGGTCCACGCCGTCGGGCACGCGCAGGACCTGCTCAGCCGGCACCGCCACCTGCTGGGCATAGCCGCCGCCGGCCAGCAGTGCCACCACCTTGTCGCCAAGGGAAAAGGGCTTGCTGACGCCGGGACCAAAGCCTGCGATTCGGCCGGAAACCTCCAGCCCCGGAATCTCGGAAGCGCCGGGCGGCGGCGGGTAAAAACCCCTGCGCTGCTGCACGTCCGCGCGGTTCAGACCGGCGGCGACGACGTCGATCAGCACCTCCCCGGGTCCGGGCACCGGAGCGTCCGCCTCGCGGACCTCAAGTACTTCCGGGCCGCCCGGTTCGGATATGTAGACGGCTTTCATGGAACACTCCCGTTTCTGACTGAATACTGGCTGCAACCAGTGTGCACCGGACAGCTTCCGGTCTCTGTTTTGTTGCAGGCAAGTGCCTATGAAACACTACTAGTCGAGGAAGGTTGTCCGAGCGGCCGAAGGAGCTAGTCTTGAAAACTAGTGTGCGGTAACCCCGTACCAAGAGTTCGAATCTCTTACCTTCCGCGATTGGGACCCCTGTCCGCCAGCGTGCTGGCGGACAGGGGTCCTTCGTTTGTCCCGGCACCTGCAGGCGATGTGCCGGGCGGTCAGCGACTTCGGCAGGGTTGCGCACCTGGCAGATCCCATGGGCGGCATGTTCAAGGTTATGTCGAGCCCCTCCGGGTCTATGCAGGACCAGTAGGCAGAAGCCTGGTTCATGGATCGCAAAAATGTTAAAAGAACTGCCGGCCGGTATTCTTTTGTGATGGCCGGCACATGCGGTTCCGGCCACCAACCCAACCACTGCTGACAGCATCACCGGACCGGGCTACTGGGGCGCCGGCCGGCGGGGCAGGACGTTCCGCTGGGGAACGTCCTGCCGAATGCACGCGCTATCAACCTTGCGTTCATTCAGCGCTGTTGTGATGTGCCGGATACCACTTGACCAGGAGCAGGATCCGGGCCCTCGTCCATCCGTAAAACCTGGACACCTTCCATCGGCTCCCCTACCGGGGAGACCCTTCTGAAAGTAAGAGCGGATGCATCAATCACCTTGGAAATTAGCGCTGGGGACAGCGCTGTCGGCGGGGCTCATAGCCCCCTTTGCGGCGCTTCCTGCTGCTGCCGACCCTGTCGCGGAGGTCTCAGCCGCGGCGGGAACCTCGCCCGTTGTGATCAACGAGGCCTATCTCAGCGGTGGCAGCGCCGGAGCTGCCTACAAGAACAAATTCGTTGAGCTGTACAACTCCTCGGACGCTCCGGTTTCCCTGGAGGGCTGGTCGCTTCAGTACCGCGCCGCCTCAGCCATCACAGCCCCCACCGGCGTGGCTGCACTGACCGGTTCCATCCCGGCGAGGGGGCATTACCTCATCCAGGGAGGAAGCAATAACGGTGGCGCTGCCGGTGCAGACCTGCCGGCAGCGGACCTGGTGGCCGCCGGCATCAACCCCTCGGGCAGCGCCGGGACGCTCATCCTCGCAAAGCAGCGCACCGCCGTCGTGCTGGGCACCGGTTCCCAGGTGGAGCCAGCCGGCGTGGCCGATCTCCTTGGTTACGGCACCTCGAACACTTTCGAAACGCAGGCAGCCCCGGCGCCGTCCGCCAACACCGACGTCAGAAGCCTGAACCGCGCAGCCGGCGCGGACAGCAACAGCAACTCCGCGGACTTCTCGCTCAGTGCCAGCATTACCCCGACGGCGGGGGGTGGCACCTCGGCCCCGGACCCCACGCCTGCCCCAACCCCTGACCCCACGCCCACCCCTTCAACCCGGACCATCGCCGAAATCCAGGGCACGGGCACCGGTAGCCCTCTGACCGGATCCACGGTGACCACCACGGGCAAGGTCACGGCAGTCTTCCCCACCGGCGGGCTCAACGGCTACTACGTGCAGACCCCGGGAACCGGCGGGGATCTGACGGCAACCAACCATGCGGCGTCGGACGGGATCTTCGTCTACTCCCCCGCCACCGCGGCTTCAGTCCAGGCCGGAGACCACGTTCAGGTGACGGGCGCGGTGGCCGAGTACTTTGGCATGACCCAGCTCAACGTCACGGCAGCGACAGGGCTCACCAAGCTGACAGACCCTGCACCCGAAGTGAAGGCGACCACCTTCACCCTGCCCGCCAACGAGACCTTCCGTGAATCCCTGGAAGGCATGCTCCTGGCGCCCCAGGGCCCGTTGACGGTGACGGACAACTACACCCTGAACCAGTACGGCGAGATAAGCCTCGCCGGCGGAACAACTCCGCTGGTCCAGCCCACCGCCGTCGCCCCCTACGGCTCAGCCGAGCACACGGCAACTGTGGCGGAAAATGCCGCCCGGGGCATCAAGCTCGACGACGGCTCCAGCACCAATTTCCTCAGGGACGCGGCCACGAAGGCGCAGTTCCTGCCCTACCTGACCACTACTGAACCGGTACGGGTGGGATCCCCCGTCACGTTCACCACCAACGTGGTCCTCGGCTATGCCAACGATGCCTGGAAGCTCCAGCCACTGACACACCTGACGGAGGGCAACAAGGCCACGGTACAGCCCGCCACGTTCGGTGCCACCCGCACTGAAGCTCCCGCCGCGGTAGGAGGCAACCTGAAGCTCGCCTCCTTCAACGTCCTCAACTACTTTCCCACCACAGGCGACACCTTGGCGGGTTGCACGTTCTACGAGGACCGGGCCGGCAACCCCATCACTGTCCGCGGTGGCTGTGATGCCCGCGGCGCCGCCAACGCTGAGAACTTCGAACGGCAGCAGGACAAGATCGTCGCGGCCATCACCAAGGCCGGCGCGGATGTTGTCACGCTGATGGAGATGGAAAATTCCGCCCAGTTCGGCAAGAACCGGGATGACGCCCTGGCCAAGCTGGTGGATGCACTGAACGTCCAGACCCCGGGCATCTGGGACTACGTCCGTTCGCCTGCCAACGCGCCGCCGCTCAGCGACGAGGACATGATCCGCACCGCCTTCATCTATAAAAAGGCAGTTGCAGAACCTGTGGGTGAGTCCATGATCCACAACGACACCGTGGCATTCGCCAGCGCGCGCAAGCCGCTGGCCCAGGTCTTCAAGCCAGTGGGTGGCGGCGCCGGGACAGAGTTCATCGCCATCGCCAACCACTTCAAGTCCAAGGGCTCCGCTGCCACTCCGGAGGACACGGACAAGGGACAAGGTGCGTCCAACCTGGCGCGTACAGCCCAGGCGAAGTCCCTTCTGGAGTTCACCAAGTCCCTGCAGCAGTCCAAGGGCACGGACAAGGTCTTCCTCATCGGCGACTTCAACGCGTACGCCAAGGAAGACCCCATCAACGTCTTCACGGCGGAGGGCTACGTCAACCAGGACGACAAGGCACGCAACGCCGACGGCACCGCCAAGCACTCCTACCTGTTCGGCGGAATGGTGGGTTCCCTGGACCACATCCTGGCTTCCCCGGCAGCAGACGCCACGGTCACCGGAGCCGACATCTGGAACATCAACTCGGTTGAATCCGTAGCCCTGGAGTACAGCCGCTACAACAACAACGTCACCGACTACTACGCGCCGGACCAGTACCGCGCCAGCGACCACGACCCTGTGATTGTGGGCTTGAACCTGGCGTCCGCACCCGCCACCGTTGACCTGAATTTCCTGGGGATCAACGACTTCCACGGCAGGATTGACACCAACACGGTCCAGTTTGCCGGCACCATTGAGAAGCTCCGGGCCGCAGCCGCTCCCGGCGCCACCGCTTTCCTCTCGGCCGGCGACAATATCGGGGCGTCGCTGTTTGCGTCCGCCGTCGCCAAGGACCAGCCCACTGTCGACGTGCTGAACGCCCTGGAGCTTCAGGCATCCGCCGTAGGCAACCATGAGTTCGACGGCGGCTGGGCGGACCTGCAGGACCGCGTCGTCGCCGGCGGTGCCAATGCGAAGTTCCCCTACCTGGGAGCCAACGTCTACAAGAAGGGCACCACCGAACCGGTCCTCCCCGAGTTCACCGTCCTGGACATGAACGGGATCAAGGTGGCCGTCATCGGCACCGTCACCAGGGAGGTTCCCTCCCTGGTGACCCCCGCCGGCATCACCGACCTTGAGTTCGGCGACCCGGTGGACGCCATCAACCGGGCAGCGGCGCGGATCACGTCGGAGAAGCTTGCCGACGTCATCATCGTGGAAAACCACGACGGCGCGGGTTCGGGAACTGTGGAAGGCGCCACCTTGGAGGAGGAAGTGGCCGCCGGCGGACCCTTCGCGAAGCTGGTCACCCAGACCTCCTCAGACGTCGACGCGATCTTCACCGGCCACACCCACAAGGAATACTCCTGGGACGCCCCGGTCCCGGGTGGCGAGGGCAAGACCCGCCCCATCGTCCAGACGGGCAACTACGGCGAGAATGTGGGGCAGATCCAGCTCACCGTTGACACCGCCACCAAGGAGGTAGCGGCTTACAAGGCCGGCAACGTCAAGCGGACCACCGATCCCGCCGCTGACCTGATCGCCGCCTTCCCGCGGGTTGCCGCCGTCGACGCCATCGTCAAGAAGGCACTCGCGGATGCCGCCGTCGTGGGCAACCAGCCCGTTGGCGCTGTCACGGCGGACATCACTACGGCCTTCACTACTGACGCCGCCGGTGTTGCCAAACGTGATGACCGCGGCAGCGAGTCCACCCTGGGCAACCTGGTGGCCGATTCCCTGCTGAATTCGCTGCAGCCGGCGGAATTGGGCGGCGCCGAAATCGGTGTGGTCAATGCCGGCGGACTCCGGAACGAGCTGTACTACGCGCCCGACGGAACCATTACTTACGCCGAGGCCAACGCGGTGCTCCCGTTTGTGAACAACCTGTGGACCACTTCCCTGACCGGCGCCCAGTTCAAGACGCTGCTGGAGCAGCAGTGGCAGACCAACCCGGACGGAACGGTGCCCAGCCGCGCCTACATCCAGCTCGGCCTGTCCAGGAACGTGAATTACACCTACGATTCGGCCCGGCCCGCCGGGGACCGCATCACCTCCGTCCGGGTGAACGGGGCCGCGCTCGATCCGGCCAAGTCCTACCGGGTGGGTACGTTCAGCTTCCTGGCTACCGGGGGCGATAACTTCCGGATTTTCACTGAAGGGTCCAACACCAAGGACTCAGGCCTGGTGGACCGGGACGCGTGGATCGGATACCTGCAGAGGAGCAGCCCGGTCTCGCCTGACTTTGCCCGCCGCTCCGTTGCCGTCACCAACACCACCTCCGGTGAGGTCAAGCCGGGTGAGCCCATCACGCTGGCAGTGTCCAAGCTGGACCTGACGTCGCTCGGCAGCCCGGTCAACAGGACTCTGTCAGCCGTGTTCACCGACTCTGCGGGCACGGCCACCCAGCTCGGATCCGTGCCCGTGGAAGCCGGCGCAGGGAACGTCAGCCTGCCCGTTCCCTCGGGCGCCGCTGCCGGCACAGGAACCCTTGTCCTCACCGCACCTGAATCCGGCACCGCAGTCACTGTTGAGGTGACGGTGGCAAGCGTTCCAGTTGAGCCGGTGTGTACCCCGCCGACGAAGCCGACCAAGTGGTACGACGTCCTGGGCTGGATACGCTACGCTGCAGCCTGGCTCCAGTACCAGGTGTGCCTGCGGGGCTAAGGGACCGGTTTCGGCAACCGCCGTCAACGCTCTCTCACTTGATGCGCGTCTTTTCCGAACGCTCTCTCAGCTAATGCGCGTATTCCTTCAACGCTCTCTCACCCAAGTGAACTGGGTGAGAGAGCGTTGAAGTTTAGGGCACGTCAAGTGAGAGAGCGTTGAAGTTTAAGGCGCATCAAATGAGAGAGCGTTGGGGTTTGCTAGAGCCCCAGGATGGCGCCGGCGATCTCGTCGGCGTCGCGCAGTGTGCGCTGGCCGCTGCGGTAGTTCGGCCCGCCGGACTGCACGGCTTCGGCCGCGATGGCTGTGCCCCACTGGGTGGAGGAGAGCTGAAGTCCCAGCACGTAGAGGCCTTCCGTCACGGAACCGTTCGCTGCCAGCGGGCGGTAAGGGTGCGGCTCAACATCCAGGCCGGTGGACTGCACAGGGGCACCCTCTACCGACATCATGAGGCGTGGCCGCACCAGGCCGTCGGCCAGCAGCTGCTCCAATACCGGCGAATCGTTGGCGGAGACTCTGTTGCCGGGCGCCAGCGCCTCCACCATGGTCCGTGCTGCCACCGGTGCATCGTCCACCCATGGCGAGAAGGCAGTGAAGACACCATTCCTGCGGTCCACCCCGAACTTGGGGTCGGGCCCCACGAAACTGACCACTCCTGCCCTCGCCAGCGCCGCGAGCTGTTCGGAGCGCAGCGCAGGAGGCCCGCTGGCCAGTCCTTCCACAAACGACTCGAACCAGCCACGCAGCCCAGCGACCCAGGATTCATCGGTGATGCCGCCGTCGGCTACCGCTGTCTTCAGCACCGCGCGGCCATGGTGGAGGGCACCGATGGCCATCTTCACCGGGTCATCCTCGCCCAGGGCGGAGCGGCGCGCATCGTCCAGCAGGTACTCCACGATGGCGGCGTCGAGCTCGGCGTGCGACCCGAAGGACCGGCCGGCCAGCGGCGCAGCGAGCCCCGGAAGGTCCAGCCGGTGCCGGGGGCCAACGTGGACAGCGAGGACGCTCTCCACGCTGTCTTCCCAGTTCGCGGCACTGTGCGCGTGCGGGTGGAGTGCCTCGTCCAATGCCTCGAGGAAGGCGGCCGAATCAGGCACGGCATTGGGTTGCGAGCGCACCAGGGTGGAGTAGTAGGCCCAGAGCGCATCGCGGTGCAGGAGGGGCCAGAAATCATGGTCGAATGCAGGGCGGATACCGGTCTTGTTGAAGCGTTCCAGCGCAGCCTCGGTGAAGTAGCGCAGGGTCACGGATGCCGGGTAGTAGCCGTTCAGCGCGGCTTTGGCCCGATACGGCGTTCCTCGCCGGGAGGCAGCAATGATGCGCGGTTCCTGGCCCGAGGGCTCGTAACGGAGCACCGTCTCGTTGCTGATGAACTTGCCGCCGCGGCCCTCGGTCAGCTGGCCCATGGTGTCGAAGAAGTTCAGTCCCATGCCGCGGACCAGCACAGGTTCCCCGGACGGAATCAGGGACCAGTCCACGTCCGCCGGCACCGCAGGAGGAAAATACCGAAGGCCCAACTGCTCGGCCGCGGACTGCAGCTCACGCTGTTCAGGATTCAGCCGGGACGGGATGTGGCCGAGCGCCAGCACTACGGATCCGGTGCGGATCGTGGCTCCCGTGGCCAGGCCGACGTCGAACGTTCCGTCTCCTGAGGGGCGCACCGACAGTGCGGACGTTTCGTGGAAGTCGATGGTGACGCCGTCCGGTGCGTTCCGCATCAGCTCCTCCACGGTGCTGCGGAGGTACCGGCCATACAGTGCACGGCTGGGGAAATCGCTGGCGGTCAGGACCGCAAGTTCCGCCAATTCTTCTTCGCTCAGGGACGGTGCAGGGTCCTTCTGCTGCCGGGCCCGCCACTGGTCGAAGGTGCTGCCGGCGACCGGCGGCGCCAGGGCAGGGTCCTCGGGGATCAGCGTGGGATAGAAGGACTGCGTGTTCATCAGGAACAGCCGCGACTGCCCTGGCTGCCACACGTGGCCCGGACCTGCCGGATAGGGATCAATGACATCGATGTGGAGCTGCACCGGGCCCGCGCCGGCCGCTGTCAACGCGGCGCTGCGGGCAAGCAGGCGTTCCAGGACACTGGTGCCCCGGGGACCCGCCCCAACAATGGCGGTCCGGATGCTCTGCGTTTTTTCCACGGCATCCAGAGTACGGGCTGAAACAAAGTACGCGCTGAACGCTTGACTTGCCAGCCGTCCGCGGATGTTGTTTGGATGGGGCGCATGACCACCACTGCAGCTGATCCAGCGCCCGCCTCCGGCGATACCACCGGCACCGCACCCTCGGGCACCGCGCCCTCGGGCACCGCGCCCTCGGGCATCGCGCCCGAGCCCATTGACGAGAATGCCTGGCTCGAGGAGATTTACGGCGAGCAGCAACTGGCCTGGGTGAAGGAACAGAATTCACGCACGGAGGACCTGCTGGAGGACGCCGACTACGTGGAACTCGAGGGCAAGATCCTTGAGGTGCTGGACTCCACGGACAGGATCGCCATGGTGGGCAAGCGCGGGGACTGGTATTACAACTTCTGGAAGGACCAGCAGAACCCCAAGGGCCTGTGGCGCCGCACCACGTGGGACAGCTACTGTACTGATTCACCGGTTTGGGATGTCCTGCTGGACGTCGATGCCCTGTCCGCCGCCGAGGGCGAAGAATGGGTCTTCCACGGGGCAACCTTCCTCCGCCCTGCACCAGGTGCGCCCTACCGTCTGGCGCTGCTGGCGCTTTCACCTGACGGCGGTGACGCCAACCGCTACCGGGAGTTCGATGTGGAATCCCGGATATTCGTGGACCCAGCGCGGGGCGGCTTTGACCTGCCGACGGCGAAGGGGAACGTGTCGTGGCTGGATGCGGACACGCTGCTGGTGGCCTCCACCGCAGAGGGGCTTCCGCGGACGGCTTCGTCCTATGCCCGGACAGCCGTCACCCTTAAGCGCGGCGCCTCGCTGGCTGAAGCGCCCCGCCTGTTCGAGGTGCCGGAGAACCACATGATGGCAGTGGTGGCCCACGACTCCACACCGGGGTTCGAGAGGACCTTCGCGGTTGACTACATCGACTTCTACAACAGGAGCAATTCCGTACTGCGCGAGGGTTCCTGGACGGTCATCGACGTCCCCACCGACGTCAACGTCAGCGCGCACCGGGAATGGCTGCTGTTCCGTCCCCAGCAAGATTGGGTGTTGAACGGGTCAACCTATCCTGCGGGATCGCTCCTCGCCGCCCGGTTTGAGGACTATCTGGCCGGTGTGCGCGACGTAGCAGTGCTGTTCACCCCGGATGCCTACACCTCGCTGCAGTCCTGGAGCTGGACCCGGAACTTCCTGCTGCTCAACCTCCTGAAGGACGTTTCCTCCGAGATCCGTGTTCTCGACCCGTCCCGGCCAACGGGTGACGCCAACGGAGCATGGGAGTCCACCCTCCTGGATGCCTGCCCGCCGCTGCACGACGTCAACGCCTACGCAGTGGACGATGAAGACGAAGCCGACGGCGGCGCGGGTGACGACTTCTGGCTCGTCGCCACGGGCTTCACCACCCCCAGCACGCTGGTGCGGGGCACGTTGGAGCGCGCCGCAGCGGGGACGCCCGGGGTGGCGAGCCGGCACGAGACAGTCAAGGCCTCGCCGTCGTTCTTTGCCGACGAAAACTATGAAGTGCAGCAGCACTTCGCCGTTTCCGACGACGGAACCCGGGTTCCCTACTTCCAAGTCTCTTCCCGCGACCTCCCGCTGGACGGGCAGAACCCCACCCAGCTCTCCGGCTATGGCGGTTTTGAGGTTTCCCGCACTCCGGCCTACAGCGGCATTGTGGGCAGGGCCTGGCTGGAACGCCGGACTTTCACTTCCGCCGGCACCAATGGGGAAGCATCGCACTCCAGGGGCGGTGTGTACGTGGTGGCCAACATCCGCGGCGGCGGTGAATACGGTCCGGGGTGGCACCGGGCAGCCCTGCAGGAGAACCGGCACAAGGCTTACCAGGACTTTGCGGCCGTGGCCCGGCACCTGATCTCCCGCGGTGTCACCTCGCCGGAGCGGCTGGGCTGTGTGGGCGGGTCCAATGGCGGACTCCTGGTGGGAAACATGCTCACGCAGTACCCCGAGCTGTTCGGGGCAATCTCCTGCGGGGTGCCGCTGCTTGATATGCGCCGCTACACCAAGCTGTCCGCCGGCCATTCGTGGATCGCAGAGTACGGTGACCCGGATGTGCCGGAGCAGTGGGAGTACATCAGGACGTTTTCGCCGTACCACCTGCTCAAGGACGGGGTTGAGTACCCGGAGACGTTCATTTGGACGGCCACCTCCGACGACCGCGTGGGACCGGTGCAGGCCCGCAAGATGGCTGCCCGGATGCTGGCCATGGGCATCCCGAACGTCTGGTTCCACGAGGCCCTTGAGGGCGGTCACGCCGGAGCGTCCGACAACCGGCAGGCGGCAGCGCTGCAGGCCCGAAGCCAGCACTTCCTGTGGAAGGCGCTGGCGGGCGGGACGGCGTAGCGGTGTCCCTGGCCGTGCGGCGGGCCGCGCGGGCTGACGTGGAGCGGCTGGCGGAGGTCCACGCCCGCTGCTGGCAGGAGACGTACCGCGGCATGCTGTCCGAGGGGTTCCTGGCGTCACAGACTCCCGATAACCGCCTGCCGCTTTGGCGCCACCTCCTGGAGAGCGCGGAGCCTGCGGAAGCGTGGGTGGCCTGCGACGACGGCGTGATCGTCGGGTTCGCGGGTATCCGGCGTGCGCCTTCCGGCGACTCCTGGCATACATCAGGGCCGGCCTCGTCCGGGGACCTGGAACTGTGGGGACTGTACCTGTTGGCATCGCACCAGGGGCTGGGACTGGGGCGCCGGCTCCTGGAGGCAGCATTGGGCGACAGCGCGGCTAGCCTGTGGGTGGCTGCTGAGAACGGGCGCGCGATTGGCTTCTACGGCCATTTCGGCTTCGCACCCGACGGCGCAGCGGACGTGATCCCCGACTGGGAGAACCTGCGCGAAATCAGGTTGGTGCGGGCCGGGCAGGTGCCGCGTCCGTAGCCGGCCGGCGATCCCCGCGGGCACTTTGAACGGGCTTGCGGCCCGTTTTGCACTGCGTGCCACGTTCTGCGTATCCTTGGTGGGCTAGGAATAGCAATTGGAGACGTGCCAGAGCGGCCGAATGGGCTTCACTGCTAATGAAGTGTGGGGCACAACTCCACCGGGGGTTCAAATCCCCCCGTCTCCGCGTTTGGCCCCGGTCCTGGACCGGGGCCTTTTGCGTACCCGCCGAAGGTGCTGCCTGCCGCCCCGGCTGCCCTCCCCGTCCGCGGTGCGGACAGATGCATCCCGGGATACTGCCGCGGTGGAATGATGAACGGATGGCAGCAAGCGACACGGTGGATGAGACGCCAGGCAGCACGCAGGCCTGGAGTCCCCGGCTGGCACTGCTGGTGGCCGCGACCTTCTTTATGGAGTTCCTGGACGGCACCGTCCTCACCACGGCCATCCCCAACATCGCTGACGACTTCAGGGTTCCCGCCGCAGACGTGAACATCACGATGACGGCGTACCTGCTGACCGTTGCCATGGGCATCCCGCTGAGCGGTTGGCTGGCTGAACGGTTCGGGGCCCGGCGCGTGTTTTGCCTTGCCATCGCGATCTTCACCCTGGCATCCCTGGCCTGCTCGCTGAGCCAGGACCTTGCCGCGCTCACGCTCAGCAGGATCCTGCAGGGGCTTGGCGGGGCCATGATGGTTCCCGTCGGAACTCTTTTGGTCCTTCGCGGGACGCCGAAAGCGGAACTCCTCCGCGCCACAGCGTTCCTTGTGTGGCCCGGCCTCCTGGCACCGGTCCTCGCTCCGTTAGTGGGCGGGGCCCTCACGACCTATTTGTCCTGGCACTGGATCTTCCTGATCAACCTCCCGCTGGGTGCCGCTGCATTCCTGGCCGCACTCCGCCTGGTCCCGGCAGCGGCAGGCGACCGGGGGCGGCGGCTGGACTGGCTGGGGCTGTTCCTCATGACGCTCGGCGTGGGGGCCCTGGTGGTGGGCCTCGAATTGGTGAGCACCCACCCCGCTCCCTGGGCCGCCCTGAGTGCAGGAGCAGGCGCGGTTGCTGTCGCCTGTGCCGTGCTGTGGATGCGGCGGGCGCGCTATCCGCTCTTTGACCTCGGGGTTTTCAGCACCCGGACGTCCCGAGCCATGGCAACCGGCGGGTTCGCTTACCGGTTGACCATCAGTTCGGTCCCTTTCCTGCTGCCCCTGATGTTCCAAGCCGGGTTCGGCTGGACCCCGCTGCACGCCGGGGCCATGGTGGCCGCTGTGTTCATCGGCAACATCGGCATCAAGCCCGCTACTACTCCCCTGATCCGGCGGTTTGGCTTCAAGGCTATGCTCGTCTTTGCGTCGGTTGCCTCTGCGGCCACCTTCGCGCTTTGCGCCCTGCTCACGCCGGAGACGCCCGAGCCGCTGATTTTCGCCCTGCTGGTTTGCAGCGGAGCTTTTCGCTCGATCGGTTTCTCGGCCTACGCGTCGGTTCAGTATGCCGATATCGCACCGGCACAGCTCACCTCGGCGAACACGGTCTCTGCCACCCTGGTCCAACTGGCCGCTGCCGCAGGCATCGCTGTAGGAGCGTTACTGATCCGGCTCTTCGACGGCCTGGGCACCTTTCCTGAAGACGCCGCCGGACCCTTCCGCGGGGCCTTCCTCGCCATGGCAGTGCTGATGCTGGCCAGCACGGCGGACAGCCTGTTCCTGCCACGGCATGCCGGTGCGGAAGTCAGCCAGCGCAAGGCCCAGCGGGTATAGGTTCCCATCCCCCAGCCATGCGAGCCTGAAGTCGGTTACACGTGCCCGACCACCGGCCCTCCCTCCCCGAAGCGCACTCCTAGCCAGCCTCAAGCCCGCTGCCCTGGCTCATCAGGCTGAAAACGGGCCCCGTAGGTTTTACCCCGCCTGGTTTCACCCGGTCTGGGCTCACCCGGCCTGGGCAAGGACCAACGGAAGGACAGCTCCCGCCCCGGCCTGCCTCAGCGCCCGGCCAGCAACGGTGAGTGTCCAGCGGCTGTCTGTCAGGTCATCGATCAGCATCACGGGCTGGCCCTGCACAGCGGCCAGCGCAGCTTGGAGCTCAGGACCCACCACCAGCCGATCCCACACGCCGGCCAGCCGGTAGGCGCTGTTGCCGCCGCGGCCTCCGGTGGGACCACCATGCGCGAGCTGCATCTCGCCAAGGTAGGGAATGCGCCCGATCTCGGAGATTCCCCTGGCCAGGGAACCCACCAGCTCGGGCTTGCTCCGCGCCGGAATGCTTACTATCGCGGCAGGCCGGCCGACTCCGCTCCAGCCAGGATTGCGGGCGTCGCCGGTACCCCACTCCCGCAAGACCTGCACGCAGGCCTGCAGCATGGCCGGATCCACGGGCTGGTCTTCGGTGCCGGCCGCAAACAGCGCGCGCAAGGCGCCACCCCAGCCAAGGTCCGTCAGCCTGGCCAGGACGCGCCCTTCGGCGAGGCCTTCCCCCGGCTTGAGCTTCCCCTTAACCGGCACGCCAAGGCGGTCCATGCCGCTGGGCCACTGGAGCCTGGCTTCCAGGACCCCACCTGCCCTGCTGAGGGTCTGGCCGGCAGCCTCCGTGGCGTTTTCCGCTATGTCTGCCGGGAACCAGCGCCCTGCGCAGTTGTCGCACCGGCCGCAGGCCTGCGCGGTTTCGTCGTCGAGGACGGAGGTGATGTATTCCATCCGGCATCCGGCGGTGTCCTGGTAGATCACCATAGAGTCCTGCTCGTCCACGCGCGCCTCAGCGATCCGGCGGTACCGCTCCGCGTCGTAAACCCATGGCTGGCCGGTGGCCCGCCATCCGCCTCCCACCCGTTCCACTGCGCCGTCAACGGACAGGACTTTAAGCAGCAGTTCCAGCGGGGTGCGGCGGAGGTCAACCCGCGCTTCCAGGGCCACCGTGGAGAGTGCGGTGCCCGCTTCCGCCAAGGCAGAGAGGACGGCCGCTGCCTTCTCTTCGGAGGGCATGGACGCGGTGGCGAAATACTGCCAGATGTCGCGGTCCTCCGAGCCGGGAAGCAACAGGACATCGGCATTGGCGGCGCCTCGGCCGGCACGGCCCACCTGCTGGTAGTAGGCCACCGGGGAAGACGGCGCCCCAAGGTGGACCACAAAGCCCAAGTCAGGTTTGTCGAAGCCCATGCCGAGGGCAGAAGTAGCCACGAGCGCCTTGACCTGGTTGTCCTTTAGCAGCTGCTCGGCGCGCTCCCTGTCCGCAGGATCGGTGCGGCCGGTATAGGCCAGTACGTCATGCCCGGCTTCGGCGAGGAGCCGCGCGGTGTCTTCCGCCGCCGACACTGTCAAGGTATAGATGATGCCGCTTCCGGGCAGGTCGGCCAGATGGGTCAGGAGCCAGCCCAGCCGCTGCTTCGAGTCCGGCAAGGACAGGACGCCCATCCGCAGGGAGTCACGCCCCAGGGAACCGCGGATGGTGAGGACCCCGTCTCCAAGCTGCTCTTCGATGTCGTGCACCACCCGGGAGTTTGCCGTGGCGGTGGTAGCAAGGACCGGAACGTTATCCGGCAGTTGCGTGATCAAGTCCGCGATCCGCCGGTAGTCAGGGCGGAAGTCGTGGCCCCAGTCCGAGATGCAGTGGGCCTCGTCAATAACCAGCAGGCCGGTGCGCCGGATGAGCTCCGGCAGTTGGGTTTCCCGGAAGGCCGGGTTGGTGAGCCGCTCCGGGGAGACCAGCAGGACGTCCACCTGGTCAGTGGCAAGCTGCTCACGGACCGCGTCCCATTCCAGCTGGTTGGCGGAGTTGATGGCGACGGCACGCACCCCTGCCCTGGCAGCGGCAGCCACCTGGTCCCGCATCAGGGCCAGCAGCGGCGAAACAATGAGCGTCGGCCCGGCGCCGCGGCGGCGCAACAGCAGGGACGCCACAAAATAGACGGCCGATTTGCCCCAGCCGGTGCGCTGGACCACCAGGGCCCGCCTGCCGCCGTCGACCAGCGCTTCAATGGCTTCAAACTGCCCCTCGTGGAAGGCAGCCCCGGGGTGTCCCACAAGCTCGCGCAGCACCTCCAGTGCCTGGTGGTGGGTTGCGGAGTTGGAGGCAGAGCCTCCGGCTGGCTCTGCGGTTGCGGTGGAATTCTGGTTATCGACCATTGATTCAGTATCCCAGCCGCCCCTGACACCCGGCTCCGAACGCCGCCCCTCTGTGGATACGGCAGGGCTACAAAACGCGTATGGTCGCCGGAACAGCCGTCACATAGCGCCCTTGCCAACCCATCCTCAACAGCCACTTCCGCCGTCCACGTAAGATAAATCCCGTGACTAGCGAACAGACAACGACTTTCGACCTTTCGGCATCCTTCAAGGCGTACGACGTCCGGGGCATCGTAGGCGAGTCCATCACCGCCGAAATCGTTGAAGCCGTGGGGGCCGCGTTCGTGGACATTCTCCAGCTCCAGGGCCAGACAATCCTGGTGGGCGGCGACATGCGTCCTTCCTCCCCGGAGTTCAGCAAGGCTTTCGCCAGCGGCGCAACCGCCCGTGGCGCCGACGTTGAGCTCCTGGACCTGATTTCCACTGACGAACTGTACTTTGCCTGCGGTTACCTGAACCGTGCCGGTGCCACGTTCACCGCCAGCCACAACCCTGCCGGCTACAACGGCATCAAAATGTCCAAGGCCGGGGCCGTGCCCATCTCCTCGGAGTCAGGCCTCAAGGATATCCAGGCCCTGGCCGAGCAGTACCTGAACACCGGTTCCATTCCTGCGGCGGAAAAGCGCGGCCAGGTCAGCGTCCGCGACGTGCTCAAGGACTACTCCGAGTACCTCCGCAAGCTGGTGGACCTCTCCGGAACACGTCCGTTGAAGGTGGTAGTGGACGCAGGCAACGGTATGGCCGGCCTCACCACCCCGGCAGTCCTGGGAGACGCCCTGCTCCCCAAACTGCCCCTGGACATCGTTCCCCTGTACTTCGAGCTGGATGGCTCCTTCCCCAACCATCCCGCCAACCCGCTTGAGCCGGAGAACCTCCGCGACCTGCAGGCTGCAGTGCTCCAGCACGGTGCGGACATCGGCCTGGCGTTCGACGGCGACGCTGACCGCTGCTTCGTCATCGACGAGAAGGGCGAGCCGGTCTCGCCGTCGGCCATCACCGGCATGGTTGCCCGCCGGGAGATCGCCCGCGCAAAAGCGCAGGGAGAAGCCACCCCCACCATCATCCACAACCTCCTCACTTCGCGTGCCGTGCCCGAACTCGTGGAACACGACGGCGGCAGGGCTGTCCGCACGCGGGTTGGCCACTCCTTCATCAAGGCAGTCATGGCGAAGGAAGGGGCCGTGTTCGGCGGAGAACACTCAGCGCACTTCTACTTCCGTGACTTCTGGAACGCAGACACCGGCATGCTGGCGGCAATGCACGTCCTGGCTGCCCTGGGCGAGCAGGACGGTCCGCTTTCGGAACTGGGCCGCGAGTACGAGCCCTACGTATCGTCCGGCGAGATCAACTCCGAAGTGGAGGACAAGGCGGCAGCAGTTGATCGCGTCCGCCTGGCTTTTGCCGACGAAGACCTCACCATCGACGGGATGGACGGCAGCACATTCACCGCCAACGACGGCAGCTACTGGTTCAACCTGCGCCCGTCCAATACCGAGCCTTTCCTCCGGCTCAACGCTGAGGCTACGGACCGCACCACAATGGAGCGGATCCGGGACCGCGTCCTGTCGATCGTCCGGGCCTAGTCCACGCATGGCTGAAGAGAGCGCATTCGGCTCGCAAGCAGGTACAGGCGGGCAAGCGTCCTGGCGCGACACCGTTCCCGAGAGCACGGCCACGGACCTTGAGAACCTACTAGGGACGGGCATCAGCGCCGCACAGGAGCAGCTTCAGCGCAATGGCGGCTTCCTGCCCTTCGCCCTGACTGTGCAAAACGACGGCGAGGTCCGCTTGGTTGCCGTTTCCCCGGCGGATGCCCGGGAAGGTTCCGACGGCGACTTTGATGCCGATGCCATGATCAGTGACCTCACCGCCCTGCTGCGCCAGAACCGGGAGGACTTTCGCGCCGCGGCGGTGGTTTGCGACATTCTGCTCGTGGAGGAGGACTCGGACGCGATCCATGTGGCCACCGAGCACCGCGAGGGCCCGGTATTCGCCGCCGTTTTGCCCTACTCCGCCGACGCCGTCACCCGGACGTGGGAGTTCGGCGAGCTCGCTGCTGACGCCAGCGAGCCCGTTATCTGGGTGGACTAGACCGGCTCCCGCCATGAAAATCAACGCTTTTGCCGACGTGAGCCTGCGCGCCCTCATGGTGCTTGCAGCTGCCCCTGGCGGCACCCTGCTTACCACGCAAAACATTGCCGATACCGTCGGAACTCCCTACAACCATGTCAGCAAGGCGATGGCCAAACTGCGCAACCTGGGTTTGATTGAGGTGGAGCGCGGCCGGACGGGCGGTTCCCGGCTAAGCCATGGTGGCCGGAGTGCCACCGTGGGTCAAATTCTTCGGCAACTCGACACCCGAACGGATGCGGCGGAGTGTGTCGCCCCCAGCGGCAACTGCCCCCTCATCAACGAGTGCAAGCTCCGCGCTGCCCTGTCCCGCGCCCGCGAGGCCTTCTACCGCGAGCTCGACGGGGTAGTAATTGCTGATCTTCCGGCTTCCCGGCAGATGAACCCCGTCTTCGAATTGATCGGACTGCGGCCCGGGCTTTAGCCCCGCGCAGCTGCCTCCCCCCCAACGGGACGGCCAGGACATTTTTCCCAGGATTTGATCGCAACTTCTACAACATGTAGAACTTGGGATATGAATACAAGCATTTCCAATGCTGGTATTCAGAAGGCCGGACGAAGGCCCCGGTCCCTACCTCAGGAGTTCCTATGCTCTCGGACAAATCCCGCCCTGTCATCGAAGCCACGTTGCCGCTTGTTGGTTCACGCATCAGCGAAATTACGCCCAAGTTTTACCAGCGGCTGTTCGCCGCGCACCCCGAACTCCTGGACGGCCTCTTCAGCCGCTCCAACCAACGCTCCGGCAACCAGCAGCAGGCCCTGGCAGGAAGCATTGCGGCCTTTGCCACGCACCTCGTCAACAACCCGGGCACCCTCCCCGAGACTGTCCTTTCGCGCATCGCGCACCGGCACGCCTCCCTGGGCATTACCGAACCGCAGTACCAGGTAGTCCACGAGCACCTGTTCGCGGCCATTGCGGAAGACCTGGCAGAGGTCATCACACCCGAAATCGCGGAAGCCTGGACAGAGGTGTACTGGCTCATGGCGGACGCGCTGATCAAACTCGAGAAGGCGCTGTACGCAGGGCAGGCCAACGGCATGATGTGGACGCCATGGCGGGTAGCTGCGAAAACTCCCGCCGGGGCCGGATCAATGACCTTCACCCTCGAGCCAGCCGACGAAACGCCCGTGACGCAGGCGCTTCCCGGCCAGTACATCAGTGTGAAAGTAGTCCTGCCAGAAGGCCTTCGCCAGGTCCGCCAGTACTCCCTTTCGGGTGAGGCGGGCACCACCCGCAGCTTCACCACCAAACTGGATGACGGCGGCGACGTCTCGCCCGTGCTCCACAACAACGTGCAGGTGGGAGACATCCTGGAAATCTCCAATCCGTACGGCGAGATCACCCTCAAGGATGGCGATGGTCCGGTGGTGCTCGCGTCCGCCGGCATCGGCTGCACGCCCACCGCATCAATCCTGCGTTCCCTGGCTGATTCCGGGTCCGAACGGCAGGTGCTGGTACTCCACGCCGAGAGCTCCCTGGAAAGCTGGGCCCTGCGCAGCCAGATGACGGACGACGTCGGGCGCCTGGACGGTGCCGAGCTGCAGCTGTGGCTGGAACAGCCGGAGGCGGGAGCCAAGGAAGGCTTCATGTCCCTGCGCGAAGTGGACCTGCCGGCCGAGGCGTCCCTCTACCTCTGCGGCCCGCTGCCCTTTATGAAGAACATCCGCAACGAGGCAATCAACGCCGGCATCCCGGCCACCCGCATCCACTACGAGGTCTTCGGCCCGGACATCTGGCTGGCCGGCTGAACCATCGGTGGGCCCCCACGCCTGGACCCACGCTTGGGCCCACGCCGGCCGGGTTCCCTGGCCGAGCTTGCGAGGCTAGGGGGCCGGTGGGGACGACGGCGGCCCCGCACCTTTCGTTGGAAAGGTGCGGGGCCGCCGTCGCACTTAAGACGCCGTTGTACTTAAGGGGTTCAGCCCAGCCGGGACTTCAGGCTGGCGAGCTCCGACTGCAGTGCGTCGGGGAGCGAGCCGCCGAAGTTGGCGAACCATTCCTCGATGGAGGCAAGTTCCGTTGCCCACTCCGTCGGGTCCACCTTGACTGCTTCCTCCACCTGGGCGGGGGTCATGTCCAGGCCTTCGAGGTCGATTGAGTCACCGGTGGGCACGAAGCCAATCGGGGTCTCAACGGCGTCCGCCTTACCCTCGAGGCGCTCGATGGCCCACTTGAGGACACGGGCGTTGTCGCCGAATCCGGGCCAGGCGAAGCCGCCCTCAGAGTTCCGGCGGAACCAGTTGACCAGGAAGATCTTGGGCAACCGCTCGGGGTTGGCCTTCGCTGAAAGGTTGACCCAGTGGTTCAGGTAGTCGCCTGCGTCGTAGCCGATGAAGGGCAGCATGGCCATGGGGTCGCGGCGCACCACGCCCACAGCGCCTGCAGCGGCAGCAGTGGTTTCGGAAGACAGCGTTGCGCCCATGAAGATGCCGTTTGACCAGCTGCGCGCCTCGGTGACCAAGGGGATGGTGGTCTTGCGCCGGCCACCGAACAGGATGGCGGAAAGCTCAACACCGTTGGGGCTGTGGTACTCCTCGGCGAGCATGTCGATCTGGTCGATCGGCGTGCAGAAGCGCGAGTTGGGGTGCGCGGCGGGCTTGTCGGAGTCGGGGGTCCAGGAGTTGCCCTGCCAGTCCGTGAGATGGGCGGGAACTTCCTCGGTCATGCCCTCCCACCAGACGCCGCCGTCGTCGGTCAGTGCCACGTTGGTGAAGATGCTGTTGCCCTTGGCGATGGCCCTCATGGCATTGGGGTTGGTGCCCCAGCCCGTGCCCGGGGCAACGCCGAAGAGGCCTGCTTCAGGGTTGACGGCGCGAAGTTCGCCTTCCTTGCCGAACCGCATCCAGGTGATGTCGTCGCCAAGGGTTTCCACCTTCCAGCCCTTGATGGTGGGATCCAGCAGGGCAAGGTTGGTCTTGCCACAGGCGGACGGGAAGGCAGCGGAGACGTAGTACGTCTTCTGCTCAGGAGAGGTGAGCTTGAGGATGAGCATGTGCTCGGCCAGCCAACCCTCGTCACGGGCCATGACGGAGGCGATGCGCAGGGCGTAGCACTTCTTGCCCAGCAGGGCGTTGCCGCCGTAACCCGAACCGAAGGACCAGATGGACCGCTCTTCGGGGAAGTGGACAATCCACTTGTCCGGGTTGCAGGGCCAGGGGACGTCTGCCTGGCCGGCCTCCAGCGGGGCACCCAGCGAGTGCAGCGCAGGGACGTAGAACGCGTTGGTTTCGGTGATGCGGTTCAGGACATCGGTACCGATCCGGGCCATGATGCGCATGGAAGCGACAACGTAGGCGCTGTCAGTGATCTCGACGCCGAACTTGGGGTCCTCGGCGTCGAGGTGGCCCATAACGAATGGAATGACGTACATGGTCCGGCCCCGCATGGACCCGGCGAACAGGCCGCGAAGCTTGTCCTTCATCTCGGCCGGCGCCATCCAATTGTTCGTGAACCCGGCGTCGTGCTCCTTCTCGGAGCAAATGAAGGTCTGCTCCTCCACGCGTGCCACGTCAGCGGGATCGGAGAAAGCGGCGAAGGAATTAGGGAAGAGGTCCTGGTTCAGGCGCCTGAGGGTTCCTGCCGCGACCAGCTCGTCGGTAAGGCGGGTGTTCTCCTCTTCGGAGCCGTCAACCCAGTAGATCCGGTCCGGCTGCGTAAGCTCAGCAACCTCTTCGACCCATGCCAGCAGACCGGCATGTGTAGTGGGTGCATTCTCAAGCAGCGGCTTTTGCGCCAGATCGCCCATTTCGGTTCCCTTCCTCGGGTTCATCGGTGTGAGCTAAATGCTATGGTCCGGACCACCGGAGTTTTTGGGACGTATGCTGAGCATTTGGCGCAACAGAAATGCGTTTCCGCGGGAAATCAAGGAATTTGGGACGCAAATCAGAGGATTAAGTGACGAAGGTCACCTATACCGGTCTAGTCGCCGAGATTACACGCCTCTCGATTTGGCATCGTGGCCAACCCTCGCGTAAAGTAATTCGAGGTTCAGGGAGAGCGGTTCTTCTTCCGGGACACGAGATGCGCCCATAGCTCAGCTGGATAGAGCGTCTGTCTACGGAACAGAAGGTCAGGGGTTCGAATCCCTTTGGGCGCACAGATAAGGTCCGCACCGGTTCGCCGGTGCGGACCTTTTGTTTTGCGCCACGAAAGTGCCCACGTGGCGGATTCCCCCTCCAGCAGCAGGCCGGGATCCCGGGCGTAGGCTTTCCCCATGATGCCCGAGGCGATTTCGCGTGAATTTGATGTTGTGGTGATCGGCGCCGGCGCCGTGGGGGAAAACGTAGCTGACAGGGCGGTGCAGGGCGGCCTCACGGCCGTACTGGTGGAAGCGGAGCTGGTGGGCGGCGAGTGTTCCTACTGGGCATGCATGCCTTCAAAAGCCCTGCTTCGCCCCGGCACGGCCCTCCACGGAGCCCAGACCGCACCCGGAGCCAAGGAAGCGGTGACGCGGACCCTGGATGCCGCGGCCGTCCTCAAGCGCCGGGACTACATGGCGTCCAACTGGCAGGACGACGGGCAGGTCAAGTGGGTGGAGGACACAGGCATCGAACTGGTCCGGGGGCACGCGTGGCTGACGGGGCCCAAGTCCGTTGAAGTCGCCGGGCTCGACGGCAACCAGTACCAGCTTCACGCGCGTCATGCGGTAGTCCTGGCCACTGGTTCAGCACCCAACACTCCCCCGATCGAGGGACTCGAGGACGTGCAGGTATGGGGCACCCGGGAGGCCACCTCAGCCAAGGAAGTTCCGCCACGGCTTGCTGTACTGGGGGGCGGAGTCGCCGGGGCAGAACTGGCGCAGGCCTATGCCCGGCTGGGTTCTACGGTGACGCTCGTGGCACGCAGCGGACTGCTCCGGGCCTTCCCGTCGGAGGCGGCAAACCTGGTCGCGGCCGGGCTCCGTGCCGACGGCGTGGAGATCCGGCTCAACACCACGACGGAAAGCATCAGCGAGAACGACGACGGAACGCTGAGCCTGCAACTGGCAGACGGTTCCAGCGTGACCGCCGAAAAGGTCCTCGTGGCCACAGGCCGGCACCCCGCCTTGGAAGGCCTGGGGCTGGAGAGCGTGGGCTTCGAGCCCGACCAGGAGGGGCATCTCACCCTTCGCACGGACAATTCGGGGGTAGTGGAGGGAGCCTCCGGCGGAGAGCCCTGGCTTTATGCAGTGGGTGACGCCGCCGGCAAGAACCTCTACACGCACCAGGGAAAGTACGAGGCCCGCGCCACCGGAGACGCCATCGCCGCCCGGGCCAAGGGGGAATTGGCAGGCGCCGCCAGGGACTGGAGCCGCTTCGCGCAAACTGCCAACGAGCATGCTGTACCCAGTGTTGTCTTCACCGACCCGGAGCTGGCCACCGTCGGGCGCACCTTGGACATTGCGCAGAAGGACGGCTACAACGCTTCCTCCGTTGAACTTGCCATCCAGGTAGCAGGATCTTCCCTGCACTCGGAGAACTACGAGGGGTGGGCGCAACTCGTGGTTGACGAGGACCGCAGGGTTCTCCTGGGAGCCACGTTCGCCGGGCCGGACGTGGCGGAACTCCTGCACGCGGCCACCATCGCGATAGTGGGCGAAGTGCCGCTGGACCGGCTGTGGCATGCAGTACCCTCCTACCCCACCATCAGCGAAGTCTGGCTGCGCCTCCTGGAGAAGTACGGGCTCTAAGAAGTACGGGCTCTAACGGGTTCTATTTGAACTGACTAGTCAGTTTGAATAGACTGGGTGCAAGACCACCACTGTGAAAGGCACCCTTGCTTCTGGCCCAGCAGCTCCATGTCCGCGGCCGCCGGGATCCCCTGCTCCCTGCGACCTCCCTCCATGCACGCCGCGGGGAGCTGGTACTTGCCTGCGGGGACCGGCAGGATCAGCGGACTGCGCTGGCCCTTGTGCTCAGCGGCCGGATGAAAGCCGATGGGGGCTCCGTCAGCTGGGACGGCCAAAGCGGAATCAAGGCACTCCGCACGGCCAGCGCACTGGTTGATGCCCCCGGCGTCAACGAGCCTGAACCGCACCTGAGCGTGCGCGACCTCGTGACGGAGGACCTGGCCCTCATCCCCCGCCGCTACCGGGGTGCCCTTCTCAGCAGTCCGTGGCTCAAGGTCAACCGCTTTGAGGACATCGCCCACCTGTGGACTGAGCAGCTGGATCCTTCCCGCCGGCTGGAACTCCTGACGGCGCTTGCTTTGGCCAACCCGCATACGGACTTGCTGGTGGTGGACTCACCGGACCGGCACAGTAGCGATCCCGGCAGCTGGCTGCCGCGCCTGGAGCAGCTGGCATCCGACGCCGGGCGGCCGCTGGCTGTCGTTGCGACGGTAGCTGCCCCTCCGCCGTCGTGGTCCGGAGCGATCGCTGCGATTGGCAACGCTGTGCCCAGCGAACATGTTGCCGAGGCGGAGGCTGGAGCGGAAAGCCCGGTGGCTACCGACGAACTCGAACTCGAAACCGAGGATGCGAAGTGACTGTACTGCGGCTGGCCCGCTCTGAACTCAAGCGGATGACGGGCGGGCTGCTGCCGAAGCTGACCATCCTCGCGCTGACCATGGTCCCGCTGCTGTACGGCGCCGTCTACCTCTACGCCAACTGGGATCCGTACGGCAACCTGGACCAGATCGACGCCGCGCTGGTGGTGGAGGACACCGGTGCCACCGCCGGCGACGGCTCTGAACTGCAGGCGGGCAGGGAAGTAGCGGACAGCCTGGTGGAGGGCAATGTCTTCCACTGGATCTCGGTGGCCGGCGGAGACGAGGCGGATGAGGGCGTCGCCAGCGGCAAGTACGCCTTCGCACTGAAAATACCGGAGGACTTTTCCGCCCACCTCGTATCCCCCGGCAGCTTTGACTCCGCCAGCCAAGCCATGCTCAACGTCACCACGAATGATGCCAACAACTATCTGCTGAGCACCATCGTGGACAAGCTGACCACCTCCGTACACAGCACCGTTGCTGCCGACGTGGGAGAAGAAACCGCCAACCAGTTGCTTACCGGATTCGGCACCATCCATACGCAGATGGTCAAGGCGTCCGACGGCGCCGGTCGCCTTGCAGACGGCGTGGCCACCCTGAGGGACGGGAGTGCGGCCCTTCAGGAGGGGACCGCAGGCCTGAGTAGCGGAGCTGATGAGCTTTACGCGGGCCAGCTCAAGCTGCGCGACGGCGCCAACCAGCTGACCGACGGCGCCGGCCAATTGAGCAGCGGGCTCTCCGTGCTGAAGGACAAGACAGCAACGTTGCCCGGGGATTCCCGGACACTGGCAGCGGGTGCCGCGCAAGTGGCTGCCGGAAACGCCCAGTTGAACACCAAGGTCCAGGACGCCGCTGCCCAACTGGAGGCTGCTGACCAGGGACTTCGCACCCGAGTGGTGGAGTCGAACAACAGGCTGATCGCTTCCGGCGTCCTCACCCAGGCCCAAGCGGACAGCATCCTGGCCGACTTCGACTCCGTGGCCGCCTCCAATCCGGTGACAGCTGCCAAAACACAATTCCAGGCCGACGCCGCGCAAATCCAACAGCTGGCAGACGGAGCCGATGCCGTCAGCGTAGGCGCGGCACAATTGGCTGCCGGAACCCCGGCCCTGAAAGAAGCCATTACACAGGCATCCGGAGGTGCTGACCAGCTGCACACTGGCGCGGCGACGCTTGCCACCGGGGAACAGTCAGCCGTGGATGGCACTGCAGCCCTGGCGGACGGGGCGCGCAAGCTCGACGCCGGCGCCGCGCAGCTCGAGGAAGGCGCGGGTACGGCCGCAGAGGGTTCCCGAACCTTGGCCGAGGAGATTGGCAGCGGTGCAGGACAGGTTCCGAATCCGGACGACGCCCAGAAGAGCAACCTCTCGCGGGTCATCGCAGATCCGGTGGCGGTCAGCAACGTTTCACAGGCTAAGGCCGGGTCCTACGGCGCCGGGCTGGCACCGTTCTTCCTCACCCTCGCTTTGTGGATCGGCATCTTTATGCTGGTCCAGGCCATGCGGCCCCTCACGCAGCGGGCGCTGGCATCCAACGCGCGCTCCTGGAAAATCGCGGTGGGAGGATGGTTGCCCTTCCTGGCCGTCTCGGTGGTGCAGGCCACCCTCCTCACCCTGGTGGTCAACCTGGCCCTGGGCCTGGACGCCGCCCATCCCGTCCTGATGTGGCTTTTTATGCTGGCCGCAGCCATGGCTTTCAGTGCCCTCATCCAGGGAATCGTGGCACTGCTGGGCTCACCCGGAAAACTCGTGGTCCTGATCCTGCTGGTCCTTCAGCTGGTTTCTTCCGGTGGCACCTTCCCCTGGCAGACCACGCCACAACCCCTTCACCTGGTGCACCAGATCCTGCCCATGGGGTATGTGGTGACAGGGATGAGGCACCTGATTTACGGGGCCGACCTCTCCATGATCATCCCCACCGTGCTGGGACTTGCGGGGTACACGGCGCTGGGATTGGCGATGTCCACCCTGGCCGTGCGCAAGGGAAAATACTGGACGCTCAAGACGCTGAAACCGGAAATTGCAGTATGAGACTCGCGGAACCAGCGAAAAAACTCCGCCCTGCCCGGACGACTGCCACGCGGCAGAGGCTCTTTGACGCTTCCATGGAGCTGATCGGCGAGCGTGGTGCTGCCGGTGTGACCGTTGACGAGATTGCAGCTGCTGCAGGCGTTTCCAAGGGGACGGTTTACTACAATTTCGGCAGCAAGTCGGACCTCATCGCGCAGCTGCTGCGGCATGGCGTGGATATCCTCAAGGCCCGTTTGCTGGGGGCGCCGGACGGCGGGACGGGCCAGGATCCCTTGCTGGCAATGGAGGCGATGATTGGCCAGGCCATGGACTTCATGGCCGAGTACCCGTCCTTCGCCCGGCTCTGGGTGAGCGAGAACTGGCGTACCCCCAGCGAATGGCAGGGGACCTTTACGCTCCTGCGGGCAGAGCTCCTGGCGGTCATCAGTGAAGCGGTGGAAAACGTTGCCAAGGCCTACCCTGTGGATCCCTCCGTTGCGCGGGGCAGCCTGGAAACAGCCATTTTTGGAGCGTGCTTTGTGGTGGGGCTTGACCGGCAGACCTACAACCCGGAGCGCACCCGTGACCAAAGCGTTGCAGCAATCATGGCCATCATGCGCGGCTACGTGATCCAGCAGCCCGCTCCTCAGGGATGATGGTGGACATGCGGCACATGGGGAACAGCGGAAAATTTGCGGTCATCACCGGCACCGTGGCTGCCGGCCTGCTGGTCCTGACAGGCATGACGCTGGCGGAGCCCGTATTCATGGCTTTCCTCGGCGTGCTGGGGCTCGCCTACCTTGCCTGCATCATCGAGGTCCTGCGCCGCCGGCGCTTCGTTATGCTCGCCGTTGCCGGCCTATCCACGAGCCTCGCCGTGGCGGGATCGCTGGCCTTCCTGAGCACGTGGGAGCTGGCCTCCACCGACGAGTCGTCGCTGTTTGGCACCCCGTTGCCCACCTCGGATCCGGACAACTACTTCTTCCTGGCCGCGCTCTCCGCACTGACGGCCCTGGCGGCACTGTTCACGGGGGCCATGTGGCCGGGACGCCGGCGCACCCACGGCAGCGCCTCCCGGGCTGCCGGCGTCCGGACCGCTGCGCGCGGCAGCAGCAACGCCGCGAGGAGGGCTCCGGCTCGGCAGGCCGGCGCAGCGCAGCCGCGCACCCCGTCCGGGGCGCGGGCGCACGTGCGGCAGCCGACGTCGTCCGCCCGGCAGGCGTCCCAGGGACAGTCATCCCAGAGACAGTCATCCCAGGGACAAGGCCCGGCGAGGCAGGGCGCCGCCAGGCAAAGTGCCACAAAGCAAAGTTCCGCAAAGCTGCCTCAGGGCCGCCCAGCAACAAGGAAATAGCTTGCGCTAATGCGCCCGCGGCACCTTGAATTTGGTGATCCGTGCATCCTGTCCGTCCAGCTCAGCCCAGGACTTTTCCGTTTCGAGGACGGTGAGCGCGTTGGTGGGATACCTCGTTGCGGCGTCCATGTAGGCATCGTGGTCGGAATCGCGTGAGGCGAGGTGCATGGCAAGGTCCTGTACCCCTGGCAGGTGCGCTATCAGCATCAGCGTGGTAACGGTATCGGGCACGTGATTGACCACGGTAAGCATGCGCAGGGCGGAGGAAGCGTAGAGGCCGTCTTCGAGCTTGGGCGTGGGCGCCTTGTCCCCCAGTTCAGAACATACCCACGTGCAGGTCTGGCGGGTCCTCAGGGCACTTGAGCACAGGATGAAGTCAGGCACGATGTTGTGCTTGAGCAGCCAGCGTCCTGCAAGGGGCGCTTCCCGGTGGCCCCGCTCTTCCAGCGGCCGCTCGTGGTCAGCCACGCCACCGGGCCAATCGGCCTTGGCGTGGCGCATGATCACAAGGCGTCGAAGATGGTGCTGGCTCATGGCCCAAGCCTAAGGCACGGCCCACAGGCCTCCTGCGTGCCTGACGAGTGCTAGATCGAGTACTCCGGAGCGGCCCAGACAACAACCTCGGGGTGCTCGTAGAACCGGTAGCCCTGGCCGCGCACGGTGCGCACGGTGTTGGCGAGGCGGCCAAGCTTGGACCGGAGGCGGCGGATGTGGACGTCGATGGTGCGCTCGTTGGGCACCTCTTCGGCGTTGCGCCACAGGCCCTCGAGCAGTTCGTCGCGGCCAACAGTGCGCGTGCCGTTTTCCACGAGGTAGTTGAGGAGTTCAAATTCCTTGAAAGTCAGGTTCAGGGATTCACCGTCCAGGTGCACTTCGCGGCGTGCAAGGTCGATCAGGACGCCGGAGGGGCGCGGCTCCTGGGGCTGCTGCGGCCGCGGGCTTTCGGTGCGCTGGCGGGTGTTGACCGTGGGGTCACCGAAGGTGGAGCGGACGACGTCGAGTGCTGAGCCCGGCGTGCCCGCAGGGGCGACGGCGACGGCGGCGTAGCTTTCGGCTCCCGATACCAGGGACTGGGCGTAAGCGCGAATCTCCTGGGCGAGCTTGGCGATGGAGGTACCTGCGGCAGCTGCGGTTTCCTCGTCGATCCCCATGTAGAGAACGAATCCACGGGCGACGGTGTCACTGGCTACGGGGCGGACCTGGTTGGGCCCGGCAACTACCGGAGTGGGAGCAGTGACCGGCGCCGACTCGGCTGGCGGAACGGCGCGGAGCTGGCCGTAGGAGTTGGGGTTATAACCCTGGGGGCCGTATCCCGAGCCGGGAAAGCTGCTTCCGGACGTGGCGGGAGCGAGCGCCGTGCGTGGGCCGAAGCCGGGGCGGAGGCCGGAAGGCTGGCCACCCTTGGCGGCGTTACGGACAGAAATGTGGACGTATCCGGATGCAACTGACATGGATTGCTTACCTCAATGTGAATGGCCGTCATCGCGGCTCGAATGCTGGGTTCCCCGCAATGAAACTGGGGAGGGACGCCCGACGCTGGGCTGGGGGCGTATGCCGACGAACTTCGAGGGGTGGGAAGATCAGGCGTACATTCGACAACAGCGCATGTCGGCAGCAGCGGATGTGCTGGGCCAATAGTCTGCGGCTGCAGGTGCTGTTGAGTTCTTGTTCACAATGGAAGTGTGCAGCGTAACAATGCGAACTTGCAAGTAACAATGGACGCTTCCGTCCGCATTATGAGACAAAAGCGCTTGATGTGGCACAGATCACGATTCTGGACAATGGTCAGATTGCTGATCATTGTCCCGCTTTCGGGGCAGGAAAACTACCAATGGTGAACTTAATTCGTCCATTGCTCCAGCAGCCGCCCTTTTCTTCAGATGGACGGGGAATGCCGAAATTGCGCCCCACCTGTCCAGTGGGAGCCGGAACCGGAGAAGAAAAAATCGCACTCCCTCCGCTGTAAGGCCACCTCTGCAGGGCACCTGGCTGTCCAGCTTCCCGTTGACCGCCGCTGGCCGGGCAGCTGCCACCCTTTCCGCCGCCCGCCAATACCTGCCCGGCTGGCTAGGCTGGTATTCACAGCTGAGGCACAGGAAGCCCATAGCTCCGGCTCAACGACTGATCGGAGAGTTGTTCCATGGCCACTTCGCACTCCATGACCAACAACCTCCCCGAGCTTTCCCACCCGGACGGCTCCCCCATCCGTGCCTTGGTGGTCGACGACGAGCCAAGCCTTTCGGAGCTGATGAGCATGGGCCTGCGCATGGCCGGCTGGTCGGTGGCGGTGGCGGCGGACGGCCCGGAAGCAGTGAAACTGGCCAAGGATTTCCGTCCTGATGTTCTGGTCCTTGATGTGATGCTCCCAGGGTTCGACGGCGTCGAGCTGCTGGGAAGGATCCGCACGTTCACGCCCGAGGTACCCGCTCTCTTCCTCACTGCCAAGGACGCGGTCCAGGACCGGATCGTGGGACTGGCGGCCGGTGGCGACGACTATGTCACCAAACCGTTCAGCATGGAGGAAGTCCTGCTTCGGCTGCACCGCCTGGTGCAGCGCTCCGGAGTTGCCGCTATGGACACGGCCGAATTGGTGGTAGGAGACCTTGTCCTCAACGTTGATACCCGGGAAGTGACCCGGGCCGGGGCGGAGCTCCAGCTCACGGCCACGCAGTTCGAGCTGCTCCGCTACCTCATGGAGAATCCCAAGCGCGTCATCAGCAAGGCGCAGATCCTGGACCGCGTGTGGGACTACGACTTCGGCGGCCAGGCCAACATTGTGGAGCTTTATATCTCCTACCTGCGCAAGAAGGTGGACGCAGTTCACCCGCCCATGATCCACACCGTGCGCGGCGCAGGGTACGTCATCAAGCCTGCAGAGTAAGCGCACCATGGCGTCACAACAGGCAGCCCATCCCCATCGCCGGAGCTTGCTCAAACCCGGCACCTGGCACTTGCGTACCCGCCTCATCCTCCTGGCCATGGCCCTGCTCATCGCCATCTGCGGTGCCGTGGGCGTTGCCAGCTATGCTTCCATGGATGCGTTCCTGACCCGCCAGCTGGATGAACAGCTGAGCCAGGCTGCAGACCGGTCCAACAATCCGGGCCGCCCTCCCATGGGCGGCTTCAATGGAAGGGATCCCCTGGACGCCCGCGGCCAAAGCGTGGGAACCATGAACGCCCGCATCCTCAACGGCCAGGTGAACAGTGGTGGATTCCTCACCTCGGACACCACGCGTTCTGCACTGTCCGCCGAGGACAAGCAGACGCTGCTGGCGCTGGCGACAGACACGGAGCCCGTGGACCGTAGCCTCTCAAACGGTGCCTACCGGCTGGTAGCGGTGAAAACGAACTTCGGTGATGTCCTGGTCACCGGGCTCCCCCTCGCTGCCAAAGAAAGCACGCTTGCCTCCCTCGTGTGGACCTTTGTGGTCGTCTCGCTTGGCGGGTTGCTCTTGATCGGATTAGTGGGCACGGTCCTGATCCGACGCACCATGAAACCTCTTGAGCAGCTGTCGGAGGTTGCCACCCGGGTTTCGCAGCTTCCCCTGGACGCCGGCGAGGTGGCACTCGCGGTGCGCGTGCCGCCGTCGAACTCCAATCCGGGAACGGAAGTAGGCAGCGTCGGTCACGGGGTGAAAAGGAGACGGGATAACGTGGCGAGCGCGCTGCAGGCGCGGCAGATGAGCGAAACAAAGGTGCGGCAGTTTGTGGCCGATGCCTCGCACGAGCTGCGTACTCCCCTGACCGCCATCCGCGGCTACACCGAATTGATGAGGATGACGGAGGCCTTCACCCCCGACGGCCAAAAGTCCCTTGCCCGTGTGCAGAGCCAGTCAGAGCGGATGACCGCTTTGGTGGAAGACCTGCTGCTGCTGGCCCGGCTCGATGAGGGCCAGCCGTTGAAGCTCAGCGAGGTGGACCTTACGCAGTTGGTGGTGGAAAGCGTCAGTGATGAAAAGGTGATGGCACCGGGCCACACCTGGCGGCTGGAACTTCCGGATGAGCCCGTGGTGGTCACCGGTGACGCCTCCCAGCTGCGCCAGGTGCTGATGAACCTGCTCTCCAACGCGCGCAAACACACCCCTGCCGGCACCACTGTTGTTACCGGCGTCGGAAAGACGGCTGGAGGTGCCGCGTTGATAACGGTAACGGACGACGGCGGCGGGATCCCGGCGGAGTTTGTGGACCATGTTTTTTCGCGCTTCGCCCGCGCAGACGCGGCCCGGAAGGGCACGGGAGATGGGGCGGGGGCTGCAGCGGCCGAAGGCACCAGCGGCCTCGGGTTGTCCATCGTGGAATCCATCATGGAGGCCCACGGCGGAAGGGTAACGGTGACATCACAATCCGGGCGCACAGAGTTCGCCTTACATCTCCCCTTGAGGTGAGGTTGGCAGCAAGGCGACGCGCCGCCGTCGTGATCTCTGTTACCAAAATGTGACTTACGCGCTGCATTCCTGTACCGTCGATTGGGTGCAGTTCGTGTTCGAGCCGCATATCCGGATGACGCCAAGCTCTGCCACTTCCCGGATTCCCTTTGAACATAGGCAGAGGCGGGGGACCCACCGTCCCGGGCACTGATTGCCCTTGGGGTTAAGCCAGCACGTGAACTTTCCGTGTGGCCGGATGCCCTCATCCGAACCCGACAGCTAACTCCGCAGGTGTGAGAGGCGATCCATCATGTTCAAAAACCTGGTAAAACCACGTCCGAAAAACGATTCCGCACCGCACGCTGGACCGGAAACCGGCAAAATCTCTTCTTTCGGCAAGCGCGCGGCCGTGATTGCCGCATCCTGCGCACTCCTCGTTGGAGTGGGAGCTGCGGGACAGGCTACAGAAACAAGCATCCGTGTAGCGGCCACTGAAACGCAGGCCGCCCAGGCGCAGTCGAACCTCAGCATCGAGAAGAGCGAGATTACCTCCAATCCCGCGCCTGAGCCCGCCGCTCCGGAGATAGCTGTAGCCCCGCAGGCGGCCGAGCCCGCCCCTGCGCCGGCTCCCGAACCTGCACCGGCACCCGCTCCTGAGCCTGCTCCTGCCCCTGCACCTGCTCCTGCCCCTGAGCCCGCTCCGGCTCCAGCGCCCGAGCCTGCACCCGTCGTCGCGGTCAACGATCCCGCCGGCGCCCAGGCGTACGCCGCTGGCCAGCTGGCGAACTACGGCTGGGCTCCTGACCAGATGCAGTGCCTGGTAACCCTGTGGGACAAGGAATCGGACTGGACCACCACGGCCACCAACCCGAGCAGCGGCGCCTACGGCATCGTGCAGTCCCTGCCCGCCGAGAAGATGGCCAGCGCCGGCCCGGACTACCTCACCAACTACCGCACGCAGATCAACTGGGGCCTGAATTACATCCAGGAGCGTTACCAGTCCCCGTGTGGTGCGCTGAACTTCCACCTGTCGAATAACTGGTACTAAGCAGTCCTGGCACATCCGGAACTGCAACACGCGGGCGGCGTTTTAAACAGCCGCGCACGTCTGGGTCCCGCGCCTGCTGGCTCCCGCACACTGGCTCCCGCACTTTCAAGGACCGGGGCCCGCCCGGCATACTGTGGTCCATGAAGTTCACCACCACCATCCAAGGCAGCGGCAATAAAACCGGCATCGTAGTCCCGGAGCAGGTTGTTTCGGAGCTGGGAGCCGGCAAGCGGCCGCCTGTGGTGGTCAGCATCAACGGCAAAAGCTATCGCAGCAGCATCGCAGTGATGGGCGGGCAAAACCTGATATCGCTGAGCGCAGCCAACAGGGAGTTTGTTGGTGTCGAAGCCGGAGACACCGTTGACGTCGACGTGGAACTGGACACACAACCCCGGATTGTTGAGGTCCCTGAGGACCTTGCCGCTGCAATGGCTGCGGAGCCGGCGGCGCAGGAGTTCTATGCGACCCTGAGCTACAGCGCCCAGCGGCGGTACGTGGAGCCGCTGGGCGAAGCCAAAACTCCCGAGACCCGGTCGCGGCGGATTGCCAAAGTGGTGGAGGAGCTCAAAGCCGGAAAGAAATGACCGTCCAGGCTTCCTCGTCCTTGTCCACGTGGGCGGCGACGGCATTGAAATCAGGAATGTGCAGGACCCCCGGCGGAAGCGGCCCGGTGTTCGGCCCCACGGCTACGGTTGGGATACCGGCGGCTACGCCGGCCGCAATGCCGGCGGGAGCGTCTTCAAACACCACGGCGTCGGAGGGATCCACGCCAAGACGGGCAGCGGCCTTCAGGTATCCCTCGGGATCCGGTTTGCCCCGGGTCACCAGCTCGGCCGTCACCACGGTGGCCGGCATGGCCAGCCCCGCTGCAGCCATCCTGATGTCCGCAAGGACCCGGTCAGCTGATGTCACCAGCGCGACGGCGTCCGCAGGCAGAGCGGCCAACAGTCGGGCGGCTCCGGGCAGCGGCAGGATGCCCTCGGTCCGGACGCGTTCCATGGCGCCGAGTTCCGCCGTCAGCGCCAGCACGTCCGCCCCTGGCGGTGCGAAACGCCTGACGGTATCGCCGGCTTGGACGCCGTGCGACGTCCGGAGTATTTCCCCGATGTCCAGGCCGTAACGCGCCGCGAATTCTCCCCACACCTGTTCCACCACTGCCGTGGAGTCCACCAGGGTGCCGTCCATGTCGAAGAGGACGGCGCGGCAGGTCAGGGTCCGGACAGCAGCCGGCGTGGAGGCGTTCACGGTCCCCATTGTGCCTTAGGCGCGGAGTCCGGTGGGATCACTGCTGCGCCTCCCGGATCCTGTTGCCGCTTACGGCCTGTCAGGCGCCGCGGCCGGGGATGTACTGGACCGCCCACCTGTTGCCGTCGGGATCGGCGAAGTAGACAAAGTGGCCCCAGTCCTGCACATCCACATCGCTGACGTCCACTCCGTTGCTTTTGAGCTGCTGGTGCGCGGCATTAATGTCGCTGACCACCAGTTGAAGGTTGGAGCCGGTACCGGGAGGCGCCTCCGTAAGCCCGTCGCCGATACAGATTGAGCAGGCTGAGCCGGGAGGCGTCAGCTGGACAAAGCGGATGGAGTCCGTGGGCCGCTCATCAAAGTCGGCATTAAAGCCCACCTTGTTGACGTAAAAGTCCTTGGCGCGGTCCACGTCGGACACAGGGACGTACACAAGTTCGAGTTTCCAGTCCATCCGCACAGGCTAACGGCGGGAGCCGGAATGAAAAAGGCTTGAGGACTACCCTGCGATGCCGTAAAGGCGATCGCCCGCGTCCCCCAACCCTGGGACGATGTATGACTTCTCGTTGAGCTTTTCGTCGATGGAGGCCAGGACTATGGTCACGTTGGCATCGGAGAGTTCCTCCTCCAGCTTGGCCAAACCTTCCGGGGCGGCCAGGAGGCAGATGCAGGTCACGTCTGAAGCACCGCGCTTGAAGAGGAACTTGATGGCCTCGCGCAGGGTTCCGCCGGTGGCCAGCATGGGGTCCAGGACGAAGATCTGCCGGTCCGTGAGGTTCTCGGGGAGGCGCTCGGCATAGGTGATGATGTCCAGGGTTTCCTCGTCCCGGGCCATCCCCAGGAATCCGACCTCCGCGGTGGGAACGAGCTTGGTCATGCCCTCGAGCATGCCCAAGCCGGCGCGCAGGATGGGGACCACCAGCGGGGTTGGCTTGGTGAACGCGGTACCTACGGTGGTGCTGACGGGCGTTTCGATGGTGACGGGTTCGGTGCGGACCTCGCGGGTGGCCTCGTAGGCAAGGAGTGTCACCAGCTCCTCCGTCAGCTGCCGGAAGACCGGGGACGGGGTGTTCTTGTCCCGCAGGACAGTGAGCTTATGGGCGACCAGCGGGTGGTCCACAACGAGAGTGCGCATGGGTCAAAACTACCATCCGGCCGCTGGGGCTTTTCCTGCCTTTAGCCTCCTGCACCCGTCCGTGGGGAACCGCCGTCGCTCCCACGGAACGTGCCGCCGTCGGACGTTCCCGCGGTGCCGCCGTCGTTCCTTCCGGAGGTACGGCCGGTCCCCTGCGGGGAGCCGCCGTCGCTCGGTCCGGAGGTGCCCGCGCTGCTTGTGAGCGGGTCCCCGCTGTGGTCCTCGCGGAGGACCGGGTGCTCGAAGGTGGGTGCCGGGCCGGCATGTTCCCGCTTCCGGATCAGGTGGAACAGCCGGTGGGCCAGGATCACCATGCACACCCATGCCAGCCCCAGGAACCATCCCGCCATCACGTCCGTCATCCAGTGATGCCCCAGGAACACCCTGCTCAAGCCCATGGCGATGATGAACACTGCCCCGGCGGTGATGGCAGTGATTCTTGCCCAGAGCATCTGGAACTGAAGGCACATGATGTACACCAGGACGCCGACCACCACTGTTGTATTCAGGGTGTGGCCGCTGGGGAATGATGGTGTGGTCTCGAAAGGCGGTACTGCTTCGGAGTGGTCCGGGCGGGTCCTGCCCACCAGGCGCTTGCCCAGCGTGGTGGCCGTGGTGGAAACAAGGGCTGCGCCGCCCACCAGTACGATAGGGCGCCAGGTCCGGCTCAGGAATGTCAGCCAGGCCGTGAGGATGCTTGCCAGGATTGGCATACCGATCCCGCCGCCTACGTTCGTAAAGGCGGTAGCGAAGGCGTCCACTTCGGGGTTCCGCAAGGATTGTGAATATTCCAATGCAGGAATATCGAGGCTTGCCAGTCCTTCCTCGTCCACCACGTCCGAGTACACCTCGGCTCCCAGCAGGGCCATCGTGAGCACCAGCGCGCCGCCGATGATCATCGTCAGCCACAGGGCGGCATAGGGCTTGATCCACTTGTCCATGCGGTCTCGGACGGTGCTCATTGTGCCTCCCGGCGGATGTACGTCACGGGCTCTGGGTATCCTTCGAAACTATCATTGAGCCATGGTCTCCGCAGATAGCAAATATGATGCCTGGATGGGCCTCGCCCTCGCGGAGGCGCGCCGTGCCCTTGCCACGGAGGACGTGCCGATCGGCGCCGTGGTGATAGGGCCCGACGGCGCCGTGCTGGGTTCCGGCCGGAACCAGCGGGAGGAGCTGGGAGACCCCACCGCGCACGCCGAAGTGGTTGCGATCCGGGAGGCGGCGGCGCGTTTGCGGGACCTGCGCTTGGCCGACGGCGGAAGCGGAGATGGTTGGCGACTGGCCGACTGCACGCTGGTGGTGACCCTCGAGCCCTGCGCGATGTGTGCCGGTGCCATTGTCCTTGCACGGATTCCCCGGGTGGTTTTCGGCGCCTGGGATGAGAAGGCCGGTGCAGCAGGATCCGTGTTCGACGTGCTGCGCGAGCGCCGGCTGAATCACTGGGTTGAGGTCTACGCGGGCGTACGCGAAGCCGAATGCGGCGGGCTGCTGCGTGACTTTTTTGTGGGGCACCGTACGCGGCTGTAGGTGCTTGTGCGTGTTCCGATTCGCGTGGAAACTTTAGCCGCCGAGGATGTCAAGCACGTGCGCAGCCGTCTGCTCCCACCCCGGCAGGCGGTTCCTCGTCTCAAGCGCGGCTGCCCGCCAGGTGTCCCTGGTTGCGCCGTCCTGCAGCCAGCGTCGCAGCATTTCAGCCAGCAGGGCAGGGTTTCCAGGGTCAGTATCGGACGGAAAAGTTACGGCAGTTCCGGGAAGGTGAACGCCCGCCCGCTTTCCAGGCTCCGCTCCAGGCGCGGCAAAACTCAGGGCTTCGACGGCGCCTGTTCCCTGGCGGACAACCACGGGAATTCCGTGGGCGAGCGACTCCGTGACTACCATGCCGAAAGCCTCAGCCTGGGACGCCAGGACGCTCAGGTCTGCGCGGTTCCATTCGTCCTCGAGCGCCCGGCCTTTCAGCTCACCCGTTAGCCGCACCCGGTTTTCCAGGCCGTGTGCGGCGACCGCGGCCCGTACGATGGCTGCGTATTCCGGGTCCGCCTGGTCAGATCCCACCAGTGATGCTGTCCAGTCGAGTTCCTGGATCCGTGCCAGTGCTTCTACGGCCAGCAACTGGTCCTTGTTCGGGAGGAGCGCGGCTACGGTGATGATGTGCGGCGGAATGGATCCCTGGGCCACGGGTGCGGGCTCCGTACCGGGCAGGGCCACCCGAAGCCCGGAAAGGCCGTGGCGGGCTTCGAGGGTGGTGGACGCCCAACTGCTGGTACAGATCACTCCCGATGCCGCCCGCAGGGCCCGTGCCTCCAGCTCGTGGCGCGACGGGGCCGGCATGTGCACAAGCACCCAGGTCTCCTGCCGGGCTTTGGCCGCGAACTCCAGTTCGTCCGGCGCACCCATGGCAATCAGCCCGTCCACCAGGGTCACGACGGACCCGTGGTGCCCCTCCGGCTCCCAAGCGCCCAGCAAGCTGCCCAGCCGCCGTTGTTCTTTTGCAGTGGACTCCGGCCAGGAGCCTTCAACTGCCAGCACATCCACGTCCACGCCCAGGGCCCGCAGGGCCTGCACCAGGCGCGCGTTGTACACGTTGCCGCCGGAGTTGTGCCGGATGTTGGCAGGAACGAGGAGCCGGATGGGGCGCATAGTCAGGCGGCGGAGAGGTCCAGCGAGTAGGTGGCCCAGGCGTCCGGATTTTCGCGCAGGGTGACGTCGATGCCCGCAAGTTCGCGGCCGTCGTCTGTGTCCTTGATCTTGCTGGCAACCGACTGGGCGACGTACTCAGCAAGCGCCTCGGTGGTGCTGAGCTTTCCCTGGAAGTCAGGGTGCTCGTCCAGGTTGCGGTAGTTCAAGCCCGCCAGCACCTCCTCAATGATGGTGCCGGCGGCGCCGATGTCCAGCACGATGGCGTCTTCATTGAGCGTCCGACGGCGGAAGGCCACCTCCGCGACGAAGGTGGCCCCGTGCAGGGCCTGGGCGGGGCCGAAAGCCTCCCGCGGAAGGCTGTGGGCGATCATGAAGTGGCGTCGGACGGTCAGGCTGAACAATGGGCTACCTCTGCTCTTCGCGGTTAGGTTCCTGGGCGTGCTGATCTTCGGGGTACTGGTCTTGCCGGTCTTCGGCTTGCGGGTTTTCGGCTTGGGGGTATTCGATGACATGGCACAGCGCATCCAGCGTGCCGTCAGCGAGCCCCTGAACAATGTCGGGCAGTTCGGTGAACGGCGACGAACCTGTCACAAACGCGTCGAACACCGGATCGGTCAGCAGGGATACGGCGAGGTCCAGGCGGTCGGTATTGGTCCTGCGGTGGCGCCGGGCACGTGCCACCACTCCTACCTGGCTCGCGCGGATTGAGAGCCGGCGGGCGTGGAAGTCCTCGCCCAGCGGCAGTGTGACTTCCCGGTTGGCGTACCAGGACATTTCGATCACGTCGCCTTCATCGCCGGCGAGCTGGAGGCTGCGCTCTAGGCCTTCCTGGGATGCCGAGCAGTGGAACACCACGTCGCAGTCATCCAGGGCGTCATCCGGGTGGGTGAATTCGACGCCAAGGGCGTCCGCCAGCTGCTTCCGCCCCGGGTCCACGTCTACGAGCTGAAGCCGCTGCAGTGGGAATGTCCTCAGCAGGGTGGCAACCATGCCGCCCACCAGGCCGGCACCCACCACGGCTACTCTGTCTCCCAGCCGCGGGCCGGCCTCCCACAGGGCATTCACTGCCGTTTCCACCGTTCCGGTGAGGACAGCACGTTGCGAGGGGACGCCGTCGGGAATTTTGGTGAGGGCATCAAGGGGCAGCACGTATCGGTCCTGGTGCGGATTCAGGCAGAACACCCGCTGGCCTATCCACTCTGCCGGCCCCTTCTCCACGACTCCCACCGACAGGTAGCCGAACTTCACTGGCCCCGGGAACTGGCCCTCCTGATGCGGGGCCCGCATCTCCTTGGCGACGCGCGGCGGGACCAAGCCATGGTGGACCACCATCTCGGTGCCCTTGCTGATGCCGGAGTAGAGGGCCCGGACCAGCGCTTCGCCGGGACCGGGTGCCGCCAGCTCCTCCGACCGGAGCTCGCCGTGATCCCGGGTTGTGGTCCAATAAGCCGTTGCATTGATGGGCGCGCGTGAATTAGTCATCTTGCTGATGAATCTAGCTGCCTGCGTGCGCCGGGGAAAGTTTGACGGCCTCATCCAGCGTTGCTGCGCTTAGCCCCGGGGCACGCTGCACCAAAAGCTCTGCTAGGTCAGTGCCAACTCCCAGTCCCTGAAGGGGTCTCGGGGCAAAACGATCGGCGCGGCATAGAAGTCTTCCCAAAGAGGGTCCTCAGCCGGAAGATCGTCCGGATCCAGGAAGTTGTCACCCGGAGGTTCCTCCAGTGGGGGCTCCAGAAATAGAGCGTCTTCAGCAGGGCAGCCATAAGTGCTGGGCATGGCTGATTCTCCAATGCTTCCGGGCCAGTGTGGTGGTTCCCAGTCCTGGTGTTCGCTTTTGTAGTGCCGGCCCGTGGGTGAGGTCCAGCCGGGTGGTTCGGTTGTGGTGGTTGGTGTTGGTTTCCAGCCGCTGATGTGCCGGAGCTTGTGGTGTTTCGGGCAGGGTTGGCCGAGGTTGGATATGCCGGTGGTGCCGCCTTTGTGCCAGGCGAGGATGTGGTCTGCTTCGTTGTCCAGGGAGTTGTTGTTGCAGCCGGGGAACGGGCACTTGCCGTCCCGCAGCCGCAGCCAGTTCCGCATCGCTTTGGTCAGCCGGTAGCTGGTGCGGCCGATCTCCAGCGGAGCCCCGTCCCGCGGATCCACCAGCACCCGGTAAAACGAGCCCGCCCCGTCACCGACGAGGTTCCGTGCCATCGACGCCGGGATAGGTCCGGACCCGTCCAGCATCGCCGGTTCGTCGGTCAGGCCCAGCAGGGAGAACACGGGCACGGTGACCAGCACCTGTGCCCGGATCGAAGATCCCTGCCCGGGGCCGGTTTCCTCGCTGGTCGCCGCGGTCATGGCCTACAACCTCACCCGCACCGCCGGGATCCTCGCCGCCGGACCCCTCGGCAAGGCCAGGACCGGCACGATCCGCCGAAAACTCATCCACATCCCCGCCAGGATCGCTTCCAGCGCCCGGCGCGTCCGTCTCCACCTACCCGTGTCCTGGCCCTGGCAAATACCGTGGCAAAGCTTGTTCAACCACATCTATCCGCCGCCTCAAACCGCCTGAACACCCACTCCACCCAGCCCCACGGCTCAACCAGGACCAACAGTGGAACAACGAAAGGCAGCGAGGCCCGACACCCCACCATGCCCTCAGCCCGAAAGACCCCCGAAACCGACTTCAGATCAGCCGCCCAAGCAGATCGGTGGATCAAGGCTAAGCCCGGGCACGTTCATCGGCTCTCCGAAAACCTCATGAGTCATTTGGCCAAAGGCAGGGAATGGGCCACCCCTGGAGTTCAGGCCGCCGTTCAAAGAGCGGTGGCTGGGCTTGATACAGGCATTGAAACTGCCTCCCCGCGCGTCCAAGCGCTATTGCGCCGGTTGGCGGAGGAACTTGCTGGCGGGGTCGAGACGCTTACTCCCCGCGTCCAGGAACAGCTGAAGCATGTTGGCCCGAAAGCCGCTGCCCCCATTCCTGTCCGGGCCGGGCGTTCCGTGTCGAAGGCATGGTGGTGGATCGGCGGCCTCGCGGCCCTGGCGGGAGCCGGTGCAGCCGTGTGGCGCTCCATCCAAGCGTCCCGGGAAGAACCCGCACCCCCGCTAAGCATGCAGGACAACAGCGGCGCCGATCCTAATTCCGACGCTGACCTTACCGCCGGCCGGATGTAGGAGTGCGAGCTCGAACGGCGGCAGGACAACCGTGACGCACCGCAGAAGCATCGGGCGATGATGACAGACCCGTGGCTCTTCGCGATGATTTGCGACCCGAAGGGGCCGGACGCGTCACCTCCAGCTTGTCAGATGAAGAACTGGCCCAGCTGCTGGATTCTCTCTACCGAAACCTCGATACTCCCGCGCCAGATCCGAGAGCAATTCTCTGGTACGAAATCGGTGTTGAAGAAAGCCACCGCCGGCGAAGCTCCGGCAACAAGCCTAACGAACAGGCCAGGGGACGCACCAAGAAGGAAATCATCCGCAGCCTCAAGAGCTTTCTTCTGAAAAAACCATCCGGCCCGGGGCTGCCCCCTGCGCCTTCACCGGTGAAAATCCCTGCACGGGCCGCCCGATGCCCGCCCTACCGGCCGTAGGGCGGTTTACCCCGGGAGGCGGGGCGGATGCCGGAATAGGGTCCACCCTCTTCGGGTGGGGTGGGTTGATTCTCTTCCGCATCGTTGCCGGGGCGGGTACCCTGACAGTCATCATGGCCGTTGTGGCTGTGGCGACGAGGGCGTCGCAGCGCTGGGGTGCGCTATAGGAGTTTGTCCTGCCCCCGCCATTACATGTGAATGGCAGGAGAATTTTCATGTTTGAACAGCGTTTCATTGTTGATGCTATTTCCCGGAGTGCCGAAAACGCGGTGGACCGTCGACGGTTTTTCCGTGCCGCGGGCTTGAGCGGTATGACTGCCGGGGCGGCGTTCGTCGCCGCGTCAGCGGCCGCGTCGCCTGCCGTTGCCGGGGAGGAGGCCGGTGCGCCCAGTGACGGGGCGATCCTGAACTTCGCCCTGAATCTGGAATACCTGGAGGCCGAGTTTTATCTCCGCGCTGTCACGGGCATGGGCTTGCCGGACAGCATGACCACCGGCACGGGGAAACGCGGCCCGGTCATCGGTGGGCGCGCGGTGCACTTCAAGAGCCCCCTGATCAAAAAGTATGCCGAGGAAATTGCCGCGGACGAAAAAACCCACGTCGCGTTCCTGCGCAGCGCCCTGGGAGCTGCGGCGGTGTCACGGCCGAAAATCAGTCTCGACGACAGCTTCACCGCCGCCGCCAGGGCTGCAGGGCTGATCGGTGCCCACGATAAGTTCGATGTCTACGCCAACGAAGTGAACTTCCTCTTCGGGGCGTTCATCTTCGAAGACGTCGGCGTGACGGCCTACAAGGGCGCGGCCCCGCTGATCAGGAACAAGACGTACCTTGAAGCCGCCGCCGGGTTGTTGGCTGTGGAGGCCTACCACGCAGGGATCATCCGTACGACCCTCTACGCCCTGGGGGTCGAGACGCCTGCGATTTACACCACGGTGCAGAAGATTTCGGATGCCCGGGACAGCCTGGACGGGACAACGGATCTGGATCAGGGCATCGCCACATCAGCTATGGCCAACCTCGTTCCCACTGACGCGAACGGCCTGGCCTTCAGCCGGACCGCGGCCCAAGTGCTGAACATCGCCTACCTGGATTCGGAGGAGGTCACCTCGGGCGGTTTCTTCCCGGCAGGTGTGAACGGAAGCATCAACACCAGCGGTGATAACGACAACGACTAAGACCACGTATACCAACGCCGTAAGCGCACACGCTGTGGCTGGCTTTGTCTGTTCCGGGGATAACGAAACCCCCGGAACAGCCAGCTAAGAAGAGAAGTACTCAGCACCCAAAGGACATCGGCTCCGAGTGAGGCGCGGTACGGCTATAGTCGTGCGCCGGACACCGGAGATCGCTCCTGCGATGGGTTTCCAGGTCACGGCTTTACTATCCCCGTGCTTTGTCCGGGGCACAGCGGGTCGGGTGCCGTGAGTGGCCTATTCTGAGCCGTTGTCCTGTGCTTCGAGGTGTTTGGCCATGGCTTCAACGGCCTGGGTTCCAGCGTGCGGTCAGGGCTTGTCTGCTCAGTGGTTCAATACGGATGTTGTCTGTGGGGCGGTCATTGAGTCCTTGTCCCAAGCTCAGGCGATCGTCGCCGGCCTGCCGGTGGAGGGGAAGCTGCGCATCGTTGGGCGCTCCATGCCGCTCTCCACCCGCGTTGCGCGTGAACTGGCCCCATATCTGTTTCCGGCAGAGCCTGGCCACCCGTGGCCCGAGGAGATCACCGAAACGGCGCTGAACAGGTTCAGCAAAGATAGGGGCCCTGTGAAACTCACGCTTGTCGAACCCTTCGTCGTCCGAAGTCGCCGCCGACGTCGCGTGGTCCGGTCAGGCCTTCCGGCACCCTCTCAAGTTCCTGCGCGCCAGGCCCGAACTCGACCCCGCCACCGTGGAACTCCCCCCGCACATCAGGTCTGCGTAGCCGCAGCGCCCTCTTGGCGATCGCGATGGGCACGGGGCGGCACTGAGGACCAAGGAAAAGGTAGACAGGAATACGCGCGAGTGAGGACAAGAGGACCGCCTTCACCTGCAGTCCGAATTTTGTGATAGAAAACCGGGGGCCCGAGGAATCATGTCAAGATGCCCGCCTTCGTTATTTCGCGGAAATCATTTGGTTTTGCCCGGATAGCGGGCTGGGCTTTGGTGCCCTGTTTCGCGCTGGTCAGCGCCAGGAGTCCGGCGTTTAGTGCCTGGATCTGACGCTGGATGGCTGCAGGGTTCAGGGGTTTGTTCTCCCGCCGCAGCCGTGCCTGCACGTCCCGGGAGACGGTGCCGGTAGCGGCCAGGACGCGTTGAAACGGAGTTGCGGGTTGGTCGTAGGTCTTGCTGATTTTCGCGCCGGTCCGGACCTTCGCCAGGAGCTTTTGCTGCGGCCCGAAATGATTCGTCAGCAGCCGCTGAAGCGCCCAGATCTGGTTCAGCAAGTCCAGCTCGGCCGGCGGTGTCGTAACGGTGGTAGCCGACGGTCTGACGGACGATGTGCCAGTTTTTCTGTTCCACATGCGCCCCGTCATTCTTGTTCCCCGATCGGGACCGGGTGAACGTCAGGTTCTCCTGCTTGCACCAGGTCAGCAGCTCCCAGTTGATGAACTCTGAGCCGTTATCGGAATCGATGCCGAGGATCGGGAACGGGAACGCGGCGGTCGCGTCTTTGATGGCGGCAAACACCCATTTCTGCGCCTTGTTCCTGACCGACCTGGTCTCGGTCCAGCCGGTGGCAATGTCGGTGATGTCCAGCGTGAAGCAGAATTCGCCCCTGCTGTTGCCGCCCTCGTGGCCGACCAGATCGATCTCCACGAACCCCGGCACCGCGTCGTCCCACTCGGCCCAGGTCCGCATTGGAATGGAGTCCTTCAGCAGTGTTCCCGGCTTGGTGTGGGACCGGCCCCGGGGATCAAGTTTTACCCGGTCCGCCTTGAGCCGGCGGTCAATGGTCGCCGGTGCGATGCGCAGCAACTGCGCCGCCGTGGCATCGTCGATCTGCAACTCTTTGAACCGGCGCAGGCGCGGCACCAAGTCCGGCAGGGCGGCCGCGAGCAATCGCCCGCACGGGGTCCCCTGCACCGCCCAGCAGAACCGCAACGCCTCGATCACCGCCTCCCCGTACAGCGGAGACCGCGGCGCCGGCGGCCGGACGGGCCTGAGCACCAGCGCCAGCCGCAACGCCTTCCGGGCATGGTCCCGATGCCATCCCGTCGTCGCGCACAACTCGTCCAGCACCTGCTTCTTCGCAGCCCGATCCGAGCGGGCATAGCGGGTGGCAATCGCCTTGGTGACAGCCCTGCGTTCACTCATCGAAAGCTCCATGGCTCACACTGCCGAAACGGCGGACGCCACCCCCGGCGGACACGCCGCTACGCGGGCATTCTCAGATGATTCCTCGAATACCGCTACGCGGGCATCTTTGATGAGTCAACGCGTGGGGTTGACATCATCCCCCGCGGGACCAGAGACTCTACTGAATGCTTCAAGCTACGGTGCAGTTAGCGATGAGCCGAGGGGTTCGATGTTCTACGACGGCGCATATGACTACGTAATTGCCGGGGGCGGCACCGGCGGCTGTGTCTTGGCCGGCAGGCTCAGTGAAGACCCCACGGTTAGCGTCCTCCTGCTAGAGGCGGGCGGAACCGACCGCAATTTGTTCATCCACATGCCCGCCGGCTTTCCGAAACTTAGTACCGGGCCGCATCAGTGGGGCTATGCCAGCATCCCGCAGAAGCACGGCAATGGCCGTCGTATTCCGCTCCGCCAAGGCCATGTGCTCGGCGGCGGTGGATCTATCAACTCCCAGGTTTTTACTCGCGGCGTGGCCGAGGACTACGACGGGTGGGTCACGGACTACGGATGCGAAGGTTGGTCCGCCGACGAGGTGTCCCAGTACTTCGTACGCTCAGAGTCGAACAGCCGGCTCTCGGCACCCCACCACGGAACCCAGGGGCCGCTCGGAGTATCTGACCTTGTACATCCGCACAAGCTCTCGGCGGCCTTCGTGCAAGCGGGCCACGAGTTCGGGTTGCCCTACAACAGCGACTTCAATGGTGCCGAGCAGTACGGCGTCGGTTTCTACCAGACGACCACGAAGAACGGCCGCCGGTGCAGCGCGGCCGTCGCTTACCTGAAACCCGCCCGCAAGCGGCGTAACCTCACGGTTCGCACTAACGTGATCGTCTCGAAAGTAATCATCAAGAATGGCCGAGCTGTCGGGGTTCGGGCGCTCGAAGGCGGCAGCGCACGAACGTACAGCGCCAAGCGCGAAGTGATCGTCGCGAGCGGCGCCTTCGGTTCGCCCAAACTGCTGCAGCTTTCGGGTATCGGTAACTCGCCGGACCTCGCCGCCGCCGGCATCGACACCATACATCCCCTGCCAGGTGTCGGTAAGAACCTGCAGGACCACTGCGCTGTCGACGTCATTTTCGAACTCACCGACTACCACAGCCTGGACCGGCTCAACCGGGTGAGCCCGGCAGCGATTATGGCCGGTCTCGAGTACCTCACCCTCCATTCCGGACCGTTCGCCTCAACCGTCGTCGAGGCAGGCGGATTCAGTTATGGGAACAAGAACGAGAAGACGCCGGACCTGCAGTTCCACTTCCTGCCGGCGGCGCGGGCGGAGGTAGGCTGCCCAACCCTGCGGCCCGGATTCGGTGCAACGTTGAACTCGTACTTTGTACGGCCCCGGAGCCGGGGGACAGTCCGTGTCGCGTCCTCTGACCCGGCAAAAGCACCGCTCATCGATCCGAACTACCTGGCCGATGACTACGACGTCGAGATGGCCATCGCCGGCGTGCAGCAGAGCCGACAGATTATGGAGCAGTCGTCGATGGCTCCGTTCATTCGAGCGGAGCGCATGGGCGACGGTACCCCGGTTAAAACCCGCGACGAATACGTGAATTTCGTACGCTCCTACGGACGCACTTCGTACCATCCGGTCGGCACCTGCGCCATGGGAACCAAAGAGGATTCGGTCGTCTCGCCGCGGTTGAAGGTCCATGGGCTTGAGGGATTACGCGTCGTTGACTCCTCGATCATGCCGCGTCTCGTCAGTTCGAACACGCAGGCTCCCACGATAATGATCGCGGAAAAGGCCGCCGAAATGATCCTCGAGGACGCACATGATACGACATCAAGGGTGGTGGCCGGCTGATACAAGGACGCGAAGCCCGGACTCCACAGTCCAAAGGTTCTGTTCCGGACACCGTGGCTGGCGTTAGAAGGTCTCAGGGCACTCCCTCGACCCTGACCGGGCACGCCATGGCGCGCGGAGAACTCATTCGCTTCCCTACGCGCCAGCAAACGAGCTGCGCGCACAACGTCTCTGGGAGAGGTCGCATAGGCATCGCCGCGCGATGTCCTTATCATGTGACTTATGCGTAAACAGTTGCTCGACCTTGGGGTGGCGGCAATCTTCCTGGCCGGCTGCTCGGCCCCTTCACCTCAACCGACAGTAACGACGGCGGCGCCGGCAGCCACATCAGCATCAGCCACGCCTACTACGGCACCCGGTGCTACTCCGCCTCCCCCACCACCGCCAGCCGGTGACTCGTTTGAGTTCGCCGCCCTGGGTGACATAAATCCCTCGGGGAACACCTCAACCTCGTCGCATAGTGGTAAGAACGCGGCCAGCATCATCGCCGGTCTCAACGACGGTTCGCTGGACAACTTCCTCGGCCTGGGCGATTACCAGTACGACCTTGGCACCTGTGCGGCCCTCACGGCCTATGACAAGTTGTGGGGTCCGGCCAAGGCCAAAACATACTGGAGCGCCGGGCCTACCCACGACGTTCAGCCCGGAGTGACTGACGACCTGGACAAGTACATGGACGGCCAGTGCGTGTCCACGACCAAGAGCGCGACGAGCACTGATCTGGGACGGTTCCAGGATGCCCTTGAATGGTACTCATTCGAGAAGGGAAACTGGTACTTCCTCGTCGCGCCTACGGCCACGTGGAAGTACAACTCCTCGCGGGCGCAGGCGATGACCGCTGAAATGGACGCCGGTCTGAAGGCGGCCAAGGCAGCCGGTAAGAACCTGGCGGTCGTGGCCCACGATCCGTATTTCACCAGTGACACGTCCAAACCCCGGCCCACCTTCCTGAAGCCATGGATTGACATGTATTGGGCCAACCGGGTCAAGGTCATACTCTCGGGCGGCTCACACAACTACGAGCGGACCTGCCCGGTGAACAACGCGGACCAGTGTGTCGAGGACGGGATGCAGCAGTTCCAGGTGTCCACTGGCGGGATCGGTACCCGGCCGTTCGTGTCGAACCCGGCCTTTGTACAGAAGAAGTTCAGCGACACATGGGGCAACCTGCGCATGAGCCTGAAAGCTGACGGGTCGTACACATGGGAGTTCCGTCCCGTTTCTGGTGCAATGCAGACTGACAGCGGGTCTCGAAACCAAGGCTAATTCCTCGGTTCCGATCACCGCCGGGTCGGGCACTAAAGACGAGGACTGGGATCCTTCGCCCTGTCAGCAGATGCATTCCGTGACCACGCCAATGGCATTACGGTCACGACTTAAGGCGTTAGGTCGTGTACCGTCAGCGTCCGAATGGAAAACAGCGCAATCTAAACCCGGGGCGCCCATGCGACGCGGGCGTACGGTGGCGCTATTCTCCCTCGTATGACCGGGATGCCAGCTGAACCCTCTATAGTCTTTGCCTATGAACGACCCCGCCAGTAATGTCCCGGTTCGACCCGTCCAGCGCGTCGTCATCGTCCACGGATATCAATCGTCTCCGGATGCAAACTGGTTCCCCTGGCTTCAAAGCGCCCTCGAAGCTGAAGACATAGGAGTCACAGTCGTTCCTCTCCCCGACCCGGACGATCCTGGCAAAGCAGCCTGGGAGGACGCGGTCAGCACGGCACTAGGAGTGCCGGATGCGACAACAGTGGTTGTGGCACATTCCCTCGGCGTGGTCACCGTCCTACGGGTACTTGAGACACTGCCGGAACCCTGGGAGCTGGGTGGTCTCGTGTTGGTCGCCGGGTTCACTGAACCATTGGAAGCATTGCCGGAACTCAATGGTTTCCTCGCAACTGACGTTGCCGTTGAGCGGGTGGCTACGAGCATTCGGGAACGAACAGTACTTCGCTCCGACACGGATCCTTTCGTGCCGCCGGAAGCATCCGATGACCTGGCCAGACGTCTAAGGGCACGTCTGCAGGTCTACCCGGGAGCAGGACACTTCATGGCAGAAGATGGCGTCACAAGGCTGCCGGCTCTGCTTGACCTGATTCGGTCCACGTAGGGGCTTCCGGGAAGAAGCCCCTAGACTGCACTGGTGGTCATTATGGGGTGTTGATGCGGCGGATCTGCCCGGTCGGCAGCCGGATATGAATTGGCCGGACCGTCTGGCCAATTCCGTGCCCGCGGGTTCATCAAGCCGGTATTTTTCGAGAATTTGATCAACCTCCCGCCGCCCTGACGCCCAAAAAGATTCTGGACAGTTCCTTAGGTGGTGCCATGATGTAGACGGTGACGATGCTTGGGCTGGTTTCCGTGAGCCGGCGCAGAGGCAGGGACCGCCGCTATTGACTACGGCCGGACCCCGCGCTATACCTCAACTAAGTCCGGCGGCAGGCCCGGAATCAGCTCATCCGGAGACCGCTGTGACAGCCCCCAAATACCCCAACTCCAGGACACGTCTGCCCTTCAGGAGCAGACGCGCGCCTCCCCTGCGCACCTCTGAACTCCGCGGTTCAGCCTGGGCAAATGCCCGCACCATCAATGACCCGTGCCGACCGGGCCAACAGCCGAACCCTTCCTAGGAGAAGTGTCGCAGTGGACACGCTTCCAGCAGTGCTCCTTGTCCTCGGTGCGGCATTTGCCTGGATCGGCCTGACCGCCATTGCCGTCCTCCATCTTCGCCGCAGACGCAACGGGTCAACGCTGGTCGCCTCGGCCACGGGAGGGATGAGCCACCATGTGAGGCCATGGCGGGCCCGTAGTCACCGAAACCGCGCTGCTGGACGCCCTCGAAGGCTGCGCCCCCCGGCACGAGGCAGCGGCACCACCCACCACTCCGGATAACTCTTGGGAGCAACCGTTGAACGCCGAAACGATCTTCGGATTCAGCATGGGATACCTTGCCGTCCTAGTCGGCATCTTCGTCATCTACCTGCCGTACCTCGTCCTCTTTGTGCTGCTACTGATAGCGGCCGGGATCCTGCAGCTGCTGTTGCTGCCTTTCGCCCTCCTGGTACGGAAGCTGCGGCGAACCAAGCCGCGGCCAACCCAGGACAGTTCATGGATCCTGGACCGGCCGGACAGGCAGCCCAGTGACCAAATCTTGCTGCCCAGGCCGCACACTGCGGCGCCGCTGTGATGAGGTATCCGTCCGGAGCTACAGGGAGCGTGTCCTCACAGTGACGACCATGGGCCGGCCCCCCCCAACCACTGGAACCGGCCCACGGCGGCGGCCCTCCCTGCTCGGGGCCGACAGCACCTGCTGCCACGTCCTTGGGGCAGCAGGTGGTTCTAGCCGGCTTCCGGACAGGGTTCCTCACTGCTGGGGTGTGGCGCGGGAGGAATGATGCCGCCAGGGGACGCAGAGCGTCGGATTAGCTCCGCGTCCACAAGGCGAAGGAGCACCTGCGCCGCGGTTGCACTGACTGCTCAACCGCGAGTACGAACGAGTTACCCTTCAGGCCCCGGAATCACGCTTATTCGGGGTTTTGTCCTGTCCCGGCGTCGTTACCAGCATTACGGCCGGGTACAGAAAACGGCACCGAAACGGTTAAGACGGCCGACAAATAGCCCCGGAATTTACTGGCGCGTGACCCGGCTGCAGCGTTCCTTACGGTTGTACCCCGAAGCGGCAACAGCCCTCGTTTCCGGGGTCTGGCACTCCCTAGTCTTGAGCTATTCACCCGCTCCACCTCTCTGAATGGCACCCCAATGAAAAAACTCCTACTCTGGCTCACGGCGCTTCTGGCGGCCGTTGGGCTGGGCATCGTGGCTCCGGGGCCCGCCTCGGCAGCCTCCTATTGCGGGCTCGCATGGGGATCTCAGGACAAGACCGCGCCCGAGATGAGCTCAGCATCCGTCACCAACGTCCGGACAGGGCAGCAACCCTGCTTCGACCGGATGGTGGTCGACCTCAACGGCCCCACCAAGGGCTACACAGTCCGGTACGTCCCCGAGATCATCCAGGACGGAACCGGCTTCACGATCCCGGTCTACGGCAACGCACGCCTGCAGATCGTCGTGAACGCACCCTCCTCTGACCAGAACGGCAACGTCACCTACAACCCGGCCGCGAAGGCCGAGCTGTCCAACGTGGCCAGCTACCAGACCTTCAGGCAAGTCGTCTATGCGAACAGCTTCGAAGGTTCCACCAGCATCGGCCTGGGCGTCCGTGCCCGACTGCCCTTCAGGGCCTTCACCCTCGAGGGACCAGGGTCAGGCTCCCGGCTGATCGTGGACGTCGCCCACTCGTGGTGACGGATCCAAAAGCTGCCGCACGCCGCTGAACCGGGGCACGGCACCTTTTTGTGCGCCCCGGCCTCCCAGCCAGAGACTACCCAGGAAGGCTGAAGAAGCTCTTCGGGTCTTCGGCGCCCAGGAGGTTACGGTGGAAGGCAATGGCGTCCATGGGCCGGGTGTCCACGAACAGAACCGCAACCTCCCGGGAGTGAACGACGGTGTATCGGGTGAGGTCTTCCACCCAGGAATGGATCCCGGTGTACTCCTCGACGAACAACCCGTCACCGAGCAGGCCCCGCTCCTGGAGCAGGTCATAGACAAGATTCCAGGCAAGATCCATCAGTTCATGGATCGCCGCCTCAACAGTTGGAGCCGTCATAGCTCCATGGTGCTCCCGGGTACTGACAGTCTTGTGGAGCCTGGGGGCGTGTCTAGGGGGCTGTTGCTATCAAGACTCGCAGCCCGATGCAGCGTCCCCACTCACTGTTGCCCCCCTTGCTGTGCCTGGGCAGGTCCTCCACGCTCGCCAACCGTCCCATCGCGATCAGTTCAAACCTCCACCCCGCCGGCTTCGACGGTGCATCGACATCAGTCCTGACAGAACGTGGTCAAGTATCGGCCTGGCCGCCAAGTCCTATGACCCTCAGGCGCGGTGCTTCCTGGAAGTCGTGGACCACGAGGAAAGTACCGGTGGGCTTTCAACTCTCCGGAGACGTCCGAGCAGAGCGTCCGGCTCATGAAAACTTTTACGACAGCAGGGGCGGAGGGGCCGTGAAGGTTTTGGGACCATGCCGTGGTGCCACAATTCAGCCGGGACCTCCCGTGCCAGTGCTGAGCCGACGGCGGTACCCGTTACCTGATCATCTTGCGGACCTGGTGCCCTCGTACCGCCACTCCTGCCGCATATAGAACCAAACCAGTTCCGATGACCGGCAAAGAAGCGAAAGCCAGCCCCTGATTCTGCATGACATTGCCCAGGACGCTGATAACGAGGCCAGCGGCGATGAGCCCCACGGCACCAAACACCAAGGCTTTGTAAAACTGAGAGGCAACATTCCAAAACTCATTCAGCACGAAAGGAGTCTACCGCTCAGCGGGCAGGACCCCGGACCGGTCAGGCAAAGTACGGCCCACCGAACGAGCCGGCGCGTTTGTCTCAGGGCTTGCGGGCCCCTCCCCCGCTTTTGCTGCCCTTTCCTCAATGTTTGCCCCGGCGATCCGTCGTGTCACAGGCGCCGCTTCTACCACCGGCCGCCGCGGCACTTTCCGGCTGCCTAAAGCCCAAACTGCGCACAGGCCCGGCGAGGCAACAAAGATCAGGGCAATTCCGAGACCCTGCGCCAAGGCCAGGCGCCGGAAAATGAGCTGTACGGTCATAGCCGCCTCCCAAATTCGTCTGACCCTGACGGTGCAGACAACAACAGAACCGGCACGAAAGCGAAATGATGTCCAGCAGCTGGCGCGTCAGCTCAAACTACTTCGCTGTCTGTGACCGGCCAGCGTGGACCCGCCCTTGACCACAGGCACCGGGGTACCTTCCCCAACAATTGCAGGATTGGATACAGGGCCGGACCGACCCCAGCGCAGCTGCGTAATCCGCCAGGCCTGGGGAGTCAGGCGATTATCTTGTGGATAATCCTGGCCCTGGTGCTGCCTTTCCAGCAAACCGCAAGGTTCAGGTAGGCATAATGGACCGAAGCTCCGGTCAACCGCTATTTGACCGGAGCTTCGCCAACTGAGCGGCACCAGAGCTGGTGCTGCTTCGTGCAGTATTAGTCGGCTGCTCCCCCCACACATCCCTGTCCTGCGTCCGGAAGTTATCAATGCGGCATCTCAGTCTGGCGGCAATGGCACTTCTGGGTGTGCTGGGGGTGACATTTATCGCCGCGGGCGTCCACGGCACAGACCAAATCGTAGGAATTCTGTTCGCCCTGACGGGACTCATCGGCGCGGTCGCAGTGGCGGCATCTAAGGGGAAAAGCTCGTAAGCAATCAGGATGTATCGTGGGCCGGTAGCGCTGCAGGTGCCACCGCCCCCGCCTGATTTCCGGGTAGGTTGGAGGCATGCCCTTCCAATTCTTGTCCGTTACGCGCGCCCTCCGGGTGTCGCTGCCGCTGCAGTGGCGGTCGCACTTTCGGGCTGCACGCAGCAGCTTTCGGTCGAGAACGCTGATATCCCATCGTGGGAGGCCACCGCGCTCCCGACCACGGGCACAGCAGTGGCCGAAGATGCCGGCAAAATCCTGGATGCGTAGCCCGTCAGCAACATCGCGACCGTGCCCGAAGGCAACTACTCCCTTGTGCTGGCGTGTGACGGCGGCGGCAAAGCCTTCCTGACTGCACGCATGGAAGAACGTGAGCTGATCGACTTTGGTGCTGCCTGCAACGGTGTGCGCGAGAGCATCAAGGTCCTTATTCCGCAATCGGGCCCCGTGGAATTCACAGCATCAAGCGTGGACGCGCCGCTGCTTTACGCATACCAGCTCGTTCCTCGACCATAGCCACGGCAAAGCAGGTGATCAGGGCCAGCTTGCGGGGCTGAACGGACACCGTAGAAGCGCCTCAATTGAAGGGGCCCATGATTCCCGGATCCTTACCTCAGCCGATCAGCACGCCTACAGCGGTCAATGAGACTGGCAGTGCGTTCACCCCAGGGTGATGAGAGCGGCACCAGCTGGAATCTTTGCGCGGAGGCCCAGTACCGAGGGCTGAGGCAATCAGCCGAGCCCGACCGCCCTTCCAAACAGGCTGAAACCGACGAACGCCACAATGTTGATGAGTGCGTGGGCGACGACAAGCGGCATCACACGGCGGCTCTTGGTGTAGATCCATGCAAAGACCACCCCCATCACCGCATTGCCAATAAACGGCCCGAAACCCTGGTACAGGTGGTAACTGCCCCTCAGCAGGGAACTGGCAAGAATGGCCACGGGCACTGACCAGCTAAACTTCCCAAAGCGGTCCAGCAGATAACCCACCACGATGACTTCCTCGACGATCGCATGCCGCACCGCAGACAGAACCAGCACGGGAACAGTCCACCAGTAAGGATCCAGGGCGCTGGGAATGATCGATGTCGTGATACCCAGGGCACGCCCGGCCGCATAGAGGCCCAGCGAGGGGATGCCTATCAGGACGGCAAGCCCGAAACCCTGCAGCATGTCCATTCCGGGGCGGGCAAAATTAAAACCGATTTTTGTGAAGGCCGAAACACTGCCGTTGCCGGTGTTTGTTCTGTGCTGCTCGGTCAGGAAGTAGAACACCAGAACGACAGGTACCAGCGCGAAGAAGATCTCCAGCAGCTGATATGTCAGATCAAAATATTCACGGGTGCTTTGGGAGTTGTTGAGAGTGGAGGTGCCCTGAGCCAGCGGCGCGCTGGTTATCTTGTCCAAAAGCTGCACCACAGAGTAGATGGCGGACTGTCCTAACGACAATCCCAGTACTATCAAGACTTCGATCCGCAGACGGCGGCGGGAAGGAACCAGCATGGTCCTATTCTTACCTGCGGTTGTCAAAGCTCTGCCTGCACCGCGGCGTGGCAGTTTTGCAGTTCTGATTTGCCGCAAGGGTCAGCGCAGGACGCGCAGGGCGTTACCTACGATGTCGAACAGGTCGGTGTTGTCCACGCTGCCCTGCAGCTGTTCCGAACCTGGGCCGTAGGCGTAAACGGGCACGTCGGCGCCCGAGTATCACCGGAAGGTAACGGTTTGCTTGTGATCTCTGTGTCCTGGCACGCGTCTGCGGAGTAGTCGGGTCCGGCAGTCGCGGGACAGGACGTGGCTCATCTGCCCGGCCGGGGACGCGTCGGTAACCCGCCGGCGGTGCCAGTCCACGAACTTAGAGGCGGGGGCGGAGGACCCACTAACGGCAGCTTGCTGCCTTTCGGGGCGTTGGGCCCGTCCCCACGTCCCGTCCCCGGGCACTGCCTGGCTTCCCGGGGCCTCCGCTTTTGCTGCTGTCGTCATGCTCGCAGCGGGCATACCCGCCGCGCAGGCAGGCCTTATTGCCGGCGGACCCGTCACCGCCGCCCAGCCGACCACCGTTGAGGCTGCCACGGCCGTTGCAGCGCAGGCAGAGGCAGTCATCACGTATCCACGCAGTGACGTCAGCACCCGGCCGGCTGATCAACCGGCGGCACCAGCGCCTGCCGCAACGGGGTCCACTACCCCCGCCGCAGTTCCTCCCGCTGCCGCGGCTGCACCTCCTGCGGCCGTTGCCGTCGATCCCACTCTCCGTGCGCCGCTGGCCAGCATATCCATCTCCTCGCCGTTCGGTCCTGGAAAACTTCCTGGTGCAGACACTCGGATACACCTGGATGAAGTCCACGACGAGGCCGAAAGCTCGAACACGCGGCCTCCGCACATCTGATCGCCGGAATGGATGAACTCCTGGCACACCCGTCCGCTGACCCCCACGGCGATCCCATCCCCACAGCCGACGGACAGGTCAACGGCCCCGAAGCCAGCCGGCTCACTGCCGCGCAGCCGGGACAAAACATGGTTATTTACCGGGTATCGGACACGGATCCAAAGTTGCTGCGCAATTTTTCCGGCCTTGGCCTCACGCCCGGTACCAAGCTCACTATCCGGGAACGGAAACCCTTCACGGCAGGGACAACCTTCCATGTGACCCGCAGCGGGCAGGACATCACGCTCGGGACCGAAGCGGCGGACGCGGTGTGTGTGGTTCCCGGCCAGCAGCGCGGATTCCGTGTCCGGGTAAGCCCGGCTCGCCGATCAGGCTGCCGGTGATGGTGAGGACGCAGGTCACGCCCACAATCAATGCCGCGTCGGTCCAGCGGCTGCCCGTGGCCCTGGACTCTCCGTCACCGGCCCCCAAACACATAGGTGGGCAGCACTGTCTCCAAATCCGGTAGTAGACAAGATGGAACTGAAGCCTTTAGATTGCGGTAACGGACGGAATGCTCGGCCGTGGAAAAAGACGGCACCTGCCATCATGGGGCCAACGCTTCAACGATCCGAAAAGGAGCTCTGGCATGTCCCCCTCTGACGCCCACAAACAGGCGGGGCGGATGCGCCACTTTTACACGGTCGAAACGACTTCCCGGGTGCTGGGCATCAGTGAAGCAGAAGTCATGAAAATGCTGGAGAGTGGTGAGCTCCGCGGTCTCCGGCTCATGCCGCCGACTCCTTGGCTCGTCGATGGCAGAGCCCTTGACGAGTTCGCCCTGCACTGGTGGAACAACCGTCCGCATGACCAGCAGCGGCCAGGACGCCACCCTGGGAACCAAGAGTGAATGACACGGTGTGAGTGGTCCCGGCCTGGGGTGATGACTCCGCGACCGGGTAAGCCCAAGATATCCGATTAAGCCTGGCCGGTGATGGTTAGCGCGATGAGGACGCAGTTCAGTCCCACGATCAGCGTCGCGCTGGTCCAGCCTGCGATCTTCAGCGGCGTGGAGTCGGTGTGGATGCCCATCACGTCGCGCCTTCCGGTGAGCCGGATCCGCGGGATCAAGGCGAACGGGATGCCGAAGCTGAGCAGGACCTGGCTCAAGACCAGGGCCAGGGTCGGCTCGATCCCGACACCGAGGATCAGCAGGGCAGGGATTAAGGTAATCACCCGGCGGGTCAACAGCGGTACGCGAGGCTTCAACAGCCCGCCCATGATCGTGGCGCCGGCGTAACAGCCGACCGATGTCGAAGCCAGACCCGAAGCCAGCAGCCCAATCGCGAACACAACGCCGATGACTGGACCAAGAGCCGACGTGACGGCGGCGTGAGAGCCGGCAATGGTGTCCGTGCCTTCGATGCCGCGCAGGCTGGACGCAGCCAACAAAAGCATCGCAATGTTAACCACCCCGGCGAGCATCAGGGCGCCGGCCACGTCGAAACGGGTGGCGCGAATCAACCGTGTCCGGACAGCAGGATCCGTAGAGAAGCCGTGCCGGTCCCTTGCCAGCGCCGAATGCAGATATATAGCGTGCGGCATGACCGTGGCTCCCAACATGCTGGCAGCGAGCAGGACGGTGTCGGTCCCTTCGAACCTGGGGATCAGGCCGCTAATGGCGCTGCCCCCATCCGGCGGGTTGACGAACAGCCCGGACATGAATCCAACGGCGATGACGCCCAGCAGGATCATGATCGCGTACTCGAACGACTTCTGGCCCCGCGCGTTCTGCAACGCCAGAAGCAGCATTGACGCCACGCCAATGATGACGCCGCCGGCCAGCAGCGGAAGGCCGAACAGCAGGTTCAGCGCCACGGCGCCGCCGATAACTTCTGCCATGTCGGTTGCACCGGCGACCACCTCGGCCTGGAGCCAGTACATCCGCCGTTTGCCGTTGCCAAGACGCTTGCCCAGAATCTCGGGAAGGCTCAGGCCCGTGGCCAGCCCGAGTTTGGCCGACTGATACTGCACCAGCACAGCCATGCGTTCGCTGCCACCAAAACCCAGACCAGCAAGTACCCGTAGTTCGCACCCGCAGTAAGGTTCGCGGCCACATTTCTAGGATCCACATATGCGATCGCGGCCACAAAGGCCGGACCCATCAGTAGTAGACGGGACCGCCGCGTCCCGCGGCCGGGCGTGCCTGAAGCGTCGGAATAGCCATCATGGTCCTCGTCATCGCGGGCGTGGTGATACCACCGAGAATAACGCAAAGTTAGGCGTACCGAAAAACTAAGTTTCGATTTACCTTGTGCAGTCTTGGGCCTGCGACTGACTCTGCCCAGAAGATGTTCCTGAGGACGGCGGGCGGGTTTTCCTCAGCTGATGCCGCTCGTGCTTGTTCCCGGGGCCGGCTGGCCTACTTCGTCACCTTCCGGCGCCCCGCCGGCAGCCGCCTACGCTTGATGACTGCGAGTAGCCCGATTGATCAGTGTCATGGAACGTCGGCAGATCAGCCTTTATGTGCTGGCCATTGTCGTTGGAGCGGCGCTCGGCTGGCTGGTTCCTGCCGTGTCTGTGCCCTTGGAACAGGCCATCTACCCCGTCCTTGGGTTGCTGCTGTTTGCGACGTTCCTGGGCATCCCGTTTGCCTGGATCGGGCGATGCGGTACGTGATGTCCGGTTCATGGCGACCGTTCTGGTCTTGAACTTCCTATCGTCCCGGGCGTTGTCTTTACCCTGTCCCGGCTCGTCGCACATGATCAGGCCCTTCTGATCGGGGTGATGATGGTGCTGCTGGCCCCCTGCATCGACTACGTGATCGTGTTCTCGGGCCTGGCCGGCGGATCAAGCGACCGGCTTCTTGCGGCCGCGCCGCTGCTAATGCTCGTGCAGATGCTGATGTTGCCCCTGTACCTGCTGTTCTTTCTGGGCCCCGGCCTGGTCTCCGAGATAGAGCCAGGGCCCTTCATCGAGGCGCTCGTCTTCCTGATCGTCATCCCACTTGTTCTGGCGGCGCTCACCCAGGCATGGGCCAGACGGGCAGCCGCAGGCCGTGCCGTGATGACGTTGATGGAAGGGCTGATGGTTCCCTTGATGATGCTGACCCTCGCTGTCGTCATTGGGTCACAGATCGCCGGCGTGGGCAGCAAGATCGGATCCCTGCTGTCGGTCATCCCGGTCTACGCGGCATTCCTGGTGGTGATGGTCCCTCTGGGCATGGCAGCGGCGCGGGCAGGTAGATTGGACGCCGCCAGTACCAAGGCCGTGATCTTCAGCGGCGCAACACGCAACTCATTGGTCGTACTTCCCCTTGCCCTGGCCCTTCCCGAGCCGGTCGCCTTGGTATCCCTCGTCGTCGTCACCCAGACATTAGTGGAGCTCATCGGGATGGTGGCCTACGTCAAGATCGTCCCCCGGATCATCAGGACGGACCGGACCCTCCAGTCCAGCTAACGCCGCCCCACTCCCCCGCACCGCAGGCTATGGAACACTCCTCAAACTCAAACGAGAAAATGATTTGAGTTTGTACAGCAGTCATTGAAAAAGGATAGGGCTCGCGCGGCGGATCAGTTTTTGGGCCAAGCGGCTGCGGGAGATTGCTGGCTCTGCACGGCGAGCCGGCGGAGATGACGGAAATGGGAGCTTCACTCTCAAGACTTCCAGCTCACTATGGCATTCCTGCCCCACGGACTTAGGCGTCCAATATGAGACCTCGGTACTTGTTATTGGGGCCAAAGAGGGGTGTGACTGTACAAGAAACTGCTCCCTCGAAGTTTGGACTGAGAAATCCAGTTCCAACTTCCAGGGAGCAGTCCTATTGGCGCCAGGTCAGCAGCGATTTACTTGGGCATCAGCACCGAGTCGATGAGGTAAACGGTTGCGTTCTTTGTCTGGACGCCGCCGCAGATCACACTGGCGTCATCTACCTTGAGGGCGTCGCCGCTGCCGGTAACCGTAACGGAACCGCCCTGGACGGTGGCGTGGGTGCCAGCGATCTTGTCGGGAGGGATCTGGCCCGGAACAACGTGATAGGTCAGGATCTTACTCAGCAGGGCATCATCGGTCTTCAGCGTCTCAATAGTTGCGGCGTCAATCTTTGCAAAGGCATCATCCACCGGTGCGAAGACCGTGAACTCTCCGCCGTTGAGGGTGTCCACCAGGTCCACCTTCGGGTTTAGCTTGCCGGAAACCGCGGCGGTCAGGGTCGTAAGGATCGGGTTGTTCGATGCTGCGACAGCCACAGGATCAAGTGCCATGCCTTCTACTGAGCCCGCGCCGGTGGGGACCTGCTCGGCGTAGCCTGCACAGCCGGGGCCAACCAGGTTTGCGGCCGGGTCCATGGTGCCGGCGGACGAGCTTGCTGACGGTGAAGGAGCCATGCTGGAAGCGGAGGGCTCGGCGGCCGGGGCGGACGAACTTGAGGTGCCGGCCGAGCCACCGCAGGCCGTGAGGCTCAGCAGAGCTGCGGCTGCAACGCCTGCGACCGTCAAAGTTGTGGGCTTGATTGTCTGCATTCCAGTACTCCTTGTATTGTGACGGGCTTGGCCCGGACCGATGTTCACCTGCCCCAGGCTGGTGTCGCAATGACTATTCGGCCGACGCAGAAAAATGGATGGGTCAATATCAAGGAGTTTTTCGTGGGATCCTTCGCTTCTGGGAACGCGCAGATCGCGGACAGTCAAGTGAGTGCTCCGCCCACGCTGTAGGACCAAGTCCGATCAAAGCAATGGCACCTCGTGGGCGGCCAAAGTCATCAAGCCCGAAATCTGGTCGACGTGCCGAGTGTACGTCCAGTTAGGGAACACCCAAAACTGACACACGGCTCATTGCTTGGTCCTCAGAACAACCAGAATTGATCGACGTTTGAACGAGAAGTCAGGTCCGCCCGCCCACAGCCGGGGACAATTCTCATAGGCTATTCACCACTACTGCTGCCAGGGAGCTCCCTCAACGGCTCCTACTTCCAGCCGTGGATAACCTGAATTGACCCCAGCCATGGACGGATCAGAGTCGCCCAAAGTCCCGGGACTGTCCGATAAACCCGAATCGCGTGATTAGCAGGGACGGGTTTGCCCGGCCGAGGCAGATTGACGGAATATCCATTATCGGCTCAAAAAGCTCGGGAGTAGCTGCAAGAACTTCCTGTCCGTTCTCAATCCAGAGGTGACTTTCCAATTCAATGCGTCAGTCTACGGATTCCGGGGCAATTCGCAGTTGAGTTGTAAGGCTGGTAGGCGCTCTGGGAAGAAGCGGCATCCGCCCGTTCCAAGGTTTCGCTACTGATACGGGGGGCGATGCCGCTAACGTGCAACAGCGCATGGGGTTCGCCGTTTCTTGTGCCCGGGGGCATGCGGACCAGCGGCGCGGCACTACTGGCGGCACTGCTTCCGGCCCTTGGATGAAGCTTTGCATGCCAGTTTCAGTGGGTGTTCAGGAAGGGCGGAAATCAGCCTGAGCGCGGGTATTCCCGCAGCTAGTCGCTGTTTTACGGGAGTTTCGCCATTTACTGTTGTGCTGGCACCAGCGTCAGAACGTCCCCGAAGCGATGTACTGTTCGCAACCCTGATGGCGGCCGTCAGTCTTTTTAGAGCACAATAAAGGCCTATGTTTCCTGGCTTTACTGGGGTTGGACGACGGTGAACTGGCCCATCATGCCCTGGTCGGCGTGCCGTACCAGATGGCAGTGGTACATGTAGGCCGTCTCCGGGTCGGTATGGCGGCCGAACTTCAAGGCAATCCGCGCCGAGGTCCCCACCGGCAGGAACACGGTGTCCTTCCACCCGGAGAATTCCGGGCCGGGATCGGCGCCGTTGAGTTCCAGGATCCGGAACTGCACCCCGTGGACGTGGAAGCTGTGCGGCTGGTTATCGGTGTTGCTGACCATCCATATTTCCACGGTGCCGGCCCCGACGGTCGCATCGATCCGGGACATGTCCATCATGCGCCCGTTGATGTACATGCCTTTAAGAATGAAGCTGCGCGTTGCCGCCGACATTTCCGGGGCTACAGGCTCGAGGTCGGCCAGGCGTTCGGGCAGTTGCGGTGAACCGGCCAGCTTATCGGCGGCCCTGAACTGCAGCAGGTCCAGCACGTCGTTGCCGCCGGCGCCGTCGTTGAATGCCCTGCTCATGCCCAGTTCGTGGGGAAAGGACCGGAGCACAGGCCGTTCCCCGGGCTCGAACCGGACCACGATTTCGGCCCGCTCCCCCGGTGAGAGCAGCAGCCTCCCAACAGCAACGGGTGCCGGCAGCAGGCCGCCGTCGCTGCCCACCACCTGAAACTGCCGGTTATCGGCGAAACCGACGTTGAAGATGCGTGCGGTCGCAGCGTTGAGGAGCCGCAGCCGCACAGCCTCCGTGGTGACGGCCAGGTGCGGGTTGCAGGTACCGTTGACAAGGACCGTGTCGCCCAGCAGCCCGGTCTGGGCGGCCGGGCCCGGCCGGAAGGATCCATCATCACCAAAGGTGCGGTCCTGGACGATGATGGGAACATCATCCACCCCGTACTCGAAGGGCAGCCCCTGAACCGGCTCGTCGCCGTCAAGGATGAACATCCCGGCCAGGCCTCGGGTCATCTGCGCTTCGGTCTGCCCATGGGGGTGCGGATGATACCAAAGGGTGGCCGCGGGCTGGTCCACGGTCCATTCGGGGGTCCAGACAGCGCCGGGATTGATGACCTGGTGGGGCCCGCCGTCGAAAACGGCGGGCAGGTTCATGCCGTGCCAGTGCACGGTCGTTGACTCCTCCAGTGCGTTCACGACGGTGACGCGGACCTTCTCACCGCGGCGTGCCCTGAGGGTGGGACCCAGAAACGCCCCGTTATACCCCCAGGTAGGGGTGGTCCTGTCCGGCAGGAAACGGCTGCTTCCGGCCTCCGCGGTCAACTGGAAGACCCGGGTTCCGTCCGCTGCGGTCATCGAAGCAGCCAGCGGCGGAATGCCCAGAGGCTTGGCGAAGTCCAAGGTCCCGACGGTGGAGAAAGCCCCGCGTGTGTCGCCGTTCCCGCAACCGGTCACGGTCAGGGCTGCGGCGCCTGCCGCTCCGAGCAGGAACACGCGCCGGGAAACAGGGGGATTCACCTCCCCAGCCTAACGCGAAAGCAGGATAGGCCGCGGCACGCTAAACGAGGGGTATGGTTCGTTGAACCCAGGCTCATGACTTCCCGCAGGTCCCAGCGTTCGCCGGGATTCACACAATGCAGGTGTTTCTGTCGCCAGGAGTCAGGCACCATCGTTCCGGCCGGACCGGAACGGTGGTGCAGGTAAACGCTTAGCGGCGCTTTCAGGCGGCTACGACCCAGATTGAATCGGCGGCCGCTGATCCGAGGTCGAGCTCGTGGCCGTTCCCTGCCACGCGGATGCTGGTGACGTCGGCATAGGGACGCTGCCCCAGGACGGTCAGTCGCGTGTTGGGCCTGAGCCCCAGCTCGGAGAAGTACCGGAGCATCTCCGGATTCGCGTCCGAGATCCGGGCGATGGTGACCTCCCGGACGGGCGCCACCGCGCTGAGCTGGCCGGCGGCCGGTGGAAGATGGGCCCGGCCGTCGGCCGAGGGGATCGGATCGCCGTGCGGGTCATGCGCTGGATTCCCGAGGTGCGCATCGATTCTCTCCACCAGACGGTCCGACACTGCGTGCTCGAGCACTTCGGCCTCGTCATGGACTTCGTCCCAGCCGTAGCCGAGCACGTCCACAAGGAATGTCTCCAGCAGCCGGTGCCTGCGGACCATGGTGAGGGCATGCTTCCGCCCGAGGTCCGTCAGTTCGATGCTGCCGTAGGGGGCGTGCGTCACGAGACCCTGCTTTGCCAGCTTCCGGATTCCGTCCGAGACGGTGGGCGGCGTCACCCCCACGCGTTCGGCCATGACGCTGACAGTAATCGGCGTGGCGGACCACTCGGTGGCGGTCCAGATGAGCTTGAGGTAGTCCTGCGCGGAATGGGTCAGGTCAGAAACAGGCATACCACCCATATTATCAGCAAAACATCAACGTTAGACTAAGCAAACATTGATGTTTGAAAGTTGGAGGATTTTCCTGTGGATGCCCTGAAACCGGCGATGCCCAAGATGCCCAGCAGACGGGCGATGCTCTCCGGCGCGGCGCTGTCCGGGGCCGCCGCGTTCGCCTCGGTACCGGCCCTGGCCGCCATCTCCAAGGAGCCCGGCGAACCCGCGGCGCCGTCAGGCATGGCGGGCATGGATCATGGCGGCACGGCCCAGCCTCCGGCCTCAGGCACGGGCGCAAACATCTCCGCACCGTCACAGCCGATGACTATGACACAGGGCGGCCACGCCGGCTTCCGTGGCGGATCAGTACCCGTTGACCGCGCCGGCATCGACCCCACTGCGATCCTGCACGACTTCGACCGCGGCAAGACCAGCACCCTGCCCGACGGCAGGACCCTGCGCGAATGGGACATCGTCACGGTCGATAAGGATTTTGAGATCGCGCCGGGGGTGACGTTCCCGGGCTGGAGCTACAACGGCCGGATTCCCGGACCGACCCTCTGGGCGAAGGAAGGGGATGCACTGAAGATCCACTTCACCAACGCCGGAGCCCACCCCCACACCATCCACTTCCACGGAATCCACACGGCCGAGATGGACGGCACGCCCGGGATCGGCGCCGGGTCCATCGCCCCCGGGCAGAGCTTCACCTACGAATTCGATGCCACACCGTTCGGCACCCACTTGTACCACTGCCACCAGTCACCGCTGGCCCCCCACATCGCCAAGGGACTCTACGGCGGCTTCATCATCGAACCCAAAGAAGGCCGGCCCAAGGCCGACAACGAGATGGTCATGGTCATGAACGGTTACAACACGGACGGCGGTGACGACAACGAGTTCTACTCCGTCAACGGGCTGCCGTTCCACTTCATGGACTACCCGGTCCAGGTCAAGCAGAACGAACTGGTGCGGATCCACCTGATCAACGTCCTGGAATACGACCCGATCAATTCCTTCCACGTGCACGGGAACTTCTTCCACTACTACCCGACCGGGACCATGCTGACCCCCAGCGAATACACGGACACCATCTCCCAGATGCAGGGCCAACGGGGGATCCTGGAGCTCCGGTTCCCGTACGCGGGCAAATACATGTTCCACGCCCACAAAACCGAATTCGCCGAACTCGGCTGGATGGGCTTCTTCGAAGTGAGCCCGTCATGACCCGCACAGACACCACAACCACGACGACAGACACTACGAGCACCACACAAACGGCAGGAGGCGCAGCGCCGCGGCCGCCGAAACCGCGCTGGCTGCTCGGCCTCGGGCCCCTGGTGCTGATCGCGGTCCTGCTGGGCCTGTTTTCGCTCCTGAATGGACCCGGGCTGTCCCGGCTCGGCGAGGGGGTTCCACCCAAGGAAGACGTGGCTGTCGAAGACATCCGGCTGACCCCGGGTCAGATCATTCTCACGGTCCGCAACCAGGGCCCTGACCCGGTCTCCATCGCCCAGGTCAATGTCTCGGACTACTACGCGCCCTTCAGCCAGACCGCGGAGGTCATGGCCCCGCTGCAGTCCACCACCATCACCGTCAGCTACCACTGGGTGGACGGTGACCCCTACGAGATTGCCCTGGTGACCTCCATCGGAGGCAAAATCACCGCGGCGATCGACGCCGCCGCCCTGAGCCCAGAACGTGACGGCTCCTTTCTGGGCCTCATGGCCCTGCTCGGCGTATACGTCGGAATCATTCCGGTGGCCCTGGGCATGCTCTGGATGCCCTTCGTCCGGCGCTCCTCGGCGGCGTGGGTGCGCGGACTTCTTGGCGTCACCGTCGGGCTGCTGGCCTTCCTGACCTTCGACGCCACCTTCGAGGCCTTCGACCTTGTCGCCGGCAACAGCTCCTTCGGCGGACCACTGGTCGTGATCCTCGGAGCCCTGCTCTCCTACCTGGTTCTGGAAGCCACCGATGCCTGGATGCGACGCCGCCAGGAGCTGCACGCGGCCGCGCAGCCTGCCGCACTCCCGCCCGGGCGCCTGGCCCTGCTGATCGCCGTCGGCATCGGGCTGCACAACCTGGGCGAGGGTCTTGCCATCGGCTCCGCCTACGCAATCGGATCATTGGCCCTCGGCGCGTCCCTGATTGTCGGTTTCGCCATCCACAACACCACCGAGGGTCTGGCCATCGTCACACCCCTGGCCCGCACCCGTCCCTCCCTGGGCCGGCTCGCGGCCCTGGGACTGATCGCCGGGGCACCAGCCGTGCTCGGGGCACTCATCGGAGCCACCGTCTACCAGCCCACGCTAGGCGCCTTCCTGCTCGGCGTGGGCGCCGGAGCCGTCGGGCAGGTCGCCGTCAAGCTCCTGCCGCTCCTCAAAGACCACGACGGAAAGACACTCACGCCACTGACCGCCGGCGGCATCCTGGCCGGCATCGCCGTCATGTTCGCAACCGGACTGCTCGTCGTCGCCTGAAACCGCCACGGAATGGGCACAGGACCCCGCTGCCGCGCCATGACAGTACCGACGGCGGGGTCCATGCAGTGCTGTGGCACGGGACCAGGGGTGCCTCGCGCCGTCCTGCCAGCAGCCAGCATCATGCGACGCGTTCTTGCCGGTGGGACTTCTCGCCAGTCCCCGGCTGTTCAATCAGGTATTGTCCTAATGGATCCAGCCGCCGCGGGATAGTGGGGCCATGGCCAAGACTCCCGCCCAGCGCATCAAAAAGCACGGCAACAAGGCCGTGCTACCCGAACACCAGCTGCCTCCGGTGATCAACCCCACCACCACCCGGTCGCCGCAGAAGGCGCAGTCCAACGGCAACCCGATCGTCATTGCCGGCGTCGTAGCCAGCCTGTGCCTGTTCTGGTACCTGCACCTGCTCACACTGAACCAGATGACCCAGCTGACCGGCGGCCTCGCCATGCCGGACTCTCTCGTGGGCGGCTTCTCCACCGAATACCTTCAGCAGCTCCGCGCAGCCATGGATGACGAAGCCCGCGGGCAGCTGAACTACGTCCACAAGACCGCCGGCACACTGTTTCCGCTCATTTTCGGCTTCAGCTGGCTCCTGCTGATCGGCACGAACGTGCCCAGAAAAGCCTTACGCTGGGCGATGTGGGCTGGACCCCTGCTGTTTGTTGTTATCCGGCTTTGGGGCAATGTGGCTATTGATGCGGCCCTGGCCACGCCAACGCCCGACGCAGGCTCGGTGGTTTTGGCGTCCACCCTCGCTGTTTCGGGCTGGGTGCTTCTCCTGCTGAGCCTGGCTGTGGGAGGAGCGGCGGTGCTTCTGGGCCGCCGGGAAGTCCGGCGGGGCGCCGGTCGGCCCTGACCAGCCTGCCCGGACAGTGGGCAGCGGAACTGATGCACCTGAATTCGTTGCGGGTAACGTCGGTATTTCCGGTCCGAATTGGATTGGCTCGCAGTGCCCTTACGGCGCCAGCGAAGGTGTGATCTTCTCCGCAAGCGCGCCCGTTGGGTCAACACAGCAGCTGGCATCAAGGGTAGAAGCCGATAGCGGGTTATTGAAAGGATGGCGTTCCGATCCTTATCCATTGACCTACTACGAGCGGAAACGCACGAAGGGAAGAAACACAACGCTGCCATCATCTGCCTCGCCCGGCGCCGCTGCGAGTCATCTGCGCCATGCTCAAAAACGGAACCCTCTACCAGGAAAAAGTTCCCCAGGCCGCTTGACCAAAAGCATAGGGACACGTTGCCAGCATCGTGAACGTGCCGGAGGGCAACTACACCCTCACGTTCGTGTGCGAAGGCGGCGGCAAAGCCTTCCTTACGGCACGGGTGGAAGAACGCGAGTTGATTGACTTTGGTGCGGTCTTTTCAACGGTGCGCGCGAAAGTATTAGAATCCTCATTCCGGAATCGGGCCCTGTGGAAATCACCGCATCCAGCGTGGATGCGCCTCTGCTTTACGCGTACCACCTCGTTGCCCGAGCTTAGCCACTCCATCGGCAGGTCCTCAGGACACTACGGGGTCACCGAAGTCGTCTTCACTGAATGCCGGAAGTGCCACCGGCTGACCGCCGTCGAGTTGTAGCGCAAGGTCTCCCTAACGCGCAGTGCCCCCGCAAAAGTTCCCGTTGGTCCCCACATGACGGCCCATACTCGACAACTTGGTCACGCTTGTCACATCAACTTGTCACTGCACATGACAGCCTTCCTACGCTAAAGGGGTTCAGCGTTCCCGAGCAAAGGAAACTCCATGCCGCATTCATCAGGTTCCGCCACCGTCCCCAATGACGCCCACACCCCGCCGGGCCGAAGACCCCAGAGAATCAAGAAGCCAAGTTTCCTCAGCTCCCTCGGCGCCGACCTTCCCGCATCACTCGTCGTCTTCCTTGTCGCCCTCCCGCTCTCACTGGGCATCGCCGCAGCCTCGGGAGCACCAGTCATGGCCGGCCTTATCGCGGCGGCCGTCGGAGGAATTGTCGCGGGCACTCTGGGCGGCTCCCCTTTGCAGGTGAGCGGCCCGGCGGCCGGCCTGACCGTCGTCGTTGCCGGCCTGGTGGACGAGTTCGGCTGGCAAGTGACATGCGCGATCACCGCTGCTGCCGGCGTCATGCAGCTCCTACTGGGGGTCAGCCGCGCAGGGCGCGCCGCGCTGGCCGTGTCGCCGGTGGTGGTCAAGGCCATGCTGGCCGGCATTGGCATCACGATCATCCTGCAGCAGTTGCACGTTCTGCTCGGCGGCAACGCGGCCGGTTCCGCCGTCGAAAACCTCGCCGCCGTTCCTGCGGCGATCACCAACGTGGAGCTGCATTCAGCCCTGCTCGGCCTCACCGTCGTAGCCATTCTTCTTGCCTGGAAGTACCTCCCGGCCGCGGTGCGGAAAATCCCCGGCCCGCTCGTCGCCGTCGTCGCTGTCACTGCGTTGTCCGTGGCGGTAGCCCCTAACGTGGAGCGCATCAGCTTCAACGGTTCCCTGTTCGACGCCATCGCCCTGCCGAATCTGCCGGACGGCAACTGGCGCGGCGCTGCAACAGCCGTCATCACGGTCGCGTTGATCGCGAGCATTGAGTCGCTGCTGTGCGCAGTGGCCGTGGATAAGATGCACACCGGCCCGCGCTCACGTCTCAACCGCGAGCTCTTCGGCCAAGGCTCGGCGAACATTCTCTCCGGCATGCTCGGCGGTTTACCGGTGACGGGTGTGATCGTCCGCAGCGCCACCAACGTGGAAGCCGGCGCCGCAAGCCGCGCGTCCGCCATCCTCCACGGCGTCTGGGTCCTTGTGTTCTCCGCCCTGTTCGCCGGCCTCATCCAATTGATTCCGCTGGCCGTTCTGGCGGGGCTGCTGTTGGTCATCGGTGCAAAGCTCATCAAAGTCGCCGACATCAGGACGAGCCTGCGCACCGGGGACCTCCTCGTCTACGTGGTCACCCTGGTCTGCGTCGTGTTCCTCAACCTGCTCGAAGGCGTGATCATTGGCCTCGCACTCGCTGCCCTGTGCGTTTTGTGGCGCGTGCTCCGGGCGCAAATCCACGCGCACGCACCGTCCGCACAACGACTTCCGTGGCGCGTTACGATCGCCGGTTCCTGCAGCTTCTTCGCCCTGCCGCGGCTCAATGGCGTCCTCCATTCCGTGCCCGAGGGCCAGGACACTGTAGTCGAACTCAACGCCGACTACCTCGATCATGCTTTCCGCGAGGCTTTGCTCGCCTGGCAGCGGCAGCACCGGGACACGGGCGGGACCGTGACTCTCGAGGAGCACGGCACCACGGCGTTCCGCGATGCCGCGGACAACACACCCCAGCGCCAGGACCCCCGCGAATTCCCGCTGCCGCCCCGCACATCCTGGCAGCCGTCACCTCTGGACAGCGCCCACCAAGCAGAGGACGCCGACGGCGGGCGGCTGCCGCTGCGGTCAATTCTCCTGGGCATCGACAAATACCACCGGCGCTACGCGGACAAGGTTCGGCCGCTGGTACAGGATCTCACCGAGGGACAGAATCCGGACACACTGTTCGTCGCCTGCGTCGACTCCCGGGTCAACCCGAACCTCATCACCAGCAGCGGCCCCGGTGACCTCCTGACTCTCCGGAACATCGGCAACGTCGTGTGCAGCGACGGCCGCGATGCCTCGATCGATTCGGCGCTGTCCTTCGCGGTCAAGGGACTGTCCGTGGACTCGATCGCGGTCTGCGGCCACTCCAACTGCGGCGCGATGAAGGCCGTGCTGGCTGATGCCCAGGGTGCTTCGAATGCCGCACTGGGAGCGGGCTTCGATGCCTGGTTGGAACACGCCCGGCCAAGCTACCGCGAACTCGTGGCCGGTCACCCCGTGGCGTTGGCCGCTGAAGCCGCAGGGTACAGCCCCCTCGACCAGCTCAGCATGGTCAACGTCGCCGTCCAACTCAGAAAGCTCGAAGAACACCCGGTCACCGGTCCCGCCTTGGCTTCCGGACAGGTACAGGCCACTGGTCTGTTCTACGACATCTCTACGGCCCGCGTGGTCCTGGTGACCCCGCAGGGCCTCGAGCAGCTGGCTCCGAGCATGGCGCTTCGCTAGGCGGCGTCCCTTCACGACCCTCGACGCGGCCATGGCCCCGACACTCCGGCTTTCACGGCGTGTAGGGGTGAGCGGGCTTTCACAGAAGGCCGTGGGGACAAGCCCAGCCGCATGCTGCCGCTGGATGGGCTTGAGGCCACGGGAGGTAGCTGAGGTGCGGATTGCTTAGTCGTGCCACTGCGATGAGGTCAGCAGCACGGCGGAGAGCCAAAGCATCCAGCCGCGGTCAAACCAGGCACCCAAGCTGATCTGAATCCCTTGAAGACGAGGACGGGAATGGCGACAAGCTGAGCGAAGGGCTCTGAGGCAAGCTGCTCACCGCTCTGGCGCATTGGGAACGCTTCTGTACCCAGCGCTGCTCGCCGGAGCATCGCCACCACACTCGCGGAACCGACCGAAAGAACTAGGCGGACACCGGAGACCGCGGTGAGATGGCTTAGCCCACTGGCCTTCATCGCCGTGTCGAGGTCCGCGCTCACCGCTCGCACGTCGCACGGTGAGCCCGGGCAGCCGCTCGGCCGGGCTCGGGCAGGCGCTGCTTCCGCGCGATGAATGTCACGCGCATGTTTGACGGCAAGTCAGCACCGCGGTATGCCCTTCACGCATACATGGTTAAGGGCGTACCCCCGGAGGTGCAGGAAAGCGTAAAGACCATGTGTGCGCGCCCTGCTGACATCGAAATTCTGGCTGATTCGTGGACGGTAGCTAGGACCGACTTCAACTATCCGTACTTTCTGCAGGACCGCTCAAAGTTGGGCGACGTCGAACACAACTTCGTGAGCAGCCGGACCGGGACTCGGACAGCGCGGAGAACCTGTCGCACATGGGGCCAAGAGCTTTTCCAGCCGGGGCACAACCCAACCCGACGGCGATAAGGCTGCCAGAACCAGGGCGGACAATGAGGCTGCCGCGGCCAGCAACTGGGGAAAATTCTCATAGGTTATCCACCGCTACTCCTGCCGGGGAGCTACTCGGACGGCTCCCAATTCCCAGCCGTGGATAGTCCGAATTGACCCCAGCCGTGGACGGATCAGTGTCGCCACCAGTTCCGGCCGCGTCAGTGGTGGTCACGATGATATTTCTCCTGATGAGGGTGTGGATGCCAACGGGTCTGGGGCAGCCAGCGGTCGCCGCGTCCGATCGTGTACTGGCGGACCAGGTACGGCCAAGGAAGGATGATCAGGACGATCACGACGAGGGAGCAGTTGATAGCGACAGTGGCCGTGGCGCCGTTGAGCTCACCGGCGAGCCACAGCGGCAGCGCCACAGTGCTCAGCCAGATCAATTTCCATGTCATCTCGAACAGCAGGATCGGGATCATCTTCACCGGGTAGCGGACGCCGAGGAAGAACAGCAGGGACTGCGCGACGAGCATGCACACCACCACCCCGTCCATCAACGGCCAGGACGCATCGTGCCCGATCAGCAAGGGCCACCGGGTGAGCACCAGGCCCATTGCCATAAACAGGTAGCCGGCACGCAACAGGTACACACGCAGCAGGGACAGCTCCTCCCCCGTGGCTCCCGACATTTTGTTCGGGTCGGGCTTGGACGTTGCAGGTGATGACATAGCAGGCTCCTTGTTCACTTGCCCGGAAAATGATGGACGTTCATTCCTTGAGGGTGCGCCGCTCTACAGCGACAGCAAAGTTTTGTTGCCAAACTGCTACACGCCGGTTTTCCAGCGATCGCCGGCCCGCCTGCCTGATCATCCTTACGGAGATGAGGACCATGCCCAGGCAGATGTCGGTGACGGTGAGCTGGAGCAAGATTAGGTCAGTGCCCGTGACGTCCTCGCGAAGCGCCCGGCCTCGGGCGCCCGGTCGGCGGCCTGGTTAACCAAGGGGCCGTCCCGCGTGCGTTCGACGGGACGGCCCGATGGTGCAGCGGGCTGCTGCTCAGTGGTGGTGTGCTGCGTGACCCTGTCCGCCGGTGGCCGGTTCGGCTGGCGCCATCGTGACGCTGTGGTCATGCCCTTCGCCGGCTGAGCCGTGCTCGTGCTCGTGGGCGCGATGATGCGTCGTGACGTTGGCGCGCCTGTCGAGCAGCGCCCAGGTCACCACCGCGATGATGAGCCCGGTTGCAGTGATGAGACCGCCGATCCAGTTCACCGACGCCAGCCCGAGTCCGCCGTCGATGGCTGCGCCGCCGAGGCTGATGCCGATGGCGCTGCCGAGGGTGAACGCGGAGATGTTCGCCGCGGACGCCACGTCGGGGGCGTGGCCGGCAGTGTTCATGACGCGTAGTTGCAGGGGTGCGACGACCGCGAACGCGGTCATACCGAACACGAAGGTCATGATCACTGCGGAAATCGGATTTTGGATGGCGAAGGTCATCCCGAAGAGCACCACTGCCAGGGTTGCGAGTGCGCCAAGCACGGTGGGCATGAGTGCCTTGTCGGCGAGCTTTCCTCCGAGCGCATTCCCGACGAAGAGGCCGGCGCCGAACAGCAGCAGGAGCGGGGTGATCCAGGCCGGGTCGAACCCGGTGACCTCGGTGTACTGCGGTGCGAGGTAGACGAAGCTGGTGAACACACCGCCGTAACCGAAGAGTGTGGTGAGCAAGGCTCCCCACACGGCGGGCCGGGTGAGTGCCCTGAGTTGCTCTCGCAGAGTTGGCCCGTTTCCGGCGCCGCCGAGGTGGGCGAGAGCGTGGGCATCGAGCCCCTCAAATTCGCTGCCAGGTGCTGGAGAGGCGTGGCCGTGGCCGTGCGCGTGTGACGCAGCCGAGGTGTCGACGCGCTCGACGAGACTCTGCCCTGCCGTCGGTTCATGGGTATGTGCGTGCACACCTGCGGAGTCGTGGGCGTGGTGCGCATCGGACGCCTGCACCCCCTGCTTGGCGGTTCGCGGCAGTGAGATGAGCAGTCCCAGAAGCGCGATTCCCCCGAAGACGACCAGCGTCCAGAAGGTGAACCGCCATCCGAAAGTCTGACCAACCGCGGCGCCGAGCGGGGCACCCAGCACCGTGGACGCCGTGAGCCCGGAGAAGACGATCGCTACAGCCCGTCCCTTCCTCGTAACGTCGACAAGTTCCGCGGCAAAGACGGCTGCGATGCCGAGGAATGCGCCGTGTGCTGTGGCTGAGATGACGCGTCCGGCCATGATCAGCTCGTAGCTGGGTCCCAGCGCCGACACCACGTTGCCAAGGAGGAATACTGCCGTTGTCAGTAGCAGCATGGACCGGCGCCCGAACTTGGTACCGATCGCTGTGAAGACTGGGGCGCCGATTGCGACGCCGAGCGCGTAGACGCTTTCGAGTGCGCCAACCTGCCCGTAAGTAACGTTGAGGCCTTCGGCGATCTCTCTGACGACTCCGGCGACGATGAACTCATCAGCTCCCATTGCGAATGCGCCGATGACCATCGCCCAGATCGCGAGTGGCAACGTTTTCATTTCTGCAGCTCCTTTCCGTTGCGGTTCGTGGTGCCCGGGTCGACCTGTATCGGCTCGTCGCGCCATACACACCAGAACCCTGATACCCCCCGGGGGTATTCCCGACTCGACGAACTATTGTGCGGAGGCAGCTTCGGGCCGCCGCCGCAGTAGCGCGCCGCGGCGGCAGAGGCATGCACGAGCGGGTTTATCCTGAGGGTTGACCCGCCCAGCAACCCTTGGCAGGCCGGCAGGCAAGCGACGACGATCTCCGGCACGTGAGAACCACCGCGGAGCCGCTATGGCCTTGAAAGGAGTACGTTCCGCAAGAGTAACGGAATACCCTAGGGGGTATAGCGTTCTCGTATTGACAGGCACTCCAGGGGCGCTCAACCAAGGAACAAACAAGCACTCGCCGCCTACATCCTGGCGGACTGCTCCTTCGAGTCAGAGTTGACAACAAACAGGTGGGAATGACATGACGAACGAACTCGATCACACAAACCAAAGCCACGGGGGCAACAGCTCCGAGGGACACAATCCCGGGCACGATGTCGGCCCCCATGCCGGTCATGGCAGTACCCAGCCTGGCGGAGTGCTTGTGTCCGAGCATGGCTACACTCTCGAGCTGGACGCCCCAATCCTGGGCAGCGGACTGCAGACCGTGAGCTTTAGGATCATCGGGCCCGATGGGCAGCCCGTCACGGAGTACCAGAACGTGCATGAGAAGGAACTGCACCTGATCGCCGTTCGTCGCGACATGGCCCACTTCCAGCACGTACATCCGGTGCGGGACGTTTCCGGAACCTGGACCATCGACCTGAACCTGAACCCCGGTGTCTGGCGGATTTTCGCCGACTTCCACCCTGCCGGGAACGGTCAGCCGATGACCCTGGGTATCGATGCCTTCGTCGGCGGCACGTATGAGCCGCATCAGCTGCCGGCCGCGGACCGGACGGTGCAGCTGGACACCTACACCGTGACGCTTGAGGGTGACCTCGTGGCGAATGAGGCCACCGAACTGACGTTCACAGTCAGCAGGAACGGCCAACCCGTAACCGACCTCCAGCCCTATTTGGGAGCTTTCGGTCATTTGGTGGCACTGCGGGGAGGCGATCTCGCCTACCTCCACGTACACCCGGAAGGCGGCCCGGGCGACGGACAGACGGAGCCGGGACCGAAGGTCTCGTTCTCCGCTGTCGCCCCGTCGGCCGGTACCTACCGCCTCCACCTGGACTTCCAACACGAGGACTCCGTTCGGACAGCGCAGTTCACCGTCCGTGCGACTGCGGCCGCTGCTTCCTGATGCAGCACGATCCGACAAGCGCCGCAGGACCTAGAGAACCGGTGCGCCCCGACAGGCGTCCACCGGACCTTGGTGTCGCAGCGAGGGTCATCCCAGAGCTCCAGGTTCACCCGGAGCCGACATCCACCACCGACGGGCAGATCCGCGCGCTGTACGATCGCGGCTACAGCGAACGCGGGATCACCGACGTCGTCGGCGTCGTGTCATTGAACATCCACACGAAAGCGTTCAACCTCGCTGCCGGCCTGACCCCGCACCGCCCCTCCTCCGGCCGCAGGCCCTTACCCCCGGTTTTGCTGTGAATACCAGCCGAACCGCACATGGAAAGGAACAGGACTATGCGCTTGTTCGCCATCCGCGACTATCGCCATCTCTTCAGCGCCCAAGTGATCGCCCTCTTCGGGACCGGCCTGGCGACCGTCGCCCTCGCATTGCTCGCCTACGATCTCGCCGGCCCCAAGGCCGGCGCCGTTCTCGGCACCGCACTGACCATCAAGATGGTCCTCTACGTGATTATTGCCCCACTCGCAGCGGCGTACGTAGACAGGATTCCGCGTCGGGCGTTTCTGGTGACCCTGGACGTCCTGCGAGCAGGTGTGGTCCTGGGACTGCCGTTCGTCACCGAAATCTGGCAGATTTACGTCCTCATCGCCTTGCTCCAGGCAGCATCCGCCGCTTTCACCCCGACGTTCCAGGCCGTGATTCCTGACATCGTGACCGATAAGGACGCGTATACGCGCGCCCTCTCGGCCTCCCAGGTTGCCTACACCATGGAAAGCCTACTGAGCCCGGTGCTCGCAGCGGTCGCCTTAAGCTTCATGACCTTCAACTGGCTGTTCGCCGGGACCTCAGCCGGGTTCATCGTCTCGGCTGTGCTGGTGCTCTCCACCCGCATCCCCAACGCACGTCTGAGCGCCCACACCAAAGCGTGGGACCGGGCCGGCGCAGGAATTAGGACCTTCATCCGGACGCCAAGGCTACGCGGCATCATGGCACTGAACCTGGTCGTGGCCGCGGCAGGATCCATCGTGATCGTTAACACCGTCAACTATGTGCGCGACGAACTCGGCGGCTCGCAAACGGACGTCAGCTGGATGCTGGCCGCCTCGGGCGGCGGGACGCTGTTGACGGCGCTCATCCTTCCGCGCGTCCTGAATCGCGTCTCCGAACGTACTGTCATGATTACCGGCGCATTAGTGCTCGTTGCCGGGACGGCAGGAGCCGTGATTCTCACGGCCACCGGTGCCACGACGTATCTGGGCACAGCGTTGGTCTGGGCAGTGATCGGCGGCGGCATGGCCTTGATCGTCACACCTACGGGCAGGGTCCTGCGCGCTTCGGTCGAACCGAACCGCATACCCGAAGTCTTCGCCGCCCAGTTCTCGCTCTCCCACCTCGCGTGGCTCCTGACATATCCCATCGCGGGCTCGATAGGTACGAGCCTGGGCTTCACGACCACCTGGATCATCCTGGCAGTGCTCGCCGTACTGGGTGCCGTCACTGCCGTGGCACTCTGGCCACGCACCGACACCGGCGAAATCGAAGCTCCGGCACGCCCCGGCCGTGTGACTCCCGAACCGCGGGACCTCGCAGAGGCAGAGGCCGCCCAAGGAACCCTTGCCGCATGCCAGTGCGCCTCCACACGCACGGCGTGACCTCGTGCGGACACCATAACATCCCTGCCGCCGTATTCCAGGCTGCCCTGCTGCTGGCGTGAGCGGTTTCCTTATCATCGAGGGAATCCGCCGGCTCTTCGGTTCCCGCACATCGCCGGCTCCACATGCTCTGGTTCAGCATCATCGGCTTGGCCGGAAACGGAATCGGTCTGATCTATGGCTTCCGGCCGGAACCATATCGTCAACATGAAGTCGTTCCTCGGCGTTAAGGCGCTGCGGCACAGTTCCTGGCGATGGGCAGCCAACTCCGGCGGTACGTCGGCGTTCGGTCTTATCCACAATTTCCGTGGGCTCCTCGGCGCTGCCGAAGAGGGGCTGGGCGCTGACCGCATCCGGCAACATCACGATGAGCTGATGCTCCGGGTGCGCCGGCTCATTGAACGCGGGCAGGCCGAAGCCCGGTTCCGTTCAGACCAGCCAGCCGAATGGCTCGTTGCCTGCTTCTTCGCAATCCTCCACGGTGCGGAAACGGAAATTCGGGAGGGCCGGCTCAATGAGGCGGCGGCAGAGAAGGTCATCCCCCAGACGATCCAAGCCCTTGTGTCTATCCCTAACGCAACCGAGTTCCCATACTTCCTGACTCCATGCGGCGCGCCTGCCAAGGTCAGGTCATGCCCGCGCCTTCACATGCAGCCCTCGCTGCGGATCGGCGTGGACCGTTGCCAGGGCTGACCATGCGCCGAGAGCGTGCAGTCCCGAACCAGAAGCAGGGCCAGGCCCGCTGCAGCCCACGGCGCCGTGCGGCGGTACAGCAAACCCGCAGCTCCGAGCAGTTCCAGCGCCCCGCTCACCGTGACCAGTAGATCCGGATACGGAAGAGCCGGCGGAATTATGGCAATAAAGTCCGCGCGCATTGACGTGAATGGGAGGCCCCAGTCAGGAAGAACATCGCGGCCAGGCCGCCGCGCAGGCTCATATGCCAGGACCGCAGTCCAGACATTCCGGCGGCACCTGCCAGCCGCAGCAGCAGCGTTACTGCAACGAGAGTGATCAGGGGTGCCATGAGCAGTCCTTCCGTAACGAGGAATCGCCAGTAAGAGCTTGATTAGTTAGGGGCCGGACTAGGGATTCACCCCAATGCTGCCCTCGGGCTTCGAAGCTCAACCAAGGGCAGCTGAACATATCAACGCCTTCACTATATACCCCCAGGGGGTATCGGGAGAAGGCGCGCAGCAGTTTTTCTGGATACAGTTCCCGGATCACGTTCACCCTGCGCCGGGACGCGCGGGCCTTACCTTGGCCCGCATCGGCGAATCCCGTCCGTACACCGATTTCCCGCTCCCTTCGACGGGGTACGCGATGCCCTGGCCAGCGATGGCCGAAGACCGCGCCGCACCCAGCTGGCGATTTTCCCTGCCAACGTCTACGCAGCTTTGGCTGGGCTCACGCTCAGTGGTGAACCCGCAACAGCGCTGCTGCCCCGGACGCTCAAGCAGCTGGTGTTCATCACTGCGGCGCTTCTGGTCCTGCTTCCTTATGTGCGTAGCCGCCGGCAACGTTTTGACCGGCATCGGGACATGCCGAAGACCGGTGATTCATTGCCCCCAAGGCATTGAATCACCGGCCTTCAGTAGTTTCTATTTGCCTGCGCGGACGAAGGTGACGGCGCCCTTTGAGGTCATCCAGGACAGGGGGTGGACGGCGGTTTCGTTCTTGCCGTTCAGGCCGGAGCTGAGGACCTGGCCGTTACCGACGTAAATACCCACGTGGCCGGGCTGCATGACCATGTCACCGGGCTCGGGATCGGAGACGACAGTGCCATAGTTCATGAACTTGCATCGGGCCAAGGTCACCGACCGGGATCCCTGCAGCATTCAGGGCATTTTCGACCAGTCTCGTGCAGTCCTGAATCATGCCGATCTGGGCGTAGGCGGAGGACACCATGGTGGCGTTGATTCCGCCGACTGCCGGGGCGGCCACCGGCGCAGCGGGTGCGGCAGCAGCCGGGGTGACGGTGCCCTGTGCCTTGGCCGGGGCGGCAGCAGCTGCCTTCGCAACCACAGGCGCCGCGGTAACGGCGGCCTTGGGGGTCTCGACGGCGACCGGCTTGGGTGCTTCCACGACCGGCGCCGGCGTCGTCTTCACGGCAGGACGCTCGAAGGCGATCTGAACGGTGGCGTCTGCGCTGAGCGGGGTCTGGACCTGGCTGGCGAGCTCCAGGGTCGAGGTCGGCTCCGCGTCTCGCTGGGTTGGGGCGTCCGCTGCCTGCGCGGCGATGCCGCTGGTCAGAACGAGGCCGGAGGCTGCTGCAATGACGGCGGCCTGGCGGCCCACACCACTGGCGTTCTCAGCAACGGATTTGGACAGGACCGCAAGGGCATTGGTCTGGACAGGGACCGCGCGGCGGCGGCCGTGAGCACGGCGAATAGGCATGAAAGGGCCTCTCCCACTGCCTGCGAGGCTGGCTGTCGGATTCGGATGGGAGACACGCCCGGCCGTGGTGATGCACGAATCTCTGCCAGACAAATACTGCGAACGGATCCCCGGGCAGCGGCAGAGCTGAGGCAAAGTCTTCCCAGGAGTGCCGCATTTGAGAAACCGGCACGGCTTCAGACCTTACGTCACAACAGCAACAATGGTCATTTGCGTAACTCGGCAGCTGACGTTCCCGTTTGAGGCTTGCAGAATATACCCCCTAGGGGTATATTCAAGGTGTTGTCAGTGAAGTGGTATGTCCCGGCCGGTGTCCCGCACCGGCTTCACAGCCGTTCAACCCCAGCACCCATCGATCCTTCATCTTCAAGGAATGAAAACTGACATGTGTGGAACTGAAAACCGTACCGAACTACCACTCGTCTCTGCCGCTACAGGTTGCGGCTGCTGCTCAACCGAAGCCTCGTCTGCACCCTCCACGGCCGCTGGGACCAGTGACGCCGTATTCGCACTGGAGGGTCTGACCTGCGGGCACTGCGTCCAGACCGTTGAAAAGGCCGTCTCCGCCCTTGAGGGTGTGGAGTCCGCCTCTGTTGACCTCGTTCCGGGCGGCCGTTCCCGACTGATTGTCGGCGGCAAAGCCGACGATTCCGCTGTGCGTGAGGCTGTTACCTCCGCCGGCTACACACTCATCAGCAACTGACTCCGACCTCCCCTGGCAGCGAACCTGCCGGAGGAAGCGGAGTCTCCTCTCAAGTAGGAAACCATGGAAGGCCACACCCCGCCCCACGGCGGCGGCCACGCAGGGCACAACGACGGGCACGCGCCCGCCACTGAACGCAACGCTCCCCCGCATAGGCCACCACCGTCACGGTTACCGAGCGCAGCCACAGCCACCACCAGGGGTTGTCCTGGCCGGCAATAACGTCCTTACCTTCGCCGGAGTCGTGCTGTCCCCGGCAGCAGGCGCGGTGCTGAGGTCCGTTTCCACCATCGTGGTGGCACTGAACGCCCAGCTGCTGCGGAGGGTGAAACTCAATCCCTCCCAGGCAGGTTGAACCGAAGGGCCATGACTGGCAGCAAAACTTTCTGCCGGTAGGCTTAAGACCATCGAACCGGCATTGCAGGGAGGAACGTCGTGAGGGCTGTATCGCGTGGCCGCGTCACCGTTTTTCTCCTTCGTGCAGGCTTCCTGATGGTGGCCCTGGCCATCATCGCCGGAATTTTCGGCATGCACATCATGACCGACACGCACAGCATGACCGCGATGCCCGGCATGCCCGCAGCAGCTGCCGGCCCGGCCATGGCGCAGATGCACGACACCCCGACCGGCGGCAACGCCGGCGATGGCCCAGGACGGGTACCGGACGGGGCAGCAGTCACCGACGCGGCAGCCGGTTCGTCTTCCTCCTCCTGTTCGCCTGCGGGGTCCTGCCCCGAGATGTCCGCCATGGACAATGCCTGTGTGCTGTCCCCGGGAAACCCACCCCTGACAGCCCCGGTGCCGGGAACGGCACCATCCGCTCTGCCTGATGCGGCGGGCCGTGCAGTGGCCGGGACCCGCTATTCCTACTCACCGGACAGTCCCTCCCCCGGCGAGCTCTGTATCAGCCGGACGTAAACCGGCACTTTTGCGCCCTGGCCCTGCCGGCGCACCGTCCAGCCAGCAGCAGGACAGCCCGGCTCCCGGCCGGGCCGCTACTGCACGCAACGTCCAAAGCGCCCCGAAGCGCCGCTGATACTTTTGAGGACCCTGATTTCCATGATGAAAAAAACCCTGACCATTTCCGCTGCCGCGATCGCCGCGGCAATAGCCCTCGCCGGATGCGCCGCCGGCACTGAAGCAGGAAGTCCGGCGAACAGCAGCACACCCGGCATGAACCACGGCAGCTCGGCGATGCCATCGGCCTCAGCCCCCGCAACGACACCGGCAGCCTCGGCGGACTTCAATGACGCGGACACCATGTTCGCGCAGATGATGATCCCCCACCACACCCAGGCCGTGGCCATGAGCGAGGTCATCCTCAAGAAGGAAGGCATTCCCGCGGCCGTGACGGACCTGGCCACCAGGATCAAGGCCGCCCAGGGGCCGGAGATCGAGAAGATGACCGGCTGGCTGGCGAGCTGGGGCCAGCCCACGATGATGCCCACCAACATGCCTTCGACCCACAACATGTCCGGGATGATGGGCGAGGACGACATGGCCAAACTTGAATCCGCGCAAGGCACCGAGGCGGCCAAAATGTTCCTCACCCAAATGATCGCCCACCATGAAGGGGCCGTCATGATGGCCAAAACCGAAACCACCGACGGCAAGAACGCTGACGCGGTCCAGCTCAGCAAAGACATCGTCAGTGCCCAGGAAGCCGAAATCCAGGAAATGAAAAACCTCCTGGCCGCCCTGTAGCCTGCACGCCACCGGCGCCGGCCCCCTCTGGGGGGCCGGCGCCCTCCCACAAACATTTCCCGGCCCACCCCTTTGGAGTTTCCCGTGCACCTGCACTCTTTAACCCGTCCCCACCTTATGACCCGTGTCCGGCCCGCGGCGGCCATCGCCGCAGCCGCGCTCCTGCTTACCCTGACTGCCTGCGCCCCGGGCTCAACAACCGCCACACCGGGTAGCAGCACCGCCCAGTCCACGCCCGCCTCGGGTCTTCCCAGCTCCCACGTCCACGGCCTGAGTGCGAACGGCCAGACCGGCCAGGTGCTGATGGCCACCCACGACGGCCTCTTCGATGTCACCAAGTCCCCGGCCACCAAAATCGGTGCCACCAACGACCTGATGGGCTTCACCACCGGGGGCGCCCAGGGCCCGTTTTATGCCTCCGGCCACCCTGGCCCCGGATCGGACCTGCCCGAGCCCATGGGCCTGCTGAAGTCCTCCGACGGCGGCAAAACCTGGGAACAGCTCTCCCGGCAGGGTGAATCCGACTTCCACGCCATGACCACCGTCAAATCCGGAATCGTCGCGTTTGATGGGACACTGCGCACCAGCCCGGATGGCAGGACCTGGAAAACCGTGTCAGCCGGATGGAAACCTGCAGTCCTGGCCGGGCACCCCGGCAGCGATACCGTTCTGGCCACCACCCAGGAGGGAATCCAACGCTCCACCGACGCCGGCACCACCTGGAAACCATTGGCCGACGGCCCTGTGATCCAGTTCGCCGCCTTCGCGAACCCGACCGAAGCCGTCGGGGTTGAGCCCAACGGCACGGTGCACTACTCCACCGACGCCGGGGAGACCTGGACGAAGAAGGGCCGCGTCGAAGCCCAAGTGTTGGCCATCGCCGCCGTCAAGGGCGACGACGGCAGCCTGGGGATTTGGGCTGCCACCCCGGGCGGGGTTGTTTCCTCCACGGACGGAGGAATGACGTTCCGGCCAGCAAACGCCCAATAGCCCGATTCCGGACCTGTCGGGCGTACCGGCGCGGGTCTAGGGTGAAGGGGACGGCCGGGAACGGCCCGGCCGCCCCTCTCCCAGCGACAGGAGCCACCCCATGAGCCACCACGTCAGCGCCATGCTCAACGCCCACCCCAAGGCAAACACGGCCCCGAACCGGGACAGCCTGGCCGACTGTATCGCGGCCTGCTTCGAATGCGCCCAAACCTGCGCGGCCTGCGCCGACGCGTGTCTGGGCGAAGACATGGTCGCCGGACTCACCACCTGCATCCGGACAGATCTTGACTGCGCCGACATCTGCGCCGCCACAGGGAACATCCTGACCCGGCAGACCGGCGGGCAGTCCCCCATCACCCCGGCAGTGCTGGAAGCCTGCCGGGCAGCGTGCGCCGCCTGCGCTGAAGAATGCGAAAAGCACGCGGAGATGCACGAGCACTGCCGGATCTGCGCCGAAGCCTGCCGGCGCTGCGAAGCCGCGTGCGGTGTCCTGCTCGCTGCAGGCTAACGAGTCACCGCGGTTGCTGTCCTGCTTTTAATTCACCGGCGGGCCGGAGCCGGGTACAAGGCTTGTATTCACCGGCCGTCCGGAGCCGGGTTCAAGGCGTCCAGGGTGACATTCACCAGCCGGAGCACGGCCTCAGGTGTAGCCAGCCCCGCCGAGGCTTCAAGGGCGTGCAGGCAAAAGGCAGCCAGTTCCTCCGGGGCCACGTCCGTGCGGAACTGGCCCGTATCTGCGCCCTGTTCAATGAGCCCTGCCAGGAACGCTTGGAGGTTGTGCCGGGCATGGCTGCCGTGGCCGCCCTGGTGCAGCCATGCCGCCCCGGCATCCCCCCGCCCGGAGTGTGAGAGGAAAGCGTACGCGTGCAGCACCGCCTCAAGCTGCCGCCGGGCTCCTTCGGTGCTGTCCCTGACCCGGACCAACTCTGCCAGGTGGGCCTCGATCTGGCGCTCGTGCCAGGCCCGCACGATGGACTCAACGTCCGGGAAGTACTTGTACAAGGTCGCCCGGCCAATACCGGCGCTCTGCGCAATCGCCGACATCGTAACGGCCCCCACGCCCTGCCCCGCCACCAGCTGCGCGGCGGCATCAAGTACTGCCCGCCGGACAGCATCCCGGTGACTTTCGATGGTTTCGTTCCAGAGCTTGGGCATACCCGAATGCTACAGTCTGACACAGAATAGACATAGTGGCGGTTGCGATACATACTGTTTTATAAAATCTATCGGAGGATCATCATGACAAACCCCGGGCCCAACCCCCATCCAGGCACTAAGAGCAGAGAAACCCCCCGGCACAAGACGCCGCTGTGGGTGAAGGGATTTCTGGTCGCTGCTGCCGTGCTGGTGGTCGCCATTGCGGTCATGCACTTCAGTGGCGGAACGGTCATGAACCACACGCCATGAAAATCATGCCCCCCGGGGTGCGCAAGGCAGCCCTGACCGTCCACATCCTCTCCTCCGTGGGCTGGCTCGGCGCCATCGCCGCGTTCCTGGTGCTGGCCATCTCAGGCCTGACGTCGACGGACCCGCAGCTGGTCCGCGCGGCCTACGTGGGCATGAACCTCATCGGCTGGATGATGATCTTCCCGCTCAGCTTGGCCTCCCTGATCTCCGGCATCGTCCAGGGCCTTGGCAGTGTGTGGGGCCTGTTCCGGCACTACTGGGTCCTGATTAAACTCATCATCACCGCCCTGGCCACGGCCCTGTTGCTCGTACATCTCCAACCGGTCACCGCAATGGCCGAAATGGCCGTGGCGGCAGAGCTCGGGCCCTCGGACATGAACGGGATGAGGATCCAACTCGTCGCCGACGCCGGAGCGGCGATACTGGCACTGCTCGTCACAAGCATCCTGTCCGTCTACAAACCCCGCGGACTGACCCGGCACGGACAAAAAGTCCTGGACAAACAACAGGCTCAGACCCGGTCAGCCAAGGGCGCCAACGCATAGGAGCGGGGAGACCTGGCCGCGGGCTGGGCATCCATGAGGTTCGTTTCGCAGCCGGCGCACCGCTCCGAGCGAGTCAACGGAGGCTTGACTCCCCAGCCAGATACCGAAGGCTTGCAGACACCACCTAGCGGAACCTAGCGGAAAACTCTTTGCCGTGATTTTGCCTTACCCACCGGTTACGGGTCTGCACCGGGGCGATCTTCTCGAGCAGGCAAACGAGGCAGAGTGCCTCAGCGCTTAAGGCTGAGTTGCCTGGCGTGAAAGTCAAAGTGTTTTGTGGGGTACGCGTAGACGTCCCTGAGCGTCATGGCGGGAGTGAAAAAAGGGTCCCACCGATCTGGGAACGGCATTGACCTGGAGAGCGATTCCTGGCTCTCGCGGTCCATCCTGCGTGTGATGGCGCGGATGGTCTTGTCCAGTCTCGCGGACATCCGTCGGTTGTTGAAGTACAGGGCTGCAGCCCGGGAGCCCCAGTAATTCACGATGTGAAGGGGGCGGGTGCCCGCGTTTAAGAGTGAAGCGAAGGCACCGCCGGCGCCACTTGGCAGTCGACTGATGAGGTGGACTAGCCGGAGCAGTGCGCGGACGACCATGTAGCCGAAGACCATGTGGAAGAGTAGTTCCTCATTTGTCCACTTGGTGCCGTTGCTCTTGCGGCCAAGCTCGGCGGCAGTGGCGCCCGACAGCAACGCATCAAGGTCGGCTCGTGCCCGCCGGTATTCGGTCAGGATGTCTTCCTTGGTCGGTTCCATGTTCCCTCCAGTTCGCCCCTTGCTCGTTTACTTGCCGGTCACGGCACCCGAACGGAAGAGTACCGCGCCTTACGAGGCGCAGCAGGACAGTTTGGAGACGTCGGTCGTGAAGGATTGCGCGGCGATTTTGATGCCTTCGGCCATGGTCAGGTACGGAGACCAAAGGTTCGCTACCTGGTCTACCGTCATGCCGGCCTCGAGGATGTACACCCCCGCGGCGGCGAGGTCTCCGGCTTCCTTGCCGACCGCTGTGATTCCAAGGATGCGCCCGGTGCTGCTGTCAGCGACGATTTTGATGAAGCCGCGGGTATCCCGGTTCACCAGTGCCCGTGGCACGTACTCTAACGACAGCACCCGGCACTCGCATCGGAGACCCGCCTCGTTGGCTTCCCTGTCGGTCATCCCGACCGCTGCCAGGGCCGGGCTGGTGAACGTGACGCGGGGCAGGTGCCGGTAGTCGACCTCGCGGCCGGCGTTTCCGAAGGCGTTCTCCACCATCAACGTCCCGTGCGCGGACGCAACGTAGACGAATTCCCGGTGCCCGGTCACGTCCCCGGCAGCCCAGATCCTGGGGTTGGAGCTGACCAGGGTTTTCTCGACCAGGATCTGGCCGGTGTCACCGGTTTTGACGCCCACCGCGTCAAGGTTCAGCCCGTCGGTGACGGCCCGGCGTCCCGTGGCCACCAGTAGCTTCGCGGCACGGAACTCCTCCTGGCCCCCGGCCACTGTGGCCGTGACAATGACCTCGGAGCCGGCCGCGTCCGCCCGGACCGATGTCACTGCTGCGCGGCGGACGACCCGGATGCCCTCGTCGGCGAAGACACTCACCAGGGCGCGGGAAGCCTCCGGTTCCTCCTGCGAGGCAAGCCGGGAGCGGGCCAATATGGTCACTTTTGATCCGAGGAGAGCAAAAAGCTGCGCCTGCTCCAAAGCCACGTACCCGCCTCCAAAGACGATCAGAGACTCAGGGACCTCGTCTAGCTCCATGGCCGTGGTCGAGGTCAGGTAATCCACCTTGTCCAGTCCCGGCACCGGCGGTGCCCATGGGGCCGAGCCGGTTGCGACGAGATAATGGGCAGCGGTCAGGGAGTCGCGGGCGCCGTCAGCTCCGGTGATTTCCAAGGTCGGTTCTTCCGGGGTGCCGGCGAACCCGGCAGTGCCATGGCGCAGGTCCCACCCGTAATCGGCGGCCAGATCCACGTACTTATCCGAGCGCATACCTTCAACCAGTGCCCTCTTGCTTTCCATGAGCGCGCCCATGTCCACAGGGCCGGCTAAGGTGCTGATCCCGGGGAACCGACCAGTACCGTCCAACGCGACGTGCCGGGCTTCAGCGGCGGCCAGCAGGGCCTTTGAGGGCACGCAGCCAGTGTTCACGCACGTCCCGCCCACTGTTGACCGCTCGATCATCACGACCCGCTTGCCAAGATTCGTTGCACGGATCGCGGCAGCAAAGGCTCCGCCGCCCGAACCAATGACGGCCAAATCAAAATCTTGCGGTGCTGCACCAGCCATTGGTCCTCCAGCTACTTTTGCGTGAACACCCAAAATCGTCCTATTTTGCGTGCTGTCCTCAGTCTGCACCTTCCCCTGCACGGGAAGGTCAAGTCCGGGCCGCAGCTCGTGAGTTGGATCCTGCCGATCGGCCACAGCCTTCCAGTAGCGTGGAAGGATAAAGAAGTTTTGGGAGTGAGATTAAGGACCCAGATGCGAATAGGAGAGGCCGCTGCTGCTGCCGGCCTAACAAGCAAGACGATCAGATTCTATGAGGATCGAGGCCTGCTCCCGCCAGCTGAACGTTCCGCCAATGGTTATCGCGAGTATGGCCCCGACACGATCAGCCGCTTGGAATTCATCCGCCGTTGCCAAAGCGCCGGACTGACGCTGGCGCAGATCCAAGGAATTCTCCACATCCGGGATAGCGGCACAACCCCATGCACCCGAGTACGAGACGTACTCGGCCAGCAACTCATCGATCTGGACAAGACAATCGCGGAACTAACTGCGCTACGAGCCACCGTCGCCGAACATTTCAGGACGATCGAGGCAGCAGACCCCGAAAACTGCGATCCAGAACAGATCTGCAGCTACATCTGACGGCCGTCTGTATCTCCCTGCTGCAATTGTAGAGATAGCCGAACGTGCTGGCCGGGTTGCCTGGGATAACTAATGCATTTCTTAAGCAGGTATGGATAAGGTGTTGACGCTGCTTATTGCATGGGGGCGCTGTCTCTGTCTCGGTGCCATACCACAAGCCATTGGGCCGTCAGGATGATCAGGGCTACCGCCGCCGTAATGACCAGGGTGAATGGGGCCGACTGCGCCCTAAGGATCAGGAAGGGCACCAGGACGACGATGTCGAGCATGATGGCAGTCCAGGGGATCCAGGTCTTGGCCTGAACGTCATCCTTCAGGTGCCGGATGATGCCCCAGTGGACGGCAATATCCATGGCCAGGTAAAAGATGGCACCAAGGGAAGCTATTTGAGACAGGTCAAAGAAGGCGGCCATGATGATGGCCAGTCCTGCGGTGATGAACAGCGACTGGTGTCGTTTTTCTCCGGGCAGGCCTGGGGCCTGGCCCATGTCACGGAGCATGTCGTAGAGCTTGGAAACCGAGAAGAGGCTGGCCACCAGCCCGGAGATCGTGGCGACCACGGCGATCATCACGGTGAGCCTCACACCCCAGGTCCCGAAGGTCGGTTCAGCCGCCTCGGCGAGGGCATAATCCCGGGCCTCAAGGATCTGCGGGACGGTGAGGCTGCCGGTGACTGCGACGGTGATCAGCAGGTAGAGCGCGGTGCACAGGCTGATAGCGATCATAATGGCACGGCCGATGTTGCGCTTGGGCTCGCGCAGGTCCGCGCCCTGGTTGGTGATGGTGGTGAATCCCTTGTACGCCAGAATGCACAGGGTGACTCCCGCCAGGAAGCCCAGCCACCCCGCTTCCGGCGGGGTGCGGTCTGCGGTGGTGAACAGCCGGCCCAGGGAGGAGACTCCGGCGGACAGGATCCCCGCGATGGCAAGGACTGCTATCCCGAGGATTTTGATTGCTGCTGTGACTGTAGAGGAACGCTCCACCCACCGGTTGCCGACCAGGTTCACCAGCGCTGCGGCAGCGATGGCAACCACGGCCAAAACCGGAACCCACAGCGCCGAGGACTGCATCCCGAATGGGCGCAATAGATAGGTAGCGAACGTGCGGCCCAGCAGACTCTCGGCCAGGATCATTGACACATACATGAACAGCGAAAATGAGCCGGCAACGATACCGGGACCGTAGGCGGCTTTGAGGAGCATGGCAATTCCGCCCGAGGATGGGTTCGTGGCGGAGTACCGGATGTAGGAGTACGAGCTGTACGCCACCACTACGGCGCCGGCAAAGAACGCCCAAGGAATCCAGCCGCCGGCAAGTTCGGCGACCTGGCCCACAAGGGCAAAAATTCCGGCTCCAATCATGACCCCGGTGCCTAATGCCACCGACCCTGTCAAAGACAGTTTCTGTCCGCCCTGCGGCGTCGATTCTTCTCCCACGCTGGTCCTTTCGTTCAATCACTCGACGGGGTCACAAGAGCGGGAAGAGATTCATTCACGGTGCCAACGCGACAGGATTGCCGCCGACGACCGGCTCTGTTTCTGGCGTATCGGGTCTGCCGGACTCAAGCCAGCCCTTCTAATGATGTGGTCTTTCGCGATGACACTGACCGTGAACACATGGGCAGCCCGAATCACGCCCATATGCTGCTCCGATGCGCGTTAACCGGTTATGTCTAGTTGTGCAGGACCAGGCGCCCTCGCTGGGGGCGCGGATGGTCATACTCCTGCGGTGTACTGTGCTGGGTTGGCCTTGAAACTGGTCGCGCAGGTCTGCGAGCAGAAGTAGTAAGTCCGGCCTTCGTGCTCGGCGCTGGCTGCTGCGGTAGCGGGGTCTACGGTCATTCCGCAGACGGGATCGGTTACCTTCTCTGATGTGTTGGACATGTATTCGCTCCTTCTCTATCGGCCCCTTTCCGCCATCAGGATTGGTTGCTGGCAGGCGGTAAGGGGACTAGTTTTTGTTGCCACGAGCATAGGACCACGTGGAAGAGTTACGGAAGCATCACGAGGTGTACCTTCGGGCCCGCTCTACACCTCGCTGCGGGATCGCGGCCCTTATGCCTACCTGGGGCCTCATATGCGGGGCCGAGACCGGCCGCGCCTACTCGCTAAGAACTTCAAGCCGTTCCCGATATTCTTCAGTGCTCAGTTCTCCCCCGGCGTACCGTTCGTCCAGCATCTCCCGGGCACGGTCACGACCGTCCCGGGCCAACGTCCTACCGGCAGTTCGATTGATCCGCAGCCAAACGATGAGAGCCCAGATACCAAGGACAGCCAGGACCAACAGGGCCAAGGTCAGCAGGATCCCGAAGGCCATCATGCCGCCGCCCATCATTCCCATCATCGTGCCGACGGCTCCACAATCGAACATGCCAGCCTCTCCTTTCCGGTAACAAACGATTGCATGTTGCGTGGACGAGTCTTCCCCGTCGTTGTCATGGACTTTGTTTCCCGGCCGCGGGTGGCTTGAAGGCATTCAGGCGGCTGGAGTTGACCACAACGCTGATGCTGGAAAGGGCCATGGCGGCGCCAGCGACCATCGGAGAGAGCAGCGCTCCGGTCCACGGGTAGAGCAGCCCGGCCGCCAGAGGGATGGCTGCGGTGTTGTAGCCGAAGGCGAGTACGAGGTTCTGCCGGATGTTGCGCATCGTGGCCCGGGACAGAGCGACAGTCTTGCCCAGCCCGGATAGCTCCCCGGACATGAGCGTCACGTCTGCGGCCTCGATGGCCACGTCGGTTCCGGTTCCGATGGCGATCCCGACATCGGCTTGGGCCAGGGCGGGGGCGTCATTAATGCCGTCACCGACCATGGCCACAAGCTTTCCCTCGTCCTGAAGCGCACGGATTTCAGCTGATTTGTCCTCGGGCAGCACGTCGGCAAGGACCCGTTCGATGCCGGTTTGCCGGGCGATCGCTTCAGCCGTGGACCGGTTGTCTCCGGTGATCATGACAACCTCAAGTCCGCGCCGGCGCAGTTCCGCGACGGCCTCGACGGAGTCGGGCTTAAGGGTGTCTGCGACGGCGAGGACACCGGCTGGCTGTCCATCCACGGCGACATACATCGCGGTTTTGCCCTCATGTGCGAAACGTTCGGCGTCAGGCTGCAGCCCGGAAATGTCGATGTCTGCATCGGAGAGCAGCCGGGAGTTCCCGATCAACACCTCCCGGTTTTCCACTGTGGCACGGATGCCCTTGCCGGTGACGGAGTCGAACGCCGTTGCCTGCGGAAGGTTTCCGGTTTTTTCGCGGGCACCGCTGACGATGGCCGCGGCAAGGGGATGTTCGCTGTCGGCTTCCGCTGCACTGGCGAGGCGCATCAGTTCGCCGGTGTCGAAGCCCTGGGCGGGGGCGGTGTCTGTCAGGGCCGGCTTCCCTCGGGTCAGCGTCCCTGTTTTGTCCAGCACGACGGTGTGGAGCTTGTGTACTGTTTCCAGCGCGGCGGCGCTCTTCACCAGGACCCCGAGGGAGGCTCCCTTGCCGCTGGCGACCATGATCGACAGCGGAGTGGCGAGCCCCAGTGCGCAGGGGCAGGCGATGATCAGCACGCTGACGGCGGCAACGACGGCCAGGGACAGGGAATCGCCCACCGTGAACCAGAGGACAAACGTAACTATTGCGATGAAGACGACGGCGGGCACGAAGTATCCGGACACAGCGTCGGCCAACCGTTGGATCGGAGCCTTGGAGCTTTGGGCTTCCTGGACGAGCTTGATGATCTGTGCCAGGGCTGTGTCGGCCCCGACCCGGGTGGCGCGCATCGTGAACACACCGGTGCTGTTGACCGTTGCGCCGATGACGGTGTCCCCGGCCTGCTTGGTTACGGGCACGCTCTCACCGGTGACCATGGACTCGTCCACTGCCGAGCGGCCATCGATCACCTCACCGTCGACCGGGATCTTTTCACCTGGACGGACGCGGATCTCGTCCCCGGGCTGGACGTCTTCGACGGCCGTCTCAATTTCCTGTCCGTCCCGGAGCACCTTCGCGGTTGCCGGGGTGAGCGCTACAAGCGCCCGGATGGCGTTACCTGTACCCGCCCGGGCCCAGGCCTCCACCAGGCGGCCCAGCAGGATCACTGTGATAATGAAGGACACCACCTCGTAGTAGACCTCGCGCACATCCGGCGGGAGAAGCTGCGGGGCGAAGGTTACCACCAGGCTGTAGCCGAAGGCAGCCGTGGTGCCCAGCGTGATGAGGCTGTTCATTTCCGCGGAGCGGTTGGCCAGGGCCCGCCAGCCGATGCGGTGGATGGGCCAGCCCACGACGAACATGACCGGCAGTGTCAGCAGCAGCTGGTTTAACGGGCTTTGCAGGATATCCGGCACGTACTGGTCTCCGAGGAAGTGCTCTCCCATGACCGCGTACAGCACCGGCAGCGTGAGGACCGTGCCCAGCCCGACCCGCCAGCGCAGATCCTTCAGTTCATCCTCACGCGCCGCGGCTTCCGCGTCTTCCGTCCCAGAGGAGCCAGGGTCGACGCGCAGCCGGGCGGGGAAACCCGTGGCTTCGGTTAAGGCTTGTTCAAGGGCTGTAACCTCGGCCTGGGTCGGGTCGTACAGCACGACTGCGCGTTCGGCACCGAAATTGACGTTGGCACTGTCCACCCCCGCTATCCCGCGCAGTGCCGCCTCCGCGTGCCCGCTGTCCCGGGGCAGGCTGCTCAGGGCGCCGGGAAGCATGAATTCGGCGCGTACAGGACCGTCCTGCCGCTCCACCATAGGCCCAACGCCAACCGCCCGCGCTGTCTCCCCGCCCCGGTCCCGCGGCACGGCTGGCTCGGAAGCGGGCACTGGGGCGCCGCGGCCGGCCTCTTCAGTACCGGCAGCAGCTCCGACCTCACCGGACTCAACAATCAGCCTCCCATGGAGCATGTTCATCCCACAGGCCCACGGGTACTCCCCAGGCTCTTCAACAAGGAGATCAACGGCGGTGGTGTCGAAGGCCGCGAGAGACACGCTTTTACGCAGGTCCGGGAAAACCACACGGCTGGTGCAGTCGCTGTTGTCCTGCCTGTTGAAACGCAGACGGACCGGGACTCCAGCGCTAACACGGACAAGATCAGGGGAGTAACCGCCCCGGACTTCTATGTCCACCTGCTGCACGCCTTCGCGTAATTGAGCGGAGACCGCACTGCGGGGGGCAAAAAAATACCAGGCCAAAAGGCCGATGAGCGCAGCGCCGGTGAAAATAACTACCAGGTCGATAATGTCCATCTCGCTCTTTCCCTGCTTTCGTAGCTCTGCTCTACATCAAATACCAAGTGCTCGCACAGCCCTGAGATTGCCTATGCCAGAGCGGACTAAATTGAGCCGACCCTGAACGCCTTGAATGAGAAGCCGCCGCTACCGGCAAACGGCATTCATTGCGATCAGGTAGCTGATTGAAGGGTGGAGACCACCCTGAAAGAATCCAAGGCGGCTGGGTTTCATGACCGCATACCGGGAGAACTCCTGAATCCCTATTTTGAATGAAGTTGCTGGCTGAAGTCCGGAGGGGAATCCACCAGGCGGCCCTCGACCACATCATCTCCCCCCTTTCCCTCACGGCCTGAAAAGGCCTGGCTCGGCTCGAGAAACGAGCCTGCGGCAGAACGGCCGAGGCCACATCACACTGCTTCGTCAAGAACAGGTAGCTGGTGGCGAAGGAAATTAGCGCCGCAAAGAGAACGCCCGGCAACCATCCCAGTTGCAGGATGACAAGCAACGCCAACAGCGGCGCGAACAGGGCAAACCGGATCAGGGAGTATCTCACGAAAGCCACACTCGCTACTATAATCCATAGTATTTCATGCGCCTAGATGATTAAGTCCTATTGGATTTTGGTCGTAGGCAATGAGTGAGCGCTTGCGGGGCGCATTGATGCGCCAGTTGTGCCAGATGCCTGCGGCGAGGACGAGGAGTCTGGCTGCCACCCGGGCGTAGACGCCAGCCATGGTCCGCCCGCCGTGTTCTTCGAGGCCGAGTTGGCCCTTGAGGGGGTCGAAGACGGATTCAATCCATTGCCGGATGCCGCCGAGTTT
>NZ_JAMKFI010000002.1:0-118031 GCF_024494415.1 Pseudarthrobacter sp. R1 | reverse complement strand
ACGCCGGGATAGGTCCGGACCCGTCCAGCATCGCCGGTTCGTCGGTCAGGCCCAGCAGGGAGAACACGGGCACGGTGACCAGCACCTGTGCCCGGATCGAAGATCCCTGCCCGGGGCCGGTTTCCTCCCCGCCGCCACCGGCGCTGCGGGCACTGTTGGCCCCGCCGTTGCCAAAACCATCTCCGGCGCCGTTGCTGGAACTGTTTCCGGCGCTGACGCCGGGCCCGGTGTCCAGGAGCCCTGAGGCGAAGTTGTCGGCCCGGAGCTGGGTCAGGGTGCGGGGTTCATCCGGTCCCTGCATCCCCCGGGAGATGGTGGTGAGCCGGTCCCAGATGGCGGACGCCTGGTCTGCGGGCAGGCAGGCTGCGACCCAGCCCATCCCGTCGTTGTCCGGCCAGAATTCGACCCGCCGGTCCGCCACACTCTTGGCGTGCCGCGTCTCCAGGCTCTCCGGATGGTGGCGCTCCCGCCAGGCCCGGGCCTTGGCTTTGAACCGGTACGCCGGCATCTCCCCGACTCTGGCGGCTGCGGCCGGTCTCGGCGTGCCCGGGTCCAGGAAGTGCGCCTCCAACGCCGCCGCCCCGGCAGGGTCAAGGCTCGCGGTTTGGTCCACCGTGGCCCGGCCGTGCGCCCAGGACATCGTCCCGGCCTGCAGTGCCGCCAAGGTCCGGGGCAGGAAGGTGGTCAGGGCATGGGAGTCGGCGATTAAGGCTCCGGCGGCCCGGTCACCGATCGCCAGCACACACCCCACCTCGGCCACCAGGCTCCGCTCCTGCGCCGTCGCCTCGTACGGCGACGAAACAGGAGCATTCAGCGCTCTCGTGGCCCCGGCGAACACCGAGACCGCCTGCGCCTTCAGGGCCGCCAGCTTCGCTTCCGACCGTGCCACCGCGGCAAGAACATCCAAAGCCCCATCAGCAACCCGCTGCAATGGATCATCATCAAAACCCACTCCAGCATCACGGGCACCCGCGGCCTCAGGCACACCCGCGGCGCCGCGTCCGCCAGTATCACTGCCAGCGAGCACCGCCATGAACGCTGCGACAGCAGCCACCAAGGCCGCCTCCGCCTGTGCCACTGCCGGGTTCGTATCCATGCACCCATCCTCTTGCGAGGGTCTGACATTCCGGCCCTCAAAGCGGGTGCCCCCAAAAAAATTCTTCAAACTTTTTTCCTCACCTCCTCGAAACGCAGCGGATCAAGCCGTGCATCGTTCAGGGCGCTCCAGCCCTGCTTCCCCACTATCAATGGCAGCAGAAAGGAAAAGAGGAAAATCGAAGATGGGCGGAGATGCTCTCCGTTGGTCCCGTTTTGGGGATGGGCCCCTCGCTCCGGTACCCTATTGAGGTTGGTGACGTGTCCGAGCGGCCGAAGGTGCAACACTCGAAATGTTGTTTGGTGTAAAAGCCAACGTGGGTTCAAATCCCACCGTCACCGCCATGTAAAAAGACCCCTGCTTCCTGTTTGACCGGGAAGCAGGGGTCTTTTGTTTCCGTCGCCAGTTGCCTCGGCCCTGCACCACTTCCTGGCCTTACGGCAAGCTCCCCCACGCCCGGCTTGGAATGCCAACCGAAAAACTGCCTCCCCCTTTGGGCCTCCTTCCAATTTTTGACTGCGTGGGGCTGGATACCATGATCTGACCGGACAGAGCCGTCCGGCCCGATCGACGCGAAGGAAACCATGGCCGCGGTTACGGTGGACGACATCCTCTCGGATCTCCCCCTGGGGTTCGCCAGCCTCATCCTCCGGCCCGCTCCTACCGGTTCCGCCATCGAGCGTTTCCTCATCGTGGATGCTGACGATGCTGGGCCCGACGGCGGCGCTGCTTTGGTCCTGCTGATCGGCGTCCGCGGGCGGTCGGCGTTGCCCGCGTTGCGGCGGCTCCTGCAGAACCCGCCACCGGTAGTCGCCGTCAAGGGAACCCGCGAAGAGCTCTCCGAAGCCGAAGAACTGCTGCGCGACACCGGGACGGGTCTGCTCCTGGTGAACCCTGCAGCTGACTGGGACCGGCTGTTGTCCATCGCCCAGGCCCGGATCCAGCCGCGCAGCTACCAGAGTGAAGTGCTGACGCTGCTGGAAGAAGACCTGTTCGCCATCGCCCAAACCACTGCGCGGCTTACATCCAGCCATGTGCTCATCGAAGACGCCGCCAATAAGGTGCTCGCATACTCCACTGTCTCGAACGACATTGACGAACTGCGCAAAGCCTCCATCCTGGCCCGCCGCGGCCCGCGGAAATACGAGCTGCTGCTGAAGGACCTCGGCGCCTACCGGGAGCTGCACCGAACCCGGCTGCCCGTCAGGGTGCCGGCCCGCCCCCAGGACGGGTTAAGGGAACGGGTAGCCATCACGCTTTTCGCCGGAGACCGGATTATGGGCTACATCTGGCTCCAGGAAACCGGTGCCGGCTTTGGCCCCGACGTGGATCATGTGTTGAAGGGGTCGGCCGCCCGGACCGCAGCAGAGCTGATCCGGTACCGCAACCAGCAGTCCGTTCACATGCGCGAAGACCGCGTCGCGCGGATCCTCTCGGGTCCTGCCGAAGCCGCAGCCAGTGCGCACAGCGAGAAGATTCCGGCTCAGCGCCCTGCCGCGCTGATCCTGATCGGCATCTCCGATGCCGAAGCGCAGGCCGACGACGCCGCACTGAAGCACGGCGAACTCGCCAACCTGGCCTCCATCCATGCGGCTGCCTTCAAGGCCTCCGCCGTCGTCGGGCAGTTCAAGGGCGACACCGCCGTGATTGTCCCCGGCCTGCAATCCAATTCGACGGAGTCGGGGCTGCGGAGCCTGGCCGAGGCCATCGTCCGCGACGCGGGCAAACACCTGGGCATCAGCCCGTTTGCGGCTGTGGGCCCGTTGGTACCGGACCTGCTGTCCATCCACTCAATCACCAGCATCACTGAAGCGCTGCTGAGCTGTGTAGGCACCTCTCCCGACACGTCCGTGGCCACAGTGGACGACTTCGAGGGAGAAATCCTTTTCCGCGAGGCAGTCCACAACTTCACGTCCTCAACCTTCCGCCACCGCGGCCTTTCCACCCTGTTGCAGGAGGACCTCGAACTCGCGGAAACCCTGCGGGCGTACTTCGACGCCTCGCTCGATGTCGCTGAATGCGCCCAGCGGATGGGACTGCATAAGAACACGGTCTACTACCGGATCAGCAAAGCCTCCCGGGTCACAGGGCTGGATCTCGGCAACCCGCGGAACTCACTGGTGGCCTTGCTCCATATCCAGGAATGGGCCGAAACGTCCACAGAACATTCAGGCAGGAAATGAAAACAGCACTTGAGGCGCCGCCGCTCGGCCCCATCCTCGACGACCTCGTCCGCTACCACAGGCCGCAGCGTGAAAGCGGGTCTGTCCCCGCCAACATCCCCTTCCTGGCAGCGGTCCCCTTCGATAAATTCGGGATAGCCGTGGCCACCACCTCCGGCAAGGTATTCAGTTCGGGCGACGCGGACGTCCCGTTCTCGATCCAGAGCATCTCGAAGGTCTTCACCCTGGCAATGGCCCTTCGGGGCGATAAGTCCGGAACACTGTGGTCCCGGGTCCTGCGCGAACCCTCCGGTACCTCGTTCAACTCCCTCGTCCAGCTGGAAGTGGAGCACGGCATCCCGCGGAACCCGTTCATCAACGCCGGCGCCCTGGTGGTCACGGACCACCTGATGGAAGAAACGTCCGACGCCGCCACGCAACTGTTGCGGTTCCTCACCTTGGAGGCGGGCAGAGCCGGACCCTTCATCGATGAGGACGCGGCCGCCAGCGAGCTATCCAGCAGCAGCCGCAATTTGGCGCTGGCGCACTTCCTGAAAGACTTCGGCAACCTGAAGCAGCCGGCCGAATCAGTGGTGGAAAACTACGTCCGCCAGTGCTCCATCATGATGACCTGCACTGAACTCGCCCAGGCAGGGCTCTTCCTGGCCAAGGAAGGACGCGGAAGGCTCGGGATTGTCCTGTCCCCCAGTGACGCGAAACGCATCGGCTCCATCATGCTGACATGCGGCATGTACGACGCCGCCGGAGAGTTCGCCTACCGTGTAGGCCTTCCCGGTAAAAGCGGTGTGGGCGGCGGAATCCTGGTCATCGTTCCGGGTGAATGCGCCATTTCTGTCTGGAGTCCGCGGCTGGACGCCAAGGGAAATTCACTTGCCGGCACTGCCGCCCTTGCCGACCTTTCCGACCGCACCGGCTGGTCCGTTTTCTAACCCGCGCCAGCAGGCCCCCGCAGCTTTCTTCCCAACCAGCAGGATCTTCTCTGTATCGAAAGGATCACCTATGCCCATCAACCGCAATGACGAGGTTGTACTGAAACAGGCCGACAGCGGCCACGCGCATGCCTCCGAATCCGCGTTGCATGCCGAGGACAAGGGCTACCACAAGAACCTCAAACCGAGGCAAATCCAGATGATCGCGATCGGCGGTGCGATCGGCACCGGCCTGTTCCTGGGCGCCGGCGGCCGGCTCAACGCCGCGGGCCCGTCCCTGGTCATCGCCTAGGCCGTGTGCGGGTTCTTCGCGTTCCTCATCCTGCGGGCCCTGGGCGAACTGGTCCTCCACCGCCCCTCTTCGGGTTCGTTCGTCTCCTACGCCCGGGAATTCTTCGGCGAAAAAGCCGCGTTCGTGTCCGGCTGGTTCTACTGGATCAACTGGGCCACCACCACCATCGTGGACATCACCGCCGCGGCCCTGTACACCTGCGGGATGCTCCTCTTCTTCAGCAAAATTGTTCTGTCGCAAGTCCAATTTTCCCTGAAAAGACGGGCATTTCGTGTTTAAACCGCCGTCGGCGCAGCAGCCATCATCGGTGGATCAAGGCTAAGCGACTCCCGGCAGGTAGGTACATTACGTTCATCCAATAGCCATCGAAGAACTGTTGGGTGAAGTGGCAACGTGAAGGAGCATCTGCAGTGGCGGTGTGCTGCCTCGATGGGGAGGTTCCTTCTATCCTCCATCGGAGTACTGACCAGCCAGGGCTGACTCCTGGTCTCAGGAACCCTTTCAGGAGTCAGCCCACCCCTTCAGCCGCTGGGGCGATTGCTGCAACTTGAGGAGACCTCAATCGTGGAGGCAGCCGCGCTGCGGACAACGCAGGACCGCGGCTTCATCACTTGGGCGGGGGGGTACGCGTGATGACCGACGAGAGCGCTGCAAGGAATCTTTCCCATCCGTGTCAGGACGCCGACGGGAGACCTTTCGTCCTGCAAAGCACTTGAGCTCAACCTCCATGCCGGCTCACCTGCAAAAGCTAGCCCGTGACGAGCATTCCCCGCCAAGCCACGTCGAGGGCGGCCCGGCACCGTGCGCGGGTGGGCTCGTCGTCGAGGCGTTCTCCCCGGACGACGATCTGGTAGTAGAAGACGCCGGCGATGAGGTCGAAGCAGGCTTCGGCATCCAGGTCCGTACGGAGCACGCCCTGCCCTATTCCTGCACGCAGGGCGGCTTCGATCGGGGCCCGCCGCCGGGATACGTGGGAGGACCAGTAGGCCTTCTGCAGGTCCCGATCGGCCATGACAAGCCTGATCCGCTGGCGGAATCTTTCCTCCGGGTAGTCCGTTACGCCAGCCTCCGTGGCAGCACCGAAGAGCATGGCGAAAATTGCCTCGCGCAAGCCGGCGTCGCTGGGGATGGTTGGGGGAACTTCACGTCCAACGTCCAAGGCTGCCGCGATAAGGGTAGTGAGCGAGGGCCACCGACGGTAGAGCGCGGCACGGCTAACGCCGCTGCGTTCCACAACCCGCGCAGCCGTCACCTCCTCCTTGTCATCGATCAGTTCCAGGACTGCGGTGAGGACCTGGTCGTTGATGACGTCGTTGCGCGGCCGGCCGGGGCCTCGGCGTGCGTCTCGCGCCGTGGCCGGGGCGGTGGATACTGCGCTCACGCAAGGGCCCGTTCCCGAAGGCGGGCGATGGTCCCTTCACCGAGCCCGGCTGCGCGAAGGGGTGCCAGCACGTCACCGTGGCGTTCCCGCAGCCGCGCGAGCATGGTGTGCATGGCAATGTCCATCGGTTCCTCGGAGATGGTCACGGCCGCCATGGCGTCGAGGTCGAAGCCGAGGCGGGCCATGAGCGCACCGATGGTTGGCTTGGTGCGTTCCAGGATGGCGGGCATGTTGGGGGAGGTGCGGGCGTAGTCTATGACGATGTCGTCGTCGGTGGCGCCGAGGGCAAGCAGGAGGACTGCGGCCAGGACGCCGGTCCGGTCCCTGCCAGCGGCGCAATGGAAGGCGGTGGCCCCTGGGGCGAGGGCGATGATGCCGAGGGCGCTGGCGAGTTGCAGCGCGGCGCTTTCCACCATCCTCGCGTACATCTCGCCCATGGCGACGTGCTCGATCACGGGCGCGTCGCCGTCGGGCATCCCGGCGCTGATGCTCTCCACGAGGGGCAGGTGGTGGTAGGCAACTCGGTAGCCCGCAAGCGGTCCGCGGCCGGTCAGTGCCGCCTCATCGTTGGTACGCAGGTCAATGACGGCGGCCAGTCCGCCGTCCACAAGTGCCTGTGCATCCTCACCTGTGATGACGCACAGGTCATCCGCCCGGAGCGCCATCCCCTCGCGGAGGATGCCTCCTCTGATGGGGATACCGCCGAGGTCCCGGGGGTTGACCGGAGCGCTGAGTTCGATGTCGATGGTAGGTGTTGTCATGTGATTTTCCTTCTAATGAGTGCGCTGCCCTGGTCGATGACCGTGACGAGCACGATGATGCAACCTGCCTGCATGGCGGTGATGGGTCCGCGGTCCACAGACTCCATGGCCTCCGCGAAGATCTTTCCGATGGAGCCCAGGGACCCGAGGGTCATGGCGAGGATGCCTGCGAATGGTCCAAGCCCGACTGCCGAGACGAACATCAGCGCGAACACCAGGTCCGGCACCGAGCGGATGATGTTCATGACCCAGCGGGCCGGGTAATAGAGCCAGCGCGGGGCGATGTTGGACGCAGCTGCGAAGGCGACCAGCAGGGACAACACCGCGCCGAGGACTGTTCCCACGATCGCCATCTGGATGGTTTCGATCAGCAGGGCGGTTATGGTGCCGAGCTTGGAGAAGTCCGGCGGGAAAAGACGGGACAGGAACTCGCCCATGTTCAGGGTGCCTTCGCCCAGCTTGGCAAAGTTGAACTCAGCGCCCCAGAAGGACCAGAGCAGCACGACGACGGCGATGGGTATGCCGGTGAGGAACCGTGCGCGGGGCAGCGAGAACGCCCGTTCCAGGCGCAACCGTTTGGAAGGGTCCAAGGTAGTTGGTGCCGCTTGTGTAGTTCGAGTCCTACCTCGGGCAGTGTTTCCGCAGGTCAGAGGGGTTTCCGCCTTCAAGTTTCGCAGTCATGCGCTCCTGAAAATTGTGACGTGCCACTCCGGCGTAGCCGCACCTTGATAAGGGAGTGTCCCCTGACACGATATCGAGCAGTTCACTTTCGCTCGCTCACTTCCGTTCTGGGTTATGTGTTGGCCCAACTCTCGGCAGCTACGGCGTACTCCGGCCGGCCTGCGAGTCGGTATTTCTGGATGACGAGGCCGCGGGACGTAGCGGATGACTCGAGCAGCTGGAGCTTGTGATCCGGGCCGGACTCGGGGAATAACCGTTTGCCCTGACCGATGACCACGGGATAGAAAGTCAGGTCCAGTTGCTCCACCAGATCGTTGGCAAGCAGCCAGCGGACAAGGGAGAGGCTGCCGGGAACAACCAAGTCACCCTCGCCGTCCTCTTTCAGCTTCATAATCTGTGATCCAATATCCCCAGTTAGGACAGCCGTCGGTTCCCACTCCGGATCGACAGCGTGGATGACACCACGTACTTTGGGCGGCCGTTCAGCGCCGCAGCGACCGGATCTCCCGCCGGGTCGGCCATCCCCGAACCCCAGGAACCGGCGAAGACCTCGTACGTCCACTTGCCGAACAGGAATGCGGTGGCATTCCCGTATACCTCGTTGAGATAGTGGCGGGACTCGGGTCCAGCAGCGGACCAGCCCAACCGCCGCGTATGAAGCCGCCCCGACGATCCTCATCGGGTCCACCAAGACCTTGCATGACGCCATCAACGCTGATGTTCATCGCGACTTTCAATTCCATGTCCTGCTCACTTTCTCCGGCGATAGGTACAGGTGTGGGGATGTAGACCAGTTCTGGTGCCGCGTCCGTTTAGGAGCGTGGACTCAACCACTCCGATAACGAAGCGGCCCTCTGAGGATTGCGAACGAGAGCCGACGGCAAAGGAACTTCCGTTAGAGACGGTCCACACGTGTGGCCCTGATTCCGTATAGCTCAACCAGTCCTTGGTCATACACTGTTGCGCTCTGAAGGTTCAGCACGTTCGGGTCCTGCCCGGAAGGAAACACGCCGCGGCCGGCGCCTATGGCAATCGGCATCACCACCAGCCTCACCGAGTCCACGACGCCCGCAGCCAGGAATGTCTCTGCAAGGGTCAGACTGCCCCAGACGACGATATCGCCGTCGGTCGCACTCTTGATCCGCCTGATCGTCTCAACGGCGTCGCCGGCAGCCTCTGCCATATCTCCCCATGGCGCCCTCGCCAGGTGGCGGGAGAAAATAACAAGGCGGAGCCCGTTGAGTGACGGTGCGATGATTTCACTTTTGGAGGCCGGGGTTGGCTAGTACTCGGCAAACTCCCGGTAAGTGTTTGCCCCGAGGACCATCACGTCCACGATCTTTAGCCACTCCTGTTGACTATGGTCGAATTCGGTGGTGCCCCCGTCCAGCAATTCGTAGAAGGTGAACTCGTTGTTGGCGTCAGCGGCGAAACCGTCAGCGCTGGCGAATTCCTGAACAATCAGGTGCCCCATTTCTTGCTCCCAGTCCCCGCACCTATCAACCCTCAAACCATCCATCAGATAGGAGATCTCCGCCTGAGACAGCACACGGGGAAGTTTCACTCCCTGTCGCGATCCTCAGTGCCTTCCTCACCGTTTACATGGAGGTGCCCTGCTAACGCGTCGGTTCAACGGCGAAGATTCGTTAGGGCTGGCGGCTCTCACCTCGATCTGACGCGAACTCGATGCCCTCCGGGGTGTCTGAGACACCGTTGACGACTGGTGGGCAGCTGGGTTCCGGCTGACAAGGGCGCAGGCCATCCAACGGCTCCAGCTTGTTGCCGACGCCGCGCTGGCGGCAAAATGCGCCCGGCCTGGGCGCAGAGTCTGACGCCCTGGGCACATGGACCTCCCGTTCGAGGGCGAACACGCCACGCGACGGCGGTGTCGAGCCCACAGCAGTAATGACGCCTCTGATGCTGCTCAATCTTGCCGGCAGCAGTGTGTCCCGGCGCCAATGCGCACTGAATTCAATCTCCTAAAGGAAGCGGGATGGCTGTGCCGGCCAGCCAATAGGACTGTCCCAGTTCTAAATCAAAAGAAGGTTGTTCCCAGGGCTGGCCCGTGCCGTTAGGGTGATCACGGGCGGTGCCGTTGGATCGCCCGGTTGGGTGATCAGCGCCGGGGACGGAGCTGATCCTAGCGATTCGATTCTCGGGAGGAAGCATGACCAGTCCAGAGCAGGATCCGAGCCAGCAGGAAGGCCCCGCGGACGGTGGCGCCGCTGGCGTACCCGGCATGCATGACGGGGGTGCCGATGGAGGAGCTGACAGCGGCGCAGACGGAGGCGCCGATAGCGGTGCCGACGGAGGCGCTGACGGTGGAGCCGACGGTGGCGCTGACGGTGGAGCCGATAGCGGTGCCGACGGTGGAGCCGATGGCGGAGCTGACAGCGGTGCCGATGGGGGAGCCGATGGGGGAGCCGCAGAACGGGGCATCTGAATTTTGAGCACCACCCGCAGGGACCAGGACCCCGACGCCTTGGAAAGCGGCGGGGTTCTGGAGACACGCCTAATTACGATTGGCCGTGAGAGGTTTGCCGGCGACGTCTGGGGGCGCACGGCGCTGCTCACGCGTGGCACGAGCGACTTCTCCGATCTCTTCTCTGCCGAGGCCGTCGACGAACTGATCTCGCGCCGTGGACTGCGCACACCTTTCCTCCGCGTCGCCAAGGGCGGCACCACATTTCCCGACTCATCATTCACCTCACCCGCCGGCGTCGGCGCCACCATCTCTGACCAGCTCGACGACACAGCGCTTTGGCGCAAATTCGCGGATGGTGCCACGCTCGTGCTGCAGGCACTGCACCGCACCTGGGAGCCTGTCGCGGACTTCAGCAGCAGGCTGAGCACCGAGCTCGGACATCCGGTGCAGGCCAATGCCTACATCACGCCGCCTCAAAACAGGGGGTTCGACGATCACTACGACGTGCACGACGTCTTCGTCCTGCAGATCGAGGGGACAAAGCGCTGGATCATTCATGAGCCGGTTCATGCGGATCCGCTGCGTGACCAACCCTGGACCGACCGCCGCTCCGCAGTGGCCGAGGCCGCGAAAGGCGAGGCCTATATCGACACGGTGCTAGAGCCGGGGGATGTTTTCTACCTGCCGCGCGGCTGGTTGCATGCCGCCCAGGCGCAGGGTGAGGTCTCCATCCACCTCACGCTGGGAATCCACAGCTGGACCCGCTACGCATTGGCCGAACAGCTCGCGCAGGCCGCGCTGGCAGCGCTCTGCGACGATCCCGAGATGCGCCGTACGTTGCCCTTGGGCGTGAACGGGCCAAACGGGGAGATCGACGCCATCCGTGGGCGACTGGCGGCCGCCCTCGCTGAGGCTGATACCACCGCCCTGTTCCACCGCACCCGGCGAGGACAGGGACGCCCCGCGCCGCTGGGACCATTGGCCCAGCTCGCCGCTGTCGACGGCCTAAGCCCCGAGTCCGTGGTGCGGCTTCGCGATGCACTGGAAGCACGGCTGGAGGGACGGCGCCTGACCACGCGCGTGGGTTGGCTCGACTTCCCTGACGCCGATCTGCCGTCTGTGATGTGCGCGCTGGACGGGGAGATTCACGCCGCCGGTGATCTCGGCGTCGAACTCGTTGAAAGACTACTGCGCGCGGGGGTCCTCGTTCCCGTTGAACAGTGATCTAACCAATAACCTGGCCGCAGCGGCCGCCAAGGAGCGCTTCTTCTGTTCTGAAGGCGCCCGGTTGCGCGGCGACCCCCTTGCCGGCACGGCGTCACACGGTGTCGTCTGGGTCCTCATTGAGTACCGGGGCGGGTGGCCGCTCAATGGCTTCGAGGGGCTTGATCTCGAGCCTGGGACCAAAGCTATCGTGCTCTCCGCCGCCAAGGCGGCGCGGGCGCGCGTGCTGCTGGTGAGGCGGCCCGGCCCCCGCCGGCGTGAGGGTAAGAGCCATTGGGCTGTGCTGCACCATGGGAACTCCGGTGCCTATCGTCAGCAATGGGGCACGTGGAGCCGGGATGAGGATCTGGCGGAGATTGCCACGGCCCTCGGCACCGCGGGAGAGCTCGGCCGTCCGCCCGTCATTCTGGTGTGCACCCACAGTCAACGTGACCAATGCTGTGCCGTGTGGGGACGGCCTGTGGGACGTGCGCTGACTGAGCGCTGGCCGGAGCTGGTGTGGGAATGCTCGCATGTAGGCGGTGACAGGTTCGCAGGCAATGTCGTTGTCGCGCCCGACGGCGTGTATTACGGAAATCTGAGCGCTGAGTCGTCCGTCGCCACGCTCGAAGGACACCTCGCCGGCCGCATCCACGCGGAGTACTTGCGCGGTTACACGGATCTCTTCCCAGCACAGCAGGCCGCTGTCGCGGCCACGCTCGGACGTTTCGGCCCCGCCGGCCGGAATGATTATACGGTTGTGGCGACCTCCCGCGATGGCGATTACTGGCGGATCCGCATCACCGGCACCCCGCCTCACCCGGCGCGTGTCGACGTCGAACTGCAGGCCCACCACGCCCCGCCGCGCCAACTGACGTGCCGCGGGCCGGCAATGAGCTCGGCCATGGTCTATGAGCTCATGTCGATCCGCACAGTCTAAAGGCTGCCTTTGACGGTAGGAGCGCAGGCTGTGGTGCCGCTGCCAAGGACAAGTCCGGTGGAGGGCGGATCCGCGTGAAGCTTCGGATCCACTGACACCATCGAACCGGTGATGTTCTTGCTCACTCCATCCGTGGTTGTCTCGTGCGAGGCATGAAGGAGTAATTCCTTGACCGGCGCGTATGGCAGCGTTGGCGAGTAGGAAGATGTGCTGGACTTCAGCCGGGCGTAAGCGTACGCGGTGTTGGTGTGCCAGCCGCCGTTCGGGGCAATTTGTGCCGTGTCGATCCACAGCATGAACCGCTGCGCTGTGGCCGTAACGTCCCGCCGTTATTAAAGCTGTTGTTGAGGTTGTCCAGGAGCACATCGACCTGTTGATCCGTCCGTAAAGCGGAACCACGAAGACGTACTAAATTCTTTGAGCCCGTTGAAGTTGAAGCAGCTGCGCTCCTGTGCCGCACAAAATCAGGCCTGTGCCGGGGGAGCGACCGTCGGACGCTTTCCACCGCATGCTGGGGGCAAGGCAAGATTGATTCGCTTCCTAACCCATCGTGGGAATCGCAAAGTTGAGCGAGATCCTCCCTGACAGTAGTGATTCCTCGTTCTCGGGCAGGAGGCCCGTGACGAAGGAAAGGCTCATCGGTACCTGCTGGAAAGTCAGAGTGGCCGCCGCGAACTGAAGCAAGCCGCCCGACGAGACTCCAGGCCCAGTGCTAAGAATTGCCCCCGCGATTGACACTCGAAGTGAGCTTCATGAGGACCAGGGAGTCGCCGGCTGTGACGGGCACCACGAGTGGGCCTGTCTGTAACAGGCGGTGTTGGAAGTTAGCGTGGAAAAGCCCGCTGCAACAGAAGGACCCTAAGATTATCCGCTTCGCCACCCGGACCCTGAACGCTGTCGCCTCCCTTCTACTGGCTGGCTCCCTCACCGGGTGTGACGCTGCCGCAAACGCCCTTGAGATCCTCGAGTCGGCTCCACGGAACGCAGCAGATGCGCCAGCCCCGGCAGACCCGTCTTTTGCTTTTGAGGCCGCCAACGCCCTTGCCCAATTGGAGGGCATCCCGGTGAAGGGTCGCGCCCCAAAGACCGGCTACACCCGTGACGAGTTTGGACCTGCCTGGGCGGACACGGACCGCAACGGCTGCGACACCCGCAATGACATTTTGGCCCGGGACCTGATGGACGAGACGTTCAAGCCCGGCACCAACAACTGTGTGGTCATGACAGGAACCCTGGCCGATAAGTACACCGGCACCACGATTACCTTCACCCGCGGCCAAGACACCAGCTCCGACGTCCAGATTGACCACATCGTTCCCCTCAGCGACGCTTGGCAAAAGGGTGCACAGCAGCTCAACGTTGACCAGCGCAAGGAACTCGCCAATGACCCGCTGAATCTCATTGCCGCCGACGGCCCTACCAACAGTGCCAAAGGCGACAAGGATGCAGCTACGTGGCTTCCGCCGAACAAAGCTTTCCGATGCGAATACGTCGCCCGCCAAACTGCAGTCAAGGTCAAATACAGCCTTTGGGTCACACAAGCCGAGCACGACGCCATCGCCGGCCTTCTCAAGGGCTGCAAATAGGCTCATCGGCGCCGGAGAAGCAATTGTGGCGTGCCGCCGCGAAGTGCAATAGTTGTGCTTTTCCCGCGCGGGGGCGGTAGGTGTATTTGCCTGGCAGCCGCTGCGGATCCGGTCAGGCCAGCCAGCGCACGTGGCTGCTCCTGTTTCGGCGTCGGTTTCTGCTCCGGTTCCTCGCCCGAGGCCATCGCCGCCTGGATGATGTCGTCCGCGGTGAGCGTCATGACGGCCTCACGATCAAGCGCGTCGAGACTTTGTTCCTCGTTGAGCAACAGCCGCAGCACCTGGCGGTTGAGCGCATGCTTGAACAGCTGGAGTCGCCCCGTGCGTTAAGGACCGGGGGCCACTACAGCCTCTTTAGCAAGGAGGGTTGTCAATGGTGGGCAGCACGGTTAATCGCAACGGTCTCATCCAGGGACGGTACTTCCGTGAGTGAGCCGAAGTGCTCTATCAGTCGATCACGGGTTATAGGCGCCTTGCCTTTCTCCGCCGCGGCAAGAGCCTGGCCGAGCTCCACAAAGTTGAGTTCCGTGCAATATGCGGGAGTGCCGGGTTGCTGGCGCCACGACTCAGCGAGGACGCCGGCGTCGAACGGATCGAATCCCGTATCGTCAACCAGTTGCATGACTGTCCTGCGGGCGACGTCAGAATCGGCGGCGACTGGGATTGCGATGCGATCCGCCGCCCCAGCAGGGCGCCCCCTCGTCTGCTGCGTTGCAGCAAGCGCTGCGTTCCAGGCCTTTACGATCGGCCGGCCGAGCTGCTCCTCGCTCCAGACACTCTCGACCTGGCCGTTGTCGACTGCCTCGACCGAGCCGTTCATAAAGGGGTAGTAGTTCGAGGTGTCGACGATGACCGTTTCGGCGGCAGCCTTCGTGAGGAGGTCAGCGAGTTCGGGCTGCTTGGCGAAGGGGATCGACAGAATAATCACGTCCCTGTCATCAATTGCGGCTTCCGGGTCCACGGCACGGGCACCCGAAGGTAGCACCCTGGTGGCGGCAATCTCTGGGCCGCGGGCGTCTACGATAAGAACGTCATGTGCTGCTTCGCTGAGCAGACGCGCGAGGTTGCCGCCAATGGCTCCGGCGCCGATTACGGAAATTTTCATGCGTGTATTTCTCCTACGGTTCTGTCATACCTGCCGCACGTTGGCAACCATCTGATCGCTTCATCAGGCATAATGTACGTATTAGTGCGTACATCTACGGTAGCCCATGTACGCACCAATGTGTACATAGGGCAGGTATTAGCGATCGAAACGAGGCGGAGGATCATGGCTAGTCGCTTAACAAATCCACTGACCATTCCTGCGGAAGAAGAAATCGATCTGTTCGAGGTCATGTCTGCGTTGGCCGACCCTGTCCGGCGGGCAATCGTGTACTCCATCGCCCGGGATCCTGGCACGGCGTGTAGCGGTTCTGACTACGGCGTTTCGAAGTCGGCGCTGACGCGACATTGGCGCATTCTCCGGGAGGCGGGCATCATCAAGCAGGAAGTCGAGGGCACTCGGCACCGAAACTGGCTCCGCGGTGACGAGCTCGACCGCCGCTTCCCGGGTCTGTTGGCGCTCGTGCTTCAAGAGCACAAGCAGACAGCCTGAGTCCTCGCGCGAATGTCGCGCGAGGCACTGCCTGCAAACGACCGCTGAGACCAGTATGGGATGCAAAAAGCGACATGCGTCCAGCTGTGTCTCGGGCTAATTGCTGATGTGGGACAAGCGCCTGCAGGGCTTGCCGGCCCTCCTGACCACCGAAGGGGATCCGTCGGCGCCGGATACTAAGCGGATTTCTCCAAGGTTGCCGACTGGACGTTCTCGCTTTCCTCAAGGGCTCCGGTTACCGAGGCTGTGAGGCTGTTGGCAATGTGGGTTCGTGCGAGTTCGGCTGCGCCGGGACCATCGCCGGAGGCTACAAGCTCAAGAATTTGGTGGTGTTGGTTCAGGTCTATGGTCCGTGGTTCATCGCCGGAGGGAAGTTCCAGGCCAAGGCGGCGGTAGCGATCGGACTTGTCCCACAGGTCATCCAGGAGCTTGATCATGCTGGCATTGTGGGAGGCGGCGTACACGGCCCGGTGGAATTCACGGTGTGCTGTGATGGCGTCCTCGCCCCAGACCTTGGTGACCGGCAGTAGTTTCTCCGCTGCATTTCGCATGGCGACAATGTCAGCTTCGGTCCGCCGGTGTGCCGCCAACTCGGTTGCTGACGGCTCCAGCGAGAGGCGGACTTCAAGCAGTTCCCGGGCTTCCGAAGCGCTCACGTCCGCCACACGGGAGTCCCGGTGAGTATCCATGATGATCAGGCCCTCGCTTGAGAGCCGGCGGATTGCTTCCCGCAGGGGAGTGATGCTCATCTGCATCTTGTCGGCCAGTTCGTACTGGGAGACGCGCGAGCCGGGGGCCAGGCCGCCGGAGAGGATCAGCTGGCGGAGTTCGCTGTACGCCAGACTCCCCTTACTGGAAAAGACGTTCGTGGTGCTCATCCAACGCTCCGAGTATCTTGCTAATCGCCGCCGTCGTACTGTCCAGAACATCTTATAAGAAATCCCCTCCAAGACTTGTGCGCCCCGTCACTCGCCGCTAACCTTGATCGCAGGTCTTATAAGATATTCGCAACGAAGGGCTCCGGACCTTCCATCTCGGGCTAACCTAGGCCCGGATCTTATAAGAAATAAGATCAAGATCTACAGGAGAGTTTCAAAGATGAAAATCGTTTCCGCCCACGTTGGCACCATTCCCATCAGCTCGTCGATCCGGAACGCCTTCATTGACTTCACCAAGATGGACTGCACGATCATCGCGCTCGTCTCCGATGTGTTCGTCGACGGCAAGCCCCTCGTTGGCTACGGGTTCAACTCCAACGGCCGCTACAACGCCACGGGCATCCTGAAGGACCGCATCCTTCCGCGCATCATGGATGCCCCATCCGAGGACCTTCTCGACGATGACGGCCAGCTTTCGCCGGAAAAGGCGTGGGACTTGATGATGTCCAACGAGAAGCCAGGTGGCCACGGTGAACGCTCGGTCGCCGTCGGCGTGGCCGACATGGCGCTGCACGACCTTGCCGCCAAGATCGCCGGCGTCCCGCTGTACCGGTGGATCTCGGACCACTACGGTGACGGCAATCCGGACAAGGACGTCTTCGTCTACGCCGCCGGCGGCTACTACGCGCCGGGCAAGAGCCTCGAGGACCTGCAGAACGAAATGCGCGGCTTCCTGGCCAAGGGCTACGACGTGGTCAAAATGAAGATTGGTGGCGCGGACCTAGCCGAAGATCTCCGCCGAATCGAGGCCGTGATCGAGGTCCTCGACGGCGACGGCTCCCGACTCATGGTGGACGTCAACGGCAAGTTTGACCTGGAGACCGCGCTGGAATACGGCAAAGCCATCGACCAGTACGGGCTGTTCTGGTACGAGGAAGTCGGCGACCCGCTGGACTACGCCCTGAATGCCACCCTCTCCGAGCACTACAAGAACCCGATCGCTACCGGAGAGAACCTGTTCTCCCTCCAGGACGCCCGCAACCTGATCCGCTATGGCGGCATGCGCCCGGACCGCGACTTCATCCAGGTGGACCCGGCGCTGAGCTACGGCCTGACCGAATACCGCCGGATTCAGGACATGCTGGCCCAGCACGGCTGGTCCTCCCGCCGCTGCATCCCGCACGGCGGACACCAGTTCTCGCTGCACATCGCAGCAGCCCTCAAGCTCGGCGGAAACGAATCCTACCCGGGCGAGTTCCAGCCCACCGGCGGCTTCACCGACGACGCTGTCATCGTCAACAGCCGCGTGGCCCCGGGCGACCTCCCGGGCATCGGGCTTGAAGGTAAGGCCGAGTTCTACAAGGTCCTGCGCGAACTGCACAGCTAACCACTCCGGTAGTGCCCCGGTCCCGGGCAGTATCACTGCCCGGGACCGCACTTCTCAAATTTTCTCTGTCTGTCGTGCAAAGGAGCACCCAAGATGTCGTCCCACACCATGCAGAACCCGCAACATTCCGCCCACCCGCCCAAACAGCGATCCCGGTTCGGCCGGTTGATGCGCGAACTCTGGTTTCAAGTCGTTCTGGGCGCCGTCCTGGGCATCGCCGTCGGCTTCCTCCTCCCCGAAGTCGGCAAACAGCTCACCCCGCTCAGCGACTGGTTCATCGCCCTGGTGAAGATGATCGTCATTCCGGTGGTGTTCTGCGTTGTTTCCCTTGGCATCGCATCCATGGACAGCCTGCGCAAGGCCGGCCGTATCGGTGTGAAGGCACTGGGCTACTTCCTCGCCCTGTCCCTGCTGTCCATGCTCATCGGCCTCGTTGTCGCAAACGTATTCCGTCCCGGCGATGGCATGAACATCGACCCGTCCCAGCTGGACTCCAGCAAAGTTCCCGCAAAGGCCAGCGAAGGCTTCGACGGCATCGAGTTCGTCAACAACATCATCCCGGAGTCCCTGTTTGGCGCCCTGACAGGCCACACCATCATCGCCGCACTGATGGTCTCCATCATCTTCGGTGCCGCGATGAACGTCTCCGGTGAAGCCGGCGCCTTCCTGACCAAGGGCATCCAGGCCCTGTCCACGGTCATCTTCAAGATCGTCAACTGGGTGATGCGGCTTGCCCCCATCGGCACCTTCGGTGCACTGGCCGCCGTGGTGGCCAACTACGGCACCCAAAGCCTGCAGCAACTCGGTTACCTCGTCCTGCTGTTCACCGGAACCTGCATCGTGTACGTCCTGGTGGTCCTGGGGGTCATCGCCCGTACTTGCGGATTGAACATCTTCACAGTCATGCGGTACTTCAAGGCAGAACTGTTGATCGCCCTGAGCACCTGCTCCAGCGAAGCAGTCCTTCCGCAGCTGATCAAGAAGCTCGAAGCGATGGGGGTTGGCAAGTCCACAGTGGGCATCGTCATCCCGTCCGGGTTCTCGTTCAACCTCGACGGCTCCGCTGTCTACCTGACCATGGCCTCGGTATTCCTGGCCCAGGCCGTCGGCATGGACCTCTCCTGGGAACAGCAGCTGGTCATGGTCGGCGTCATGATGCTCACCAGCAAGGGCACCGCTGGAATCGCCGGCGGCGCGTTCATCGTCCTGGCCAGCACCTTGAGCTCCGTGGGCGGGATCCCACTGGCCGCTCTCGCCCTCATCGTCGGCATCGACCGGCTCCTGAACGAAGGACGGGTGTTCATCAACGTCCTTGGCAACGTGATGGCAGCCGTCGTCGTGGGTAAGTGGGAAAAGGACTACGACCCGGAACAGGCCCGTCAGGCCCTGCACGCAGCGGGCCAGAAAAAGAACGACATCGAATCAAATAGACCCACCATTGTGGAATCGGACAAGGTAGACGTCCACTAACACCGCATCTGGCAGGGCCGCCGCGCACACCGCGGCGGCCCTGCCCTCGTGAACTAAAAACCATAGCGCTAATGGCAGCGCATCATCCCCGGCAATCACATGAGGAACCCTGTACCATGGCCGCCCGCATCCTGATCACCACCGACTATCTCCACCAAGGAGACCCCGTGGACCAGCTCCTGCGCGAGCACGGCCTGGAACCGGTCTACTCGCCCTCCCAGGGGACACGGACCCTTGAGGAACGCCGCTCGTTGTTCGACGGCCTATCCGGAGCGATCCTCGCCAGCGAACCGGTCACCGCCGACATGCTCGCGCATGCCGTGTCGCTCAAAGTCATCGCCCGCAGCGGCGTGGGCTACGACTCAATCGACGTCCAAGCCGCCACAGTGCGAGGCATCAGGGTCTGCAACGCCCCAGGAACCAACCACCACTCCGTTGCCGAACTCACCATCGGACTGATCATCATGGCCGCACGCCGCCTTTCCGAGGTCACCACCGCTGTCCGGCAAGGTCACTGGCCCCGCGAAGCCGGCAACGAACTGCGCGGCTCCACCCTCGGCATCATCGGCTTCGGCCCCAGCGGACGCGCCACCGCAAACCTGGGCACCGCCCTGGGCATGACCGTCGTGGTGAGCACTGCCCACCCTGACCCTGACACCAGCGCCGTCCGGTTCGCCGACCTCGACACCGTCATCCGCGAGGCCGACTACCTCTCCCTGCACTCCCGCGGAGGACAGTCCGCCGGCAAACTTATCGACGCGTCCCGGCTGGAGGCGATGAAATCCACCGCCGTCCTCATCAACACCGCCCGCGGCTCACTCGTGGACGAAGAAGCCCTGGCCAAAGCACTGTACGACGGAACCATCGCCGGCGCCGCACTGGACGTGCTCGAGAACGAACCCCTGCCCGCGGACAGCCCCCTCCGGAGCCTGGACAACGTGCTCATCACCTCCCACCTCGCCGGCCAGACAACCGAGGCACGGACCCGGGCGGGGCTGGCCGCCGCGCACGCCGTCATCGATGTGCTCGAAAACCGGGAACCGGCACACCCTGTCAACGGCTAATCCGAACCCCTAATCAACACAACGAAGGATCCCTGATGACGAAATCCCACCGCATCGCAGTCATTCCCGGCGACGGAATCGGTACCGAAGTCGTGCCCGAAGGGCTGCGCGTCCTGGACGCCGCAGCCGCAGCGTTCGACCTCAACCTCAAATTCGAGCACTTCGACTACGCCTCCGCGGACTACTACACCCGGCACGGGAAGATGCTCCCCGAGGGGTGGTTCGAGGAACTCAACCAGTTCGATTCCATCTTCTTCGGCGCCGTCGGATGGCCCGACGTCGTCCCTGACCACATCTCGCTGTGGGGAAGCCTGCTGCAGTTCCGCCGCCACTTCGACCAGTACGTCAGCCTCCGGCCCGTCAAACTCCTGCCCGGCGTGCCCAGCCCCCTGGCCGGCAGGGTCCCGGGGGATGTCGACTTCTACGTCGTGCGCGAGAACACCGAGGGCGAATACTCCAGCATCGGCGGGAAGATCTTCGAAGGCACCGACCGCGAAACCGTGGTCCAGGAAACCGTTATGACCCGCACCGGCGTGGACCGGATCCTCAAATACGCCTTCGACCTGGCGCAAAGCCGGCCCAAGAAGCACCTGACCTCTGCCACCAAGAGCAACGGCATCTCCATCACCATGCCCTACTGGGACGAACGCGTCCAGGCGATGTCCGTTGCTTACCCTGAGATCGATGTCGACAAGTACCACATCGACATCCTGGCCGCTAACTTCGTCATGCACCCCGACTGGTTCGACGTCGTTGTAGCCAGCAACCTCTTCGGCGACATCCTCTCCGACCTCGGTCCCGCCTGCACCGGAACCATCGGCATCGCCCCCAGCGGCAACATCAACCCCGAACGCAAGTTCCCCAGCCTCTTTGAACCCGTCCACGGCTCCGCCCCGGACATCGCCGGCAAAGGCATCGCCAACCCGATCGGACAAATCTGGTGTGCGGCAATGATGCTCGACCACCTCGGGGAGCCCAAAGCCGCAGCCGCCATCACCACCGCTATGGAAACAGTGCTGGCCCGTGGATCACAGGCCCTTACTCCGGACATGGGTGGCAACTCCACCACGGAGAGCCTCGGCAAGGCAGTGGCTTCTGCGCTCGCAGCACCGTGATCGAATCATCCGGCATGAATGGCCAGGCCTATGGCGCCTACGGACAGCCGGTGCCGGCCTCGACCTAAGAGCACTTCGGGAGCTGGCCGTGCTCAGGCAAGGATGCGGTTGGCAGCGGCTTCGAGGTCGGCGACGACGGACCCGGGTTCTGCGGCTAAAGGTAGATTTTGCTGGTCCAGGACACCGTCGATCCCGCCGCTGGGATCGCGGGTAAGGCGTGCGAACAGGGGACCGAGGGAGGACTGTTCGGGGCCGTGTTCGGCAACGAGTTCGAACGTGGTGTGCGCAGCGTCGTCACAAGTCAGGCTGTCGATGAGGACCCGGGCGATCTGGTGCCGGGCGATGACCCCGTCGGAAGAGTTACCGGCGTGGCGGGTATCGCCCTGCAGCATGGTGACCTGGAGTTGGTTCTTGTCGTTGGAGTCGAACCATCCCGGCCGCACGATGGTGTAGGGGTTACCGCTGGCCCGGACGAGGCGTTCGCTGCGGCGCTTCCAGTCGTACTAGTCGGCTCGCGCGGTGACCCCGATCGCGGTCATCAGTGCGATTCGGGCCCGCCGACCGTCCAGCGCGGCGAGGATATTGCGTACGCCTGCGTAGTCGACGGCTTCAAGGTCACTGCTTCCGTAGGGCGCGCCGTGGGTGAAGACAATGGCTTCCACACCGTCTACCGCGGCGGTCAGTGTTTCTGGCCGGGTGAGGTCACCGATGACCACGTTTGCACGGTCATCAAAGGTGCGGGCCCGCCGCTCATTCCGCACCAGGGCCCTGGCAGTGTGGCCTTGCCGAAGGGCTTCGGCGATGGCGAGGCGGCCGACGCTGCCGGTGGCTCCTACAAAGAGGATGGTGAGTGCTTCTTGGGTCATGATTATTTCCTGTTCTGGCGCCGGGGCAACCAGTAAGTTCAGCGGCACCGGCGGCGCCGGGATTCGTGCTTGGTCAGGCTTCGGGGATGGTGAGGCCGAAGCTGTCGAAGTCGATCTGGTCCGGATCCATGGTGTCCCCAATGTGCAGGGCGTCGATGCGGGCCAGTTCGTCGGCGGCGAGTTCGAAATCGATCACGTTGAAGTTCTCGGCGATCCGGTCCCGGCGCACCGACTTGGGGATGGCGGAGCGGCCCTGCTGGATGTGCCAGCGGATCATGACCTGCGCTGTCGTCTTGCCGTAACTGTCGGCGATGACCTGAATCGTCGGGTCGGTCAGGGGTGTGGTGGTGTCACCCCTGTAGTGCCGGATCCCGCCGATGGGTGACCATGCCTGCGTGACGATTCCGTGGGCTTGGTTGGCAGCCTGAAGGTCCGGCCGGGTGTTGTAGGGGTGCAGCTCGATCTGGTTCACCGCCGGCACGATCTCTGTTTCGCGCAGGAGCGCCTCGAGCCGGACCGGGTTGAAGTTGCTGACGCCGATGGCTCGGACCGCGCCGTCGGCGAGGAGCCGCTCGAGTGCCTTACAGGCCTGGACTGTTTTGGTGAAGGTCTTGGGCTGGGCCTGGTGGAGGATCAGAAGATCGATTTGGTCCACGCCGAGCTTCTTGGCGCTCTTCTCGAAGGCGTGGAGCCTGGTGTCGAAGCCGTAGTCGCTGACCCAGACCTTCGTCTCCACGAACACGTCTTCACGGGGGACACCGGAGCGGCGCAGGCCCTCCCCGACCTCGCGTTCGTTGCCGTACGCTGCGGCCGTGTCGATGTGGCGGTATCCAACTTCAATGGCGGCTTCCACGGCGGCGACGGTCTCATCGGGCGGGGTTTGGTACACGCCCAGCCCAATGGAGGGCATGGTGACGCCGTTATTCAGGGTGATGAGTTCAACCACAGAGGGTTTCTCCTTCTTGTTGGGTGGTGTGGTTAGAGTTGGCCGGCGCGCATTGCTGCGATGACGCCGCCGTCGATGAGGAGGTCTGAGCCGGTGATGAAGGCACCTTCGGGTCCGAGGAGGTACCCGGCGATGGCTGCGATTTCGGCGGGGGTGCCCATGCGGCCGGCCGCTGAGGTGCGGATCATGTTCCGGTAGCCTTCGGCGAACGGTCCGGACATTTCGTCCTGGGCCAGGGGAGTGGAAATGATGCCCGGGCTCAGGGAGTTGATGCGTGCCCCGCGCGCGCCCCAGCTGGTGGCTGCTGCCTGGACGCGCAGGGCGTTGCCGCGTTTGGCCAGCGTGTAGGCAGCGCCGGAATCTCCAACCTTGTCGGCCGCGAGGAACGGCAGGCCAAGCAGCTCGGCCGTGGGGGTGTAGGCCAGCGCGTGTTCGATGTCGCGCGGGTAGCCCTCGCCCATGTGGCCAGCCATGCTGGAAATAACGACGCCGGAACCACCTTGGGCGATCACCCGGCCGAATTCTTCCAGGAGGTAAGCCGTGCCGAGAAGATCAACGTGCAGGACCCGTTCGGTGGTCGCCTGGACGGGGGACACGCCGGCCGCGATGACCACGCGGGTGACGTCCCCGGCGGCTGCGGCTGTATCGGCCAGTGCGGCGACGGCGTCGTGGTCGGAGATGTCCACCTGGTGGGTGGTGACGTCGTAACCTTCGCCGCGCAGCGAGGCGGCGACGGTGTTCATGGTTTCCTCGTTGTAGTCGGCGAGCAGGACGCGCCGGCCGATGCCGGCGACGCGGCCGATCGCTACGCCGATGCTGCCTGCGCCGATGATGACTACTACTTCGTGTGCCACGGTGTGTTTTCCTCTACTTGGTGTGAATGTCTGTGGTGGGTGGATGTGCTGAACGGGTTTGACGGTTAGTAGGTGGTCGCCCGGGAGTGTTGGGCTTTCCAGGTGCCGCCGTCGCGGACGTAGGTGGTGGTGGATTCCAGCGGCCAGGTCCCGCGGGAGCCGTAGATGGTGGCGTCCACCAGGTTCCGGGTGACCGCGACGGCTGAGTCGCCGTCGATGGTGACGGTCGTGGAGACCTCCTCGAAGCTGTGATATCGCATCTGTCCCGACTGGATTTGGTCCAGCCATTCGGTTTTGGTCTGCTCGTAGCCGGTGATGTGCACGGCTACGAAGTCCGGGCTGAGCAGTTCATCGAGTTCATCGGTGCGCTGCTCCACGAGCAACCGGCTCCGCTCCCTGTTCACCTCAAGGACTGCTGCTTCGTCGTCGTTTACGGGCGGGGTACCTGACGTCTCATTCATGGGGATGGGACTTTCCGTAGTTGTTGCCTGGGACGGGATCGGTTCGCTGGATTCTGTACGTGGGGGAGTGGCGGCTGGTGAGCAGCCGGCCAGGACCGTGGCCAGGGAGAGGCTGGCAAATAAAACGCTGGCCGGCCTTGTGATGCGGAACGGCATGGTGATCCTTTCGATACTCTGCCTCGTGTGAAGCACTTTTAGTTGTGGACCAGCGAGGCTGCGGAATCGGTGGACGATCCATCGGTGGCTGCATCGGAGGGGCGGGTGGAGCGGACGAGCGCGAATGACGTCGCTGCGGCAAGAAGAAGGGCACCGGCAGCCCACCAGAACGCTATGACGTAACCATGAACAGCAGCCTGCTCCGCTGCCGCACTCGTGGCGGTTTGGTTGATTGCCAGCCAAGCGGCGGTGGCGCCGGCGGCGATAGCGCTCATGAGCGCGGTTCCGACGGCTCCGCCGATCTGCTGTGAGGTATTGACCATGGCCGAGGCGACCCCGGTGTCCTGCGGTTCCACCGCCGAGGTGGCAAGGATCATGGAGCACATGAACGCGGTTCCCAGGCCCAGGCCCATGATGACGCTGGCGGGAAAGACCACCTGCCAGTAGGCGTTCTCGACAGTCAGCCGGGTCAGCCAGAACATTCCGACGGCACCCACCAGGTAGCCGCCGCCCATCAGCCACCGGACCGGAAGCCTGCCGATGAGCCGTGTCCCGAGCTGGGTGGAACCGAAAATCAGGCAGGCCACGAGGGGAAGGAAGGCAACACCGGTCAGCAGCGGGGAGAAGCCGAGGATGGACTGCATGTAGTAGGTGAGGAAGAGGAACTGGGTGAAGTTGCCGGCCATGGCAAGGGAGACGCTGAGGTCGGCCCCGCCCCGGTTCCAGTCCAGGATCACGCGCATCGGCAGCAGCGGGGCAGGAACACGGTTTTCGACGGCGACGAACACGGCCAGCAGGACCACGGAGGTCACGAATGAGGTGATGGTGGTTGTTGCGCCCCAGCCTTCGGTCGCGGCCTGGTTGAGTCCGAGGACCAGGGCGGCGAGCCCCACCGAGGCCAGCACGGTGCCGAGGACATCGAGCCGTTCACGCTGATGTTCAGCTCCGGGGTCGCGGATGTAAGCCAAGGCACCGAGGACGGCAACTGCGCCGAAGATGATGTTGACCAGCAGGGTCCACCGCCAGGACGCGAACTCGGTCAGCACCCCACCAAGCAGAAGGCCGATGGCGCCACCGGCACCAGCGACGGTGCTGAAAACACCAAACGCGGTGGCACGCTCCCGGCCGGCAGGGAAGGTCACCGACAGCAGGGACATGGCCGCCGGAGCGAGGAGAGCGGCGAACATTCCCTGCAGAACCCGGGCCGCCACCAGCATCTCGATATTCGCTGCAAACCCGCCCAGCACCGAGGCGGCGCTGAAACCAACGAGTCCAATAGCGAACGAACGCCGGCGCCCCCACTGGTCCGACAACCGCCCGCCCAGCAGGAGCAGCGCCCCGAAGGCGAGGCTGTAAGCGGTGATCACCCATTGCCGGTCCGCGTCGCTGAACGCCAGGTCCAGCTGGGCCTGAGGGAGGGCGATGTTCATGATCGAGGCGTCAAAGATCACCATCAGCTGGGCGATCGAGATGAAGACCAACGCGATCCAGCGTCGCCTCCTGGTGACGTCCGCGGGATGTGCGGTCAGTGAGTCTGTCATTCAGGGATTCTCCGTAGAAGTCTTGGATGTCGAGGCGCTTCGCGTCCCTTCATCAACAAGTCAACCGTCGCCCCAGTTGCCGAGGTAGTGGCTGGTGTTCCATGTAATGCCAGTACCTCCCACCGGCCCTGTGTTCGCGCGTACCGTGGAAACCGTGACGAACAACAGCGAAGTACGCGAATTCCTCAAATCACGCCGTGCCCGGATCACCCCGGACGCGGCAGGGCTGCAAACCTACGGCGGCCTGCGCCGCGTGCCCGGCCTGCGCCGTGAGGAACTCGCCGTGCTCGCCGGGATGAGCATCGACTACTACAACCGGCTCGAGCGCGGGAACCTCACCGGCGTCTCCGACAGCATCCTCGAATCCCTCGCCCGTGCCCTCAAACTCGACGACGCCGAACGCACCTACCTCTTCGACCTCGCCCGCGCAGCAAACCAGAAACGGCCCAGGCAGCGCCGGCGCGGCCCGCAAAAACTCAGCCCCAGCATCCAGCACCTCCTCGACGGCATGACCGGCATCCCGGCCTTCGTCCAAAACGGTAGGCTCGATGTCCTCGGCATGAACGAACTGGCCCGCGCGCTTTACCACCCCAACGACGACGAGCCGGACCAGCCGCAGAACTTCGCCCGCTTCGTCTTCCTCGATCCCGCGTCTCCCGAACAGGTGGCGGACTGGGAAGCAATGGCCCAGGACGTCGTCGCCATCCTGAGGCAGGAAGCCGCACGCGACCCCCACAACCGCGACCTCACCGACCTCATTGGAGAACTCTCCACCCGAAGCAAGGACTTCAGGACCATGTGGGCCGCGCAGAACGTCCGCCTTCACCGCTCCGGGACCAAACCCTTCCACCACCCCGTAGTGGGCGATTTCGAACTGACCTTCCAAGCCATGCAACTCCCCGGCAACGAAGGCCTCACCCTCATCGCCTACAGCGCCGAGCCCGGCACCCCGGGCCACGACGCACTCAACCTGCTCGCAACCTGGGCTGCCACCGCCCGCCGTGAGGCCGGTCAAAAAGCAACAGACGTGCCTACCCGCCACCGCGCCTGAAGACAGCTGTGAGTACCCGGCCCGGCCTGTTCTTCGGTCTTTCGTACTCGGGGTGCTCGCGGTAGCACTGGGGCTTTTCGGACCCAGCTTGTTGCTGTTGCGCCCGGAAGCTGGCTCCCTGCTGCTGCGTCCGGAGTGCCTCGTGCAAACCGCTGAAGAGGAGGTTGGTCTCTACCGTGATGAGGCACAGCTGGCAACGACCGCCGTCGCGCTCCGGGCCCGCGGGATGGAGGCACCGGACACCTCCGGCATCGATGAGGCAGTCCTGCAGCGGTTGGCTGACGGACCATCCGAAGATGCTGGCCCTACCCTGAGCTGTCGAGGCTCAGCGGCCAATGATCTGCAGGAACAACAGGCAGGCGTCAACGGTCTTACACCGCGCGCCCAACAGTTGCGCGAAACCATGACCAAAGTGTTCGGCGACCAAAGCCTGGGCGGCTTCGCCCCGGGCGGCATCGACCAGGGACACGGAGCGGACGCAACGCACTACGACGGCCGGGCAATTGACATCTTCTTCCGCCCTGTGACCGAGGAGAACCGCAGGGAGGGTTGGATACTGGCCCACTGGCTCGTCGCCCATGCCGAGGAGCTGGACATCCAATACGTCATCTTCGATGACCGGTTCTGGAGCGTGCACAGCTCAAGCGGGCAATGGCACTACTACGACGCACCTGAGCCCCGCAACGAGATCTTGCGTCACCTCGACCACGTGCACGTGGACGTACTGGGCGGCGGTTCTAACTGAGGTTTAGTCGGGCTCCGATGCACGCGCAGCTCGAGCCCTCCCTATGAGCCGATGAGGATCTTGAGGGCTTCGCGGGAATCCATGGCGCGGTAGCCGTCGGGGACGTCGTCGAGGCTGATGGTGCGGTCGAAAACCATGCCCGGGTTGACGGTGCCGTCCAGGACGCCGGGGAGCAGGGTGTCGATGTAAGCGCGGACAGGGGCCGGGCCGCCGGTGAGCGTCACGTTAGGGCCGAACATGGAGCCGAAACCAATCGGGGCGTCCTCGTACTGCGGCACACCCACACGGCTGATCACACCGCCGGGGCGGACTGTGCCGAGTGCCTGGTCGTAGGCGGGCCGGTGCCCGACGCATTCGAGCACGGTGTGGGTGCCGTCGCCGCCGGTGAGTTCGCGGACCTTCGCGATCCCGGCCTCACCCCGTTCAGCCACCACGTCTGTGGCACCGTATTCGATGCCCAGGTCGGTCCGCGCTTTGTGCCGGCCCATGAGGATGATCTGCTCGGCGCCTAATTGTTTGGCGGACAGGACCGCCATAAGGCCGACGGCGCCGTCGCCGATGACGGTGACGGTGGTCCGTTCGCTGACGCCGGCTTTGATGGCGGCGTGGTAGCCGGTGCCGTAGACGTCGGACAGGGTCAGCAGGGAGGGCAGCAGTTCGCTGTCCTCCCCGACTGGCGCCTTGACCAAGGTGCCGTCTGCAAAGGGGACGCGGACGGCCTCGGCCTGGGCGCCGCCTATTCCGCCGGAGGCCCAGAAGCCGCCGTGGCGGCACGAGGTCTGCAGCCCTTCGCGGCAGAAGTCGCAGGTCCCGTCGGACCAGGCGAAGGGGGCAATGACAAAGTCGCCCTTTTTCAATGTCGAAACATCCTTGCCGGCCTCCTCGATCACACCGATGAACTCGTGGCCCATCGGCGAACCCTGGTGGGATTTCGGCATGCTGTGGTAGGGGTGCAGGTCGGAGCCGCAGACACAGGAACGGACGATCCGCACCAGTGCGTCCGAGGGGTCTTGCAGCACAGGATCGGGCACGTTCTCCACCCGCACGTCGCCGGCTCCATACATAAAGGTTGCACGCATCTGACTATCTCTCCTTGTCGATTATTGGCCGTTGTACTCGTCGTCCGTGATGTGCTCGCCCCAGAGGGTCGTTTTCGTGGGGTCTTCGCCGTTTTGGAGCATGGCAATGTGTTCCATGAAGCAGCCGGGGGCGGCGGCGTGCCAGTGTTCCTCGCCGGGTGGGGTGTAGATCGTCTGGCCGGGGTGGACTTCGATGATTTTTCCGTCCCGGGTACCGAAACGACCCACACCCTGGGTGACACGCAGATACTGGCCGTGTTTGTGGGAGTGCCAGGCGGTACGTGCTCCGGGGGCAAAGCGGACGGTGGCGACTACCATGGTCTGGTCGGGCTCGTGGGGGAGTGCGATTGGATCCAGCCAGACGTCGCCGGCGAACTGCGCCGGTGGGTTTTTGGTCGTGGGCACAGCAGGTTCGATATGCATGGTTTCCTTACGTGTTGTCTCTTGTCGGGATTATCACCAGGTTGATGCGACTGTGCGGGTGATGACCCACCCGTCTCCGAAGGGCTCGAACCAGGAGCGCAATGTCAGGCGCCAGGTTGCCCTCGCCCCCCAGATCGTGGCATCGGTCAGGGTGCGGGCGGTCAGCACGGGCACAGAGCCCACAGTGCTGTGGGTGGCGTCGACCGTTTCCATCCGGTGGTACTGCATCTCACCAGTATCGATGGCCTCCAGCCATTCCGCCTTGGCCTGAACGTATCCGGTCATGTGGGTGAGCGTGAAGCCGTCGGCGAGGAGGGGGCCGAGTTCTCCAAGGTTCCCGGCCACCATGGCCTCGCACAGCTCACTGTGGAGCTCCTCAAGGTGCGCGTCGCTCATGGTTGCGTCCGTCGTCGTGCGTGTGCCGTGAGTTCGTGGGTGCCGTAGCTGTTGTCGTCGGGGTTGACGGTCACTGCCGGGGCGACGAGCTGGTCGATGCGGTCCAATATATCGGTGGACAGAGTTAGATCGGCGGCGGGAAGGTAGGACTCCAGCTGTTCCATGGTGCGAGGTCCCACGATGGCTGAGGTGACGCCGGGGTGGTTGATGACGAACGCGATGGCCAGCTCGATGGGCGTAACCCCGGCCCACTGGGCTACCTGGGCGAGTTCCTCGACGATGTCGAGCTTGCGCTGGTTGGCTGGCTTGGTCATGTCGAACCGGGCGCTGGGCCGGGCGCTGGAGGTGGGCCTGGATGCGGAGTCCTTCCGCCAACGCCCGGAGAGCCAGCCGCCGGCGAGCGGGCTGTAGGTGAGGGTGCCCATGCCGTGGCGCTGAGTTGTGGGCAGGATGTCCTCTTCGATGCCGCGGACCAGGATGGAGTACGGCGGCTGCTCGGTGACGAACCGCTCCAGGTTGCTATCACGTGATGCCCACTGGGCCTCCACGATCTGGGATCCGGAGTAGGACGAGGAACCGATGTACCGCACCTTGCCTTGGCGGACCAGGTCGGTCAGGGCGCCCAGGGTCTCCTCCACATCGGTGTCCGGGCTGGGCCGGTGGACCTGGTAAAGGTCGATGTAGTCGGCGTTCAGCCGCCGCAGCGAGTCCTCCACCGCACGCATGATCCAGCGGCGGGACCCGCCGCGCTGGTTGGGATCGTCCTGGTTCATGGGCATAAAGAACTTGGTGGCCAGGAAGACGTCGTCGCGCCGGCTGCCCAGGGCCTGCCCGACGATCTCCTCGGAGACACCGCCGGAGTAGACGTCGGCTGTGTCGATGAAGTTGATCCCTGCGTCGAGTGCCCGGTGGATGATCCGGGTGGCGTCGGCGTGGTCATTGTTTCCCCAGGGGCCGAACATCATTGCGGCCAGGCACAAGGGGCTGACCCGCACACCGGTGCGGCCAAGGGGACGGTATTCCATGCTGGTCTTCTCTCTCGTCCTAGGCTTCGGGGATGACCATGGCGAAGCGCTCCGGCCGCGCCTCGTCGGGGTCGGGTCCGTTGCGCTCGCCGGTGTCAAGCGCGTCGATTGCCGCGAGCTCGGCTGCCGAAAGTTCGAAGTCGAACACGTCGAAGTTCTCGGCGATCCGTTCCGGGTTGGTTGACTTGGGAATGGCGGAGCGGCCCTGCTGCAGGTGCCAGCGCAGCATCACCTGCGCTGGGGTCTTCCGGTGGGAATGCGCGACGGCGGCGATCGCCGGGTCCTGCATGACGTTCCGGCGGTCCTGGCCGCCCCAGCCGGGATAGAAAGTGATGCCGCCGATCGGCGACCACGCCTGGTTGAGGATCCCGTGCTCGCCATCGATTGTTTCGACGTCCGGTTGGGTGAAGTAGGGGTGCAGCTCGATCTGGTTGACCGCCGGAATGATGTCTGTTTCCGCAAGCAGCCGCTTCAGGTGGTGCGGCATGAAGTTGCTGACGCCGATCGCCCGCACCCGCCCGTCAGCCAGCAGGGTCTCCAGTGCCTTGTACGCGGCGATGGTTTTCTCGAACCGGTCAGGGGCAGGCTGGTGCAGGATGAGCAGGTCGAGGTAGTCCACGCCCAGCTTGCCAACAGCCTTATCCCAAGCGTGCAGCGTCTCGTCAAAGCCGTAGTCACTGACCCACACCTTCGTCTCGATAAACACCCCGGCGCGGTCCAAACCTGAGGTGCGGATGCCTTCGCCCACCTCCCGCTCATTGCCGTAAGCGGCGGCGGTGTCAATGTGTCGGTAGCCGGCGGCAAGCGCGGACTGTACGGCCGCCGTCGTCTGTTCCGGTGCGCTTTGGAAAACGCCCAGGCCGAGGGCGGGCATCGTGACGCCGTTGTTGAGGGTAAGTTCCATAACCATGCCTCTCACGGTATTGGGATGCGTGCGGTTGTGGGAGGGCGCGTTACTACCCCCTTCGTTCCGTTTGTTCAATGCAACCGTGATGTCTTAGGGGCCGGGAGTCACGGCCGTTCCGGGTAACGCCAGTCCCTCCCTCGTTCACTGGGCCGCGCGTAGCGTGGAAGCCATGACACACAGCGACGACGTGCGGAAGTTCCTGACCTCCCGCCGCGCCAGGCTCACCCCAGAGGAAGCCGGGCTGCCCGCGTACGGCGGCAACCGGCGCGTCACCGGGCTGCGCCGGGAAGAAGTGGCCATGCTCGCTGGAATGAGCATTGACTACTACATCCGGCTTGAGCGGGGGCATCTTTCCGGCGCCTCGGACAGCGTCCTGGAAGCGTTGGCCCGCGCCCTGCAGCTTGACGACGCCGAGACGGCCCACCTTTTCGACCTGGCCCGCGCCGCCACCATCGCACCGCGGGTGCGGCGCAAGCGCAGTCCGCAGACGGTGCGGCCCAGCGTCCAGCGCGTCATCGAGGCAATTACGACGGCGCCCGCCTGGGTCCGCAACGACCGCGGTGACGTCCTCGCGGCCAACGAACTCGGCCGAGCCCTTTACCTGGACATGATGGCGGACGGGCCGGCTCCGCCGAACAGTGCACGCTTCACGTTCCTGAACCAAAAAGCGCGGGAATTTTTTGCCGATTGGGAACGCGCCGCGGACGACGTCGTCGCGGTCCTGCGCTCCACGGCCGGGAAAAACCCGTACGACAAGGACCTCACAGACCTGATCGGAGAGCTCTCCACGCGCAGCGAGGAATTCCGCATCCGGTGGGCACGGCACGACGTGAAGCACCACCGCACCGGCCGCAAGCGGCTCCACCACCCCATCGTGGGCGACCTCGACCTCACCTACGAAGCGCTTGAGCTCCCCGCGGACCCGGGACTGCGTATCAACGTTTACACGGCAGAGCCGGAATCCCCCTCAGAGGACGCCCTGATAGTCCTCGCCAGCTGGGCCGCCACCCAGCGTGAAACAACGAAGGCCGCGGTTAAGGAGACGAAATGAACCACGGTCCGGCTGCCACCCTGGCAGTGAAACTCGGGCCGGCCTTCACTGCCGGAATCGCGGCCGGCACTGCCCTGACATCCTGTGCGTCAACACCAGGGTCAGTGCAGGCGGTGGAAGTGTCGGCGCCAGCCATCGAAAGCAGGCAGGGCAGCGCGTCTCCTGCCGGGGAATGGGACTACGTTGACGGTCAGTACACGGCCGAGGGGCAATACGGTAGTCTCCCGTCGTCCATCGGGGTGACGGTAACCCTCTCCGGGGACATCATTACCGGCGTCATCGTGATACCGCATGCCTCGGACCCCACATCACTGGACCTGCAAAAACGCTTTGCCGCTGCGGTGCCGGGTGTCGTGGTGGGCCGCGACATCGACGAGATAAAGGTTGATCGACTCGCCGGTTCCAGCGGCACACCTCAAGGATTCAACGCGGCCCTCCAAAGTATCAAGGCGCAGGCGGCCAAGTGAACAACAACGCCAGGGACATCGCGATGTCACAAGATGCCGAAATGGGTGTAGTGGCGCGGGCTTGCCGTGCCACTACACCGAAGTTTTGGGTCGAGCGGAGGGCGGGCAGTTAGTCGACTGCCATTTCGCCGAGCTTTGACCAGCCGTCCACCCGCGCATTGACGATGTCCGGCGTCGCGGAAAGGTACGGCGGAAGTTCGGTGGTAGCTTTTTTGAAGTGGTCCGATTGAACATGAATGGCACCGGACTCATCGTCGCGGAAAGCCTCCACCAGCACGTAAGTTTCAGGTTCTTCGAGGGAGCGTGACCACTCGAAAAAGAGGCATCCTTCTTCTGCGTTCGTTGCTGCGGTGAAGTCCCTGGTGATATCGGCCCATTTGTCGGCGTGCTCTGGCTTTACCGGGAATTTTGCGGTGATGAAAATCAATCTTGGTCCTTAGGTGATGGATAGAGAACGCGGTCTGCAGTTTCCGATGGATTTTGGTGATGCGTCGAGTCGCCTGGGTTTGTTTTTAGGGTACGAGGATGGCCCGGCCGCGTACTTTGCCCGCGTCGAGGTCGCTGATCGCCTGTTGGAAGTCGTGGAGGGCGTATTTCTGGGTATGCAGAGTGACGGCGCCGCGTGCCGCCAGGGCCATCAAATCCTGAAGGTCGTTGTAGGAGCCGACCAGGTTGCCGATGATGTTGATCTCGGCCGAGACGATGTCGATGGTAGGGACGTTGATGTTCTCGCCGTAGCCCACCACGTAGTAATCCCCGGCCTGGCGCAGCATGGCGACGCCTTGGGCGGTTGCGCCGCCTTCGCCAACGAAGTCGATGAGTGCCTCCGCTCCATGACCGTCGGTGAGGGCAAGGACCTGCTCGACCTGGGTCCCGTCAGCGAGGACGCCCTCGTGCGCGCCGATCCTTTTGGCCAGCTCCAGGGCGGCAGGATTGCGGTCGACGACGATGATGCGTGCGGGTGTGAGCGCGGTGAGGACTTGGATCCCGATGTGCCCCAGTCCGCCGGCGCCGATGACGACGCAGGTGTCCCGCGGGGTCAACCGCTTAGCTGCTTTAGCGGCCGCGTGATAAGCGGTCAAGCCTGCGTCGGCCAGGGCCGCGACGTCGGCGGGCTCCAGCGAGTCGTCGATTTTGACGACGGATCGTGCGGATGTCAGAAGGTATTCTGCGTACCCGCCGCTCGTGTCGATGCCTGGGAACTTGCTCTGCTCGCAGTGCACGTCGTCCCCGGAACGGCAGGCGCGGCACAGACCGCACGTGATGAGGGGGTGCAGGATAACCTTGTCGCCTTCCTGCACGTTGGTGACGGCGGTGCCGACTGCGTGCACCCATCCGGCGTTCTCGTGGCCAATGGTGTACGGCAGGTGAACCTGGGATTTTTCGGCCCATTGTCCTTCGAGAATGTGCAGGTCGGTGCGGCAAACGCCGGCGCCGCCGATTCTGACGACGACGTCGAACGGGCCGGTGACTACAGGGGCCGGGACTTCTGCCATTTTCAGGCCCTCGTGGTAGCCGACTACCTGGACGGCTCGCATGGTGTTCATGGGTGAATCTCCTTGACTATAAGCGGAAGTAGTTCGTGGTGGTCTTTAGCCTCGGCGCCTTCGGGCCGCGCGTTCTGGTCCGCTCCGGATCCTCCATAACGTGTGCGGAGCAGACCCCGGCAGAAGTGCGCGTTTCCGTCAATGGAAATGCGGGTCGAGCGGGCCCGGCGCAGTGCCATCGGAACGGCATCAGGGGGATAGGGCTGCCCTTCGTGGTTAACCAGGACAATCGAATCGGCCGCCTCAGGCAAGCCAAGCGATGACCGTCGGCGCAGCAGCGCTTCCTTGTTTCTTCCAGCCGGAAGGTCCCGGAGGCGAATCGTTCCCATCTCCGTTTCCACGAGATTTGCGTTGGCACGCAGCAGATCCGTGAGGCAGCGCTCCATTGCAGCGGTGTGGGCCTTGCGGCGGAACGTCCACCGCAGCTCGTCCAGGCTGTCCTCAGCCTCGTGCAGGAACGTACCCCGGTACCCTGCGTCCGCGGCCAGCCCGGCGTTGATGAGGTCGGAGTCGTGGTGATCGTCCAGTTCCACGACCACCTGCGTAACAGCCGGCAGCGCCGAGATCGCGTCCTTGCTGTCGGACGCCATCAGGTACGCGAAATTGGGCGAGCAGAAGGAAGTGGGCAGGCGCAGGTGTACTTCCACCCGTGCACCTCCGGCACCGGACTGGACCTTGAGGGAACGAACGAAGCCAAGATCAGTGATCGGTTCGTCCAGCTCCGGGTCGAACACGGCGTCCAAGGCACGTCGGATGTCCTCCTCGGTCACATCCCAGCGGGTTTCAGGTGCAGGATCGACGTGCAGGGCTGTCAACGGATGCCTGCCAGGTCGGCGCGTTCGGGCTGCCGCGGTCCTGTCTTTGTCTCGTCCGCATCGGGGAGTTGGAGCTCTGCGGGCACAGGGATGTCGTACATCTTCGCGGCGTTCAGTCCCAGGATCTTCTTCTTTTGGGCCGTGGTGAGCGGGGCGTATTCGGTCATGTCTTCCGGGATCTGGAAGTCCACGAAGCGCTCAATCAGCCAGCGGGGCGTCCACAGGGCGTAATCGCTGGAGAACTGGATCCGGTCCTCACCAAGCCAGTAGATAAGCTCCCCGATGATCTGGGCAAAGTACCGCGGCCGGGTATGCATGAAGGGCATCGCAACGGCAAGGCCGCCATGGACGTTGGGTTCCTGGGTGGCGATCCAGCAAAAGTCTTCCAGCCGGGGCAGACCGACGTGCTCGACGACGAAGTTCAAGTCGGTGAAGTCCGATGCCGCATGGTCGACATCGGCGACATCGAAAGCGTCCCGGTCCAATGGGCGGATAGTAGGTCCCTTGTGAATGTGGATGTTCTTGACGCCGAGCTTGCGGCACTCCTCGAAATACCGGTAGGACCAGGGGTCCGAAAGCTTGTAACCACGGGACTCGCCGTGCCATTCGGCGGTGTAAAGCTTTACTCCTTTGAAGCCCATCTTTTCGTGATCGGCGCGCAGCCGGTCAAGGCCAGCCTCGCCGTCGCGGGGGTCGTAACAGTGGTTGTACGTGAGCCTGCCCGGATTCGCCGCGGCAAGGCCGAACGCCTCCTCGACCTGCGCGAAGCCGTTCTTGTAGAACGCGCCGAGATAGGCCGGCTGAAAGATCGCGTGGTCGACGTAGCCGTCCTCGAACAGATCCTTCATGAGGCGTGCGCCGCCCTGGTAAAGGTATTCCTCGTAGGACCACTGCTCCTCCTCGGGGGAGAGGTTGCGATGGTAGTCGTAGAAGCAATCGATGAACTGCTTGCCATGTATATTCCGCTGGTTCTCTGGGCGGGCGTCCCACAACGCGATGTGGGCGTCGACAATGAAATAGTTTTCGCCGTCTTTGCTGTACATGTCTGGTCTCCTTCTCGCGACTGCCGTAGTCGCGACACCATCGAGGCTAGGCCGAGGGAAGAGCTGTCAACATGTGGTCTGTGTCTCATTTTGAGACGGCTCTCCTCAGCCGGGGAGGGGACGACGCAGTAACCTCGAAGTATCGAAATGAGGAGGACGGCAATGATGCCCAACAATGGCGGGGGGATTGTCGGACTGGCGCGCGATCCCAACGCCGGCCAGCTCGTCACTCCTGCCAAGCGCCTGCTTGCTTCCTGGCAGCGAAGCGAGGAATACGGGGTCTCACCAGAAGAAGTGGATCCAATGTGGGCTGGCTCCGCAGTGACGGACTCCCTGTTTTTCCAGTGCGGCCAGGAAGTACTCACCGGCCTCTACAGCACTCTGGCGAATGAACCCTTGAGCCTCATGCTCACCGATGCAGAGGGTTTGCTCCTGAACAGGTTCAGCGGAGACACGTCCCTTTTACGGGCCCTCGACAAGGTTCACTTGGCGCCGGGGTTCGCGTTTTCCGAACGGGACGCAGGGACCAACGGGATGGGGCTAGCGCTGGCCGACCGAATCCCGACCCTCGTCCGCGCCGAAGAGCACTACAGCGCCAGCCTCCGAACCTACACCTGCGCCGCCGTACCGGTCTTCGATCCGGTCACCGGATTGCTGGAAGGCAGCGTCAACATCACCACATGGTCCCGCTCATCCCCACAACTGCTGCTGGCATTGGCCGAATCAGCCGCCGGCAACACCTCCGCCCTAATGCTCGCAAGATCACAGGGCCGCAAGGAAAAAGCCGGACCAAAGGGTGGCGTCTTCCGCATCCAGAGGGGCAAGCGGGAACCGGCGGCCGGAACCTTGCGCAAGATGTCGTCAGCCTGGACAAACGCCCTCGATCAGGCGACCCACGCCATTGCCTCCGGACGCGTTGTTGCCGCCGTCGGCGAGCAGGGCACGGGGCGAGCAACCCTGCTGGCCCAGGCAATGCGGCACGTTCACCCGGGCAGCCGCATCCTCTCAGCCGCCGCCCCCGCCCCCGGCGACGTCGAGGCATGGCTGTCGCTGTGGACCCCCGAACTGGCCAAACCAGCAACCGCTGTAATCGTCGAAAACGTCGACCTGTTGCCCGCCTGGGCGGCACAAGAACTCCACTCCCAGGCCCTCCGCGCACTGAGGTCGCTTCCTGTCGCCCAGGGCGCAAGCGCACCGACGCTCGCATGGGCCGTCACTGCCGAGGGGCTCGACGGCATCCCGCATCCCTTGGCGGGGATGGTCGATACAGTGGTTTCCGTTCCGGCGCTGCGCGAACGTGGCGACGATATCCTGCACCTGGGCAGGTACGCAGCCCGCCAAACCCGTCTGCGGGAAATCAACTTCACTGCCGCGGCAGAAAAGGCATTGATGGCCCACGCCTGGCCGGAGAACATTGACGAGCTCTTCACTGTCATCCAAGCCGCCGCCGCCCGGACCGAGACCATCGACGTCAGCCATCTGCCCGCATACCTCTTGGGAAAAAGGAGCCTGCACCTGAGCCGGATCGAATCTGTCGAACGCGACGAAATCGTCAGGTGTCTTTCCATGCCAGGGGCTACGGTAAGCGGGGCGGCAGCCGAACTGGGCATCAGCAGGGCGACCATCTACCGCCGCATGGCGAAGTTGGGAATCACGATCCCGAAATAAACAAGCCATTCATGAACGCTGGGGATCCGAAAAGGCAGCCTGTGCCCCCTACTGCTCCCACGGGACAACGTCCCCGTCCTTGTGTTGCCTCTGGGTATCAGCGGGGCAGGAGCAGACTGGTTTTGGTTCTGATGTCCTGCACGATCGCCTCGGTACTCAAGGCGGCGTTTACGCTTGCGGCCATGCTGACAAACATGATCGCCGAGACGATGCCTGCTGTTGTTGCGGCATCATCGGCACTGACCCGTTCATGCCGGCGCAGGACGGCGGCGATGGCCTCCTCGGTCTGCGCGACGATGGCAAGGGCTTCACTGTGGCGTGGTTCAGTCGGGTCCCCGAACACCATCTCGCGCAGGTAGGTTCGCCCATTGTCGACCTGGACGCGGTTGCACTCCACGATCGGCCGCACGATCGCCATTACCGCGCCCAGCGGATCAGGGATGGTTTCAGCATCAGCCCGGCCCCGTTCGAGCGCTTCGGCGTAGTGGGCGTTTTGCACGAGCAGGAGGAGCTCGCCCTTGGTCTTGGCGTAGAGGAACAGGGTTCCGGTGCCGATGTCGGCCTTGTCCGCGATCTGTTGGGTCGTCACCTCTTCGACCCCGTGTTCCGCGAACAACTCGCTGGCTGCGGCAGTGATGCGGTCGAGCTTCTGCTGCTTGTTCCGCTCGCGCCGCCCGAGCGGCTGGGATGCAACCGGCATGAGGGTTCCTCCTGGCGTAAATGACTGTACTCAGTATTGAGTATATCGGGCCTCCGAGGCGCCCCGGCATCTCTACTCTTGGTAGTGGGGGAGGGCGTGGCCGTGCTTGACGTAGGTCAGGGCTGACTCGACATCGTAGGCGTGGATGGCGGAGGCCAGCGGGGTCAGTTGGCGGGAAAGCTTTTCAACTGTGCTGCTGCTGAAGAAGGTGTCGCGGGCCGCTTTGTCGGCGAACCCGAGGACGACCGCGGCATGGAAGCGCTGGCCTATCGGGTTGTCGTGGGCGACGTCGGGCGTGTCCCACATACTTTCGATCCATGGCATGAAGGACTGTGTGCGCAGTTCCTTCAGCACGCCGGTGCCCGCCAGGGCCGGAATGAGGTCCTTCTTCACGAATTTGCCGAACGCGCTCCCGCAGACACCATGGCGACGGCGGAGGAAGACGATGGCGCGGGAGCTGACGGTCTCTGCCGGCGTGGCGACGTCGTACCAGCGGGAAGAGTTCGGCGGAGCGGCGTAGAGAAGCGTGCGGCGGAACACATTGGCCTCATCCGTATGTGCCAGTGCGGTCTGCTTGCGCCCCTGGAGTGGGGAGAGCAGGGATTGGAAGGTGACTTCCGCGATGCCGTCGATCTTCCGGTCGCCCGGGATGCCGGTCTCCACCCCCGCGGTGGCGGGCCACAGGCCAGGGTTGTGTTCCGCGAGGTGGATTTGCCGGTATTCCTCCAGACCTGGCGTGGCGGCGATGATGCCGGAGTGTGGGCCCTTCCAGTAGTCCATGCCGGTTTGGCGGGACTGGTCGGTGCGCACCCACAGCAGGATGGACGAGGTGAAGTGTTTTTTCACATTTGGTTGTGTGGTTGACGGTGGGGTGCCCAAAGTGCCTTCTTTCTGCGCGTAGGTCAGTTGGCGAGGAATTCGACGGCGGCGGGGGCGAACTTCGCGTGGTGCTGGAAGATGTCGCCGTGGCCGGAGTCGGGGTAGACGATCAGCTCGGATCCCTTGATGCGCCGGTGCAGGTCTGCCGAGAGGGCCGACGGCACCATGCGGTCGTTGTCGCCGTTGGCTATGAGGGCGGGGTGCGTGAGCGTGGACAGGTCCGAGGAGGCGGAGCGGCCGAACGCCTGGATTGCCTTCAGCTGCGTCTGGAATGCGCGGGTGCTGATCGGCTTATCACGGTCGACAGTGCGGTCCTGGTGGCGCTTGATGAACGCCTTCGCGGCGGCTTTTCCGGTGGTGTTGCGGTTGAAGAACAGGAATTCCTTGGGGTCGGACCGTGTCAGGGTTGCGCGGAGGATGTCCCAATAGGTGGTGGCCACGACTTTGTCGATATCCTTTCCGCCGCGCGGGCCGGTTCCCGTCAGCACGAGCTTGCGGACAAGATCGGGATGCTTAAGGGCCAGGTCCTGGGCGATCATGCCGCCCAGGGAAAACGAGAAAACATCTATTTTGTCGAACCCGAGGGCGTTGATGAAGGTGTAGGCGTCGTTGGCCATTGCCTCGATGCTGTGCGGAACCTGCCCGGTGGAGGCGCCGACACCTGGCTGGTCGAAGGTGATGACGTGGCGGTTCTTCGCGATGGGGTCGATGATGCGGGGATCCCAGTTATCCAACGTGGCGGCGAGGTGCACGAAGAACACGACGGGGATGCCGGCCTTGGGTCCCAGCTCGCGATAGGCGTAGGTGGTGTCACCGGCGGTGAGGGCTTTGGTGGGTGCTTTCGCATACGAGGTAACGAGGGATTCGTGCGGGGTGCCGGTGCTGTCCATGGCGGTTCTTCTCCTGCGTAGTTGTGTGAGGTGTTAAGGGTGGCGGTTCAGTGGCTCAGGGCGACCACTGCTTTTCCGCGGATGCCGCCCGTGGACAGGGACTGCAGCGCTTCCGGGGTCTGGTCGAAGCTGAAGACCTTCCCGATTATGGGGCGCAGCACGCCGTTATCGACCAGGGCGCTGATCTGGCGCAGTTGGTCCCCGCTGGCGCGCATGAAAAGGAACTCATAGCTGACGCCGAGCTTCTTGGCCTGCCGCCGGATCTTGCTGCTGAGTAGAGCGATTGCCAGGCGGAGCACAGGATTCAGCCCGACTTTGCGGGCGAACGCCGGATCCGGCGGGCCGGAAATCCCAATAGCCTTGCCGCCGGGCTTGAGGATGCGAAGTGACTTCTCGAGGTTCTCCCCGCCAAGGCTGTCGAGCACGAGGTCGTACCCGCTGAGGAGCTGCTCAAAGTCCTGGCTGCGGTAGTCGATCACGATGTCAGCTCCGAGATCGCGCACGAAGCCGGCGTTGGAGCCGCTTGCGGTGGTTGCAACGGTCGCGCCGAGGTGCTTGGCGAGCTGGATAGCGATCGAGCCGACCCCGCCGGCGCCGGCGTGAATGAGGACCTTGTGCCCTGGACGCACGTTGCCCTGCTCAACGAGGGCCTGCCAGGCTGTGAGCGCCACCAGCGGCAGTGAGCCCGCTTCCTCCATGCTGGCCGATGCCGGCTTCAGGGCCAGGTCTTCCTCGGCGACGGCGATGCGCTCGGCGAACGTACCTATGCGGTCCTTGTCGGGGCGGCCGTAGACCTCATCGCCCGGCCTGAACCCGCGCACGTTTGCACCGACTTGGAGGACAGTGCCAGCGACGTCGTTGCCGAGGATCAGCTGGAGTTTGTAGGGCAGGATCTGCTTGAACTCGCCCAGCCGGATCTTCTCGTCCAGTTGGTTCAGGCCCGCTGCCTGCACCTGTACGAGCACATCGCGGTCCCCGACGATTGGCTCGGGGACGTCTGCCTCGCGCAGCGGCTCCCTGTACTTGGTGACTACAAACGCTCGCATGCTGGATGCTCCTTCTGGGGGGTGGTAGGGGCCGGTCAGGCTTTGTCAATGATTATAATCAATTATGACTGCACTCAGATATTTGTCAAGGGTGAGGCCTGGTGGTTGCGAGCGGGGGAGAGGTGGCGATGGCTGGTTCTGTACGCCACGCGTGTTCTAAGCGGTCTTGGCGGCCAGTTGTGGGTAGAGAACCTCGATGGGGGCGCTAAGCCCGGCCTTGAGCTGCACGGATGTCTCGTCTGCCAGCACCTCGTATTCGCCCGCTTCTACGGCATCCATCACCGCGCGTACGAGATCGGCCGGGTCCATCTTGGGATCGGTGGCGTTCGCAGCCATCGCCGTGTCGACGTACCCGACGTGAACGCCCACCACATGGACCCCTTCGGGTGCGAGTTCCAGCCGCAGCGAGTTGGTTGCGGACCAGAGGGCGGCCTTGGTGGCGCTGTAAATGCCGCCGACGGCGTACCAGCTCATTGCGGAGTGGATGTCGATGATAGCCGAGTCATCCTTCGCGGACAGGATCGGCGCGAACGCGCGGGCGAGGAAAAGTGGGCCGAGGAAGTTTGTCTCGACGTTTGTCCGGATCTCTGCGTCGGTGTGGGTAAGGATGCCCGGGCTTGCCACGCTGGCCCCGGCGTTGTTGATCAACACCGTGACGTCGCCTGCGGCCTCGACTGCGGCCCGAATGGACGCGGGGTCTGTGACGTCGAGGGTGAGCGGGACGATCCGCTCGTCCTGCCAGGTTCGGGGGGTGCGGGCGGTGGCGTAGGCCTTGCTGGCGCCGCGGGCGAGGGCGTCGTGGACGAAGTGTGTACCGATGCCGCCGTTTGCACCGGTGACGAGGACGACTGCTTCATTGAGTGAGGGCATTTCACGAACTTTCTTGTTATGGGGCTGCATCCGCACCCGGACGGTGTGGATGGTGCTGAGGTCGTTTGGGGCCGCCCGCCCCTTGTCTCCGAGGGGGAGCAGGCGGGGGCGGGCAAGCCGGTCAGACGGGGGCAAGGGCTGGGTAGTCGGTGTAGCCGACTGCTCCGCCGCCGTACACGGTGGTGGGGTCCACCTCATTCAGAAGGGCGCCGGAACGCAGGCGCTCGACGATGTCGGGGTTGGCCAGCGCGAAGCGGCCCAACGGGGCGATGTCAGCAAGGCCGGCTTCGATGTCTCCGGCGACCTGCTCGCGGTTACGTCCATAGCGGACCACCAGCACCGCCGTCGGCCAAAGATCCCTGAGGGAGCGGAGGAGTTCCTCGTCGCCCACGTGGTGTAGGTGCAGGTAGGCCAGGTCCAGGGTGGCCAGCTCACCGACAAGGTGCCGGTACTGAGCGCGCACGCTTTCGGTGTCGCCCTCGTTGATTCCACCCAGGGGCATGGCGGGGGAGAGGCGGATGCCAACCCTGTCCGCCCCTATTTCCTCGGCCAGAGCCTCGGCGATCTCGATCACGAAGCGGGAGCGGTTTTCTACCGATCCGCCGTAGGAGTCGCTGCGGTGGTTGGCGTTTGGGGAGAGGAACTGGTGCAAGAGATAGCCGTTTGCGCCGTGGATTTCTACTCCGTCGGCGCCGGCGGCGATGGCAGAAGCTGCGGCGTGACGGAATTCAGCCACGGTGGCCCGGATATCCTCGGTGCTTAGCTCTCGCGGCACCGGCGTCTCCTGCAGTCCCGTTGGCGTGAATATTTCCTGGTCCGCGGGGATCGCAGAGGGTGCCACCGGCCGACGATGGTGGGGAGTATTGTCCGGATGGGACATCCGGCCGGCATGCATCAGCTGGATGAACACCGCCCCACCGCCGGCGTGCACTTTGCCGGTGACCTTTTGCCAGCCTTCGATCTGCTCAGGGGTGTAGATCCCCGGCGTGTTCATATAGCCCTGCCCATCCGCTGACGGCTGCGTCCCTTCGGTAATGATCAACCCCAATGAGGCGCGCTGCCCGTAGTACTCAGCGGCCAACTCACCCGGCGTGCCATCCGGGTTCGCTCGGTTTCGGGTCATCGGTGCGAGCGCCAGCCGGTGGGGAAGGTCCAGGCGGGCAAGAGTGAACGGTTGCCAGAGAGAAGACGAGGTCATGGATTTAGTCCTTTTGCGATCGAAGTGTCTGAGCATCACCGGCGCGACAAGCCCGTGTTCGGCCGCTGGGGAGCAGCGTTACTACCGAGTCGATGGTGTGATGACTAAACTCATAACTGAGCACAATCAGATTCTATTCCCGGTTGATCTTCCCGCTGCCCCTCAAGCGAATGAAATTGCTCCTGCTCGCGCAGAACTCCAGATGCCCGACGCGTTGCGGGAGGTGGAACCGCCGCCGAGACCATTCGGGATGTGTGGGGGGCGGTGGTGGCGATGATTCGGCGGGTACCGGAGTGCGACGGCAAGCAGATTGACTGCGGCCGAACTCCCCTTCGGGAGATCGTGTTCGGGGACCCCCAAGGAACTCCAGCACGGCACTCCCTCGCCCTGTGCATCCGGACCGAGGGTGGCGCATGCCGACATAATGCGTGGTTCCCGAGTCGAGCCCGGCTCTGGCTGAACTCCTAAACCGATCTGGTCAGGACAGGCGCGCTACGCTTCGACGGCTGGGCCGGGCGACTGTGCCGTCGGAAAAGAGTTCAGGGGTGGTTTCCTGGATCCTCTGGACGTCCTCGAAGACGCCCCGCAGGTGCAGGCGCAGCGAGCTGTCGGCGTCATCAAGGTTGTTTGTTTCCAGGGCGTCCACTACTGCGGTGTGTTGTTGGATCAGTGTTGCGATGGGCCTGGTGTCCAGCAGGCTCAGTCGACGGGCGCGGTCAAGGTGTGCCTTGGCTGAGTTGACTGCGGACCAGGCAGACTCGTGCCCGGCAAGGCGGAGGAGCTCGCGGTGGAATTCCTCGTCGAGCCGGAAAAACTCCTCGACGTCTTTTTGTGCATCGGCTTCCGTCTGGCTCTTGAGGATTAGCCGGAGCCCGGCAATGCCCTCAGCGTCCACGGCCAGGTCCCGCAAGGAGGCGCATTCGATGGCTTCGCGCACGAACTGGGCCTCCGAGACGCGGCCAAGATCCACCAGGGAGACAAAGGAGCCAATTTGGGGGAAGACCTGGATCAGGCCCTCTTCCCGAAGCAGGATCAGGCTTTCGCGGACCGGCGTCCGGCTCACGCCCAGTTCCTGGGCCAGCTCATTCTCTGAGAGCGGCTCTCCAGGAGGCAGCTGGAGGGAGATGATTCGGCGCCGGATCGTTTCCAGCGTCTTGTCCCTCACGGACAGCCGCGGAGCGGCGCCTCTTTTCTCGGTTCCCATGCACCCATTCTAAAGGGTTGACACACTAGAATGGTAGTGCTTGTATGGTAGTAGCAAACGACGTGTTGCCGGTCACAACCCCTGATCCCGGCAAGCCTCCCCCTTTTGAATCTCCCCTTCGTTTTTCATCGCCTGCAAAGGAGCATCAGATGACTGAGAGCATCTCGCCGCCCGTTACCAAGCCGGAGGCAAAACCCACCAAGGAACTGGCCAAGGTCGCTGTGTCCGGCTGGCTGGGAACCGCCATGGAATTCATGGACTTCCAGCTGTATTCGCTGGCAGCAGCGATCGTGTTCAACAAGCTCTTCTTCCCCGACGTCAGCCCGGTGATCGGCCTCATCGCCGCGATGGCAACCTACGGCGTGGGCTATGTTGCCCGTCTTGCAGGTGCCGTTTACTTCGGCCGCATGGGTGACAGGATCGGCCGCAAAAAGGTCCTCTTCATTACGATCGCCCTGATGGGCGCTTCCACGACCCTGATCGGTGTTCTCCCCACCTACGCAATGATCGGCATCTGGGCCCCCATCCTGCTGGTGGCGCTGCGCCTGGCGCAGGGCTTCGGTGCCGGCGCTGAGATCGCGGGTGCAACCGTGATGCTGGCCGAGTTCGCTCCCGCCCGCCGCCGCGGCCTCATCTCTTCACTCGTATGCCTGGGCACCAACTCCGGAACCCTCGCCGCCTCGGCCATCTGGGCGATCCTCGTCTCCACCCTGTCCGAAGAGGAGCTGCTCAGCTGGGGCTGGCGCATCCCGTTCCTGTTCAGCTTCGTCCTGATGATCTTCGCCGTCTGGGTCCGCCACCACGTCAAGGAAAGCCCCGTCTTCGAGGAGCGCGCCGACGTCGTCGACGGTGTTGCGCTCTCCAAGCGGGAAATCGCCGCGGCAGAGGAACTGGCAAAGACCAGCACCATCGAGGCCGCCCTGCACCAGCGCAAGGGCAAAGCATTCCTGATCGCTCTCGGCCTTCGCTTTGGCCAGGCAGGCAACTCCGGGCTGATCCAGACCTTCATCATCGGTTACCTCGCCACCGTCCTCCTCGTCGACAAGAGCGTGGGCACCACCGCCATCATGTACGGCTCGCTGCTGGGCTTCCTGACCATCCCGGTCATGGGCATCCTCGGTGACCGCTTCGGACGCCGGCCGCTCTACCTGGTGCTGAGCTCGCTCACCGCAATCTTCGCGATCCCCATGCTGATGATGGTTACCAGCGGCAACACCACCCTTATCACCATCGCGATGGTCGTCGGCCTGAACCTTGGCGTCCTCAGCCTGTTCGCCATGGAAAGCGTGACCATGGCCGAGTTCTTCGGTGCCCGGACCCGCTTCACGCAGCTCGCCCTGGCGAAGGAAATCGGCGGCATCCTGGCTACGGCTATCGGCCCGCTGCTGGCCGCGACGCTCACTGCGATCACCGGCCACTGGTGGCCCCTGGCTGCGATGCTGATCGCGTACTCGCTGATTACCCTCATCTCGGCCTTCGTCGGTCCCGAGGTCCGTGGCCGCGACATGGTCCGCCTGGAAGACGCAGTATGAAAGCCGTTGTTGTCCATGGCGCCAACGATCTCCGGATCGACGAACGGCCGGAGCCGGTAGCCGGCCCCGGCGAAGTAGTGCTCGACGTCGAATGGGGCGGCATCTGCGGATCGGACCTTTCGTACTGGCGCCACGGCGCGTCGGGGACGGCGGCGCTGAAGTCACCGCTCGTCCTCGGCCACGAGGTGGCAGGACGGATCGCCCAGCTCGGCGACGGCGTCACTGACCTCGAGGTGGGCCAGCCGGTGACCGTGCACCCCGCTGAACTGGTGGGTGACGGCATCATGCCGGAGCGCCTGGCCGGCCGGACCAACCTCTACCCGCAGATCCGGTACTTCGGCTCTGCCGCCTTTGACCCGCACACCGACGGCGGGTTCAGCGAACGGAAGCTCGCCCGGGCCTCCCAGATCCGGCCGCTGCCGGAGGGTGTGGACACGCTGCACGGCGCCCTGGCCGAACCGCTCGCCGTCGCCCTGCACGCGGTGGGCCGGGCCGGCAGCCTCACCGGCCGTGACGTCCTGGTCAACGGCGCCGGGCCCATCGGCTCCCTGGTGGTGGCTGCGGCAAAGTACGCCGGCGCCAGGACCGTCATCGCCGCCGACATCAACGACGCGGCCTTGAAAATCGCCAAAGCCATGGGCGCCGATGAGGTCCGGAACGTTTCCGGCGGTGGAAGCCTCCCCGAGGACATGGAGCTGGTGTTCGAAGCGTCCGGCATTCCGGCAGTGCTGGGCGGCGTTCTCCGCGCCACGGCACGCGGCGGCACCCTCGTCCAGGTCGGAAACCTGCCGGGCGCTCCGGCACCTGCCGCCTTGGGCGACCTGGTGACGCGCGAGATCACCTGGATCGGCTCCTACCGCTTCGCGGACGAAATCAGTGACGCCCTCCGCGCCATGGCGGAAGGCCTGGACGTATCCCCGGTCATCACGCACAAGTTCGGGATCGACCAGGCAGCCGAAGCCATGAGGGTTTTCGGAGATCCTGCTGCCGGAAGCAGCAAAGTCATGCTCAAGCTCAGCTGAGCCACAGCTGACAGTTCCGTTCGATACAACTTTCCATCAACATCCAAAGGACCAACCAGTGAAGATCACCGACGCACGGGTAGTGGTTTCGTCGCCCGGACGGAACTACGTCACCCTCGTTATCGAAACCGAGGACGGCATCACCGGCATCGGCGACGCCACGCTCAACGGCCGTGAGATGGCGGTGGCGTCCTACCTGTCCGAGCACCTCTGCCCGATGCTGATCGGCCGCGACGCGCGACGGATCGAAGACGCGTGGCAGTACTTCTACAAGGGGGCTTACTGGCGCCGCGGACCGGTGACCATGACGGCGATCGCCGCCATCGACGTCGCCCTCTGGGACATCAAGGGCAAGGCAGCGGGCATGCCCGTCTACGAACTGTTGGGCGGTGCGGCCCGCGAGGGTGTTATGGTCTACGGCCACGCCAGCGGCTCCACCCTGCAGGACCTGGGCGCCGACTTCCAGCACCACCTGGACCTCGGCTACAAGGCCATCCGGGTCCAGGCTGCGGTGCCTGGCCTCGACAAAACCTATGGCATTGCGCCGGTGGACGGGAAGCTGTACGAGCCTGCCAGCGGCAACGTCCCGCAGGAGGACACCTGGGAGACGTCGGCGTATCTGGACTTCGCACCCAGGATGATGGCGCACGTCCGTGAGGAATTCGGCTACGGCACCCATGTCCTGCACGACGTGCACCACCGGCTCTCCCCGATTGAGGCCGGGCGGCTGGGCGCTTCGCTGGAGCAGTACCGGCCGTTCTGGATCGAGGATCCGACGCCGGCGGAGGACCAGTCGGCGTTCCGCCTGATCCGCCAGCACACGACTACACCCATCGCAGTGGGCGAGGTGTTCAACTCCATCTGGGACTGCCAGCAGCTGATAACCGAACGCCTCATCGACTACATCCGCACCTCCGTTTCGCACGCCGGCGGCATCACGCACTTGCGCCGGATCTTCTCACTGGCGGATCTGTACGGTGTCCGATCGGGCTCCCACGGCGCGGGCGACCTTTCCCCTGCGTCGTTCGCCGCAGCCCTGCACGTAGATATGAGCATCCCCAACTTCGGCATCCAGGAATACATGGGCCATCGGGAACCGGCCAACGAAGTGTTCACAACGTCCTACACCTTCAACGACGGCTACATGCACCCCGGAGACGCCCCCGGCATCGGGGTGGAGTTCAACGAGGAAGCCGCCGCCCGCTTCCCCTTCGACCCGAAATACCTGCCCATCAACCGGCGGCTCGATGGATCGGTGCATGACTGGTGAACGACGCAACAATGCCTATCGAGAACCAGCCGTTTGACGTCGTCGTGATGGGGGAGATCCTCGTCGAAGTGGCCACCGACGTGGCCTTTGGGCACGGTGTGCCCGCCCAGCTCGGGATCTCCGGCGACGCCCTCAACGTCGCCGCCGCCGCTGCTGCAGTCGGTGCCCGCGTCGGCTTGCTGTCAGTACTGACCGACGACGACCTCGGCAAGGCAATCGCCGCCCGGATCGTGGAACTCGGCGTTGCCCCTGACCTTTTGAAGTTCCGCCGCGGGCAGCAGGGTGTCTACCTGGTGCACTGCGACCCCGACGGGCAGCGCGAGTTCTCCTACGCCCGCAGCGGCAGCGTGGGGTCCACTTTGAGCCCGGACGACGTCGACCCGGCAGTTTTCGCCGCCGCCGGCGCCGTAGTGGCGGGCGGCATCGCCTGCGCCATCTCGGATTCGTCCCGAGCCGCAGTCATGAAGGCCGCGGCCGTCGCCAAGCGGTTCGTTTTCGACCCCAACTTCCGCCCGCGGCTCACCTCGGTAGAGGAGGCGAGGGCGGCGCTGCTGCAGCTGGCACCCCGCGCCTTCCTGGCCACCCCGTCCTTCCCTGGCGAGACTTCGGCGCTGCTGGGCTGTCCCACGCCGGAGGATGCCGCGGCGAAACTGCGCAGCCTCGGCACGCGGAATGTGGCCGTCACCTGCGGCGCCGAGGGCATCCAGCTGGACGGTGAAGATCAGGACAAAACCTGGATCGACTCCATCCCGGCACCTGCCGTGGTGGACCAGACGGGCGCGGGCGATGCGTTCGTCGGGACCTTGACCGCCCGGATGGTCCTTGGTGACAGCCTTCGCGTCGCTGCCCGGTACGGTGCCGCGGCGGCGTCACTGGTGGTGGGCGGCAAGGGCGGCACCGGCTTAATCCCCACGCTGGAGCAGACCCAGGCCCATGCTTCCAGCGCCCTTGCACCGGAAGGAGCAGCGCCATCACACGCCTAAGCGCCGCATCCCTCGACGCCAACGGCAAGCACCGTGCTGCCGCCGAGGGCACAACCATCCGGCCGGGCATCGTCCACCTGGGCCTGGGGGCCTTCGCCCGAGCCCACACCGCCGTCTTCACGGAAGACGCCATGCTCGCCACCGGCTCGTCTGACTGGGGCATTGTTGGGGTGACCCAGCGCTCGGACACAGTCGCACGCCAGCTGGCACCCCAGGACGGGCTGTTCACCGTTGCCGAGCGCGGCAGCGGCGCCGCGCCGCTCCGCGTTGTTTCCAGCATTGTGGAAGCCATCTCCGGCAGGGATCGGCCGGAAGCCGTGGTGGACCGGATCGCCGCGGACAGTACGCGGGTGGTCACGCTGACGGTTACCGAAAAGGGCTACCGCATCGACCCGCACACCGGGTCGCTTAACCTCGCGGACGAGCAGGTTCGAGCCGACCTCGCCGGGAAGCCGCCACTGACCGCCATCGGGCAAATCACCCGCGGCATTCAGAAGCGGGCCCTCACCGGCGGCGGGCCGCTCACCGTTGTCTCATGCGACAACCTGCCGGGCAACGGGGAACTGACCGGCACCCTGGTCCGCGCGTTTGCCGCGGCCCTCCCGGACACCGAACGCACACCGCTGCTCACCTGGCTGGAGGACAATGTCACGTTCCCCAGCACCATGGTGGACCGCATGGTGCCGGCCACAACGTCCAGGGACCTGGACGCCGTCGAACACGAACTGGGACTCCGGGACGAGGCCGCAGTGGTGGCCGAACCCTTCATGCAATGGGTGATTGAGGATAACTTTGCCGGAGACCGACCCGCCTGGGAGGAAGCCGGCGCGCTGTTCAGCCATGATGTCGCCGCCTGGGAAGCTGCAAAGCTGCGACTGCTCAACGCCAGCCACTCGCTGCTCGCGTATCTGGGCCTTGCCGCGGGCCTGGACACCATCAGTGACGCCGTGGGAGAGGACTCCTTCCGCAGGGCGTGCCGACTGATGCTGGCCGAGGACGCCCTTCCCACCGTCAGCCTGCCTGACGGCCTGGACGGTGAAACCTACTGCGCCCAGATCCTGCAACGTTTTGCCAACCCCGCCCTGGGACACACCACGGCCAAAGTCGGGAGTGACGGCTCCCAGAAAATCGGGCTCCGGCTGCTGACCACCATCCGCGCAAACCTTGATGCAGGCCGCGAGCCGCGGTGGGCTGCCCTGGCTGTCGCCGCCTGGATGCACCACGTGGCCACCACACCGGCGGCCGGGCTAAATGATCCCCTCGCCGCCGAACTCCAAGCGGTGCTTCCCGCCGACCGGAGAGCGGACACTGTCATTCCGGCGCTCCTTACCTGCCGCAGCGTCTTTGACGCCGAAATCGCCGCAGACAGCACCTTCGCAGGGCTCCTCCTGCACTGGTACCGCATCATTGATACCCAAGGCCTGGACGGCCTGAGAAACGAGATTAACCATGGCTAATGCCCCCAGCGTCCTGCACGTTTCACCCGTCATTCCGGTGGTAACCATCGATGACCCGCAACATGCAGTTCCCCTTGCCAAGGCCCTGGCCGCCGGCGGCGTCAGCATCATCGAGCTCACGCTCCGCACCGAGAGTGCGCTTACGTCACTAAAGCTCATCGCCAACGAGGTGCCCGACATCCTGGTCGGGGCAGGCACAGTCCTAACCCCCGGTCAGGCAGACGCGGCGGTTGCCGCCGGAGCGCAGTTCCTCGTCAGCCCGGGCGTGACACCGTCCCTGCTGGACTACATGCTGACCCTGGGTATCCCTGTCCTGCCCGGCGTAGCCACAGTGGGCGAGGTAATGGCAGTGCTCGAGCGCGGGCTGGACACCATGAAATTCTTCCCTGCAGGACCCGCCGGCGGCCCCGACTATCTCGCCGCCATTGGAGCTCCCATCCCGCAGGTTCAGTTCTGCCCGACCGGTGGAATCAGCCTGGCTACCGCACCGGCGTACCTTGCGCTGCCCAACGTATCCTGCGTCGGCGGTAGCTGGCTCACCCCCCGCAGCGCCATCGACAACCAGAACTGGCAGCAAATCACCCAGCTCGCCGAAGGGGCGGCCGCACTCCGGATGAAGTAATCCGGGGCCGCTTCGGGTTCAAAACCGAGCGGCGGCTGCAGCGGACCGTCTTGAACGCCTCTTCGAAGGTATCGTCGCGTTGGGGCTTGGACTAATGCGTGGCCTCGATTTCGTGAATGGTCAGCTTCCGGAAAGTGGCGGCTGCTTCATGGGCGTAAAGGCGGATTCCGTTGTCGCCTCCAAGCGGGAATACCCGGTGCGAGTGCACCACCCGACCGTCTCCGACGAATACCTCCACGCTCGTGCGGTCCACAAGGATGCGAAGGGTGAGCCGTCCCGTCGAGGGGTCAATCGGCGTCTGGGTTTCGCCGCCGGTTGGGTTGATGGTGGGACGCCTGTTCAGGTAGACGAAGGGGCCCCGCAGGAATGCGCCGGCGGCGACGTGCCTTCCGCCGCCCGGTGCGCGGCACACTTCAAGACCCACGTTCGCAGGTGGGAAAGCTGGGTCCCATACGAGCTCGCAGTTGAGGTCGTAAGCGGAAGCGCCGACCTCGAGGTCGCGGGTGCCCCTTACAAGCACGTCGCCCAAAAGATGGGTGCGCTTCACATGGTTTTGCAGCGCCGAGGTGGGGGCGGAGACGAGGTGGTACACACCGTTTGTGTGTTTGAGGCGGATGTCGCGGACGATCATGTCATCGCCGTTGTAGCCGTCTGTTTCGAGGGTTGGCGTGTTGTGGGGGTAGTCCCAGAAGTTCGCCCACCCAATTGCCCGGCGGAGGGTCTCATCTTCTACACCTGAGGCGTCGTGATGCGGGTATGTGACCGCCCCGTAAAAGTCATAGCCATAGTCGAGCCATTCGGGCTCGGGGTGATCGGGGGTGAACGATGTACCGTCGAAGGCGCCTGTCCAGTACGCATAGGTGGCGGGCAGGCCGCGGCCTTTGCCGTTGGCGCTCGTGCCGAGGATCCAGTGTGAGCTGCCGTCGTCAGCGGTCATGCGGAAAATATCAGGGCATTCCAGCAGCCCGACATCCGTGCGTACGAACTCGTCGACGCGCCGCCAGGACCGCAGGTCGTCCGATGTGTAGAAGCCGAGCTTCTGCCCCTCGGCGTTCGCCATGAACCACTGCCCGCGGTCAGCGTCCCAGATGACTTTGGGATCGCGGAAGTCATGAACTCCGGGGTTCGGCAGCACCGGGGCCGTGCCGGCGGCCTGGAACGAGCGCCCCCGGTCGGTTGAATACCAAAGATACTGGGCCTGCCGGCCTTCCGGCGCCTGCGTCACGAGCGCGAGCACCGTCCCCTCGCCGTAGCCGGCGGTGTTCCGCTCATCGACCACAAGGCATCCTGACCAGCAGTCACCGTTGCCGTTACTGAACTTGGGGATCGCGACGCCGCGGTCGGTGAACGCCACGTGATCCGTGGTGGTCGCGCGGCGCCATGATGTGCCTCCGCCGCCCTGCAGGTAGTTGGCGTTGTAGAGGTAGTAGTAGTGGTATTCCCCGTCTATGTAGATGGGGCGCTGCGGGTCGTTCTTCCAGTTGTCCGGCACGCTGAAGTGGTAGGCGGGGCGCATTCGGCGTGATCCTTTGACAGTGGGCCTTTTGATCCCGGATCGGGTGTCCTGGCCGGTGCGGCTGCGGCGGGTTCAGCAAACGCTGCTGTCAGCGCGAGCGATCCGCTGAGTGCCGCCGCCCCACTTCCGGTTAGGAGTGAACGACGAGAGACCGTGGGTGAATCTTCCATGGTTTCCTTCTTGTTTTTGGGCAGCCTCGATGCTGCCGTGTCAGTGGTTTTTGATCTACTGCCCCGGGAGTTCAGGGGAAGAGGAGCCGCGTACCCTCATGGATGTTGGCCATGGTCCAGGCGTCGAGGGAGAGTATCCGTGCCGTGCCTTCGGCGGCAAGGCTGACACGTTCCCCGCCCAGCGTGGGGTACACGCGCGCTGTGAGCGGCATCCCGTTGGCAAAAATTTCGACGGCGGACCGGTCCAGGATGACACGCAGGTGCACCCGACCTTCGGGCATGGGAACGGGGCCGGACTTGTCTTCCACATCAACCGTCGGATCCAGGCTGCTTCGCGTGCGGTCCAGGCGGAGCATGCCGTTGTTGGTGCCGTCAGCCGCCCTGCGCAGCTCGATGATCGTTTCCTCGCTGGGGCTGCCGGGCGTGTCACGGTCCGGGGAGCCCAGTACGCCTAGTCGCAGCAGGGCGCCCGGGTCGATTTGGAGGTCCAGTTCGAGGTCGAGTTGGTTGCCGGATATACCGGTGTCCAAGGGCACGGTTGTCCCGGCCAACACCTGTGCGGCCAGACCGGCGTGGTGGCGGCGCAGCCTTTTAAGTTCAGGTACGGGCGCGAAGCGGAGAGTCCCGTCCTCCGCCGCCGTGACGATTCGCGGCAGGCTCATGACGCCCGACCAGCCGGCTTCCACCATCGCCGCGTCACTGCGGCCTTCCTGCATCCAGCCGAACATGACACGCCGGCCGGACTCGTCCTGGAACGATTGTGGTGCGTAGAAGAAACGGCCTCCGTAGTCGAGGCGGTGCAGCGCCGCGGGCTCGAAGGTATCCCCGGCATACCGGCCGGTCCAGTACAGCGGGTGCCGGGTGTCGCCGTCGTCCCAGGCGGAGAAGACCAGCACATCCGGCAACCCGTCAGAAGGTGCAGATCCCAGCGAACCCTGTCCCGCCCGGAACAGGTCCACGCATTCCCACATGGTCCCCGTCCAGTCATTGTCCGCAGGATCGCCATGCGAGGCATCGCCGATGAGCAGCGGCCCGATGTAATCCCACCGCCGCAGGTCTGAGGACTCGTACAAAAACGCGGTGCCGCCGCGCTCACGGATGCCTGAACCCACCAACTGCCGCCACGTGGTTCCTTCACGCCAGACGCAGTGATCGCGGTACGCTGTGATGTCCACGCCAGCCGGCGGTGCTGCGATCACGGGATTTCCGGGGTCCTTCGTCCAGCTCAAAAGGTCCGGGGATCCTACGGCCACGCAGGGCAGCTCCTTGCCCTCGAACCGCCCCGAATACACCAGGGTGGGCGTGCCGCCGTCGTTCACCAAGACCCCGGACCAGCAGCCCTCGGCGTCGGGGCCTGCGGACGGCTCCAAGGCAACAGGCTGGTCCGTCCAGCTGACGAGGTCGGTGCTGGTGGCATGACCCCACTGGATGCGGTGGTGGAAAGCGCCCTCCGGGTTGTACTGGTAGAAGAGGTGGTACGTGCCGTTCCATTGGCTGACGCCGTTGGGATCATTGAGCCACCCGGCCGGTGACAGGAAATGGAAGCGTGGCCGGAGGGGGTCGGCTTCCGCCCGGGCAACCAGCTCATCCTGGGGAACGGTGGCGAGCGGGTGGGTGAGTTCAGTCATGCTGAGGCCTTTTCTTGGGCGTTCGACGACGGGAGGTTGGGTTGTGCCGGTTCGCCCGCCAGGGCATGGCCGTCGTTACCAGCCCAGGGCCGGTAGAGGTGGCAGCGCACCCAGTGCCGGTTTTGGGTGTCTCCCACCTGATGGCGCACGGGTACTTCGGACGAACACGCCTGGTTCGGGTCGCCGTCGTAAGCGCACGTCGTCGAAGCCATCACCGCCTGCCGCAGTCCGGCACGGCGGACGGGATCATACGAGCCTGCCCGGGCCGGGTCCGGGTCCGGGACTGCCGAAACCAGGAGCTGTGTGTAGGGGTGCGCGGGGTTTGCCAGCAGGTCCAGGGACTCGCCTTCCTCAACGAGTTCCCCGGCGAACATGACGGCCGTGCGGTCCGCCAGGTAGCGGGCGGAGGCGAGGTCGTGGGTGATGTAGAGCATGGAGATCCCCTGCTCGTCGCGGAGCTTGCGCATCAGGTTCAGCACGCCGATGCGGACAGAAACATCCAGCATGGAGGTGGGTTCGTCGGCCAGGATGACTTGTGGTTCAACGGCGAGGGCACGGGCGATCGCAACACGCTGGCGCTGGCCGCCGGAGAGCTCGTGCGGATACGAGTTCAGCATGTCGGCCTGCAGGCCAACAGTGGTCACGAGTTCTTCGAGCCGCCGCCGGGTCTCCTCCGCGGAGCCGCCGCCCTTGCCGTGGATTGCCAGCGAACGCCGCAGGAAGTGCTCGATCCTGTGGGCCGGGTTCAGTGAACCGAAGGGGTCCTGGAAGACCATCTGCAGCTGGGACCGGAACACACGCGACGCCTGGAAGCGGTCCCGCTTAAGGATGTCGACGCCGTCGATCAGGATGGCGCCGGAGCTCGGCTTCTCGAGCCGGGCTACGCAGCGGGCCAGGGTGCTCTTGCCGGAACCGGACTCGCCCACAAGCGCCACAATTTCGCCGCGGCCGATGGTCAGGTCCACTCCGTGCAGAGCGCGGACCGATCCGCGGGTGAACAGCCCCCCGATGGGGAACGACTTGCCGAGGCCACGGATTTCAAGGGCGGGGGTGCTGGTGGTGGAACCAGCCGCGGGGGACGTCAGGGACTGGCTCATCGTGCGGCTCCTGCCAGGGTTGCGGAATCGATCACTGCAGCGTCGGCACCAAACGGGGCCACAAAATGGCCGGGAGCCGCCTCGGTGAGGTCCGGGATGTTCCGGAACTTCACGCCGTCGGGCAGCCCCGTCAGCGGAACACGCGGGCCGGTGAGCGGCGGGAACGCGCCCATCAGCGCCTGGGTGTAGGGGTGGCGGGGGTTGGCGTAGACGTCCTGGGCCTTCCCGGTTTCCACGATCCTGCCGCCGTACATCACGGCCATGCGGTGGGAAAGTTCCACCATGAGTGACATGTCGTGCGTGATGAACAGGACGGAGAAGCCGAGCTCGCGCTGAAGATCCTTGATCTGCGCCATGATCTCCTGCTGCACCACCACATCCAGCGCGGTGGTGGGTTCGTCGAGGATCAGCAGGGACGGCTTGAGCGCCACGGCCATCGCTATGACAGCCCGTTGACGCATGCCGCCCGAGAGCTGGTGCGGGTAGGACTTGAGGCGCGCGGGGTCAATCCTCACGAGTTCCAGCAGCTCAGCAGCGCGCCGCAGTGATTCCTTCCGGGAGTATCCGGCGTGGGTGGTGTAGATGTCCACGATCTGTTCGCCGATGGTCAGTACCGGATTGAGCGAGTTCATGGCTGACTGGAAGACCATGGCCACGTCCTGCCAGCGGAAACGCCGCAGTTCCTCCGGGCTCATGGCCAGGACGTCCTTGCCGCCAAAGGAAATGCTGCCCCCTGCGATCTTCGCGGGATCCTTCAGGAGCCGCATGATCGAATTGGCGATGGTTGACTTCCCGCAGCCCGATTCCCCTGCGAGACCGAACACCTCACCGGTGCCGATGCTGAAGGAAACGCGGTCGACGGCGGTGGTGGAGCGGGTGTCGCCGATGTATTTGACGGTGAGGTCCTTGACGTCCAGGACGGGTTCGTGGGAGCCGAAGGACACTTGGGAGATGGTCATTTGGAGGTGCTCCTTTCGGTATCTTTCGGGGTTTTGATCTTCCGCAGCCGCGGGTTAGTGACCTCGTCCACTGCATAGTTGATGAGGGCAAGGGCAAAGGCGACCAGCGCGATGCAGACGCCCGAGGGCACGAACACCCACCAGCTGCCCGTCAGCAGGGCGCCTTCATTGCCAGCCCAGAAGAGGTTGTTGCCCCACGAGACCGTGCTGGCATCGCCCAGGCCCAGGAACTCCAGGCCCGCCTGGGCGCCGATGCCGTAGATCACGCATGCCAGCAGGGTGCCCATAACGATCGAGGCCATGTTGGGCAGGATTTCGCGGAACATGATCCGGCCTGCCCGTTCGCCGGACACTACGGCCGCGGCCACAAAGTCCTTGGAGCGGATGGATAGGGCCTGTGAGCGCAGGACGCGTGCTGAGCCTGCCCAGCCGGTAACCACGAGGACAAGAATTACGGTGCCCAGCCCCGATGGGCAGGAACGCGGCCAGGATGACCAGCAGCGGCAGGCCGGGCAGGAGCAGGAAGACGTTGGTTACCAGGGAGAGTGCTTCGTCGATGAACTTGCCGAAGTACGCCGAGGCAAGTCCCACCAGGATGCCGATGAACGTGGATGCGAAACCAACGGTGAGCCCCACGAACAGCGAACTCCGGGAGTCGTGGACCGTCAGCGAGAGAACGTCCTGTCCCTTGGCTGTAGTTCCCAGCCAGTGCTCGGCTGATGGTTCCAGGGAGGCCATGGCAGTGATCCGCGACGGGTCGCCGGGGAAGAGCACCGGTGCCAGCAGGGCCAGTGCGATGAAGACGAGCATCACGGCCATGCCTGTCAGGGCTTTTTTGTTGGTGAGGATGCCGTGGACGAAGCTGCGGTTGGGCTTGCGGGCAGCCGGGGTTTTGGCGGCCGTTGTGCCGGGTTGCTTGAGGATTGCGGTTGTCATGATCGATTCCCCTAGTTGCTGCGCACGCGCGGGTCGAGGCGGACGTAGAGGATGTCCACCAGGAAGTTGGCCAGCAGCACGGCGGCGGTGATGGTCAGGAACAGGCCCTGCATGAGCGGGTAGTCGAGGCCCTGGACGGCGTTAAGGAGCTGGTAGCCGACGCCGGGGTAGGCGAACACCACCTCGGTGAGCAGCGCACCGCCCACCACGAATCCCAGTCCCATGCCGAAGCTGGTGACCGACGGGAGCATGGCGTTGCGTGCTGCGTAGCGGAGCATGATCCGGCCCGGGCGGAGTCCCTTGGCTTCGGCCATGGTGATGTAGTCCTCGGAGTTGGTGGCGATCATGGTGTTCCGCATGCCCAGCATCCAGCCCCCGATGGAGACCAGCACGATGGTCAGTGCCGGAAGCACCAGGTGGGCGCCGACGTCGCCAATGAACTCCCACGTAAACCCGGGCTCCAGGCCGGCAGTGAAGGCGTGCCGGATGGGGAACCAGTTCAGTACGACGCCGAACAGGTACAGGGCACCCATCGCGAGCCAGAAGTAGGGGAAGGAGCCGATAAATACGAGCAGCGGTGGAAGCGCGGAGTCCACCGCGCCGCCGCGCCGCCAGGCGGCCAGGACACCCAGCAGGTTACCCACGACGGCGGCAATCACCAGGGCGGTTCCGCCGAGAAGGAGGGTCCAGCCGATCTGGGACGAAATGACCTCGGTGACCGGGGTGGGGAACCGGGAGATGGAAACGCCCATTTGCCCGGTGAAGATGTTGGACATGTAGCCGATGTACTGTTCCCAGAGGGGCCGGTCGTCAACGCCGAGCAGCTTGCGCAGGGCCTCGATCTGTTCGGGCTGCATTCTGTCCTGGGAGCGGGCGAACATGCGGGAGACGGGGTCCCCGGGCATGAAGCGCGGGAGCAGGAAATTCAGGGTGACGGATGCCCAGAAGGCGATCAGGTAGAAACCCAGGCGGCGCAGGATGAAGCGCACGGTTTCCCTCCATTCGGGAATTACGGAAAGTTTGGGGGGCTGGCCGCCGGATGATCCGGCGGCCAGCTGAGGTGGGGCGGGTGGGCCCACGCTGCCGCGGGGCCCCTTACCGAGGGGCCCCGAGCGAGCTTGCGAGCTTGGGGAGGTAAGGGGAGGTTCCCTGGCCGAAGGGGAGCGAGGCCAGGGAGGCGGTGGGGATTACTTGCGCGGTTCCAGCGTGGTCAGCACAAGCACCGTGGTGGGCGACTTCACCGAGAGCGTGGCGTAAGGGTTGTCCTGGGTCGGCCAGCCGGTGAAGCGGGTGTCATTGAAGGCGCCCCATTCCGGACCGGAGAACAGCGGCACCAGCGGTGCGGCGTCGTCGTACTCTTCCTGCAGCTTGTTGACGATGTCCTTCTGCTTGGACTCGTCGGCCTCTGCAGCGAATTCTGCCAGCAGGGCGTCGGCTGTGGTGTCGCCGAAGCGGTGGTAGTTGTCAAACGTCTTGGTGCCCACGGGCTTGACGGTCGCCGTGCCCATGGCGGCGTTGAAGTACTTGTACGGGCTGGGGTCGTTGGCGCTCCAGACGATGCCGGAGTCGAAGTCGCCGGTCTCGTAGCCGGCGACAACGGCTGCCCAGTCCGGGGATTCCACCTTGGCCGTAACGCCGACTTCTGCCAGGTTCTGGGAGATCACGTTGGCCACGGACAGCCAATCGGACGAGGTTGCACCAACAGAGATCTTGAACTCGAACGGCTTGCCGTCCTTGAGGGTACGCTTGCCGTCGGCACCCTTCGGGTAGCCCGCCTTGTCCAGCAGTTCGTTGGCCTTTTGGGCATCCAGCTTGGTCCAGGTGCAGTTGTCCTGGACCTCTTTGTTCTTCCAAGTCTCGTAGTTGCCGGAGAGCCCGGTGCAGTCTGCAGGCTTGGCGTAGCCGCCCATGCCGATCGTGGTGACCTGCTCCCGGTCAACGGCCATGCTCAGGGCCTTGCGGACATCAACATCGTTGAAGGGGGCCTTGGTGGTGTTGAGCTGCCAGTTGATCATGGCACCTGTGGCAGGGAACCAGTACTGCCGGTGTTCCTTGTCCTTGGAAACGAACGTCTTTTCGATGTTCGGGATGTACTGCGGAGCCCAGTCCACGTCGCCGTTCGCGGCGGCGAGGTTGGCGCCGTCGTTTCCTGCAAAGGCGAGCATCTTGATACCGGCGATCTTTTGCTTGTCCGGCTGCCAGTAGTTGGGGTTCTTCTTCAGCACAAACGACTGGGCCTGGAAACTGTCAACCTCGGTGTAAGGGCCTGTGCCGACGGGCCTGGCATTGGCGTCCTTCTCCGGGTCACTGAGGGTGGACCAGACGTGCTTGGGCAGGATGGTGAGCTGTCCGAGGTCGTAGAGGGCCGGGGACCACGGCTTGTTGAAGGTGAAGGTGACCTTGTTCCCGTCGGCCGTTACGGTCTCCAGGTACTCGAAGCCTCCCTTGATCTTCTTCTGGAGCTCGAAGGTGTAGGCGACGTCCTCGGCCACGAAGGGCTGGCCGTCGGACCATTTAACGCCGTCGCGCAGGGTGAAGGTGATGGACTTGCCGTCGTCGGCGGCCTTCCATTCAGTGGCCAGCCACGGCACCGTGTCACCCTTGGCGGGGTTGAAGATCAGCAGCGACTCGTAGATGGACTGCTGGACCATCGGGTTGACGGTGGGGGCAAACGGGTTGAAGTTCTGCACGAACGTGCCCATGTCCTCACGCGGAATGGTGAGGAAGGCGCTGGCGTTCGCTGCGGCGTCGGTGCCGGCAGCCTTGTTGCCGTTGGCTGCACAGCCGGTCAGCAGCAACGCGCCTGCCGCCAGGCCGGCCGCCGTGATGCGGGCAGCCCTCAGGAATCGGGGTTGTGTCATGATGGTTATCTCTTTCCTATCTTCATCAGCAAGGTGAAGGGGTGGGGGAGGGGTTGCTCTTCGAAAGTGATTTCGCGGTCAGACCGAAGAGCGTTCTAGCAGCGGACAGCCGACTAATTGCTGGTCGGCAACTATCGGCTGTCCTGCTGTCAGAGCTGCGAGCGTCTGGACTCCCAGGGCGCCCATTTTTTCGAACGGCAACGCAACCGTGGTCAGCTTGGGCCTGAGGTAGGCCGCAATCAGTTCCTGGTTGTCGAAGCCAATCACGGCGATGTTCCCGGGGATGGTCAGGCCCCGTTCCTTAATGGCGTCGTAAGCGCCCATCGCCATGCGGTCGTTGAGGCAGAACAGCGCGGTTGGCCTGTCCTCCTGTGAGTAGCGGTCCAGGATGCGGCACGCGGCCTCATACCCGCCGTCCGCCGTTGCGTACCCGGGCACCACGAGCTCGGGGTCCAGCTCGAGTCCGGCGTCGGCGAGTGCTTCGCGTGCACCCTCCAAACGCCCGATTGCGGCGGGAATGTCCGGATCCAGGTTGATGACTCCGATCCTGCGGTGGCCGGCCTGGAGCAAACGTTCGACGGCGACGCGGCCCCCGGCACGTTCGTCCGGGACAATCGAGGGCAGCTTCCCCTCGGCGTCGAAGCAGTTGATCAGGACGGTGGGTACTTCCTTTGTGCTTTCCGGCACATGCACGCCACGGTGAAACGTAGCTGCGTAGAGAAGCCCTTCCACGCGCTGCTCCAGCAGCTTCTCGGTTGCGGCGTCTTCCATACCCTGGTTGGGTCCTACAGCATCGGCCTGGTCGGAAGGTGCGATGAGCAGGAACTTGCGGTCGAGCCAGGCCTGGTCTTGGGCACCCTTAATGATGTCGACGGCGAACGGTGCCGTCACGATCTCGGTGACAATCCCGTACCAGTCGCTGCGCTGGGCTGCCAGTGCACGTGCTCCTGCGTTCGGGCGGTAGCCCAAGGAATGGACAGCTTCGTAGATCCGGGTGCGGGTTTCCTCGGAGATACTGGCATTTTCGCGGTTGCTCAGCACGAACGAGACCGCGGTCCGGGAAACGCCGGCGTGCTTGGCAACGTCATTCATGGTGACACCCCGCTGCCGTGCAGCCCCGTCATGGTTCGGGGTGGTGGTCTTCGCCATTGAAAGCTCCGGAGGTGGTCGGTGGTACTGCCCGTTGGTAACGCGCGTTACTTGCGCTATGTGATAGAGGTTACGCGCGTTACTAGATCCCTGTCAAGGGTCTATTTCTGGCCCACGCAACAGCCTGCAGGCGTCCCGGGCAGCCGCGAAGAGGGTGGTGTTATGCGTGCATTTGCAGCTGGGGCCGGTGCTGAAGCCCTGTGCGGAATTCGTCTTCGGTCGGGGCCCGGGCGCCGGCCCGGGATACGGTGACTGCGGCGGCAGCAGCCGCGGTGCGTCTGGTGCCTTCGGGTGTGGTGATGACGTCGGTGAGGGCTTCGCCGATCGCGACGACGTCCAGCGCCTGCCGCGGATGGTCCGGCTTGCCGTTGGTGTGCATGTTTCCTTTCCTGGTTTGGGTGCTGCCCTACGCGTGTTGGGTGACCTGGAGGCTGTTAATGGTTGCCGTGCCGCCGGCGGCGTAGGCGGCGAGGCTGGTGCTGGTTTCGGCCGGGAAGATCAGTTCGGTCATGGTGACCAGGCCGTTTTGGGCGAACACTTCCACTGAGCAGCGGTCCACGAAGATGGTGAGGTGGTAGGAGCCCGAGGTTGCCCGGAGGGGGGCGGTGTCGATGGAGGGGAAGGTTTCGTGGAAGTCTGTGATTCCGGATTCGCGCCGGTCCACGAACAGTGTGCTTTCACCGGGGCGGATGCCCACACGGGTTCCGGTGGCGCCGTTGCCGCGCAGGATGAGGCCGAATTCCGCTGCGCTTCCGGGCGTGAAGGTGACGTCGATGCGCTGGACGGTGCCTTCCGCGCCCGCCAGGACCTGCACGCCGTCGTTGATGGTGGTTGCAGTAAGGCAGTATGGGGCCGGGCCGGCCAGGGCTGTCCAGTCGCCGGCGGGCTGCTGGACCAGGGAGAGGTTGCCGTCGCGTGTTTGGAGTGTGATTTCACGGGCGAGGCTCATGGGGCTGCGCCAGGGGGTGGTGGGGATGTGGTTGGCGTAGTCCCAGTTGTTCATCCAGCCGATCATGAGGCGGCGGCCCTCCGGGGCATCGCTGAAGGAGACGGCGGCGTAGTCGGCGTCCACCGCGGCAGACACCTCCATGATCTGCCCAAAACCTCATCCTCGGCCAGAGCCCGGGGCGAGGCAACCGCATACTTTCTCCCACCACGGCGCGTCAGCGACGCTGGACCGCTAGTCCCGCCCCGAGCGGCCGGTACACCTCACGGGCGGCCTCATGGCCGTTTTGGTGGGCTGCACAAAGACCCATCCATCGGCGTGGCCACTCCTCCATTGAGGTGTGCTGCAGGTGAGCTGTTTGATGAGTGGACCGGCAGCAAACCGCCGGTCCACTCAATCAACGAGCTCAAGTCAGAGAAAGAAGCGTGACTTCGATGGTGAACCGCGTCAAGGGCCCGGCCCGCTGGGAAGAAGTCCAGGTGGGCGAACCGGTGCAGCTCAGCAGGAACGGCCGCCAGGTGTACGCCGGGCTGGTGGATGACCGGACGGCGGACGGAGACGTGGTCTGGGTCACGACGACTGTGGGCGGGCGCCGGCTCTTCCACATCTCCGACGGCTACGACCTGCTGGCCGCCGAGTCATGACGGAGAGTTGCCCGGACGACTGCCAGTTCTGCAGCGGACCGGAAACTGACTGACTTGGGCGAAGCGCGGCGGGCTGCAAGACTGGGGTCGAGCCGAGCCAAACAACCATCGGGAGCCTGCCATGACCGCCGCATCTTCCCCTTCCGCCTCCACCAGCAGGGTCACCGGGCTTCTCGGGATTGAGGTCCCCGTGGTCCTTGGCCCGTTCGGCGGCGTCTCCTCCGTGCCGCTCACCGCTGCAGTGAGCGACGGCGGCGGGCTGGGTTCCCTCGGCCTGTACGGGTACGACGGCGATGCCATCCGAAAGACGGCAGCCGAACTTCGCGCGGCCACAGCGAAGCCCTTTGCTCTCAACCTGTGGGTACCCAACGGCACCGAGACCACGGCCGTTCCGCAGGAGGAATTCGACCGCTACGCGGCCACCCTGAAGCCCTACTTCGAGGAACTGGGCATTCCCCTTCCGGACATGCCGGCGCGGTACGTGCCGGACTACGGCGAGCAGGTGGAGGCCACGCTGGAGGCGGGTCCCGCCGTCGTCAGTTTTGTTTTCGGTGTGCCCGCTCCGGATGTGGTGGAGGAGGCGCACCGCCGCGGCATCAAGGTCCTTGGCACCGCCACCACCGTCGCGGAGGCTCTGGCGCTGGAGGCCGGCGGCGTTGACGCCGTGGTGGCCAGCGGCATGGAATCCGGCGGCCACCGGGTGTCCTTCCTGAAGCCCGCGGAGGAATCCCTGGTGGGCACGTTCGCCCTGGTCCCGCAGGTGGCCGACGCCGTATCCATCCCGGTGATCGCGGCCGGCGGAATCGCCGACCGCCGCGGCTTCGCGGCGGCAATGGCCCTGGGCGCGGAGGCCGTGCAGGTGGGAACCGCCTTCCTGGCCACCCGCGAGTCCGCCGCCGTGCCCGCCTACCGCGAGGTATTGAAGAGCGCCGCCGCAGCCCGCACAGTACTGACCCGCACTTTGAGCGGCCGGTTGGCCCGCGGCATCCCCAACCGCATCATTGCCGAGCTTGAAGAAGCAGGCACTGTTGCCCCGTTCCCGGTGCAGAACTGGCTCACCGGCCGGTTCCGGCCGCAGGCCGCGGCCAAGGGAAATACGGACCTGATGTCTCTGTGGGCCGGACAGTCGGCGCCCCTGCTCAAACACGACACCGCGGCGGAGGTCCTCGCCGAACTGCTGGCCGGTACCCGCTGACTGTCTCCGCGGGTTGCTGACGGTTCCGGTAACGTCCGCCCGGCCCCCTTCCGGCTCGGGGCCAGTGACGGATCGCCCCTAGACTCCATCTGGCCGGCTCCGGCCTCAGCGGTGCATGGTTCCGTCAGTGGGAAGGGAGAGCAGTGCGAACGCGCGGTCCCTGCATTCCCTTCCACCTCCTCCGCTCGTCGGCGGTGGCCACGGTCATCCTGACGCTCGCCGTTGGCGCCCACCTCGCCGGCGGCGGCGGGCTTCCTGCCCCTGTCATCCTGCTGGCTGGAGGACAACTGGCCCTGCACGGCGTGTTTACGGCTTTCGCCCCTTTCACGGCGGGCGCGGCGCCAACAGGGGCCGCCGCCCCCCATGCCGGCCACCTTCCCGTCACCGACATCGTCACTCCAGCCGCCAACCTCGCTGGTACCGAAGCTGCGAGGCAAAGCATGAAACCCTCAGCTCTTCGCCGTACCCTGCAAACTGCTGCTGCTGCCTGAGGTGCGGCAGTCCTGCTGCTTACCGCTGCGGGCGCAGACTCCGCGCACGTCGGCGTCACGCCGGACAAAACCGCCGCCGGCTCCTACGCCCTGCTCACCTTCGGCATCCCGCACGGCTGCGACACGTCGGGCACCACCAAGGTGGCCATCACACTGCCACAGGAACTGAACGATGCCCAGCCCACGGTCAACCCCCAACTGGTCAGTGGAGAAGGTGACGGAGCAGCTCGCCGAGCAGAAGAAACTTGCCGACGGCACCTCCATCACCAAGCGGACCAGCCACATTGTCTATACCGCCAAAAGTCCACTGCCCCATGAGCTGCGCGACGCATTGGTGCTTTCGGTAAAACTCCCTGACACGGCCGGCGCCACGCTGTATTTCCCCACCCTCCAGACCTGTGAGACGGGGCAGACGGACTGGTCGGAGATTGCCAAGGACGGCCAGGACCCGCATTCCCTGGTGGCACCTGCGCCGTCGATAACGGTCACTGAAGCTGCGGGCACCGTTGGACATGGCGAAGCCGCTGCCACGGCATCCCACCGCACGGCATCCGCGTCCACGGAGCAGGCGTCGGTGACGGACAGCGGAGCTGACGCCCGCAGCTGGGCCGGACTCGCAGCGGGGGTTGGAGGTTTGGTGCTCGGCGGCGCGGCGTTCCTGCGCAGCAGTGCGCGCCGGAAAACCCCGGCGGAGGCGCCAAGTAGGACAGGCTTTGATGCCCGGATCATCACGATCCGGGCATCAAAATGCTCCCTGGCCTCGTGGCATCATTGACGCGGCCAAACAGTGCCGCAAAGGTGGTGCCATGAGGTCTCAGCGAATTTCACATGGGTTGGCCATAACGACGGCGGCCGCGGCAGCGGCACTAATGCTCAGCGGGTGCGGCCCCAGCGGGCCGCAAACGCAGGCGACGACGGCACCGGGCACCAGCTCTGCCAGCCCCGACGCAACGTCCGCGGCGCCCTCGGCGTCCGGGACGTCGTCGGGAACGGCGACCGGGACGCCGACCACAACCGCTCCGGCTACCGCTGCGCCCGGGGCACCGGCCCTTTGCAAGGCGGCCGGCCTCTCCGCCGCCACGGACGCATCAGGCGGCGGAGCAGCAGGCAGCGTCTTCATGAAGCTCAACCTCACCAACACAGGCCCGGAAACCTGTGTCCTTCGGGGTTTTGCGGGCGTTTCCCTGGCTGCCGATGCTGCCGGCGCCCCCATCGGCGCCCCGGCTACCCGTGATGACGCCGCGGCACCAACCGACGTCCTGCTCGCCCCCGGCCAGACAGGCTCGGCAGTGCTGAGCTACACGCAGGCGGGCAACTACCCGGACTGCGCCATGGTGGATGCCGCCGGGTACCGGATCTACCCGCCGGAGGACACAGCATCCCTGTTCCTGCCCCAGCCCACCAAGGCCTGCAGCAACGCGGAAATTACGCTGCTGACCATCGGGGCGTTCCAGCCCGCGTAAGCGATTTCCCCGCTCGGTCCCCGTCCCTTTCGGAGTCTCTTTCCGGCGTGAGGGACCTGCGCCGTGGGTACAGACAACTGCAGGCGGTCCGGCAACGTGCCCGGCCCGCCTGCAGTTGGTTCCGCCCGTGGGCGTCGTCGATGTCGCTGTCGATTCACCTAGTGTGCGGTGGTGGTGCGTCCGGCGCGGGCGGTGCCACGGGACAGGGCGACGCCCAGGCCGATCATGCCGACACCGAGGACAAAGTGCAGCCAGTTATCCGCGGTGTTGACCGGGACGAAGTTGGCCGGCGACTGCAGCCCGATGAGCAGGCCGTAAAGCCAGAGGACCAGGTAGATGGCGCCACCGACGAGCAGGTAATTCCTCGACTGTGCAGCGCTGCGGGCCATGGCGATGCCGGCAGCCCCAAACAGCAGGTGGACGATGTTGTGCAGGATTGACACCTGGAAGATGCCCAGGAGCAGGGCCTTGGATTCATGCCCCGCAAAGCCCAAGGTCTCGTAGTTCGAGGTGATGCCCGGGATGAAGCCCAGGACGCCCACCAGGAGGAACACTGCGCCCACGGCAAGGGTTGCTTTTTGGATGTTTGTACGGCCTGCGGTGCGACCGTCGGAACTCATGCTTGTCATGATCACTCCTGCTGTTGTCGTTAACGTTCACATCATGGCTGCCGGGTTGCGCCTGAACCATAGACTTAAACACCGACATCATAAGTATACTTAGCAACTAAGCCACGCATAGATCAGGATCTATAACAGACACATCACAAACGGCCCGTCAGGGCCAGGACCAAAAGGCAGGCTGAACTGGGATGACGTCGATTTGGTTGGACCGCGCGGAGACCTTTACCTCTGATCCCTTCGAGCCCGGAAGCAGCTACGACACCGTGGTGGCCGGCGCCGGACTCACCGGCCTGGTGACCGCACTCCTGCTGGCCCGCTCAGGGCAAACCGTCCTGGTGCTCGAGGCCCGGCACCCAGGTGCTGTGACTACCGGGAACACCACCGCCAAGGTGACGCTGCTGCAGGGAACCTTCCTGGCTCAACTGGCCCGCCAGTACTCCCGGAAACAGGTCCAGGCGTACGTGGACGGCAACCTCGAAGGCCAGGCCTGGCTCCTGCGGTACATGGAAGAGCACAAGATTCCATTCCAGACCCGGGACGCCTACACGTACGCGGCTTCAGCGCAAGGCACGGAAAAGCTGCGGGAAGAGGTCAGCGCCGGCACCACCGCCGGTCTGGACATGGAATACGTGCGCGACCCCGGGCTGCCGTTTCCAGTCCACGGAGCAGTGCGGCTCGCAAACCAGGCACAAATCAACCCCGTGGAAGTCCTGGACACGCTGGTGTCCGATATCCGCAGCCGCGGCGGATCCGTGGTGGGCGGTGTTCGGCTGCAGGACGTCACCGGGAGCGGCCCGGCCACCATCCACACGGACCACGGCACGGTCACCGCGAACGAGGTAGTGCTTGCCACCGGCATTCCCGTCCTGGACCGCGGGCTCTACTTCGCCAAGCTGAAGCCGAGCCGTTCTTATGCCGCGGCGCTGCAGCTGCAGGAAGACCAGGCTCCTCCCCCGGGAATGTACATCTCGGTGGAACAGCCAACGCACTCCCTGCGGGACTACGAAGTGGACGGCCGCCGGCTGCTCCTGGTGGGCGGGCACGGACACCACGTAGGCCGGGCACGGTCCGAGAAGCACCAGCTCGGCAGCCTCGTGGACTGGGCCGTGCAGCAGTACCCCGGCTCAGTGGTGACTCACACCTGGTCCGCGCAGGACTACATGCCCGTCAACCTCATGCCGTTCTTCGGCAAGCTTCCCCGGGGCAAGGGCCACGTCTACTTCGGCACCGGCTACAACAAATGGGGCATGACCAACGCAGTGGCCGCAGCCGTGGGAATCTCCGCCGACATCCTTGGCGGCCACGTGCCCTGGGCCAATACCATCCACCGCCGTGTCAGTTCGCCGGCAGCCGCAGCGTCAGCCGTTTCCCTCAATGCTGGGGTGGCAGCCAAGCTTGCAACGGGCTGGGGGCAGTTGGCCGCCGAGGGGCTGAAGAAAGGCAAGGAACAGCCCACCGCCGAGCCGGCCCCTGTTGTCCCGGCCGACGGCGAGGGCAAGGTCTATCGCGAGGGAACAAAACCGGTCGCCGTTTCCACCGTGAACGGCACCACATGCAAGTTGTCGGCAGTCTGCACGCACATGGGCGGCATCCTCCACTGGAACGACAGCGAGCTGACCTGGGACTGCCCGCTCCACGGCTCCCGCTTCACCAATGAAGGACAACTCCTGGAGGGTCCTGCCACCAAGAATCTCCCCCGCGCAGGAAAGGCTTGAGCCGGGAACACTTGAGCCTGGACCAGGGGAAAGCTGCATGCCGGCTTCCCGGTCGGTGGCTTGGGGCATGATGGAGGCATGATCGAGGAACAGCCCGCAGCGGGTGGCAGGGGTGCGGTCGCGGAGGCACCCATGGCCCAGTTCAGCAGGCCAACACGCGACTGGTTCCTTGGCGCCTTCTCGGAGCCCACGCCGGCCCAGAACGGCGCCTGGCAGGCCATCTCCTCCGGCTCGCACGCGCTGGTGGTCGCTCCCACCGGTTCCGGAAAGACCCTCGCCGCGTTCCTCTGGGCGCTGGACCGGCTGCTTGAGTCCGGGTCAGCAGCCGCTCCCGAGGCCCCGGCACCGGAGGCACCAAAGGCACCGGCAAAAGGGAGGCGCCCCCGGGCACCCAAACGCAAGACCCGGGTCCTGTACATCTCGCCACTGAAGGCCCTCGGCGTCGATGTGGAACGGAACCTCCGCTCCCCGCTCATCGGCATCACACAGACTGCCAAGCGGCTGGGGCTGCCGGCACCGCTGATCACTGTCGGCGTCCGTTCCGGAGACACCACAACGGCGGACCGCCGGGCCTTGCTGAGCAACCCGCCGGACATTCTTATCACCACGCCGGAATCGCTGTTCCTGATGCTCACCTCCAGGGCCCGGGAAACCTTGACCGATGTGGACACCATCATCATCGATGAAGTCCACGCCGTGGCCGGTACCAAGCGCGGGGCCCACCTTGCCGTCTCACTTGAGCGGCTGGATGCCCTGCTGAACAAACCGGCGCAGCGGATCGGGCTCTCCGCCACCGTGGAGCCGAGGGAACTGGTGGCACAATTCTTGGCCGGTTCAGCACCAGTGGAAATCGTTGCCCCGCCGGCCACGAAGAACTGGGACCTTACTGTCTCCGTGCCGGTGGAGGACATGTCCGACCTTCAGGGCGCTGCCGGCGCGTTCGACTCCGGTCCCGCCTCCGGGCTGCAGCCCCAAGCCTCCATCTGGCCGCACGTGGAGGAAAAGATTGTTGACCTGGTGCTGGCCAACCAGTCCACCATCGTTTTCGCCAACTCCCGCCGCTTGTCCGAACGGCTCACGGCCCGCCTCAACGAGATCTACGTGGAACGGCAGCTGCTCGCAGAGGGCGGGGGCTGGGACGATCCTGTGCCGGCGGGCGCCGCGGCGTTCGAAACGGCCCCCGGTGCCCCTGTTTCTACGGCCACACCCGCCCACATGATGGCCCAGGCGGGAAGCTCCGCGGGAGCAGACCCCGTGCTGGCCCGCGCCCACCACGGCTCGGTCTCCAAGGACCAGCGGGCGCTGATCGAGGACGACCTCAAATCCGGCCGGTTGCGGTGCGTTGTGGCCACGTCATCACTGGAACTTGGAATCGACATGGGCGCCGTGGACCTGGTGGTGCAGGTGGAATCACCGCCGTCGGTAGCCAGCGGCCTGCAGCGGGTGGGCCGTGCAGGCCACCAAGTGGGCGAAGTTTCCCAGGGCGTCCTGTTCCCCAAGCACCGGGCAGACCTGGTGCACACAGCCATCACCGTGGAACGCATGCTGGGCGGCAAGATCGAGCGCCTCAGCATCCCGGCCAACCCCCTGGACATCCTGGCGCAGCAAACCGTGGCTGCCACGGCCCTGGGCAGCATCGATGTCGAGGAATGGTTTGCCACTGTCCGCCGCTCCGCCCCGTTCGCATCCCTCCCCCGGTCGGCGTTCGAGGCAACCCTGGACCTCCTGGCCGGCCGCTACCCTTCCGACGAATTCGCCGAACTGCGTCCCCGGATCGTCTGGGACCGCAACGCCGGCACCATCGAAGGCAGGCCCGGGGCCCAGCGCCTCGCCGTCACCTCCGGCGGCACCATCCCCGACCGCGGGCTCTTCGGCGTGTACATCATCGGCACCGAAATCGAGGGCTCGGCGTCGCCCTCGGCGGACGGCAAGCCCGCCCCTGCCCCCAAGGGCGGCCGGCGCGTCGGCGAGCTGGACGAGGAGATGGTGTACGAATCCCGCGTGGGCGACGTCTTTGCCCTGGGCGCCACCAGCTGGAAGATCGAGGACATCACGCACGACCGCGTGCTGGTCTCCCCCGCCTTCGGCCAGCCCGGCAAGCTTCCCTTCTGGAAGGGCGATTCGCTCGGCCGCCCGGTGGACCTGGGCCGTGCCCTTGGCGCCTTCGTGCGCGAACTGTCAGCGTCCGACGTCGGGCCCGCCACCGAACGCTGCCAGGCCAGCGGCCTGGACGCCTTCGCGGCCAACAACCTGATCCAGTACCTCAGTGAACAGAAGCAGGCAACCGAGGTGGTGCCCAGCGACACCACACTGGTGGTGGAGCGGTTCCATGACGAACTGGGCGACTGGCGGGTGATCCTCCACAGCCCCTTCGGCATGCCGGTGCATGCACCCTGGGCGCTTGCGGTGGGCCAGCGGCTCAACCAGCGGTACGGCATGGACGGCTCAGCCATGGCCGCCGACGACGGGATCGTCCTGCGCGTGCCGATGATGGAGGACGAGCCGCCGGGGGCCGAACTGTTCCTGTTCGACCCCGAGGAACTGGAACAGATCGTCACGGCAGAAGTGGGGGGCAGCGCACTGTTCGCCTCACGCTTCCGCGAATGTGCCGCCCGTGCCCTGCTGCTGCCGCGGCAGACACCCGGCAAACGGCAGCCGCTGTGGCAGCAGCGGCAGCGGTCCGCCCAGTTGCTGGACGTCGCCCGGAAGTATCCCACGTTCCCCATCGTGCTGGAAACAGTGCGCGAATGCCTGCAGGACGTTTACGATCTCCCGGCGCTCAAGGACATCGCTGCGTCCGTGGAACGGCGCGAGCTTCGGATTGTGGAGACCACCACATCGCAGCCGTCGCCGTTCGCGAAGTCGCTCCTGTTCGGGTACGTTGCCCAGTTCCTTTACGAGGGTGACTCACCCCTGGCGGAGCGCCGTGCCGCCGCCCTGGCCCTTGATTCCACCCTCCTCAACGAGTTGCTGGGGCGCGTGGAGCTCCGCGAACTGCTGGACGCCAGGGTCATCGAGTCCACCGAACGGGAACTGCAGCGCCTGGCGCCGGACCGGCGCGCGCGGGGGGTGGAAGGTGTCGCAGACCTGCTGCGCCTGCTTGGTCCCCTGGCGCCGGAAGAAGCTGCCGCCAGGCTCCAAGGTGAGGAGCCTGCAACTGCTCAACCGGTTGCAGAGACACGGATTACCGAAGGGACTGCCGCGAAACCGGCTGGCGCGGAACCCGCAGTGGATGTGGGCGCCGAACCAACAGATGCCGAACTTGCGGCCGAGCTTGCCGCCCAGGCGCCTGCAGCAGACCTGGCCCATGCCACTACCGATTCCGCCACCGACCACCTGCTCGCCCTGCAGCGGGCCAACCGCGCCATCAAGGTCAACATCGGCGGCGTGGAACGCTTCGCCGCCGTCGAAGACGCCGCGCGGCTCCGGGATGCCATCGGCGTTCCCCTTCCCATGGGAGTGCCGCTCGCGTTTATTGAGCCAGTGGCGGATCCCCTGGGGGATCTCGTATCCCGTTATGCCCGCACCCACGGTCCCTTCACTGCGGCGGAAGCGGCAGCCCGGCTGGGCCTGGGCGTGGCAGTGGTCAGCACCGCCCTCAAGCGCCTCGCCGCTGACGGGCGGGTGGTGGAAGGCGAGTTCCGGCCCCATTCGGGCCCGCCCGAGACGCACCCGGCAGACGCGGACGCGGCAGCTGCCGATGCTGCTGCCGCCCCTGCCGTTACCGAGCCTCCTGATGCAAACCCTTCTGCTGCGGACCCCGCAGTACCCGCCGAGGTACTACATCCCGCCACGGTCAGTGAGTGGTGTGATGCCGAGGTCCTCCGTAAACTGCGCCGCCGGTCGCTGGCAGCACTGCGGGCAGAGGTGGAGCCTGTCGACGCGTCTGCGTACGGTCGTTTCCTGCCGGCCTGGCAGCATGTCCGTACCCCCGGTGCAGGCCGCGGGCAACCGGGGTTGCGCGGTCTGGATGGCATTGTCACAGCCATCGACCAGCTCTCCGGCGTTCCGGTTCCGGCCTCCGCCTGGGAGCCCCTGGTCCTGGCATCCCGGGTCTCCAATTACCAGCCGGCCATGCTGGACGAACTCATGGCCACCGGCGAGGTGCTGTGGTCCGGAGCAGGAGCGCTGCCCGGCAACGACGGCTGGATCAGCCTGCACCTGGCCGACTCCGCAGAGCTGACCCTGAACCCGGCCATCGACTACGAACCCGGCGACGGCCAGCAGCGGCTCCTGGAGCACCTTCGAAACAACGGCGGCGGCTACTTCTTCCGGCAGCTGACGGAGGTGGCCGGCGGTATGGACTCGGTTCTGAGTGATCAGGAAATTGTCACTGCGTTATGGGACCTGGCGTGGGCCGGCCGCATTACGGGCGACACGTTCGCTCCCGTCCGCGCCCTGATCGCCGGCGGGCACACTGCCCACCGGCAGGTGGCACGTGCACCCAGGGCGCGGGCACCCCGCCTGAGCCGGCTGGGCCGGTCCCACGGGACCGGCCTGATGGGGTCTGCCGGAATGGGCGGTGGCCGGTACGGAACGTCGGCCGGCCCGGCCACGCCTCCCCTGGCAGCTGGCCGCTGGTCCGCGCTCCCGCAGCCCGAACTGGACCCGACCATCCATGCCCGGGCCACAGCAGAACTCCTGCTGGACCGCTACGGCGTGGTCACCCGCGGCTCGGTGATGGCAGAACAAATCCTCGGCGGGTTCGGGTTGATGTACAAAGTCCTGGCACGGCTCGAGGAAGCGGGCCGCTGCCGCCGCGGCTACTTCATTGAGCACCTGGGGGCAGCCCAGTTCGCCGTGCCGGCCACCGTGGACCGGCTGCGTTCGTACTCCGAAGACACCCAGCTCGCCAAGCCCGAGCCTGCCGCCCTCGCCCTCGCCGCCACCGATCCCGCCAACCCCTACGGCGCGGCCCTCCCTTGGCCCGCCCTTCACGACGACGCCGGAACCGGGCACCGGCCCGGGCGGAAGGCGGGTGCCCTGGTGGTGCTGGTGGACGGGGCGCTGGTCCTCTACGTGGAACGGGGCGGAAAAACGCTGCTGGCCTTCAGCGACGACGACGCTATTCTTGCCGCCGCCGGCTCCGCACTGGTCGGTGTGGTGACCCGCGGCGCCGTCGACAAGCTGATCATGGAGAAGGTGAACGGCCACGGGATCCTGGATACGCCTGTTGCCGCGGCCCTCAGCTCGGCCGGGGCCTACTCCACGCCGAAGGGGCTGAGGATACGTGCCTGAGGGGGATTCGGTCTGGCGGGCAGCCCACCAGCTGCACCAGGCTTTGGCGGGACAGAAACTGATTGCATCCGACTTCCGGGTGCCCCGCTTCGCCACGTTGAACCTGGCCGGCTGGACGGTGGCGGAGGTCGTGCCCCGGGGCAAGCACCTGCTCATGCGGGTGGTGGGTCCGGAGGACAAAAAACTCACCATCCACTCGCACCTGAAAATGGAGGGCACCTGGCAGGTCTACCCGCCGGGCGGCAGGTGGCGTAAGCCCGGGTACACGGCCCGGTGCGTGCTGCGCACGCCGGTGGCGGACGCCGTCGGATTTTCCCTAGGCATAGTTGAAGTGGTGGCCACGGCCAATGAGGACTCCATCGTGGGGTTCCTGGGCCCTGACCTCCTGGGGCCGGACTGGGACCTGGACGAAGCGGAGCGGCGGGTGCGCGCAGCCCCGGACGTCCCCATCGGTGTCGCCCTGCTGGACCAGCGCAACCTCGCCGGGATAGGCAACATCTACCGCTGTGAGGCCTGCTTCCTGTCCGGCGTTCATCCGGCGTCCCCGGTGTCCGCCGTCCAGGATGTGCGGACCATGATGATCGACGCCAAGCAGCTGCTCGAAGTAAACCTTGGCCCCGGCCGTCGCGTCACCATCCTCAACGCCAAAGGCCTGCCCGTAGGGAGAATGGCCGGGCGGCCCGGTTATTGGGTGTACCGCAGGGAGCACCAGCCCTGCCTCAAGTGCGGAACGCCCATCCGGCGGGGCGTCCTGAGAAAGTTGAATGGCGAGGAAGAACGGGACATCTACTTCTGTCCCCAGTGCCAGCCGCTCCTGGCGTAGGGATGCCGCGCCGGCGTCCTGGCCTTAGGGTCCCGGGCAGGGAGACCTGCCGGGGGCCCCGGGGAGTCCTGTTTGGGAAGCCCGTCGGGGAGTCCCACTAGCCGTTGCTGGCCAGTGGTTCGGGAGTAACGGAGCCGGCGTCGTCGCGGCCCTGTGAATCAGGTTCCGCCGGCAGTGCGGCGGGCACCATAAACACTGGAAGCAGCAGCTGGACCAGGGGCCCAATCGCCAGGGCGTAAACGACGGTGCCCACTCCCACCGAACCGCCGAGGAGCCAACCGACGGCCAGGACCACCACTTCAATGAGGGTGCGCGACAACCTGACAGACCATCCGGTGCGCCGCGCTAGCCCCGTCATCAGGCCGTCCCGTGCGCCGGGCCCAAACCGGGCACCGATGTAGCAGGCGGACGCGATGCCGTTCAGGAGCACGGCCCCTGCGAGCATGGCGGCCTGCCCGCCCAAGTGGGAGAAAGCCGGAATCAGGGCAAGGCCGATGTCTGCGAAGACGCCCACCAGCACTGCGTTGCACAAGGTGCCGAACCCCGGCCGTTGCCGCAGCGGAATCCAGAGAAGCAGCACCAGGAAACTCACGATGATGACCACCAGGCCGATGCTGAGCCCGGTCCTCCCGGCGACGCCCTGGTGAAAGACGTCCCACGGGTCCAGTCCCAGTCCGGCCCGGATGAACAGGGCGAGGGATATTCCGTACATGGCGAGGCCGAGGAAGAGCTGGAGGAGTCTGCGGGTCAACATGGGAACCACTGTCGCAGACCACTGGCATTGAATTCCATAGCCAGTTTGGGATACTGGCCTTATGTCCCCTCTCAGCGCCGCTGCCCTTGCCCGCCTTCTCGGAACGTGGCACCTTGGCGCGGCGCCCGCCTACCGTGAGCTGGCCGACGTCGTTCGCCTCCTGGTCCTGGACGGCCGGGTGGCGCTGGACACCGCCCTGCCCAGCGAGCGCGCACTGTCCGAATCCCTGGGCGTCAGCCGCACCACCGTAACGGCGGCCTACGGCCTCCTCCGGGAGCAGGGGTTCCTGACCAGCGGCCAAGGCAGCAGGAGCCGGACCCGGATTCCACGCACGACGCCGGCCGGCGGCACGCTGCTCACCGGCCCCATGCCCGTTGCCCCAGCGCCGGCAGGGCCGGGATTCGCGTCACCCGGACTCGCGGCACCCGGACTGGCCGCGCCGGAGGGGCTGATCGACCTCGCCTACGCGTCCCTTCCCGCGAGCGGAGAGGTAGTACACCGCGCGTTCGCCGCAGCCCTCACCGAACTTCCGGCCCTGCTGCCGGGATTCGGCTATGACGCCATCGGCCTGCTCCCCCTGCGCCAGGCAATAGCGGCCCGGTACACGGCAGCGGGGGCACCGACTACCGCGGACCAGATCCTGGTGACGTCGGGCGCACAGCACGCCCTGACCATCATCCTCCGGGCCCTGGCCGGGCGGCAGGACAGGGTGCTGGTGGAGCACCCCAGCTACCCGAACGCCCTCGATGGAATCCGAGCCGCCGGCTGCCGGCCAACGCCGGTGGCATTCTCCAGCGCGCCGGCCAGGGGCGGTGACGGCGGGCGGGCTGCTCCAACCTGGGACATGCAGGCACTTCAGGCCGCCCTGATGCAGCAGCGGCCCAAACTCGCATACGTGGTGCCGGACTTCCACAATCCAACCGGACAAGTGATGCCCGACCTCCAACGCCGCCTCCTGGTCAGGGCGGCGGCCGCCGCGGGAACAACTCTGGTGGTGGACGAAACCTTGCGGGAGCTGAACCTCGACGGCGTCGAGACCACTCCGGTGGCGGCCTTCAGTCCACCAGTGGTAACCATCGGCTCGCTCAGCAAGTCGCATTGGGCAGGTCTCCGCACCGGCTGGATCCGGGCTTCCGGGGATCTGATCCAGCGTTTCGCGGCGGCACGAACCTCCCTGGACCTGGGCGGACCCGTTATGGAACAACTGGCCGGCGCGCATCTCGTCCGGGCTCTGGACGAGCCGCTACCGGCGCGGCTTACTGCCCTGCGGGACAGCCGTGCCGCCCTGCTGGAACTGCTAGCCGGATACCTGCCGGAGTGGGAAACGGCGTACCCCTCCGGTGGCCTGTCCGTCTGGTGCAAACTGCCTGCGCCCATCAGCACGGCGCTGACGGTCATCGCACCCGAACATGGGATCCGGCTTGCGGCAGGGCCCCGCTTTGGGATTGGCGGCGCCTTCGAGCGTTACCTCCGGGTGCCATTTACCTTGCCCCCGGAGAAGTTGGAGACCGCGGTGGTTGCCCTGCGGTCGGCGCAGGACCGGCTGGACGCCGCCCCCCAGCTCCGCCGGACCCTCAAGGATGCGCCCGCCGTCGCTATTGCGTGACGGCGTTCCCTATTGCCGGCGGGGCTTGACGGTTCGGCGGACGATGCGGCGGACCTGCCCATCCGCTGCCTGGCGGTATTAGTCCCCGCGCCAACAGGGACGTGGGCGGTGGCCTTGGCGAGCCCAAACAGGGGCATCCCGTTGTAGATGACCTCTATCCCGGCAGCCGGCACCTGGTAGGTCTCATGCCAGACGCCCACATCTCCGCTTCCGGCCGTTTCCTTCATAAAACGGCGCCAGGGCTCCAGGTGGGGGGATTCCCGGTCCGCGGCAAACTTCCGCAGATGGTCCGGACTCTCCCAGTAGCTGAGCAACATGGTGGTCCGGCCGAACCACTGCTCATAGCCCAGCATGCCCGACGACGGGTCCCCCGCCAGGTGCTGGAGCATCCGGGGCATTGCGGCGGCGACCTTAGCAACCGTTCCCGCCTTCCACCACCGGTTTGCCCGCATGCCGATCAGGAAGACAGTGACCGATTCCCGGCCGGGGTCGGCGGTGTACCGGCCAGAAAAAACAGTCTGTGCCATGGGAAGCTCCTTGGTCGCGGTTTTCGTAACGCTGTTTCACCACGTTGCTTCATAACGATGTTACAGAACAAGGTTATGAAACAATGGGCCTCATGGCAAGACCCGTGGTGCACAACGATTCCCTGAGGCAGGAACTGCTGGCCGTAACAGCTGAACTCGTGGACCGGGATGGGCCCGCGAGGGTAACCCTGCGGGACGTGGCCTCAGCGGCAGGGACTTCCACTACTGCCGTCTACTCCCTGTTCGGCGGGAAGTCCCAGCTCTTGACGGCGGTGGTGGATGGCGGGTTCAGGTCGTTCCGGGACTCGCAGGTCGCCGCTGCACCAGGTGGTCTTCGTGAGCTTGGAGCCGCCTACAGGGTTTGGGCGCTGGAGCATCGCGCGCTGTACCGGCTGATGTTCGGCGGCGCGCTGGCGGCATACGTTGATTGCCGGCCCAGCCCCGAGGTGGCCGCCGATGCCATGGAACCCCTCATTGGCGCCGTCGCCGCCGCGCAATCCGAGGGAGTCCTGCTGCCGGCGCCGGTTGAGGTGGCCGCATTCGCGATTTGGGGCCAGGTGCACGGCCTGGTGAGCCTCGAGCTCGCCCATGTGGGCCCGCCGGACGCCGATTGGGCAGCCGCCTACACCGCAGCCCTCGACGCCATTGCCCGCGGCTGGGCTGCCTGACAGTGACCACAAGCCGCCAGAAGCGGCAAAGGGCGCCGGACCTGCACAGGCCCGGGAGCGCTTCAGGCAGCAGCCGCACCCCGTAGAATTGTCCGGTGATGCAATCCCCCCTCCCCGTGCGCGACGGCGTCAACGCCACCCGCCTGCGCCTTCCCGTGGAGGGCCCGTGGGAGACCGCGATGGACTACATGATGCACCGCTGGGGGCATATTGATCCGCAGGGCATCGAGGACAGGTTCGACGCCGGCGAGATCGTTGGTGAGGGCGGTACCCCGCTGAGCCGCTCCACGCCGCTGGAGGACCATACGTTTATCTGGTACTACCGGACGCTGCCGCCTGAAACCCGCATTCCAGTGGAACTGGGCATCCTGCACCAGGACGAGCACCTGCTGGTGGTGGACAAGCCCCATTTCCTGCCCACCACCCCCGGCGGCACCTACATCCAGGAATCCGCCCTGGTGCGCCTGCGGAACCAGCTGGACCTGCCGGACCTGATTCCCATGCACCGGCTCGACCGCATGACCGCCGGCGTCCTGCTGTTCTCGACAAACCCGGACACCCGCGGCAAATACCAGGTGCTTTTCGAAAAGCGCCAGGTTCACAAAAACTACGAGTGCGTGTCCGCCGCGGAGCCTGCCGAAGGGTATCCGGCCGTCGAATTTCCCGTGGTGGTGCGCAACCGCATGACCAAGTCCCGCAGCTACCTGCTGGCCGAGGTAATTGACGGCGAGCCCAACGCCGAAACGCGGATTGAACGGCTGGAAACGTTCGACGGCGGTGCTTCCGCCGCCGCTGCGGCACCCGGCAGTCCCGTGCGCCGTGCCCTGTACCGGCTGGAACCCCACACCGGAAAGACCCACCAGCTGCGGGTGCACATGGCATCTTTGGGCCTGGGAATCGTCAATGACTCGTTCTACCCGGAGTTGCTGGACAAGGCTCCGGACGACTACACCAAGCCCCTGCAGCTCCTGGCCCGCGGCATCCGGTTCGTGGACCCCATCTCGGGAAAACCGGTGGAGTACCGCAGCCGCCTGCAGCTCAGCGAAGCAGCCCGAAGCCGTCCCTGAAGCATGCGCCGGGCTGCCTGCATAAACCCCTGACTCCCCGGCCTGGCCGGGCCAAAGTGGGGTACCTTTGTGGCAATGGACTTCGGCAGCGCTGACAGCTGGGGGACGGCGATCTACTTCTGGATCATCCCCATCGTGCTCGGCGACGCCATCTTTCCGCCGGTCCCGTCCGAGATGGTGGTGATCACCGGCGGAGCGCTTTCCGCTGACGGCCGGGCCAACGTGTTCCTGGTGGTGGCCCTGTCCGCCGTGGCCTCCTGGCTGGGCGACGTAGTGGTGTTCCAGCTGTTCAGGATGCGGCTGAGCCACGTCCTTGACCGCTGGAGTTGGGGCCGGCGCGTGCACTCCGGAATACACGACGCCATCGCCAAGGCCGGCCGTTCATCCACATACGGGACCATCATCGGAGCCAGGTTCATTCCGGGCGGCCGGCTTGCCACGTCCGCCGCTGCAGGGATCGCGAACGTTTCGGTCCGGGGCTTCAGCCTGTGCGCCGGGCTCGGGGCGTTGCTCTGGGCCTGCTGGCTGGTGGGCCTGGGCTACTTCACCGGTTCCGCCACGGGCCTGCCCTTCTGGGCCAGCTCGCTGATCGGCGTGGCGCTGGGACTGGTGATCGGCGTCGTCGTGGGCATCATTGTGACCCGGCGCAGGGGCAACAGATCGCCGGTGGAGGAGCCGGACCCTCCCCTGGCGTAGCTCCTTAGACAGGCGCCCAGCGGCCCCTGTTGCGGCGCAGCACCATCAGCGAGCCGGTCAGCGCAACGCGTTCGACGGCGTCGCGCATCATGGCTGCCGATTCCAGCGCCTGCTGGTTCTCACCGCTGTACTCCGTGGCCTCAACGAGGAATCGCAGGTTCAGTTGTGGCACTCCGCCGGCAATCTGCAACTGGTTCGACTCCACGTGGTGGCGGGTTTCCAACGCCTCCACCGCTGCATCCATAACGGCTTCAGGCGGATTGCCGGGGCGCAGGCCAGTGATCTTCAGGCGGGTTTGGAACGATGGCATGCCTCCCACCCTACCCAGACGCTCTCTCACTTAATGCTGGAAATCCCCGAACGCTCTCTCACCTAATACAGGAAATCCCCAAACGCTCTCTCACTCGATGCGGGAAATCCCCAAACGCTCTCTCACTCGATGCAGGAAATCCCCAAACGCTCCCGCACTGTGAACTGCTTTGCGGTCGTATGGTTTTCTGAGACAGCTTGATGGGAGCTTCGCTTCAGATGACCACGCCCAGAAGAAAATACGATGCCGCTTTCCGCGAGGATGCTGTGCGGCTGGTTTTGTCCACGAATCGTTCGGTGAAGCAGGTCGCCGAGGAGATTGGGGTGAAGGAAAGCACGCTGGGGAACTGGCTTCACCGGCATCGGGAACGTCGACCAAACGCTTCTGTTGCTCCTGAAGACCGGGGCCCGGTTGCGTGGGACGAGCATCAGAAGGCCTTGGCCGAAAATGAGCGTTTGAGGGCCGAGGTCGAGTTCCTGGGTTATCCCGATAGCCGGATTATGCCGATGTTTTCCTAACGATGCAGGTCAGGGGCCGGTTCGCCCGAAATCGTTCGGCATAAGTTTGGCCTGAGGCGGATACTGTTCTTCCAATTTTTCTCTGGAAGGACGCGGGTCATGAGTGATCCATTCAAGGTAGTCGTCGTCGGGCCATTGGCGCCGTTCGCATCCGATTTTCATGTTTTTCTGAGTGGCTTGGGCTACTCGCCGGACTCTGCGTCGCAGAAACTGCAGCTGGTCGCCCACCTGTCTCGGTGGATGGTTGAACAGGGCCTTGCGGTGCAGGCGTTGTCGCCTGGTGTCGTGGAAGAGTTCTTCGCCGTGCGCCGTCAGGGGTACCGGAACTTCCGCACTCCTCGTTCCCTGACGCCGTTCTTTGACTTCTTGGAGCGCGCCCGTATCGATCGGGTGGCGGATCCACCACCGATGGTGTCGCCGCGGGATAAGCTGTTAGCCGATTTCGAACAGTATCTGACGGGTGAACGTGGACTGCGCCCAACGACGATCGTGAACTACCTGAATCAGGTCCGGCCGTTCCTGGGCTGGAGGGCCGAGCGTTCAGGATCGGACTGGGCGTCCTTGTCGATCGCTGAGGTCACGGATTTCCTGTTGTGGCGCGGACGCACGGAAACGATCGGTTCCATTCGGGTGGCCGCGACGGCATTGCGGGCATTCTTGCGGTGGCTGTTTCTGGTCAGTGTTATCCCACACTCGTTGGCGGAAGGCATTCCAGCGGTGGCGTATTCCCCTTACGCGGGCCTGCCGAAGTTCCTCACACAAATTCAAGTCCAGGCCATCGCCAATGGCACGGCGCGGAAGCTGGTTCCGCTGCGCAATCAGGCCCTGCTCCTTGTGCTCTCACGGATGGGGTTGCGGGCACGTGAAGTCCAGGACCTGACCTTGGACGATATTGATTGGCGTGTCGGCATTGTTCGGGTCACAGGGAAAGGTGGGCGAATCGAAGCCATGCCGCTACCGGTAGACGCTGGTGCGGCCATCGTGAACTACCTCCAAAACGAGCGCCCCACGTCCTCAGATCGGCACCTTTTCCTTCAAGCAACGGCACCACACCGACCGCTGCGCAGCGTTGCCATCAGCCAGATGGTGACATCCCGCGCCGCAGGGGCAGGAATCGGATTCAGAGTGGGTGCGCATCGGCTGCGTCACAGCGTGGCCACCGCCATCCTTGATCAGGGCGGATCCTTGGAAGAGGCCGCCCAGCTGCTGCGTCACTCCAGTGCGTCAACGACCGTGAACTATGCCAAGGTTAACCTCGAAGCGTTGCGCCTCATGGCCGTGCCCTGGCCTGTCGCAGCTGGAAACCCGGGTGCGGTAGGGCACTCATCATGACGAACATGCTGGAAGGCCAGGCAAACGACTACCTGCAGTTGCGCCGGACCATGGGCCATAAACTGGCTCGTCATGACTGGCTCCTTCGCAGTTTCCTCGCCTACCTCGACGCCACAGGCCACCGCACAATTTCCGTTGAAGTTGCTGTGGAGTGGGCTTGCTTGCCGGCTGCCTCAGATCCGCGATGGAAAGCCGCGAGGTTGAGTAGCGTTCGGGGATTCGCCGCCTACGTTCATACCCGTGAACCTGCCCTGGCATCCATCATCCCCGCCGGACTCATTCCCACCCGGGTGATACGCCAACAACCCTATATATACTCCGCCGACCAGACCCGGGCGCTGATGGAGACAGCCCTCACGTTGGAACCACCGTTGCGCGGACTGACCCTGCAGACGGTGATCGGACTCATGGCGACAACCGGCATGCGGATCAGTGAATGCCTGGGCCTGAACATCTCGGACATTGACTGGACCGGTGACCTGCTCACAGTGCGCGGCAAACGCGGCAACCCGCGCCTGGTACCGATACATCCCAGCACGAAGACAGCTTTGAGGCAGTACCTGAAGACAAGCCGCGATTTGAGCACCTGCATCGACGGAGACGCCTTCTTCCTGAACATGGTCCGGCGCAGACCGCACCCCACCAGTCTGGAGCAGGCCTTCCGGTCCCTGCGGAATGACCTCGGTTTCGCCGTCCACGCTGGCGGGAAAGCCCCGAGACTGCACGATTTCCGCCATGCCTTCGCCACTAACGCTCTGTTGCAGGCCTGCCGGGACGGCGTGGACGTTGATGTCAGAATCGCGGTCCTGGCAACCTACCTGGGCCACGTCAGCCCGGCGAGCACCTACTGGTGTCTCACCGCCATCCCCGAACTACTTGCCCTCGCGAGCGAACGAGTCCGCTCCGCACAGAGCACCGGAGCACTGTTGTCATGAGCCTGTTGGCACCCACCCTGCAAGCATTCTTCACCACGCACCTGGCCGGACAGAAGGCCGCCAGCCCGCACACTATCACCGCCTACCGCGACACGTGGCGGCTGCTGCTGACTTTCCTCGCCGACCACCATCACCTCAGCCCGTCCGCCATAAGATTCGAGGACCTTGATGCCCAGGCAATTACGGATTTCCTGGCCCATCTGGAAGCGACGCGCGGGAACGCTGCCACCAGCCGCAACGCCCGGCTGGCCGGCATCCATGCGCTCTTCCACTACGCGGCCTACCGCCACCCCGACCATGCAGACCTGATTGCACGCGTTTTGGCGATCGCCCCGAAAAACACCACAAAACCGGACATCACCTACCTCAGCGACGCCGAAGCAACGGCCCTGTTGGGCGCTCCCAACATCAACACCTGGACCGGCCGCCGGGACCTGCTGATGATCCAAACCTTGCTGGAGACCGGGTTGCGAGTCTCAGAGTTGACCAACATGACCTGGGCCGACACCCAATTACACGCGCCAGCCCACGTCTCCTGCCGGGGCAAGGGACGCAAGGACCGCAGCACCCCCATCTCCCCGAAGCTCGCCAAAGCCTTAAGGACCTGGCAACAAAACACCGCCCAAAAAGCCGGAGATCCGGTATTCACCGCACAGGGAAGCCACCGACCAATGAGTACCGACGCCGTCGGTCAGCGCCTCGCCCTTCACAGACGCACGGCAGCAGTGGCCTGCCCTACCCTGAACCGCAAAACCATCACGCCGCACATCCTGCGCCACACAACAGCCATGCGAATGCTGGCCTCCGGCATCGACGCCACCACCATCTCCCTCTGGCTTGGCCACGCCAGCACCGAATCGACCCGCGCCTACCTCCACGCGGACATGAGCATCAAACAACGCGCCATGGACCGCACTTCGCCTCTAAGAACAACCCCAGGCCGCTACAAACCGTCAGACAACCTACTGGACTTCCTCGAAAACCTCTAAGACTTATGCCGAGCTTTTTCGGGCGAACCAGCCCCTGACCTGCATCGTTAGGAAAACATCGGCATAATCCGGCTATCGGGATAACCCATCTTATTCCGATATCGGAATAAGATGGGAAAAGTCAGCGCCTTCTTTGCCGCGAAGCAAAAGTAGAGGACTTCTACGAGTTCATCGAAGCGGAGAAGGCCAACCATTCCGTGGTGTGGCTGTGCCGGGCGCTGAAAGTTTCCCGGGCCTCGTTCTACCGGTGGCGCAACCCCGCCGGGCCCTCACCACGTGCCGTTCGGCATGAGGACCTGGCCAGTGCGGTGACCGGCCTGTATGAGAAGGAAGAAGGCCGTGCCGGCCGTGATCAGCTGACTCTTTTGCTGAACGCGGCCGGGACCAAAGTCTCCGCCCCGACCGTCGGGGCCATCATGCGCGAAAAGGGCCTCCGGGCCATCCGCACCCAGGCCTGGAAGCGGACCACGGTCCAGGACCCGCAGGCCAAGACCGCACACATCGAGAACCACATGCTCAATGAGAAGGGCAAACGCGACTTCACTTCCACGGTGCCCTGGACGCGGCTGGTCGGCGACATCACCTACCTGCGCACCGGTGAGGGCTGGCTCTACCTGGCCACCGTCATCGACCTGTTTTCCGGGATGGTCATCGGCTGGGCCATGGCCGAACACATGCGCGCAAGCCTGTGCACCGCGGCCCTGCAGACGGCACGGAACCACGGCCGTTTCGCCGATGACTCTGTGGTCTTCCACTCGGACCGCAGCACCCAGTACACCTCCGAGGAATTCCAGAGCTGGTGCGGCACCAACGGTGTCATCCAGTCCATGGGCAAGGTCGGCGTCTGCTGGGACAACGCAGTGGCGGAGAACTTTTTCTCCCACCTCAAAACAGAGTTCTATCACCACCACCGATTCGGTTCCCGGCTCGCTGCCAGGACCGCCGTGATGAATTACATCGAAGGCTGGTACAACCGCCGCCGACCCAACCGCAGAGCCGGCGGCACACCCCCACTAACCGCCCACGCCGCCTACCAAACCACCGTCCCGGAACCCCTGGCCGCTTAACCAACAACAACGAAAAACTGTCTCAAAAACTTGACGAGCGCACTTTCAATTCACGGTGCGAGAGCGTTCGGGAAAAGGCCCCATTTAGTGAGAGAGCGTCCGGGAAAAGGGCACATCAAGTGAGAGAGGGTTGGAGGGTTATCCGGTGTTGCGGAGGCCGGCCGCCACGCCGTTGACGGTGATCAGCATGGCCCGCTGCAGGCGTTCGTCAATCTCGGCTCCGGTGATGCCGTCTTCTTTCTCAGCGGCCTCGGCAGCTTCCGCGCGGACACGGCGGAGGAGTTCCACCTGCAGGTAGCTGATGGGGTCGAGGTACTGGTCACGGATCTCGAGTGAGCGCTTGAGCGTGGGCTGGGCGTCCAGGAGCAGGTTCTCGCCCGTCAGGTTCTGGACCTCGGCCACGGTCAGCTCATATTCCTCGCGGATGGCCCGGAAGATGTGGTGCAGCTCCTTGGGCACCAGGGTGGACACGTAGTACCCCGCGATGTCCAGGTCCGTCTTGGCGAGGGTCATCTCGACGTTGGAGAGCACTGACCGGAAGAAGTGCCAGTTCTCCCACATCTCCACCAGCTGCGCGGAGTTCCCGGCCTCGCGGGCGACCTTGAGCCCTGAGCCCACGCCGAACCAGCCGGGGACGATCTGCCGGGACTGCGTCCAGCCGAACACCCATGGGATGGCGCGCAGGCCGCCGAGCCCGGCACCGGAATCCGGGCGCTTGGACGGGCGGGAACCGATGTTCAGGGAACCCAGCTGTTCCACGGGCGTGGAGGCCAGGAAGTAGGCGGGCAGGTCAGGGTCATCGATCAGTTTCCGGTACTGCTCGAAGGCGGCGTCGGAAATGGTTTCCATGACGTGCCCGTACCGTTCGCGCTGGTCTGCGGAGGTGCGCGGATCCCGGTGCAGGGCTGAACCCTGGAGCACAGCGGCGAGGGACAGTTCGAGGTTTTCGCGGGCCAGCTCGGGCAGCGAGTATTTGTCCGAGATAACCTCGCCCTGCTCGGTGAACTTGATTTCGCCTTCCAGGACGCCGTTGGGCTGGGCCAGGATGGCGTCGTAGGTGGGTCCGCCGCCGCGGCCGACCGACCCGCCGCGGCCATGGAACAGGCGTACGCGCACGCCGTGCTTGGCGGCGACGTCCCGCAGCTTGCGCTGGGTCTTGTGGATTTCCCACTGGCTGGTCATCACGCCGGATTCCTTGTTGGAGTCCGAGTAGCCCAGCATGACCTCCTGCACGTCCCCGCGCAGGCGCACGAGCTCGCGGTAGGAGGGATCGGACAGCAGCTGGTCCACGATTTCCGCCGAGGCGCGGAGCTCCTCCACCGTTTCCAACAGGGGTGCGAACCCGATCTTTGCGTACGGCTTCTCGCCGAAGAGGTTCACCAAACCGGCTTCGCGGGCCAGGACGGCGGCGGCGAGCACGTCGTCGGCGCCGCGGGTCATGGAGATGATGTACGTCTCGATCACGTCCGGGCCGTAGGCGCGCAGGGCGCGCCGGATTTCACGGAAAACGTCGTACGTGCCGTCAGCGGCGCCGTCGAGCTTGATCGGGTGGCCGGACAGCGGCCGGCGGGACGCGAGTTCGGAGCCGAGGACTTCGAAGCGTTCCCCGCGGCTCAGTTCCGCATACCGCAGCCCGGGTCCGCCTATCCGGTCCATGAGCTGGCCCACGGCGTCGTGGTGGTGGTCGGCGTGTTCGCGGATGTCCAGGGTGGCCAGGTGCAGGCCGAAGGAGGCGACGGCGCGGCGGACCCGGGCAAGGGCGCCGTCGGCAGCCAGCGACGCCGAGTGGTTGCGGAGCGAGAGCTCCAGCAGTTCGAGGTCCGCGAGGAGTTCGCCGGTTCCGCTGTAGTCCCGCCCGTGCTCGTGGTTGGAATTTGCAGCTACCCGCTTGCCGGTGTTGATGAGCTTGGCCTTGATGCAGGTGAGCTTCAGGCGGTAGGGCTCCTGGGCGTTGAGCTCCAGGACGCGCCGGTCCAGTCCGGGCAGCTTCTTCAGGTCTGCGTCGATGGAATCGAGCAGTTCCCTGTCCGCGCCGGCGAGGGCCGTGGAGTTGGAGAGGATGGAGATCAGTTCGTCCATCATGCCGATGCTGATCCGGACTGCGTGCTGGTTCTGGATCTGCAGGATTTCCCGGGTTACGGCCGCGGTGACGTTGGGGTTGCCGTCGCGGTCGCCGCCGATCCAGGAACCGAAGCGGATGGGGGCGTCCTGGGACGCGAGGCTGACACCGTATTCGCCCAACAGTTCGGCCAGCTCGGTCAGCATTTCGGGCATGGCGTCGGTGAGGATGCCGCCCAGGTAGTAGATGGCGTTGCGGGCTTCATCCACCGGGGTGGGCCGGACCTGGCGGAGTTCGTCCGTCTGCCACATCTGGTCGATAATCTCGGCCAGCTGGCGGTCCTGGCGGCGGCGGGCCGTAGTGCCCTCGGCGGTGGGCTGGGCCAGCACGTCGGAGAGCTTGCGGATCTTGTCCAGCACCGAACGGCGCGAGGCCTCGGTGGGGTGCGCGGTGAAAATGGGGCGGACATCGAGCCCGTTGACGACTTCCTGCAGCACGCCGGTGCCGGCCTGTTCGGCGATTTCGTTGACGGTTTTCGCGAGCCAGCCGTCCTTTTCCTCCCGGGTCCGCAGGCCCCGCACGCGGTGGACCTGTTCAGCGGCGTTGGCGAGGTGGAAGTAGAAGGCGAACGCACGCACCAGGTCGGTGGCCTGCTCGATGGGCAGGGAGCCGAGGAGTTCGCGGACCTGGGCAACGACGTCGTGCGCGCTCCAGGGCCCCGTGGCATCCGCACCGCCGCGGGCAGCTTCCTTGGATTCCTTGGTGAGGAGGCGCACCTGCTCCACGAGGTCCAAAAGCTCGGGTCCGTGCTGGCGGACCAGCGATTCGCCCAGCAGTGTGGAGACGCGCCGGACGTCTGCCCTGAGTTCGGAGGCAAGGTCGGTTTCGGGATTTGCTGCAGTGTGAGCCATGGAAACTATCTTTCGAGGGTTCGGACTTGGCTCGTACACTGCGCTGGATACTGTGAGCCACGTAACTAGCTAAAGATGCTACCCGCAGTCCGGCGGCTCGGGGGAATCCGTCTCAGATAATGTCGTCCGCCGGGTAACCGACATGGTGTTTCACGCGCTCAAGCTCCGCCCGCAGCTGTGCCAGCTCCTTTTGGGAGGAGGCAAATTCAGCCTTCCGGCGTTTGTTTTCCAAAGCGTTGCCGATCAGGACGCACAGCCCCACCGGAACGGCGGCGGCAAGGGCCCAGCCGGCCGCAACAAAAAAGTCCAGCGCCACCGGAAAGGCGGCACGGAAGTCCACAAACTCGTTGACGACATCGGCCACACCGCTGAGCGTCCCGTCCAGCGGTTCCAGGAACTGCCCCACCATGGGAGTTTCCGAGAACGACGGCGGATCGACTTTGGCTTCCTCATCACCGCCCCAGCGGCCTTCGCCCAGATGGTTCAGGACGTAGATGCCGGCTGCGAGGCTGCCGGCAATGAATACCTGGACGCCGGCGAACAGGGCCAGATCCGGACGCCGGGGCCGCCGCAACAACAGCACCACCGCCGCGGAAGCCAGTGCAGCGATCCAGGTCAACCACTTGAGCCACTCAGTACTTACGCCCGCCAGAATATCCACGCCACCTATTCAACCGTGCGTACAGGCCTGCCGCGGAATGAACGCCTGCCGTGCACGGTTGTAGCCGGGGCAAGCAGACCTCCGAAAGGAACCATGAGCACCATTCCAGCCGCCAAGGTGGAGCGCTGGCAGCGCTTCCGCGACAACCGGAACAAGGCCCTGGCCACCCGCCACGGCTGGCTGACCCTCACCTCCTTCCAGTGGCTGGAGGACTCCCCCGCCGCCGTCGAACTGGCGCCCGGGAGGTGGTCGACGGACGGTACGACGGCGACACTCACCGCAGTGCCCGCCGACGGGCTGTCCCTGGTGGAGTCCGGCAAACCCGTCCATGGCACGGTTTCCGCCGCCCTCACCGACGAGGAGTCGCTGATGTGGGTCCAATTCGGCGGCACGGACGGGGCGCAGGTTGTGGTTGAGCTGGCCGTGCGCGGAGGCAAGTACGCCATCCGCACCCGGGACGCCGGGTCGCCCGTTTTCACTGAATTCGACGGCGTTCCCACCTACCCGTATGACCCCCGCTGGGAGGTCACCGGAAAGTTCGAGCCCTACGCCGAGCCCGTGGACGTTCCCATCGCTACGGCCAACCCCCTGGTGGATGGGATCCACCGCACGGTGGGCGACGTTGTGTTTCGCCTTCCCGGCAGCAGGCACGAGTTCCGGCTGCAGGCGGAGGAGGAAAAGCTCGGCGCCCTGACCGTGACCTTCCACGACGAAACAAACGGCGATACCACCGATGACTGGCGCAAGCTCGCCCTGCCCCGGCCCCGCCCGGACGGGTCCGTGGTCCTGGATTTCAACCGCGCCATCAACTATCCCAGCGCCTTCACCCCCTACGGCACCTGCCCCATGCCCGTGAAGAACAACTCGCTGGACATACGTGTCGAGGCGGGCGAGATGCAGCCGTATCCGCCCGGTGATTTTGGCAGCTCACCCAACCAGGACTAAACGATGGCCGAGACTCCCGTGACGGCACGGCCCACGATCAGGGTGTTGATTTCGAACGACCCCTCATAGGTGTAGATGGCTTCCGCGTCCGAGAAAATCTTCGCCATCCGATAGTCGGTCACAATGCCGTTGCCACCCAGGATCGAACGGCCCAGCGCCACCGTCTCCCGCATCCGGGCGCTGAGGTAGGACTTGGCCAGGGCCACGTGCGGCATGTCGGCGGCGCCCTCGTCCTGCAACCTGGCAAGTCCGGCCATCATGGCCATGCTCGCCACGGCGTTGCCCAGCATGGTCACCAGCTGCTGCTGGACCAGCTGGAACTGCGCCAGCGGGCGTCCGAACTGGTGGCGTTCGACGGCGTACTGCCGGGCGACGTCGAACGCCGCCAGCTGCTGGCCCACGGCTTGCCAGGCGACCATAATGCGCGAGCCGCGCAGCAGCTCGTTGGTGTCCTCGAAGCTACTAATGGCAGCGAAGCGGTCCGCCTCCGCCACCTGGACGTTGTCGAAAACGATGTCGGCGTTCTGGACTGTTCGCAGGGCTATCTTGTTTTCGATCCGGGACCTGCTGACCCCCGGCAGGGTGGCGTCCACGATGAAGCCCCGTACGGACCGGTCCGCTTCGTCCCGGGCCCAGACCAGCATGTAGTCGCAGAACGTCCCGTTGCCGATCCACCGCTTGGCGCCGTTCAGCGCCCAGGTGTCCCCGCCGCCGTCGGGCTTTCCCGTGGTGGATGAGATCCTCCGGGCGCGGGTCTCCATGCCTCCGGCGACGTCGGAGCCGTGGTCCGGTTCGGTCAGGGCGAAGGCCCCGGTGATGCGCAGGTTGGCGGCGTCCTCGAGCAGCCGCTGCCTCTGGTCCGCGGTGCCGAAGGCGTAAAGGGACTCAACAAAGAGATCGTGGTGGACCAGGAAGAACGTGGCGATCGAGGTGTCCACGCGCGTCATCTCGGCGATCACCAGTCCGGCGAACAGATGACTGTAACCGCGCTGCGCCGGGGTGCTGAGCTGCAGGGCCGCCAGTTTGGGCAGGATGTGCGCCGGAAACTCAGCCTTGTTCCACCACTCCCCCGCGTAGGGGGCGATCTCCGTTGCCAGGAACTCCCGGAGTTCGGCCAGTTTCTCCCGTTCGGCCTGGCTCAGCAGCGATTCGACGTCGAAAAAGTCGGCCGAGGGCAGTCCGGATATGGTTGCAGCGGCTTCACGGGCGGCGCTTGTCATTTCGGCCCCATCCGGATGGCGCCGTCAAGCCGGATGGTTTCACCGTTGAGCATGGCGTTGTCCACGATGTGCGCCACCAGGTTGGCGTATTCGACGGGCTTGCCCAGCCGTGAGGGGTGCGGCACCTGGGCCCCCAGGGAATCCTGCGCTTCCTGAGGCAACCCCGCCATCAGGGGCGTTTCAAAGATTCCCGGGGCGATGGCCACCACCCGCACCAGCGAGCGCGCGAGTTCCCGGGCGAGGGGCAGGGTCATGGCCGCCACCGCGCCCTTGGAAGCAGCGTAGGCAGGCTGGCCGATCTGTCCCTCAAAAGCAGCTACGGACGCGGTGTTGATAATGACACCGCGTTCGGGGCCGCCCAGCTTTGTGGTGGCCGGCTCGGTGGCCACCATCGCCGCTGCCGCCAGGCGCAGCACGTTGAAGGTCCCCACCAGGTTGACCTGGATGACCCGGTTGAACGCCTCCAGCGGAAGCACACCCTCCCGGCCCAGCACCTTCCCCGGGGTGGCGATGCCGGCGCAGTTCACCACAATCCGCAACGGTCCGAGCGCGGTGGCGGTGGCGACGGCGGCCTGCACCTCGGCTTCGCTCGTCACGTCCGCGGGCACAAAGACGGCGGACTTTCCCTGGCTCCCCGCCGAAGTTCCGGCCCGGCCGTTGATTCCACCGTGGAGCCGCCCGCTATTGAGCGCGCCGTTCAGCTCCTCCGCGAGGGCTGCGCCCGCCGAGGACGGAAGGTCAACAAGCACCACTGTTGCTCCGTCGTCGAACAGCCTGCGGGCAGTGGCGGCCCCCAAACCCGAGGCGCCTCCGGTAACCAACGCAACGCTGCCTGGAACGTCCATACATCCTCCTTGATGCGTGACTGCTTCAGCAGGAAACCGCGAAGCATTAGTTAGTGCATGTTAACTGAAATTGCGGCGGGTCCGCATTATCGGCCTTCCGCCGGCATGCCGCCGTGCCCGGCTAGGGTGGAAGCCATGACTTCCGCGGATGCTTCCCCTCCCGTTGACTGGGCGGACAGGGCCAACGAGGCCGCGCGGTCGGTAACGGCGCTGTTCGGCAGGAAGCTGTTCTTCCTGCCGGGCACTCACCTCGGCGCGGTGAAGTGGCCCGCCCCTGCCTGGCGGGACGGCCTGAGAGGCACACTGCTCGATCCCTGGCATTACTGGTGGCAGGCCCACTATGCCGATTGCCTGGTGGATGCGGGCCGGCGGGAACTGCGCAACGGCGCCATGCCGGCAGCAAGATTTAACGGTGCCGGCAAGCCCAGTGCCGGCAGCCTCGCTTCCCGGCTGGTGACCGGAGTGTGGTTGCGCAACGCTTTCACGTTCGTGAACAACTACTACGACGACATGGCCTGGCTCGCCCTCGCCGTCCTCCGGCTCGACGGACTGGCGGCGGAGACCTGCAAGCCGGGCCGCCGCCGCAACGCCGGCGTCCGCAGATCCCTCACCCTGCAGTTCGACGCGGCCTGCACCAACAACCTGGGCGGGGGTGCCTTCTGGAGCAAAAAACGGGACTTCAAGAACACCCCCGCCACAGCGCCCATCGCCCTCTACTACGCCCGCACCGGCCACCGCGCAAAGGCTCAGACGCTGCTGGACTGGCTGGACGCCACCCTCTTTGATCCGGATCAGGGCCTTTACCTGGACGGTGCCCGGCTGGACCCGGAAGGGAACGTGGTGATCGACAGGGCGGTCTACACCTACAACCAGGGCCCGGTCCTGGGCGCGCAGCTTGAACTGGGCGGAGACGCGAATCTCGCCAGGGCGGCCGACGTGGTGGAGGGGGTTGCACGGCTGCTGACGGTTCCGGTGCAGCCTGCCCCGGCAGCCCCGGGCACCGCCGGTGCCCGCCGGATGGTGCTGCGCTGCGAGGGAACGGGCGACGGCGGTCTCTTCACCGGGATCCTGTGCCGTTACCTTGCCCTCGCCGCCGTCGATGCCCGGCTTCCCGCGCGGACCAGGGCTACAGCTGCCCGGCTGGTATTCGACACAGCCGACGCGTTCTGGGAGGGGAAGCGGCTTGCTGCCCCGAGCGAAGGAGCCGGCAGTACGGAGCGGCCCGGACGGTACATTTTCTCGATGCACGCCGCCGATCCCGCGGACGCCACCTACCCGCCCGGCGCCGTCGTCGAACTCTCCACGCAGCTGCAGGCCTGGATGGCGTTCGAGGCCGCCGCTTCGATCACCATCGCCGACTGACTACTGGGACACTTCCGGCGGGCGCTTTTTCTGGGGGTACGGCGCCTCCCCGCGGGCCAGCATCTCCACAAACCCGGCGATCTTCCGTTCCCGGGTGGCGGCCTGTTTTACGGAGTTGGTGCGGTAGATCAGGGCGAAGCGGTTGGTCCTGGTGAGGACGTCGAACATGGCCTGCGCGGCGGGAACTGCGGCTATCGCCGCTGCCAGGTCTGCCGGAACTTCGGCGTTTGCCTGTCCCTCGTAGGCCTTATCCCAGCGGCCGTCTTCCTTCGCCGCGTTCACGGCCGCCCACCCGGCGTCGGCCATCCGGCCGTCGGCATCCAGCCGGGCAACATACGTGACGTTCCTTGCCGACCAGGGGCTTTTGGGTCCGCGGGGCGTCATGCGCTGAAAGGAACTTTCCGCATCCCGGCGCCGGGCTTGGCCGTCGATCCAGCCGAAGCAGAGTGCCTCGTCCAGGGCAGCGGCATAGTCCAACTGGGTGACCTTTCCGCCCTTCTTGTGCAGGACCAGCCAGACGCCCGGGCTGGTTTTGTGGTTTTCCTCCAGCCAGCTGCGCCAGGCGGAGGCGTCGGGCACCAGCAGTTCCTCAAGTTCAACAGCCATGGCCCTATTCTGCTCCTGCCGTTTGCCAGCACAAGTGCGGCGACACCAGGCGGGGCACGTGGCAGGATGGCACCAAAGTCCTGATAACTATGCGAAGGGGAAGCCATGCTCCGCGTCCGCCCGCTTCATTTCACGTCCAAGATCGAATCCTGGGAGCGGCTTCTGACCGCCCTCGGCCTGGTCCTGACCGAGGGCGATACCGGGTCCCGCGTCTTCGACGCAGGCTCGGGCCGCCTTGCCCTCCATGGCGTACCGGAAGGAGCAGCAGAGGACGGAAGCACAGTGCTGGCAGTGGAGGTGGGCGATGTGGCTGAGTTCGCGCGCCGCACCAACCTCTCCGCACAGGTTGAAGGAACCACCCCCGCGGAAACCATCACGGCAGACCATGGTGAAGCCTGCAGGATCACCGCGCTGGACGGTTTCAGTTTCCTGGCTGACAAAGCTGCCCCCGGCGCCGACCAGGCAGGCGGCGCTGACCCGGCCCTCGCCGTCGTCGGGGTCTGGTTAACGGAGGATCCCGCCGCCGCTGCGCAGACGCTGCGGCACATCGGCGCCCGCCCCCGCCCGGTGCCGGACGCCGACGAGACCGCAGACTTCACCGCCAAGAACGGCGGCGTACTACTGGTGCGTCCGGCGTCAGGCACTCCACGCTCGGGGCTCGGCTTCGAGTACGACGGCAGCCTGGAACCGTTGCGGGAACGGCTTGCCGCCGCCGGGTTCCACCCCAGCCTTACCGAGGAGGCCTTTGGCAGGACCCTCCACGTGCCCAACCCGGATGCCGGGCGCGCCGCGCCCCGCGTGCCCGCCACCGTATGGATCTCCGAGCAGCGTCCCATGGGGTAGAACTTAACCATGAACGTGCGCACTCCTGATCCGAATCCCGGCTGGCTTTCCGAAGAAGACCTCTTTGAGGCGCGCGGGCGGCTGCCCATGGTTTACGTCGAGGCAGTGCCTGTCCGGCTGGATCCGCTGGGCTTCGTCAATGAGGTCGGAACCCTTCTCCAGGCTGACGAGGACGGCACCATGGTCCGGTCCCTTGTTTCCGGCCGCGTCATCTACCGGGAGACCATCCGCGCGGCCCTTCTCCGGCACATGGAGAAGGACCTCGGCCCGCTGGCGTTCCCGCAACTGCCCATCAGCCCGGTCCCCTTCACCGTGGCGGAGTACTTCCCCGCCCCATCCCAGACCGGCTTCACCGATGAGCGCCAACACGCCGTCTCCCTGGCCTACGTGATCCCCGTGACCGGCGAATGCGAGCCCCGCCAGGACGCCCTTGAACTCACCTGGATGACCCCGGAGGAAGTGCTCAGTCCCGGTGTCCAGGTGGAGTTCACCGGCGGGCGCGGCGGCCTGATCCGCCAGGCGCTGGCCTTCGCAGGCGTGGGATTCTGACACCCTCGGCCGCACCCGGCGTCCCCGACTTTCGGCACCCTCCTTTGTAGACTGTAGGGCGGACCGCAAGAGAACTTAAGGACTCCCATGACCGAAACACCAGCCGCCCGGCACCATCGTGAACAGCAGGCTGGAACCCTGACCACCGGCGACCACATCTTCCTGCCCGACGGTGAACGGACAGCGGAGATCCATCAGGTGGAGCTGGAATCGGACGATTTCGGCGCCCCCGCCGTGGTCCTTGCCAGCCTGGCCGGCGGCGGGACATTGCGCATCGCCGTTGGCACCACCGTGAGGGTAACTGACGAAGAGGCCGACGCCGTGACGCAGCTTCCGCTGGCCGGGAGGCCTTCGGAGGCGGCCGGGCAGGAGCAGCCCGGCGAAACTCCCGCCGCGGCACCAGCGGTTCCCGCCGTCGTCGTACCTCCCCTGCCCCCGGTTCCGCCGGTCCCGCCGGCAGCGAGTGGTCCCAGCGAGGAGGAACTCGCCCTCATCCCTGCCGCGAAAGGTACGCCGGAGTCGGTGGTGGAAGCCGCGGCGGAAGCCCACCCGGACGCGATGGGGGTGCTGCTCCTCGCTGACCGGCTGGCCAAGGGCGTCAACTTCAAGTCCGGCAGCTGCCTCAAGGACCTCAGCGACCTCGCCCACGAACTCTTTATCACCCTCAAGGACGCCGACGGCTCCCTGGCCGTCGCGGACCTGCTTAATGTCCTGCCCTATGACGGGAACCCAGGCCGCTGGGCCTCGGTGGAAGCGTCCCTGGCTTTGTCCAGCTACATCTGCCGGCAGGACGGCCAAAAAGAGCGGGCAGAGGTGTACGAACGGCTGATCCGTACCCCGGAAAACCAGGAGACCGATCCGTTTAAGGCGAGGATGGCGGCAAAGGTCCGGCAGCGCTCGCTGAACGAGCCCAACCTGTATGACAAGGAAATCTTTCGGTCCATCGACAACTCCAACCACGATGCCGAGCGGGAATGGCGGCTGCTGCGGCTCGAATCCCTGCTGTTCCTCCGTGCCCACGGCGGTTCGGAAACCATCGGGCTGGGCGAACTGGAACGCCGCATCAGCAACGAACTCGAGGCTGTGCGCTCCTGACCTTCGCCGCTTGGCGCCCCCGGCACTGCCGGGGGCTGGCTGAAGCAATTGCCCCTACCCGCCGCCCGGCCGGAGTTGTACATTCGGGGCTATGACTAACAATCTGAGCGTGGTGATCAATGCCGACGCGCCGCAGGTTTGGACAATGCTGCGCGAACCGTCCAAAGTCGCCCAATGGCATGGCTGGCAAGCCGAGGACCTGGACGCCGAGATCAAGGAAATCTACTTCTCCGCGGACGTGGAGGAATCCCCGGACCACACCAGCCTGACAGTCCACGGCGGGGATATCTTCGAGCTGAGGCCAGTTCCGCAGGGAACCCTGGTGAGCGTGACGCGGGCTGCGGTGGACCACAACTCCGAGTGGGCGGCCTGGGACGAGGACATCACCCAGGGCTGGCTCATGTTCCTGCAGCAGCTCCGCTTCGCCCTGGAACGCCACCCGCACGGCCAGCGCCATACCCTGTTCCTGCAAGTACCGGGCGGACCGGGTTCCGCCATCGAAAAACTCGGCCTGTCCGAGCTCCCGGCTCGCGGTGACAACTACCAGCTGACCCTGGCCACCGGTGAGGAAATCTCCGGGAAGGTCTGGTACCGGACCAACCATCAGGTGGGACTGACCGTCCACAGCTACGCGGACCACGGTGACGGCCTGCTGGTGGTCGCTGATCAGCTCGCCATCGAGGACGTCCGGCCCGACGGCGGGTCCATGGTGATCGCCTCAACGTATGGCCTGGGTGCCGCCCGGCTCGATGCGATCCGCACCTCCTGGGACTCGTGGCGGGCGGGGAACTACCCCACATCCGAACCGGTGAGCTGAGGGAGCCGCGCGATTGCTGGCACACTGGTACGGTGCCAGCCAACCCTGCTTCTGCTCCTTCCCCTTCTGCCGCTGCGACTGACCCCGGTCCCGGGCTGGCGTCCCCTGGCGTGGCGCGGCAGTCTGAGTTCGGCTTCCGGGTGGGCACCCGCCTGGCCGAAACGTGTCCGCCGTCGGCCGCCCAGGTTGCATCCAACGGCGGCCAATTCCTGGGACGCACCGGAACCATCACCACGCCCCACGGTGAGATCCAGACTCCAGCCTTTATCGCCGTTGGAACCAAAGCCACCGTGAAGGCCGTGCTGCCGGAATCCATGTCAGGCCTTGGCGCACAGGCCTTGCTGGCCAACGCCTACCACCTGTACCTGCAGCCGGGCGCGGACATCCTCGACGAGGCAGGCGGCCTTGGTGCCTTCATGAACTGGCCGGGGCCCACCTTTACCGACTCCGGCGGATTCCAGGTGATGAGCCTGGGCTCGGGGTTCAAAAAGGTCATCGACATGAAGTCCGTTGACGCCTCCGGGCCGGACGACGCCGTGGCCCCGGGCAAGGAGCGCCTGGCCCACATCGACGACGACGGCGTCTGGTTCAAATCGCACCTGAACGGCGACAGGCACCGCTTCTCCCCCGAAATTTCGATGCAGGTCCAGCACCAGATCGGCGCGGACATCATGTTCGCCTTTGACGAGCTGACCACGTTGCAGAACTCCCGGGGCTACCAGGAGGAATCCTTGGAGCGGACCCGGCTGTGGGCGCTGCGCTGCATCGAGGAGCACTTCCGCCTGACCTCGTCACGGGCGGGCAAGCCGTACCAGGCGTTGTTCGGCGTGATCCAGGGCGCGCAGTACGAGGACCTGCGGCGGAAGGCGTGCCGGGACCTGGGCGCAATGCCGTTCGACGGGTTCGGCATCGGCGGGGCGCTGGAGAAGGAGAACCTGGGAACCATCGTGCGGTGGTGCAACGAGGAACTCCCGGAGGACAAGCCCCGCCACCTGCTGGGCATTTCCGAGCCGGATGACATCTTCACCGCCATCGAGAACGGCGCCGACACCTTCGACTGCGTTTCCCCCACCCGGGTAGCGCGGAACTCGGCGTTCTACACACCTTTCGGGCGTTTCAATCTTTCCGGCGCCAAGTACAAGCGCGACTTCGGCCCGCTCCAGGACGGCTGCGACTGCTACACGTGCACCCACTATTCGCGGGCGTACATCCACCACCTGTTCAAGGCCAAGGAAATGCTGTCAGCCACGCTGATCTCCATCCACAACGAGCGGTTCGTGGTGAAGATGGTGGACGACGCCCGGCTGGCCATCGAGGCCGGCACGTTCTTCGACTTCAAGGCCGAGACGCTGGGGAAGTACTACTCCTAGCCGGGGCTGCCTCCCGCCGGTTCGACGGTTCCCTGCCCACTCGACGTCCCGAGCGAGCGGGTCCGCAGGGAACCGTCGAACCGGGCTTGTCCACATAGCGTTGCCCGGCGCTGGGCGTCTGAAGTGGGCGCGGCAATGCTGGAGCCATGAACGGACGTGCCGGGCTTTCTCCCACAGCGAATCTCTGGCGGACTAATGAACTCCTGGAGCAAGGGCTGAACTCCCGGGCTATCGCGGCACTGGTCCGCGAAGGAGTCCTGGTCCGTGTACGGCGCGGTTGTTACGCGCGCGGCAGCTGGTGGGCTGGGTTGAAAACCTCGGGACGCCGTCGGCAGCTCGTGCATGCGCACGCACACGGAACACGTACGACGTCGGCAGGCGGCTTTGTTTACAGCCACACCTCGAGTGCCAGCTTGCGGCGGCTTCACCTGTGGGACGTCGACGAGGTGGTGCACCTGACGCAGTCGGGCCGCCCGTCCGGAATCTCGCACGGGCGGGGTGTAGTTGAAGTACTTCGAATACCGGCCAACTCAAGAGGTGATCTATGAGGAGAGGCGAAGGGAAAAGGCTCTCATGGAAGGAGGCTGGACCTTCCTCCGGGTTGAATGGAAACACCTCTTCAACGAGGCGGAGTTCAAGTACCGGGTACTGCGGGCGCTGGCCCAGGGTTTGCAGGACGAATGACGCCCCGTTTCGATGGTTCCCTGCACACTCGACGGGTGCGGACGTCGAATGGGCCGGGAACCGTCGAAACGGCCGAACAGAAGGCGGGCGCCACCCTGATGGCCAGGCGACGGCGGGTGGCCGCTACACCGCGCTGTTCGCCGAGGCGGCAGGAACGCCGTAGCTCGGCTCGCGCTTCTTGACCCAACCGATCACCAGCGACGTCACCGGCACGAAGATGAACTCCACCAGGGTCTTGTAGACGAAGCCCACCACCACGTAGTTCACGAAGGTTCCGAAGTCGGTAACGCCAATGACTGAGGCTGCAATGCTGCAGAAGATAAGGGTGTCGACGAACTCGCCGGCGCCCGACGAACCCATAAGGCGCGCCCACAGGGACTTCTCGCCGGAGCGGGCCTTCATCTTGACCAGGATCCACGAGTTGATTGTCTGCCCTGCGAGGAACGCGAGCAGCGAAGCCAGCACAATCTGCGGCACCGGACCCAAGGCGCCTTCCAGCGCTGCCTGCTTTGACGTTCCGAACTCGTCGTCGAAACCGGGCAGGGCAATGATCACCCAGTAGCAGAGGGACGCGAAGACGGACAGCGCAAAGGTGGTGAAGATGGCCTTGCGGGCCACTCTGAAGCCGTAGACCTCGCTGATGACGTCGCCCAGGATGTAAGCCAGCGGGAAGAGGAAGAAGCCGCCGTCCGTAATGATCGGCCCAATAGCTACCCCCTTGGACGCACCGATGTTCGAGAGGATGAGCACCACCGCCATGGACGCCAGCATGATTCCGAAGTAGGGGGAACCGATCGAGGCGAACTTGGCCGCGCTGCCTGGCGGGGTTGTTTCGGGCAGGGCGTTGTGGCCTGGGGCTGAGGGCATGGGAAGTCCGTTCATAGTGGTTCGCTCGGCGTCCGGAGTTGGGAAGGCAGCCGGCTGTATTAGCACTGTCAGCCCCATTGTCCCATCCAACGACAATGCAAGGAGAAGCCGGATCTGAACACGTTCAAATTCGTGCGATACTTTTTGAACACGTTCAAAACCGAGGGAGCCGCAGTGACCAAGAGCGAGCAGACCCGCCAGCTGGTGGCGGAGGTCGCCCTGCGGATGTTCCGGGAGATCGGCTTCGCTAAAACCACCATGCGGTCCATCGCCGCGGAAGCCGGCGTGTCGGTGGGCAACGCCTACTACTACTTCGCGTCCAAGGACGATCTGGTCCATGAGCTGTATCTCCACGTTCAGGCGGAGCACGCGGCCAAGGCTGCCAAAGCGCTTGAGGATGCCGCTGACCTCACGAGCCGGCTCAAGGCCACCCTCCACACCGGCCTGGACGTTATGGCCCCGTACCACCGGTTTGGCGCCGACTTCGTAGCGACGGCCATCCGTCCCACCTCCCCGGTAAATCTCTTCGCCGCCGGTTCGACGGCTGCGCGCGAGGCTTCCCTGGACATCTTCCGCGGGGCAGTTGAGGGGGCGAAGCCTCCGGCACCGAAAAAGGTCAGGGCCGACCTTCCGGAGTTGTTGTGGCTTTGCTACATGGGCGTCACCCTCTTCTGGGTCTACGACACATCAGAAGGGCAGCAGCGGACACGGCGGTTGGTGGACGGTGCGGTTCCGCTGATCACAAGGGGACTCGCACTGGCACGGATTCCAGGGGTCAGCAAAATCCTGGACGACGTACTCAGCTTGAGCCGCAGCATCCGCGGCTAAGTACCAAAACAACACAGGGGGAAAGATGAGCAGCACCAGAACGGTGGTATTGGCCGGAGCTTCCGGTTTCATCGGCAGATATTTCCGGGCCCGATTTGAGCAGGACGGCTGGACCGTGCGCACCGTTGGCCGCAAGGGCGACAGGAGTTCGCCGTCGGCCACGTGGGAAGATGACGACGGCGCTATCGCCAGGGTGCTCGAAGGAACAGAGCTCCTGGTGAACCTCGCCGGGCGGTCGGTCTCCTGCCGCTACAACGCCCGGAACAAGGCAGCCATACTTCAGTCCCGCGTTTCCACCACGGCGGCACTTGGCCGGGCCGTGGCACTTTGCCGGCAGCCGCCGTCGACCTGGCTCAACGCGAGCACCGGAACAATCTACCGCCATGCCACTGATGGACCCCAGACCGAACAGGACGGCGAACTGGGCACGGGATTTTCGGTGGATGTGGCCCGCGCGTGGGAAGCGGAGCTGGAAGCCGCGGTGACACCCGGGACGCGGAAAGTTCCGCTCCGGATTGCCATCGTCCTGGGCCCGGGCGGCGGAGCGCTGCGGCCTGTCGCCAACCTGGCCCGGCTGGGTTTGGGCGGCCGGATGGGGCCGGGCACACAGAAATTCAGCTGGATCCACGTAGAGGACCTGTACCGGTCCGTGCTCTTTGTGCATGCCCGCAAGGACATTGCCGGCCCCGTGAACGTGGCGTCGCCCGATGTGGTGGACAACCGCGAGCTGATGCGCATGGTCCGCCGCGCGTATGGAGCCCGATTCGGCATCCCCACTCCGGCCTGGCTGCTGAGACTTGGCGCCCTACTGATCCGGACGGAGACCGAACTGGTCCTGAAAAGCCGCTGGGTCCAGCCGCAGAAGCTCCTGAACTCCGGTTTCGTCTACAGCCAGCCTGAGCTCGGCCGGGCGCTCCTGCAGATCGCCAAAGGGACATCATGACCCGGCCGCCTCGGGACAGAGGCAGAACCGGCAGGAACTTCTTTGGAGCCCTGACCACCGGCGGCGCCGCCTGCTGTTCAGGCATACAAAGCGGGCGGGCGACGCCGGATGGCAGGATAGTGCCATGACTTCTGTTTCCGCCGATGTCCAGTCCCCCGCTGCCGCTCCCGCCGTCGTCCTGACGATCGCAGGTTCAGAGGCCACCGGCGGCGCCGGCGCCCAGGCCGACCTGAAGACCTTCCACGAGCTCGGCGTCTTTGGCATCGCCAACCTGACCTGCATCGTGTCCTTCAACCCGAACGACAGCTGGAACCACCGCTTTGTGCCCGTTGACCAGCAGGTAATTGCCGACCAACTGGAGGCGACGACGGCGGCCTACGGGCGGGCATCCGGCGCGCCGTCAGTCCTGGAGACGGTGAAGATCGGCATGCTGGGCAGCCCGGCCACCATCAGCACCGTGGCGGGTGCCCTCGAGACCGGTCAGTTCCGCAACGTGGTCCTGGACCCCGTCCTCATCTGCAAGGGCCAGGAGCCCGGGCACGCACTGGACACGGATCAGGCGCTGAAGGCACAAATTCTCCCGCTGGCCACCTTCGTGACGCCGAACCACTTTGAAGCCGAGTCGCTGTCCGGGCTGGAGATCACCGACGTCGAATCCTTGCAGGCCGCGGCTGTGCGCATCCACGAACTCAGCGGAGCAGCAGTACTGGCCAAGGGTGGCGTGCGGCTGGCCGGCCCCGACGCCGTCGACGTTTTCTACGACGGCGAAACGCTCGAGGTGCTGAGCGCGCCCAAGGTCGGGGACGTTGCGGTGTCCGGCGCCGGGTGCTCCCTCGCCGCTGCAGTAACGGCTGAGCTGGCCAAGGGCGCGGCGCCGCTGCAGGCTGCCCGTACAGCAAAGGCATTTGTCACTGCCGGGATCCGGAACCGCGTAGCTTCGGGCGCGCCGTTTGATGCCCTCTGGCAGGGCGGCGCCAGCTAACCCGCCACCCGACCCCGGACGCTCTCTCACTTAATGCGCGTTTTTCCCGGGCCCTCTTGCACCAGTGCGAGAGGGTGCCGAATTTTCCTGCATCAGCTGATGGAGCGTCTGAGGACGCGGTCGACGGCCGGCCGGTCCCGGACGTCCATTCACCTGGGGTCGGCCATAGTTCCCATAAACAGCGGCAGCCCACTTTCAACGTGGATGATCTGGTAGTGGAACGGCCGGTCGAACTCGATGGTCCGCTCGGGTTCCGGTGGGGCGCTGGTTGCCATTCCGTTGATCTGGGTCACCGCGGCTGCAATGGTGCCCTTTTCGGCCACCGTGATGTTGGCAGCCTGGGCGGCCTGGGTGATCATCATCTGCGGCTGGATGTTGTTGAAGTCCTCCGTTGTGCCGAGCATGGTCTCCAGTCCCAGCGCCTCAAAGACCTTGCAGAGATCAAAACTGGACCTGTGGTCCCAGCGGGGCAGCTGGATCTGCACCGAGGCGAGCCGGGCCGTATCAAATGTGTCCGCGATTTCCGTGAGTTTTTCCGCGCCGAAGGCCGCAGGGGCGGGAGTGTCAGCGGAAGCTGCTGTGCCATCGGGAGCGGCCGTCTCCGCGGGCAGGACCAGCCGCATGACGAAACCGTCGGCGTAGGGAAGATCCACACCCTCCCAGCCGATGCCTTCCGCATATTTCATCCTGAGTTCGTTGTGCATGGCTGGCACAGCGATTTCCTCGCCCGCGGCTGTCGTGAAGGGCAGGTCAGAGGTGTCGTTCGGATCGAACGGTGTGCTCCAGGCGGAGGCGAAGTACAAAGAGTTGAGCAGGCTGAAGGTGTTGTCGGGGTCGTACTGTGCTGGAGCTTCCTTGATCCTGCCGCCAGTGTTCCTGTTCACCCAGGCATCAATGGCGGGCTTGGTTGTACCCTCATCACTGAAATCCACCGGATACACGCCGGATCCGTAGTGCCGGGCCAGCGTGTCCAGGAAGGACTGCCCGGTGGGCACATCCTTGTCGACGAACAGCCCGTTGGCGGAGTGCATGACCGGTTTCCGCGGCGGGTTGTCCTCATCCACTGCGCCGGGGTCACCGTCAAACTTTTCGAGGGAGCGGAGGACCGAGTTCATGGCTTCGTCGCGCTTCTCGGCGGGAAATTGCAGGATGCTGTCCATCTCGGCCGCGGTCCCACCGGTGGCACCGGCACGGAGCATGGCGAGGGCAATCAGGAGGCTTCCGGGTGAGGACACCACGTTCCCGTTGGCACCGTCCCCGCCGTCAACCAACAGCGCTGCGCCGAGGATGAGCGCGGAAGTCCGGAAGGAGCGCAGCTCAGCGGCGTAGTCCTCGCGGTCCACCAAGACCCGCTCGACGCCGTCGGCCGCGAGGAGCTCCGGCGGCGCCGGCGGCGGGGGTGGAACCCCGCACCCTGCCAGTCCCACGAGGGCACCCAACGCAATCATCCGCTGAAAACGAAACACCTCTGTTGCCTCCCCCGGCATGCCAAGGCGGGAATCCGCCTCCTCCCAGTGAACCAGCGACGGCGGCACGGGACGATGCCTGTTCGGTCACGCTTTGCACTCATTTGGGTCTCGCTGGCCTGCACCTGCGCCGTGCCCGCGGGTGCCCTTCCGCGACCCTCCCCTCACATCAGGACGCTCTCTCACTTAACGCAAGAAAATCCGGGACGCTCTCTCACTTTCCTAACGAGAGTGATGGAGCGACCGTGCGGTCTTTCCACATACGGCCCTCCTGGCGTGGCAGTCCGGTCGCGTCCTTCTTAGCGTTGAGCTAAACCGAAACAGCAAGCACAGGTAAGGATCAAGGTGGCCAGAAAGCAATGCCAATCGACGGCCGGCAGGAACGGGACAAGAAAAGAAAGGGACGATGCCGGCCCCAGCAATTTGCTGGTCCGTGGCCCTGTAACGCAGGAATTGGACTCGCTACTGCCGGCCTTCCAGAAGTGGTATCGAGAGCACGAAGGAGGATGCGACTTTAAGCTCGTTCTCGAACAACTGACGGCGTTCTACAACGTCTATGCGAATTCAAGGCGACCTCCGCCCACAGTGACGTCCATGGATCCTGAATGGTTACTTGAGATGATGGCGGCGCTGTTCGCGGTCCATCAAAAGTGTGCCGTACTGGTAGCCACGACACTTTATGACTACTTGCGGTTCCTCAGGGATTCGGGGCGCTGGTCAGGTAGCCCGGCTTCCTATGTAGAGGCCAGGGCCATTCTCCGGGCCGCGGTTTTCGAAGACATGATCAGGAGTTCCCCTAAGGGAGGGGCAAGAGCAAAGTAAAGATGCTACAAGACCACGGCTTAGCTGCCCGAGTGCGCCTGCAGGAAGCTGTACACCTCGGTTTCGTCCACCCCGGGGAACGCCCCCGGCGGCATTGCGGCCAGCAGGTGCGAGTGGGCCCGGGCGGAGGGCCACGCGTTCCCCGCCCACTCCGAGGTCAGCGATTCCGGCGGGCGTTTGCAGCAGGTGGGATCCGGGCAGTTGGACGCAGCCCGCGCCGTCGTCTCCCGCCCGCGGAACCACTTCACGTGCTGGTACGGCACCCCGATGCTCAGCGAAAACTCCCCGGTGGCGGAACGTTCCGTGCGCGCCGTGCACCAGTACGTACCGGACGGCGTATCCGTGTACTGGCTGTAGGCGCTGAACTTGTCCGGCACGTCGAACACAGCGCGTGACGTCCAGGCCTTGCACGAGGGCTGCCCTTCAATGGCGCCGGTATGGTCCTGAGGAAAGTTCACGCCGTCGTTCTCATAGGCCTTGTAGATGATTCCGCTCTGGTGCGTCTTCTGAAAATGCGTTGTGATGCCCAGATGCTTCGTGGCCAGGTTGGTGAAGCGGTGGGCGGCTGTCTCATAGGAAACGGCAAACGCGTCCCGGATATCCTCCACCGCGATTTCCTTCGCCGCCTTGGCTTTTTGCAAAAATTCCACGGTTGCCTGCTCGGGGAGGAGAAGGGCTGCCGCGAAATAGTTGGTGGCCACCCGCTGGGCGAGGAAATCACCGTAGTTCCGGGGCGTTTCGTGCCCCAGCACGTAGTGGCCGAGGGCCTGCAGCAGCACCGAGCGTGGATCGTGGTCCTGCCGCTGGCTCTGGGTCAGGTAAATTCTACGGTTCTTCAAATCCGTGACGGAGCGGGTTGAATGGGGAAGGTCGCCCACATGGTGCAGGGTAAAACCGAGATGCTCGGCGATGTCCGCGATCACGTGCTGGCTCAGCGGCCCGGTGGTGTAGCCCACCTCCTTGAGGACCTTCTGCGCTTCGGCTTCGTACTCCGGAAAATAGTTTCCCCGCTCCCTCATCATGGCCCGCAGTTCACCGTTGGCCCGGCGGGCTTCTTCGGGGGTGGCCACCTGCTCGTTCATCTTGCGTTCGAGTTCCTGCAGCAGCCCCACCTGGGCCTCGAGCACATCCAGCGGAAGCCGCGAGCTGATGCGGATTTTCGGCAGGTTCAGGGATTCATAGAGAGGTCCGCGCTGATACCGCTCAAGCTCGATCTCCAGGGCGGCCCGGCGGCTGGGCGGTTCGGCTCCGAGCAGCTGATCGATGCTGACGTTGAGTGCGGACGCCAGGTGCTGCAGCAGGCCAAGTTTGGGCTCCCGCTTTCCGTTTTCGATCAGGCTCAGCTGGCTGGGCGCTGTCCCGACGGCGGCGCTCAGGCCTTCCAGCGTCAGACCGGCCTGTTTACGGAGATGGCGCACGCGGCGACCGAGTGAAATGACGTCCAGGTCCACCGCCGCCCCCGGCGACTGCGGTGGGGATACTTCCCTGTTCCAGCTTGTAAGCGACATTTTTGAAGAATACGGGAAGAACTGCATTTCTTTCCATAGTTTTTCTCTACCCACCCTGTTGGAAGTGCTGAAAAGTAGTGATCACGGAAAGAAACACCGCACCGGGAAGCCGGCGGGAACCGCAAAGGCGCGGTTCCCGCCTACCGATCCCGGAGCTCAATCAAGGAGATCAACGATGACTGCAGCATTTGAGCCCACCACCCAGCAGAGGCCCGAACAGCAGGCCGCCGCCCTGGAGCTCGAGTGGGCCGCCAACCCCCGCTGGGAAGGTGTGACCCGGGACTACTCAGCCTCCGACGTCGTCCGTCTCCGCGGCCGCGTCTCCGAAGAACACACCCTGGCCCGCCGCGGCTCGGAGAAGCTCTGGAAGCAGCTCACCGAAGAGCACAAGGAAGGCAAGTACACCAATGCCCTCGGCGCCCTGACCGGCAACCAGGCCGTGCAGCAGGTCAAGGCCGGGCTCCGCGCCATCTACCTTTCCGGCTGGCAGGTGGCTGCGGACGCCAACAACTCCGGCCACACCTACCCGGACCAGTCCCTCTACCCGGCCAACTCCGTGCCCACCGTGGTCCGCCGTATCAACAACGCCCTGCTCCGGGCTGACCAGATTGAATTCGCCGAGGGCGTGCAGACCGTCGAGGACTGGATGGTCCCGATCGTTGCCGATGCCGAGGCAGGGTTCGGCGGCCCGTTGAACGCCTACGAACTCATGAAATCCATGATCCAGGCCGGCGCCTCCGGCGTTCACTGGGAGGACCAACTCGCCTCCGAAAAGAAGTGCGGCCACCTGGGCGGCAAGGTCCTGATCCCCACCCAGCAGCACGTCCGCACCCTGAACGCCGCCCGCCTCGCAGCCGACTTCGCCGGCACCCCCACGGTGGTCATCGCCCGCACCGACGCCGAGGCAGCAACCCTGATCACCTCCGACGTCGACGAACGCGACCAGGAATTCATCACCGGCGAACGCACCCCGGAGGGCTTCTACAAGGTCCGCAACGGCATCGAACCCTGCATCGCCCGTGCCAAGGCCTACGCACCCTACTCGGACCTCATTTGGATGGAGACCGGAACCCCGGACCTGGAGTTGGCACGCAAGTTCGCCGAAGCCGTCAAGGCCGAGTTCCCGGACCAGATGCTTTCCTACAACTGCTCACCGTCGTTCAACTGGCGCAAGCACCTGGACGACGCCACCATCGCGAAGTTCCAGCGCGAACTTGGCGCCATGGGCTTCACCTTCCAGTTCATCACCCTGGCCGGCTTCCACGCCCTGAACTACTCGATGTTCGACCTCGCCCACGGCTACGCCCGCGAAGGCATGAGCGCATACGTCGAGCTCCAGGAGAAGGAATTCGCCTCCGAATCCCGCGGCTACACCGCAACCAAGCACCAGCGCGAAGTCGGCACCGGCTACTTCGACGACATCGCCACCGCGCTCAACCCGAACGCGTCCACCCTCGCCCTGGTCGGATCGACCGAAGAGGGCCAGTTCCACTAACCACTTACGACGGCGGTTGTCGCTTCCGGCCTTCGGACCGGCATCGCTCTGCCTGCTATTCCCCACGTCCCGGTTTGGACCTCGCTGAGCGAGGCCCGACCGGGACGCAGGGCCCCTTTTACGCAGGCTTCCGCGACACCGGCTCCTCGGCCTCGTGCCTCAGTCGCCATCCTGCCGCCAGCCGCCGTCGAACTTTCCCTTTTCGTCTTTAAGGAGACAGAAATGAACAGCTTCACTGACAGCTTTACGATCAACGGAATCACCATGACCGCGCAGCCCATTTGCCGGCAGCAAGAGGTGCTGACCCCGGACGCACTGGTGTTCGTGGCCAAGCTGCACCGGGCGACGGCTGAGCGGCGGCAGGAACTGCTCCAGGCGCGGCGGACCCGGCGGGCCGAGATTGCCGGCGGGCAGGACCCGAGGTTTCTGCGGGAGACGGCGCACATCCGCAACGATCCGTCCTGGCGGGTCGCTCCCCCGGCACCCGGCCTGGAGGACCGCCGCGTGGAAATCACCGGGCCGGTGGACAAGAAGATGACCATCAATGCGCTGAACTCCGGCGCCAAGGTCTGGCTCGCCGATATGGAGGACTCCTCCACCCCCACGTGGCGCAACGTCATCAAGGGCCAGCTGAACCTCACCGACGCACTGGAACGCCGCATCGACTTCACCACGGAGGAAGGCAAGGAATACAAGCTCCGCCCCGCGGGCGACCTGCCCACCATCGTGGTCCGCCCCCGCGGCTGGCACCTGCCCGAAAAGCACATGCTCATCGACGGCGCCCCCGTTGCCGGAGGGATCGTCGACTTCGGCCTGTTCTTCTTCCACAACGCCCGCCGCCTGCTCGCCCAGGGCAAGGGCCCCTACTTCTACCTGCCCAAGATCGAAAACCACCTCGAAGCCCGGCTCTGGAACGACATCTTCATCCTCGCCCAGGACCTCCTCGGCATCCCGCAGGGCACCATCCGCGCCACCGTGCTGATCGAAACCATCACCGCAGCCTTCGAAATGGAGGAAATCCTCTACGAACTGCGCGACCACGCCGCGGGCCTGAACGCCGGCCGCTGGGACTACATCTTCTCCCTCATCAAGAACTTCCGCACCCGCGGCCCCCGCTTCGTCCTCCCGGACCGCGGCCAGGTGACCATGACCCAGCCCTTCATGCGCGCCTACACCGAACAGCTCGTGCGCGCCTGCCACAAGCGGGGCGCCATGGCCATCGGCGGGATGGCAGCAGCAGTGCCCAACCGCAAGGACCCCGAAGCGAATGCCAACGCCATCGAAAAGGTCCGCGCGGACAAAACCCGCGAAGCCAACGACGGCTTCGACGGCTCCTGGGTGGCCCACCCCGACCTCGTGCCGGTCTGCCGCGAAGTGTTCGACAACATCCTCAGCGACAGGCCCAATCAGCTGGACCGCCACCGCGAAGACGTCACCCCTGATGACCGGGCGCTGATCAACGTGGCCGCCACCACAGGCACTATCACCGAGCAGGGCATCCGGAACAACATCGAAGTGGGGATCCGCTACATCGAATCCTGGCTCCGCGGCAACGGCGCGGTAGCGATCCACAACCTGATGGAAGACGCCGCCACCGCCGAGATCTCCCGCTCCCAGCTGTGGCAGTGGATCTACGCCCGGGCCATCACCGAGCATGGTGAAATCATCACCCACGAGTGGATCGAGGAGCTCCTGGACCAGGAATTCGCCCGGCTCGAACGCTTCGACGGCGACCGCTTCGAGGACGCCCGCGACATCTTCGAAGAAGTCACCCTGGCCCAGGATTTCCCGTCCTTCCTTACCCTCCCCGCCTACGCCCGATACCTCACCGAAGCCCGCGAGCGTGCATCGGTAGAGGAGCTCGCTGCAGCATAACCAAGACTTCCGTCCGCCGGGCCGGCACGCCCTCCGCAACAGGCACCTCCGAAATCCGGAGGGCCGGCCCGGCGACGGAGCACCTCTGAGCAGCTCCGGTGCCGGGCGTCCCCACTAGCCACGACACCGGACGCTGTCGCACATAACGCAACAAATCCAGGGACGCTCTCTCACTTTCCAGAAGAAAGTGAGAGAGCGTCACCCGTTAAGCGGCATCAAGTGAGAGAGCGTCCCGGGGACGGCGGGGGGGAACGTAGGACGGCGGGGGAAGCACAACGACGTCCTGGGGGGAAAGTACGACGACGGCGGGCTGCTGTTACGCCTTACCGCCCCTTGGGCACCCGCCGCACGGAGAGGGTGGCAGCAAGGAAGAACGTCAGCACCGACGCCAGAATAAGGAGCAGGGCCGGTGTCCAGGATCCTGAGACGTCGTGCACGTATCCCACCAGCGGTGGAGCGACGGCACCGAAGCAGTAACCCAGCCCCTGGACGGTGGCGGACATCCGGCCGGCGGCAACCTGGTCGCGGGCCAGCTTGATGATGGCGATGAAGATCAGCGTAATCCCGCCGCCCTGGGCAACCCCACCAAAGACGGACCACAGCCACCAAAGCTCCGGGGCCAGCAGGAGCCCGGCCGGCACGGTGGTCCACAACAGGCCCAAGGTGACGGCCACCGTCGTCGTACTGAAGTATTTGGCGGCGAACGGCACCCCGAGGCCGCCCACAATGGCAAACACCTGGAACAGCGAGGATCCCGCGCCGGCCGCAGCAGCGGACATGCCAAGTTCGTCATTGAGGTAGCTGGGCAGCCAGGCAGTAACGGCGTAGTAGGAGAAGGCCTGGCCTGCGAACGCAGCCGTCAGCCCCGCCGTGGTCCATGCCGATCCGGCACCAGTTCCGTCCCTGGGGCCGTCCGGAACATCAGCGGGGGAAGGAACGAAGGCATTGCGGAGTCCGACGGCGAGCGCCCAGCACACCATGGCCGCTACGGCGAAGATCCCCACCGACGCGAGCGCCAGCCGCCACCCCGCCAGTTCGGCCAGCGGCGCCGTGACCATCGAGGTCAGGAAGGAGCCAACGTTCAGCGCGGCCGTGTAAACGCCCATGGCCGTTCCCTGCCGCAAGGGCGGGAAGTCGCGGCGGATGATGAGGGGCGCCGCGATGTTGCCGATGGTGATGGCAAGGCCAATCACCACTGTCCCCGCCAGCACCAGTGCCGGGCCGCCGGCCGAACGGATGACGACCCCGGCCAGCACGCCCAGGATGGTGAGGGTCACGGCGAACTCGGCGCCATACCCCCGGGCCACCAGCGAGGCCAGGGGTGCTGCGAGCGCGAAGCACAGCACCGGGATGCTGGTCAGCAGCCCCAGCACCACCGGGGAAAAGCCCAGGTCGGCCTGCATAACATCCACTACCGGGGCCACGGCCACAAAGGGGCCGCGAAGGTTCAGCGCCAGCAGCCCGATGCAGGCCAGCAGGATCCAGGTGTTCGGAATCCTGGCGACGAAGCGGGCCCTCACCGGCAGGGCTTGGGGGTTTGATCTCGTTTCATTACCCCCATTGCTATCACGGGCACCAACACGGCAGTTCCCCGTGGCGGCGTGCCGGTCCTGCCTTACGATGAACATCACAGCCGCAGACTCCGGGACGAAGGACACACCATGCAGCACCGGCTTGCCATCCTTGACGACTACCAGGACGTGGCGCACGGCTTCGCGGACTGGTCCTCCCTCGAGGCCGACGGCGTGGCGGTCACCTCCTACCGGGAACCGTTCGCATCGCAGGACGCGCTGGTGTCAGCCCTGGCAGGTGTCACCATCATCATTGCGATGCGGGAGCGGACGGCCTTCCCCCGGGAGGTGCTTGAAAAGCTCCCCGCCCTCCAGCTTCTGGTGACCACCGGCATGGCAAACGCGTCCATCGACGTCGAGGCGGCAGCAGAGCTCGGAATCACGGTGTGCGGTACTCCCGGATCGCCCACCGCCGCCCCGGAACTGACGTGGGCACTGCTCCTGGCGATTGCGCGCAACATCCCCGCCGAGGACGCCTCGCTCCGCTCCGGCGGCTGGCAGAGCACGGTGGGGTTCGAACTCGCGGGCAAGACCTTGGGCGTGGTGGGCCTGGGCAAAATAGGCCGCAGGATTGCCGCCTACGGCCAGGCTTTCGGCATGGAGGTCCTTGCATGGAGCCAGAACCTGGCAGACGAGGACGCGGCGGAGGCCGGGGTGCGGAAGGTGTCCAAGACGGACCTTTTTCGAAATTCCGACGTCGCCACGCTCCACCTGCGCCTGTCTCCCCGCTCCGAGGGCATAGTGGGCGAACCAGAGCTGCGGCTGCTGGGGCCCGACGGCATCCTGGTGAACACCGCAAGAGGTCCTTTGGTTGACCAGGACGCCCTGGTGCGGGCCCTGTCCGAAGGCTGGATCGCCGGCGCCGCGCTGGATGTCTTCGACCACGAACCCCTGCCCGCGGGCCACCCGCTCCTCAGTGCCCCCAACACGGTGCTGTCCCCGCATCTGGGTTACGTCACACGGGAGAGCTACCGGCAGTTTTACGGCGGGGCGCTGGAGGATGTGAAGGCCTGGCTCGCGGGCTCACCCGTGCGCGTGATCTCCGCCTGAGCCAGTTTCAGCCTGTTTTCCGGTACGGCTGAGGGGGTTGCAGCCGGCTACCCGGCTGCCTGAAGGGTTGCCTCGATCGCTGCCGGGGCCAACACATGTTGCGTCACCATCTGGCTTGCTCCCAGGATGGCAGCCCGGTCACCGGCCAGGGACAGTGCGATCCGAAGCTGGGCCGTGGCCAGCGGCAGCGAGCGCCGGTAAACCACCTCGCGTACGCCCGCCATCAGGTGTTCCCCGGCCTGGCCCAGGCTTCCGCCGATCACCACGACAGACGGATTGAGCAGATTGACCACGGTGGCCAGGACATCGCCGACGTCCCTGCCCGCCTGGCGCAGCACCTGGATGGCCTGCAGGTTTCCCTGCGCCACAAGCCGCAGTACGTCACTGCCCTTCGCGGCCTGCACTCCCTGCCGGTTCAGCTCCGCCGCCAGCGCCGGACCGGATGCCAAAGCCTCCAGGCAGCCGTAGTTGCCGCAGCGGCAGAGCACGTCGTCGCCGCGGGGGACCCGCACGTGGCCCAGGTCGCCGGCGGTACCGTTGGCTCCGCGCTGCAGGGTGCCGCTGCTGATGATCCCGGAGCCGATTCCGGTGGCCACCTTGATGAACAGGAAGTTATCGTCCTCGGGCCAGTGCGCGGTCCGCTCCCCCAGCGCCATGATGTTCACGTCGTTGTCCACCAGCACCGGGACCGGCAGGGAGCGCTGGACGTAGGAGACGACGTCGAACCCGTCCCAGCCCGGCATGATGGGCGGCTTGACGGGCTGGCCCGTGGAATGCTCCACCGGTCCCGGCAAACCGATCCCAACACCTGCCAGGTCAGCGGCATCCCGCCCAGCCACGGCCAGCAGCGACAATCCCTCCTTGACCGCCCGGGCCAGGACGGCCTCCGGGCCGTCCGCCACGTCCTGCCCCAGCCGCTGTTCGGCGAGGACATTGCTGTTGAGGTCCGTGACGGCGACGATCATATGGGTGGCCCCTACATCCACAGCCAGCACCACGCGCACCGCGGGGTTAAAAGCAAAGCGCGACGGCGGCCTTCCGCCGCTCGAGTTCGCCTCACCGGCAGGGCCCACCAGTCCTGATGCGATGAGCGCGTCAATGCGCGCTGCCACGGTGGAGCGCGCCAGACCGGTGGTCAGCGCCAGTTCGGCCCGCGTCCGCGCTTTACCGTCGCGGAGGAGCTGGAACAGGTCGCCCGCCCCGCCCTGGGCTGTGGCAGGCTCAGACGCTGCGGTACTGCTGCCTGCTGTCTTCGTCATAGGAAATAGATAGCACGCCTACTTCTGCATGTCACGCGGTCAACTTTTGCTTGACGCAAAGCAAAAGTAGCCCTAGCTTTGCAGTAGACCAATGGGCTGTGGCCGAGACCACTCCCTGCAACCCGGAACGAGTACAAAACTCAGGAGACCACATGTCCTACTCCCTCCAGCTCTATACCGTGCGGAACGCCATCCAGGAGGATCTTTCCGGCACCATCAAAAAAGTGGCGCAGCTCGGCTTCACCCAGGTTGAGCCCTACAACTTCGTGGCCACCGCCAAGGAACTCGGGGCTGCCCTAAAGGAAAACGGCCTCACCGCGCCTTCCGGCCATGCACCGCTACTGAGCCAGGACCAGGACGAAATCTTCGCTGCAGCCAAGGAACTCGGCATCACCACAGTGATCGATCCGTTCATTCCCGCAGACCGCTGGCAGACCGCGGAGGACGTCCAGGCGACGGCCGCCCAGCTGAACGAAGCAGCCAAAAAAGGTGCCGAATACGGCGTTCGGGTGGGGTATCACAACCACCAGTGGGAGCTGGAGTCCATCATCGAGGGCCGGACCGCCCTGGAGTACTTCGCGGACCTGCTGGACCCCGAACTGGTTCTGGAGGTGGACACCTACTGGGTGGCCGTCGGCGGCCAGGACCCCGTGGACATCCTCACCAAGCTCGGTGACCGCGTGAAGTTCATCCACATCAAGGACGGGCCATTGACCACCGACACCAAGGCCCAACTGCCGGCGGGCAAGGGCAAGGTGGCGGTCCTGGACGTCATCGCAGCAGCTAAGTCGCTCGAAGCGGGAGTGGTGGAGTTTGATGACTACGACGGCGACATCTTCGACGGCATCGCCCAGAGCCTGAAGTTCCTGCAGGAGTCCGGCACCGCCGCGGCAGGAGCAGAAGCATGAGCGCCGCATCGCCCCTGAACGCCGCAACCGGGCGCGGTCCCGTAGGCGTTGCCGTCATCGGTGCCGGGAACATCAGCAAGCAGTACCTGGACAACCTCACCGTTTTCCCGGACCTCAAGGTGCACGTGATCGCGGACCTCTTCGAGGAGGCGGCGGAAGCCCGCGCGAAGGAATACGGCATCCCCGAGTGGGGCGGAGTGGAAAAGGCGCTGAACCACCCGGACGTCGAAATCATCGTCAACCTGACCATCCCGGCCGCCCACGTGGAAGTTGCCACGGCCGCCGTAAACGCCGGCAAGCACGTCTGGACCGAGAAGCCCTTCTCGCTGGACCGCGAATCCGGCCTGGGCCTGCTCAAAACCGCTGACGCCGCAGGAATCCGCCTCGGCTGCGCTCCGGACACGTTCCTTGGCGCCGGCCTGCAGACCGCACTGCGGCTGATCGGGCGCGGCGATATCGGAACCCCCCTCACCGCCATGACCACGTTCCAGACCCCTGGCCCGGAATCATGGCATCCCAACCCGGCATTCCTTTTCCAGCACGGCGCCGGCCCCCTGTTCGACATGGGTCCCTACTACCTCACCACGCTGATCCAGGCCTTCGGCTCCATCCGCAAAGTGGCCGCCGTCGGGTCCAAGGCCAAAGAAGTCCGCGTGATCGGTTCGGGGCCCAAAGCCGGCGAAGAGTTCACCGTGGAGGTCCCCACCCACGTGTCCGCCATGGCCCAGTTCGAAAGCGGCGCTTCCTCGCACAGCGTGTTCTCGTTCGAGTCTCCGCGCGTGCGGATGGGCTTCGTGGAGATCACCGGCACCGAGGCCACCATCTCATTGCCGGACCCCAACTATTTCGACGGCGACATCAAGCTGTGGCGCGCAGGCGACGAGGACTGGACCACCATCCCCGCCACCGGCCCGGCGAACGGCCGCGGCATGGGCGTGCTGGATATGGCAAGGTCGATCCGGGCAGGTGTCCCGCACCGCGCCACAGGTGAGCTGGCCTACCATGTCCTGGATGCCATGGTCTCCATCAATGAATCCGTGGAATCCGGGACGTTCGTGGACGTGGCCAGCTCGGCGTCCCCGTCGCCGGCGCTCCCCGAAGACTGGGCCCCGGAAACGCTGACACTTGGGGCTTCCGCATGAGCCAGGAGCCAAGCGACAAGGGCCCGCTGGGCGTAGCGATGATCGGTTACGCCTTCATGGGCAAGGCACATTCCAACGCCTGGCGGAACGTGGCAAGCTACTTCGAGGTCCCCGCCTTCGAACAGAAAATCCTCGTGGGCAGGGACGCCGCCGCAGTCTCGGAAGCCGCTGCAAAGTACGGGTGGAACGAAACGGCCACCGATTGGCGCTCCGTGCTGGACCGGGACGACATCCATATCGTGGACATCTGCGCCCCGGGCTGGATGCACGCCGAGATTGCCATTGCTGCCCTCGAAGCCGGCAAGCACGTGCTGCTGGAAAAGCCGCTGGCCAACACCCTGGCCGAGGCTGAGGCCATCACCGCCGCAGCCGAGGCAGCCAGGGCCAGGGGTGTGCAGTCTATGGTGGGGTTCAACTACCGCCGCGTTCCCGCCCTGGCCCTTGCGAAGGAGCTGATCGCAGAAGGCAGGCTCGGTACCGTCCGCCAGGTCCGTGCGGCCTACCTGCAGGACTGGCTCGCCGACGAGTCCGCGCCCATGACCTGGCGGCTGACGAAGGACACCGCAGGCTCCGGTGCGCTGGGGGACATCGCCTCCCACGCCATCGACCAGGTCCTCTTCCTGCTCGATGACCAGGTCACGGAGGTTTCGGGCCGGCTGCAGACGTTCGTGCGCCGCCGGCCCGGCGCCCAGGGGCTTGAAGACGTAACGGTCGACGACGCCGCCTGGGCAACGCTTACCCTCGCCTCCGGGGTGGTCGCCTCAGTGGAGGCCTCCCGGGTGGCCACCGGCCGGAAGAACTCCCTGCAGTTGGAGGTCTACGGCGACAAGGGGGCCATCATGTTCGACCTGGAGAACCTCAACGAACTCCGGTTCCTTGACGCCACGGCGCCCGCCCGGGAGCAGGGCTTCCGCCGGATTTTGGTGAGCGAACCCGAGCACCCCTACCTGGACGCCTGGTGGCCGCAAGGCCACATCATCGGCTGGGAGCACACCTTCACCCACGAAGTCCGCGACTTCCTGCTCGCCATCGACGGCGGCACTGAACCTTCGCCGTCGTTCGAGGACGGGCTGGCAGTCCAGCGCATCCTGAATGCCGTGGAGGAGTCGGCCGCTGCAAAAAGCTCGACCATCCAGCTCACTCCCGCCGCCCGGCCTGCCGCAACCACCACCGAAGGAGCCTGACATGCCCCGCCCCTACACCTTGTTCACCGGCCAGTGGGCTGACCTGCCCTTTGAGGAAGTAGCCCGCCTGGCGTCCGGCTGGGGTTACGACGGCCTGGAGATCGCCGTCTCCGGCGACCACCTGGACGCCTGGCGCTGGGACGAACCGGGCTACGTCGAATCCAAGCTCGCCGTGCTGGAGAAGTACAACCTGAAGGTCTGGGCCATCTCCAACCACCTCAAGGGCCAGGCCGTCTGCGATGACCCCATCGACTTCCGCCACGAAGCCATCGTCGGCGCGAAGGTCTGGGGCGACGGGGACCCCGAAGGCGTCCGCCAGCGCGCCGCCGAGGAAATGAAACACACCGCCCGGCTCGCCAAGGCACTGGGCGTGGACACCGTCGTCGGATTCACCGGCTCCTCCATCTGGCAGTACGTCGCCATGTTCCCGCCCGTCCCCGAAAAAGTCATCGACGCCGGCTACCAGGACTTCGCCGACCGCTGGAACCCCATCCTGGACGTCTTCGACGAATGCGGCGTCCGCTTCGCCCACGAAGTCC
>NZ_JAMKFI010000017.1:0-217 GCF_024494415.1 Pseudarthrobacter sp. R1 | reverse complement strand
AACCATTACGAGCAGGGCCCTGACAAACGACGTCAGGGCCCTGCCGCATTTAACACACAAACACCGCGGCACGAGGCCAGGACCCGCTCCCACTTAACGCGGGCTTCCCCCGGGTCCCTCTCTCACCTGACGTGTTCCCGCAACCAACGGTCTCTCACCCGTCCATGCGCTCGAGGCTCCGGTCGGCAGCATCCCAGACCAGCCGCCGTCGAACGCC
>NZ_JAMKFI010000016.1:0-245 GCF_024494415.1 Pseudarthrobacter sp. R1 | reverse complement strand
GCTTCTGGCGGCAGCAGCTGGCCTCACCTGGTGGCTGCGCCGGAAAAAGGCCGGCCCGACCGCCTGACCGGTCGCCGGGCATGTGAAACCACGTCTGGCCGGTGTTCCCGCGCGAACACCGGCCAGAAGGCCAGGCATACCCGGGCGCAAGCCTTATGAGTCAGGCTCCCGAAGGGGCTGCCCCGCCCCGGGAGGCGCGGCGGTTTGTAAGGGTCCTAAGCACCACAGCGGTGACAGTAGCCACC
>NZ_JAMKFI010000015.1:0-234 GCF_024494415.1 Pseudarthrobacter sp. R1 | reverse complement strand
GCTTGTTATAGCCGGATTGGTGCGGGATGGCCGGGAACATGCCGGACAGGTGGATCCGGGAGTACCGGATCCACCTGCTCTCCGAGGAGAAGCCGAGCAGGTGCTGTGCCACGGCCAGACAGAGCAGCTCAGCGTCGCTCAACACCGGTTTCCGGCCCGGCCGGCCAGCCCTGGACACACCCAGGTCCGGCAGCACGTGGTCATCCAAATAGACGTAAAGTGTGGTCAGGAGAG
>NZ_JAMKFI010000014.1:0-234 GCF_024494415.1 Pseudarthrobacter sp. R1 | reverse complement strand
CTCTCCTGACCACACTTTACGTCTATTTGGATGACCACGTGCTGCCGGACCTGGGTGTGTCCAGGGCTGGCCGGCCGGGCCGGAAACCGGTGTTGAGCGACGCTGAACTGCTCTGTCTGGCCGTGGCACAGCACCTGCTCGGCTTCTCCTCGGAGAGCAGGTGGATCCGGTACTCCCGGATCCACCTGTCCGGCATGTTCCCGGCCATCCCGCACCAATCCGGCTATAACAAGC
>NZ_JAMKFI010000013.1:0-690 GCF_024494415.1 Pseudarthrobacter sp. R1 | reverse complement strand
TGTCTTTCACTTTCCGCGCAACCCTGGCCATCAGCACGTCGTGGTTCACCCGGTCAAAGAACGCATCCAGGTCAACCTCAACCACCCACCGATACCCCTGTGAAATCACCGTCCTGGCGACGTTCACCGCATCGTGGGCGCTTCTGCCCGGCCGGAACCCATAGGAGACCGGCACGAACCCCGGATCAAAGACCGGAGACAGGACTTGCGCGACTGCCTGCTGGATCAAACGATCCAGCACGGACGGCACTCCAAGCTTCCGTTGCCCGCCGTCAGATTTGGGAATCATCACCTGACGAACCGGGCCCGGAGCATAAGTACCCGCGTCCAGCGCCTCCCGCGTTTCTGTCCAATGCCTCAAGCACCACGCACGGAGTTCCTCCGTGCGCAGCCCGTCAGCACCGGCAGCACCCCGGTTACGCTCAACACGTTTCAACGCGATCATCAGATTCCGCCGGGAGAATACTTCCTCCCACAAATCTGATCCATCCCTGATGTTCTCCCCGATACCCGCCGGGTCCTCACTACGCACAGAAAGGGGCCATCCCGGATTCACCGTTCGCTCCTTCACTCTCTGTCCCACCACTCCCGTGGGTTGGCTGCGATTCTTGTGGAACACACGAGAAGCACCGCTTCAAACCATCAATTCCCAGCGTTCAGCCCTTCCCGGCAACCATGAAGATTCCCGCC
>NZ_JAMKFI010000012.1:0-4971 GCF_024494415.1 Pseudarthrobacter sp. R1 | reverse complement strand
GTTACGGCGGTCATAGCGTGGGGGAAACGCCCGGTCCCATTCCGAACCCGGAAGCTAAGACCCACAGCGCCGATGGTACTGCACCCGGGAGGGTGTGGGAGAGTAGGTCACCGCCGGACAACCATTAGGTCGAGGCCCCAACCACCAGGTTGGGGCCTCCCACATTTAAACACACAAAACACCGCCATGGCAGCCCGGCAGTCGAAAGCCCTGGCCCGCCTAAACTTACCGTCATGACCCCTAGCTCCCGTGAACCTCGCATCCGCAGAGCAACAATTCTGGATGTGGCAGCCGCCGCGGGAGTCTCGCGTCAGACGGTGACGCGGGCCATGAACGACATGCCTGGAATCAGTCCTGCAACCCGGGAACGGGTTCAACAGCTCGCGGCAGAGTTGGGCTACACCCCGAGCCGGTTTGCGAAGGGCCTGGTGCAGGGCGCGCGGGTCTCTCTGGGCCTTGCCATCCCGGACCTTACCAACCCCTACTTTCCTGCTTTCGCATCCAGTGTGGTGGAAGTGGCCACACAGCGCGGCTGGAACGTGGTTGTTGATGACTTCGGCCACGGCAGCGGGAGCGGCTTGGATGCCGTCGCCCGCCTCGCACCCCAGGTCGACGCGCTCGTCGGCTATCTTGGTGCCTGCTCGAGTGATGCCCAGACGATGATGGGCCGGCGCCCGGTCGTGGTGCTCGACGACCCGTCAGGCCACGCGGCCGGCGGCATCTCCTTTGACTACTCCTACGCGGCGCGGACTGCCCTGGAGCGCCTCCAAGCCGCGCACTGCCGGGAGATTGCCTACCTTGATTCGGACCAGGAGGGCCCGGCCACCACCCGCGGGCTGGCCGTCGCCGCTGCAGCAAAGGAAGCGGGCATTGAGCTCACGGTACGGAAGGCCGCTGATTCCGCCCCCGGTGCGCGGGAAGCCGTCCACTCCCTGATCGAGGATCGCGGCGGAATTGACGGGCTTCTGGTCTTCAACGACCTCATGGCGGCAGGGGCGCTAAAAGCACTGCAGGACGCCGGCAAGACGGTGCCGGGAGACTGTGCAGTAATCGGGATGGACGGGATCCCTTTGGGGGAGCTCTTGACACCCGAGCTGACCACTCTCGCCCTCGACCTGCGGGCAGTTGGACGCGCCGCCGTCGACCTCGTGGCTAACCTGCTGACAGGTACTGTGGAGGCCGGGAGTGAAGACGCCATGCTGGTTCTCAGGCACGAGTTGGTTCTTCGCCAGTCAGCCTGACCCTACTCAAACGGGACAAAGTCGACTAAGCTCGGTGTGCGGCCCGTGAACGTTCACGTAGTATTTTCCCCCAAGGGAACGCCGTCCGCCTGCAACCCTTCCGACAGACCAGCAAGGAAGCACATGTCAGTTCAATCGCCCGCCGCCCCCGCCGGCAGCCCAGATCTGGCGGCAGGTTCGCCCGCCGTCAGCCTCGAAATTGGTGCGGAGGGCGTGCGGCAGCTGTCCTCCCTGGAGCCCGGCGCCGGCAGCCTCCCGGCGCGCGCCTTCCTGAACACTGATGCACCAACGCTGTCACTCAACGGGGAATGGCAGTTCAGGCTCAGCCCCGGAATCCGGCTGGCACCGGAGGACGGCTGGCAGCTGGGGAAGGACCTGAGCGGCTTCGAGAGCCTGCCCGTTCCGTCCAGCTGGCCGATGCACGGGCACGGCGCCCCTGCCTACACCAACGTCCAGTTCCCGTTTGCCGTGGAGCCGCCACACGTTCCCGAGGCAAATCCCATCGGGGACCACGTGGTGGTCTTTGAGGCCGGGCCCGAATTTTTTCCGCATGCCCTATTGCGGTTCGACGGCATCGAATCCGCCGGAACAGTGTGGCTGAACGGAGTGGAACTCGGAACGACGCGCGGCAGCAGGCTTGCCCACGAATTCGACGTTTCCGGAATCCTGGAGCAGGGAACGAACACGCTGGCCGTGCGCGTCGCCCAGTTCTCGGCCGCCAGTTACGTGGAGGACCAGGACATGTGGTGGCTCCCCGGCATCTTCCGCGACGTTACCCTGCAGGCGCGGCCGGCCGACGGCATCGATGATGTCTTTGTGCACGCGGACTACGACCACCGCACCGGCGAAGGCGTCCTCCGGATGGAGGCAAGCCGGGGCGGACAGGCGATTGACGCCGTCGTCCGCGTTCCGGAACTGAACCTGGAACTGACCGCAGGCACCGAGGTGCGGCTCCCCGCCGTCGAGCCGTGGTCCGCTGAGGTGCCCAGGCTCTACGAGGCAACGGTCAGCACTCCCGCCGAGGCCGTGGCACTACAGGTCGGCTTCCGCAGCATCGCCATTGAAGACGCCCAGTTCAAGGTCAACGGGCGGCGGATCCTGCTGCGCGGCGTCAACCGCCATGAGCACCATCCGCGCCTTGGCCGGGTAGTCCCCAGGGATGTGGTGGAGGCTGAGTTGCGGCTCATGAAGCAGCACAACATCAACGCCATCCGGACGTCCCATTACCCGCCCCACCCGGAGTTCCTGGCGCTTGCGGACCAGCTTGGCTTCTACGTTGTGCTGGAGTGCGACCTGGAAACCCACGGCTTCGAAAGCGCCGGCTGGGCGCAAAACCCTAGCGATGACCCGCAGTGGGAAGCCGCGCTGGTAGACCGTATGCGGCGCACGGTCGAGCGGGACAAGAACCACCCGGCGGTGATCATGTGGTCGCTCGGCAATGAGGCGGGCACCGGCGGGAACCTCGCCGCCATGTCCCGCTGGACGAAGGACCGGGACCCGTCCCGCCCCATCCATTACGAAGGAGACTGGTCTTCCGCGCATGTGGATGTCTACTCAAGGATGTACGCCAGCCAGGCGGAAACGGCACTGATCGGACAGGGGATAGAGCCGGCCCTGGAAAACTCCGCACTGGATTCCCGACGCCGGGCCATGCCCTTTGTGCTGTGCGAATACGTACACGCCATGGGCAACGGCCCCGGCGGCATGAGTGAGTACCAGGAGCTTTTCGAACGGTACCCGCGACTGATGGGCGGCTTTGTCTGGGAATGGCTGGAGCACGGCATCACTGTCGCCACTCCCGGGGGCGGCAAGCACTACGCGTACGGCGGGGACTTCGGGGAGCAAGTGCACGACGGCAACTTTGTCACCGATGGGCTGGTGGACGCGGACCGCAATCCCAGGCCGGGACTGCTGGACTTCAAGAAAGTCATCGAACCGCTGCATATCAGCGTGGCCGCTGACTGGTCGGGCTTCACGGTCCGCAATGGGCAGGATTTCGCTGGCACCGGCGCCTACAGCTTCCGGTATGTAGTCGAGTCCGACGGCGTGCCGATCGACGCCGGCACTGTGGACGTTGCGGCCGTGGCGCCTCAGGCCGAGGCAGCTGTGGAGCTGCCCGCCAGTCTTGCTGCCCTCGCAGATTCACTGCCCGACGACCAGCCAGCGGTACTTACCGTCAGCGCGGTCCTTGCCGCTGATTCAGCGTGGGCACCGGCAGGGCACGAAGTTGCCTGGGGACAGGCGGCTCGGGGGCTTGGCGCCGCGATTCAGCCCGTACCGGATGAACCCGTGCTCGTCCAGGAAACCGAGCTCAGCCTGGGACCGGTGGCTTTCAGCCGCGTCACGGGTATGCCCACCTCCATCGGCGGCGTCCCCGTCGAGAAGATGAGCCTGGCATTGTGGTGGCCCCCTACCGACAATGACCTGGGCAGGGAGTGGGGCGGTGCCGACGAGCGACCTCTCGCCACACAGTGGACGGATGCCGGGCTGAACCGCCTCCATACACGGTTGCTCGGCATCAGCTCGGAGGCTTCCTCTGAGGATGGAGAAGCCTTGACGGTTCGCACCCGCGTGAGTGCCGCCGACAAGCAATATGGCGTGTTGGTGGACTACACCTGGAGCAGCGACGGTACAACGGTTGCACTCCGGACGCAGGTCAGGCCTGACGGCGAATGGGTCAACCGCGGCTTTCCGGTGGAGTGGGCGCGGATTGGACTGGAAATCGTGCTGGGCGAAGAGACCACGTCGGTTACGTGGTTCGGCAGGGGCCCTCACCAGAGCTACCCCGATACGGGGCAGGGGGCAAGGCTGGGTTGGTTCTCGCTGCCGCTGGCCGACTGGGACGTGGACTACGTGCGGCCGCAGGAATCCGGGGCGAGATCAGGGGTGCGGCGGGCCGCCCTGGAGCTCACTGACAATACGCTCGAGATTTCCGGAGATCCCTTTGCCTTAACTGTCCGGCCCTACGGCCAGGACATTTTGGACGCAGCGGCTCACCGTCCGGACTTGTCGGCTGATGGCAGGAGTTACGTGTACGTGGACCATGCGCTTCGGGGTGTGGGAACCGCCGCCTGTGGTCCCGGCGTGCTTGAGCAGTACCGACTCAAGCCCCGGGAAGCTGATTTCATGCTGACTTTTAGGGTCCGGGGCTGACGTACTGGGGGTGTGAGCCAGTCCATAGTGTGGTTTTGGTGGTGGGGTGGGCTTGTCTTGGGGGTTGTGCGTTGGGAATTCCGCGGGATTCTGTGGTTTTTGGGGGTGTGGGGTGGGTGTTGGGGTGGATTTGCGGGGTGGGCTTGGGGGGTGTATTGTTTTCTGAGTCGCCGCCGCTGAAGCGGAAAGATGGCGGCTAATCCCCCCTTTATGAACGGCCTGAAAATGGTTCGCCTTTTGGTGTGCTGGTCTTGGGTGGGGCTGGTTGTGGGTAGTGCGGGTCGCGGAAACGCTGATTTGCTTCGCTGCTTGGAACCGGGTAAGTTTGAAAAGTTGCTCCGGAGCGATCCTGAACCGTTTGGTTGGGTGGTGCCGGGTGTGTCTGTTGTTTGAGAACTCAATAGTGTGCCAAGTTTGTTGATACCGATTTGTTTTTATGGATTAGCAAGGGTTACGGCGGTCATAGCGTGGGGGAAACGCCCGGTCCCATTCCGAACCCGGAAGCTAAGACCCACAGCGCCGATGGTACTGCACCCGGGAGGGTGTGGGAGAGTAGGTCACCGCCGGACAACCATTA
>NZ_JAMKFI010000011.1:213197-345778 GCF_024494415.1 Pseudarthrobacter sp. R1 | reverse complement strand
CGTTGAAGACCCGCTTCATTCCGCCGTGGCGCAGCAGGGCCATGTCATCGATCGAGTCCGCGCCTGCGACCATCCCAGCCACCAGGGACGCGACCTTCAGCCCGGCGTTTGCACCCTTATCCGTGGGAACGCTCAGCCATTCATCGCCCAGTTCATGCAGCCCGGCGTCCCGCGCCAGCGTCATGACCGGCAGGAGCCCGGCCGCCGACACGAGGTTCGGCTCATCGAAGGAAACTGACACCGCGGACGGCTTATGCGAAACTTGCACCTACGAGATGCCTCTCTTTTCGTGGCCAATGGGTTCTAGACAAGCTCCATTTTCCTTGAAAAGACGGGCATTCTCGGTTTAAACCGCCGTCGGCGCCCCGATCAGTATCGGTGGATCAAGGCTTAGTCATGGGTTCTACTGTGGGCATACCGTGCCTCCTACGTCTGATGGATGACCTCAGCCTACGGCCGGTAGAGCCACATAGCCAGGGGCCTTTGGTACCAGACGCGGGGGCGAGGGTGAAGGGAACCGTTGCGGTGAAAAGGTGGCCGGGAAAGTGCATTTCAACTGCATCAACCCGTACATCAAATCCGGCCCTTAATTCAGGTAGTAAGCATGCTTGCTATTTCCTGCGCCGTGTGGGTTGGATGGAAGGGCAACATCGTCAGCGTCGCCATACGGCGCTGTCCGACCCCCGGAGGACGCAGTCCGACCCCCGGAGGACGCAGTCCGACAGGGGAAGTGCCCCAGGGGAACACGATGAAGGCAACCAGATCGAGAGTCCTTAAGGAGTCCTCATGATCAGCAATGAATATATTGACCGCCTGCTCGCCGGACGAGGCAACGTTATCGGCACCGACGGCGAAAAGATCGGCGGCGTCGGCCAGGTCTACACAGACGACGAGACGGGCCGGCCCAACTGGGTCACGGTCAAGACAGGATTGTTCGGGACCAGCGAGTCATTAGTCCCGGTACAGGAAGCCCGTGTTGAAGACGAGCATCTCGTCGTCCCCTACACCAAGGACCAGGTCAAGGACGCCCCGGGCACGACCCGGACGGACACCTGGATCCGGCTGAAGAGGACCGGCTCTACGAGCACTACCGCCTTGGGGGCGGACGCAATTACGCCGATATCGACACCACCACTACTGGAACGGCGCGGGACTACGACACCACTGCGCGCGCAACGGTAGGCCGGGACACTTCCGGTCCAACGACCGATGATGCGATGACCCGCTCAGAGGGACAGCTGCGTGTCGGCAAGGAGCGCGAGGCCACCAGCCGGGCGCGGCTGCGGAAGTACGTCACCACCCAGAACGTCACTAAGCTAAGACCATCCCGGTGGAGCGCGAAGAAGTCCGGGTGGAGCGCGAGCCCATCACCGACGCCAACCGCGGCGCAGCAATGTCCGGGCCCGACATCAGCGAAGAAGTTCCCCGGAAACACGGCGGCACAGATGGGTAAAAGGACACCCGCCGCTAGAGACTCCGGCGTCACAGCAAAGGGGCCACGGCAACATGCCGTGGCCCCTTTGCTTATGTGGAAGGAACCGGCCGCCCCAGTGGGAATACGCCCTACGGAACCTGTGGACGACGTGAGGCCGCAAGGGCAGCAAGATCGCGCATGAGCCGCCGCACCTCGTGTTCACGGCCCCTGGCCGGCTGAGTTTGTTGAACTCGGCGGGGTCTGGCCAAGGGCGTCCTGCGTGGAACCGGAACGGGAGTTCGCTCCTTGGCCCGCGCCGCTGCAGCTACTTCGTTAGTCACCGGAATATCCATGCTCATACGTCCCCCTTGACGTGATCACTTCCGCGAATGCCCACTGGCAGCGCCTGTAGGGACACTCTAAAAAGGCCCACCATTGAGGTGGAAGAAGTTTTACCCATCATCGGGAACTGTTGCTTCAATCTTGAGCTTAGCTTCTGCCCTGAAGCATCCCCCGTCGAAGACAGTGTGAGTATGGAGCTGGCGACGGCTGGTGGTGGCGTTCGTTATTTCAGACGGACGCCTTCATCGCCAGCTCCGGTCACCCAGCCTAGGGACTCTACCTGCAATGCGCGCGAGTAACCGGTACGTGTTCCTTGAAAGTGGAGGTACTTGCCCCTGGCTCCAAACCCTAAGACCACTTGCTACGGCCAATAACCCCAATCGAGCATCGACTAGGCGTGTTCCCGAAAGCCTTCCACCAGCTCCCGACTCCAGAAGCCATGGCCAGTATCAGAGAAGACGTATCTGGAGAAGCCAAGACGTAGCCTCGTTGCGGGCGCAAATACCGGGTGGGACACGGAAGTGTCCGCCGTGCCGTGGCGAAGTTGGCTATGACGCGGTTGACCGGGCTTGATCCGAGGAGGGCAATCCGCGAAGCGGCGCACTTGATCCTGAAGACTTGGCTTTGCGGGTCACCGCTTGGGTGTTCGATATGTCGATCAACATCGGGTACTCGGCACCGCCGACCATCTCTTTAACCGTTGCCATCGCCGCATGGACGTCAGCGGCTTCCAGAACCGTCCCCGACTTCCACACGAGGTGGAGAACTTCGTCGTCACCGAGCTCCACGGTGCCCTTGCCGCCCTCAATAGTGATTGGTTTCATCTTTAGTTCCCCCCAGCGCTTTGTAGCTAAGCCTAATTGCCTGCTCGTAGGCGCGCGGGAAAGCGACGGGATCATTCCTTTGGGTTGCTTGGATCCACCCCTGTGGATCGGGTGCTTGCGGATTTTTCCGTAATTGTCCACGTTCCGCCTTTTCCCACGGTTCTTCACCTCACTGGAAAATTCGATCCCGTGGCTCAACCCGAAGCAAGTCCACATAGGTGCTAAAGGGTTATGTCAACCTCAAAATCGATTGATGGCCGGCCAACGGAGTCAGCAGCGGCCGCACCAAGGGGCCTCGGGGATGTCCCCAAACGACTTCGCGTGGACCACAAGGTCTGGCATTTCCAGGACCTCCAGTGTCAGGCGTCCGTCCCTTGCTGACCTGATGCGCGCTGTAAGCCTCAATCACCGCAACCTCTCACTTGTCTGTGCAATCTCATGTTTGCGGGACCGCATGATGCCGCCACGGTGACTGCCGTCCGAACCGGGCCACCCCCTTGAACGTACTGCGCCGGGGAGTGTCCGGCTATTTTGCGGCGTCGGACAGTTTCTGGCGGAAATCTTCTTCACTGGTGAGGGCAAGCTTTTCGCCGTTGAGGAAGAAGGTGGGTGTGCCGGTCACAACCCAGGGCTTTGCCGTCGGCAATGTCCTGACGGATCCGGTCCTTGGTTTTTTCATCGGCCACGGCGGCATCGTAAGCTGCCATGTCCAGCCCGAGCTCCTGGGGGAAGGTCCGGAACAGGGCCGCTTGGGAATCCTGCTTCTCACCCCATTGGAGCTGGGTCTCGAACATCTTCGCGTGCATCTGGGTGTATTTACCCTGCTGGGCGGCGGCTTCCACGGCCAGGGCGGCGTTGCCGGAGTATAGGTGTCCCGGGAGCGGGAAGTAGCGGTGGATGAAGGTGATCCGGTCGCCGTACTCCGCTTTGAGTTTCTGGACCAGCGGTTCCGCGGCGCCACATGCTTCGCATTCGAAGTCCAGGAATTGCACGAGCTGGGCTTTTCGGCTGCCGGTGAGGTGGGCTGTGGCCGATGCTGTTGGGGGTGCAGCGTCGGCACATGACCGAAAAGGTGCGGGGGAAGTCCGCAGGCGGAGGCCCCCGTCACGCCGGCCCGGCGTCGCTGCGGGAGGTCCCTATCCCAGGGTTTCATCGGCGGGTTCCCCGGGCCTCTCTTCAGAAGCCTGAGGTGCCCACGAAGATGTGGAGGAAGGCGAAGAAAATGCTCGCCGTCACGGCCACGTAGAGCAGGGCGGTGATGATCCAGCCGGACTCGCCGATGATGCGTGCCGCAGGTGCGGGTACTTTGATGACTCCATGGGTAATGTTCCGGGCGGTGAGCCAGACGAACAGGGGGATCATGGCCGCCCAGACGATCATGCAGAAGGGGCAGAGGATATGGATCGAGTACAAGGCCTGGGACCACAGCCACACGACAAAGGCAAACCCAAGGGTGACGCCGGCCTGGAGCCCGGCCCAGTACCAGGGAGCGAAGGTTGCACCGGAGAGCAACGCCATGCCGGTGGTGATGATGATGGCGAAGGCCACGATTCCGATGAACATGTTGGGGAACCCGAAAACCGAACTCTGCCAGGTCTGCATGACCTGGCCGCAGGAAATCCAGGGGTTGACGTCGCACACGGTTTTGTAGCCGGGGTCTTTGAGGACCTCGAGTTTCTCCAGGACCAGGGCGCCCGAGGCCAGCCAGCCGATGATACCGGTGATGACCAGGAGCCAGCCAAAGGGCTTGTTGCGGGTCAGGAGGGGAATGTCCGGCTGCGCGGGGGCTGAGGTGGCGCTACCGTCGGCAGGTTTCATTGTCAGTGTGGATTTTGAGACGCTGGTCATGGGAGCGGGAGTCCTTCGGGTCGATCCGCCGCGGTCCGGTTCAGGATCCGGCCGCGGCGGAGGTGATCAGGGCTTTCAGGGTTCCCTTTTGCGAGATCCCGAGGATCCGGGCGCTGACGCGGCCTTCGGTGTCCAGGACCAGGGTGGTGGGGACCGCGCGGGGCGGGACGTACTCGGTCATGGCGAGCAGGATGCCGCCGTCCCTGTCGTCAAAGCTGGGGTATTCAACCTTGAAGGTCCGCTCGAAGGCTTCCGCCGTTGCGGCGTCGTCGCGGACGTTGACACCGTAGAACAGCACGCCCTTGTCCTTGAACTCGGTGTGCAGGGCGGCCAGATCCGGCGCCTCCGCACGGCAGGGTGCGCAGGCCGCGTACCAGAAATTCAGCACCACGACCTTGCCCGCCCAGTCCCGGGAGGAGACTTTCTCCCCGTTGAAGAGCTGGCCCTCCAGGGACACCCGGGAGCCGCGTGACCCGGGCGGGTATTCGTTCACGGACCCGTCGCCGGCGATGTAGTTCTTGTTGTCCCCGGCCTTGGCCTGCGCGGTCAGAACGTCCTGGCTTCCGCACCCGGCGAGGGCAAGCACTGCCGCGCCCATGCCCAAGATCGTGCGACGTCCGGGACGCCGGGGCGGTTGGGATTGTTTGTTCATTTTCCTTGGCCTTTGCTGGTCATATTGTCTGCCGGGGTGCGGTGCGTCAGACGGGCATCAGGAACGTCCCGGCCAGGTTCTGCAGCTGGTAGATCCATTGCACCCACAGCCCGGAAACCATCAGGACGCCCAGGACGATGAGCATAACGGCGCCGCCGATGTTCACGGCACGGATGTGCCTTCGCACCACCGCCAGGACCCTGGAAACCCAGTTCAGGCCCAGGGCCACGAGGACGAAGGGGATGCCCAGGCCCAGGCAGTAGACAAAGGCCAGTAGCGCCCCGCGCCAAGCGCTTCCGGCGGTGACGCTCAGGCTGAGCACGGCGCTGAGGGTCGGGCCCATGCAGGGCGTCCATCCGAGGCCGAAGACGATTCCCAGGAGCGGGGCGCCGGCGAGGCCGCTGCCCCCGGGAACCTGGAATTTCCGGGTTTGCTGGAGCCAGGAGAACCGTCCGAGCAGGACCAGTCCCATGAGGATCACCACGATGCCCAACACCCGCATCAGGGGATCCTGCCATCGGATCAGCCACGAACCGATGGCTCCGAAAGCGGCCCCATACAGGGTGAACACGGCGCCGAAACCGAGGATGAACAGTGCCACCCCTGAGAGGACGCGCCGCCGGTTACGCGGTTGGGCCGGGTCCGTGAGCCCTGAGACGAAACCCAGATAGCCGGGTACCAGCGGCAGGATGCACGGAGACAGGAAGGACACCAGCCCCGCCGCGGCCGCCAGCGGCAACGCCAGGACCAGCGCCCCGGATGTCACCATCGAGGCAAAATATTCACCAATGCCCACCGGTCAGGCGCCTTCCTGTGCCGGGGAAGAGGCGCGCATCGATCCCAGAACCAGCAGCCCGACCCCGCCCACGACGAAAACATCGGCAAGGTTGAACGTCGGGAACCACCCGGTGTGCAGGTAATCAACCACCCCTGCCCCGTCCATCCGGTCCACTAGGTTCCCCAGGGCGCCGCCCAGAAGGAAGACCGCTCCGGCCCGGGAGACCGGGCCGGACCGGGGGGCCGCACGGTAGAGGAACACCGCCAGAGCCGTCACGATCCCTGCGGTCGCAGCGGCCACCACCCAGGGGGACAGGAACGAGCCGAGGCTGAACGCGACGCCGGTGTTATAGGCCAGCCGCAGATTGACCGGGCCGAAGTCCAGGACCCTGCCATCAGCCAAAGTCAGAACCACGAGGATCTTGACCAGCAGGTCCACCGCGGCCAGGGCAACGGCACCGAGGCCAAGGACAGCCCGCCCCCTGCGCGGGCGCCGAACGGTTGCGGTGCTCACACCGAAACTGGCGCGGCGTGCAGCGATACCGGCGCGTTGGCGGGACGCAGTGACTTGACGCGCCCGGCGCGCACGCCGTTGCCGATCACGAAAATTTCAAAGAGTTCATGGATGAGGACGACGGCGGCCAGGCCGAGGATCCCGAACAGCGCCAGCGGGATCAGCACGGCGATCAGGGCCAGGGACATGCCGATGTTCTGCAGCATGATGGACCGGGTCCGGCGGGCATGGAGGAGCAGCTGGGGCAGGTGGTTCAGGTCCTCACCCATCAGGGCGATATCGGCTGTTTCAATGGCGACGTCCGTGCCCATCGCGCCCATCGCTATTCCGACGTCGGCGGTGGCCAATGCCGGCGCGTCGTTCACCCCGTCACCGACCATGGCTGCCGGGTGCCGGGCCTGGAGTGTGCGGATGATCCCGGCTTTGTCCTCGGGGCGGAGGTCGGCGTGGACCTGCGTGATACCGGCTTCCCGGCCCAGCGCTTCGGCTGTGAGCGTATTGTCCCCGGTGAGCATGACGGTCTGGTAGCCGTTCCGGGCCAGTTCGGCGACGACGGCGGCGGCTTCGGGCCGGAGCTCATCGCGGACGGCGATGGCGCCGATCAGTTGGCCGGATTCCTCGACCAGGACGGCGGTCGCCCCGGACTTCTGCATCCTGGTGATATCCGCTGTCAGGATCCCTGCGTCGAGCCAGCCCGGACGCCCCAGCCGGGCGGGTGTGCCTGCGACGAGACCCTGGATCCCGGCGCCGGGGACGGTTTCCACGTCCGCCGCGGCCGGCGGCGTGGGGGTGGCGGCCAGGATGGCTTTCGCCAGGGGGTGTTCGGAGCGTGATTCCAGTCCGGCGGCCACGGCCAGGACGTGGTTCTTCGAGGAGCCTTCCACGGCGACGACCTCGACCACGGCTGGCTGGTTCCGGGTCAGGGTCCCGGTCTTGTCCAGGGCGATGGTGCGGATCCGGCCCAGGGACTCCAGCGCGGCGCCGCCCTTGATCAGGACACCGATCCGGCTGGCGGCCCCAACGGATGCAACGACGGTCACGGGAACGGAGATGGCAAGGGCGCACGGGGACGCCGCAACCAGGACGACCAGGGCCCGCTCAATCCACAGAGCCGGTTCCCCGACGATCAGGCCATAGCCGGCGATCAGCGCAGCGACGATGAGGATGCCGGGTACCAGCCAGCGGGCGATGCTGTCGGCCAGGCGTTGGCTGGTGCCCTTGCGTGACTGTTCGGCTTCGACGATGTGCACGATCCTGGCCAGCGAGTTGTTTTCCGCCGTGCTCGTGACCTCGATTTCCAGCGGTCCGGTGCCGTTGATCGAGCCGGCAAATACCGCAGTGCCCGGGCCCGCTTCGACGGGGACCGATTCACCGGTCAGGGCCGAGGTGTCCAGGGCGGTTCGTCCGGTCAGTACGGTACCGTCGGTGGCCAGGCGTTCACCCGGGCGCAGGATGAGCCGGTCGCCGATGACCAGCGTGTTCGGGTCTACGGTCACCTCAAGGCCCCCGCGGATCACGGTGGCTTCCTTCGGGACCAGATCCAGCAGGGCCCGCAGCCCGCGCCGGGTCCGCGCCAGCGAGTACTCTTCCAGCCCTTCGGAAATGGCGTACAGGAACGCCAGTGTCGCCGCTTCCATGACCTGGCCGAGTGCCACAGCACCGATGGCCGCGATGGTCATCAGCGTTCCCACGCCGATCTTGCCCTGAAGCAGCCGGCGCAGGGCAGACGGGACGAACGTCCAGCCGGCGACCAGCAGCGCCGCCGTCTCCAGAGGCAGGGTCACCCATTCCCCGGCACCGGACGCAGAGGCGATCCAGGCCGCCAACAAGAGCACGCCCGCGGCAGCCGCTGCGCGGATCTCCCTGCTCTGCCAGAACCCGGACTTCTCCTCATGCTGATCTTCGGCTGTCCCGGAAGCAGCAGGTTCGTCATGGCTGCAGCAGGCGTCGCTCATCGTGGTGTCTCCATCGTGTCGTGGGGTGGGGGGCAATCGAAGCCGGATGGCAGTTGCCGGGTTAGTCGTTTCTGCGCCGCCGGGTGCGGGCAACGGCCCGCGAACCGGGCGCGGATCCGCAGCGCGCACAGCATCCCCGGGGCCCGGCTCCCTGGACCCGGCAGGCAGGAACCTGAAGGGCTGTCATGTCAAGCAGTCGCCATCGGGAACACAGCAGGCCGGGCCGACGGCCAGGACCACTCCGACCAGGTTCGAAATGGCGTGAGCAAGCCTCGCGTCGGCCAGTTCGTAACGGCTCCGGCGTCCGTCCGGGACGGCCACCACCAGCCCGCAGCCGCGAAGGCAGCTCAGGTGGTTGGACATGCTCTGCCGCGACACGCCCAGGGCGTCGGCAAGCTCAGAAGGGTACGCAGCTTCCCCGGAAAGGGCCAGGAGAATCCTGGCCCTGGTCGGATCCGAGACCGCGTAGCCGAACCGCGCGAGCACCGGGGCGTGCGTGAGGGTTTCCATCCTTCAAAATTACATCCATTCGTGTATCCATGCAACCGTGTACTTGCGGGCGTTCCGTGAGCGGGCAGGACTGATTCCTGCCCCGGCAGAACACCGGGCCGATCTCCAATGGGGGGGAGGAGAATACATCTCCGTCCAATCCCAGCGCGAACTGCTCGAAGCATCAACCCCGAACGAGGACGCTCACGAGCGACTTCCCCACCTGAACGTCAACGCCAACGAATGTGCCCTCCTGTACCGTGCCCGAGGCATGACCCCTGGCGAGGCGGATGCCAAGGCCGCTGAGACGCTGCAAAGCCCACATAGGGAATCGAGCGTGCCAACCCCGGAAGACGACAAACACGAAGCCGTCGGCACGGGTCTGGGCGCGGCCATGTCCAGCTTCCTGTTCTTCGCCTCCGGTGCCATCCTGCCCGTAATCCCTTACCTCTTCGGTCTGCAGGGCATCACTGCTCTGATCGTCGCAGGAATCATCGTCGGCCTTTCCCTATTGGCCACCGGCGCCATCGTCGCGCTGCTGTCCGGCGGGGCTCCGTTGAAAATGGCACTACGCCAGCTCGCCATCGGGTACGGCGCAGCTGCTGTCACCTACTTGCTCGGAATGCTGTTCGGAACCAGCACGGCGTAGACGACACGACGCCGCCCGGGCGGTCCTCCGGAAAGGCCCGACAGGCAGCCTGCTTCCACCGGATCTCCGTTCCCGCATTTGCACGGCCCATTTTGAACCTTGCGCCCTGATCACCAGGCGGTCCTTGGAGAAGCGTTCCAGTTCCTAGCGGGGAAATTACCGTGAACTTCCGTACCGATCCTCCTCAGACCCCGATGCCCTTGGAGTCCTGAAGGCCGAACAGGAGTCAGCCCCGGAACGCCGCACCCCGCCGGGCCTTGCAGCTGAAGGATCAGCCGGGGGACCGCTCAGCGTGGTCATGTCTGCCTTTCCGCGACCGGCACAATGCTCCGACCACTGCCGACACTAGCAACGGCTGCCCTGGGGCGGCCGCGTGATCAGAATATTTAACGCTTCCTTAACGCCTCCCGGTCAGGGACCATCAAGATTGCATAAGATCCCGAACCAGGAACCACCCTTTTAGGCCCGGCACTCCTGAAGGTCTCGTAAGCCGCCAAGTTTGGTTCCGTGGGCGGAACGAGCGTTGGCGGCCGAAGGCCCCGAAGGGCACCGTCACTGACGGGCCAGATATTTCAGGGGTCACCCACAGCAGGGCCGGACGCCAGCCTGCCAGCCGGTCCCCGGACGAGCCACAAGCATTAGAGATTTCACTTTTTCACAAGCCCCTACGTTGTGCGGGTGCTGCTGGAGAGGCATGCCGGTTGCGACTCGGAAGGGGGCGACGATGGGCACCAGCTGGGTGGCCCGACGGGCCGTGTTTTATCGCTGGTGGCGTCCTGCACTTCGCCGACGAGCTCTTCGATGATGTCCTCGAGGAAGAGGACGCCGGTGGTGTTCCCTTGCGCGTCGAAGACCCGGGCTACATGGGCCCCGGTGCGGCGCATCGCGGCTAGGGCGTCTTCGAGTTCGCTGCCGCCGTAGGTTGAAGCCAGCCGCCGGATCCGTTTGGCCGGCACGGGCTTTGTGAACGCTTCCGGCGAAGTCAGGTCCATGACATCCTTCAGGTGCAGATAGCCCGAGGGCACGCCGTCGTCGTCGGTGAGGATGTACCTGGAGTAGCCGTGCTCCGCCACAGCGCGCTGGATGTCCGCCGGCGTCGAGGAGGCCGGCAGGAGCACCATCTCGCGGATGGGCACCTCCACGTCCGCCACGGTCTTGGCGGTGAATTCGAACGCCGCGGTCAGGGTGCCGCTGGTGTCGGTCAGCATCCCGGCCCTGGTGGACTGCTCCACGATGTTCGCCACCTCGTCCAGGGTGTAGGCGCTGGTGGCTTCATCCTTGGGTTCGACCTTGAAGAGCCGCAGGATGGAGTTCGCGATCCCGTTCAGGGTCCAGATGACCGGCTTTAGGATCCGGGCGACCATCACCAGTGGCGGGGCGAGGAGCAGCGCGGCACGGGTTGGCACGGAGAATGCAATGTTTTTAGGGACCATCTCGCCAAGGACCACGTGCAGGAAGGTCACCAGCAGCAGGGCGGTGACGAAGGCGATGATTCCGATCGCTTCGGCGGAGAGCGACATGAGTTGAGTGGTATCTCGAGCAGGTGTTTGATCGCCGGCTCGGAGACGTTCAGGATCACCAGCGAGCTCACGGTGATGCCCAGCTGGCTGGTGGCCAGCATCAGCGTGGCGTGTTCCATGGCCCACAGCGTGGTCTTCGCGGCTTTGCTGCCGGCTTCCGCCTTGGGCTCGATCTGCGAACGCCTAGCTGAGATAACAGCGAACTCGGCGCCCACGAAGAAGGCGTTGACGACCAGGAGCACCACCAGCCAGATGATGCCGGGAAGATACTCACTCATGGGTCAGCTCCGGGGTGAAGTTGTCGATGATGCGGTCATGGGCACTCCGTGGCGCTTCCAGTGATGCGTCGGGGGTGTAGCGGAGCCGCTCCACGTGGGTGCCCACCACGCGTTCCACGCGCAGGCGTCCACCCTCCAAGGCGACTTCGTCCCCGAGCTCGGGGATGCGGTCCAGCTCGTCCGTGACGAAACCGGCGATGGTGTCGTACTCCTCACCATCCGGGACTTCTATGCCTGTCCGATCCAGCAGCTCATCCGGGCGCAGTGAGGCGTCAAACGTGACGGAGCGGCCGGTCCTGATCACGCCCGCCCGGGCGCGGTCGTGCTCGTCCTCCAGCTCGCCGACGATTTCCTCGACGAGGTCTTCCAGGGTCACGATGCCGGCCGTTCCGCCGTGCTCATCTGAAACGATGGCCACCTGCAGGCCCTGTTTGCGCAGCAGGACCAGCAGAGAATCGACACCCATGGATTGGGGGACGCGAAGCGGGTCGATCATGAGCTGGGTGGCCGTCACGTTGGACCGTTCGTCCAGTGGCACGGCGAAGGCCTGCTTGACGTGCAGGACGCCCACAACGTCGTCACGGTCCCGGCCGATGACCGGAAAGCGCGAGTAGCCGGTCGACGCAGAGAGGGGGAGGATCTGTTCTGCCGTGTCACCGGCGTTGACCGCCGTCATCCGGACGCGGGGCGTCATGACGTCCGCCGCGGAGTGCTCCGAGAAACGCAGTGTCCGGCCCAGCAGGACGGCCTGGTCCGGGTCCAGGACGCCCTCCAGAGCGGAGCGACGCACCAGCGAACTCAGTTCTTCCGCGCTGCGGGCGCCAGAGAGTTCTTCCTTCGGCTCCATGCCGAAGGACCTGATGATCGCGTTGGCGGTGTTGTTGAACAGCAGGATCACGGGTTTGAAGCCGGCGGTGAACAGGGCCTGGAACGGGACCACCGCCTTGGCGGTGGCGAGCGGCAGCGCCAGTGCGAAGTTCTTGGGGACCAGCTCGCCGATCACCATCGAGAAAATGGTGGCCAGGAAAATGCCGACGACGGCGCCGATCCCGGGCACCACAGCTTCGGGCAGGCCAGCCGCGAGCAACGGCCCGCTGAGCATCCTGCTGATAGCCGGTTCAAAAGTGAAACCGGTGAGGAGCGTGGTCAGCGTGACGCCGAGCTGCGCCCCGGACAGGTGCGTCGAGGTGATCTTGAGGGCCTTGATCGTCGGGCCGAGGCGCTTCTCACCGCGGGCCTGGCGGGCTTCAAGATCGTTGCGGTCAAGGTTGACCAGCGCGAACTCCGAGGCAACGAAGATTCCGGTACCCGCCGTGAGGACAAGGCCGATACCGAGCATGATCCATTCATGCATTCGGGCGCCCCTCTCCCAGGGTGGCCGGCGTGCCGGTCAAATGGGTGAGGGGCTTGAGCATACCTGAAGGAGGGTCATCCATAATGCCCACAATTCTACGGGGTGCCGGCTCACCGGCGCCGCGTATGCGCTGCAGGCGAAAAAGCGGGCGGCGTGTTATGCCGCTATCCGCGAAAGCGGCGGGACCTCCGTAGTGATTCCGTGCACACGGCTTAGCGTCGGATATTTCACTTTTTCAGAAGCCACCCCTAAACGAACGTATAAGTAACAAGGAGAATGTAATGCTGGTCGGGTACATGCGGGTCTCAAAAGCCGGTGGCCCGCAGACCACGGACCTGCAGCGCGATGCGCTCCTGGCCGCCGGCATCGATGCCGACTCGCTCTATGAGGACAGGGCTTCAGGGAAGAAGGATGACCGGCCCCAGCTGGCAGCGTGCCTGAAAGCACTGCGCCACGGCGACACCCTGGTGGTGTGGAAGCTGGACCGGCTTGGCCGGGATCTGCGGCAGCTGGTCAATATCGTCCGCGATCTGACCGGGCGCGGCATAGGGCTCAAGGTCCTCACCGGGCAGGGGGCCGCTATCGATACCACTACAGCTTCCGGCAAGCTCGTCTTCGGAATCTTCGCCGCCCTCGCCGGGTCCGAACGCGAACTCATTTTCGAACGCACCCTCGCCGGGCTCGCCTCCGCCCGGGCCCGGGGCCGCAACGGCGGACGCCCCTAGAAGATGACCCCCGCGAAACTGCGGCTGGCCATGGCCTCGATGGGTAAGGCCGGCACTAAGGTCAATGACATCTGTGCTTAACTGGGCATCACCCGCCAGACGCTTTACAGGCACGTCTCACCTGCCGGGGAGCTCCGCCCGGACGGGCAACGGCTTCTGTCCCGATAGCACTGACTGCGGCCGCCGGGAATGGAAGCCGCGTAAAGCAGCAATCCGGACACCACCATTGCCTTACCCGCGCTCCACCAGCACAAGTCTCAGCGGAAGGGAGCAGCGCCGGGGGCCGTAGCCCGCGCGCCCGTCTCCTCCTCCTGACGGCGGAGAGTTACTTGTGCGCGTAGGTCAGGCAGTCGGCGTTGTCTGCGCCGGGGCCAACATGGACTTCCGGCGCGTTGCACATCAGGTGGTTATTGTGGACGCATTCGGCGCGTTGGCAGGCTCCAACGTCGGCAAGAACCTTGGACAGTCCGCCGTGCACCCCTATATCAATGAAGGTGGCGCAGGCTGCGTGATCTTCAGCGCCACCGACCGTAATGGCAGCGGCGTTGCACGCCGAATGATCATTGAAGGAGCAGTTCGTCACACTGCAGTCTGCGACATGCGTAGTCATGTGAAATCCTCCGCCTTCCGCGTCCCCTGGCGGGCCGCTCTTCGGGCCATGCTATGCCCGCATGCTCACATCAAAAAGACCCAGTTTAGTGACCTAATTACCAGCAGCGGATCGGAGGCGGGAGGGGCGGCGTAGGGGCGTAATATTCATGCACGGGCAGCAAAGAGCAGTTGCTTAGGTCAGCCTCCTTACTATTTCTACTGTTGCGGCTTTTCGCCAGCCGCTGCCAGGACACATTTCTCAGGTTAGGTTAGCCTAGGCTAATCTTCATCTGTGAATGTTAGGGAACTGTACGGCTTGGAGGCCAATGACCTGGTGCTGCGGTACGGGCACCGGGACGTGGTCCATGGTGCCGGGCTTCGGCTGGAGCCTGGCCGGATTGTTGCCCTCGTCGGGCCGAACGGCAGTGGCAAGTCAACCCTGCTGCGCGCACTGGCCCGCCTGCACGAGGTTTCCTCCGGAACCGTGACCGTCCGGCCCTGTGACGGCGAAGCGGCGGACGCGCTGATGATGAAACACAGTGATTTCGCCCGGCATGTGACCTTGTTGTCGCAGAGTCGTCCGGTGCCGCACGGGCTCAGTGTTCGTGACGTTGTTGAATTCGGCCGCCACCCCTATCGTGGCCGGTGGCGTGCCGCGGATCCGGAGGGTCCGGCCGCCGTCGACCGTGCTATGACCCTTACCGGCATCACGGATCTGGCCCACCGGGGCGTTCATGAACTCTCCGGCGGCCAGCTGCAGCGTGTCTGGCTGGCGAGCTGCCTGGCGCAGGACACCTCGATCCTGCTGCTCGATGAGCCAACCAACCATCTGGACCTGCGCTACAAGGTGGAAATCTTCGACCTGATCTACGATCTCGCCCGCGTGCACGGCGTGGCCATCGGCGTGGTGCTGCACGACCTGGACGAGGCCGCCGCGCTGGCCGATCACGTGGTGGTCCTTTCCGAAGGCCGCATCGCCGCGTCGGGCCCTGCCCACGAGGCACTCGACGCGGAACTGCTCAGCACCGTCTACTCCATCCCCATCGTTACCCATACCGACCCGCTCACCGGACGGCTGCGCACCCGCGCCGTCGGACGGCACAGCGACAGTCAAACCCCCCAACCCGAAAGGACGCCACGTCCATGAAGATCCCCAAGGCCGCCCTGGCCGCCACCGCCGCCCTGGCGCTGCTGCTGACCGGCTGCGGCACCACCGAAGGCCCCGCCGGCTCCGCTGCAACCAGTGCGGGCGCCGGCGAACCCGTCACCGTGACCGATTCCCGCGGAATCGAAGTAAAGCTCGACGGCCCGGCCAAACGCGTGGTCGGCACTGAATGGAACGTCGTGGAGAACCTGACCACCCTCGGGGTCCAGCCCGTCGGTGTCGCGGACATCAAGGGCTACAGCGCTTGGGTCAAGGCCGGCAAACTGGACGACACCGCCACGGACATCGGCACCCGCGGCGAACCCAGCTTCGACACCATCGCCTCCCTTGATCCCGACCTGATTGTCGGCACCAATGACCTGTCCGAATCCGTCATCAAGCAGCTCGAGGAACTGGCCCCCGTCGTCGTCGTCAAGTCCGCCGACGCCAGCCGCCAGATCGCCCAGGCAGAAGACAACCTGAAGCTGGTCGCCAAGGCCACCGGCACCGAGGCCAAAGCCGACGAGGCCATCGCCGCCTTCGACGCCGCCGTGGCCAAGGGCAAGGAAGCCCTGGACAAGGCCGGACTGGCAGGGTCCAGCGTGGCCGCGGCCGACGGCTGGGTAGCCGACGGGAAAGTCTCCATCCGCCCCTTCACCAAAGGATCGCTGATGACTGACATCAACACCGAGCTGGGCCTGGTCACACCGTGGACCATGGAAGGCGACCCGGCCTACGGCCTGGCATCCACCGACGTCGAAGGCCTGACCACCCTCGACGCCGACAGCTTCGTCTACATCACCAACAGCGCCGACGGTGACTTCACCGAGGAACTGGCAAACAACCCCGTGTGGAAGTCGCTGCCGTTCGTCGCAGCCGGTGAGGTGCACCGCCTCTCAGACGGCATCTGGATGTTCGGCGGCCCGGCCTCGATGACCCAGTATGTCGACGCCCTCACCGCAGCCCTGACCAAGTAGCCCCTGGCCGGATCATGACCGACACTGTGAAGAGGCCCGCCCCTCCGGGGCCGTCCGCCCCGGCGGCCGTGGCGGGTGCGTCCGCACCGGCACCCGCGGGAGCCAGTGGACGGCCGCCTGCCGCGGTGGTTGCCGGCTGCGGAGTGGCCGTCCTGGTCCTTTTCACACTGATCCACCTCACGCAGGGCACCGCCGACGTCGGTCCAGCCGAACTGCTGGGCCTGCTCACCGGCAGCGGTTCTGACCAGGCGGCCGCCGTGCTGGTCGCCTCGCGGATCCCGCGGCTGATGGCCGGGCTGCTGGTAGGCGTGGCATTGGGGGTGGCCGGCGCAGCTCTGCAGTCGGCCACCCGCAACGTCCTGGCTTCACCGGACACGCTGGCGGTCAATGCCGGCGCGCACCTGGCCATCGTGGCAGCGGCTGCGTTTGGGGTGACACTTCCTGCGCTGCTGTCCGGCGGGCTCGCCTTCGCCGGCGGCCTCGCCGCCGCGCTGCTGGTGCTGGCGCTCTCCGGCGGCGGCGCCAACGGCAACGGCGGCCCGATCCGTCTAGTGCTGGCCGGCACCGCACTTGCCCTGGGCCTGCATTCGGCCACCAGTGCCCTGTTACTGCTGTTCAGCCAGGAGACCACCGGGCTCTACGCCTGGGGCCAAGGCAGCCTCGCCCAATCCCGCCCCGACGAACTGCTGCAGTTCACGCCCGTGGTCCTGGCGGCCGTCGCCGGGCTGATGGTCCTTGGCCGCCGGCTGGATCTGCTCGGCCTGGGTGACGACGCCTCCCGGCTGGCGGGCGCGGACCCGCGCCTTGCCCGGGTCACCGCCGTCGTCCTTGCCGTCCTGCTCTCCGCGGCCGCGGTGACCGTCGCCGGCCCGGTCGGGTTCGTGGGCCTGTGTGCACCGGCCATCATCCGGCTGCTGGCCTCCCGCGTCCGCGGGCTGGGCAGGCACCGGGCACTGCTGCCCGTTTCCGGGCTGACCGGCGCGGTCGTGGTGATCGGCGCCGACGTGCTCGTCCGCGTGGTCTTCGGTGCGCAGGCCGGCGTCGAAGTGCCCACCGGGGTCGTCACCACCGTTCTTGGTGCAGTGTTCCTGGTGATCCTGGCGCTGCGGATGTCCGACGCCGGCCTCAGCGCTGCCGGAGATGCGCTGGCACGGCTGCGCTCCCGCAGAGTCTTCCTCACCGTGCTGCTTAGCCTCCTTTTCCTGCTTGCCGGCCTGCTGGTGGCCGGTGCGCTGCTGGGCGACGCCAAACTCCTGCTCGGCGACCTCTTCAACTGGCTCACCGGCCAGTCCGGCAACCGGGTCAGCGCCGTACTGGGCACCCGCATGCCGCGTGTGATGGCAGCAGTGCTGGCCGGTGCTGCCTTAGCGATCGCCGGCGCCCTGATCCAGGCGGTCTCCCGCAACTCACTGGCCGAACCCGCCATCATCGGCGTTTCCGGCGGCGGCGGCCTCGCCGCCATCATCGTCATCACCACCATCCCACTGGCCAGCGCCTGGTTCGTCACCGGCTCCGCCCTGGTGGGAGCTGCCCTTGCCGCGCTCCTGGTCTTCGGGCTTGCCTTCCGCGGGGGACTCCAGCAGAACCGACTGGTATTGATTGGTATCGGCGTTTCCGCCGGGCTGGCCGCGCTCATCACCGTCCTGCTGGTGACCACCGACCCCTACAACCAGACCAAGGCCCTGACCTGGCTCTCCGGCTCCACCTACGGGCGGAACTTCGCGTCCGTCCTGCCGCCGCTGCTGGCGCTGGCGGTGTCACTGCCTGTACTGGCCGGCATGCGCCGCGACCTTGACCTCATAGCAGTCGACGACGATTCCCCCCGCGTGCTGGGCATTGGGCTCTCCGGCTCCCGGCTCCTGCTGCTCTCCGTGGCGGTACTGCTGACCGCCGGTGCCGTGTCATCCGTGGGCGTCATCGCCTTCGTGGGTCTCGTGGCACCGCATGCAGCCCGCACCCTGGTGGGTGCACAACACGTTCGCGTCCTTCCAGTGGCGGCACTTATCGGCGCCTGCACAGTCGTGTTCGCGGACGTGATCGGCCGAACCATCATCGCGCCCTCCCAGATCCCCGCCGGCATCATGACCGCACTGGTGGGTGCACCCTACTTCGTGTACCTGCTGTGGCGCTCACGCGTGGATCGAACCGCCTAAACCCTCGCCGCAGAGACTGTGCAGCCGACTCCCCACCTGCGGGCAAAAGACTCCAAGATAGGGAAACGGACACCTCATGCCCAAGAAGACTGACCCACACGTACTGCAGACAGGACCACCGCATGAACTGGTGGGAAGCCGCGATCGCTGTCATCGCCGGGCTAGTCTCTGATCTACGCAGCGCTGCTGGTTCTGCTGGCCCTCCACGCACTCGGAAACGGTAGGCATGAAAGAAGCCCTTCGACTGCTTCCGGACTTGCTGGTCCTGCTCCGCAAGCTAACCTCAGACCCAACGCTGCCGCGCGGGATCCGGATCCAACTGGTCCTACTCCTGGTCTACCTGGCTTCACCCTCGATCTGGTACCGGACTTCATTCCCGTCATCGTGTACGCAGAGGACGCCATCATCGTTGCCTTGGTCCTACGCTCGGTCATCCGTAAAGCCGGACCCCGCCCCTTGGAACAGCACTCGTCCGGGACACCGGTCGGTCTTGCCCCTATTCAAAGACTGGCCGGCACGGCAAAAACCTCCCCATAAGCGGCTTTTAGGCTTGCCAACAAACCGGCTGTTCGCGGGCTTCGTAGAAAAGCGGAAATCATCCAGACGGCCACGAGCGGCGTACTCCAACACTTCCACTGCCGACCTAGCTAGGCGATTCCTGGCGTGAGTGCGGAGGACTTCGGACATTCCGTGCAGACGACTTCGGAAACTGACAGTTGTCGTTTTCATTAGTCGACTGCACAAGCGCCCGCGGTATTCCGGGGTTGTGCAGATGAGTATGGATATTGAAATGTCACAAGCGCCCTGCACGAAACTGCATTCTGCTCAACACTCCTCTGCGCCAACAGTCATCTTCTCCGAGGCCCCGCCTGCACGAACTACTTCTTTGTCGCCTCGGTCGCGCCTGTTGCCGGGACCCATCGGTAGAGGGTGGGCACGAAGGCTCCCAGGGTGTCGGCGACCTCCCGCGGCGGTGTCCCCTGCTTGAGGAGCTTGCGGGCTGAGCGGATCTTGGCATGCGTCATGATGTGTTTGCGGCCGCCGACCCGTCCTTGTTCGCGCGCCGCCTGCAGTCCGGCCTGCGTGCGATCGACCATGAGTTCCCGTTCCATCTGGGCCAGGGAAGCCATGACGTTGAAAAAGAAACGTCCGGAGACCGTCGTGGTGTCGATCGCATCGGTGAGGCTGACGAACCCCACGCCGCGGCCGTTCAGCCCGCCGGCGAAGTCCAAGAGGTCTTTCACGCCTCCGGCCCAGGCGGTCCAGCTTCCACACCACCAGAGTGTCACCGTCGCGCAGGTTGTCCAGAGCATGGTCGAGACCGGGGCGTTGGGACTTGGTGCCGCTGATGGTGTCTTTGTAGATCTGTCGCATCCGGCCTTATTCAGGGCTTCGACCTGCAGGTCCAGGTCCAGGTTCTGGTTCCGAGTGGAGACCCGGGCGTAGCCGATGCGGTGTGCGGCCATAGGGGCTTTCTCTTCTCAAAACTCGGTTCGGGGCCTTAGTTCGACTGCACCGATTCGAGAACTTTGTGAGAGTCGGAGCCGGAATGCCGCCTTTTCTTCGTTGCGCCAATTTTCCGCGGCAGGACGTCGTGCTGCTTGGCGTCTGCGGGATATTCATGCCCGTGCGGGAAGTCCAAAGGCAGACCACATCCCTGCACGTACATCCGGCGACCCGGACGTATTGGACGCACTCTGATGTCAGAGGCGATGCCCATCACTCAAAACTCCGACAGCGGTCTGGAGCAAGCAACGTTGTTTCGCCGTACCTCTGGCTAAGCAGGAGTTCGTTTCTCCTGCCCCCTTCCCGGAGTTCCCGGGAAGTGGGCTGGGAGGTGCTTTGACGCGTACTGCGAGGGCACTGTCGGTGCTGCTGGGCCCAAGAACGGCTGATGGCTAGTTTTTCGTCCAGATCGCTACCCAGTCAACGTACACATGGCCGCTGGTTTCAGGTGCCGGACAGCCTGTCAGGCAGGACTCGGTCTGCAGGATGTAGTGCATTGGCTTGTCCGGCACGAGCGAAGTGACAACGCCAATGGATTTTCCATCAAGGAAGAACTCGATCTTCCCGGGACTCCACTCGGTGGTGGCGGTATGCAGGACGTGAATGCGGCGCCGGGGCGAAGGACTTCTGTCACATGCGTCCCACTTGCGTCAAGGCCGTGCACGGCAGCGTAGATGGCCTTGGACAGGTCCCCCTCGGGAAAATCGATTTCCCCGTCCTTTGGCCACTGCTTGCTGTCGGGCCAGAGCAGCCAGGCTAGTTTGAATCCCGGCAGGGGGCCAGCCTTGAAGCGCACGGAGTAGCGCCCGTACACCAGGCTGTTGTAGGGCCGCTGGGTGGCTCCGCCAATTATGGGGGATGGTGCCGCGCCCATTGCGATGCCGTTTTCCGAGCGCAGGAACATGTCCAGGACGCCGTTATGGATACTCAAGACCTTTGATGGGTAGTACCCGGACGTTCTCTGCCCCTTTGGCTGCTTTTGACCAGCCGTGTCCGGAGTGCCGTCCTTGTAGTTCTCGCTCCACCTCGTGCCGTAGATGGGGCCCGGGAAGCCGCCAAGGGGGACATCTCCCTCGGTGAAGTCCTCTGCAAATACCTGGGTCCAGCCGGGCAGGTCGCCCACCGGCAAGGCATCTGAGGACGCGGAACCGGCATTTGCAGCCGGCTCCGCAGAATCGCTTTCCTTCATTGGCGCTGGGGAGCCTGCATCCGCAGTGGGCTGGGGAGAGCCGGAATCAGCACTTGGCTCCGGAGAAGCAGCATCCGCAGTGGGCTGTGCAGAACCGGAAACGGGGGCCACCGGGTCCCTGCCTTCCGCTTCAGCACCTTTGCTTCGCGGTGAATCTGCAGCGACGCCGATCGTGCCGCTTGCGAGAGCCGACAAAGCGATTATCACGATGAAAGTTCGAATCCGCGAGCGGAGCTGATTTGTCTTCACGGGTGCCACTGCACGTTCGGGGAGAGCCAAATAGGGAACTGCGACGGCTGCTTCCATGTTGTACTCCCAGCGTGGTCCGGCAGGGCACTGCGGGCAAGAACGCAGCGCCGGCCTCATCTGCGTTCGTTCAGCCTAGGATCGGCTGTGCAGCGAGTCACGAGTACCGAGTACTCAGTTTCGGTACTTACGGTCAGCACGTTGCAAAGGCGAGATGACGTCCCCCCAACCTGGCAGGGGGGTTAAGGCATCGGAACCAGCCAATACCGGGTGCCTCGAAACTGGCAGCAGCCCCCGCCAGCTCAAACTCCAGTGGTGGCGGTGGCGAGGGTTTTCGGCATCAGCTCGTCGAAGCCGGCGCGGGGAGGTTTGAACTGATCGCGACGGGACGTTTCTCGTAGGCTGCGTCCACGACCCGGTAGAGGCCTTCACTGGTGTCCGTGGCCACACCGGCAACAGGCCAATATTGTCAATGACTATAAGCTCGGCGCGGAGGATCCGGGCAACGGCCCCGGCTGACTCTGTCGTCACACATGTTGGTCTCGCCCGGCCGCGAAGCCAGCACGAGATGGGGCGATGGCCGACCCGCACTGTGTTTGCGGGCCTGCCTCGCACGTCTAGCTCGTGGTCACTGTCGAGGTGGGCGCGTCCTTGAGTTTGACTTCGGCTGCGGCCTGAATCAGGACGAGCAATTCCTGGTCCAGGCCTCAACACGAACGTGGACGTGCATACGGTCACCGCCACAGCAGCCGCATCAGCAGCCGGTGACGTACCCTTCACCGTTGAGCGGTCGTAGCACTACCGCCTGCTTCGTCAGGGTGAGTAAAAGTGCCAGTACCTGCTGGTGGCGTTCACATCGGCCAGCAACAGCAGACCGCTGTTGGCCGTGCCTCTTGCCGAAGCGTTGAGGTTCTGTTTCGTCGACGTTACGTTGTGGACGTATTGGTCGGCGTCCACGATGCGAGGCGTCTTCGTCGCGGTGGCGAGCTTGCCGGGGTCGTTTACCGGCGCGGACTTCTCGTAGATCGCGCCCCCTGAACTTGTGCAGACACCGGCGTTCGTCGTACCACTGGGCTTTGGATAGGTAGCGAAGGTACGCAGCCTCTGCGTGCTCTCATCAATCAGGACGATCACCCGGTTCGGGCACTCCGATACAGTCGCGATCGTGCTCGCCGACCAGGTCGACGTCCTGGCGTTCAATGCCAACAGCTGGATCAGCGGCTGGGACGCCGACGTGAACGAGGTCTTAATTGCGGCGAAAACTTTATCATCCGTGGAGTCCAGCCACTTCAGGTTCATGTGGTCATCACCGCTGCGCTGCCCCTTCACCGCCGCGACAGGTGTGCTCCAGGAGGTGTTCGACGCTCCATCGGCGCGGTAGCTCCAGTACATGCCGTCGGTGGCGTCACCGACCTGCCGGCTCCACATCACCCCCACTTTCCCGTTGAACGCGATCAGAGCGGAATTGTCGTCCACAGAGACGTTACTCAATGACGCAGGATGCGCGAACGGCGTTCCCCACGTCTTGCCATCCGTGGCAGTGACGTTCAGATAGATCCGGTTGTCCTGCTGCCAGGTAGCCCACACCCGACCCGTGGAGTCCTTATCAATCGACAGGGTCTCAACCTTGCGGTCGTTGATCTTTGTCGAACCCAGCGACGAGTACTTCTTTGTACCCGCGTCGTAGCTGTAACGCCGCAGCGTGCTCGGGTTGTTCGGCTCAGCCGGCAGACCGTCGTTAACGAACCGATAGCTCGCCACATACAGCGTCTTCCCGTCCCACAGCACGTCAGAATGAGTGTTCGCCCGCGTTTCCGTCGCCACCCCGGTGTCGACCCACGCACTCCTCACGGCATCGAACCTAAAAATATGGAAATCAGAGCTGGCGGTGTCCCACAGGTTCCCCCACCAGATCCCGTCGTTGAACCACAACGCATTCGTTTGCCGCTTCGTACCAGTCGGCGTCCCCGTCCCGGAATGGGACGGACCCTCGACCCCGACATCACCCGTGGCAGCCGACGCCCCAACCGGCACCACCAGGCCTGCCAGCGCAACCAACAGCACTGTCAGCAGTGCGCGAAGCCGTAAATTCCGTGACCCGCGCAGACGAAGACCAGCCGGGCCACCGACTCCCCTTCTCAAAAAAAGCTGGGAAGCCCTGGGACCTCGACTGCCCTTGCCGGTGTTGAATAGCGGATATCCAAGCATCTTTACTCCCCGGAGTTCAAAATCACGGTCAACCCTCAGGTTGTTCAGTGTTAGTGCTGTAAACATCAAAAGCAATCCCCGGTACCCCCCCATTGTTCTGCCCCTGCAATCCCCTATTGTTCAGCCGGCAGAGACCGCGCCGCGGGGATCTCTTCGCCGTCTTTGAGCCGGCCGGTCGCGATGAAAAAACTCGGTGCCTCCGGCGCTCTCGGCCTCGATCTGCCGGACGCGTTCGAGGTTGGAGGCTGAACAATACCGGGCATTAATGGTCCATTGGGCGGGCAACTGTCCCAGCGTCTGCCTTCTGCGTTCGATCATCGGGACCAACTGCTGCGCGTCCACGGCGATGTTGTTCAACTCCGTGGCAACGATGACCTGATGATCGGCATCGACCACGGCCTGGCCGGTGTAGTTGTAGTGAAATGACCCGTCAGCGGTCTTCATGATCCTCGCGTCCGGATCGGTGAAGTTCCGTTGCGCACCGTGGTTTCACCCCCGGCAGCAGCGGCTTGATCGCCTTTGGCCGTCACGGCCCCGTCATCATCCCCACCATCGCGTGCCTTGCGCTCGGCCTCCCCGCGGGCCTTTTCCGCAGCTTCCGCTTCAAGGGCTTCACGGGCCGCGGCCAGTGTCGCCAGCCGCAATTCCTTGTCCGCCAGAGCCTGCGGAAGCTTCGTCCCCGCATTTATCCGCCCCGAACCTCGCATCCTCGTTCGCATCCACACTTTGCGCGTCGGCGAGCATGTCCGAGACCTCCGCAGCCAGGACCCTTTGCTTCTCGGTCAGCCGCGCATAGCTCATCGCCTTGCGCCGGGTCGCGTTGGCCCGCGCCTTCGTCCCGTCCAACGCGACCCGGCCCAAAGAGACCATGCCCGCGGCCCGGCGCAGTTCCAGGGCCTGAAGGAACACGTTCCCCAAAGCCGCAAGATGACGCTGGCGGAACCTCCCGATGGACCGGAAATCCGGGGCCTGCTCCGCGGCGAGCCAGCGGAACGCCACCAACGTCCACGCACGCCCGTTCCAACTCCCGAGAGGAACGCACCCCGACGCAGTAGCCATAGAACAGGACCCGAACCATCAGCCGCGGATCGTACGGCGGCTGACCCTTGGTCTTCGCATACGAGTCGTAAAACCGGGACAGATCCAGTTCTTCCGCAATGCGGACCGCAAGTCCGAGGTCGAAAACCGTTCCGGAAGGTGGTCAGCGACCGTTGTAGCCGTCGTCTGTGATGTGCTCGGCCCAGGTGGTGGTCTTGGATGGGTCTTCGCCCTTTTGGAGCATGGCAATGTGTTCCATCAAGCAGCCGGGGCGGCGGCGTGCCAGTGCTCCTCGCCGGGTGGAGTGTAAATCGTCTGGCCGGGGTGGACTTCAATGATTTTTCCGTCCCGGGTGCCGAAACGGCCTACACCCCGATGTCCCCTCACCGCAGGAATAGAGCAGGTAACGCTGCAGGGATTCCCGTCGGGGACCTTGGGCCGATACAGTTCAAGAATTACGGCACGGCCGTCACCGATCCCCAGCCCGGAGACATGGTCATGCAGCCCGGCCACGCCGGTATTTACCTCGGCAACGGCCAGGTCCTTAGCTCCGGACTCAACGGCAAAAATGAAACAGCCATCCACCCCTTGACGTGGATGACCTCCAAAGGCGCGGTCACCTTCGTCCGTGCGGGTGCCTAAGCACCTACAGACTGTTGATGGCCAGCTATTTGGCGCCTTGGGGGCACCGAATAGCTGGCCATCAATGTATTCGGGGGAAGTGGATGTCCCCGGCAGCCATCCCGGGGCGGAGGGTGCTCGGTCCGGCTTTTGTGGCAGCTATTGCCTATGTGGATCCCTGCAACGTCGAGGCGAACCTGACGGCGGAAGCCAACTTCGGGTACCTGCTCGAGTGGGTCTTGGTGGCAGCGAATCTAATGGCGGTCCTGGTCCAGTACCAGTTGGCGAAGCTGGGTCTGGACACGGGCCTGAGCCTGCCGGAGATCTTGGGCAGGCGCATGGGTACCCGCAGGCGCCGGCTGTAGTGGCTGCAGGCCGAACTGGTGGCCGGCGCGACACAGCTGATCTGGATCACCCGGACGTCGCCGGTTCGCTGATGCTTGCCGGTGTGGTCAATATCGCCATGTTGCTGCTGGCCGCGTCCAGCCTCCGCGGAATTGAAGGCACCGATACCATCGCCGGGGCCCCATCCGGCGTGGCATGGGTGGACCGCTGAAGGTCACTATTCTGCTGCTGACGCGCCGGGCACCTGAGGAGCCGGTCGATCCTTCCGATCAGGGTTTCGGATTCTGCATGTTCGAGCACGTCTGCCTCGTCATGGACCTCGTCCCAGCCGTATCCGAGTATTTCGACCAGGAACGTCTCGAGCAGCCGGTGTCTGCGCACCAGCACCACGGCCTGCTCACGGCCGGCTGCGGTCAGTTCCATATGTCCATAGCGGGCGTGGGTGACACGGCCCGCCTCGGCCAGCTTCCTCACGCCTTCGGAGGCGTAGAGGTACTCATTCCATGCTTTTCTTTTGGCCAGCCCGCCGACCGTGACCGGGGCGGAGCCGTGTTCAGCACCCATCCAAATCAGCTTCAGATAGTCCTGGGCGGCGGAGGACAGATCCAGCAGCGGCATGGTTCTGATACTAGCGACCCTAGGCGCCGAAGCCGACGGCAACTTCCTCCAGCACGTCACCAGCAGCAAACTCAAACTCCAGGGCGGCTCCCCCATCGCCCTGAACTGGGCCATCGACTCCGTCCGCAAGGGCGGCACCGTGTCCGTCGTCGGCGCCTACGGCCCCATCTTCAGCGCCGTGAAATTCGGCGACGCCATGAACAAAGGCCTGACGCTGCGGATGAACCAATGCCCGGTCAAACGGCAATGGCCCCGGCTCTTCGAACACATCCGCAACGGCTACCTCAAGCCCAGCGACATCATCACCCACCGCATCCCGCTGGAACACATCGCCGAGGGCTACCACATCTTCTCCGCGAAGCTCGATAACTGCATCAAACCCCTCGTCGTCCCCACGGCCTGAAAGGAAAACCATCATGGCTGCGATACCAACGCCCTACACCTCGGCCAAGCCGGCGCTGAAGGAGTCAGCGGAGGACCTGCGCGCCCGCATCCCGGGCTGGGGTGCTGACCTCGACCCGGCCGACAGGCCCTCCTACCCCCGCGAACAGCCGGGCATCGAAACCGGCGCGCACTGGGACTTCCCCGAACGCCAACCCGAGAAATGGCCCCGGGAACGGTCCGTCGAACACGCATTCCTGACCCCCGTTTTCGGCACCTCCACCCCACCCAAGGGCGCCTCCGGGGCCATCCGGAAATACGCCTACAAATACAGCGAAGGCCGGGCAGCGCACTGGCTCCTGCTCGTCGCCGCAGACCGCGTGGACGCCACGGAACACCACGTGAAGTCCCTGGCCACCCTGCACCCGGACAACCCCATCACTGAAACCGGCGTGCTCAGCGAATTCCGCCGGGGCGGTCTCAGCTCCCGCTTGGGACAAAAACGCGCCGACACCAACCACCAGTGGATCGACCCGATCATCGTGGCCGCCCCTTGGGTCCTTGCCGGTTTAGGTGGCGTAGCCGCAATCCGGGCACTCAAGCGGGCGGCGGTGGGGCGGAAATGACGCAGGCCACCTCGGGCAGGGCGTCGTTCACCACGGTGGCGGACGGCGTCCACTGCGTCTCCGAGGCCTTCGTCAATTTCTATTTGGTGGAGAGCCTTGACGGGCTGACCCTGGTGGACTCCGGGCTGCCGGCGATGTGGAAGACGCTGCAGGAATCGGTGCGGGGCCTGGGGCATGCCGTGGGCGACATCAAGGCGGTGGTGCTCACCCACGCGCACTTCGACCACATGGGCCTGGCGCACCGGCTGCACTCGGAGTTCAAGGTGCCGGTGTGGGTGCACGGCGGTGATTCCTTCATCGCCCGCCACCCCTACCGGTACCAGCACGAGAAGTCCCGTTTCGTCTTTGCGCTGGCGCATCCCGGCGGCCTGCCCGTCCTGGCCAGCATGACCAGGGCGGGCGCCTTGCGGGTGAAGGGCGTTGACGACTTAACCCTGTTCCCTGCCGGGTCCGGCACGCTGCCGGTGCCGGGATCGCCCGAGGTGGTGTTCTCCCCCGGCCACACCGCCGGGCACTGCGGCCTGTACCTGCGGGACCGGGATGTGCTGTTCAGCGGGGACGCCCTGGTGACGCTTGATCCCTATTCGGGACGGACGGGACCGCGCATCGTGGCAGGAGCCGCCACCATGGACAGCCGGCAGAACCTGGACACCCTTACGCAGCTGGCGCGGACCGGCGCTTCGCTGGTCCTGCCCGGCCACGGTGAACCCTGGACAGGCGGCATTGAAGAGGCAGTGGAGGCAGCCCGGCGCGAGGCGGCTGCCTGATCCCGGTGGGCGTCAGCCCGCCGTCGTGATGCCCCCGCGGGACACGCGTCGTCCGCAGTCCCTGCTGCTGACACAGAAAAAACACCCTGTTGAAACAATTCAGCAACCTCGCCACGGCAAGCTGTTCTTACGGGGATACAACAGCAGGAGGCACCGCATCATGGAGGCACCAAAAGTAATGACGGCCCAGCTTCGCATCGGCGACCAGATCGAAGCGTGGCACAACGGCAAGCTCTTTCACCGGGGACGGGTGACCGACGTCGTACCCGCCCTGGAACTGTTCTGGATCCTGGACGCGAGGACCGGGGCGCGGAAGCTGCTGGATCCGGAGGCGCTGGAGATCCGGCACGTGGAGCAACAGGCCAAGCCTCTGGCCACCGCCTGAGCGTGGCCGCTTTTCCGGCAGCGGCCGGACACAGTAACCTCTGAATCCGGAAGAGTTTTCGGTGAAGGAGGCCGGCGTTGAGCCAGAGGCAGCCCAACAGCAACCCGGAGGACAGCGGAGAGCAGTGGATCTCCGCTGAGGACCGCGGGCTGCAGGAACTGGTCCTCAACAGTGTGGACGTCAGCTCGTTCCTCCAGGAGCTCTCAGTACTCGCCGCGTCCACGCTGTCCACGACGGTGAGTCCGCTCCACTGTGGAGTGACGGTGGTAAGGCACCGGAAGCCTGCGGTTGCGGCAAGCAGCGACCATCTTGCCCGGTCCCTGGACGAGCTCCAGAACGGGTTCGAGGACGGACCGTGCCTCACCGCCCTGCGGCGGCAGGAAACCATCCTGGTGCAGGACGTGAGCATGGAGCGGCGGTGGCCCGAGTACACGGGCGCGGCAAGGGACCGGGGCATTGGTTGCATCCTGGCTGTCCCGCTGCACCTTTCCGATGAGGCGGAAGCGGTGGTTAACCTCTACGCCGAGAAGCCGGGAAGCCTCTCGCCTTTGGACATTGCCACCGCGCAGAACTTCGTGGCCAACGCTTCAAAGTCGCTGAAACTGGCGCTGAAGCTGGCCGGACTGCGTGACACCAGCGATGACCTGGCCGCGGCCATGAAATCCCGGGCCATGATCGATATGGCAGTGGGCGTGATCATGGCGCAGAAACGCTGTACCCATGATGAAGCCATTTATCAGCTCACCAGGTCCTCCAGCGCCCGGAACACCAGGCTCCGGGAAACTGCCGCCGTCGTGGTCGGGGCGATCAGCGGCAGGGGTGCCGCCGGAGCCGGCGACAACCTTCGAATGGTTTTGGAGACGTAGGAAAAGCCGCATGCCGGCCGTGCATAGAATGAAGCCAATGCGGCACCACCGCGGCAGTCCGGCGCCACCTGCCCGCTACCACCACGAAGGAGCACATCATGATCGGATTCATCGTTGCAGGGTTGATCATTGGCGCATTGGCCCGCCTCATCAAGCCGGGCAAGCAAAACCTGGGCCTGCTGGCAACCCTGCTGCTGGGCCTGATGGGCTCGGTGATCGGCGGAGTGGTCGCTTCCCTGCTGGGCACCGGAGACATCTTCGAACTGAACTTCCTGGGCTTCATCGTGGCCGTCATTGCCTCCGTACTCCTGGTGGGCACGGCCGAAGCCGTTGTGGGCCGCCGCCGGTCCGTGCGCCGCTAAAGACCACCCGCCAGAACCCGGAGTTTTTGTCCACGTATGCAGGCTTCACCTCTGAAGTCCGCATAGGTGGACAAAAACTCCACGGCTAACCGGCGCTAAGGCCTTTCCTGGTACACGTCCGGGATGCCGTCCTGGTCGGCGTCCACTTTTTCGGCAGCTTCAGCTGCACGGTACTGGCGGTTCCTGGTTTTCAATACGGCCGTTGCGAGCAGGGCTGCCAGCAGCGACGCAGCGAGAATGCCTACCTTGGCGTGGTCATCATGCAGGCTCCCCTGCCCGAAGCTAAGCTCGGCCACCAGCAGGGACACTGTGAACCCAATACCGGCCAGCAGTGCAACCCCGAAGACGTCGATCCACTTGAACGACTTGTCCAACTCTGCCCTGCTGGTCTTCGTCAGGAGCCAGGTGGTGCCCATGATGCCGATGGGCTTCCCCAGCACCAGCGCCACGATGATGCCCAGCGCCACCGGATCCGCGAGCGCGGAACCCAGTCCTTCCCAGCCGCCAACAGCTACCCCGGCGGAGAAGAAGGCGAAGATGGGAACAGCCACCCCTGCCGATATGGGCCGGAACCGGTGCTCGAAGACCTCGGCCAGGCCTGGTCCTGCTTCCGGCCCGCCGGCTGCCTGGGAACGGATCACGGGAACGGCGAAGCCCAGCAGCACACCGGCCACCGTGGCGTGGATACCGGAGGCATGGACAAGGGCCCAGGTGACCACGCCGAGCGGCAGCAGGATGACCCAGGCCGCCGAAGCTTTCCGGCCAAAGAAGAAGCGGTACTTCTGCGCCAGGAACGTATAGACGGCCAGCGGGATGAGGGCCAGGAGCAGCGGCATGACTTGCAGGTCGCTGGTGTAGAAGAACGCGATGATGGTGATGGCGATGAGGTCATCGACGACGGCCAGGGTCAGCAGGAAGATCCGCAGCGCGCTGGGCAGGTGCGAGCCGATGATGGCCAGAACCGCCACTGCGAAGGCGATGTCCGTGGCTGTGGGGATGGCCCAGCCGCGCAGCGTCTCGGGGCTGGTGAGGTTGATGGCGGCGTAGATCAGCGCCGGGACCACCACGCCGCCCGCTGCAGCGGCCACCGGGACGATCGATTTACTGATTTGCCGGAGATCCCCCGCCACGAACTCCCGCTTGAGCTCAAGGCCCACCAGGAAGAAGAAGATTGCCAGCAACCCGTCTGCCGCCCAAGCGCCCAAGCTGAGTTCAAGGTCCCAGGGCTCGTAGCCCACCTTGTAGTCCCGGAGTACGAAGTAGCTGTCGGATGCGGGCGAATTTGCCCAGACCAAGGCGATGAGCGCCGCGGCCACCAGCAGCGCCCCTCCGACTGTTTCCTTGCGGAGGATCTCCCCGATCCGCAGGGATTCGGCGTAGCTGCCCCGTCCGAAGATGGTGGAACGCGTGCGGTTGGGTGGGGGCGTTTTACTCATGAAGCGTCCTCAAATTCGGGTCGACAAAGTCATGCCGACCAGACTTCCCGGCGCACCTTCAAACCATCTTACAGAACCGATTTTCCGGTTTCCTGGTGTGACGTACGTCCAGCCCTGCTGCTGCCCCGCCTGAATCAGCTGGCGCGGCGGCGGGCTGCCGGCCTCCTGCCATCCTGCTGGATAGCCCGCACAGCGTCGGTGAGATAGCCTCGCGTCTCCTCCGAGTTGGCCAGTTGCACGAGTTCCGCGGCCACCACCACCAGCTTTACATTGCGGTGGCTGCTGGTGCTGACCAGCATCTGGAAGGCATCGTCCGAACCCATTCCCAGCTGGCCCATCAGGATCCCCCTTGCCTGGTCAATGACACTGCGCGTGGACGTGGCACCGGCCACCGCATCCCGGGCTGTCTGCTCCGTTTCACGCTGGAGCGTGGAAGTCAGGTCCACCATTACGCCCTCGATGGAGGTGACTTCCCCCTCCGCGTTCATAATCGCGTCGCCGGATGTCAGCACCCGCCGGGTCCGTCCCCGGGCGTCGATGATCCGGTGGTACATGCAAAAATAACCGCCGGTCCTGCAGACCTGCGCCACGATCTCCTCGCACCGCGGCCTGTCCTCCGGATGCTTGTGCGAATACAGCAGCTCCAACGTGGGGACCACATCACCGCGCTCATAACCATGCAGTTCGAACATCCCGTCCGACCACTCAATCTTCCAGCCGTCGAGGTCCACATGGAATGTGCCCGCCACGCATTGGTTGTCGCCCAAAGCGCTCGAATACGTGTAGGGGCCGCTGAGTTCAGCCACAGCCACCTCCGGTCCTTCCTTCCGCCCGCCAGGACGTCCCGGCGTCGTTGCCAAGTCATCCAAGTATGTCCGGAAACTTGCACGGGCGACAGAGCAGACAGCCCTTCCACGACTGAATCCAAAGGCAATGCGAGACGCGCGACCCCTTGACGAAATATACCCCCTGGGGGTATATTTCAGGTGTTGTCAGTGAAGTGGTATGTCCCGGCCGGTGCCCTGCACCGCCTTTCACAGCCGTTCAACCCCAGCACCCATCGATCCTTCATCAAGGAATGGAACTGACATGCTTGACCATCAGCACGAGCACCACACGCACCATCACGACGCCGGGGGCCGGACCAGCGGCACGCTCACGGAAGCGGGAGCTGCTGTGGCCCCGGCCAGCCACGAACATCACGGCACCCGGGCAGCTGCCCACCACTCCCACCACGACGACGACCATGCCGTCCGCACCCATGGACAGCACGCCGGTCACAGCACGGCCATGTTCAAGAACAGGTTCTGGCTCACGCTGGCGCTGTCCGTTCCCGTGGTCTACTTCAGCCCAATGGTGGGCCACCTCTTGGGGTACATGGCCCCGATGTTCCCGGGCTCAGCCTGGATCCCGTCTGTCCTCGGCACGGTGATCTTCCTCTACGGCGGCCAGCCCTTCCTGAAAGGCGGCCTGCAGGAGCTGAAGGACCGCCGGCCCGGCATGATGCTCCTGATCGCCATGGCCATCAGCGTCGCGTTCGTTGCCTCCTGGGTCACCAGCCTCGGCCTCGGCGGTTTCGACCTGGACTTCTGGTGGGAACTTGCGCTGCTGGTGGCCATCATGCTGCTGGGGCACTGGATCGAGATGCGGGCGCTGGGTTCGGCGCAGGGTGCATTGGATGCCCTCGCCGCGCTGCTGCCGGATGAAGCCGAACGCATTACGGACAACGGAACCGAAACCGTGCCCGTCTCCGAACTCCGGCCCGCCGACCTTGTCCTGGTGCGCTCCGGCGCCCGGATGCCTGCCGATGGAACGGTGGTTGACGGGCAGGCCGAGTTCGACGAATCCATGATCACCGGCGAATCCAAAACCGTGCTCCGGGGAGTCGGAGATGCCGTGGTGGCAGGAACAGTGGCCACGGACAACAGCGTGCGGGTCCGGGTGGATGCGGTCGGTGACGATACCGCCCTTGCCGGGATCCAGCGGCTGGTGGCCGAAGCTCAGGCATCCTCGTCCCGGGCCCAGGCATTGGCTGACCGCGCGGCAGCCTTCCTGTTCTACTTCGCGGCGGGCGCCGGCGTGATCACCTTCATTGTGTGGACACTTTTGGGCAGCGTCCCCGAAGCCGTAACCCGCACCGTCACGGTCCTGGTCATCGCCTGCCCGCACGCCCTGGGCCTGGCCATCCCCCTGGTGATCGCCATCTCCACCGAACAGGCTGCCCGCGCCGGCGTCCTGATCAAGAACCGGATGGCGCTGGAGCGGATGCGCACCATCGATGTGGTCCTCTTCGACAAGACCGGCACCCTCACCACCGGGGAGCCGGAGCTGAAGGACGTCGCAACCGTCCCCGGTGAAGACGCTGATGCGCTGCTTGCCCTGGCCGCGGCCGTCGAATCCGACAGTGAACACCCCGTGGCGCGGGCCATCGTCCGCGCAGCCCGGGAACGGAATCTTACGCTGCCCGCCGTTGCCGGCTTCAGCTCGCTGACTGGCCGCGGCGTCCGTGCTTCCGTGGGCGGCCGCACGGTGCACGTGGGCGGGCCCGCGCTCCTGCGCGAGCTTGGCGCCGTCGTACCCTCTGCCCTGGCCGGCACGACCAGCGGGTGGATGGACCGCGGCGCGGCCGTGCTGCACGTGGTCGACGACGGCCGGGTGCTTGGGGCTGTCAGCCTCGAGGACGCGGTGCGGGCAGAGTCGCGCCAGGCCGTAGCTGCACTGCAGAAGCGCGGCGTCAAGGTGGGCATGATCACCGGCGACGCCCGGCAGGTGGCCCAGGCCGTGGCTGCCGACCTGAACATTGACGAGGTGTTCGCCGAAGTCCTGCCTGCGGACAAGGACAAGAAAGTAGCCGAGCTGCAGGCCCGGGGGTTGAAGGTGGCCATGGTGGGCGACGGCGTCAACGACTCACCGGCGCTGGCCCGGGCCGAGGTGGGCATCGCAATTGGTGCGGGTACGGACGTGGCCATGGAATCGGCAGGTGTGGTGCTGGCCGGAAACGACCCGCGCGCAGTGCTGTCGATGGTGGACCTGTCGCGGGCGAGCTACCGGAAGATGTGGCAGAACCTGGTGTGGGCCACCGGTTACAACATCCTTTCCGTGCCCTTGGCCGCCGGCGTGCTTGCTTTTGCCGGCGTGGTGCTCTCCCCGGCCGCCGGTGCCGTGCTGATGTCCGTGTCCACAATCGTGGTGGCCTTGAACGCCCAGCTGCTCCGGAGGGTGCGCCTCAACCCGGCCGAGGTACGTTGAAACCCAAACGCTCTCTCACTTAACGCCGCCCAAACCCAAACGCTCTCTCACTTAACGCCGCCAAAACCCAAACGCTCTCTCACTTAACGCCGCCAAAACCCAAACGCTCTCTCACAACGCTTTTTCATATCCACCAGAAGGACCCATTGCCATGAAGATCAGCACGTTCGCCGTCGCCGCAGCCCTCGCCGCCTCGCTTGGCCTTGCCGGCTGCGCCGCCGGCACCGGGACCCCCGGCGGCAGCAGCTCCCACGGCGCGGATCACGGCAGCCCGAGCGCGACGTCCAGCACGATGCCGGAGGCCAACGCCGACCATAACCAGGCCGACCTCACGTTCGCGCAGATGATGATTCCCCACCACGCACAGGCGGTTGAGATGAGCGACATCGTCCTGGCCAAGCCGGACCTGCCGGCGGAAGTTGCCGCGCTGGCCACCAGGATCAAGGACGCCCAGGCGCCCGAAATCGAGGCGATGACCGGATGGCTGAAGAGCTGGAACGTCCCCGTTGCGGTGTCGGATCACTCCGGGGAAGGCATGGCCGGCATGGTGGACGCCGAAGGCATCGACAAACTCAAGGCGGCTCAGGGCGCTGAGGCCGCCAGGCTCTTCATGGATCAGATGACCGGACACCACGAAGGCGCCGTGGAGATGGCTCAGCAGGAGATTAGTGCTGGCAAGCATCCGCAGGCAGTCCAGCTCGCCCGCGACATTGTCACCGCCCAGGAAGCGGAAATCGCCGAGATGAAGCAGCTCCTGGCCGGGCTCTGAACTCCCCGCTCGACGCTCTCTCACCTATCGCACGAAGGGTGGGAGAGCGTCCCAGGTTCGGGCACGCCCCTGCGGTCAAGGGCCGCCATTCTTCACGTGTTCGGGGAGGATTCCTACCCCGACCAAACGTGCCGTGAGGCGGCGCAGCAGGGGTGAGGCGGCCCGGAGGAGCAGGACAAGCCAACGTGGCGCAACGCGACTTCCGGCGGTCGCCCTGAATAGTACCTTGTGTCCGTTGCGCTGCAGCAGCTGCATGACCTTCACCGGCCGCTCCCGACGCCGCTGCACCGCCGCGAGTTTCCCCACCGGCGCCGTTCCCTGAACGAGGTCCTGGGCGATGGCGTTGAACAGTGCAACGGCATCCTGGATGGCGAAGTTCACTCCAACACCGAACATCGGTGACATCGCATGGGCAGCGTCACCAATCGCGATGAACCCGGGACGGTACCAGCGCGGGAGCCGGTTGATTTGGACAGAGAGCAGCTTGATCTGGTCCCAGTCTGTGAGGGTGGCGACGACGGGGCGCAGGACGGGTGCAGCGTCACTGATCCGCTTTTGTAGGCCGTCGAGCCCTGTCCTTCGAAGCTCGTCGAAACCTCCCTTTTGGATGACCATGCCCGACTGGTATTTATCGCCTCGGTCGATGGTGAGGACCATCCCCTGCGCAGATATGTAACCAAGGGTTGCGGGTGGCGGGTTTGGCGGCTTGGGCAGGTTGAACCACAGCACGTCGATGGGCACTCCGAAGTCATCGGGAGTCAACCCTGCAGCGGTACGCAAGGCGGAACTGCGTCCGTCGGCAGCAACGGTGAGCGGCGCACGGATCTCCAGCCCGCCGTCGGACGTGACCGCCCGAACACCGCGCACCTGGTCCTGCTCGAGGATGAGTCCGCTCGCCTCGGTGCCCATGCGCAGCTCGAAGTTGGGGAATGCCGCCGCTTCGCCGGCGAGGAAGTTCAGGAAGTCCCACTGAGGCGCCAGAACGAGGAAGTTGTCGGGCCCCGGGAGGGTGCCGAAGTCGACCAGGGTCAAGCGCTGGCCGTCGAGAACTGCGTCCATGGTGGGCAACCGGGTGAGAGGCAGTTGCAGGAACTTATCGCGCAACCCGAGCTCCCCGAGCAGGCTCACGGTGGACGGATGCACCGTGTCGCCGCGAAAGTCGCGCAGGAAGTCCCCGTGTTTCTCGAGCACCGTGACTCGCAGGCCGCTGCGCGCGAGCAGGTAGCCGAGCACCATCCCTGCCGGGCCGCCGCCGGCAATCACGCAATCGCGTTCGATATCGCTCTCCACAGACATATCATCGTGTCCCTTTGCAGCAGGTGATAGAGCGTTCGCGAAAAACCTGCAGAAGGTGATAGAGCGTTCGGAAAAAACCTGCGGAAGGTGATAGAGCGTTCGCGAAAAACCTGCGGAAGGTGATGGAGCGTTCGGGAAAAACCTGCGGAAGGTGATGGAGCGTGCGGGGTGGGGAGGCCGCCGTCGGGCTGTTGCATGTTAAGTTGAAAAGCACGGAGGCACCGGCTGGAAAGAGAATCTCCCTTGGACTCACCCGCACCAGTAAGAATCCTGACCGTCTGCACGGGCAACATCTGCCGGTCCCCTGTGGCCGAGCGCCTTCTGCAGGCGGGGCTCAACCAGGTGCTGGAGGGCGGCTTCGAGGTGGCAAGCGCAGGGACCCGCGCCATGGTGGGCGACCCCATGCAGCCGATCTCCGCAGACATTGTGCGCACGTTCGGCGGCGATTCCGAGAACTTTGCCGCGCGCCAGCTGACGCCGAAGATCCTGCGCGGTGTGGACCTGGTGCTCACCATGACCTCCGGACACCGCGGCGAAGTACTGCAGCTCGACGCGTCGCTCCTCAAAAGGACGTTCACCGTCCGCGAGTTCGCCCGCATGCTTGATGTCCTCGACCAGCGCGCTGCCGCTGCGGAGGGTAGGGAACCGGAGCGAGGAACGCCCGACGACGGCGACCCGCTGGCAGCCAACCAGACCTTTTGGCAGGGCTTGCCGGCCCGGGCGGCCGCTGTGCGTCATCTGTCGCTGCCCGCGGACTCGGCCGAGAATGACATCATCGACCCCTACCGCCGGGCACCGGAGGTGTACCGGCAGATGGAGGACGAACTCGCGCCTGCCATCGTGTCCATCCTGCGCCACGCACGGCTCAACGCTCCCGTTCGCGGGACGCGTGCGGGCTCGCTGTAGCGTTACGGCGATCCGGCACCTTTCCGGCGACTTCGACGACGGCGCCCCTCCTGATCTGCCTGCCCCGACTGTCGCCACCGCCGTCGTCCGGCCGCCCCCGCCTGCCGCCGCCGCCTGCCCCGGCTGCCGCCGTCGTGATGCCTCGGTGGAAACCCTGCGGGATTTCTGCGGATTCCCCTGATGTATCGCGGTTCCGCCGTTGCTAACTTTCGGGGATGGGCAGCCATTTACGGCCAGCGCATAGTGCTGCCGGACCCCGACTTAATCGAAAACATCCCGCAGATGACAGTTTGGACACGTATATAGCCAGCGGGGGCCCGGCGGGCGGACACTGATCCCACCATCCCACAATGAGGTGAGGCACAATGAGCACGCCAGGCGGTTCTGAACCATCCGGTACCAACCCCTCCAACCCCCATCCGCATGGCCTGCTCGCGAACGGACGGCGGCGGTGGATTGCGGCACTGCTGGCACTCGTCCTAGTGGTGGTCGCCGCCGTCGCGGTCATCAGCCTTAACCGAGCCGGCACGGAGGCGCAGCCCGCCGCGGTGCAGACCGAAATCCCGTCGCCCACGCCCTCCGGGACACCATCAGAAACTACACCTCCTGCCCCGCCTCCTCCCCCGCCACCGCCACCGCCGCCACCCATTCCGGAACATCCCGCCGTGCCCATGAACGTGCTGGTCATCGGCAGCGACATGCGCGGGGTCGCCAAGGATGCTGCAGCACATACGGCAGCGACCGGCCAGCCCATGGACCACCGTTCCGACGCCCTCATGCTTGTCCACGTCCCGGCTGACCGCCGGACCCTGTACATCGTCTCGATCAACAGGGATACGTGGGTGGACATCCCCGGCTTCGGCGGGGGGAAGATCAACGCCGGCCTGCAGTACGGCGGCATCGACATGACCACCCAAACGGTGCAGCAACTGTTCGGGATCACCATCGACCACACCCTGATGCTGGACTTTGGTGGTCTCAAGGTTCTAGTGGACGGGCTGGGCGGCATCGACGTCAACGTCCCCGTCCCGTTCCAGTCGACGCACGATACAGGGCATGTGTTCGGTCCGGGCGTGAACCGCCTGGACGGCCAGGCTGCGCTGGAATTCTCCCGGGAGCGGTACGCGTTCGTGGACGGCGACTTGCAGCGGGTGCGCAACCAGCAGATTCTGCTGCGTGCCGTCCTTGCCCGCCTCACTGCCGGCGGCGCGTTGAACGATGTGACAGCGGTAAGGGGCCTGGTGGACTTCGCCTCCTGCTGCCTTACCGTGAACAAGGGCTTTGACCCGGTGCAGGCGGCCATCCTCGCATACAGCCTGCGCAACCTGGACGCGAATGCCATTGAAACCATGACTCTGCCGACGGCCGGCTCCGGATTCATCGCGGGCCAGTCCGTATTGTTCCCTGATTACGGTGCCATCAGCGCTGTGGGGGCCGCGCTGCGGGAGGGCCGGATCGGGGACTTCACGGCAGTGCCGTAGGGCGGTTGTTCAGCCCGGGCTTACCCGGCGTTCACCGGTGGGAAAGAGTCCGTGTGCCGGCTGCCGGAAGGCTTGACGGCATGACTGACATTTCTCGCCGCACCATCGTCAAAGGCTCCGTCCTCGCCGCCGCACTGACCGCCACGCCCACAGCTGCGCAAGCGGCCGCCCCACGCCAGTCGCCGGCCGGCATCGCACTGGTCCGGAACCGCCTCACCCTGCCCAGCGGCATCGCCACCGGCGACGTCACCTCCGACTCTGCCGTGCTGTGGTCCCGCGCTTCAGGCACCGGACGGATGAAGGCGGTGCTAAGGGCGGTCGACGACGGCGGCCAGATCCTGCGCGGCCGGAGCTCCTTTGAGCGCACCCTTCGCGGTCCGCGCGCCACACAGGCTTCCGATTTCACCGCCAAGATCCCCGCCGGGAAGCTGCCGTCCAACACCCGCTTTGCCCTCGAGATCAGTTTCGAGGACGACGGCGGCGCGGCCGGCGAGACCGTTCGCGGCACCTTCCGCACGGCCCCCGATGCCGGGACATTCAACGGCAAGGGCCGCACCGGCGACACAAGCGCCGGAGGTGACGTGCCGGCGTCGTCCGCCCAAAGCTTTGTGTGGACCGGCGATACCGCGGGACAGGGCTGGGGCATCAACGAGGAGATCGGCGGGATGCGCGGCTACCGGGCGATGCACCAGACGCGGCCGGACTTCTTCATCCACTCGGGCGACACCGTGTACGCGGACGGACCGCTGGCTGAAACCGTGGTTGAACGGGACGGGCGAGTATGGCGGAACCTGGTGACCGAGGAGGTATCCAAGGTGGCCGAGACCCTCACCGAGTACCGCGGCCGGCACCGGTACAACTTGATGGATGCCAACATGCGCGCCATGTTCGCGGATGTCCCGGTAATCGCCAACTGGGATGACCACGAGACCACCAACAACTGGTACCCCGGCGAGATCCTCGATGACCCCCGCTACACGGTGCGAGACGTCAATACCCTCGCAGCACGCGGCCGGCAGGCGTGGCAGGAGAACATGCCCATCGCTGACTCCTCAGCGGTGTGGCGGCCGGGAACGTTCGACGACGCCGGCCAGTACCAGCCCGCGCGCATCTACCGGAAGATCAGCCGCGGCCCGCAGCTGGACATCTTCTGCCTGGACATGCGCACCTTCAAGTCGCCCAACACCGACGGCAAGGAGCCCTACGCCACATCCATCCTGGGGCAGGAACAGGTGGACTGGCTGATCCGCGAGGTGTCGGCATCGAAGGCCACGTGGAAAGTCATTGCCGCCGACCTCCCGCTGGGTATCATCGTGCCCGACGGCGCCGTGAACCAGGAAAGCCTGGCGAACCGCGACGCCGGTGCACCGCTAGGACGCGAGCTCGAGATCGCCGGGGTGTTGAGTGCGTTCAAGCACAACCGGATTAAGAACGTGGTGTGGCTCACGGCCGACGTGCACTACTGCGCTGCCCATCACTATTCCCCCGAGCGCGCGGCCTTCACGGACTTCGACCCGTTCTGGGAGTTCGTGGCCGGTCCCATCGCGGCCGGGTCCTTCGGCCCCAATGCGATGGACGGGACGTTCGGCCCCGAGGTGGTGTTTTCGAAGGCCGGCCGCTTCCCGGGTGAATCACCGCGCGACGGCGAGAACCAGTTCTTCGGGCACGTCCAGCTGGATGACAACTCCTTCACGGTGAGCCTGCGCAATGCCAACGGCACCACTGTGTTCTCGAAGGTGCTGACGCCGGAGCGGTAGCTGCCGGCAGAAAGCCACCCTGCCAAGCAACGCGGGGTCATTCTAGGCCCAATATTCCGTGGATTTTGGGCACCTAGTGACCCCGCGTTGCTGTGGTGGGGCCGCGCGGCTTTGGCGGCAGGCCGCCGTCGTGCGTTTACTCTCCCTCGTTTACTTTCCCTGCCCCGTGGGTACGCCGCTGGTAATGTTCCTGCATTCGGCAAGGCACACGGACGGGGTGATTCTTGTGAAAGAGGATGGGCTGACTGAGGCTGTCCAGGAGGCCGGGGCGGTGGAGCTGATCCTGATCCGTCATGGTGAGAGCGAAGGCAACGTGGCCGCAACTGATGCGCGGCTGGCGGGGGCCGAGGTCATCGAGGTGCCCGCCCGGGATGCTGACGTGAACCTGTCCGGTACAGGGCAGGAACAGTCAAAGGCCCTGGGCGCGGCGCTGGCACGGATCGCGGAGGACCTCCGGCCTGATGCCGTGGTCTCCTCGCCCTACGCCCGCGCGCGCCAGACGGCCGAGATCGCCATCGAGGCCGCAGGCTGGCCCCTGAAAGTGCGGACCGATGAACGGCTGCGGGACCGAGAACTCGGCATCCTGGACCGGCTGACCCGCCGGGGCGTCGAAAATCGTTTCCCGGAAGAGGCCGAGCGCCGCGAGTGGCTGGGCAAGATGTACTACCGGCCGCCGGGGGGCGAATCCTGGGCTGACGTGGCACTGAGGCTGCGGTCCGTGCTGGATGAACTCAACAACCTCGGCACCGGGCACCGGGTGATGCTGGTCTGCCACGATGCCGTGATCCTGCTGTTCCGGTACGTGCTGGAGGGAATGACCGAGCGGGAGATCCTGGACCTGGCGGCAAGCACGTCAGTGCTTAATGCCTCCCTGACCCGCTACGTGCGACCGTCGGGCGAGGGGCCCTGGACCTTGGAGAGTTTCAACGTGGCGGACCACCTCACCGAGCAGGGCGTGACTGTTACCGAACACGCAGGGGATGCCAGTGTCCACCCAAAGTGAGTCCGTTGCCGCCGCTTCACCTACCCTGGTGACGCCGTCGCTGCTGCGCGACTGGCCGCTGCCGGCGCCGGGCGGGGACAAGTATTCGCGCGGCTCGGTGCTGGTCATCGGCGGTGCGCGGGCCACGCCCGGTGCCGCACTGCTGGCAGGTACTGCTGCGCTGCGGGCCGGCGCCGGAAAGCTCACCCTTGCCGTGGCGGAATCCGTGGCCATGCAGCTCGGTGTGGCGCTGCCTGAATGCGGGGCGATGGGACTCCCAGAGACGGCAGACGGGTCCGTGACCGGCGAAGGACTGGACCGGATTTCTTCCTACCTCGAGCGTGCCGATGCCATCCTGGTGGGCCCTGGATTGGACGACCCGGACCTTGCCGAGGAACTGCTCCGGGCGCTGTTGGAGCGGGAAGGGGACGGCCCTGGTGGTTCGGGCTCCGGGGGTTCAGGCTCGGGTGAGGGAAACGCGGGAGGTGGTCCCGCCGTCGTACTTGATGCCTATGCCCTGGGCGGCCTCGTGAAGCTGGCGGACCGGCTGGACCCGTGGAAGGGGCGCCTGATCCTTACACCTAATCCCAAGGAGGCGGCTGTGCTGCTGGAGCGCGAGGTGGAGGACCTGACAGCGGATGTGGCTGAAATTGCCGATAAGTTCCAGGCCGTCGTGAGCTGCCAGGGCTATATCGCCCGGCCCTCCGGCGGAGACGCACCGGAGGAATCCGAGCTCTGGAAGATGACCACCGGCTACGGCGGGCTGGGGACCTCGGGCAGCGGGGACGTCCTGGCCGGGGCGATCGCGGGCCTGCGGGCGCGGGGAACCACCAGCGCACAGGCGGCATGCTGGGGCACGCATCTCCATGCCGCAGCAGCCGACAGGCTCGCCAGCAGGCTGGGCCCCCTCGGTTTCCTTGCCCGCGAACTGGCCGACGAACTGCCCGCGCTGATGCTGGAGCTGAACACTTAACCCCATCCTGACGGTTGCAGCCCGGGCTCTGGATGCCCCCGCGGCCAGTGGAAGATCCCGTGCGTGGATGCCTCTGAGAGTGAGATGCCTCTGGGCGGTGGGATGGCCCCCGGCCGAAGCCGGGGGCCACCGTATCGGGAAGTTCAGGCCTCACCTGCCGATGCGCGAAAGGCGCTGTGGCGTGCTCAGAATGGCTATCCGCCCCAAGAGGCAGTCAACAATCAATACCCGACGTCCCGATCCTTGTTGGCGACTAGGCGGAAATTTCCTGCTTTGCCCCCTTGGTCTCAATCTCGATCTTGCGCGGCTTGGCCTTTTCGGCGACCGGAATCCGCAGCGTCAGGACACCGGCGTCGTACGAAGCCTTCACGTTGTCAGTGTCCAGCGTGTCCCCGAGCATCAGCTGGCGGCTGAACACGCCGCGCGGCCGCTCGGAGGCGATCAACTCGGTGTCCTTGCCTGCAGGTTCGGGACGCTCCGCCCGCACCGTCAGGACATTCCGTTCCACATCCAGATCCACTGAATCCGGGGTGACGCCGGGCAGATCAAAGGCGACTACAAAGTCCTGGCCTTCACGCCATGCGTCCATCGGCATTGCTGCCGGACGCGCTGCCGTGCCGAGGACCTGCTGGGCCAGCCTGTCCAGCTCGCGGAACGGATCGGTTCGCATCAACATGGCTTCCCTCCTCGTAAGAGACGGTCCAACACCTGTTTTGGTACCAGCCGATCTGTATTGGCTGATATAGATTTTTTAGCACCAGCCCAACAGATCCGCAAGCGGTTTTTGAAAAAAATTTCTACTGCTTTCGGGCGGTGCAGCAGGCATGGCGAAGGGGCCTTCGCGGTGCGCGAAGGCCCCTTCAGAACGCGGTGTATTGGCTGTTCTAGCTGCGGGTGGGATCGGGACGAAGCGGCGCAGGACCCGGGTCCGGGACGGGCAGCGGACCGGGCGGCTCCGGTGCCGGGAACGGATTGGGGGCCGGCGGCCCGGGATGGCCGGGCTGGGTGGGATCAGGCTGGTCCGGGCCCGGTTCCGGCGGAAACGGCTCGGGCTCGTGCACTGGCGGGATGGTCATAAACTTCCCCTCTCACGCTGGGCGGATGTGCCTTAGCGTGAACAGGATACGCCTGCCGCCAGAAGCCTACTAGGGCGCTATTTCACGACCTGGATTTCTCCGGGAGATGATGGCGCGTCCGGGATGGCGGGTGGGGGTTATCGTCCGGTAGCGAACGGCCGGTTCATTGTCGGCGGGGATCTATATATTGAATTCATGACCCAGACTCCGCTGCAGGATTCCGCCAGCACCACCGCCACCACGCCCACTCCCCCGGTGGCCAAGAAGATCCCCTCCGAGCGCATCCACCACGGAGACACCTTTGTGGACCACTACGAGTGGCTGCGGAACAAGGAATCCGACGAGGTTGTGGAGCACCTCAAGGCCGAGAATGCCTACCAGGAAGCGGTTACTGCGCATCAGGAGCCGCTGCGCGAGGCGATTTTCCAGGAGATCAAGGGCCGCACGCAGGAGACGGATCTGTCCGTCCCCCACCGCAAGGACGGCTGGTGGTACTTCAGCCGCTCGGTGGAAGGCAAGGAGTACGGCATCCAGTGCCGGGTGCGGGCCCAGAACACCGGGAACCCCGTCGCGGACTGGACTCCCCCCGCAGTGGAGCCCGGCGTCGAAATTCCGGGCGAGGAAATCCTGCTCGACGGCAACATCGAAGCCGAGGGGAAGCCGTTCTTCTCGGTGGGTGGCACGGCCGTGACGGTGGACGGCAATCTCTATGCGTACGCCGTGGACAACGCCGGCGATGAACGCTTCACCCTGCGCATCAAGGACCTCCGGACCGGCGGACTGCTGCCGGACGTCATTGAGAACATCTTCTACGGCGTCGCCTTCTCCCCCGACGGCACCCGCATCTTCTACACCGTGGTGGACGACTCCTGGCGCCCCTACCAGGTCAAGGCCCACACCCTCGGAACGCCCGTCACCGAGGACGTGGTGATCTACCAGGAAGACGACGTCGCCATGTGGCTGGGCTTCGAGCTTTCTGCCGACCGCCGCTACCTCGTGCTGGGTATCGGCTGCTCGGAGTACAGCGAGACCCGCCTGCTCCGCTTCGATGACCCGGCCCAGGAGCTCACCACCGTGATCCCCCGGCACGAGCGCGTGCTCTATGAGGCCGAACCGTTCCTGCTGCCCGGCCCGGACGGCCTGAAGACGGAACGCATCCTGCTCACGCACAACCGGGGCGCCATCAACTCCATGGTCTCCCTGACGGACCTGGCCGAGCTTCGCAAGCCGCTCGCCGAGCAGCGCTGGGACACCGTCGTCGAACATTCCGACGACGTCCGCGTCAATGGTGCCGGTGTCACCTCCACGCACCTCATCATCTCCATCCGCAAGGACACCATCGAGCGGGTCCAGGTCATGGGACTGGCAGGTTTGGGGACCGGGGCCCAGGAAACACCGGTGGAGCCCGCGTTCGACGAGGAGCTGTACACCGCGGGAGTTGGCGGGTCGGACTACGAGGCTCCGGTGATCCGGCTCGGCTACACGTCCTACTTCACGCCGTCGCGGGTTTACGACTTCGTCCTGCCAACCCCCGGGCAGCCCGCCGGCGAACTGCTCCTACGGAAGGAAAGCCCGGTCCTGGGCGGCTACGACGGCAACGACTACGTGGCAACCCGCGAGTGGGCCGAGGCCAGGGACGGCACACGCATCCCGCTTTCGGTTTTGCGCCACAAGGCTGTGGAGCAGGATTCGACGGCGGCGGGCCTGGTGTACGGGTACGGCTCCTACGAGCTGAGCATGGACCCCGGCTTCGGCATTGCGCGGCTGTCCCTGCTGGACCGCGGCGTGGTGTTCGTGATTGCCCATATCCGCGGCGGCGGCGAACTCGGCCGGCACTGGTATGAGAGCGGCAAGAAACTGGCGAAGAAGAACACCTTTACCGATTTCGTCGACGCAACGGACTGGCTGGCACATTCCGGTTGGGTGGACCCGTCCCGGATCGCGGCCCTCGGCGGCTCGGCCGGCGGACTGTTGATGGGTGCCGTGGCCAACATGGCTCCTGAAAAGTACGCCGCCATCGTGGCCCAGGTGCCGTTCGTGGATGCCCTCACCACCATCCTGGACCCGGAACTGCCGCTGTCAGCCCTCGAGTGGGAGGAATGGGGCAACCCGATCACGGACCCCGAGGTCTATGCCTACATGAAGTCGTACTCCCCGTATGAGAACGTGGGCCCTGCCCGGTACCCGAAGATCGCCGCGGTGACGTCCTTCAATGACACCCGGGTGCTGTACGTGGAGCCTGCAAAGTGGGTGCAGGAGCTGCGGAACAGGACCACCGGATCCGAACCGGTGGTGATGAAGATCGAGATGGACGGCGGCCACGGCGGCGCGTCCGGCCGCTACGTCCAGTGGCGCGAAAGGGCCTGGGACTACGCGTTCATCGCCGACTCCCTGGGGGCTACCGAACTGCTGCCGGGAGCCGGCCTGAAGTAGGACTGAAGCGTACGACGGCGGGCGCGTCCCGCCGTCGTACGTCCGCCGCTGCGCCGCCAAAGTGGCGGGACGTCAGGACTGCGGGTGTTCGGCCAACCACTCCGCCAGGGTTTCGAGGTTGGCGCGGACCGTCCGCCCCTGGGCGCGTTCCACCAGGGAGTCGGCCAGTTTGCCGAAGACGCCGCCCAGGCCTGATCCGGCATCGATCCGCTGGGTCAGGCGGGTGCCGCCGTCGGACGGCTCCAGTGCGAGCGTTACAGTGAATTCCAGCTTGCCTTCAACGGCGCGTGAGACCATCCGCCGGGGCGGATCGAATTCGATGATCTCGGTGGTCCAGTCGAACTGCTTTCCTATGATTTTGCTGGTCCCCCGCCCACGGGCGCCCACCCCGAGGGGACCGTCGCCGATCTGCTCCGACGAGGTGACCGAGGAATCGTAGACGGCGATGTTTTCAAACTTCGAGAGGAAGTCAAAAACTTCCTGCGGCGGCCGGGCAATAACAACAGTTTCTTCTACAACAGGCACTGAGTTCTCCTTTGAAGGGCACCTGGTGCCGGCAGCTCTGCCGGCAGGAAGGCAGGCACAGCCACAGACTGGACCCTCCGCGAGGCAGTGTCAATGCCGTGTCACGAGGGCTGGGCGCGGCGGGAGGGGAAGCTGTGCGTGCACCCTCGAACCGGCGTGACCAGCGGTAACACGTCCCGCCCCGGGACCCACCTGTACTAAAAAATGCTCATCATGCTTACTATTGTCTGGCGCCGACTGCCCGCTGGGGGCAGGCCACCCGGCGCCCAATCTGGAGGTTTGCGTGAGCATGGAACAGGAAATGCGTCCCCTGACCGACGATGAACTGATGTCGGAGCAAGCAACAGCCCTGCCGGACAAGGAAGTTGCCTCTGTCCTTGACCTGAACGCGGACCTGGACCTGGGCATCGATGCGGCAGCACCCATCGACCTTGCGGTGGCGGCCAACGCCAACGTGGCCGCACCGATCGACGCCGCAGCCTCGGCCAACATCCTTTCCTTTGGCTCCGAGGCCCAGGCCCTGGCGGACCAGGGCGTCATGATCGACCAGGGCATCGTGGCCGACGCGAACGCCGAATCCACCCAGGACAGCACCATCAACCAGGGCAACGACACCGTTGACGACGGCGGCACCACGGCGGGCACCGGAACCACTGAACCGGGCACCGTTGCGGGAACGGCCGACGCCGGGAGCCTCCTCCCCGACGGAACGGCCACAGACGGCATCGTCCCCGAGGACGGCCTGGGCGGCGCCCTGCCCGACGTCGGCGCACTGCCGGTGGATCCCGCCGCCGCACTGGACGGGGACCTGCTCAACGTCAACGTGGACCTCGCGGCCGACGCCGACATCGCCGCACCCATCAACGGCGCAGTGGCCGCGAACGCAAACGTCGCCGCTCCTATCGACGCCGCCGTCGCAGCGAACATCGGCTCCATCGACAGCCAGGCCTACGCGGTGGCCGAGCAGGACGCCATCATCTCGCAGCAGATCGAGGGCGAAGCCAACGCCTCCGCGGACCAGCAGTCCAACCTCGAACAGTAAGCACAGATGACCCACGCCACCGGCGGGCCGCGCCCTGAGGCCGGCCCGCCGTCGTCCCCTGCCTCCCTTGCCGAACACCCGCTGCAGGTTCCCTCGCGTGCCGACGGCGTCCAGCTGTTGGGGCAGTCCGAGGGGTCGGGTTACCGGGAACCGCCTTCCCTGGTCCGCCGCGCGGACGGTCAGACCCTGCAGCTGACCCGGCTGCTGTACCTGGTGCTGGAAGCTGCAGACGGAAACCGGAGCGTGGAAGAGATCGCGCAGCACGCCACGGCGGGTTCCGGACGCCTCATCAGCGCCGACAACGTGCGCACACTGATGGACTCCCAGCTGCTGCCCATGGGCCTGCTCCGCCTGGCTGATGGCTCCGAGCCGGAAGTCCGGAAGGCAGACCCGTTACTGGGCATGCGCTTCCGCTACACCGTGACGGACCCCGAACGCACCCGGAAAATCACGGCACCCTTCGCGGTGCTCTTCAATCCGCTGATCGTCGTGGCCGTCACAGCTGCGTTTCTGGCCGCCTGTTGGTGGGTGCTGATGGTGAAGGGCCTCGGCTCGGCCACCCACGAGGCGTTCGCCAACCCGGCACTGCTGCTGCTGATTTTTGCCATCACCATCCTTTCCGCCGGTTTCCACGAGTTTGGCCATGCCGCAGCGGCGCGCAAAGGAGGCGCAACACCCGGCGCCATGGGCATGGGTCTTTACCTCGTCTGGCCGGCGTTCTTCACTGACGTCACCGATTCGTACCGGCTGGGCCGCGGCGGCCGGATACGCACAGATTTTGGCGGCCTGTACTTCAACGCGATTGTTGCAGTGGGGATCATGGGGCTGTGGTGGGCCACCGGCTTTGATGCCCTGCTGCTGGTGGTGGTCACCCAGATCCTGCAGATGGTCCGGCAGCTGCTCCCCCTGGTGAGGTTCGACGGTTATCACATCCTGGCTGACGCCACCGGCGTACCCGACCTGTTCCAGCGCATTAAGCCCACCCTCCTGGGCCTGCTGCCCTGGCATTGGGGAAAACCGGAAAACAAGGTGCTCAAGCCCTGGGCAAGGGCCGTGGTGAGTGTTTGGGTGCTGGTGACCGTGCCTCTGCTGCTGTTCAGTTTGGCCATGATGGTGCTCGCCCTGCCGCGGCTGCTGGCCACGGCATGGAGCAGTGCCGTGAGGCAGCAGGAACTGTTCACCGAAAGCCTTTCCGCGGGCGACCCGGCGGGCGCTGCAGTGCGGGTCCTGGCCATCGCGGCCGTGGCCCTTCCCATGCTGGGCATGCTGTACATCCTGCTGCGGCTGCTGCGGCAGCTGGTTACCGGGCTCTGGCAGAAGACGCGCGGCAACGTCCTGCGGCGCACGGCGGCCATGGGTGTTGTGGCGGCGCTGCTCGCCGGGCTGGGCTGGGCATGGTGGCCCGACGGCGGGACGTACCGTCCGGTGCAACCGTACGAACGCGGCACGCTGGCGGATGCAACGACGTCGATCCTCCCTGCTGCGGACACCGTCCTGCGGGAAGGCAGCAGCGGAAGGACCGTGGCGCTGTGGCCCGAAGGCGCTGCTAAGCCAACCCGGGAGAACCCGCAGCTGAGCATGGTGCTGGTGCCGGTGGAGGCTTCGCCCGGCTCCGGCCCGGCTTCATCCCCTTCCACTTCTCCCGCAGCGGCTGCCCCGCCGTCGTGGGTCTTCCCCTTCGACCGGCCGGCGGCGCCTGAGCAGGACGGCAACCAGGCCCTGGCCGTGAACACCACCGACGGTTCTGTCACCTACAGTGTGGCCTTCGCGCTGGTGTGGGCCGAGGACGGGGATCCCGTTGACACCAGGAACGAGGCGTACGCCTTTGCCAGCTGCACCGGCTGCGCAGCGGTGGCGGTGGGCTTCCAGGTGGTCCTCATCGTGGGCCAGGCGGACGTGATCGTCCCGGAGAACCTTTCGGCCGCGGCCAACTACAACTGCCTCAAGTGCGTCACCTATGCGCTGGCCAGCCAACTGGTCCTCACACTGGATGGTCCGCTGAGTGAATCCGGCATGGCCCAGCTGGCGGCCCTGTGGGCAGAAATTGCCGAGTACGGCCGGAACATCCAGAACGTGCCGCTTTCGGAAATCCAGGGCCGGCTCGCCGCCTTCAAAGACCAGATCACGGCCATCGTCCAGGCCGATCCGCGTGCCGCCCAGGGCTCCACCCAAACCGTCACTCCTGGCCCAACCGACGTACCGGCGGCAACATCGGATCCCACAAGTCCAGCTGCGCCGGCTACACCCGCCCCAAGTCCACCCGGCACGGGAGCCCTGGCACCTGCTCCGGCAGGAACGGGGGCCGCAACAGCACCGGCGACGCAGCCCGCCCCCGGCGACGCACCGCCGTCGTACGCCCCCATTGAGACGCCGGCCCCAACGGCGGATACTGGGGGCACAGCCCCCGCTGTGGAACCCCTACCCACCGTAAATCCCAGCTAGGAGAGCACATGTCGTTGAGCAAGGGAACGTCCGTGGAATGGAACACGCCACAGGGCAAGACGCACGGCAAGATCGTGGAGAAGAAGACCAGCGACTTCGAACTGGACGGCAACAAACACCGCGCCAGCGAGGACGAGCCCCAGTACGTGGTGGAATCGGCGAAGACCGGCGCGCGGGCCGCCCACAAGGCTTCCGCCCTGACGGAAAAGAAGTAGCGCAGTGGCCGCACAGCACGAGGTTGTGATCATTGGCGGCGGCAACGCCGGCATCTCCCTGGCTGCCCGGCTGGAGCGCTACGGCGTCAAGGACGTGGCCGTCATTGAGCCCCGCGAGCACCATTACTTCCAGCCGCTGTTCTCCCACATCGCCGGCGGCAGGGCAGCAGCCAAGGAAGCCGTCCGGCCGCAGGAACCCCTGATCCCGAAGGGTGTCACCTGGATCCGCGATTCCGCCACGGGCGTGGACACGGACTCGAACACAGTCAACCTTGAATCCGGAGCCACCGTGGCATACGGCCAGCTGGTGGTCTGCCCGGGCCTGCAGTACGACTGGGACGCGGTGCCCGGCCTGGCCGAGGCTGTGCATTCCCCCAATGGGGCTTCCCACTACGAGTTTGAGCTGGCGTCCAAGGCGTGGACACTGCTCAGCGCCCTGAAATCCGGCACCGCCGTGTTCACCATGCCGGCCGGCCCCATCAAGTGCGGCGGCGCAGCCCAAAAACCGATGTACCTTGCCTGCGACTACTGGCGGGAACAGGGCGTCCTGGACCAAATCCGGGTTGTGATGGTCCAGCCCTACCCCACTGTGTTCGGGGTGGCGGAGGTGGACCGGGAACTGGACCGCAAGATCGCCGAGTACGGCATCGAGCTGCGGACCAACAGCGAACTGGTGTCCGTCGATGCTGCGGGCCAGAAGGCGACCGTGCGGAACATCGAGTCCGGCGTCGAGGAAAACCTGCACTACGACGTCCTGAACGCCGTCCCGCCCCAGTCGGCGCCGGACTGGCTCAAGGCAACCGACCTGCCCGCCCCGGCTGATGCGGGCGGTTTTGTGGAGGTGGACCGGCAGACCCTCCGGCATATCCGGTTCCACAACGTCTGGTCCCTCGGCGACGCGGCCGGGACCACCAACTCCAAGTCCGGCGGTGCCCTGCGCAAGCAGACAAAGGTGCTGGCCAAGAACCTGGTGGCCGCCCGGAAGGGGAAACCGCTGCCGGCCAAGTACAACGGCTACTCCGTGTGCCCGTTCACGGTGTCGCGCAACACCGTGGTGTTTGCGGAGTTCGACGACCGGTACCGGCCCATGCCCACGATCCCCCGTGTGCCCACCTGGAACGAGAGCAAGCTGTCCTGGGTGGTGGACCGGGACATCTTCCCCCAGGTGTACTGGAACCTGATCCTCAAGGGCCGCGCCTGAGGGGTGAGAGAGCGTTTAAGAAAAGGCCACATCGAGTGAGAGAGCGTTCGAAAAAAGGCCGCATCAAGTGAGAGAGCGTCGCCAGGGGGTTCGGGGTTTTAGGGCCTGGTCCGTTTTAGGGCCTGGTGGACGCGCCACTCGTCGGCCAGGACCGCGTAGATCAACTCAGTGGCCCACTGGCCTTTGTAGTGCCACTTGTCCACGTGCCGCGCTTCCTGCCGCATGCCCAAACGGCAGCAGAGCTCCGCGGACGCCGTGTTGAGCTCGTCCAGGCGCGCCTCGATCCGGTGCAGGCCCAGCTCCTCGAAGCCAAGCCGGAGCATCGCCGCTGCGGCCTCGGTGGCGTAGCCCTTGCCCCTGGCACCCGGAGCCAGGGCCCAGCCCACCTCGCCTTGGGCCCGGCCCGGCAACCATTTCAGCACCACCTCGCCCTGCAGCCCGGCCTGGTCTGCCGACTCGATAGCCAGGGCCACCCAGTCGCCCTCCTTCTCGAAAACGAAGTTGGCGTACCGGCCCACCCGCTCCATCGACTCCGTGTAGCTCTTGGCCGGTCCAGGCAGGAACCGGGCCGTCTCCGCCAGCGAATGGTACGCGTGGAAGGCGTCCAGGTCACTGCCCTCAAAGCGGCGCAGGATCAGCCGCTCTGTGCGGATCGGCAGGGTGATCTCAGGCATGGGAAGGAGGCTAGCGGGCAGGCCCGGATCCTACGACGGCGGCCGTCGCCTCCGCGATGGCGCGTTCCTCGTCAGTGGGAACCACCAGGACGGGGATGGCGGACTCCGGGGTGGAAATGACGCGGGGTTCCTTGGACCGCTCGGCGTTCAGGCCGGCGTCGAGCTCTATGCCCAGGGCACCCAGCTTCTCCGCCACGAGCGCGCGGAACTGGTGCGAGTTCTCTCCGATGCCGGCGGTAAACACCAGCGCCTTGGCTCCGCCCACAGCCACGTGGTAGCCGCCGATGTATTTGGCCAGCCGGTACGAGGTGACGCCGAGCGCGGTGGCCGCCTTGGCGTCCCCGGCCTCGGCTGCCTCGACCACCGAACGCATGTCGTTGTTGCCGGCCAGGCCCTTCAGCCCGGATTCGCGGTTGAGCATGGTGTCGATGTCTTCAGGGGTCCAGCCGGCCCGGCCGAGGAACACCAGGATGGAGGGGGCCCGGGCGCCCGAACGGGTCCCCATCACCAGGCCCTCCAGCGGGGTGAAGCCCATGGACGTATCCACGGAATGGCCTCCCCTGATGGCCGTGACGGAGGCGCCGTTGCCCAGGTGGGCGATGACGCCGTCGAACTCCTCAACCCGAAGGTCCAGCAGCGCGGCGGCGCGGCGGGTGACGTACTCATGGGACGTGCCGTGGAAGCCATAGCGGCGGATGCCGTGGTTCGTGTAGAGCTCGTCCGGGACGGCGTAGCGCCAGGCGTGCTCCGGAAGGGTGCGGGGGAAAGCTGTGTCAAACACGGCCACCTGCGGCATGTCCGGCCACTTTTTGGTGATCGCGCGGATGCCCAGGACATTGGCCGGGTTGTGCAGGGGCGCCAGCGGGTTGAGCCGCTCGATCGCGCGGGTGATCTCGTTGTCGATCAGCACCGGCTCGGCAAACCGCTCGCCGCCGTGCACCACGCGGTGCCCCACGGCGGCCAGCTCCAGGCCGCCCAGTTCCTGGTGGATGGCTGCGTCCACCTGCTCCAGCGCCTCGGCGTGGTCCCGCGGGCCCTCGATCTCGCCGTCACCGTCGCCGCCGTTGCCCATGCCGATCTTTTCGATCAGCCCCTCGGTCAAGACGCTCCCTGCGGCGACGTCGCGCACCTGGTACTTGAGCGAGGACGAGCCGGAATTGATGACAAGCACGAGCATGCGGGGCCTCCTGAGCCTGGCTTCTGCAGTTCAAACCACACTATAGGTTGCCCTGGTGCCACGCAGTTTCCTTGCGATTGTGAGCGGGCTGTGCCTAGAGTCGGCGGACAGGCTGGACCACGCCCCGAGAGGACAATTCCATGACGAACGAGCCCGCTTCGATCGACGAGAACGACCCCACCAACACGGGTTCCAGCAGCACGGCACCCCTCCAACCGCAGGCGGACTCCGACGCCGGCCCAGGCTCCGGTACCAAGGATCCCACTGGCGTTGAGGGTGCCAACCCTGCCCTGGACGACACCGGCAACGTCAAGGCCGCCGAAACCGGCGAAGCCCCGCAGGCCCCCGAAAACACCGAGGATCTCGACCTGACCCCGCAGGGCCTGTCCGACGAGCCGGCCAAGCAGGAGGACGATCAAAGCCTGGCCAAGCCGGACAACAGCTGATCCCTGCAAAAGGGAAGCCTGTGCCGCGCAGGCTACGAGGCCGGCGCCTGCGCCTGGATGGCCGTGATGGCCACGGTGTTCACGATGTCCTCCACGGTGCAGCCGCGGGAGAGGTCGTTGACCGGCTTCCGCAGCCCCTGCAGGACGGGCCCGACGGCGACAGCACCCGAGCTCTGCTGCACCGCCTTGTACGTGTTGTTGCCGGTGTTGAGGTCCGGGAAGATGAACACGGTGGCCTGCCCGGCCACGGAGGAGCCCGGCATTTTGGATTCGGCGATCGAAGCGTCCACGGCGGCGTCGTACTGGATGGGGCCTTCGACGGCGAGGTCGGGGCGGCGCTGGCGGACCAGCTCGGTGGCCTGCCGCACCTGGTCCACGGCCGAGCCGGACCCGGAACCGCCGGTGGAGTAGGAGAGCATGGCCACCCGCGGCTCGACGCCAAACTGAGCTGCGGTCTCGGCCGAGGCCAGCGCGATATCCGCCAGCTGCTCCACGTTCGGGTCCGGGTTCACCGCGCAGTCACCGTAGACCAGCACCCGGTCCGGCATCAGCATCAGGAACACGGACGACACGATTTTCACGCCCTCGCGGGTCTTCACAAACTCCAGTGCGGGCCGGATGGTGTGCGCGGTGGTGTGGGCAGCTCCGGACACCATCCCGTCCACCACGCCCAGCTGGACCATCATGGTGCCGAAGTAGCTGACATCCTGCATGATCTCCAGGGCTTTGGCCAGGTCCACACCCTTGTGTGCCCGCAGCTCCGAGTACTGCTCGGCGAACTTCTGCCGCAGGTCGGAGGTGGCGGGATCCACGATGTTGATGCCGGACAGGTCGATACCGCGGGCAGCGGCCAGCTCGCGGACGTCCGATTCCGGCCCGAGCACGGTCAGGTCGCAGACGTCGCGCCGGTGCAGGATTTCCGCCGCGCGCAGGATCCGTACATCCGTCCCCTCGGGGAGAACCACGTGGCGGCGCTGCGCCCGGGCCCGTTCGATGAGGTCGTGCAGGAAGCGGAGCGGGGTCATCCGCTCCGCCCGCGGCAGGTGCAGCCGCTCCACCAGCTCCGCCTCGTCCACGCTGCGGGACCAGAGGCCCAGGGCCGAGGCCACCTTGCGGCGGTGCCCGGACCAGATCTCGCTCCGGACTTCCGAGACGCGGCGGGCCGTGGTGTACGTGTCCTCCGGGGCGGCAAACACGGGGAATGGCGCCTGGGCCAGGAGGGGATAGATGTTGGCGTCCGGCGCCAGCCCGCCCGTGAGGATGAGCGCTGAAGCCACGGGAAACTCGGGCGAGAAGGACGACGCGAGGCAGGCCACCATCACGTCCGCGCGGTCCCCCGGCACGATCACCAAGGCACCCTCGTCCAGCACGTTCAGGAAGTTACCCACGTTCATGGCCGCCACCTTGATGTCCCGGACGTCGCGCTCCATGTCCGCCCGGCCGGCAATCTGCCGCACGCCAAGCGCGGCAGCCACTTCCCCGGTGGTGGGGCGGGCGATTTCCTCCAGCTCGGGCAAGACGTAGACGGGCCGCTTGGAGGCGCCGGGCTTGACGGCGGCGGCTATAGCGTCGACGTCGTCCGGGTCAGCGCGGTTCACCATAATGGCCAGCAGCGCGCATTTCTCCGCGGCGAGCTCCTTGCGGGCAACCTCGACGGCGGCCGCCGCCTCAGCCACGGTCCGCCCCTTGGCCCCGACCACGGCCACCACGGGGGCGGCCAGGTTGTTGGCCAGGCGCGCGTTGAGGTCGAATTCGACGGCGGCGTCCTGGCCCGTGAGGTCGGTGCCCTCCACAATCACGACGTCGCAGTGGCGGGACATCTCGGCGAAGATTTCCACGCAGCGGGAATCGATCTCCTCGCGATTGCCTTCGGCGAGCAGGAACCGGACCTCCTCGTGGGTAAGGCCGCCGCGGCAGCGCTCATCCTCCAGCGCGAACCTCGACTTCATGAGCGCCACCATGGGATCGTCCGCCGCATTCGGGCCATGCACCACAGGTTTGAAGAAGCCGATCCTGTCGGCATGCCGGTGCAGGGTATCCGCCAGGCCCAGGGCCACGAGGGATTTGCCCGATCCGGGGGTGGTTGCGCTGACGTAGATGCTTTTGGCCATGGTCCGCCCTTTTGCTGGTGTGCTGGTGCCGGTCCTCCCATCCTTGCACTTCCCACCCCGCGAGATGACGCTTCGCGCTCCGCGAGACGGGTCTTCGGGGCAATCCGGAGGCCCGTCGCTGCCGTCCCATGCGTCCCGTGGCAAGGCGTTCCCCTTGACACCGCACCCCCTCATGGGATTACCTAATGAACATTCGGTAAATAAAGCTGGAGGCAATGACGCATGGCTGAAACAACCCTTTCCGGGCCCCACCACCAGATCCTGGAGAACGATTACGCCTCCGAGTGGATGGGCATCGAAGTCCTCTCACTGAGCGACGGCCATGCCACCATCCGCATGAAGCTCCGGCAGGAAATGCTCAACGGCTTCGGCATGGCCCACGGCGGAATGATCTTCGCCTTCGGTGATACGGCGTTTGCGCTTGCGTGCAACCCTGCCGTCCCGGCACCCGGGGAGGAAAACAACATCACTGTGGCCTCCGGCGTCGACATCAATTTCCTCAAGCCGGCCTTCCGCGGCCAGGTGCTGACCGCCGTCGCGGACCGCCGCTCCAGCGCCGGGCGCAGCGGCCTCTATGACATCCAAATTTTCGCTGCCGACGCCCCTCCGGCAGAAGCCGCCAACTCCGACACCCCCGGCGAACTCATTGCCGAGTTCCGCGGACGCAGCCGCACCATCCCCAAGAAGTAGGTAGACCATGACCCTCCACGCCCCCGAAACCCCCGCCCCGACTGCAGCAACGTCCACCGCCGCGCCTGACGCCGTCCTGGACCGCGAGGAGACCATCTCCCGCGACGAGCTCGAGGCCCTGCAACTCACCCGGCTCCAGCACACCGTGGCCTACGCCTACGAGCGCGTACCCCTGTACAAGCGCAAGTTCGACGACGCCGGCATCCACCCCGCCGACCTGCGTGAACTCAGCGACCTGGGCAATTTCCCGTTCACCACCAAGGAAGACCTGCGCGCCGAATACCCGTTCGGGATGTTCGCCGTGCCGCAGAGCGAAGTAGCCCGCGTGCACGCCAGCTCGGGCACCACGGGCCGGCCCACCGTCGTCGGCTACACCAAGCAGGACCTGGCGGACTGGGCCAAACTCGTGGCCCGCTGCTTCCGCGCGTCCGGTATCCGTCCCGGCATGAAGGTCCACAACGCCTACGGCTACGGCCTGTTCACCGGCGGCCTGGGCGCCCATGCCGGAGCGGAAGCCCTCGGCTGCACCGTCATCCCGATGTCCGGCGGGCAGACCGAACGCCAGATCCAGCTGATCCAGGACTTCAAGCCCGACGCCATCCTGGCCACCCCCACCTACCTGCTGACCATCGCCGACGCCATGGCGCACATGGGCATCGACCCGGCCTCCACCTCCCTCAAGTTCGCCGTCCTCGGCGCCGAGCCCTGGACCCAGGAGATGCGGCACGAACTCGAAGTCACCATGAACATCAAGGCCTGCGACATCTACGGGCTTTCAGAGGTGATGGGCCCGGGCGTCGCCGGCGAGGCAGTGGAAACCCAGGACGGCAGCCACATCTGGGAAGACCACTTCCGTCCCGAAATCATCGACGCCTTCAAACCGGTAGTGGGCAAGGAAAACGTCCTGCGCGACGGCGAACACGGCGAACTCGTTTTCACGTCGCTCACCAAGGAAGCGCTGCCCATCATCCGCTACCGCACCAAGGACCTCACCCGGCTCCTTCCCGGCACAGCCCGCCCCGCGCACCGCAGGATGGGCCGCATCACCGGCCGCAGCGACGACATGATCATCCTCCGCGGCGTCAACCTCTTCCCGTCCCAAATCGAGGAAATCGCCCTGCGGATCCCCGAGCTCAGCCCCCACTTCCAGCTCGAACTCACCCGCCCTGAGGGCCAGCGGATGGACCAGCTCACCGTCCGGATCGAACGCCGCGACGCCGTCACCCCCGAGCAGAGCACGACGGCGGCGCGCGCCCTGCAGGAGCAGATCAAGATCCACGTGGGTTCTTCGTGCACCGTGGATGTGGTGGAGCCGGGCTCACTTGAGCGGTCCAACGGCAAACTGCGGCGCATCTACGACCTCCGGCCGAAAGGCTAGGACCAGCACGCGCAGACTGACCGACCGTTCATGAGAAACTAGGCACCATGCCCAGCACCACTGAAACAGCAAGTACCGCCGCCGGCGCCAAGCGCGGCCGGCCCGGTTACGACCAGCAGTCGGTGCTGCGCATCGCCGTCGACGTTTTCAACCGGCACGGTTACGACGCAACGTCCATGGGCATCCTGGCGGACAACCTGGGCATTTCAAAGTCGGCGATCTACCACCACGTGCCGTCCAAGGGCGACCTCCTCAAGCTCGCCCTTGACCACGCGCTTGGAGGCCTTGAGGCCATCCTCGAACAACCGGAGGCTACCTCCGGCGCGGCCGACGCGCGGCTTGAGTTTGTGCTCCGGCAGACGGTGTCCGTGCTGGTGGACCGCCTCCCGTTCGTCACGCTGCTCCTGCGCCTGCGCGGCAACACCGAGATCGAACGCAACGCGCTGGAACGGCGCCGCACCTTCGACCACAAGGTGGCCGCGCTGATCTCCAATGCCCGGGACGAGGGCTCGCTGCGGCAGGATATCGATCCCCGGACCGTCACCCGGCTCCTGTTCGGCATGATTAACTCGATCGTGGAATGGTACAAGCCCGGCGGCTCGCTTTCGCCCGAAAAACTTGCGGACGACGTCATCACCATGGCGTTCGACGGGCTCCACTCCCAGCCTTAGGCCCCCTCGCCGGGCCAAGATACTAAGTGTGCTTGGTATTTCTGCGGCTGCCCGGTTACGGTGGTAGGACCAGCCAGCATCCGCAGGAGGCCTTCCATGAGCACCAGTATCAGCAGAGGATCCCGACGGCCTGCCCGCGTGCGTGCGGCAGCCGGAGGCGCGGTACTGGCGGTGTCCCTGGGCCTCACGGGGTGCACCGGCCTGCCTGCTCCTCCGGCCCCCAGCGACCCGTCCGCCGCCACCACTGCCGGCACCAACAGCCCGTCCAACGCAACCGCTTCACCCACCGCGAATGCCCCCGCTCCTGATGCAGCCGGCGGCATTCCCCAGCTGGTGGAGAACCTGGCCCCGTCCGTGGTGACCATCTTCACCGAGGGCGGGTTGGGCAGCGGTGTGGTGTATTCGGAGGACGGCCTCATCCTCACCAACGAGCATGTGGTGCGGGGCAACACCGCGGTTGAGGTCGGTTTCGCGGACGGGCAGCGGGTAGAGGGGACTGTGCGGGCCACGGATCCTGTCACGGATCTGGCCCTGGTACAGGCCAACCGCACCGGCCTGCCCAAGCCCACCTACCAGAACAGCCTTCCCCGCGTGGGAGAAGGTGCCCTGGTACTGGGTTCCCCGCTGGGCTTTGAAAACACCGCCACCGCAGGCATCATCTCCGGCCTCCACCGTTCAATTCCGGGTTCCGCCTCCAACAGCCTCTCCCTGGTGGACCTGATCCAGACCGATGCGCCCATCAGCCCCGGCAATTCCGGCGGTGCTGTCATCAACATGCGCGGTGAAATCATCGGCATCAGCGAGGCCTACATCCCGCCATCCGCCGGCGCCGTATCCCTGGGCTTTGCCATCCCTGCCGCCACCGCTGTCCAGGTGGCGGAGGAGCTGCTCGCCGATGGTACGGCCGAACACGCCTATCTCGGCCTCACCCCGGGCGAACTGACGCCGCAGATCGCGGACCAGCTGGGCATCGACGCAACCACCGGCGTCGTCGTTTTGTCCGTGGACGGGGACGGCCCGGCGGGCAGGGCCGGAATCCGCCCCGGCGACGTCCTGGAATCCATGGAAGGAGCGGAGCTGAATGCGCCCGAGAAGCTCCTGGCTGAACTCCGGAACCGCAACCCCGGCGATACCGTAGGTTTCAAAGTCCGGCGGGATGACCAGACGCTGGACATCAAAGCGGACCTTATCGACCGGCCAACAGAGTAGTAAACCCAAAAGGAAGGTTAGACAATGAGCGCCAAGGAAGAACCGAACGCCGGCTTCATCATTCCGGACCCGTCCAAGGTCCGCGAGGACATTCCCCAGGATGCCGCAGACGAAGCCAACGCCATCCGCTTCAGCGAGGAGCAGGCGCTGATCGAGGAACAGTCCCACGGCATCCGCCCGGACACCTACAGCGTTCCCTCCGGCGGCCCCACCATGGATGAAGCCCGCGGCAACATGGACCTCTCCGACCAGACAGGGGCGGCGCCGTCGGACGACAGCAGCGACGACGGCCTGCACAGCGGTGCCGAATCCTGACACTTCCGGCGTAAACGACGGTAGGGGCGCCCCGGTTGATCGGGGCGTCCCTGCCGCTTTTAGGGGGTTTTAGAGTTCGTACTCGGCCTGGACACCCAGCGATTCGTGGACGCAGAGGATGTTGTGCTCCGTGTCCATGAACCAGGCGCACTTCTCCGAGTTCGTGGTGCAGATGTGGTTCTCGGTCTTCAGGTTCGGCAGGTCGTAGTCCTGGAACTGCACTCCCCTGGCTTCCATGTCCCGGACGGTCCGCTCGATGTCCGTCACCTCGAAGCTGATCGCAGTGTGCTCGGAGTGTTTTCCATCCGAGACGGGCATCAGCTGCAGCATCGGGCCGCCGTTGGTGCCGAGTAGTTCGCTTCCATCGTCTGTCATGCCGCGGTGCGGGAGCCCGAGTTTTTCCGTGTAGAACCTGCGGGCGCGCATCGGATCATCGACTGGCAGGACGGTGGTGGCTGTGTTCATTCTTAGGGTCATATGGCCACCTCCTACGGGGAGAATTTTACGCCCGCCCGCACCGAAAAGCGCCGCCCGTTTCCCCTGCTTCAAACGCTCTCTCACTTAATGCGCCCCAACCCGAAACGCTCTCTCACTTCCCTCAGGAGAGTGAGAGAGCGTCAGGGGAAATCGCGCATTAAGTGAGAGAGCGTCCCGGGGGGTGGGGCTACTTCGCGACCAGGGTGAGGACGTCGTAGGTGGCCACGATCTCGTCGTTCTGGTTGGTAAGCACTGCGTCCCAGGCAACCTCACCGTACTCGTCCGTTTCACGCGGGGTGATCTTCTTGGCAGTCAGCGTGACACGGATGGAATCACCAGCAGCCACCGGCGTGACGAAGCGCAGGTTCTCCAGCCCGTAGTTGGCCAGGACCGGGCCTGGGGCGGGCTCCACGAACAGTCCGGCGCCCCAGGCCAGCAGGAGGTAGCCGTGGGCCACGATGCCCGGGAAGAACGGGTTGGCTTCCGCGGCTTCCTGGTTGGTGTGCGCGTAGAACGTGTCGCCGGTTGAGTTGGCGAAGGCCGAAATGTCCTCCAGCCTGACCTGGCGCAGCTCGGACCGGACGGCGTCTCCAATCTGCAGCTTTTCCAGCGACTTCCGGAAGGGGTGGGTCCCCTCAGTTTCAACGGTGAAGTTGCGGTCGGCCCCGGCGTGCCAGACCCCTGTAACGGCGGTCAACATGTTCGGTGAGCCCTGGATGGCCGTGCGCTGCATGTGGTGCATCACCGAGCGGATCCCGCCCAGTTCCTCACCGCCGCCGGCGCGGCCCGGGCCGCCGTGGACCAGGTGCGGAACGGGGGAGCCGTGGCCGGTGGAGCTGCGGGCGTCCTCGCGGTTGAGCATCAGGACGCGGCCGTGGTGGGCGGCGATGCCCATCACGAGTTCGCGGGCCACGGCCGGATCGTTGGTGCACACCGAGGCCACCAGGGAGCCGTTACCGCGGGCGGCGAGGCGAATGGCATCGGGAATGTCCCTGTAGCCGATCACGGAGGAAACGGGGCCGAAGGCCTCCAGCGAGTGCACTTCCTCCGCCTCGGGGTCATGCCAGTTCAGCAGGACCGGAGCCATGAAGGCGCCGCCGTCCACCACACCCGTGGATCCGTCGGCGGAGGTGACCGACGGCGATTCGAGCGTTCCGTACGCGAGCTCACCGCCGGCGTCGAGCATTGACTGCACGGCCGCGCGGACGTCCTCGAGCTGCTCCACGGATGCGAGCGCACCCATGGTGACGCCGTCGGCCCGGGGGTCTCCCAGGACAACACGTTCGGAGATCCGTTTGCCGACGGCCGCGGACACCGCGGCTACCAGCTCGTTCGGGACGATGGCGCGGCGGATGGCGGTGCACTTCTGCCCCGCCTTTGCGGTCATTTCCGTGACGACGGACTTCACGAAGGCGTCAAATTCCGGTGTTCCCTCAACGGCGTCGGGGCCCAGGATCGCGGCGTTCAGGGAGTCGGTTTCGGAGGTGAACCGGACGCCGCCCTGGACCACGTTGGGGTGGGATTTCAGGGACAGGGCGGTGGAGGCAGAGCCGGTAAAGGCCACCAGGTCGCGGTAGTCCAGCACATCCAGCAGCCCGCGGACGGAACCGGAGATCAGCTGCAGCGAGCCCTTGGGGAGGATGTTGGATTCAACAATGGCCTTCACCACGGCCGCCGCCACGTAGCCGGTGGGCGTGGCGGGCTTGACGATGGTGGGAACGCCGGCGATGAAGGCCGGGGCGAACTTCTCCAGCATGCCCCACACGGGGAAGTTGAACGCGTTGATCTGCACGGCGACGCCCGGGATGCGGGTGTAGATGTGCTCGCCGGCGAAGGAGCCGTCCTTGGACAGTACCTCCATGGGCCCGTCCACCACCACCTGCGAGTTCGGCAGTTCGCGCCGGCCCTTGGAGCCGAACGTGAAGAGGACGCCGATGCCGCCGTCGATGTCGATCATGGAGTCGACCTTGGTGGCGCCGGTCTGGGCGGAGAAGGAGTAGAAGTGTTCGCGCCGGGCGTGGAGGTACTGCGCCAGTTCCTTGAGCTTGAGGGCGCGCTGGTGGAAGGTCAGCTGCCCGAGTTCGGCCTGTCCGGTGGTGCGGCCGTAGTCGACGACGGTGGAAAGGTCCAGCCCCTCCGTGCTCACCTTGGCCAGGATCTCCCCGGTGCTCGCGTCGCGTACGGGGACAGCGGAACCGGTGGAACCGTCGTCGGGCGTCCACCACGCATCCATGATGAAGCTGGGCACGGTCTCCACGGTGTCGACCGTGGCCTGGGGAGCTGTGGCGGTGGTGGTCATCGTTGACGGGTCCTTCCAACAAGGGGCATACAAAGGCGGCCAGTGATTACTGACCGTCCGTTCGGTAATATATTCACCATACATGACAGGCCGTGGTGCAGACTAGAAGGCCGGGCCCGAAATGACCACCCAGAAGGAGATCACATGAGCGCCGCCTCACCGAAGGATGCAGCTGTGGAGAACCACCCTGATGCACACGAGTTGTGGAAGATTACCCTCGGTGAGCTCGACGAGAAGATGGGTGTGAAGATCCTCGAGGAGTCGGTGGAGCGCGTGGTGGCCACCATGCCTGTGGAGGGAAACAGGCAGTCCTTCGGGCTGCTGCACGGCGGGGCGTCGCTGGCCGTGGGCGAAGCCGTCGGGTCCTGGGCTGCCGTGATCCATGCGAGCACCATGGGCAAGACGGCCGTGGGTGTGGATGTCTCCGCCACCCACCACCGCTCGGCGCGGGAGGGCCAGGTGACCATCACCGCCACACCCATCCATCTGGGCGGGACGCTCACAACGCACGAGGTGGTCATCACCAACGAGGCCGGCCAACGGCTCTGCACCATGCGCATCACCAACCTGCTGATGCGGCGGCACAAGTAACCCGGCCGGCGCTCGAGCGTGTCAGAACCTTTTCTCGGGCGTCTGGGTCCTCCGACGGCGGACCAGCGCCATCAGCACGGCACCGACGGCGATTGCGGTTGCGGCAGCGCCTGCCGCGGGGAGAAGCGCGGACGGGCCGGTGTAGGCCAGGTTGCCGGTATCCCTCCGGTCGGCGTTGCCTCCGGTATTGGCGAGGCCGGCAGGAGGGGTTCTGACGGGCGGGGTCACGACGACGGCGGGCGGGCCGTCCGCGGAAGCCGGCCGTGCCAGCGGGGCTGGGTCAGCCGCGGCAGAGGGTTCAGCCGATGCAGCGGGGGCGGTGAATTCGAAGCTGCTGGTTCCGGAGACGCTGAACCCGTTGACCGTCTCGGCCGTGAAGCGGAGCGGCCCATTCCCCTCGGGGGCTGGAAAGGCCCAGGTTCCGTCAGCGTTAACGGGGACCTCGAACAGCTCCTTCCCCTCGACCCTGATGCGGACTTTCGACCCGGCTGCAATCGCTGTGGCCGGCGCTGCCGGGACGCTGCCGCTGATTGCCTGGCCAGCCTCGTACACGGCGCCCGGCGCCGGGGATGCCACCACCGGCTTATTGAGGAACAGCTCCAGCTGGTAGCCGGGCAGGACGCTGAGGCCGTCAGTGAGGGTGGCACCAACGGCGAAATTCTGGATGACGTTGCCGAACTCATCGGGTGTGTCCCCGGCAGCGTGTGTTCCCACAGCGTAGTTTCCGCTGACGTAGGGTCCGCCGGAGTCTCCACCGCTGGACTGCACGCCGTAGGACATGAAGCCCCGGACCGCCCTCAGGTCGAGGGGTTCACCGGGATCGCTGGTTTCAGTGGGCTCAACATACGTCGGCCCGGGGACAATAAAAATCCCAACCGCGTCGACTTTGCCACAGGACCAGGCGGAGGTTCTGCCCGAACGGCAGACAGGCATCCCTGCTACGGGATCGGTCGTGCCGATGATCTTGACATTAGGCTCAGGCTCCGAGGTGTCCCCCCAGGTACTGGTGGCGGGCAGCGGGTCCAGGTCGGGGCGGAGGGACTCGATGACGGCGATATCGGTTCCGACGTTGCCTGGATCGGTTACTGCAGTGTTGTCAGGGCCGATGGCGGTGTTGGGATCGAGCACCCACGAGTTGCCAGTGCCGCCGAACTGGCTGAAGCCAAACCTGCCCAGCAGCCCTAACCTGTTGAACTGGGATTCCAGGTCGGCCGTTTGGGCAGCACCGTCCGAAGCACAATGCCCTGCGGTAAGAACTGCCGGCAGCCCGGCAGGGTCAAAGGCAGAAAAGCCTGTCGAGCAGAACCACCCCGTATCCGCAATGTAGCCGACTCCCCCGGGAACGTCGGCCTCTGGCGCCAGCGGAGCGCCGCCGTCGAGCTCCACATTGGCAAACCGAGCCACGAACTCGGAAGGCGACTTCTTGCCGGAGCCCACAGGGGCAGTGGCAGCCGTCGGACCGCCAGGCGCTGAGCCAGACTCAGCCGTACCGCCCTCAACAGCATCCGACCCCGCTTCCGGCGAATTTACGCCACCGGTCCGGATGACAAACTTTCCGCCCGAGGCCACTACGGCCTGCAGGCCCTCGGTGCCCACCTCACGGATATACGCCTGGAACAGCTGCTCAGTACTGACGGCGAGTTCGGAGCCCGGGCTTGGCGCATTGTCATCGACACGTGCTTCGGCCGCCACCGGACCGGCGGCGTCCTCCACTGCAAGGGCGGGGACGGTCTGTGCAAGCACAGCAACTTCCGCCAGCAGCTCCGCCCCGGAGCCCGACACCAGAATCTGCCCGTCCTGGAGCCGGATCCCCGAGTAGCCAGGGACGTCCCGCAGCCGGTTGGCCACCCCTGCTGCCTCGATACCCCGCTCTCCCGCCGCAGCAAACTCCTCGGGCGTCATTCCCAGATCACGCAGGACAGCTTCCTCGAGGGCAGCCGCAGACAGGCCGGAATGTTGTGCATCAGTGACGGCTGCAGGAGGCTCGGGCAACTCAGTGGCGTCCGCCGCCCACACCGGACTTACGGCAAAAGCCGACGACGCCAATACTCCCGCGGCGGCGCCAGAGGCAAGGAAACGCCGCAGATTTCCGGCGCTCCGCAGGTTGTCGGCGCTCATCGTGACACTCCGGCTCCGCAGAGTGCCATCACCGCGTCCAGCTCAGCAGGGCTGAGGCCGTGCCGCAGCAAGAAGGCCCGGGTGTCCAGGCTCCGCACAAACTCCACGACTGCGTCTCCGCGCTGCTCGAGCACAGGGGCCAGCTCGGCTTCCTCAACATAGCGTTCGCGGTCGTGCGGCGGGCCGTGGGTGCGGTAGCGCTCATTGATGCCGCGGGCGGCGCGCCGGTAGCCCTCTGCGATTTCCTGGTCGGAGTGCCCTGCGAGGTCCTGGACCATGGCGGCCACCATGCCGCTGCGGTCCCTTCCGGCGGCGCAGTGCAGCACCACGTTGCCCCGCGTCGATGCTGCGGCCAGCTCACGAAAAACTCCCGACAGCTTCTCCGGGAAGATCCTGGCGTTGTCCGCATAATAGGCGGGGTCGTTGAGGTAAGGGCCGGAAATTTCTGTAAAGCGCGGATGGCCGGGCTCTTCGGTGGGCGCCGAAACTAGGATGATCCCAGCCAACGCCGAATCCGCCACGAGGGGATCGCTGTCCCGGCGCCGGGCCTCGGGAGTGTTGCGGAGATCTATCACGGTGCGGACGCCGTCGCTGTAGGCGTGCCGCCATCCAGCCGTGGTCAGCCACTCCCGCCGCCCCATCCGGTAAACCCCGCCGGCCACGTGCCACGCGTTGACAGCGCCGTCCCAGCCCATCGGTCCGTCCGCTCTGTTCATCCGCACAGCTAATCACATGAGTCACATCCGTTGCACCTCTAACGGGTAGAGGCCCGGCCGACATTGGGGTGCGGCCTACCAGTGACCGGTTAGCGAGGTATACGGTGGCGACTAGCTGACTGCGCCCAGTTCGCGGCGGACGTTCGAAGGGGAACAAAATGGGAAATCCAGTAGTACGACGGCGCCACTCGGCTTTTGTTGCCGGCCTCGCCGCCCTCGCCATGGCTGCAGGGGTGGCCACTGCCCCGGCCGAGGCTGCGGACAAGACCAGATACATTGCGCTCGGAGACTCCTTTGCCGCCGGGCAGGGCGCCGGGCCGTACCTGGATGATTGCTTCCGCAGCGACAACGCGTATTCCGAGCTCGCTGATGAGTCCAAGGCCATCAAGCTTGTGGTTAACGCGGCCTGCAGCGGCAAGACCACCCAGGATGTGGTCAGCGACCAGCTCCGTCAGTTGAACAAGAGCACCGAGCTGGTAACCATCACGGCAGGCGGCAACAACATCGGCTTCGGCGCCATCATCACCGCATGCGGCGTGGCCCTGGCAGGGGCCACCCCCGGCGAGGCCTGCAACACTGCCATTACCGGTGCGATGACGAAGCTTCAGGGCGGACAGCTGTACAGCGAGCTGCTCTCGATGATCAGGGGCGTACAGGCTGCAGCGCCCAATGCCAAGATCGTGGTCACCGGCTACCCCTACCTCCTCGATCCCATCGAAGCAGGCAGGACCGATCCGGCAGCGCAGTTCATTTACCAGGCCACGCAACTGTCTGACCTCCTCAATGGAAACATCCTGGCGGCGGCGGCTGCCGCCAACGCCGCCACTAAGGAAGACCCCGACGTCCAGTTTGTTGATGTGCGGTCGGCCTTCCTCGGCCATGGCGCTTTGTCACCCACGGATCCCTGGATCAACCTGATCCCTTCCGGCCCAGGTGAACCCGTCAATCCGGATAACTTCCACCCCAATGAGGACGGCTACGAGGCGTACTTTAAGGTCCTGCGTGCCGCCGGCGCCTACTCGGTTTCCTAGCCCCGCCGGGCCAGCCGGTACTCCAGCCCGGCGCGGACCATGGGCCATTCGTGTTCGAGGATGGAGAACACCACCGTGTCGCGCAGGAGGCCGTCGCGCGTCCTAGAGTGGTTGCGGAGTACGCCGTCCTGCTTGGCACCCAGCCGCGCAATGGCCTCGCGCGACTGGTGGTTGAGCCAGTGCGTCCGGAACTCCACGGCAGGGCAGCCAAGAACCTCAAACGCGTGCCGCAGGAGGAGCAGCTTGGAGTCCGGGTTTGTCCCGGTCCCTTGCACGGAAGCGGAGTTCCAGGTGGAGCCGATCTCAACACGGGGAGTGCCGGCGTCGACATTCATGTAGGTGGTCATCCCGATGATCCTGCCGGGGCCGCCGGTGGCCGGATCGATCAGCCGGGTAGTGAACGGCAGCATCGAGCCCTGCTCCTGCAGGGCGAGCCGCCGCTCGATTTCCGCTGCCATTTCGTCCGGCGACGGCACCGACGTGTACCAGAGGCGCCACAGCTCGCCGTCGCGTGCAGCATCAACCAGGCCGTCGTGATGGTCCGGATTCAGCGGCTCCAGGGTTACATACCGGCCAGTCAGGGTAAGGGGTTCAAGGAAGGTCACTGCACCAGCCTAGGTCCAACCAACAGGGCCGGTTACGCTGGGCAAAGCACCAGGACGGCAAACGAGGGAGATAACGTGTCAGGACACAATCCGGACCCGGAAGACGACAAGCTCACTGGCCTGGAGCCAGGCGGCGGAGTGCCGCCAGGGGAAACGCCGCCGGGCGAAGCCTCCACAACCACCACCCAGGGCCATGATGAACACGGCACCAAGAAGAGCACGCAGTTCTTCGTGATTGCAGCCATCGCAGTAGTGGTTTTGCTGTCACTCCTATACTTCGTCGGCTACATTGTGGGCTTTTTCGACTAGCCGGCGGTCCTAGCTGGGCCAGTCAAAAAAACCCTTCCCGGTTTTGCGTCCCAGTTCGCCGCGGGCCACCTTGTCCTTGAGGATCTGCGGCGGGGCGAAGCGCTCCCCCAGCGTGGAGTGCAGGTATTCGGCAATGCCCAGACGCACATCCAGCCCGACGATATCCGTGGTTCGAAGCGGTCCGGTGGGGTGTTTATACCCAAGCACCATGGCGGCGTCGATGTCCTCGGCGGACGCCACCCCCTCCTCCACCATGCGCATCGCCTCCAGGGCGACCGCCACGCCCAGTCGGGAGGACGCGAACCCCGGCGCATCATTGACGACGACGGCGGTCTTGCCGAGTGCCTCCACCCACCCTTTCGCCGCAGCGGCAAGGCCGGGAGACGTGCGTTCGCCCAGCACCACCTCGATCAGGGTGGACGCGGGCACCGGGTTGAAGAAATGCAGGCCCAGGAAGTTTTCCGGCCGCTTCAGTTCCCCGGCCAGTCCATTCACGGACAGCGATGACGTGTTTGACGCCAAATAGGCATCATCCGCCAACCGCTCCTCGATGCCCTGCAGCGCGGTGACCTTCAGGTCCCAGTCCTCGGGCACCGCTTCGACCACCAGTTGCCGGTCCTTGAAGGCGTCGTAGTCCACGCCCACGGTAAGCCGTGAAACGAGCTCATCGAGGCTGGCGTCGACGGCGCCGCGCTCAATGCTCTTGGCTGCGGCTGATTCGACCCGTTCCCGGGCTGCCTCGGCGGACTGCTCGTCGCGCTCAATCACCAGCACGTCCGCCCCCTTCACCAGGAAGGCGTGCGCGATGCCGGCACCCATGCGGCCGCCGCCCAGGACGCCGATGCGGGAAGGCAGGCCAGGGGCAGGTTGCGGTGTGCTCATGGATTCTTCTCTCCGGTCTCGGTGCCGGCCTTCGCACCGGCGCTGTTGTTGGCCTTGCTGGCCTTTTTATCCAGGAACCGCTGCATCCGGTCAAACTTGGCCTCGGATTCAAAGAGGATGCCTTGGGCCAGCTGGTCAATCAGGGGGTGGGCTTCCGCCGGTGCATGGAACACCGACTTGGTGATCCGCACGGCCAGTGGATCCTGCCGGCCGATCCTGTCCGCCAGGTCATGCGCAGCGTCCAGAAGCTGGGCGGGGCTATGGACCTCGCTAATGAGGTTCACCGCAAGGGCTTCCTCGGCCCCGAGGACCCTGCCGGCCAGCAGAATCTGCTTCGCCACCGGCTCCCCCACCAGTTCCTTCAGCCGCCAGCTGGCCCCGGCTGCGGCCAGGATGCCCAGCCCCGTTTCCGGGTTGCCGATGCGCACGTTCGGTGTGCCGATCCTGAAGTCAGCCGCGTAGGCGAGCTCTGCCCCGCCGCCGAGGCAGTAACCGTCCAAAGCGGCAATCACGGGCATGGGCAGCTTGGCGATCCGGACGAAGATGGTGGAGTTGATTCCCTGCAGGGCATCGTCCCGGCGGCGTTCCCGCAGCTGTGCGATGTCCGCTCCCGAGGCAAAAACACCGTCCACGCCGGCGATGATGAGCACCTTCGGGTTCTGCTCAAGGGCAGCGCAGACGACGTGGAGTTCATCCACCATCTGCTGGTCGATGGCGTTTCGGACCTCGGGGCGGTTGAGGAGCACCACCACGCGGTCGCCGCGCTCTTCCACCAGCAGCGCATGGAACTTTTCCGACGCCAGGTCCACAGCGCCCGGCATTAGACCTTCTCCAGCAGCATGGCGGTCCCCTGGCCGACGCCGATGCACATGGTGGCCAGCCCGATCCGCGCGTCCTCACGCTCCATCCGCCCCAGCAGGGTGATGGCGATCCTTGCCCCGCTGGAACCCAGCGGGTGCCCCAAAGCGATGGCGCCGCCGTCGTTGTTCACAATTTCAGGTTCCAGGCCCAGCCGGCGGATGCAGGCGAGGGACTGCGTGGCAAACGCTTCGTTAAGTTCGACGGCGCCGAGGTCACCGACGCTGAGGCCGCTCCGCTTCAGGACTTTCTGCGTTGCCGGCACCGGGCCAATACCCATAATTTCGGGCTCACAACCGGCCGAGGCACCATCGATGATGCGGGCGCGGGGTGTCAGCCCCAGCCTTTCGATGGCCGCTTCCGACGCCACGATGATGGCTGACGCGCCGTCGTTAAGGGACGACGAGTTGCCGGCCGTGACCACGGTGCCGCCGTTCGCCACCGGCTTCAGCCCGGCCAGGACGTCCATGGTGGTGTCCGCCCGGGGACCTTCATCCGTGTCCACAACATGCTCAGATTTCCGGGTCTTGACGGCGACCGGGACGATTTCGTCCTTGAACCGGCCCGCAGCGGTGGCGTCAAGGGAGCGCTGGTGCGAGCGGACCGCGAAGGCGTCGGCGTCCTCCCGGGAGATGCCGTCCACACGGGCCACTTCTTCGGCCGTCTCGGGCATGGAGTACGTCATCTTGCCGTCCCGGGACAGTTCGCCCTTGTGGAACTGGGGGTTGGTGAAGCGCCAGCCGATGGAGGTGTCGAAGATCTGGCCGGGCTTGGCAAAGGCGGCGGTGGGCTTTTCCTGGACCCAGGGCGCGCGGCTCATGGATTCCACACCACCGGCGATAACGATGTCCGCGGCGCCGGCCCTGATCATGTGGCTCGCCTGGATGATGGCGCTGAGGCCGGAGGCGCAGAGCCGGTTGACGGTGATGCCGGGGATGTGGAGGGGCAAACCGGCAAGCAGGGTGGCCATCCGTGCGACGTTCCGGTTTTCCTCCCCAGCGCCGTTGGCGTTGCCCAGGATCACCTCATCGATGCTGTCCGGATCAAGCCCGGCCCGGTTCACGGTCTCCCGGATTACCAGGGCCGCCAGGTCGTCCGGGCGGATGGAGGACAGCGCCCCGCCGTATCTGCCCACCGGCGTTCGGACCCCGCCAACAAGGAAAGCCTGCGGACCTGCGGTTGCAGCCATGGAAACACCCTTCACGCGATAAACAGCACTGTCATCGGCGGCAGGCAGAGCTCAGCACTTACCGACCGTTCGTTCTGTAAATAGTACACGGGCGGGTCTTGGATGGGTACCGGCGCTTGCCGCGAAGGCTTTAGAGCACCGTTACGCCCAGATGCGCGGCCAGGAGGGGTGCCAGGAGCCCCAACTGGTACTCGTCCACCACGACGCCCGCCATGCTGCCGAGCCCGCTGATGCTGCGGAACCCCGTGCTCCGGATATCAAAGTCCTTGAGTTTGGCCCCACTGAGGTCAAGGGATCCAATGGTGCAGTTCTTGAGCCCAACGCGGGTGCCCATGGCTGAGCCCAGGTCCAGTTCGTTGATGATGCAGTCGCTGATGAGGACGTCGGTGAGCTTGGCGCCGCGCAGGTTGAGGAAGTCCAGCTTGCCGCCCTCGATACGGACTGACTGCCAGCCGCTCTCGTACAGTTCAGCGGAGCCAAGCCGCGGGTTCCGCAGCTCGACGTCCCGCCAGGTGGAGCGGGCGGCCTTGAACACCGGCGCATACAGCTCGCCCAGGATGCAGTCCCGGAACGAGGACCCACGGAGCTGCGTGTCATTGAAGGACACCCCTTGGAACTCGCACTCTGCGAAGTCTGTCCCACTGAGTTCCAGACCATCAGCCTCGGTGCGGCTGTACCGGCCGCCGTCGTACCTTTCACCGCGGCGGAAGTCCGACGCCGGCTGGTCAGTAAGGTTCTCCAGCCGCACCGGCGTGAGCCTGGGGGCAATAACCTTCGGGTCAGCGGCCTTGGAAGGATGCGCAGCCACTACGGAAGCGATTCTGCTTTGGCTGCAATCTCCGCGAGGTCCTTGGTCAGGGCTTTGCGGGTGGCGGCCATACCCATCCTGCCGAACAGCAGCATCAGGAGCCGGCTCGCTACCGTGGGCTTGATGACCTCGGCGCCGAAGGTGAGGGTGAGCTCGGTGCCGCCGTCCCGCGGGGCAAGGTTGAACCTCGTGGTGTAGTCCGCGCCGCCCTGGACGGCCTTGACGGTGGCGCTGCGGTGTCGCTCTGCTTCCGCCACCCACATCTCCACCGTTTCGGACTTGCCCAGCATCTTCCGGGTCTCCTTCCAGCGTGTCCCTTCCCCGTAGGGGCCGTCGGTGAGGAGCTGCACTGAATCGACTCCGGACAGCGTTGCCGCCGAGCCAGGGATGTCCGTGATGACGGACCAGACTTTCTCCGGTGACGCCTGAATGTGCTGGGTGAGGCTGGTGGTGTGCTCCATGTTCCGAGCCTAGCCGCGGGTACAGACATTCAACAGACGCCCCTCCAGGAAGGAAAGCCCGGGCTTGAAATAGTAAGCAAGCTTCGTGTTAGTGTGAAAATGCATTGTTTGATCAACAGAAACGAAAGGAGGCCACCACCATGGGCCTCGGAGACAAGATCAGTAACGCAGCAGAAGATATGGGCGGCAAGGCCAAGGAAGCTGCGGGCAACGCAACCGACAATGACCGCCTGAAGGCAGAGGGCCAGGCGGACCAGGTCAAGGCCGACGCCAAGAAGGTCGGCGAAAGCGTCAAGGACGAGTTCAAGCGCGACTAGCTCCTCGCTGATGCAGCCGCAGCGAACGGCGTGCTGCAACAGCCAGAAATGGCGGCGGATCCCACGGATCCGCCGCCATTCTGCTGTCCAGCCAGTTTCACCAACCGCTGCGGGTTGGAGTATGCCCCTGCCGGGAGTCTTCGGGCATCGTCATTTCGGCGCGCAGTCCGAGGAGCCGGATGGGGCGGCCCGGCTCGATCTTCGCCACGAGGTCGAGCGTGCGCGCAAGCACTTCCGCGGGGTCGGATGTCTCGGGAATCTTCCGGGCGTAGGTCTTGGTGATGAACGGCGCGTACCGGACCTTGAGGGTCAATCCGACTACCGGCCGCCCCTCGGCTGCGACATCCTTCAGGACGTGCGCTGCCAACTCCCGGACGGCGTCGTTAATCTGCCCGGGTTCAGTCAGATCGTGCTGGAAGGTGGTTTCCCGGCTGTGCCCGCGTCCCACCCAGGGTGTGTCATCGACGATTCGTGACCCGTCGCCCCGTCCGAGCTGCGCGTACCAAGGGCCGATCTTCGGGCCGAACTCTGGGATCAGATCATCAGGATTGGAGGCCGCAAGCTGAGCAACGGTCTTGATGCCCAGCGTGGCCAGGCGCCGCGACACCTTGGTTCCCACGCCCCACAGCTCGATGGTGGGCCTGCTTCCCATGACCTCGAGCCAATTCTCTTCGGTGAGCCGGAAGACGCCGGCCGGCTTGCCGAACGTGGTGGCTACCTTTGCGCGGAGCAGGGTATCGCCAACGCCCACACTGCAGTGCAGCCGGGTTTCCTCCAGGACGGCCCGCTGCAGTTGCCGGGCGTAGGCCTCGGGCTCCGCCGCCTGCACGCCAACGAACGCTTCGTCCCAGCCAAGCACCTGGACCGTGGCACCCGGCTGCGAGCCCAGCACCGCCATGACCTGCTCGGACGCAGCGAGGTAGGCCTCCTGGTCGACCGGCAGGATGACGGCGTCGGGCACTTTCCGTGCGGCGACGCGCAGGGGCATTCCCGAGCCGACGCCGAAGACCCTCGCTTCGTAGGACGCCGTGGACACCACCGCCCGCTCGGTGGGATCGCCGCGGCCGCCAACGATCACCGCCTTGCCCGCGAGTTCGGGCCGGCGGAGCACTTCCACCGCTGCTATGAACTGGTCAAGGTCCACATGCAGCACCCAGGGTTCGCCCACAAGCCTTAGTCTGCCCCGGTCGGGCGCCCCGCACCACACTCCCGGCGTGCCGCCGTCGAAACCGCTGGCCAGGGAAACGACGACGGCGGGATCCCCTCCCAGGGAATCCCGCCGTCGTCGTACTGCTTGGGTGAACCGTTAGCTGTACAGCGCGTTCTTCGGTTCGTTCTGCTTGACCTTCTGCCAGCCCAGCCACAGGACCACGGCGAAGAATGGGATGGTGGCCAGGGTCCAGAGGCCCAGGTAGAAGACCTCGCCGCTCTTGCTGGTCATCGTGTCGAAGCCGATCAGCACCGTGATGGCCAGCAGTCCGATCAGGCCGGCCCAGCTGGTCCACGGCGAACCGGGCATCGGCAGCGTGGACGTGACGCCCTTCTTGTGGCGCAGCGCGATCTGGCTGGCAAAGATGGCACCCCAGGTGAAGATCACGCCGATGGAGGCGGTGTTCAGGGCCAGATCGAACGCGTGCGAGCCGCCCAGCCAGATGTTCAGCATGATGCCCACCAGGTAGAAGGCCGCGATGGCGAGGATGGCCGCGTACGGAACATGCCGCTTGGACATGCGGGTGAGCCACTGCGGGGCGTGGCCGTTGTTGGCCATGGTGCGGAACACACGGCCAATGGAGTACAGGCCGGAGTTGCAGGAGGACAGTGCCGCGGTGATCACGATCATGTTCATCACGTCGCCCACCCAGGCAAGGCCCATCTGGCCGAACACGGTAACGAACGGCGAGGTTCCCGCCACGTACTGGTCGGACGGCAGCAGCATGGCCAGCAGGGTCACGGAGCCGACGTAGAACACCACAATGCGGAGGACGACGGCGCGGATCGCCTTGGGCACTTCGCGTTCCGGGTTCTGCATCTCGCCGGCGGTGATGCCCACGAGCTCGATGCCGTTGTAGGCGAAGATCACGGCGTTGAGGACCAGGACCATCACCAGTGCGCCCTTGGGGAACATCCCGCCTTCTGCGGCGAAGAGGTTGGCCACCGATGCGTTGCCGTCACCCACCTGGGCGTTGGTGACCACCATGAAGGTGCCCACCACCAGGAAGATCAGGATGGCACCCACCTTGAGGCAGGAAGCCCAGAACTCGAACTCGCCGAACGCTTTGACGCTCAGCAGGTTAACCGCCACCAGGAGAGCCAGCGCGGCGATGGCCGAGGCTTCCACGGGAACGTTGGGAAAGAAGAACTGGAAGTAGAGGCCGATGGCAATCAGTTCGGCGATGCCCGTCATGCCCCAGTTGATGAAGTACATCCAGCCCGAAAGGAACGCGCCCTTCTTGCCGAACATCTCACCGGCGTAGCTCACGAACGAGCCGGAGGTCTGGCGGTACATGATGAGCTCGCCCAGTGCCCGCATCAGCAGGTAGGCGATGACGCCGGCGATGGCGTAGGAGAAAATCAGGGCCGGGCCGGTGGAGGCCAGGCGTCCGCCGGCACCCATGAAGAGGCCGACGCCGATGGCGCCGCCCATGGCGATCATGGTGACGTGGCGCCTGCCCAGGGTCTTGCTATAACCCTCGGCGCTGAGGGTGGGGTCGACGGCGGTGGATGGTGCCGTGGTGTTCTGGAGATCTGTGGGGGTACTTTGAGGCACAACGATTCCTTGTGGGTTGGGGGTTGGCCGCATCCGGAGCACGGATGATTCCGCTCACAAATTCGGCGTTATGCCCTGTTGGGCAACCGAATGTGATCGGAATCTCTCGTGGCGCCGAAGCTTCGCGCGGCTCGTCTATCTTACAAGACGCGCAGGGATGCTACGTGACGCGCACTACACGCCCGTCCGCAGCACCACGTTCCGGTCCCCGTCCAACGTCACGTTGTAGCTGCGCAGCGGTTCCTGCCCGCTGGTTGAGCAGCCGGTCGCCAGGTCAAACGCATGCTGGTGTAAAGGGCAGATCACCACTTGCCGGTCAATGGTGCCGTCCGCAATCGGCCCACCGCGGTGCGGGCAGACGGCGGCGAGCGCGCGCAGTGCGCCGTCCCGGAGCCGGAAGACTGCCACCTGTTCGCCCTCCACCGCAAAAGCCCTGCCCTCACCCAACGGAATCTGGTCAACGGGACCAAGGAGATGAAAGGCTGGGCTCCCATGTGCCTCGGCGCTGTTCATTGAACCGGCACTTGGGGAAGGACCGTCAGGGGAAGCGACGTCCTGAACTGACCGGGCGTCAGAGGATCTTTGCGCTCGCTCCAGGGGTCCACGTAATTGTCTACGGAGGCCTGCATGGCGGTGTCCAGCCGCGCTGCAATTCCTTCGGAATCCTCAACAACCACCGCTCGCAGATGTTCGATGCCCACCCGCGGTACATAGGCGTAGGTACGTTCCAGCCAGTTGGCCTGCTCACGGTAGTACTGCATAAACCGGCCGGTGAGGACCTTCACCTGCTCCGGATCGTCTACAGTCGCCAGCAGGTCGCCCTTGCGGATGTGGGCGCCTGCCGCTCCGCCCACATAGATCTCCCAACGGCCGCCTTCCACCGCCACGACGCCAACATCCTTCACCAGCGATTCCGCGCAGTTGCGCGGGCAGCCGGACACGGCGAGTTTCAGTTTGGCCGGCGACTCGATGCCCTGGAAGCGGGATTCAATCTCGATGCCCAGTTTTGTTGAGTCCCCTGTGCCGTAGCGGCAAAAGTCCTTACCAACGCAGGTCTTGACCGTGCGGAAGCTTTTGCCGTACGCGTAGCCGGAGGGCATGTCCAGGTCCGCCCACACCTGCGGCAGGTCCTCCTTGGGAATGCCCAGCAGGTCGATGCGCTGGCCGCCGGTGAGTTTGATCAGCGGGACGTTGTGCTTTTCGGCCACATCAGCGATGCGGCGAAGCTGCTGAACGCTCGTCACGCCGCCCTTCATCTGCGGCACCACGGAGAACGTGCCATCGCGCTGGATGTTGGCGTGCACCCGGTCGTTAATGAACCGGGCGTCGCGTTCGTCGATGTATTGCCCGGCCAGCATCATTTTCAGCAGCGAGGCGAGCCCCAGCTTGGATTTGGCGTCCTCGAGGCTGCCGGGGGCCAGGGCCTGGAACACCTGGGAGACGGAGCGCAGCCCGCGCTTCCGGATCTCGTCCATGAGCGCCGGCTTGTCCAGTGGGATACCCGGGACGTAGTAGCTGGCGGCCGGGTCCTCCTCCACGGCACCGCCAGCCGCCCATTCCACCACCTGCTGCACCAGCAGCTTGCAGGAGCCACAGCCTTTGCCTGCACGGGTGGCGTCCATCGCACCGGCCACTGTGGCGCAGCCGCCCTTCACCGCTCCCACCAGCGCCTTCTTGTTGACGCCGTTGCAGTTGCAGACCTGCGCGTCGTCGTCGAGTTCGGCCACGCCTACATCGCCGTCCGGGGTGCCCAGATCAAACAGCAGGCTGTGCCGCTCCTGCGGGAGCGGCAGGCCGCGGTCGTAGGCCTGGGTCAGGAATGCCACCTTGCGGCTGTCACCCAGGAGGGTGGCGCCCACCATCTTGTTGTCCCGGACCACAATGGACTTGAAGACGCCCCGGCTGGGTTCTGAAAAGACGATATGTTCGTCGCTGTCGCGTTCCGGCCCGTGCAGGCCCATGGAAGCCACTTCCACGCCCGCCACCTTGAGCTTGGTGGCTGTCCGGGAGCCGAGGTAGGCGGCGCTGGTGTCCGCTCCTGTGACGTGGTTCGCCAGGACCACGGCCTGTTCCCACAGCGGTGCCACCAGGCCGTACACCTCGCCGCGGTGCTGGACGCACTCCCCCACGGCGTAGATGTCCTCCTCGTCCTGCACCCGCAGCCTGTCATCCACCACAATGGCCCGTTCCACCGGCAGCGCGCTGAGCACCGCCAGGTCCACGTTGGGACGGATTCCGGCCGCAACCACCACCATGTCGCAGCTGATGTCCGGCTGATCGCGGAGGCTGATACCGGTGACCCGGTCGGTGCCGAGTAGGGCAGTGGTTCGGCTGCCCGTATGCACCCCGATGCCAAGTGCCTCCACGCTCCTGCGGAGCACCGCGCCGCCGTCGGGCCCCATCTGCGCGTTCATCAGGTGCCCGCCGGAATGGACCACCTCCACATCTAACCCGTGGCTGCGCAGGCCGCAGGCCGCCTCGAGCCCCAGGAGCCCGCCGCCGATCACCACGGCGCGGCGGTGATGCTCCTGCTGGGCATGGGCCACCATCCGCTGGGTGTCATCGATGGTACGGAAGCCGAAAACGCCCTGCTTTATGGAGCCGCCGGGCGTGTGGAGCCCGTCCATCGGCGGCATGTGGGAGCGGCTTCCGGTGGCGATGATCAGGACATCGTAGGGGGTGACCCTCCCGTCGCTGGAGAAGACGTGCCGGGTGAATTTGTCAATCCGTTCGGCCCTGACCCCGGCGTGGAGGGTGATGTTGTTCTCCCGGTACCAGGACAGGGAGTTCAGGAAGATGTCGGCATGGCTTTCCTCGCCGGAAAGGACGTGGCTGAGCATGATGCGGTTGTAGTTCCCGTACGGCTCATCACCGAACATTGTTATGGTGAACTGGCCGGCGCCTCCCCGGGCAAGGATCTCCTCCACTGCCCTGGCGCCTGCCATGCCATTGCCGATCACCACCAGGCGGCGGCGCGGCGGGGTGGTTGCGTGCCTGCCTTGGGGGCGGTCCACCACGCTGGTCATCAGTGCTCCACCATGCCCAGATCAACAACAACCGAACCCTCAATGCCCTCGGGGGCCGCCAGATGGAGCTCGATCACCGAGCCGCCCTCGATGTCCTCGACAACGCGGAGCGGCACATGGACATCGCTCTTCGCTCCGATGGGGAAGTAGCGCATGGGTACGCCGTTACGCACCAGGACCACCGTGACCAGTTCACTGCTGGAGTTGCCGCCACGAAAGTAGAGGGTCTGGTTTATCACCCCGTCCGGGACGTAATGGGACAGTTCGCTGTGGATTGGGGCCGGTTTTTCCAGCCCTGCGCCTTTGAAGGGGTAGATGCCCTGGAGGAAAAGGTTCTTGGTGATCACGGACAGATCCTTTCGGCCGGCGGAACGACTGGCATGCGCCCATCATCCGCCGCCGATGTTTCCGGCCGCCGGTTGCCCGGTAACCATCTCTTGAAGCAATTCTCACCATCGTCGGGGCCTTCGCGCCGGCGCTGCCTGGCCCGTCTCCGCCGTCCGGCTCCGCCCCCTGCCGATTCGACGGTTCCCTGCGGGTTCGACGGCGGCCAACGTCGAGCGGGCGCGGAACCGTCGAATCGGCGAAGGCAGCCGCGACCCCAAGACTCACATCACGCTTTAGCGAGGACGCCCTTATCCATGGAGTAGCGGATCCAGCGCCCGCTCACGGCGCCACCGCCGGTGCTCCCGCCATTCCCGCCGTTCCCGCCGTTCGCTGCATCACGCTTGCACCTGGCAAACCACTCCCGGAGGGCCCGGTCGTGGCTGACCATCACCAGGGTTCCGGTGAAGGTTGCGAGCGCGGCCTCAAGCTGTTCCACCAGAACCGGCGCCAGGTGGTTGGTGGGCTCGTCCACAATCAAAGTGCTGTAGCCGCCCAGGAGCAGCCGGGCAAGCGCGAGCCGCCGCTGCTGTCCCGCGGACAGGCTGCCAACGGGAACATGGAACTCGCTGGTGCGGAACAGGCCCAACCGCAGGAGCGCCTCGGCGTGCTCATCGATGTTCCCGCCCAGCCCTGACGCGAAGGCCGGCAGCAGCCGGAGCGAAGGCCGTTGCGGCAGCTCCAGTTCCTGTTGCAGGTAGCCCACCCGTTCAGGCCGGGTCACCCGTCCTTCGCTGGGAGTCAAAGTTCCCGCCAGCACGGACAACAGTGTGGACTTGCCGGCGCCGTTGGGCCCGGTGATAAGGACCTTCTGGCCGAGGCCGGCCTGGAAGTCCGTGGCTCGAAGCCGGCCGGGAACACTGACTCCATGGGCGGCCAGCGGCGCAGCCGGATCTTCGCCGGACGGCGCAGCGTGCAAAGACTCCGGAGCGGCCAGCCGCAGGGGCATCGGCGGCTGCTCCACCGGGCTGGCTTCCAGCCGCCGCAACCGTTCCTGCGCGTTCCGGACCTGGCTGCTGGCGGCTTTCTGCCACGTACCGGCCTTGAAATCGAAGCCCATCTTGTCGCCGTCCCGCTTGCGGCCGTACCCCATGGTCCCGGCAACGGTCTCTGCCTGCCGCTTTTCGTCCTCCATGGCGTGCAGCCAGCCGTGGTACTGCTGGATCCAGCGCTGGCGTTCAGCGGCTTTCTCGCGGAGGTAGCCGTCGTACCCGTTGCCATAACGGGTGACGGTACGGCGCTCGGCATCCACCTCAATGACATTGGCTGCCACCTTGCGCAGCAGCATGCGGTCATGGGAAACCACCACCACAGTGCCCCGGTGGGCCGCCAGCCGGTCCTCCAGCCACGCTGTTCCGCGGGCGTCCAGATGGTTGGTCGGTTCATCGAGGAGCAGGATGTCCGCGGGGTCGGCCAGGACACAGGCCAGCGCCACGCGTTCCTGTTCCCCGCCGGAAAGCGATCCGAGGGCACGGCTGCGGTCCAGGCCGCCCAGGCCCAGCCGGTCCAGCGCGGCCTCCACCCGGGATTCCGCAGCGTATCCTTCGCGCAGCTGATACTCCGTCAGGAGCCTGCCGTAGGCTTCCAGGTCGCTCTCCTCTGCGTCGGCCAGCCCGGCCTCGAGCCGGTCCAGCTCTGCTTCAAGGTTTCGTAGCGATGCGAGGGATGCGTCGATGGCCCCTCCCACTGTCAAGGACTCGGGCAGCCCATGGGTTTGGGCCAGGTAGCCCACCCGGCCGTGGAGAGTGGCAGTCCCTTCCTGGGGCTGTTCGAGGCCGGCCAGGATCCGCAGCAGGGTCGATTTGCCGGCACCGTTCTCGCCGACCACCGCTGCATGCTCGCCGGCAGCGATCACCAGGTTGACGCCGTCGAGCAGTAACCGGTCGCCGTAACCGTGGGTGACGTCCGAGAGGTTGATGTGTTCAGTCAAGGGAAGTCCTCGCAAAAGTTCCGCAGTGTGGGCGCCGGAGCTGACCCGGGTTCATCCGGTGCTCGACGGCGGCCTTGGATTGTGGGGAACAGTCCGGCGTGGCCGGCCTGCCGGGTTAGGACTTCATCGCTCCAGCCTGCCTGCCCCCGGGCGCCCCGTCAAGCAGTGGCGAGCGCTGCGGCTTTCCTTCGGCGGGCCTTCGCCAGCCGGGTGCCGATCAGCCCCTGCCCGGGCTGAAGAGGTAGATGCCGGCGAGGGAGCACACAGCGGAGATCACGGGGGGCAACGACCAGCAGCCGTGAGAAGCGGTCAGTCAGCAGGTAGGCGTGTCAGCACCACGGGCTTGCTGTCGCTGCTGTTTCCGGCGGCACCCCCTACGCAGGCGGTCAGCAGCAGGGAAAGCACGACGGCGGCTGTCGCGGCGGCGAGGGACGTGACCCGCTGCAGTGGGCGGGTTCGGGCGGCTACTTGACGCACCGAAACGAAAATTTAGGCATACCGAACATCCTGGGCGAAGCACGATTCCCCCGGGAACGCCAGCCGGGAGGCCGGGGGAAGCTAGGCTGAAACCATGGCCAGCGCACACCGCATACCACCCGCACCACAGCCACAGCTGTACCGGTTTTCGCCCCTGGATTTCATCGCTGCGGTCCTTTACGTAGGCCTTGCAGGTTTTTTCGTCCTGGCCGGGCCACTGATCGCTCCTGTCCTGCGGCAGGTGGCACCCACTCCTGCCGCCGCCTCCTACGCGATGAACCTGCTCTTCTATGCCGTCGTGGGCATACTCGCCATCGTTGCCGCGCGACGGGTGGCGGGCCGTGACTTGCGGGTACTGGCCACCCGCCCGTGGTTCACATTGCTGATGGTCCCGGCCGCCGTGATTGCCATGATGATCCTCTCCGCCATTGTGGTGGCGGCCAGCGGCAGTGCAGAGACCTCCGAGAACCAGGCTGGACTTCAGGCCTTGATGCAGCAGGTCCCGGCGTGGCTGATGGTCCCGCTGCTGGTGGTGGTGGGCCCGTTCGTGGAGGAATTCATCTTCCGCCACCTGCTGATCGGCAAGCTGAGCCGGCGGGTAAACATCTGGGTGTGCTGCGTGTTGTCCGTGGTCCTGTTCGCCGCCCTGCACCTGGTGGGCCGCGAAGCCCTCACGCTCCCGGTCCTGCTTCCCTATCTGGCCATGGGGGCAACGCTGGTGTTCGCCTACGTCTGGACCGGCAGGAACCTGATGTTCTCCTACTTTGTCCATGCTGGAAAGAACCTGCTGGCGGTGGTGTTCATCTACGCCATTCCGCCGGAATTCTACGAACAGCTCCAGCAGGTCCCGGCCTGAGCAGTCATCCCCGGCGCCACCTAGGAGGACTGCTGGCTGAGGGCTCGCAGCGTAAAGACCTGCCTGCCCTTGGTCCTGCCGGTGATGAACACCTTTATGCCCTCTGAAGCATTCGTCCCGGCAAGGTACCTGTAGTTCTCGCCGGGATTGTAGGCCGGTGGTGTATCCGGATCCGCAGGAAGGCCGGAACCGAATTCGATGACGTCCGAACCCACCCGGTAGCGCCCCGTTCCCTCCACCAGTTGGAAGGCGTCAGGTGAACCCAGCGGCAGCACGCCCTCGAGCACTCCCCCGGGCCGGAAGGTGAGTTCCAGGGCAAAGGAGGTGTCGGCGCCGTGGAACCCGACGGTCAGGCGCGTCCGGTCGCCCTGGACCTCCACCACAATCTCCGTGTCCAGCCGGTGCACCACCGTGGGCCGGCTGCTGAAGTCCATGCCGGCACTGAACCTGCCCTCATGCTCCAGCGCGTAGATGCCGTCCGTCCGCCGTTTTTCGGCGGGAAGGGGCAGGTAGAAGTTGGCCGCCACTGTCTCGGAGAGTGCCACGGTGTTGCCGTTGCTGACCGTGTGCTGGCTGCGGAAGGGGCCCAGGTCGAAGAAGCTGCGGGACAGCCGGACGCCGTCGAGCAGGGCGTCGCCGTTGCCGAAACGGAGGAACGTGGGGTTGCTGGCCAGCCCGGACACCACACCGGGAACCAGGTCGTCGCAGCCGCCAAACACGGTGGTGACGGACGCCCCGCTCCGGAATCGGTGGAGGCCGCAGCTCGCCAGCGACGCCTGCGCCGGGGCGAGTGCCGCGGGCAGTTCCGGCGCGCCGCACCCGGACTGGACCAAGGGAACGTCCGACGGCCATGGACGGGCTTCGGGGACAGCGTCGCCGGGCAGCGCCTCCCCCAGCCAGGGGTCTAGCTTTGCCAGGGCGAGCAGCTTGGCGGGCTCGTCCAGCGGCAGGGTTCCAAGCCAGGCTGCCGCCGCGGCGAAGTCCTTGTTGCCGTCCTGGTTGGCCAGCCGCCGGTACAGGGGCAGGAACGGGGCGCCGTGGAAGGCCAGCCACTGGTCCTGGCGCCGCGAGAACACCGATTCCACGCTGCCGTCCGGGTTGAACAACGGCAGGAAGGCCGTGAGGTTCCGGCGGACATGGTCCAGCAGCTCCGGCCGGCCGAAACTGTCCGCGATGGTGATCAGGGAGGGGTTGGTGACGGCTGTGGCGTAGAGCGGGCTGCGCTCCGAGTACATCCCGTCCGGCAGCTGGTCGATCCCCTCTGCCAGCCATTCGTCGATCCGGTGGGCGATGTCCTGTCTGGGCTGCAGCTGGTTCATCTGGGCGAGCGCAGCACACAGCTCCCAGCGGTGGTTGGGGGTGTGGACCCCACCGGAGACCATGGCATTCGTGGCCCTGGCAACAATGCCGCTGAGCCGTGCGTCCACCTCCGCCAGCACCGGAACCGGAGCGTCCAGGGCCCGGATCAGGCGCAGCGCCAGGCACACGTCATTCAACGTGAAGGCGGAATCCGGTGGTGAGCAAAGGTTGGTCCCGTCAAACAGGCCGGTGGGTCCCTGCAGCAGTTCGAGCCGGTCCAGGCACGTGGCCATCGGCTCCCGAAGCCGGTCCCCGCCGGAAAAGGCGGAGCCGGGCTCAGTGAGGACCGTGACCAGCGCCAGCAGCCGAGCCATGGCGGCTCGGTGTGGCAGGGCGGAGGACTCAGCGTGGTGGGTTTCCAGCATCGCCTGGACGTGCTGGTCCGCCGCCTCCACCACCCGGTCCAGGAAGACGACGTCGGCCGGAGCTGTGTGCAAAATAGTTACCTTTCACGGGTCCCGCCAACAGAGGGCGGGACGCCCTAATCCTTCAAGCCGGCGCTGACGTCAGCGTTGAGCACGTACTTCTGGAAGACGAAGAACACCAGGACCAGCGGCAGGATGGAGATCACGGAGGCGCCCAGGAGCACCGGCCAGTCGATGTTTTCCGCCCCCACAATGCTCCGCAGCGCCACCTGGAGGGTGTACCACTTGGGATCGTTCAGCACGATCAGCGGCCAGATGTAGTCATTCCAGCGCCACTGGAACGAGAAGATGGCCAGCGTAAACAGGATGGGCCGGGACAGCGGCAGCATGATCCGGAAGAAAATGGCCAGTTCGCTTGCGCCGTCGATGCGGGCCGAGTGCAGCAGGTCATCGGGAACCGTGAGGAAGAACTGCCGGAACATAAACACGCCCGTGGCGGTGAGCACGGATGGCACGATGATGCCCGCCAGCGAGTTGTACAGGCCCAGGTCCCGGATCACCGAGAACGTGGGGTTCAGGATCACCTCGGTGGGGAGCATGGTGGTGGCCAGGATGCAGACGAAGAACAGCCTGGTGCCCTTGTTGTTGTACTTGGCCAGCGCGTAGCCCGTGCAGGCGCTGAAGAACACGGTGAGCACGGTGGTGACGATCGCCACCGTGGCGGTGTTCAGGAAGTACTGCGCAAAGTCCACGCGCTCCCAGGCGTCCACAAACCCCTGGAAGGTCCACTCCCGCGGGATCATGGACAGCGGGTAGCTGAAGAGTTCGCTGCCCGGCTTGAAGGAGCTGAGCAGGAACCACAGGAGCGGCAGCGCATAGATCGCCGCGATGAGCCACATCAGCAGGGTCAAGGGAACGGACAGCTTGGCCCGGCCCTCCCGGTTGCCGCGCTGGCCCCTGGCGGCCTCGACTTTCTCGGCGCCCAGCGCTGATTCCTCCGCAATGACGGGAGGCAGGTTTGCAGCAGTTGCCATGGTCAGGCCTTCTTCCGGTTGAACCGCAGCTGGATGAGTGCGATCGCCAGCAGGACCACCATCAGCACCATGGAGGCAGCGCTCGCGTAGCCCACCTTGGACTGCTCAAAGCCGGTCTTGTAGATGTACTGGACGATCAACGTGTTTTCCGTGCCCGGGCCGCCGTTGGTCAGCGCCTGGATCATGGCGAATTCCTTCATGGCGTGGATGGTGGAGAGCAGGATAACCATGAACGACGTCGGCGCGATGCCGGGCAGGGTGACGTTCAGGAATCGCTGCCACGCGTTGGCCCCGTCCAGCTCGGCTGCCTCCAGCAGGGCCTCGGGGATGTTCTTCAGTGCCGCGATAAACAGCAGCATGTTGAACGCCGTCCCGCCCCAGGCGGAGGCGAAGATGACCACCGCCAGGGCCAGGTTGCCGTTGCTGGACCACGGCACCGGACTGCCGCCCAGGGTGGCGATGACAAAGTTGACGAACCCGAAGTCCTGCCCGAACATCCACTTCCAGATAACACCCACCACGATCGGCGAGATCAACCAGGGCAGGAAGATCACAATCTTGGCGGCGGTGCGCCCCCGTACAGCCTTGCTGACCAGCAGCGCCGCCACTCCGAGGGAGCACACGTACACCAGCGGCACGGACAGGACGGTGTACACAAAGGTCCTGCCCAGCGCCGCATAGAACGTGCCGTCGGCGAAGAGCTTCTGGAAGTTTGCCAGGCCAATGAAGTTCAGCCTGCCCACGCCGCGGTAGTCGGTGAAGGAATACAGCAGCCCCAGCGCCCCGGGCCACACAAAGAACACCAGGAAGAGCACCACGTTGACGCCGATCAGGACCAGCGGTGCAATGACGTACCGGTTCCGGCGTTTCTGCTGGGATTTGCTCCGGACGGCACCCGCCCCGGGCGTTCCCGACGCCACTGTGGTGCTCATGGTTGGATTGGCCACTGATCAGGCGCCGTTGTAGAGCTTCACGATGTTGTCCACCGTGGTTTTCGCGTCCTGGCTGCCGGAGAGCATCTTGACGGTCTCCTCGCGCAGGGGGTCGCCGGAGAACGGGGTCTCCGCGTAAGCCTCGGACACAACGCGCTTGATGGCGTTGTCACCCTTGGCCTCATTACCGGCAATCTGCTTCTGGTACAGCTCGAAGGAGGCCTGCTGGAAGGGGTACTCAACCTTGAGGTCCTTCACCGGCAGGTAACCGCCCAGCTTCGCGAACTCGGTGTAGTTGGCGTCGTCGTAGAACCAGTCGATGAACTTCTTGGCCTCCTCGTCCTGCCCGGTGTCCTTGAAGGCGACCATAAAGCCGCCGCCGAGATTGGTGGCGTTGACTTCCTTCTTGGGCAGCGGCACGGACAGCCACTCGAAGTCCTTGATGTTTTTGTTGAAGTCGGCAACCTGCCAGCTTCCGGAGTAGTACGCGGCCACCTGGCCGCTCTTGAACATCGCATTGCCGTCCTCGCCGCTGAGCCAGACGGATTTGGGCATGGTCTGGTCGTCGTTGATCCTGGCGAAGTACTCGAGGGTCTCCACGGCTTTGTCGTCGGCAGCGTACTTGTCGCCTTCCTTCGCGAAGGCGGTGCTGCCGAATTCGTACATCATGGCGCGGAGGCGGTGGCCGGAGCGGTCCATGACCACACCGTACTTGGCGCCTGCCTTCTCGCGTACCTCGTTGACGGCTGCAACAAATTCGTCCCAGGTCCAGGTCTGTTCGATGGCGGTGGGGAAGCTGACACCGGCCTTCTCGAACAGGCTCTTGTTGATGAACAGGCCCACGGCGGTGAGGTCGGAAGGAATCGCGGGAATGATTCCGTCCGGGGATTCCTGCAGGAAGTTCCCGTCGATGCCGCGGGACTTGGCGATGTCCGAAAGGTCCTGGAGCTGGTTGACCCACAGCGGATCGATGCTGGTGACGCGGGCCAGGGCAGGCAGGTCATTGGCGGTGGCGGCGTTCTTCAGCTTGGTGGTGATGTCTGCTGTCGGAACATCCACAACCTCGATGGTGATGCCTGTTGCTTCCTGGTACTTCTTGGCCGCGGCCGCGAACGCGCCGCCCTGGTTGGTGTCACCGGAGAGGACCAGCTGGAGGGTCTTGGAACCCCCTTCGGACGTACCTCCGCCGCTGCCGCAGGCGGTGAGTCCTGCGGCCAGAGCCGAGAGTCCGAATGCCGTCAGCCCGAACTGCCGGCGGCTGATGCTGGAGATTGCTGTCTTCTCTGACAATGCTCTGTCCTGTCTCTCTTTGCTCCCGGCCCTGGCTGGACCTTTGCTGAAAGTGGGCCTTCCGCCGGCAGCACGCCGTAGGGGGAAAAGCCTTTCCGCCCCAACTGTGACCTATGTCATGACAATATGTCAAGAGTACTTTTTACCCCTACGAAGGCCTCCGGTCCACGCCCGTGCAAACCGGCAGCACCTACCGTAGGAGCACCTGCCACCGTACCTTGGTGGGATGGGACTGAACATCCAGATTGTCATCGACTGCAGGGATCCGCACTACCTGGCTGACTGGTGGGCCGAGTCGCTCGAGTGGGCGGTGGAACCGCAGGACGAGGGCTTCATCCGCTCCATGATCGAGCAAGGGTTCGCCACCGAGGACCAGACAACAGTGCACAACGGCAAGCTGGTGTGGCGGGAAGGCTGTGCGATCCGCCCACCGGAGGAACTTGAGGCAAAAGCACCGGCCAGGCGGCTCCTGTTCCAGACGGCCCCCGAAGGCAAGACCGTCAAGAACCGCGTGCACTGGGACCTTGACCTGGCAGGGCGGGACAAGGACGAGGTGCGCCGGGAACTCGAGGCCCGGGGCGCCACTTTCCTGTGGAGCGCCAGCCAGGGGCCACATTCGTGGCACACCATGGCGGACCCCGAGGGCAACGAGTTCTGCATCAGCTGACCCCGATTACTAGACTTGGACGGTGAGCAACCAAATCCCCGCCTCGGTGTCCGACGTCTTCGATCCCACCCGCTGGCGTGTTGTGTCCGGCTTCGACGACTTCCAGGACATGACCTACCACCGGCAGGTGGAGCGGGATTCCGACGGCGGCTGGGTGCGCGACCTGCCCACGGTGCGGATCGCCTTCAACCGCCCCGAGGTCCGGAATGCCTTCCGGCCCGGCACAGTCGATGAACTGTACCGGGCGATGGACCACGCCCGGATGTCCCCGGATGTCGCCACGGTGCTGCTCACCGGAAACGGCCCCTCCCCCAAGGATGGTGGCCATTCCTTCTGCTCGGGCGGGGACCAGCGCATCAGGGGCCGGGACGGGTACCGATACGCTGACGGCGAGACCCAGGAGAGCATCGATCCCGCACGGGCCGGGCGGCTCCACATCCTGGAAGTCCAGCGGCTGATGCGCACCATGCCCAAGGTGGTCATCGCCGTCGTCAACGGCTGGGCGGCCGGCGGCGGGCACTCCCTGCACGTGGTCTCAGACCTCACCATCGCTTCCCGCCAGTTCGGCAGGTTTAAGCAGACGGACGCAACGGTGGGAAGCTTCGACGCCGGGTACGGCTCGGCCCTGCTGGCGCGCCAGATCGGGCAAAAGGCTGCCCGGGAGATCTTCTTCCTCGCCCGCGAATATTCCGCCGAGGACATGGTTCGGATGGGTGCCGTCAATGAAGCTGTGGACCATGAACGCCTCGAAGAGGTTGCCCTGGAGTACGCCGCCGATATCGCCCGGCAGTCGCCCCAGGCAATCCGGATGCTCAAGTTCGCCTTCAACCTCGCGGACGACGGCCTGGCGGGCCAGCAAGTATTCGCCGGCGAAGCCACCCGGCTGGCGTACATGACGGACGAAGCGGTGGAGGGCAAGGAAGCGTTCCTGGAAAAACGCGACCCGGACTGGTCCAGCTTCCCGCACTACTTCTAAGGCAGGACGCTCGATGAACACCGAACCCCAAGGTAGCGAAACCCTGAACACCGGATCCCTCGGAGCAGGCACACCCGGAAGCGGCGTGCTGGACATCGACCCGGCGCTGAAGGCGCTGGCAGCCGCCCTTCACGGCGAGGGCCCCGCCGTCGAACTTTCCGTCGGTGAAGACGGTGCCCTGGTAGTGGGCCACCTGGAAACGCCCGGCTGCGACGACGCCGTTGCCGTGGTGCGCACCTCCGGTTCCACCGGCGCCCCCAAGGCCACGGTCCTGACGGTGGAATCCCTGGCCGCTTCCTCGATGGCTACGGCCCTGGCCCTCAAGGGCGAGGGCCAGTGGCTGCTGGCACTACCCGTCCAGTACGTGGCCGGAATCCAGGTCCTGGTACGTTCGCTGTTCGCGGGCACGCGCCCCTGGGTGATGGACATGTCCGGCGGGTTTACGCCCGTTGCCTTTACGGCCGCGGCGCAGGAGCTGACCGACAAGATCCGCTTCACCTCGCTGGTCCCCACCCAGCTGCAACGGTTGCTTGACGCGCCGTCCCCGGAGACCCTCGCGGTCCTGCGGCGCTTCAACGCCGTGCTGCTGGGCGGCGCGCCCGCCCCAGCCTCGCTGCTGGCAGCCGCGAGGGATGCCGGCGTCCGGGTCATCACCACCTACGGTTCGGCCGAGTCCTGCGGCGGCTGCGTCTATGACGGCTTCCCGCTGGAAGGGGTGTCCGTGCGCATTGAAGAGGACGGCCGCATCCTGCTGGGCGGCGACACGATCGCCGCGGGCTACCTGGAAGCACCGGATGAAGCCGGGAGCACCTTCTTTGAGGAGGACGGCGTGCGCTGGTACCGCACCAGCGACCTCGGCAGCATTGACGACGAAGGCCGGCTCACCGTCCTGGGCCGCGCCGACGACGTGATCATCACCGGCGGGATCAAGGTTTCGGCCGCGCACGTGCAGGAGGAACTGGAAAAGTCCGACGCCGTCGCCGCCGCTTTTGTGGCCGGTGTCCCGTCCGCGGAATGGGGCCAGGCCGTGGCAGCTTATGTGGCGTTGGCCACCCCGCCTGAAGGGACCGCAGCGTCCCCGCAGCCAGCCGGCACCGGAGGGACCGGGGAGCCAGCCGGCACCGGAGGGACCGGGGACCACGCCGTCGTCCTTGAACAGGAGTGGCACCGGACGCTGGGCATCCTTGCCCCGAAAACAGTCCTTGCGGCGTCCTCCCTGCTGATGCTGCCAAACGGCAAGCCGGATCGCCTGGCCATGGCCGCCGAACTCAACGCCCTCCACCAGGGAAAGTAAAGTAGACCTGCACCACCCCGGCGGGCCCCCATCCTGCCGCCTTCCCCAAACAACGCGAGGTACTGACCGTGGCCACAGCCGCACAATGGATCCAAGGCGCCCGACTCCGAACACTGCCGGCCGCGATTGCGCCGGTGCTGATCGGCTCCGCCGCCGCCTATGAGATGGATTCGTTCCTGCTCTTCAACGCCATCCTCGCGGCGCTGGTAGCCCTCCTGCTCCAGGTGGGCGTGAACTTCGCGAACGACTATTCCGACGGTATCCGCGGCACGGACGACGACCGCGTGGGCCCGCTCCGCCTGGTGGGCTCGGGCGCTGCCAGCCCCGAGCACGTGAAGCGTGCCGCCTTTGGTGCGTTTGCCGCCGCCATGGTTTTCGGGCTGATCCTGGTGGTAATCACGCAGAGCTGGTGGCTGATCCTGGTGGGGCTCGGCTGCGTGATGGCGGCCTGGGGCTACACCGGAGGCAAGAACCCGTACGGCTACATGGGCCTGGGCGACGTTTTTGTGTTTGTGTTCTTCGGGCTGGTGGCCACACTGGGCACTACCTACACGCAGGCCGGGCAGATCAACCTGCCGGCCATTATCGGCGCGATCGGCACGGGGCTGATCGCCACCGCGCTCCTGATGGCCAACAACGTCCGCGATATCCCCACCGACATGCAGGCCGGCAAGAAGACCCTCGCGGTGCGGCTCGGCGACAAGCACGCGCGGGAGAGCTACGTGCTGATGCTCGCCGTAGCCATCATGCTGGTGGTGATCCTGGCCCCCGGGCGGCCGTGGATGCTGATCGTCCTGCTGCTGATTCCGGCCTGCCTCATGCCGGCGTGGCTGATGATCAACGGCCGTAAGCGCAAGAGCCTGATCCCGGTCCTGAAGCAGACCGGCCTGATCAACCTCGGTTACAGCCTGCTGTTTTCACTGGGTTTGGTGCTGAGCCACGGCTTTTAGGACTGCCGGGGCTGCTGGGCTTTTTGCCGCCGGGGGCTTGCGCTACGAACTGCTGCGCTTGGGGTCCTTCGCGTCATTGCTGATGGCGATGTCCGGGTTGGCGTCCAGGAGGGTATCCTCCGCGTGGGCGTCCCGGACTTCATTGGCTGAGCGGATTGGCTTGGCCTTGCCCGAGAAACGCTGGTGGATCACCGCGGCGGCCTCGTCCCGCTGCTTTTGGAAGAAGAGGTAGCTCACGGCGAAAGCGATCAGTGCTGCACAGATCACGGACATCAGCACGCCCAGCTGAAGGAGCATAAAAACCACAAACAGGGGCGCGAATAGAGCCAGGCGGATCAGGGAATATTTCAAAAGGGCCACTATTCAAGTTTAGCCGCCTTCCGCCCAGGGCCCCTGCGCCTCCTGACGATAGACTTAATGGCATGCTCCTCCGTGTGGCTTTGGCCGTCGCAGTCCTCGTCATCTTCGTGTATGGCCTCGTGGATGTGATCCGCACTGATGGACGCCTCACCCGAGGGATCTCCAAGCCAGCCTGGATCGTGGTCATGATCGTCCTGCCAGTGGTCGGTGCCATTCTCTGGCTCCTGATCGGCCGGCCCCGTGGCAGCTCCCCCCGGCAGCAGAGCCAGCGGCATCCCACCGCGCCTGACGATGACCCGGACTTCCTCCGCAACCTCGAAGCCCGCCGCCGCAACCAGGCAGAAGCAGAGCGCCTCAAGAAGCTCAAGGATGACATGGATGCCAAGGCGAAGGACGACGGCAAGGGCAGCGGCAAGGACAAGCACGAGACCGACGAACACGATAACGACGGCCTGAAGTAGGGCGCTTCGCTGACGAGCAGTTGGCGGGCTCCGCCGTTGTCAGGCGGGTTGTTAGGCTGGCTGGCGTTGGCGGGCCGACGATTCCGCCAGCACACCCTCGCAACTGCGAACGACTACCCGGCAGGCATCAAGGGCTGAACGGTCCGTCAGCGGGTTCTCGGCCACGGCACGCCATCGAACCAGATGGCGGCGGGCCGCATCAGCGAGCTCGCCCGGCGTTGTGTCTGCATCCAGCCCCAGCCGCGCGTATGACGCTGCGCCCCAGCCGCCGACCAGGCCCTCGGCCTCCGCAGCCAGTTCGGGGCTGAGCGGCACGCCCGTGGTCCGCAGTGTAGCGAGCAGCCTCAGTTCCCTGAACTCATGCGCGTTGGCCTGAAGCCGCTCCAGTTCTGCGGCCAGGTGCCCGGTCCCAGGGCGGGGGGAAGCGCGCAGCAGGGATTCCACCCCCACCAGGGCCGTCCGTGCCTTCAACGCCTCGGCACGCGCCTGGAACTGGCGGTCCAACAGGTCCAGCAACGGATCCAGGCCGCTGCGCCTCGCGAGCTCGTGCGCCAGCGGGGTAGGTTCGTTGAATCCATTCGGGATCAGGACGACAGCCAGCCGGATGCCGAACAGCCCGTATCTCCCCAGCAGGGAGGCCCTGGACTCCGCGCTCAGCCCTTCCGGCCTGGTGGACCGAAGGAACCTGTCAGCCGAGAGCAGCATCTTTTCGCGGTCGGCACGGTCCAGTCCCGCCAGCAGTTGAAGTGCTGCGAAGTCCTGCTGCCGCATCGTCCGGGCGCTCTGGGCGAGGAGGCCTGCCACCGGCACCACTCCCAGAGCGAGCTTCCGCAGGTTATGGTCATGACGGTACCTGTCCGCAATTTCTCCTGCGGAAAGCAGCGAATCGATGCGGCCGCCACCCACTTCATCGGCCCTCGCGAGGACCGCGATTGCATTGACCGTGCCCGAGCGTCCCGCTTCCGTGTCCCGGAAGGATTCGAGGAACCGTAGGTCCGCGGCGTGCATGTGGCGCATCAGGTAAATGATCGCGTCCGCTTCCGACTGCGAATCCCCAGGGGCCAGGAAGGTGGTGGATCGGGCAGACACATCTTCAGACAGCGAAGCGATGCCGGGGGTATCGATCAGGGTCATGTTCCGCAGCGCCGGCGACGGCCATTCCACGTCCAGCCGTTCCACATCCCTGGCCTGCACCTCCCCCAGCACGAACACAAGCCGGCCGTCCACGCGTTTGAGCGGCAAAGTCCGGGGCTTGCCGTCCAGGGGATACAAGGTGATCCGGGGAGTGTGCCCGTGCCGATACCAGGTGATGATCCGGGTACACTCGCCCGTGTCTGTGGGCGCTATCTCCTCGCCGATAATCGCGTTGAGCAGGGTGGACTTGCCGGCTTTCACCATGCCGGCAATCGCAATGCGCAGCGGCTCCGCGAGCCTGCGGGCAAATCCTTCGAGAACGGCGGCGCTTGCGGGATCATCGCCGTAGACTTTCAACGCCTCCTGAACCAGGTCCACGGCTCCGGCAATAGTTGAGCGATTCATTGTGCGCCCTCAGGAGTCCTGTTGGCGGCGTCCGATACTTCTGCAGCAACTGCCTCCGCGGCGCGGTAGAGGGCATCCACCTTCTTGAGCTCGGCCTTGATAGCCCTGATGCGGGCGTCCTTTTCCAAGGCGTAGGTGTTGGCGGCCTTCTGTGCCGCCGACACAGAATCGGCGAGGGAGCGGTGATGCTCGTCCGCTATCTCGGTGAAGTGGTCGCGGATGGTGCGCTGCACCAGACGCAGCCGGTCCTTCAGTTGCTTGCCAACCTGGAAGGTAACGTCGTCGAGCTGCCGCCTGACCAGGGCCTTCGCTTCAACCTGACGGCGTTTGAGCCGCGCTTCCTTGTCTTCGCGGTAGGCCTTGCGTCCCAGCAGTAGGCCGGCGCCCAAAGAGAGCGGGTTGATCAGTGCCATACCGAAGATCCCGGTCAGGAGCCCGAACATAAGCACCCCGCCGTAGGACCCGCGCATGCCGATCAGCACCTTTTGCACCGGATTCACGTGTCCTGAATCCATCCCCGGCATCGCATCCATGGGAATTAGCAGGTCTGCCGAATTGGAAGCGTGCATCACCGGCAACCGCGCTTCCTCTGCCGCGAAGTGCTCAGCCACCTGGGCAGCCAGCCATTCCGCCCGCTCGCTGGTCAAGACGAAGGTGTCAGAAATGGCGGCGGCAACACATTCCTCCAGCCACTGTGAAAAATCGGCCCAGACGGGTCCCGGGTCCTCCTGCTCAATGGCGGTTTCGGCTTCCCGTTGGACCTGGCGAAGGCGGTTTCGGAGATCGTACTCCATGTCCGCGATAAGGTCGCTGACGCCGTCGTTGAGCGTGATTTGCCAGCGTGCAGAGCGTTTCCTCAGGTCATCCGCCTCTGCCTTTGCCAGCTCCAGCTCCGCTATCATCTGGGGCGTGCCTTCAGGGTTCTCGAGTGCTGCAAGCTCAGATTGCAGGGAAAGGCGCAGGTTTACAGTGACACCCAGCAGGTCCTGGCTGACCGAGCGGCGCTGGAGGCGCTGCGCCTGCCCCACGATCCCGTTGCGAAGGTAGGCAATCAATTCAGGAAAGCCCGATTCAACGTTCAGTTCACTGTCCTGCAGGCGTGCTGCTTCGAGGCGGAGGTCGGAGGACACGGGAAACAGCGGAATATCGGGGGCGACCGTGCCGAGGTGGAACCGGTCTGTCTCTTCCACCCGCCGCCAGTCCGGGTAAAGGTCGGTTTTGGTCAGGACCCCCACAACGTTGGGGGTGATCCGCATGGCCTGGCGGAGGAAGCGCAGCTCCGGTTCGGTGTACTCCTGCGAGGCGTCAGAAACCAGGAGCAACGCATCAGCCGTGGGCAGCGCCGTGAGGGTGGCCAGGGTGTGGGCGGACCCCATGCCCCCCACACCGGGTGAATCGATGACACTAAGCCCACCGGCCAGGATCTTGCGGGGCAGGCATATTTCGGCAGCCAGGAGTTTCCTGCTGTTCCCGGGGTTTCCCTTTTCGGAAACATAGGCCGGGAGCTCGGCGATGGGGATTGGCTGGCGTTCGGCGTTGCCGTTGTCGCCAGGGTCCGCGTCTGCTTTGGGGGTTAGGACCGCGGCCGACGCCGGATCCCCGTAGCGAACAACGGTGGGCACGGAGGTAGCAATGTCGTCATCGACAGGGCAGGCCGGTGCGCCGACCAAGGCATTGATGAGCTTGCTCTTGCCCTGCTTAAACTCGCCCACCACGATGACCCGGATGCTGGGATCCTTGAGCCTCCCCAAGGTCAGGTCCAGGCGTTTCCGCAGATCCTCCCGGTCTCCAGTGCCGACGAGTTGAAGGCCGTGCTCCACAAGTTGGATCAGCTGCCCACCCGTCACCGGTGTTGATGGGTTTGCCGGTCCAGTTTCTGCCACAGCCTGTCCTTTGCGTTATGCCTCAGATCGGTTATAGCACCTTGACGGGTTCCTAGGAATCAAACTCCAAGTGGTCCTCCGCCTCCTCAGCGTCAGCGGCGTCGTCGACATCACCCAGGACCGGGTCTTCGTGGGTGAAGTTGGGCTCGTTATCGAAGTATGCGGCCGTGTCCTCGCTAAAGGAATCGCTGATGGCGATGGATGGGTTGGTGGGGGGGCCCGCATTCTCCACAGGGGCATCAGTGGCAACGTCAAAGTCGAACAGGTTGTCGATCCTGGCATCGGCGAAGCCCATGTCGCCTCCAACACCGGGGGCAGGGCCGTCGAAGGCAAGCGATCCGCTGTCGAACCATTGCTCAACGTCGCCATCCGCCCAGATGTTTTGGCTCACGGACTGGTCCAGGACGGCGCTGCGGTCATCTCCTGCCGAAGGGTAGGCGTAATTGGCTACTACGTGCTGAAGCTGCTCGACCGCGTGTCCGTGGTCGTCGTGCCCGCCGGCACCGGGAGGCGGGGTCCAGCCACCGCCGGCATGGCCCGTACTGGCGTCGTTGCCGCCGGCGTTGTAGTGCTGGTCGAAGCGGGATGCATTGACGCTGATGGGAGCGTAGTCCAGGACGACTGGCATTGCGGCATCAACATCCGCGGAGCGGACACCCCCCAGGCCGTGGGTCTCCAGAACGCCTTCGGGATCATCCAGGAAGTCCTGCGCCGCCTGGCGGTCGCCGAAGAGGTTCATTAGGAACTGGACGACATCCTTTGCGACTGTCATGTGCTGGTCCTCAAATCTTTTCTGGTGTCCGATTCTCCGGCCTGGATGTCGAGCCTGGATCAAACGTACTGTTGCTGCCGGGGACGGGGCATCGGGGGGTTCCCCTAACCGGTGGCCGCCTTGGTGGGGAACCGGCGCCGACCCTCTTTGGGGCGTTAGGGGCTAGTCATGGGCTTGACTTTCCGGGCCCAAGGCAACCCGCAGCTTAGCCAGCAGATCCGAGCGGTTTTCAGCACCCAGCCGGCGCCGCATCCGGGCGATGTGGTGCTCCGCGGTCCGGGGGGAGATGTAGATGGCTTCGCCAATTTCACGGTACGTCTTGCCGTCAAGTACCAGCCTGGCGACTTCCTTTTCCCGCTCGCTAAGCCCTGCGCCATCCGGGTGCATCGCGTTACCCGTATCAGCGGGGGGAGCATTGCGGGATTCGGCCGGCACGGATGCACCCGTGCCAGCCGAACTGGCCTGCGGGTGAAGATCCCGGGCGCAGGACAGCAGGCGCACCATGTCTTTGCGGTCATCGGACCGGGCTGCCGCGTGGCCGGCAAGCCTGGCTCCTTCCCAACGCATTCCCACGCCGCCCAGGCCCCGTGCCGCCGTCTCGACATCGTCAGGATGGAACCGCTCGGCCAGCACGGTTACCCAGGCTCTCCCGGCCGCCGCGAACACGGCGGCGAGGTGGCTTTGCCCTGCGGCGCGGGCCAAAGCCGCGGCATGCGGTGCCAGGTCGGCGGGCCGTTCGTTCAGAAGGGCTGCCTGGACTGCGGACCAGTGGAATGGTACGGCCCACAGCGGCGGATCTCCGAGGCGCTCCAGCAAGTTCCATGCCTCATCAAGGTAAGGGCTGACCCTGCGGCCCTCCCGAAGGCGGGCGGCTGCAATCATCAGCTCGCCCCACGGGAGAAGGCTGTACAGGTCTACGGCTGTGTGGAGCGTCGCTTCACGCGCCCGTTCCCAGGCTTTGATGAGCCCGGGAACATCACCGTTACGGCGGGCAATGCCCACTTCCAATGCCGAACAAAGGAACTCGTCCCGCGGCACCAGCGGCCAGTGGTTCGCCTTCGATGCCTCATTGATGGAGAGCCGGGCGTCGTCGAGCCGGTCCTGCATCATCGCTGACCATGCTTTCAGCAGGAACAGCCTTGGCTTGGCTGCATCGCCCCCCTGACCAGAGGCAGCTGCTGACCGGCAAATTGTTTCCGCCAGGTTCGGCTCCCCGTTGTGCAGGGCCATGAGGGCTGCCAGCGCAGCCGGCGTCTCGGGCAGGGGAAGTACAGTACCCGCTGCGTTGAGCATGTCCGAGGCATGGATGAGCATCTGAAGGCCCTGATGGGAGTCGCCGGCAAGCGATTGGAGGATGCCTTTGCCGGTTTGCGCAAGGGTGGTTGCGAGCAGCGTCGGGGACGCCGGTGGTGCGTCGGCGCGGAACAAAGCTTCCGCGTCGGCCCGGTTGCCGGAGCCAATCAGGGCAACGGCAGCAAGGGGTCCGGATGGGCCCAGCCGGGAGGGTCCCAGCCAACGGTAGACGTCGGCCCCACGGCCCAGCATGCCCCTCTGGGCCCAGACGGCGGCAGCAACGTCGGCGGCACGGCGCACGTCCGGGGGATCCTTTTGTACCAGGAGGGTGTCCACAATGCGGGCGGCGGCGTCAAGGTCGCCGTTGGCTGCGGCGGCCTGGGCACGCCGCGCCGCGGTGGCTTTCTCGTCGCTGCCGGCCAGCAGGGCTTCATCGTAAAGCTGGTACGCCAATCCGGGATCGTGCTCAAGGGCCTTGTCGCCGGAACGCTCCAGTTCCGCTGCCACGCGCGTATCGGCAAGTCCGGCTCGGGCTAACTCCCGGGCGAGATCTCCCAACGGCTGGCCGTTCGCCGCGTATACCGTCACGAGCTCCCGCTGAAGGGCGTGCACCTTGGTTGTGGGGGCGACAGTGAGCAACTCGTGCTGCACAGGGCCTGCGACAGTTCCGTCAGGAGTCAGGAGACCAGAGGACTCTGCCCGTTGTATCAGGGCATCAAGGCTGCCCGCCCCGTCGCCGTCGATCCTGCGCTGCAGCTCGGCGGGCAGCGGTCCCGGCAGGGCAAAACCTACCGACAACGCCAACAGCAGTTCCCGGACGGCCCCATTCTCGCCCTCGAGTTGGCTGGCCATGAGCTCTGCACTGTGGGGTGCAGGTCCTTGGGGCTCCTGCTCCGGATGACGAAAAGCGGGCTTTTGTACGTGCGACTGATAGCTGACCATCTTAGGCCGCCGGCGTCGTGGTAGTGGCCGAGGCCGTGAAGGACTGATCGGCGTCCGGGAACCCCTCCAACAATGGCGACGGGGACTCGCCAACCGTTGGCGAGGGCGAATTCTGAACCGTCGGCGAAGGCGAACCGTCCGTTACCGGCGGCGCCGTCATTGCTTTGTCTGTAGAAGTCGCACTTGCCGTTCCGGTCGAGGTGCCGGTCGGCGTTCCGGTCGCCGTTCCGGTCGGGCTGCCGGACGCCGTTCCGGTCTGGCTGCCGGCCGTTCCGGTCTGGCTGCCGGTCGGCGTTCCGGTCTGGCTGCCGGATGAGTTTTCGGACGGCGTTCCGGACGGGCTGCCGGGCAGCGTTTCGGACGGGCTGCCGGGCAGCGTTTCGGGCGGGCTGCCGGGCAGCGTTTCGGACGGGCTGCCGGGCGGCGTTTCGCCGGCGGTCACCGTGCCCGAGGGTGTGGTCGTTGTACCTCCGGCCTCTGGCGCAGTTACCGTTGCCCCGTTGCCCTCGGCGACGGCAGCCGGCGCTGCGCCGCCGGCTGAGGTTTCCGCGGAAACACCATTGTCAATAGCCGCAACAGCCGACAACCTGCTGGTGGGCCCGGCCTCCAACCCGAGAGCCGCCGCCTGGGAGGAACCACCCTGCTTCGTGCTGGCCTCGATGCCTGTCACTGGCAGCCGGGCATCCCCCGCAGCTGCGGCTGCGGGGCCGGTCCCACTGCCACCGGTTCCTGTGGGCGGAAGTGTCTCCAAGGAGTCCGAAGCTCCGGCCGGCGGGACGAACACGGAGGTCAGGCCGCTGAAGCCTTCCGGGCTTTGGGCAGCGGTGGCGCTAAGAACCGTGAATAAGGCAGCGGTAGCCGCGATAGCAGTGAGCCGCACCCTCGGTTTCGGCGCGTGCGCTCCTCCCCTCTCCCTGGAGCCTGGCCCGCGGGCCGCTGCCGTGGCGGAACGTGGCGCCGTCGTGTCGTTTCGTGACCAGGGGATCACCCGAACAGGAATGTGCCCACTTTTCTGGGCAGGACTTTGTGGGCTTTCGCCGCGTGTGCCGGCTAAACCGGGATCCACCGTGGCAGAAGCCTCAGTGGGGGCTGGTTGCCCCAGCACTGCGGAAACGGCGGCGCCCAGGCAGATTGACGATTTGGGGTCGGCATCCACGGCGATGGGCCTGTCAAGCTGCTCTGAGATCAGCTGTGCAACGAGGGGGATCCGGGATGATCCGCCGATGAGCAACACAGCGGTGAGATCCGGGGGCTCCAGCTCCAGCTGCCCCAGCGATTGTTCCAGCGCGTCCACCGTGTCCCGAATGTGGTCCTCGATCAGTGCTTCGAATTCGGGGCGGACCAGGCGGACCTGCTGCTGGATGCCCGGCAGGAGCACGGAGATGTTCGCCTCGCTGTCGGAGGAGAGCGCTTCCTTGGCTTCCACGCACTCCCGCCGCAGCCGGGCCAGCGCGGCGAGCACTCCAGGCTCGGCAGTGTCCAGCTCTGCCAGGGCCCCACCTGTGTTTTCAGCTACGAAACGGAAAAGGGCGGCATCAAAGTCGGCGCCGCCCAGGTCTTCAAAGCCCTCCGGCCGCCCCAGCAGTTCGAAGCGGTTGCTGGCAGTCTTGCGAAGGACAGCAGTATCGAAGGTCCCGCCACCGAGGTCGTAGACGGCGATGGTGCTGCCGGCCTCCACCCGCACCTGCGAGGCGTAGTGCAGGGCGGCTGCTTCCGGTTCGGTCAGCAGTGTGACTTTCCCAAGGCCGGTTGCGGCAAGGGCATCCTTTATGAGGGAGGTCCGGTGGGTGCCCCATGCGGCGGGATGGGTCAGGATGATTTCCGACGGCGGCTCAGCCTCGCGCTCAGTTGCCCGGTCTGCCACCCAGCGGGCCATGGTGGCGAAGACGTCCTCGGCCGGGAGGGACCGCATGCCTACCGAGATGGGCACGGCATCGCCCACCCGCCGCTTGAACTCACGAACTACGCGCCCAGGGGAATCGAGCCCCCGGCGCTCCGCGGCCTCCCCCACGAGGACGGGGCCTTCCTCCGGGTAGTACACCACAGATGGCACAGCTGATCCACGAAGGCCCAGCGGCAGGCACTCCGGAACCGGCGTGGCTCCGTCATGAAACCGGACAACAGCGGCCGCCGTGAAACTGGTCCCCACATCAATGGCGAGAACGTAGCTCATGGGTACCTCGGTAAAACTCGTGGTCGCCTGCAAGCTTCATCACGGGCGCACGTCACCAAGGTAGCATCACGGCCGGGACCGCGAACACCCCCATTGCTACACCGATTTGTTATTTGCCCGCGGTGCCGCGGGTATTAGGGAGAAACCCCTGCTCAGAGGCCCGAATACGAGTGAAGCCCGTTAAAGAACTGGTTCACGATGGTGAAGTTGAAGACCACGCAAAGATAGCCAACGATCGACAACCACGCGGCCCGCGTTCCGGTCCAGCCCCGGGTTGCGCGGGCGTGCAGGTAGCCTGCATAGACAACCCAGATGACGAACGTCCACACTTCCTTGGTGTCCCAGCCCCAGAACCGGCCCCAGGCTTTCTCAGCCCAGATGGCACCGAACATCAGGGTGAAGGTCCATCCGATGAACGCGATGGCGTTGATGCGGTAGGAAAGGTTCTCCAGGCTCAGCGCTGACGGCACCAGGCGCATAAAGCCGAGCCTGTCCGTACCGCCGGCGGCAACGGTCTTCAGCCGGCGCGCCTGGACCAGCTGCAACGCCGACATCGCGAACGTCAGCGTGAACAGGGCCGAGGAGAGCACGGCGATGGACACATGGATGATCAGCCAGTAACTCTGCAGGGCCGGAACCAGGTGGCCAACGGGCGTCCAGTACGCCACGGAAGCGGCCACCAGCATAACAATGACCAGGCCCACTACGAACGTGCCGAGGAAGCGCAGGTCGCGGCGGATCAGCACCAGCAGGAACACGGCAGCGGCAACGAAGGCGCCGGTAGTGAGGAACTCGTACATGTTGCCCCAGGGCACCCGGCCCGCGCCCAGCGCGCGAGTCAGCACCCCGGCGCCATGGATCAGCGCACCCAGGACCGTCAGGGCTACGGCCACCCGGGCGGGAGCGCGCGTTCCGGCAGCGTACTTCATGTCGCCGTCGGCGGTGATGGCTCCCCCGGCCCCGTTCCCTGCTGACGGGGAGGCGGACGACGACGGCCGTTCAGCCCTGCCCGCCGGCCCGGGGAGGTGGGACTCGCTGCGGGCTCCCGCCCGGGCACCCACCGGCACCCGGGCCGGGTCTTCCGCCTGCGCGGCCTTGAGGTCGATGGCGCGCAGGGCCTTGCTGCTCTTGGCCAGGTCCCAGGCGAAAGCTATGAAGGCCACCGTGTACGTGCCTGCAGCGAGCAGCATAAAGAGCTCGCTGTACTGCCCCATGGTTTCGTTGAGTCCAAACTGCATTACTGGTCCTTTTCGGGCCCTGAGGGGCCGGCTGGGGTGCTCACTGAAGTTGTGGCAGGGACTGGGTCATTATCCCGGGGGCTGCTGGGAGTTTGCTGTGATCTGCTGCGGCCGGAGACGTGATGTCCTGCGGCGGCATCTGCGGTGAGCTGCCATTCCGCGGACAGCAGCTTCCGCACGGCCTCCGCTTCACCCGCGAGCCGGTGGTCTTCGCCCCGAGCCAGGAGCCCGTACTCCACCATGGTGCGGCCGTCCTCGTGGGTTCCTGTGCGTACCCACACCCGACGACGGTTAACGTACAGGGACAGCATGAGCCCGGCCACCGCAAGGAGGGAAAAGACCAACACTCCGGACTGCCCCGGCGTCGTTCTGATATCCACTCCGACATAGCGCTTAAGCCCGTCGAAGCTGACCGTTCCTTTTCCGTCAGGCAGCGTATACGTGCCTCCGGGGGAGAGAGTGATGCCTCCGGCCGGCAGCTCGCGGCCGTTAAGTTGGGTCAGGTTGCTTACATCCAGGTTATAGACGTTCTGCGGCACACCGCCGTCGAGCCCCAGATCCCCCATATAGGAGTTCAGGCTCAGTTGCGGATTAAAGGGGTCGGGGTCGAAGCTATACGAGACTCCTTGGTCGTTCTTCACTGCCGATGGGAGGAAGAATCCTGCGAAGCCAAGCTGCTGCGGGCGCGCGTCGGGAACCTTGAGGACGACGCTGGAGGTGTAAACAGCATCATTGGGAATGGAGACAACGGGGCCGCTGAAGGCCGTGTCACCGTTTCCGTCCCGAACTGTGATGACCGGCGCGTATCCGTTTCCAACCAGGAAGATGCCGGCTTCACCAAAGTACAGCGGTTCGTTGACCTTAAGTACTTTCGATTCCGGTGCGGCTCCCGGGCCCTCACGGGTCGTCATCCTCGCTGTAAAATCGATGGGCTGGCCGAACTGCCTCGTGGACTCGCGGTCAAAACGCACCTCGAACTTGTCCAGCGTGATCGTGAACGGCTCCAACCAGGAGGGCTGGAAGTTTGTTCCGGGGGAAAAATTATCGTAACCCACCAAGGTGTTAACGAAAGTGTCACCCTCGACCAGAATTTTCTGTCCGCGGAAACCAAACAGCCCACCTATGGCGACGCACACCAGCACCCCGATCAGGGAGACGTGGAAGAGGAGGTTTCCCAACTCCTTGAGGAACCCCCGCTCAGCACCCAAAGAGGGACGCCCGCCCCCGCTGTCTCGAACCTCCACGCGGTAGCCGCGCTTCTTCAGCACCCCGGCGGCACCGGTGATGGCCTCCGACGCCGGGATCCCGGCGTCGGCCGGAATGACCAGGGTGCCGTATTCGGGGAGCCGGGACAGCCGTTTGGGGGTGCGCGGAGGCTGGGAGCGCATCGCCTTGTAGTGGGCGATGGCCCTCGGCACCACACAGCCGATAAGGGAGATGAACAGCAGCAGGTAGATGGCCGAGAACCAGGCCGAGGAGTAGACATCGTACAGCTGCAGGGTGTCCAGCAGCTTGCCGTAATTCGGGTTGTCCTTGATGTACTGGGTGACCACGGACGGGTTGGCCGGGCGCTGCGGGAACAGCGAGCCCGGGACCGCCGCGACGGCGAGGAGCAGCAGCAGGAACAGTGCGGTACGCATGCTGGTCAGTTGGGTCCAGGCCCAACGGAGCATGCCTATCGGCCCCAGCGCAGGCAGCGTAGCTTCCGCCTTGGCTGCAGCGACCGGATCGGACGATTTCTTGTCTACGTTCACGCGCTCGCTCATCAGATCGGCAACTTCACATCGTTTTGGAACCAGTACTGCAGCCCGGTCACCCAGGCGCCCCAGACGCCACTGGCCATCAGCAGCCCGAGGACCACCAGGACGCCGCCGCCGGTGCGCTGGATGGCCAGGCGGTGCTTGCGGAAGAAAGCCATCACGCCCATTCCCCGGCGCAGTGCCAGGGCGATCAGGAGGAAGGGGATGCCCAGACCCAGGCTGTACACGAAGGCCAGGAATGCGCCCTTGGCCGCGGACGAGCCACCGGAAAGGCTCAGGAGCTGGACCGCCGAGTAGGTGGGCCCGATGCAGGGCGCCCAGCCGAGGCCGAAAGTGAGGCCCAGGAGCGGCGCCCCCCACAGGCCCGGCGGCGGCTTGGCATGGATCTTGGCGTCCCGCTGCAACCAGCTGAAGGCGCCCATAAACACCACGCCCATGATGATGACCGGGATGCCCAGGACCTGGGTAATCCAGGCATTCTGCGAGCCGGTGATCAGGGTGCCCAGCTGGCCGAACGCTCCGCCGAGGAGGACGAAAATCACGGAGAAGCCCAGCACGAACAGCCCAATTCCCACCAGCATCCGGCCGCGCTTCTGCTTCTGCAGGTCAACCCCTGACAACCCAGTGACGTATCCCAGGTAGCCGGGAACCAGCGGCAGGACGCATGGGGACAGGAAGGAGACCAGTCCGGCCAGCAGCGCCACCGGAATGGCGAGGAGGAGCGAGCCGTTGAGGATGGCTTCGGCGAAGGGGCTGTTCACGGGTCCGCGCTACTCTGCCACGGCGGCAGCGATGAGGGCTTTGAGGGTGCCCTTCTGGACCTCGCCTAGAACACGGGCGGCGACCCGGGCCTGCTTGTCCAGCACCAAAGTAGTAGGGACGGCGCCGGGCGGTACCAGCCCGGCAACGGACAACAGGACCCCGCCGTCCTTGTCATCGAGGCTCGGGTAGGTCAGGCCGAAGGACTTCTCAAAGGCTTCGGCCGCAGCTTTTTCGTCCCGCAGGTTAACGCCGTAGAACTGGACGCCCTGGGGCTTGAATTCCTGGTGAAGTTCTTCGAGGATGGGGGCCTCAACACGGCACGGTGCGCAGGCCGCGTACCAGAAATTAACGACTGTGACTTTGCCCACGAAATCGGCAGGCGTCACTGCGCCACCATTGAAGAGCGCGCCGCTGATCTCCACAGGCTCCTTGCGGTCGTTCGCCGCAAACTCCGTAACTGAACCATCCCCGGCAATGTAGTTCTTGTTGTCCCCTGCCCTCGCTTGTCGAGCCAGGTCATCCTCCTGGGCGCAGGCCGAAAGGCCAAGGGTGATCGCGGCCAGCGCCAGGCCACCGGCAGCAAGGGCGCTTCGGCGGGAGGTGATGGGCATGTCGGGCCGGCCCTTTTCGATCAAACTGTCAGTCACTTTCAGGCTCCAGGGGTGCTGGCTGCACCGGGAAGAAGGGACGCCGCAGGTTCGCTGTACGCGACGCGCACCAGTGTGCCGTCGTCGTCGAACACCAGCGACGTAATGGAGGTGAGTGTGCACTCGCGCTTTCGCGGATCGTGCCACAGGGGCCTGCCTTCCGCGCTCAGGCGGGTGGCCCAGATGGGAAGCTGGTGGCTGACCATAATCGCTTCGGGCCCCTCTGGTCCGAAGTCGCCGTCGGCCAGCTCGATGGCGCGGAGACGTGCCTCCTGCGCCGCTGCCATAACCCTTGCCGCCTGCTGCTTGTACGGCTCGCCCCAGGATGGACGGAGGGGGTTGACCAGCCGCGGCCAGTGCTTGGGCCTGCGCAGTTCCGCCTTGCTGACCTTCATGCCCTCGAAGTAGTTCTCTGCCTCGATGATCCGCTCTTCCGTGTGGATTTGCAGGTGCAGGGCTTCCGACGTCGGCCGCGCGGTTTCCTGCGCACGGTCCAGTGGGGAGGCGGCCAGGTAGGTGATACGGGCCCCGTTTTCGGCGCGCTGCCGGAAGTGCTCAGCGAGCGTTTGTGCCATCTCCTGTCCCAGCTCGGAGAGGTGGAATTCGGGCAGCCTTCCGTACAAAACGCCGTCAGGATTATGGACCTCGCCGTGGCGGAGCAGATGGACAGTGGCTTGGGGCATGTTTACCAGTTTCTCAAAGATGGCGTTCGATCCGAAATCTTCTACATCCAGTAGAACTTAAATTTATGAAGAAATGTTCCGAAGCCGGGAACAAAAGATGCATATGCATGTTTATAGTAGATGCAGCAGTTAGTTGAGACTTCAACCGATGAAGGTTCAACGGCACCACCGTCAACAGGTAATACCCCAAAGGAGCAACATCATGGCACTTCCCGCAGACGTCACCACCGGCACCTGGACCCTCGACAACTCCCACAGCGAGATCGGCTTCACCGTTCGCCACGCAGGCATCAGCAAGGTCCGCGGCCAGTTCAAGGAAGCGGCAGCAACCCTGGAACTGAGCGAGGACGTGGCGGATTCCCGGATCAACGCCACCATCAACACCGCCAGCTTCGACTCCGGCGATGCCAACCGCGACGGCCACGTCAAGGGCGAGGACTTCTTCGACGTGGAGAAGTTCCCCGAGATGTCCTTCGTCTCCAACGGCCTGGTGGCCAAGGGCAACAGCTACGAACTGACGGGCGACCTGACCATTAAGGGTGTCACCCGCCCGGTCACCCTGGACACCGAGTTCAACGGTGTGGCCGTGGACCCGTTCGGCAACACCCGCGCCGGTGTCTCCGCTGAAACCACCATCAGCCGCAAGGACTTCGGCCTGACCTGGAACGCTGTCCTCGAGACCGGCGGCGTCCTGGTGAGCGACAAGGTTGCCATCAACCTCGAACTCGCCTTCATCGCCCCCGCAGCGTAACCATCCTTTCCGCCGGAACCCCGGCACCGGCTTTCACGTCGGAGCCGGGGTTCTGTCGTAATTGGCGTTCGCCGTCCGGCCTGCGCAGTGAATCCGTAGCTCAGTGCGCCGGGGCAGTCCCTGCGCACTGAGCCTCGCCGTGCCGGCGCCAGTGCAGGGCTACAGTGATGGCCATGAGCAACTTTGACAGCACGAGGCCCCGCAACGGTTTTGCCGGCATGTTCTCGGTGGCGGGACTTCCCACCGAGCTCAAGGTCTCGTTCTGGATTTGGTTCCTGGGCGGCATCCTTGGCCTCCTGGGCGGGCTGCTGGGCATGCTGGCCTCACTGGTGCTTTTCGCGGCGGCGCCCGGTGCGGCTGCGCTGGTTCTGTTGCTGATGCTGCTGGCGGCGGCCGTCGGAGCTGCCCAGATCGTCTTTGCCCTCAAGATGAAAGAGGGCAGGCAGTGGGCACGGCTGGCCCTCACAGTCCTGACGGGCGTCACCCTGGTCCTCGCTTTGGTCAACCTGGCCATGCGTGTTGGCCAGGGCGGCAACTGGGCGGGCTTCCTGATCAGCCTCGCGGCAACGGTCCTGCTCTGGCTGCCGAACTCGCAGGCGTGGTTTGCGGCGCGGGGGAACAAGGGTTAGCAAGGCATCGCCGGGCAACCGCCGAACCGGGGGCGGAATACCTCCCTGGAATGACCCATCTGCCGCCGGTCCGGGGGTACGGTGGACTTAAGCCATGCTGGGGGTAGGGCACAGGACCGAAACCCGGCAGCCTACCAGAACCCGACATGCCAAAGGACAGCTCATGAGTAATCCTCCCGTCCCGCCTCCCGTGCCCAACGATCCCGAGCAGGGCAACCAGCAGCCGCGCTACGGGGAAAACGCCCCGCAGTACGGACAGAACCCGCCGCAGTACGGGCAGAACCCGCCGCAGTACGGCCAGTCCGGCGCTCCGCAGTACGGGCAAAACACTCCACAGTATGGCCAGAACGCGCCGCAGGCTCCTGGCTTTGGCCAGCAGCCGTACGGTCAGCAGCCTTACGGCCAGTCCCCGTACGCGCAGTACCCTTCGGAGCAGCCGCAGCCCACGGGCAGCAACGGGGTGCCGCAGCTGGTCAACATCTCGTTCTGGCTGCTGATCGCCTCGGCCGCCATCTTCGTCATCTCCATGCTCACCGGGCTCACGCAGCTGGACGATCCGGTATTCCGCCAGACCTTTGAGCAGCAGATGGAGGGCAGCGGAGCGGGCGTCACGTACGAGGACATCAAGGGCGTCATCGCCGGCACCCTGGTGGTTTTCGCCATCCTCGGCGCAGGGCTCTACCTACTGGTGGCATTCTTTGTCCGCAAGGGCAAGAACTGGGCGCGCATCCTGGGTACCGTGTTCGCTGCACTGTCCATCTTCGGCCTCTTCGGTCCTCCCAGCATTGGAACCATCGGCACCCTCCTGGGGATCGCCGCCATCGTCCTGCTGTACCTGCCGGCTGCTGCCCCGTACTTCCGGAAGCAGCAGCCCTTCGCCAACCCTTACGGTGGCGGCATGGGCAACCCCTACGGCCGGTAGATTTACGCACTTCCCACACTTGCGGGCGTGGGTCCCGGAACCGCCGGAGAAATCTAGGCGGTCTGCCCCGGGGCCTGCGCCCGCTGTGCGTGGTAGGCCAGGATCTGCAGTTCGGTGGCCATGTCCACCTTGCGGAGGTTGACTCCCTCCGGCACCTGGAGCATCACGGGGGCGAAGCTCAGGACGCTGCGGACGCCCGCGGCCACCACGCGGTCGCAGACCTCCTGTGCCACGGCCGCCGGAAGCGCCAGCACCACCATGTTCGCTCCGGTCCGGTGCAGCACTGTTTCCAGGTCGGCTACATCGCTGACGCGCAGCCACCCCACCTCGTTGCCCACCACCATCTGGTCGGCGTCGAAAATGGCCACGACGTCGAACCCGCGGGATTCGAATCCGCCGTACCGCGCCAGGGCCTTGCCGAGGTTGCCGGCACCGACGATGGCAACCTTCCAGTCGTGCGTCAGCCCGAGTGCTGCAGCGATGTGGCGGCTCAAGTACTGCACTTCGTAGCCAACACCGCGGGTACCGTAGGAGCCCACATGGGACAGGTCCTTGCGCAGTGTGGCGGAACTGACGCCTGAGGCTTCGGCGAGGGATTCGGAGGAAACCCGCTCCACTCCCTCGGCTAGCAGAGTGTTCAGGGCACGCAGATAGAGCGTCAGCCGGGCCACCGCTGCGGGCGGAATCTGCTTGGCTGGCGTGCCAGTGGTACCCGGAAGATCCGGGACAGCCTGGGGAGTTGAATCCAGCGAAGCCACCAGCCCCTCCCTCGCATCGCGTTGTGACTCCACTCTAGAGCCCTCCGGCCGATGCCAACAAAGCAGCCGGCCACAAAGCAAGCGCGGTCACCGGTGCTGCTCCCCTACTCTGCCATGGCCCGCTGAAGCACCCGTTCCAGCCGGACCTCATCGATCTTCCAGAAGTCGCGCTGCACGCCATCCACCAAAACCACCGGAATCTCCTCGGCATAGCGGTCCCGCAGTTCCGGCTGGTGATCCACCAGCTCTTCCGTCCACTCAAGGCCCAGGGAGGCAGTAACCCGGCCGACGGCGTCGCGCGCCTCTTCGCACAGGTGGCAGTCAGCTTTGGTGATCAGGACGACGTGCGGTGTTGCCATGACTTAACCGTAGCCCCGTTGACTGTGCCCCGCGACGCCGACCGTGTCCACTGACTGGATTGACTAGACTCAACATCATGCCCGAGGAGAAGTACGTCGCCGTAGTCACCAAGCCGGTTGCGGCCCCGCAACCCGGCGAGGCGGCCTTCTTCGATGTGGACAACACCCTCATGCGCGGTGCCAGCCTCTTCCATGTTGCCCGCAAGATGCACCAGCGCGGAGCCTTCACCATGGGCCAGGCTGCCGGGTTCGCCTGGAAGCAGTTCAAATTCGTGGCCCGCGGTGAAAACATGGACGACGTCCACGCTGTCCGCGACTCCGCGCTGACCCTGGCCGCAGGCATCACGGTTGACGACGTCAAGGCCCTCGGTGAAGAGGTCTACGACGAGATGATCGCCTCACGGATCTGGCCGGGCGCCAAAGCCTTGGCCGAGCAGCACCTGCGGGTGGGCCGCCGGGTGTGGCTGGTCACTGCGACCCCCATAGAAGTTGCCACCGTGATCTCCACCCGGCTGGGACTCACGGGAGCGCTGGGGACTGTCGGGGAGATCTCGGAAGGCATGTACACCGGCCGCCTGGTGGGAGACATCCTGCATGGCTCCGCCAAAGCAGTGGCTGTCCAGGCAGTGGCGGATGCCGAGGAGCTGGACCTGAAGCGTTGCTGGGCCTACAGCGACTCCTTTAACGACATTCCGCTGCTTACCCTGGTGGGCCATCCGGTGGCCATCAACCCGGACGCCCGCCTCCGCCGCCACGCCCGCGACAACAACTGGCCGGTCTACGACTTCCGGGCCGGCCGCCGCGCCGCCACCTTCGGCCTCAAGGCAGCCACCGCCGGCGGCGCGGTCTACGGACTCTGGAAAGGCTTCGCCCGCATCCGGGGCCCCCGGGCATAACCGACGCCGGGCCCACCAGGCACCGGGCAAAAACAAAATGCCCGCCACCTCGGAAGGCGACGGGCATTTCTACGCTGTTCGAAGTATCTCTACTTCTTGTTGCGGCGCTGGTGACGAGTCTTGCGAAGCAGCTTGCGGTGCTTCTTCTTGGCCATACGCTTGCGACGCTTCTTAATAACTGAACCCACGAAAGTTCCTTACAAACTAGATGCAGTACCTGTCTGATGGAAAGTGTTCGTGGACAGAGCTACGAACTGAACAACTGACAGATTCTTACAATGACGTAAAACGTTCCTTAACAGGGTACCGCTTATCCGGAGCCGCTTCTGACCGGTGCGGCTTCGACCGGCGAAAACACGGCGAAGGGACGAAAGGAATCAGGCGGTTTCGGTGTGGCCGTCCACCACGGCACCCTTGAGGTACTGCTCAACGGCGGCTTCGGGTACCCGGTAGGAGCGGCCGAACCGCACTGCCGGCATCTCGCCGGAGTGCACCAGCCGGTAGACAGTCATTTTGGAGACGCGCATGACCTGGGCTACTTCTGCCACGGTCAGGAACTTCGCGTTGGAGAAGTTCTGTTCTGCCGACATTTCCCTATTTTCCTTTGCTGACGGATGGACAACAGTGACCCCAGGTACGTGCCAATGCGGTGTTACGATGCTGAGCCATCCACCAACCACCTTCTAGATACTCTAGATGTTCCTGTGGCCAATGTGAAAGTAGTACGGTCCCCCTATTTGCTCCCCCACTACACAGGGGGGCGCCTACCTTCTGCGCTTGCGGGCGGAAGCGGCGAGCTGGTCCAGTACCGAGACGGAAACGTCCCAGTCCATGCAGGCATCCGTCACGCTCTGCCCGTACACCAGCTCCGACCGGCCGGCAGCGTGCTCGGCGACATCGAGGTTCTGCGCGCCGCCTACCAGGAAGCTTTCCAGCATGATGCCGGCAATGGCCTGCGCGGAAGCGCCGCCGTCCTCGAGCTGCGCCCCGATCTCCAGCGCCACTTCTGCCTGGCGGTGGTGGCTCTTTCCGCTGTTGGCGTGGCTGGCATCAACGATGAGGCGCGGGTTCAGCTGCTTGCCGGCGAGCTTGGCTGTTGCAGCCTCGACGTCGGCAGCAGAGTAATTGGGCCCCTTGCGTCCGCCGCGGAGGATGACGTGGGTGTCAGGGTTTCCGGCGGTGGCCACGAGCGCGGCCCGGCCGTCGCCGTCAATGCCAAGGAAGGCCTGGGCCGCCGCGGCAGCACCGCAGGCGTCGATGGCAACCTGGAGGTCGCCGTCGGTCCCGTTCTTGAAGCCGATGGGCATGGAGAGGCCGGAGGCGAGCTGCCGGTGGATCTGGCTTTCGGTGGTGCGGGCCCCGATGGCGCCCCAGGAGATGAGGTCCGCCATGTACTGCGGGCTGATGGGCTCCAGGAATTCGGTGGCGGTGGGGAGCCCGAGCGCGGTGACCTGCTGCAGGAAGTGCCGTGCCGTTCGAAGGCCTGTCACCATGTCGTGGCTGCCGTCCAGCCGCGGATCGTTGATCAGGCCCTTCCAGCCCACTGTGGTGCGGGGCTTTTCGAAGTAGGCGCGCATCACGATCAGCAGGTCTTCCTTGTGCTTCTCGGCCTGGCTGACCAGCCGCCGCGCGTACTCCAGCCCGGCCTTGGGATCGTGGATGGAGCACGGTCCCACGATCACCAGCAGGCGGTCATCCACACCGTCCATGATGGCGCGGACTTCGTCACGCCCGCGTTCGACGACGTCCGCCACCCGGGCGTCCAGCGGCAGTTCCGCGATGAGTTCCTGCGGCGTGGGCAGCGCGGTGAATTCGCTGACACGCAGGTTCGATGTGGATTTGGCCGTGGCTTCACCGCGGGGGCTGGATGCGGTGGAGTTTGCGGGGGCTGTTGCGGTGCTCATGTTCGGGTCCTGTTCCAGATGGGAAGCGGGCCCAGATCAGAACCCGCCGGAGAAACGGCGAAGGGCAGAGAATGATCTCTGCCCTGTTGGCTCTGAAGGAAAGTTGGATGCGTGTCAGTTAGACGCGGGCCCCTCCAGAGCCAACGAAAAATACGCATACCAACGGTTTGTCATGCCATGAACCATAACCGCGGGCCGCCGCGACCGCAAACTGTTACGTCGCATCCCGCGACAGGCTTGCCACCAGCTCCGCGTGCTTCTGGTCGGTCAGGCGGTACCAGTACATGATCCCGACGGAGGCAAGCACCAGGGCCCCCGGCAGCAGCCCTGCCGCGGCCCTGATGGCGAGGGTGGCAGCATGAGACTGCTCCGCAGTACCCGAAACGTAGCCGCCCCAAGCGAGTGAGAAGGCGACGACGGCGGCCCCGAATCCCATGCCGAGCTTCCGGGTGGCGGCCAGGAGCGCGTAGTTGATTCCCTGGACCCGGACTCCCGTTTTCCACTCACCGTATTCCACGGTGTCGGCGATCAGGGCCCAGGTTACGATGCTGACGGACGCCGAAGCAAGGAGCCCCAGCACGAGGCCCGCCAGGCCGAGCAATGGCATGTCCGCGGGGGCCAGGAAGACCAGCGCTCCGCCCACCGCCCCGAATCCGCCGCCCACGCTGTAGACGGCCCGCTTGCCCCATCGGGCCACGGGAAGGGGCATCAGCACAGCCAGCGTCAGCGTGATCACCACTTGGGCTGCGGCCATGACGGGAAAGAGGTCCACCCGGGACAGGACGTCCCGGAGGTAGTAGAACTGGGAGGCGCCGGTGGCAGAAGTTCCGGTAACGAAAAGGACGGAACTCACGCAAAGGATCACCAGCGGTGAGTTTGCCTTGAGGGCTGCCACGCTCTGGCGAAGGGTGATTTTGGGGACGCTGCCGGGGACCTGCTCAACGCACACTATGCCCGTGAAGCAATAGAGCAGTGAGCCAACGACGGCAAAGGTGATGGTCAGCCAGGTAAAGATCTGCTGCATGTCCTGGCCCGCACCGAGGAGCGGTGCGATGAAAAAGCCGAGGGTGGCCCCCACCGAGAGGCCGCCGATGGTTCGGGCACCACCGAGCCTGGCGCGTTCCTTGGCGTCCTGGGTCATGGCCCCCACCAGGCACCCGTAGGGCACATTGACCATGCTGTAGGCGACACACACCAAGGCGTAGGTGCAATAGGCGTACAGCAGTTTCAGGGACGGGTCGACGTCCGGAACGTGGAACACCGCCACGCTCAGCAGCAGGGGAATGAAGCCGAACATCAGGAAAGGGCGGAATTTTCCCCACCGCTTGCTTGGCACACGGTCCACGATGCGGCCGGCCGCTATGTCGGTGAAGGCGTTGAAGACCCGCGCAACGAGCAGCAGTGTCCCTGCCGCCGCTGCGCCGATCCCCGCTACATCGGTGTAATAGACAAGCAGGAACATGTTTCCGGTACTGATGATCATGCTGTTGGCCGCATCGCCGGCCCCATAGCCGAGAACGCTGAGCCTGCTGAGTTTCTTCATTGATTCCTTGTCCGCCGGGGTGAGAAACCGCTTTCTCACACCCGCAGAAGAAACTTACCCCAAAATTTTGCGGAGAAACAGCAGCTGCCGGATCCAGTGGTGTTCCTGGCCGCCTTCGTGGTTGTTAAACCGGTAGACCTCAATCTCCTTGGCCGCTCCGGTGCCGGATGAATCCGGGGTGCCGGAGCCGTAGGCATTGAAGCTGGCAAAGACGGTGGACGGCGGGCAGATATCGTCCATCTGGGCTGCGGAGTACAAGGCCGGTGCCGTGGCCCAGCGGGCGAGGTTGACGCCGTCGAAATAACGCAGGACATCAAGCACGGGCTCGCAGCGGTCCCGGTGGCGTGCCAGGAACTGGGCGATCTCCGGGTACGGACCGCGCGGCGTGATGTCGATGGCGCGGGGGAAGTCCTGCAGGAACGGAACGTCCGGCAGTGCGGCCACCACGCCGTCGAGCCTGCCCGCCGCCAGCCCGGCAACGGCTACCACGATGCCCCCGCCCTGGCTGACGCCGGCGAGCACCACCTGTGCCGGGTCGATCTCCGGGTGGCTTTGGACGGCTTCCACCGCCCGGAAGGCGTCCACGTACACCCGGCGGTAGTAGTAGTCTTCCCGGCTTGCGATGCCCCTGGTCATGAGGCCCGCATGGGCCACTTCTCCGGCGGAGGCGTGGGGATCGGCGGTCTCCCCCAGGGTGCCGCCGTAGCCCTGGCCCCGGGTGTCCATGATGAAGTGCGCGTAGCCTGCCTGCGCCCACTTCGTGTCCTGGTTCACCAGGCCCCGGCCGCCGGAGTAGCCCACATACTGCACCACTACCGGCAACCTTGTTCCGGCGGCCCGGTTGGCGGGAAGGTGCAGCCAGCCCTTGATGGCGGCGCCCCCATAACCGGCGAACGTCACATCGAAGGTGTCGATGACCGACAGGTAGTTCTCCACCGGTTCGAAGGACGCGTCCAACGGAAGCGCCCGTGCCTCCGCAATGGTGGTGTCCCAGAATTCGCGGAAGTCGTCCGGCGGCGTCACCTGGGACGCGTAGCCGCGGAGCTGGGCCAGGGGAAGGTCGAAGAGTGGCATGGGCTATCCGGTCCTGTCAGGTAGTGGGCATGGATCTGGATCTTTGCCTGCGCAGGACCTACAGCCGCGAGAGCTCCGGTACAAAAACCTGTAGCGGACTGCTGGCCACCACCAGGGCGCGGAGTTCTCCCAGGCTGCCGGTGACGGAACCCGCAGCACGTGCCTGCACCAGGACGTTGCCCAGCGCAGTGGCTTCCACCGGCCCAGCAACAACTTTCCTGCCGGTGGCATCGGCGGTGAGCTGGCAGAGCAGCCGGTTCTGGGAACCGCCGCCCACCACATGCACCACCTCCACTGACCGGTCCGCGAGCCGCTCGGCGTCGCGGATGGTGCGGGCGTAGCCGGCGGCCAGGCTGTCCATGATGCAGCGGGTGATCGCGGCAGGATCGTCCGACAGTACCTCTCCGGTGCGGCGGACCGCGGAGCGGATGCGGTCCGGCATGTTGTCCGGGGCAATGAAGTAGGGGTCGTCCGGGTTGATCTGTGGCCCGCCGGGGGGCAGCGCGGCTGCGGCTTCCAGCAAAGCCGGAAGCTCGGGCTGGAATCCTTCGGCCGCCCAGGTGCGCTGGCATTCACTGAGGAGCCACAGACCGCCCATGTTGCGGAGGTAGCGGATGGTGCCGTCAACACCGCGCTCATTGGTGAAGTTCGCCTCCCGGCTGGCCTCGGTGAGGACCGGGTGCTTCAGCTCAAGCCCCACGAGGGACCATGTGCCGGAGGAGATATAGGCAAAATCCTCCTCTCCGTCGTCTGCTTTCGCGGGGACGGCTGCGACGGCGGAGGCTGTGTCGTGCGAGCCGACAGCCACCACTTGGGTTTCCCGCGGAAGGCCCACCTGGGCGGCAATGGCCGGCAGGAGGGTGCCAACAGTTTCACCGGGCTGGACCAGCGGCGGGAACAGGTCCTTCCGCAAACCCAGGGCCGTGAGGAACTCGGTGGCCCACTCCCCTGCCACGGCGTCGAACAAGCCCGTGGTGGAGGCGTTGGTGGCCTCGGTCCTTCGCTGCCCCGTCAGGAGGAACGCGATCAGGTCCGGAATCAGGAGCGCCTGGAGGCCATCAAGGTCCGGCTCGCTGGCCAGCTGGTAGATCGTGTTGAACTGCAGGAACTGCAGACCCGTGGTCCCGTACAGCCGTGCAGGGTCCAGCTTCCGGTGCACCGGCTCCACAGCGGTCCGGCTGCGATCGTCGCGGTAGCTGAACGGCTGGGCGGTCAATTCCCCGGCGGCGTTGACCAGGCCGTAGTCCACGGCCCAGGTGTCGATGCCGATGCTGGCCACCCGCTCACCTTGCACGGCGGCAACCGTGGCCGCTGCTGAGAGTCCCTTGAGCACCTCGGCGAAGAGGGCGTTGAAGTCCCAGCGCAGCCCGCCGTCGATCTCCACCACGCCGTTGGGAAAGCGGTGGACAACTTCCAGCTCCACGCCGTTTTCGCCGCCGGCATTAACCCGGCCCAGGATGACCCGGCCGGACGAGGCGCCAATATCGACCGCGGCGAAAACCTTTGCGGGGCCTGCGGAAACTGCCCCGGCCTGGGCCGGGGCAGTTTCGTTGGTGCGTTCGGTGCTCATCGCAGGAAGGCTGCGGCCACTCCGGCGTCCACGGGGATGTGCAGGCCGGTGGTGTGGGACAGTTCGTTGCTGGTGAGGACGGCGGCGGCGTTGGCCACGTGCTCGGGCAGGACTTCGCGCTTGAGCAGGGTGCGCTGGGCGTAGTACTCGCCCAGTTTCTCCTCGTCCACGCCGTACACGGCGGCGCGCTTGGCGCCCCAGCCGCCGGCGAAGATGCCGGAGCCGCGGACCACGCCGTCGGGGTTGATGCCGTTGACGCGGATCCCGTGCTCACCGAGTTCCGCGGCGAGCAGGCGGACCTGGTGGGCCTGGTCTGCCTTGGTGGCGGAGTAGGCGATGTTGTTCGGTCCGGCGAACACGGAGTTCTTCGAGGAGATGTAGATGATGTCCCCGCCCAGGCCCTGGGCAATCATGACCTTCGCCGCGGCCTTGGCCACCAGGAAGGAGCCCTTGGCCATCACGTTGTGCTGCAGGTCCCAGTCCTTCTCGGTGGTTTCCAGCAGCGGCTTGGAGATGGACAGGCCGGCGTTGTTGACCACCAGGTCCACACCGCCGAACGCCAGGACAGCGGCGTCGATCGCGGCTGCGACCTGCGCTTCGTCCGTCACGTCTGCCTGGACGCCGATGGCGACGTCCGGGCCGCCGAGCTCTTCGGCCACCTTTTCGGCGTTCTCCAGGTTGAGGTCGGCGATGACAACGCAGGCGCCTTCCGCGGCCAGGCGGGTGGCAATGGCCTTGCCAATGCCGGAGGCGGCGCCGGTGACCAGCGCGATGCGGGTGGCGTGCGACTTGGGCTTGGGCATCCGGGCCAGCTTGGCTTCCTCCAGAGCCCAGTACTCGATCCGGAACTTCTCGGATTCCTCGATCGGGGCGTAGGTGGAGATCGCCTCGGCGCCGCGCATCACGTTGATGGCGTTGATGTAGAACTCGCCGGCAACCCGGGCGGTCTGCTTGTTGGCGCCGAAGGAGAACATGCCCACGCCGGGAACCAGCACAATGGCCGGGTCCGCGCCGCGCAGTGCCGGGCTGTTTTCGTCCGCGTGGCGGTCGTAGTAGGCCTGGTAGTCCTCGCGGTAGTCCGCGTGCAGTTCGTGCAGCCGGGCAATGGAGTCCTCGATTGAGGCGTCCGCGGGCAGGTCCAGGATCAGCGGCTTGACCTTGGTGCGCAGGAAGTGGTCCGGGCAGGACGTGCCCAGGGCTCCCAGGCGCGGGTGCTCGGCGGCTTCGAGGAAGTCAAGGACGACGGCGTCATCGCTGAAGTGCCCCAGCTGCGGCTTGTCTGTGGATGCCAGGCCGCGGATCACCGGTGCCAGGGCTGCGGCCTTGGCGCGGCGCTCTGCTTCGGGCAGGGCTGCGTAGCCGGGCAGCTTGGGTCCGAAGGGTTCACCCTTGCCGTTGTCCTTGATGTACTTCTCGGCCTGTTCGATGATCCACAGCGAGTTCTGCTCTGCTTCTTCGCTGGTGGCACCCCAGGCAGTAATGCCGTGCCCGCCCAGGATGGTGCCGATGGCCTGCGGGTTCGCTTCCTTGATCGCGGCGATGTCCAGACCCAGCTGGAACCCGGGGCGGCGCCACGGCACCCAGACCACCTTGTTGCCGAAAATCTTGGTGGTCAGCGCCTCGCCGTCCGCCGCCGTCGCAATGGCGATGCCGGAGTCCGGGTGCAGGTGGTCAACGTGCGCGGCGTCCACCAGGCCGTGCATGGCCGTGTCGATCGACGGGGCTGCGCCGCCCTTGCCGTGCAGGCAGTAATCGAACGCGGCCACCATCTCGTCTTCACGCTCAACGCCCGGGTAGACGTTCTTCAGCGCAGTCAGGCGGTCCAGGCGGAGCACCGCGAGGTTTTCGGCCTTCAGCGTGCCGAGGTCCCCGCCGGAGCCCTTGACCCAGAGCAGCTGGACGTCCTCGCCCGTGACCGGGTCCTTCTCGGTGCCCTTTGCGGAGGTGTTGCCGCCGGCGAAGTTGGTGTTCCGCTTGTCCGCACCCAGGCGGTTGGAACGGGAAATCAGGTCTGCAACAGTCTTGTTGGCTGTGTTCTGCGTGCTCATGGCTGTTAGGCGCCCCATCCGGCTTGCTGGCCGCCAACGCGGTCCTCGTTGATCTTCTTCTGGTATCCGCTGGCCTTGAAGGCGGCCATCGGGTCCGCGGGCAGGCCGCGGGATTCGCGCCACTCGGCCAGGACCGGCCGGACGTCGGTGTAGAACGCATCGTTGAAAATGCCGTTCGCTGCCAGCACGTCGCCGGTCCGCTGGGCTTCGGCGAGGGCTTCGGTGTCCACCAGCAGGGCGCGGGCGGTCATTTCCTGGACGTTCAGGACCGAGCGGATCTGGCCCGGGATCTTCTCTTCCAGGTTGTGGCACTGGTCCAGCATGAGGGCCACGCCCGATTCCTTGCCGTAGCCGCCGCCGCGGATGACCTCGTACATGATGCGGAAGAGCTGGAACGGATCCGCGGCACCCACGATCAGGTCGTCGTCGGCGTAGAAGCGCGAGTTGAAATCGAAGGAGCCAAGCTTGCCCAGGCGCAGCAACTGCATCACGATGAACTCGATGTTGGTGCCCGGGGCGTGGTGGCCGGTGTCCAGGCAAACAAACGCCTTCTCACCCAAGGCCAGGGTCTGGGCGTAGGAAGTGCCCCAGTCCGGAACATCGGTGTGGTAGAAAGCGGGCTCGAAGAACTTGTACTCCAGGACCAGGCGCTGCTCGTCGCCCAGGGCGGCGTAGATCTCCTGCAGGGATTCGGCGAGGCGGTCCTGGCGGCCGCGGATATCATCCTGGCCGGGGTAGTTGGTGCCGTCGGCCAGCCAGATCTTCAGGTCCTTCGACCCCGTGGCATGCATGATCCCGATGCAGTCCAGGTGGTGGTCGATCGCGCGGCGGCGCACCGTCTCGTTGGAGGAGGTCAGGGAGCCGAACTTGTATTCGTCATCCTGGAAGGTGTTGGAGTTGATGGTGCCCAGGCCAACACCCAGCCCGGCGGCGTACTCCTTCAGGGCGGCGTAGTCATCAACCTTGTCCCACGGGATGTGCAGCGCAACGGTGGGAGCCAGGCCGGTCAGTTCGTGGACCTTCGCCGCATCCGCAAGCTTTTCCTGCACGGTGCGCGGGGTGCCGGGCGTGCCGAACACCTTGAACCGCGTACCGGAATTTCCATAAGCCCACGAGGGGACCTCGATGGCAAGCTCCTCGAGCCTGCCCAGCGCCGTTGCTACGTCATTCATGATGGTTCTTTCCGGTGTCTTGTCTTGCTGTGGTCTGGTTGGTGTTGCAGTGTCCGGCGTGGCCCCGCTGCTGGAGCGCACGATGCCTGGCCTGCAGTGTCAGCTTGCAGCGGATTCTGCCGCCGCAAGCTGGCTGTCGAGGTTGAAGACTTCCTCAAGTACCTGGAACCCCTCATCGGGCGCCTGGTCCGTATCCTCGAAAAGCTTGGCCATTTCCGCCTGCCAGCGGGCGTTTACGTCCGCGAGGGCCATCCGCGCCCGGGCTGCGTCGAAATCGTCGCACTCCAGGTAGCCGATCAGAAGCCCGTCCCCGCCGAGGAAAAGTGAGTAGTTGTTCCAGCCGGCATCCTTGAGGGCCCGGAGCATCTCCGGCCACACGGCAGCGTGCCGCCGCCGGTATTCGTCGATCAGCGCCGGCTGGACCGAAGAACGGAAGCACACCCTCATTTGGAACTCTCCTGAACTCGCAAATCTTTGAATCGTTTCATTGTTACGATTCAAAGTACTCTTGAACGTGAGCAGGTGTCAAGCATTCCGGGACCTGTTCCTCACCAAGACCGGGAGGCATCTGCACTCGGCCCAGCAGCACGGAGAATCATGAACCGCTCAGCCAGCATCAAGGACGTAGCCAACCACGCCAGCGTGGCGGTGGGCACTGTTTCGAATGTGCTGAACTACCCGGACAGAGTCTCGCAGCGGACCAAGGATCGGGTACTGCGCGCCATTGATGAACTCGGTTTCGTCCGCAATGATGCGGCACGCCAGCTCCGCGCCGGCCACAGCCGCACCATAGGGCTCATCGTCCTGGACGTGGGAAACCCCTTCTTCACCTCGGTGGTGCGCGCCGCCGAGGATGCGGCGGCGCTCCAGGGCAGCGCCGTGCTGCTGGGCGACAGCGGCCACGACGCCGGCCGGGAGGCCAATTACATCGACCTGTTCCAGGAGCAGCGCGTCCAGGGCCTCCTCATTTCGCCCGTGGGTGACGTGACCGAGCGGCTGGACCTCCTCCGCGAGCGCGGCGTGCCCACGGTCCTCGTGGACCGGCTGGCTGACGAGGAGAAGTTCAGCTCAGTGGCCGTTGACGACGACGCCGGCGGTTACCTGGCTGCCAGGCACCTGCTGGACACCGGCCGCCGTCGGCTGGCCTTTGTGGGTGGCTCCACCTCCATCCGCCAGGTGGCTGACCGCCTCCAGGGAGCCCAGCGGGCAGTGAAGGAAGAACCGGACGCCACTCTTGAGGTGCTGGTTTCGGAAGGCCAGACTGTCCTGGCCGGCCGCAGCGTCGGCAACATGCTGGTGGAACGGGACCGCGGCGGGCTGCCCGACGGGATCTTCTGCGCCAACGACCTCCTGGCGCTCGGCGTGATGCAGTCGCTCACCATGACGCACACCTACCGGATCCCGGAGGACATCGCACTGATCGGCTATGACGACATCGACTTCGCAGTCTCCGCCGTGGTGCCCCTCTCCTCCATCCGGCAGCCAACCGAGGCCCTGGGCAGGACGGCCATCGAACTCCTGGCCGAAGAGGTTGAAGCCCAGCACACCCGGCACCGCGCAGTCGTCTTCACCCCGGAACTGGTGGTCCGTCAGAGCACCGGGGGCGCCGTCCGCTGACTGACCGGCGTCTGCACCGGAAGGATCACCCGGCCTGCAGCAGCCAGGCCATGGATTCAGTCCTGGACGTAAAGAAACGCGTGGGGCAGGGCGGGATGTGGACGCCCAGGAAGAAGTTCGCCAGGATCCGGTCCACCGGACTGGAACCGAGCAGCGCGATCCGGTTGGCGGCGCAGGGGATGGAAAACACCGAACGGGCCGCCCTGGTGACATTTTCGGTAGAAGCCATGTCCACGAGCATCGGGTAGGTCTTGTCCCCTGCTACCGCGTTGACGGCCGCCATCGCCGCCTGGGCATCATGCTGTTCTATACGGACCCGCGGCTCCCAGATAAGGTGGATGACACCGTCGGAACGCAACTCCACCGTGCCTTTGCCACCATCAACCATTACAGGCTCCATGCCCAGCCTCCCTCCCAGTGCAGACTCTCCTATTCTGCTCCAACTTTGACCTGGCGGCGCTGTCCCCTGCTTTCACAGCCTCCCCACAGGCTTCCCGAACCGCAGGCACAGTGCGCCCCAGTATGAAAGAGACATGACACTTCACGCGAGACGACCATCAGCCCTCATTGTTGTGCTGGGAGTTGATGGTGCCGGTAAATCCACCGCCGCGCGCGAGGTGGCGGAGCTTCTGCCCGGCACGCCAGTGCTGGTGCTCGGCAATTATTCGGGGAGGAAAACCATCGCCGGCCTGGCCCGGCGCTTCGCGCTACCCCTTCCCGTGCAGGTCGCGGATATCCTCGAAACCACTGTGAGGGTTCTCAACGTCGTGCTCAACCACCTGCGCGCACGGCGCTTTGACGGCCTGGTCATCATGGACCGGCATCTGTACTGCCAGCTGGCTCTGCGGAAAACCCGGGGCATCCGCCGCCGCCGGATGCTGGAAGCCCTGCTGGGAATGCTGCCGAAGGCCCAGGCTGTGGTCTACTTCGACATCCCGGCTGAGCAGGCGTATGAACGCATTGCCCTTCGGGGCGAGGACCAGGAAAGCCTGGAGGATCTCCAGAGGTTCCGGCAGGCCTACGCGGAGCTGCCCTGGTATCCCGCATTTACTGTGATTGATGCGGGCGGATCCACCGAAAACAGCGCCCTGCAGCTGCAGCGGGTCATCGCCAAAGCCTTGGAATCCTCCGCCTCACTGCCCGTGTGACACCACGCCGGAAATCGTCTGCGCCAAACACACTTACTGCTCTTGTGGGGCGGGGGTAGCAGAAGCAAGGATTGGTTATGGATGACCTGCGGCACAGAGCCAGACACCTGCTGCAGCGCAAGGACCTTGGCCTGATCGATCTCTGGATCCTCTACTGGAACCACGGCGGGCACTGCCATCCCTTCGATTTTGATGCCTTTATCCATGAGGTGCTGCCTGTCGCGTGGTTCGACCTGGATGCCCTTCAGTCGGCCGTGGAGGAGCTGTCGCTGGAAGCCATCGCCTAGGTTAGGGCCCGCATCCGGTACCCGCAGCTATTGCCCAGGAAGCCATCGACTGGCTGGGCTGGCAGAAGTAACGAAACGGGGCGCTAGATCTTTTCCACGGCGAGGTTCCGGTAGGCCGCGCGGAGCGGTGCCATCTGCCGGAACCCGAAGTAGCCTCCGCCCAGCACCCTGTCCGATGGATCCTGCCAGTCAAGGAGCGGCAGCCCGTTGATGGAGAAGGCCACCTTACGGCCGTCCTTCACCACTTCCATCCGGTAGAAATCCACGGCGTCCTCTGTGGGCGGCAATGGGTCCGCGCCCTGGGCCACCAGCTCGAAGCCGGCGCTTTTGCGGAGGTTGCAGGTCCGGAAGGCCCGCTCCGACTGGTACTTGTGCCGGAAATACGAAACATGCAGGGCGTCCAGGTCCCCCGAGTGGTATTGCGGGTAGTAGCCCGTACGCGGCGTGAGTTCAGGGGAGAACAGATCCCGCCCGCCATGCCCGTTCGCAGCGAAAAACACCATGGCCAGCCCCGGTTCCTCAAGGGGGAGGAATTCCCAGCTGACCCGGATGCCGTCGGGGAACTCCTCGGGGCACCAGAACGTCCAGTGCGCGTGGTCGCCGAACTCCTCGTCGTCCAGCGAGCCGGACAGCTCCAGGGCCCCTCGGTGGTTGCCCAGGCTCAAGGGCCCTTCGCCTACCCAGTCCGCCACGTCCCCAGGACCGTTGAGCGGGTTGCTGTAGAGCACCTTCGTTCCCAGGCTGGCCGCTCCCACCTAGCCGCGCCCCGCCGTCGTAGGTGCCAAACCCAACGGGGCCAGCCCCAACTCCTGAAGCTGCCCCGCAACGTGCTCAGCCACCACGGCTGCACCCTGCTGGGAGAAGTGGGTGTTGTCCGTCAGTCCGTCGGGCCAGTGTGCATGTTCACCCGGTGCGAAGTGGCAGAAGAGGGATGCCGACTCCTCCCGCCCCAGCCGCATGTACAGCGCGCGGGTCCACGAGTTCAGGTCGATGACCGGCAGCCCCAGCTCCAGGCCGATCTCCCGCACCACCTCCGGATAGTCCTCCAGGCTCTCCTCTAAGGAAGCGTCCGACGACGGGCCGGCCAGGAAGTGCCGCCGCTCCACCGACGTGCACAGCACGGGCAGCGCTCCCAGGGCACGGACCTCGGCCACCATACTGCGCAGGTTGGCGGCATAGCCCGTACGTGCCGCCAGGTGCGGCTTCTTCTGGTCGTTATGGCCGAACTGGATCAGTACCAGGTCGCCATGGTCTGCCTCCGCCAGAAGCTGGCCCCAGAGCCCCTCCTCGCGGAAGGACTCAGTGCTGGCGCCGCCTTTGGCGAAATTGTGCACGGCAGCCCAGGTGTAACTATGCGGGGGCAGTCTGGCTCCCCAGCCGCTCATGGGGTACTCGTGCGTGGGGCAGTTGGCGACCGTGGAATCTCCGGCAAGCAGGACTTTCATGGTGTGCTTTCTGTAAGCGGGCGCGGGTCAGCCCTTGACGGAACCGATGAGCATGCCTTTGGCGAAGTGTTTTTGCAGGAACGGGTAGAAGATCAGGATGGGCAGGGTTGCCACCACGATGACGGCGAACTTGATGCCCTGCTCCGGCGGGATGTAGGCGGGATCCACGTTGCCGGTGCCCAGGAGGTCGGACGCTGCCGTGACCTGGCGCAGGTACATCTGCAGGGTCCATTTGGAGTTATCCGAGAGGTAGAGCAGGGGTGACATGAAGTCGTTCCAGATGCCCACGGCGTAGAACAGCGCGAATGTGGCAAGGACGGGCTTGGACAGCGGCAGCAGGATCCGCCAGAGGATCCCGATCTCGGTGGCGCCGTCCATCTTGGCCGATTCCTCCAGCTCCTGCGGGAGTTCCTGGAAGAAGTTCTTGATGATGATCAGGCTGAACGGGTTGATCGCCGCGGGCAGGATCAGGGCCCAGTAGGAGTTCAGCAGGCCCAGGTCCTTGACCAGCAGGAAGGTGGGGATCATGCCGCCGGAGAACACCATGGCGAAGACCACCAGGGACAGGATGACCTTGCGTCCGCGGAGGGTCTTTTTGGCCAGCGGGTAGGCCATGGTCACGGTGAACGCGAGCTGGACCAGGGTGCCGACGGCGGTGACCAGGACAGTGGTGACCAGAGCCCTGATGAACGCGGGGGTGGAGAAGATGTACTCGTAGGAGCCCAGGGTGAACTGCTCCGGCCAGACGAAGAACGCCCGCCGGGTGATTTCCGCTTCCGTGGCGAAGGATCCTGCGATCACGTAGACGAACGGCAGCAGGGTGATGATGCCGACCAGGGACAGGAACACGTAGTTCGCGGCGTCGAAGATCCGCCCGCCGGTGGTGTTGTGGATTTTCATGGCTAGAACAGTCCGCTCTGGTTGAAGCGTTTGGCCAGGGCGTTGGTGCCGAAGATCAGCACGAGGCCCACCAGGGATTTGAAGAGCCCGACGGCGGTGGAGTAGCTGTAGGCGCCCTGGGTAATGCCCACGAAGTACACGTAGGTATCGAAAACGTCGGCCGCTGAGCGGTTCAGGGCGTTGGTCATCAGGTAGATCTGCTCGAAGCCGGTGTTCAGCATCTGCCCGATGGCCAGGATCAGCATCACGATGATGGTGGACCGGATGCCGGGCAGCGTGATGTGCCAGACGCGGCGGAACCGGCCGGCGCCGTCGATGATGGCGGCCTCGTACTGGTCCTGGTCAACGGTGGCGAGCGCGGCGAGGAAGATGATGGTTCCCCAGCCGGTGTTCTTCCAGATCTCCTGCAGCACAATCAGCGGCCGGAACCAGTTTGGGTCCGACAGGAAGTCGATGTTCGTGCCCATCACCGAGTTCAGGAACAGGAACAGCGGGCCGAAGTCCAGGGCAAAAAGCAGGAAGCTCAACGAGGCAACAATGGTCCAGGACAGGAAGTGCGGGATGTACACGAGGGTCTGCACGGTGCGCTTGAGGATCGAGAGCCGGACCTCGTTGAGCAGCAGCGCCAGGACGATGGTCAACGGGAACGCGATCCCAAGGTTAAGGAACGCCAGGATCAGCGTGTTGCCCAGCAGCCGCGGGAAGTCCGGGTTGGAGAAGAAGTCCTGGAAATGCTGGAACGCCACCCACGGGCTGTCGTTCACGCCCAGGAACGGAACGTAATCCTTGAAGGCGATGCTGACCCCGTACATGGGGCCGTAACGGAAGATGGCGAAGTACACCACGCCGGGCAGCAGCAGCAGGTACAGCCACTTGTAGTGCGCGAAGTGGACGGAGAACCTGCCCCGCTTCCGGGGGGCGGACGCAGGAGGCTGCGCCCGCTCCCCGGCTTTGGTGGCAATGACAGGGGCTGTCATTTACTTGTTGTCCTGCCAGAGTTTGTTGATCTCTTCCTTGACCTTGTCGCCGCCGCTGGTGTTCCACAGCTTGATGGCGTCCTTCAGGCCCTGCTCGTCGATCTGGCCGGCGAGGTACTTGATCCGGGCATCGGCAACGATGTTGTCCAGCTGCGCACCCTTGGAAACGTAGGTGGCGGACACGTACGGGGCGGCGGGGTTGTAGACGGCGCTCTTGAGGTCTTCGGCCATCACTTCGGTCCGCTTGTCGAAAACCTGCTGTTCGTAGTCGCTGGCCTGCTTGACCGGGTGGAAGGTGTTTCCGGCAACGTTCATGCCCAGCTGTGCGTAGCTCTTGATGTCCGTGTTGACGGCTTTGGCTTCCTCGGTTTCGGGCTTGATGGTGGCAGCCTTGCCATCCTCCAGTTTGAAGTTCACGCCTTCGATGCCGTTGTTGAGCAGCACGGCCACGTCCTTGCCGTTCATGGTGTTCAGGAACTCCAGCACGGTCTTCAATTCAGCCTCGGTCCGGACGCTGGACTTGGGGATTGCCAGGAAGCCGGAGTAGCCGTCGGTGGGGTGGGCGTTGAGCTCGCCGTCCGGGCCTTCAAGGTTGCCGACGAAGCCCACCTTGTTTTCGAAGTTGCTCGGGTCTGCCTGCTTGAACAGGTTGATGAGGACGCTCACCCGGGAGTCGACGTCGACAATGATGCCGCCCTTGCCGTTCAGGAACGGCTCGTTCCACTTGGTGGGGTCGAACGTGGCAAAGTCCGGGTTGATGAGCTTCTCGTCCACCATCTTCTTGACGAACCGGTTGGCTTCCAGGAATTCCTCGGTTTCGAAGCTCGGGATCAGTTTCCCGTCCTTTTCGGTCCAGCGGTTGCCTGCGCCGTACCAGGTCTCGATGAAGTCGTACGGGCTGTTGGTTCCCAGGGCGCCCCACTTGGGGATGGTGATGCCCCAGGTGTCGTTCTGGCCGTTGCCGTCCGGATCCTTTTCGGTGAATGCCTTCGCTACCTCATACAGGTCCTCGGTGGTCTTGGGAGCCTCAAGCCCCAGCTTGTCCAGCCAGTCCTGGCGGAACATGACGGCAGCACGCATGGGGGCGCGGCCGCGGTAGACGCCGTACACCTTGCCGTTGATGCTCGCGTTCTGCTGGATGTCCGGGAAGGTGGTCTTCAGGTTGGGGTACTCACCCAGTTTGTCCGTCAGGTCCCAGAAGGCACCGGCTTCGGCGTTCTTGACGAAGCCGGGCGTCTTGCCCTGGATGACCATCACGTGCGGGATCTCGGAGGAGGCCAGCGTGATGTTGGTCTTGTCCTCGTAGGAGGCGTTGGGAGCCCATGTGATGTTGACGTCCTTGCCCGTCAGCTCCTCGAGCTTCTTCTGGACGGCGCCGTCTGCGGAAGGCGGCTGCGCCTCGAGGAAGGGAGCCATAACGTTTACGGTGGAAATGTCTGCGGACTGGGTTTCACCTCCGCCGCAGGCCGTCAGGGTGAGCGCCGTGGCAGTGACGACGGCGGCGGCCAGGGACATTCTTCTGCGGATCATGTTGTTCCTATTCCACTTCTTCGGGGTCGGTTTTTGCTGTCACCGGGCAGCGTTGAGCCCGGGCAGCATGAGGTCAGTTTTTGGTTAAGGGCGGGCGTTCAGCGCGCTATCAGCGCATGGTTATGGGTTAGGCCGGTGGCCGCGGCCTGCTGTTGCTCCATGACGGCGGCCATAGAGTCATCGTTGGCGGTAAAGAAGCGGTCGCACAGCCACCCGGTCAGGTACAGCCAGGCTCCGATGCTGAAGAACGGGATCAGGCCAGGGACTGCACCGCTGGCGTACACCGCGGCTGCGGAGACGAACAGCAGGATGACTGTCCCCGCGAGGTGCCGGAGGGCGAACCGTGACGACATCAGGAAGTACTGGCCCAAGGGAAGCTCGTACCGGGCAAACATGGGGAACAGGTAGCACACCGCGCCCGCAACAAAGATGGCTCCGACAAAGGTTGCAGCGGCAGCCAGTTGGGACAGGAAGCCGCCCGAGCCGGAAAAGTAGTTCCAGTTCATCGCGAGGGCAACCGCGACCCCCATGACGGGGAGGGCCAGCGCGTTGCCGCGGACAAAATTGCGGCAGTACTCGCGGGCGAAACCGGGCAGCAGGCGTGCGGTGTCGCCCCTGGCCCTCTTGCGGATAAGGATCTGCGCTGCTGCCGTGGCCGGGCCCACGCCCAGGACACCGAGTCCCAGGACGGTGAAGGCGAGCCAGAGCATATTGAGGCAAGCGACCCACAGGAGGGTGTCAAAGAACGAGTATGCGCGGGCGCTCCACGACGACGTTGACATGGCACGCCTCCCTTCGGTTCTCCATCGTTGCAGAAACGGGAACGGAGTGGCCCGCATCACGGAAGTAATCGGTTTCTCGAAAATCTAGACCCCCGGCGCGGGGCAGGTCAAGCTAATTTTTGAATCGTTACATAACTGGACTGAGGCCCTGCCCGTGGCGCACACTGGAAAGCGGAAAGCGCTTGCCCCAAAGGCGCTTGCAGGAACACATGCCCTGTCCGGGCGGAATGGAGCACCATGGGAACGCCAGCCGGCACCGTCGCCGGGACCCAGCCCCGGGACCTCACTACCTCCGCAGCAGCCAGCGCGCAGCCAGCCGGCGAGCCTGGGTCGGAGCAGTCCAGCGGCCCCGCTTCCAAGGTGGCGCTGGTAGGTGTCCACGGCTTCGGCACCCACCACCTGCGGAACCTTGAGCGCCTCCAGGCGGCCGGCGTCGTCGACCTTGTTGCCGTTGCAGACCCCAATCCCCCTGCGCCGGGTTCGGTTCCCGCAACAACGCACGTTTTTCCGGGGCTGGCGGAATTGCTTTTGGAGACCGGCGGGCTTGACCTCATTATTGTCGCCACCCCCATCCAGACCCATGCCCCGCTGGGCCTCGCAGCACTGGCCACCGCCGCCGACCTCTACCTGGAGAAGCCGCCGGTCGCGTCACTCGCTGACTTCACCACGCTTTGCGACGCTGCCGAAACCAATGGACGCAGCGTCCAGATCGGTTTCCAGAGCCTGGGTTCCCACGCACTGCAGGCGATCGGGAAGCTGCTCGCCGACGGAACCATCGGCAGGCTGGAGGGTATCTCGGCAACCGGCCGCTGGGTTCGGGACCGGGCTTACTACAAGCGGTCACGCTGGGCCGGCAAACGTACCATCGACGGTGTGGACGTGGTGGACGGCGTGACCACCAACCCTCTTGCGCACGCGGTCGCAACAGCCCTTCGCATTGCGGGAGCACGCACTACTGCGGACATCGCTTCGCTTGAAACCGAGCTTTACCGTGCAAACGACATCGAGTCCGATGACACCTCGGTGATCCGGATCCGCACCAGCTCAGGGCTGCCCATCACCTGCGCCCTGACGCTGTGCGCCACCGAATCCGTGGAACCCTACGTGACCCTGCAAGGATCGAAGGGCACCGCCGTCTTCCACTACACGGAGGACCGGCTCACTGTGGAAACCGCCGGGGGCCGCTCCGAGGAAGTCTTCGGCCGGGACGACCTGACCGAAAACCTGCTGGCCAACCGCAACAGCGGAGCTCCGCTCATCAGCCCGCTCCTGGACAGCGGCGCTTTTATGCTCGTCCTGGAAGCCATCCGGACCGCTCCGCTGCCGGCGCCCATCGACGAGGCGTACCTCCGGTGGGAGGGCGAGGGAGATGCGGCGCACGCTGTGCTCACCGGCATCGAGGATGCCCTGGCACGTGCCGCCGCGCAGCACGCCACCTTCAGCGAACTCGGGCTCCCCTGGGCCGGTACCGCCCCGCACGTCTTCACGCTGCCGGTTTCCTGAATGCCCCGCACCCCAACTGCACAGCCGGCGACTTCCGTGACTGCACGAGGGCAGTTGCAGGCCAACCACCTGCTGACGGACGGGCTCTCCCCCTGCCTTACGGCGGGGGCACGCCCCTCGTTCAGCTGGCAGCTTGTGCAGCCCGAGGAATCGGATCCGTCCCGTGCCCGGCAGACCGGCTACGAAATCGTGGTGCAGGACTCCGCAGGGTCTCCGGTGTGGAATTCGGGCCACATTGCTTCAGAGTGCCCCGTCTCTGCTGCCTATGAGGGACCCGCGCTCGACGACGATGCGGACTACGTGTGGCGGGTCCGGGTGTGGGACGCGGCGGGCCTGCCGGGAGCCTGGTCGAAACCGCAGCAGTTCAGCACCGGCCTCTCGGACGCCGGCTGGGGAGCGGACTGGCTGCACCGCGCTCCGGGCGGCCGCGCTCCTTTGGAGGTCCTTGACGGGGCGCTGCGCGTAGCCGGCACGCCATTCCTGCCCATCCCCTGCCCTCCGCTTCGCGCTTTCCGCCTGCAGGCGCGCATCCGGCCCATGATGGGCAGGGCCGGTGTCATCATCCGGAGCTCCGGCCCCGGGACAGGGCTGCTGCTGGAACTCGATGCCGTCGGCGGCCTGGTGCTTCGCCGGGCCGCCGAGTGGGAGATTCCCGTACCTTCGGCCCCCGCCACCGAGGTCCTCGCCACTGCCCAGGCGGGCCCGTCCACCAAGGAATGGCGGGACCTGGACGTTACGGACGACGGCGACGCCATCACCGTGGCCGTCGACGGCATCGAGCTCCTGGCCTGGCAGGAGCCGGCAGCGCCCGGCGGGCAGGGCCGGCTGGCCCTTCACCAGGGGCCCCGCAGCCAGGCCGAATACCTGTCGCTTCACGTCACGGACACCTCCAGCGGGCAACCCGGCGAGCTGCTGCTCGACCATCAGTTCGGCGCCGGCACCGACCTGGCCCGTGCGAACCTCGCCCACTGGGCCGGCACCACAGCACACCGCCAGCCGGACGAATGGACGCTGTTCAGCAGCACCATCAGGCTCACCGGCACGGTGGCCAGGGCCCGTCTCTTTATGGCGGCAAACCATCACGCAGAGCTCTCCCTGGGCGGCATCAAATGCCTGAGCACCACGTCCTTTGGCTACCCCGGGGAAGGGTATTACGACGCCGCGGACGTCACCGGACTGCTCACCGGGCTTGCGGACGGCGCGCCGGGCACCGCGGCGGGGCCGCAGGACGTAGAGGTGCCGCTGACAGCGCTGCTGCACTGGTACGGACCCGGGCAGGGCCGCGCCGCCGGCCTCCCGGGCCTCCTGGTCCGCCTCAGTGCTGACTATGCTGACGGCCGGCGCGAGGTCTTTGCGTCCGGCCCGGATTGGCTGGCGTCCGAGGCGCCCTACCGCCAGTCGGGCTACCGCAATGACGAGGGCGACCCCGTGGAGCACCTGGACGGCCTGGCCGCGGCCGCCCTGCCCGCCGTCGAACAGATGCCTCCCGCCTTGAGCTACGGCAGCCACCCTTGCCCCGATTTCCCGGCCCTTCACCCGCGGCGGACTGTGCTGGCGGAAGAGTTCGTAGCGCCGCAGGCGTTCCTGACAGCCGACGACGGAACGCTGGTGGCGGACTTCGGCCAGGTCATTCCCGGCCGCCCCGAGGTGGACTTCCTCAGCGGCATCCCCGGCCGGACCGTCATGATCCGGGCGGGTTACGTCCTTTGCGCCAACGGCAGGGTGGACACCGGCAAGACCGCCAGCCAGAACACTGACATGTCCTTCCCCTACACCCAGGCCGCTGGGCCGCAGCAGTACCGGGCCACGGTGCACCTGGGGTTCCGGTACCTTGAGCTGCCCGGCGTGGATGCCGCGGACCTGTCCAGGGTGGGTACTGTGGTGGTCCACGGCCGGCACCCCGGCGAGGGGACGTTCACCAGTTCCGATGCCACACTGAATGACGTGTTCCGGCTCCTGCGGGATTCGGCGCTCTACGGAGTGCAGGAGCAGTTCGTGGACACGCCCACCCGGGAGAAGGGCCAGTTCCTGGCCGACGCCGTCAACATCTCCTACGCCACCATGTCCCTCTTCGGCGAACACGCCTACACCGCCCAGGCGCTCCGGGAGTTCGGCTGGTCGGCCGCCCGCTACTGGACCGACGGAGCAGACAAAGGCCGCTACAACGCCGTCTACCCCAACGGTGACGGAAAACGGGACATCCCCGACTTCTCGCTGATGATCCCGGAGTGGGCCGAGGAGTACCACCACCGCACGGGAGACCTGGCACTGGTCAGGGAGCTGCTGCCGCATCTCTGTGACACGGCGGACTACGCCTTGCGATACATCCCGGCAGAGGGCCCGACGGCGGGACTGGTCACCCAACTGGGCGGCGGCTCCGGCCCCTACCTCCACGGCATCGTGGACTGGCCGGCCCCGGGCCGTTTCGGCTACGACATGGACTGCGCCGCCAAGACCACCGTCAACGCCCAGGCCTACTCCGCCCTCATCTCAACCTCCCGGCTCTGCGCCCTGGCCGGGCAGGAGGATGCCGCTGTCGAGTACGCCCGGCAGGCCCGCACCCTGGCAGGGGCCATCCGTAGCCGCCTCCGCGTGGACGGTGTGATGGTGGACGGCATCCACGCCGACGGCACACCCAGCTCCCACGCCTCCCAGCACGCCACCTCCTTCCCGCTCTCGCTCGGGATCACCGGCACGGACCACGCCAGGACCGATGCCCTGCGCATTGCCGGCATGGGCATGCGGCAGGGACCCCTGACGGTGCACCGGCTGGTCCGGGCGCTGCTGTCCCAAGGCCTCACCGACGCCGTCCTGAACCTGCTCACCACCAAGGACCAGCCCGGATGGGCGCAGCTCCTGGAGCGCGGCGCCACCTTCACGTGGGAGGCCTGGGACCTGGCGGAAGGCACGGACTACAGCCAGTCGCATGCTTGGTCTGCCTCGGTGGCCAAGGAGATTCTCGAGCACCTGCTCGGCGTCCGCTACGCCTCGGCCGGCGGCCGTGAACTCCTGATCGAACCGCCGCGGTGCCGGCTGGAGCATGCCCGCGGCACCGTTCCGGCAGGCAACGGCGACGTGGCAGTCAGCTGGAGCCGGGACAGCGGGCTGGTGCGCCTGGATTGCACGGTCCCGGCCGGAGTTACTGCCGTCGTCCGGCTGCAGGCCGGCACCTACGGAATCAAGGGACCGACGCCGGATGCCGCCGTCGTTCTTTCCGCTGCGGAAGGCGGGGCTGCTGCCGCCGGGAACGCCCCGGCAGCGCACCCTACGCGGGACTTCAGGGTGCACGCCGGGACTTGGACCTTCACGCCCGGCAGCTGATTCCCCCGCTTAATCCCAACCTAATACGAAAGTAGGGTTCGTCAGGCTGCGGTGGCCGGGGTGATGGTGACACTGAAGCCGAGGCTGTTGAGCTTCTTGATGGCGTTGTTCTTGGCTTTGATCGGGTCCAGGCGGGTGAAGTGGTC
>NZ_JAMKFI010000011.1:192798-213097 GCF_024494415.1 Pseudarthrobacter sp. R1 | reverse complement strand
CCGGCGTCCACCGCGGCAGACACCTCCATGATCTGCCCAAAACCTCATCCTCGGCCAGAGCCCGGGGCGAGGCAACCGCATACTTTCTCCCACCACGGCGCGTCAGCGACGCTGGACCGCTAGTCCCTTTGTTTCCGGGCATTCAACCAAAGCAGCACACCGATCACGACGGCGGACACCATGCCCAAGGCACCGGTGGTCACGAGTCCGAGCCGTACGCCGAACTGCTCCGTCAGCCAGCCGGCCAGCAGGCCGCCCAGGGCATGTCCTCCCAGCAGCAGTGGCAGGTACAAAGCCATCACCCTGCCGCGGATCTCCGGCCCGGCCTCCAGCTGCACGGCGGTGGCGGCACTGGTCAGGAACAGCAGGGTCATCAGGCCCACCACCACCAGCATGGCAATGAAGAGGATGAGGGTGGGCATCAGGGCCGCCACCAGCTGGGAGAACCCGAAGAGGCCTGCAGCCAGCACGATCCCCTTTCGGCCAAGGCTCCGGAGGCGGGCGGCCAGCAACGCCCCGGCCAGGGCTCCGATGGCGCTGACGGTGTTGAACAGCCCGAACCCTTCAACGCCGTTGTGCCACGCCCGTTCGGCAAAGGCGGCCAGCACCACGGGCCCGTTCATGCCGAACATCCCCAGGAGTCCGGCCAAGGCAATAACCAGCAGCAGCGAAGGCCGTTCCCGGACGTAGCGGAACCCGGCCAGGAGCTGGCCCCTCCCCCGTTCCGCCGGAATGCTCGGGTGCAGCTCGGCCGGCCGGATAGCTGCGATCAGGCAAAGCACCAGCAGGCACAGCAGTGAATTCGCGGCGAACGCTGCTGCCGATCCGAGCTGTGCAATGACGAGTCCAGCCAGCGCAGGCCCGGCCATGGCGCCCAGCTGGCCGATCGCATTGTTGATGCCGATTGCGGGCCTGAGGGCGACGTCGCCCACTACTTCGTTGACGAACACCTGGCTGGCGGGCTGGTTGATGGCTGACGTTACGCCCAGCGCCACGCAACTGGCGTAGACGGCCCAGACGGTGACGGTTCCAGTCGCGGCCCACACGGCGAGGGCAAAGGCGAGGAAGGCGATGACGGCCTGGCAGACCATCATGATCCGGCGTTTGGGAAACATGTCCACCAGCAAGCCGCTGAGGGGTCCCACGATCAGCATCGGCAGGAACTGCAGTGCCACCGCCACACCCACGGCGGCCGGGCTGCCGGTGAGCTGCAGCACCAGCCAGTCCTGGGCCAGCCGCTGCATCCACACCCCTACACTGCCGGTGAATACGAGCACCAGGAAGATCCGGTAGTTGCGCTGCTTGAGGGGCTGGTACCAGGGGGGCTGGCTCTTCGTCGAGCGGAGGGACTGTTCGGAACGCTGGCGGTCGGAAGACACGTCGGACTCAACTCACATTAGTGACGGGCAGAACCAGGAAATGCTTTGTAGCCTGCGGGAGTTGCCCGCCGCTGGTGGAACTCAGCGCTGAGGGGCCTGATGATTCAGGAGCGGGTGGAGCGCAGTTTGACCGCTGCAGCGGCGAGGATCAGGGTGCCGGGAACCACCACGAACAGTGCTGCCAGCATCCAGACGAACACCACAGCCCCGAAGAGCGCGGCGGCCAGCAGGAGGGACCCGCTCCAGTCCTTCAGGGACAGGGCCTGGCCGGTCTCAAGCGCGGAGCGCCAGGCGATGCGTGCATCGGCACGGGCGCCGGCGAAGTCGGACCATGCGGCGGCAGTGCGCAGGAGCACAATGGCTGCGGCAGCAGCCAGGATCAGGGTTGCCGGCAGCACCACTTCCCGGCCCGGCAGCTGCCCTACCCAAGCGAGCAACAGGTTAAGGACAATCACGACGGCGGCTACCGCCGTCGTGATTCCAAGCTTCCAGCTGCCCGGCAGGGCAGCTTTGAACGTGCCCCAGAGGCCGCGGACGGAATCGTCCCGGCCGGAGAGGTGCCGTTCCAGATGGGCGATCCCCGCCGCATAGGCGGCGGGGATCGTCACCAGCGGAATGGACAGCACCAGCACCAGCACCCCTGCCAGGAGGGTCTCGGAGAACAACGCTAAGCGGTTTACCTGAACGGGCTCGTGGTGGTTGGGGGCGGGTGTGGTGCTGTCCATGACGCTCATTTTCTGTATCGGCTTCCGGGCGTCAGCCCTTGAGGCCCTGGGTGGAGACGCCTTCAACAATGTACCGCTGGAACACCAGGAAGAAGATCAGCACCGGCAGCAGGGCCAGGACGGACATGGCGATCATTGCACCGTAGTCCGAGCTCTGGGTCTGGTCCACGAACAGTCGCAAAGCCAGGGGCAGCGGGTACTTGTCCGGGGTGTTCAGGTAGAGCAGCGGGCCCAGGAAGTCGTTCCAGCTCCAGATGAAGGAGAAGATCGAGGTGGAGATCAGGGCCGGCTTCATCAGGGGCAGCATGATGGAGGTGAAGATCCGGACGTGGCCGGCGCCGTCGATCCTGGCGGCCTCGTCCAGCTCGCCTGGCAGGTTGCGCATGAACTGGACCATCAGGAACACGAAGAACGCGTCAGCGGCCAGGAACTTGCCGATCAGCAGCGGCACGTACGTGTCCACCAGGCCAAGCTGCTGGAACACGATGTACTGCGGGATGATCACCACGTGGAACGGCAGGAGCAGGGTTGCGATCATCATGCCGAAGAAGATGCTGCGGCCCGGGAACTTGATCCTGGCGAACGCGTAGGCCGAGACACTGGCCGACAGGATGGTTCCCACCACGGCGCCAATGGCCAGGATCAGCGAGTTGGTGAAGAACTGCAGGGTGGACACGCCACCGATGCCTTCCATCGCCGTGACGAAGTTGTCGAAGCTGAAGTTGTTGGACCACAGCGACGTGTTGGCGCCGCCGATCTCGGAGTTCGGCTTGAAGGAGGAGGCGATCATCCACAGGCCCGGGTACAGGACCACGGCCGTCAGTGCAAGGGCAACGACGTGGAAGAGGGTGCTCTTGGCGCGTTTGGCTGTTGCGGACTCGGACTTGGGGTTGTAGTTCAGCACCTGTGCGTCCGGGAGGGACTGGGTGGGGGTTGCCGTGCTTGTCATTTTGCATCACCGCTGTAGTGGACCCAGGACTTGGACGTGCGGAAGAAGATCAGGGTAATGATGCCGACGACGATCACCAGCAGCCAGGCCATCGCCGAGGCGTAGCCCATCCGGAAGTCGCTGAAGCCCCGCAGGTACAGGTAGAGGGTGTAGAAGAGGGTGGAGCCGGCCGGGCCGCCTTCACCGTTGGAGATGATGTAGGCCGAGGCGAAGATCTGGAACGCGTGGATGGTTTCCATCAGCAGGTTGAAGAAGATCACCGGGGAGAGCATGGGCCAGGTGATGTTGAAGAACTTCCGGACCGGGCCGGCACCGTCCATGGACGCCGCTTCGTAGAGATCCGCCGGGATCTGCTTCAGGCCGGCGAGGAAGATCACCATCGGGGCGCCGAACTGCCAGACGGTCAGCAGGATGAACATCGGCATGGTCATGGCCGGGTTGCCCACCCAGCCGCCCAGGTTGATCCCGAAGAAGGACAGGCCCTGGTCCACCGGGCCGGCGTCGCCGAACATGGCCTTCCAGACGATGGCGATGGATACTGACGCGCCGATCAGGGACGGGGCGTAGAACGCGGAGCGGTAGAAACCCTGGCCGCGGCGCTTGCTGTTCAGGAGCATCGCCACCGCCAATGCAGCCGCGAGCTTGAGCGGGGTGCCGAAGACGACATAGCCCACGGTGACGCCTACCGACTGCAGGAACCGTTCGTCCTGGAAGAGGGTGGTGTAGTTGTCCAGGCCGATCCACTTGGGCGGCTCGAACAGGTTGTAGTTGGTGAAGGACAGGTAGAGCGAGGAAATCATGGGCCCAACAGTGAGGGCGATGAATCCCAGCAGCCAGGGCAGCAGGAAGGTGTAGCCGGCGCGGGCATCCGCCCCCCGCTGCCGCGACTTGCGCGGCAGCGGGGAATCGGACTGTGCCGAACGCCTGCTCAATGTTGGGCTTTGAGTCACGAGTTCAATCCGTCAGTTGTGATCGTCGGGCAGACACTATGCTGCTCAGGCGTTCTGCTTGATGAGGTCTTCGGCTTCCTTGAACCATGCGTCGGCTGCGCCGTCGATGGTCAGCTTGCCGTAGTTCAGGTCCGAGCTGACGCGCTTGAAGGAAGCCTCGAGGGTACCGAAGCCCACGATGGGCGGCTCCGGAGCATCCTTGAGGTACTGCTCGATGGACTTTTCGTAGTCCACCACCAGCTTGTCGGTGCCTTCGAAGGTGGTGCCGTCGCGCTGGGTCTTCGATGCCGGGACACCGCGGGAGGTCTTGAAGATCTGGCCAACCTCGGGATCGTTGATCATGAAGTCGATGAAGCGGGCGGCCGCGTCCTTGAACTTGGTCTTGGCACTGGCCACCATCAGCATGGACGGCTTCAGGAACAGGCCAAGGTTGTCCGGGTCGTCGGAGGGGACCGGAACCAGCTTGAGTTCCTTCGCGCCGCTGTCCGCGAGGTAGCCGGCCATGAAGTTGTCCCAGGTGACTTCGGTGGCGGTGACGTTTGAGCCGAAGGGAGACTTCGGGGCGAGCTGGGTGACGCGCTCTTCGGTGATGATGGCAGGCGTGCCGCGCAGGCCCGCCGTGGTGTTCCACCACTTCTTCATGTCGTCCTTGGTGAAGCCGAGCTTACCGTCCTCGGTGAAGGCCTCGATGTTGTTCTGGCGCAGCCAGATGTTGAACATCCACCAAACACCGGTGTAGTCGGTGGAGCCGAAGATCGCGCTGTTGCTCTTGGTGCCAACCTCGGTCAGGAAGTCGTTGAACTCTTTGTAGCTCCACTTGCCGGTGGGCTCCGCGATGCCCAGGGACGCCAGCTTGGCCGGATCGTAGTAGACAGCGAAGGCGTTGGTGCTGGTGGGGATGCCGTAGGTCTTGCCCCTGATTTGGCCTGAAGGCAGGAGGGACTTGTCAAAGGCGTCGGTGTTGATGTTCACGGTGCCCAGGTCCAGGAGCTGGTTGCGCTGGCCGTAGTCGCGCAGGTAGGAGAGGTCCCACTGCATGACGTCCGGCAGGCCGCCGCCGGCTGCTTCGGTGGCGCGCTTCTGCCAGTAGCCGGCGAAGTCGGTGAAGTTGCCGTTGACCTTGATGTCCGGGTTCTTCGACTCGAACAGGGCGATCGCCTTGCGGGTACGCTCGGCGCGGTCATCGTTGCCCCACCAGGTGTAGTTGATGGTGACGGGGTTCTCGGCGGAGCCGGTTTCTCCGGCGCTGGTGCTGGAGCCTGTTCCGCAGGCCGCCAGAGCGGCGGCAGATGCGGTGCCGACGGCTACGGTGGTGAGGAAATGCCTTCTGTTGATCATGGGAGCCTCCTTGCTCGATGTGTGCAATCCCAGTCGCTCACCCTACAACGTGAGTAGTGAGCTGGCTTACACGGCTTCTGAAACGATACAATATCGGCATTCCCGGAAATGGGCAAGCGTTTTCCAAAGATCTGATTTTCGAGCCAGTTCCATCTTCCCAGCAGACAAAGGAGTCCCATGACTTTGCAGGAAACCTCCAGCCCGGCCAGCGTCTGGAACAACATCAATGGCATTGCCTACGGCGGCGACTACAACCCCGAACAGTGGCCGGTCAGCGTCCGGCTGGAGGACCTGGAGCTGATGCAGGAGGCGGGGGTGAGCTTCCTCAGCGTGGGCATCTTCTCCTGGGCGCTGCTGGAGCCGGAAGAGGGCAAGTACCACTTCGGCTGGCTGGATGAGGTGATGGACAACCTGGCGGGAATCGGCGTCAAGGTTGCCCTGGCCACTGCCACGGCCGCTCCCCCGGCCTGGCTGGTACGCAAGCATCCGGAAATCCTGCCCGTCACGGCGGACGGAACCGTGCTGGGACCGGGCTCGCGGCGGCACTACACGCCGTCGTCGGCCGTTTACAGGCGCTACGCAACCGGCATCACACGGGTGCTGGCGGAGCGCTACAAGGACCATCCCGCGCTTGCACTCTGGCACGTGGACAACGAGTTGGGCTGCCACGTCTCGGAGTTTTATGGCGAAGAAGACGCCGCCGCCTTCCGGCTCTGGCTTGAGCGGCGGTACGGGAGCATCGATGCCCTCAACGCTGCCTGGGGTACGGCGTTCTGGTCCCAGAACTACGGCTCGTTCGCGGAAATCCTGCCTCCGGCCGCTGCGCCTTCCACGTTGAACCCGGGCCAGCAGCTGGACTTCCAGCGCTTCAACTCCTGGGCGCTGATGGACTACTACCGGGACCTTGTTGCCGTCCTGCGCGAGGTCACTCCCGGGGTGGCCTGCACCACCAACCTGATGGCATCCAGCGCCACCAAATCCATGGACTACTTCGACTGGGCCAAGGACCTGGACGTCATCGCCAACGACCACTACCTGGTTGCGGCCGATCCCGAACGGCAGATCGAACTCGCATTCAGCGCAGACCTTACCCGGGGCATTGCGGGAGGTGACCCGTGGATCCTGATGGAACATTCGACGTCGGCCGTCAACTGGCAGCCGCGCAACCAGCCCAAGATGCCCGGTGAAATGCTGCGAAACTCGCTGGCCCACGTGGCGCGGGGCGCTGACGCTGTGATGTTTTTCCAATGGCGGCAGAGTTTCGCCGGCTCGGAGAAGTTCCACTCTGCGATGGTGCCGCATGGCGGCCGGGACACGCGTGTGTGGCGTGAGGTGGTTGACCTCGGGGCTGCCCTGAAGCGACTGGCTCCGGTGCGTGGTTCGCGGGTGGAATCACGCGTGGCTATTGTGTTCGACTACGAGGCCTGGTGGGCGAGCGAAATCGACTCCAAGCCCAGTCAGGACGTGAAGTACCTGGACCTGCTGCGGGCCTTCCACCGGTCGCTTTTCCTGCGGGGGGTGTCCGTGGATATGGTGCACCCGTCGGCGTCGCTTGAGGGTTACGATCTCGTCCTGGTGTGCACCCTGTACTCGGTTACCGACGAAGCGGCAGCCAATATCGCGGCTGCCGCTTCTGCCGGTGCCACGGTGCTGGTGAGCTACTTCAGCGGGATTGTAGACGAAAAGGATCACGTGCGGCTGGGCGGCTACCCGGGTGCTTTCCGGGAGCTGCTGGGCGTGCGCGTGGAGGAGTTCCATCCCCTGCTGGCGGGCGGGCAGCTGAAATTGAGCGACGGCAGCGTCTCGTCTATCTGGAGCGAGCATGTCCACCTGACGGGCGCCGAAGCGGTCCAGACTTTCACGGAGTATCCGCTCGAGGGCGTACCGTCCCTGACCCGGCGGGCGGTGGGTGAAGGGGCCGCGTGGTACCTCGCCACATTCCCGGACCGCGACGGCATCGAGGCGCTTGTGGACCGGCTGCTGGCTGAATCGGGTGTTGCCGCGGCAGCCGTTGCGGATCCCGGCGTGGAGGTGGTCCGTCGGCGTTCTACCGATGGCCGCAGCTTCCTGTTTGCCATCAACCACTCGCGGACGTCCGGGGCTGTCCAGGCTGCCGGCGTTGACCTGCTCTCCGGCCAGCCGTTCGACGGAGTTGTGCCTGCCGGAGCTGTTGTGGTGGTCGCGGAGGACTGACCTCCATTTATTGGGGCGCCGCTTCAGCGCGGCGCCCTGAGGCTTGGCGTGCGTACGACGGCGGCGCCTCCCTTGGCGCCCCGTCGCACCTTATTGCGGCTGGGCACTTTATTGCCGCTGGGTAGGGCACGCCAGCTGGCAGGTGCCCCACGGGACAGGCTTTTGCGCCTGCCTGGCCTGGTTTTCCACATAGGAACCTTCGCTCCCGGTGATTGTCAGTGCCTGCTGGAAGACTTTGTTTATGGAAGCGGTTGGGGCTTTGGCACAGGTGAGCAGGGCGGGCATCGCCGGTGTGCCGCCTGCTGCCCCTGCCCCTGCTCCTGCCCCAGGTGTTGGTCCTGTCCTGTCCGTGGCGGATGCCTTGAGGATTCTGGCGTCTGTGCCTGTGGCCGTTGACGGGCCGGGCATGATTGACCAGATTCGCCAGTTCGAGGATGCGAAGGTTTTGGCGGCGGCGCGGCAGGCCGAGGTTACTGTTGCTTTTGACCTGCAGCAGCGGCGGGAGCAGGCCGCCGCCGGGGTTCCTGCCGATGAGCAAGGTGCCGGGGTCGGCGCCCAGGTGGCGTTGGCGCGGCGGGAGTCGCCCGCACGGGGTGGCCGGCTACTGGGCCTGGCCAAAGCTCTGAGGGAGATGCCCTGTACGTTTGAGGCGTTCCGGTCCGGGCGCCTGAATGAGTGGCGGACCACGCTAGTGGTGAAGGAAACCGCGTGCCTGTCGGTCGAGGATCGGAAGGCGGTGGACGAGGAACTCGCCGCGGACACCGGGTCCCTTGACGGGTTCGGGGACCGGGCCATCATTGCCGCTGTTCGGGCGGCCGCGTACCGGCGTGATCCCAGCTCGGTCGCGAAGCGGGCATCCCACGCCGTGACCGAGCGGACCGTGTCGTTGCGTCCGGCGCCGGACACCATGACCTATCTGACCGCCCTCCTTCCGGTCGCACAGGGTGTGGCCGCGTACGCGTCCCTCACCCGGGACGCCGATTCTTTGCGGTCCTCCGGTGATGAGCGCTCCAAGGGCCAGATCATGGCCGATTCCCTGGTCGAACGCGTCACCGGCGCCCCGGGCGGGATCACCGGGATCGACATCCAGCTCGTCATGACCGACCGCACACTTCTCCAGGGCGACAGCGAACCCGCCCGGCTCACCGGCTACGGCACCGTCCCCGCACACTGGGCACGCGAAACCATCCTGAACCGGTCAATCGGCCCCGCCGCAGCAGGGATGGCCGCCCTGGCCGCTGGTTCTGGTTCTGGTTGCACTGAATCTGGTGTCAGTTCTGGCACTGATGCTGGTGTCGGTTCTGGCACTGATTCTGGTTCTCGCGGTCAGCAGGAATTGTCCGTCTGGCTCCGCCGGCTCTACACCGCCCCCGGCACCGGCGAGCTGGTCGCGATGGATTCAAAAGCCAGGTTCTTCCCACCCAGGCTCCGCCGATTCCTCCAAGTACGCGACGACACCTGCCGAACCCCGTACTGCGACGCGCCCATCCGCCACGACGACCACATCATCCCCTGGCACAACGACGGCCCAACCACCGCCGGCAACGGCCAAGGGCTCTGCGAAGCCTGCAACCACACCAAGGAAAACCCCGGCTGGTCAGCAAAACCCGTACCGGGACCCCGCCACTCAATGGAACTCCGCACACCCACGGGCCATACCTACCGATCCACTGCCCCACCCCTGCCAGGAACCGCATTACCGATGGCCGCGAAGCACTCGGTGCAGGTACTCGGCCGTGTTGCACCACGCAACCTTTGGCCCCAGCGGCGGCGGGTCCTTATCCCGTCGGGCGACCCGGCCCAATAAACAGACCCCACTTGGGTCCCACGGCTGGTAGCGGCTCACCAGTGACGGCCCGAACAACTCCTTAAACAGCTCCGTCCCGGGAGGAACCGAAAGGTTCCTGCCGGGACGGAGCTGCCACCCGCCGTCGGACGTTATGGGCGGAGGAGGCGTCCTCCCAATGTGTCCAGAGCCGTGTTTGTTGGCGGTGTGAAAACTAGGTGTGAAGCCTAACTGCTGATGGCGGACTTCATCTCGTCGTGTGCCTTCTTGCCAGCTTCCTCCGTGGATAGCCGCTCGAAGAGAACCTCAGAGGTGTAGCGCTTGATGATTTCCTGGATAGAGCCGGCGCCCTTCGGCGGAGGTGCCGGAGCCTCGCCCAGCTCATCCTTGATCTGGTCGATGAACTTGACCACCTTGACGTCGGCAGGAGTCAGCTTGGATTCAATGGCTGCCCGGACATCCGAGTTCGGGTAGACACCGCGGTCTGCAAGAAGCGCTTCGCCGGCCTTGACGTTGTTGGCCAGGAAGTCGATGAACTTGGCCGTTTCCTCAGGGTGCTTGGTGCGTGAGGAGGCAGACCAGAACTGCGAAGCCTTGTACCAGAGTCCGGCGTCATCGGCCTTTCCGGTCTTGGTGGGGAACCGCAGGATCTTCAGGTCACCGCCGGATGCCTTTTCCAGGGCAGGAGCCTGGTTGGACCACCAGAAGGCCATGCCGTTCTTGCCGGTGGCGAGTCCGCTCTGGTCCAGCGGTGCGGCCTCAGCTTCCACTACCTCGGAAGCGGACGGAACTGCCTTTTTCTCGCTGAGCTGCTTCAGGAACTCCCACCATTCGGCGATGTCGCTCGGCTCAAAGCCCAACTTGCCGTCTGAGGTGTACAGGGACTTGCCGTTCTGGCGGAGCCAGACGCCCAGTGAAGCCTCATCGGTTCCATAAGCTGCGGCGCCATAGGTGCCCTGGGGAGATTTGGCGGTGATTTCGGTGGCAATCCGTTCGAAGTCCTGCCAAGTCCAGGTGGAGTCGTCGGGCAGCGGCACTCCAGCGGCTTCGAAGACTTTGGGGTTGGCCAGGATGGTTGCGGCGTTGATACCGGCCGCAATGCCGGTCAGACCGTCCTCGCTCTTGCCGGCGTTGAGCGCCGCTTCGTCGAGCTTGGAGGTGTCGATCTCGTACTTCGACAGGTCCAGAAGGGCGCCGCGGCTGGAGTATTCAGTGATGTACTTTTCGTCCATCTGGATGATGTCCGGTGCATCGTTGGCCGCGACCTGGGTGGCAAGTTTGTCCCAGTAGCCGCTCCAGTCGCCAAATTCAGGCTTGATCTTGATGTTGGGGTTTTCAGCCTCGAACTGCTTGATGGCTTCCTGCGTCAGCTGGGCCCGCTTGTCGCCACCCCACCAGGAGAAACGCAGTTCGACGGGACCGTCAGCGCTTTCCGAAGCAGCTCCTCCGCCACAGGCACTAAGGGCCATGACGACGGCGGCAGCGGCTGCTACCAGGCCTGTCTTGCGTAGCGGGCGGCGTGAGCCCGTGGAGGGTGTCTCTGCCGATTGCTTGGCAGCAGACGCAGGGCGGGAAAATAGCGGCACTGGATACTCCGATCTTCTTTGATCATGGTGCTGGTTGATCAGGTGCTGGGGATTGGGTTTGGGGATGGGGATGGAACCAGGAGCAGGAGGAGAAAACGGGAAACCGCTTTCTGTACCTAATGCTACAAGTGCTAAACTTGTATTACAAGATCTTTTTTATGACTGTTTCGTAACGGCAGAAACGGCCCGCCATGGGACGGGCCGTTTCGCGAAGTGCCGTAGCGTCAACAGCAACTGCCGCGCTGCTGATCGGCAGGACTATTTGATACCGGTGGTCGCGATGCCCTTGATGAGGAACCGCTGACCAAAAAGGAACACCAGGAAGACCGGCAGCAGGGACACGATGGACATCGCGAACAGCGATCCCCAGCTCGTGGCCGACTGCGAATCCACGAAGGCCCGCAGTGCCACCGGAACCGTGAACATGTCCGGGTCCGTCAGGTAGATCAGCGCACCGAAGAAGTCGTTCCAGGTCCAGATGAAGGTGAAGATGGTGGTGGTGGCCAGTGCCGGCACCATCAGCGGCAGGATGACCCGCAGGAAGATGCGCGGGTGGCCGGCGCCGTCGATCCTTGCGGCCTCGTCCAGTTCGCGGGGAATGCCGCGGATGAACTGCACCATCAGGAAGACGAAGAACGCTTCCGTTGCCAGCAGCTTCGGCACGATCAGCGGCCAGAACGTGTTCACCCAGCCAATCTGCGAGAACAGGATGTACTGCGGGACGATCACCACGTGGAACGGAAGCATGATGGTCAGCAGCATGATGCCGAACAACAGCTTCTTGGCGGTGAACTGCAGCCGGGCGAAGGCGTACGCGGCCATCGAGCACGAGATCAGGTTGCCCAGGATGGATCCGATCACCACAATCGCCGAGTTGATCATGTAGTGCCCGAAGGGGTGGGTCAGGGCGGACCAACCGGACGTGTAGTTGCTCATCTCCAGGCTGTTCAGCCACAGGCCGGGCTCGCGGAAGATCAGCTCGTTGGGCCGCAGCGAGGACACCACCATCCACAGCAGCGGGTAAATCATGAGCCCGCCTGCAAGGATGAGGATGGCATGTTTCATCAGCGCCTTGCTGCGCTGCGCCTTGCTGAAGGCCAGGGTGCCCCGGGACTCCCTGACTTTGGGCTTGCGGCGGTTCGTAGGCTTGCCCGCGCCGGCGGTCTCCGGGGTGGGCGGCGTCTCAAGCTTAGTCGTCATAGAAAACCCAATACTTAGAAGCGATGAAGTTGATGGCGGTGAAGATGCCGATGATCACCAGCAGGAGCCAGGCCATGGCGGACGCGTAGCCCATGTCGAACTGGCCGAACCCCTTTTGGTAGAGGTACAGGGTGAAGAACATGGTGGAGTCCGAGGGCCCGCCGTTACCGCCGGAGACGATGAACGCCTGGGTAAACGACTGGAACGAACCGATGATCTGAAGCACCAGGTTGAAGAAGATGATGGGGCTCAGCATCGGCATGGTGATCCGCCAGAACTGCTGGAGCGTGGAGGCTCCGTCAACCTTTGCGGCCTCGTAGTACATGGTGGGGATCTGCCGCAGGCCTGCCAGGAAGATGATCATGGGGGCGCCGAAGGTCCACACGTGCAGCAGGATGATGGAACCAAGGGCAGTGCTGGGATCCGAGATCCAGCCCGGTCCCTGGATACCGAACATCGCAAGGACCTGGTTGACCAGGCCGGTAGTGCCGAAGATCTGCTTCCAGAGGATGGCAACGGCCACCGATCCACCCAGCAGGGACGGCAGGTAGAACACCGAGCGGTAGAACGGCAGCCCGCGCAGGCCCTTGTCCAGGACAAGGGCGATCAGCAGCGCCACGGCCAGCTGGAGCGGGACACCGATGAACACGTAGGTGAAGGTCACGCCGAGGGAGTTGTGCAGCCGGGCGTCCGTGAGCATCCGGGTGAAGTTCTCCAAACCGACCCATTCCGGGGGCTGGAGAAGGTTGTAGTCCGTGAAGGACAGGTAGAGGGACATCAGCATGGGGCCGATGGTGATGGCGATGAGGCCGACCAGCCACGGCAGCAGGAAGATATAGGCGGCCTTATTGTCGCGGCTGTTCGCCTTCTTCTCTTCCGGGGTCGCCTTACCCTTCTTCCGGGAAATCGAGCTGAGTTCGCTGATGGCGCTCACTGGGGCAACTCCGTTCCGTGCAGCAGGCCCGCAGCAGCCGGCGTTCCAGCCGGGCGCGGTGCCCTGGGTATGTGTTTAGCGGCCATGTGGTCTCCTTTGGTCATCGTGGCCTCCACGTATTTGGTATCGCCGGAGCGAGTACGGACGCCCACCGCCCCGGGCGCTATTCCTAAAGAAGCGGACCAGGAGTGGCGATCATCCGTTGCGCCACCTGGCGGTGGTCCGGATTCAAAAGCGGCTCCGTACCAAAGTAAACGGTTTCTTGACTCTTGTATAGCCCTTTGTTAGTTTTTGAGAAAACGCTTTCTGTCATCGGCGTCACTTCACCGGAAATCATCTACCAAGGGGCAGGACAATGCGGTTTAGTCTCAAAAAGTCGTCCAAGGCAGTCGCCGGCGCATCAGCAGCGTTGGCGCTGGTTCTCACCGGCTGCGGCAGCAGTCCGGAAGCCAGCAAGGTGGGGACTGTCGAAGACCCCGTCACCATCCGCTTCGCCTGGTGGGGCAACGACTCCCGCGCCAAGACCACGCTTGAGGTCATTAAGGACTTCGAAGCGGCGAACCCCACCATCAAGGTGCAGGGCGAGAACACGGAATTCAGTTCCTACTGGGACAAGATGGCCACCCAGATCGCCGGGGGCACCACCCCGGACGTCTTCGCCATGAGCGGTGCCTATCCCAGTGAATACGCGAGCCGGGGTGTGCTTCTGGACCTGGACAAGATCAAGGACCAGATCGATACGTCAAAGTTTGCAGAGGGGACTGTGGACCTGGGCAAGATCGACGGCAAGCAGTACACCATCACCGCCGGCGTCAACTCCATGTCCATGGTGGTCGACCCGAAAGTCTTCGAGGCCGCCGGAGTCGAACTGCCCGACGATGAGACCTGGACCTGGGACGACTACGCCGAAATCGCCGCCGAGATTACCAAGAAGTCTCCGGCCGGAACCTTCGGAACCACCCCTATGACCAACGACTCGTTCCTTGCTGTATGGGCACGCCAGCACGGCGAGGACCTCTACACCGATGACGGCAAGAAGCTGGGCATCAGCGAGGACACCGCCACCAAGTGGTTCGAGATGAACAAGAAGCTGATGGAAACCGGCGCCGCACCCTCGGCCTCCCAGACTGTGGAGGACAACTCCGCCCAGCCCGAGTTGACGCTAATGGGCCAGGGCAAGCAGGGCATGAAGATTTCGTGGAGCAACCAGATGAACTCGTACTCAGGTTCACCGCTGGTGATGATGAAGCTCCCGAACGAGAGCAAGCAGCCGGGCACGTGGCTGCGGTCCTCCATGGAATACGCCATCTCTTCGAAGTCGGCGCACCCCAAGGAAGCAGCCATGTTCATCAACTACCTGGTGAACAACGTGGACGCGGCCACCAAGATCAAGAGCGACCGCGGCATGCCTGCCAACACAGAACTCAAGGCCGCCATCACGCCTCTCCTCAAGGAATCCCAGCAGAAGGAAGCGGAATACCTGGACCGGATCGCTGAGCTCAAGATCGAGCCGCCGCTGCCCTTCCCCGCCGGATCGTCGGCCACCATGGAGGTCATTAACCGGCTCAACACGGATGTACTGTTCGGAAAGACCTCACCGCGGGACGCTGCCAAGGCCTTTATCCAAGAGGTCAACTCGAACCTGGGCTAACTCCGCACGGACATTTCCGAACTGCAACATCAGAACAGGAGGCAGGCCAGTGAGCCCCGATGCCGAACTGACCTACGAAGCCCGGCCACCGCGGCCCAGCGCGATAGCCGGCTACGGCGACTGGCCTGCCTATGTCCAGCAACACCCCCGGTACCAGGCCGCCGCCCCGGCGTCACAGGAACTCGCGGACGCGCTTGGGGTCCCGGGCTCGCCGCGGCAGCCGCAGGTAACGGTCCACTGGGCGGAAACGTACGACGGCGTCACCACCTCCCAGCTCAGCTGGCAGTTGGGTTTCGGCCCCCGCACCACTGGCTGGCTGGTCCGGCCGGCCGGGGTTTCCGGACCCCTGCCGGGCGTTCTTGCCCTGCACTGCCACGGGGGAAACAAGTTCGGCGGGGCGGACCGGCTGGTGGAACTCCCGGAATCGCATCCCTCGGCGAGCAACGCACGGGCAGGCCACTACGACGGCCGGGCGCTTGCCACCGAGGTTGCGCGCCGGGGCTTCGCCGTCCTCGCCCACGACACGTTCGCCTGGGGCAGCCGCCGCTTTGACCTCTCCGTTCCGCCGTGGCGGACGGCCTCGGCGCTGGAGGCGCGGCAGGCGCAGTGGCGGCAGGACGGCGTCGTGCCTTCCGAAGCTGACGAATACAACGCCGCCGCTGCATTCCACGAGGAAACCGTGGCCAAGACCGCCGGCCTGCTGGGCACCAGTCTCGCCGGCATGGTGGCCCACGACGACCTGGCGGCCCTGGAGATTCTCGCCGGACTGCCGAACGTGGACCAGGACCGGCTGGGCTGCATCGGCTTCTCCGGTGGTGGCGGCCGCTCCGTGGCCCTTGCTGCCCTGAGTCCGCGGATCCGCAGCTACGTGGTGACGTGCATGATGACCACTTTCCAGTCGCTTCTTCCCGCCCACCTGGACGCGCATTCCTGGCTGCTGCAGACCCCAGGCCTGTGGCGGCTGGGTGACTGGCCTGAACTCACGGCAAGATCGGGCGCGGGCCACCTGCTGGTGCAATACGCCCTGGCAGATGAGCTTTTCCCGGAAGACGGCATGCGTGAGGCCCACCGCATCCTGGAGTCACTGCACCGCCCGGGGAGTTACGCCGGAAGCTTCTGGCCGGGCGGCCATGTTTTTACGGCCCGGATGCAGGAGGAAGCCCTCGACTTCCTGTCTTCCACGCTGCACGCCAAGCAGTCGGACACAGCCGGCCCGGCTGCTGCCGCCACACCCTACTTCCAAACCACCTTCAGCCCGCGAGGAACTTCCTGATGACTCAACAATCCGCCACCGCGGAGAACAGCACCCATACGGCGCCGGCAACTGACCCGGCAGCGGTTCCGCGGATAGCCCTGGTGGGCGTTCACGGATTCGGCGAACGCCACCTTGCCAACCTCGCCCGGCTTGAGGAGGCCGGGGCCCTGGAACTGGTCGCCGTCGCGGACCCCAATCCTCCGGCAGAAGGACGGCTGGCAGACTCGGTAGCCGTCTTCGATGACCTGGGACAGCTGCTGGCAGCGGATCCGGGGGTCGACGTCGTAATCCTTGCCACCCCCATCCAGACGCATGCCCCCTTGGCCCTCGCGGCGTTGGCAGCGGGCAAAGATGTGTACGTGGAAAAGCCGCCCGTGGCGTCCCTCGCCCAGTTCCAGGAGGTGCTGGCAGCCGCTGAATCCGCCGGGCGGCTGGTGCAGGTGGGCTTCCAGAGCTTGGGTTCCCACGCATTGCCCGCCATTCGCCGTTTGGTGGAAGCGGGCGGGATTGGTGACATCCTCGGCCTAAGCGCGAAAGGGCAGTGGCTGCGGAACAAGGCCTACTTCAAGCGTTCGCGCTGGGCCGGGAAGCGCAGCCTGGACGGCATCGACGTGGTGGACGGTGTGGCAACCAACGCCCTCGCCCACGCCGTGGCCACCGCACTCCACATGGCGGGAGCACACACGCTCGCGGACGTGGAAGCAGTGGAGACGGACCTTTACCGGGCACACGACACCCAGAGCGATGACACGTCCATCATCCGCGTCCGCACCACCGGCGGGACTACGCTGCTCTGCGGACTGACGCTGTGCGCGCCCGAGCAGCAGGATCCGTCCGTGACGGTGCACGGAACCCGCGGCGAGATCACCCTCTACTACACCAGGGACGAGGTGGTTATCAGCACCGCCGACGGCGAGCGCCGCGAGAACTTCGGCCGCACCGACCTGCTTGAGAACCTGTTGGATGCCCGCTCGACGGGTGCCCGCCTGCTGTGTTCCCTGCCGGACACGGGTGCTTTCACTTCTGTGCTGGAGGCCATCCGAACAGCCCCGGCACCCCAGGCGATCCCCGCAGACGCCATCACGTGGGAAGGCGAGGGCGACGACGCCCATCCAGTTGTGCACGAAATCGGCACCTTGATCAGCCGCGCCATCAAGGCGCAGGCCACCTTTGCCGAGCTGGGAGTGCCGTGGGCGCGGGCCCTCCCGCCAGTCCGCACGTTGACGCTGGACGGCCAGGCCATCGCCGAGTACCAGGACGGCAGCCGTATCCGCGCTGTCTCGTCGCCGCGGCCTTACCTGCACCCGGTACGTACCCTTCAAGGCACCGTGGTGACGGACCACCAGCCGCTGGACCACGTGTGGCACCTCGGCATCGGCGTGGCCCTGCAGGACGTGGACGGCATCAATTTCTGGGGCGGGCGTACCTACACGCGCGAAGCCGGACAATACGTCTGGCGCCCGGACCACGGCAGCATCACCAGCACAGCAACTCTTATTGAAGAAACGGCCGCCACGTCCCGCGGCCACGACGGCCGGCTGCAGGAGACCCTGACCTGGAACGGGCCCGACGGCGCCCCCGTCCTGGTCGAGGACCGTCGCTGGACCTGGTCCGGCGTCAATTCCTCCGCCTGGCAGCTGTCCCTTGACTTCGCCCTCTCCCCCGCCGGGAACCAGCCGGTCAGCCTCGGCAGCCCCGGATCCAACGGCCGCCACGAAGGTGGCTACGGCGGGTTCTTCTGGAGGCTGCCGGCCTGCGACAGCGCCGCCGTCTGGACACCGGCCGGCGCCGGGGAATCCGAAGTGCACGGTTCGGTAACGCCCTGGCTCGCCTGGGCGGGGAAATTCAAGGCGGGGACGTCCAACGGCGGCACGCCACACGGCAGCGCCACCCTTGTTTTCGTTGCGGCGGAAGGTTCCGCCGACCCCTGGTTCGTCCGGGTGGACGGCTACCCGGGGGTGGGCCAGGCACTGGCCTGGGACACCCCGGTGATCGCAGAACCGGGCACTTCCGTCCAACGCAGCATCACCGTTTTTGTGGCCGACGGCATCCTGGGCACAGCAGACATTGAAGCATTGATCAACCGGCAGGGGAACCGTTCATGAGCCAGACAACAGCAGACACCGCACCGCTTGCGGGCAGAGGGACCGGCACCGCGACGCTGGAAGCGACGCCATCAGGACCCGTCGCGGCTCCTGCCGCCCGGGTGGCGCCAGCCTCCGCCGAGGACCGCGCGGTCAAGCGGAGCCGTGTCATCGACATCCTCGACGCCAAGGGCCAGGATTCCCTGCTGCTCACCACCCACACTGCACTGACCTGGTATCTGGACGGCAGCCGGGTGCACATCAGCCTGGCCGGCGATCCCATCGCAGCCGTCCTCGTGGACCGCGAGGGCGACCACCTGGTCACCTTCAACAACGAAGCCGGCCGCATCGCTGCCGAGGAACTGCCCTCCGGCGTCACCCTTCACTCGGTGCCCTGGTACGGCAACCTGCACGAGGCGGCAGCCGCCGTCGGCACTGCCGGGAAGGCCGCCCCGCTGGCCGAAGCAGCCGTAGCGGCTGAGCTGCGCGCTGCCCGCCAGCAGCTGCTCCCGGCTGAAAGCGCCCGGTATGCCCGCCTTAGTGCCGACGTCGCTGCCATCATGACCGACGTGCTCTCAGCCGCACGGCCGGAAACCACCGAGTTTGAGCTGGTATCCGCGCTGGCCGCCCGGGTTGTAGCCGCCGGTGCCGAGCCGCTGGTCCTCCTGTGCAACGGCAGCAGCCGGAGCGGGTTCCGGCACCCGCTGGCCACCCACTCGCCCTTGGGCCGGCGCGCCATGGCTGTGGTGTGCGCCCGGAGGGACGGCCTGGTGGCCAACATCACCCGCTGGGTAAGGTTCGACGCCGGCACCCCGGAAGAGCTCGACGCCGAGGCCCGCATCGCAGCTGTGGAAGCGGACATCTTCGACGCTACGGTCCCCGGCGCCCGGCTGGACCGGATCTTTGCCGAGATCCAGGCCGCCTACGCCCGGCACGGTTTCGGACCCGAGCAATGGGAACTGCACCATCAGGGCGGGCCGGCCGGCTACGCGGGACGCGACCCCCGGGTCACCGCAGCGGCGACGGACACGGTGGTCCTGAACCAGGCCTTCACCTGGAACCCGTCCGGGCCCGGCGTCAAAATCGAGGACACTGTCCAGCTCACCGAATCCGGCCTGCAGGTCCTCACGGTCGACCCGCGCTGGCCAACGACCACGGTGAACGGGCTCGAGCGTCCCGCCACCCTCCAGCTCTAGCCAAAACGCTCTCTCACTTAATGCGCCAACCCTCTACGTCAGGCTGGTTGTGAGTCAATCAGTGATCGAAGGGAACGGGAGCAGCCATGACTGTTGGTCCGCGGGGTATTAGCCGTGATGAGATTCGGGAATTGGTGCATGAGTATTACGTGCAGCCGTACGGGACGAGGAAGGAATGGCTTGCCTCTCAGCCAGTGACGGAGTAACCCAGCGAAGAAGCCCTCCGCCATACCCAAGGCGCCTTCATCCGCAAACCCCGCCACGGCCTGCACCACATCGAAATCTTCGCCACCACCGACCAGTACGAACACCTCCTCACCGTCATGAACACCGCCACCAACCCCCGCACCACCACCGGCGCAGGCACTGGTACTGGCACCGGTGCTGCTGCTGGCACTGGCACGGGTGTTGGTGCTGGTGCTGGTACTGGTACTGATCCCTGGCGGGACGGCGACGTGGACCTGGACCGGCGCACCCGGCCGCAGAAACAGCTCGAGGGAATCATCGGCGCCGTCAAAACCGCCCTGGCCACCAACACCCTGCCCGCCACCGGCGGCAACCGCCCACAGATCATCGCCACCATCAACTACCAGGACCTCCTTCCCTACCACACACGCCCCAGTGGTACGGCCACCGGTACCGGCACGGGGAACTTCGCCTTCACCGGCCCCGTCGCCGCCGCGACAATCCGCAAAATCGCCTGCGACGCCGACATCATCCCCGCCCTCCTCGGCACCCACGGCGAAATCCTGGACCTCGGCCGCAAAACCCGGCTCTTCACCCCCGCCCAACGCCAAGCCCTCACCGCCCGCGACCAAGGCTGCAACACCGGAGCGGTTGGAGCTGATCGAGGAAAACCTCACCACCACAGCCGCCACCGCCGACCCGGACTTCCTCGCCCGCGTCGCCCGCCGCTGGGCCGACACCATCGACGCCGACGGCACCGAACCCAGCGAAGAAGCCCTCCGCCATACCCAAGGCGCCTTCATCCGCAAACCCCGCCACGGCCTGCACCACATCGAAATCTTCGCCACCACCGACCAGTACGAACACCTCCTCACCGTCATGAACAC
>NZ_JAMKFI010000011.1:119904-192698 GCF_024494415.1 Pseudarthrobacter sp. R1 | reverse complement strand
CGACAAAAACCCCGCACGCTTCCACCAGCGCCCCAGCACACCAACCCCCGCCAGCCACGCCGGCATCAACCTACCGGCAACAACAAAACAACCAACCCAATGACTCCACACAGCTTGACAGTCTGCGCAAAACGCGAAACGCTCTCTCAGTTGTAGCCGTAATACTGGCACCAACTGAGAGAGCGTTTCGGTTAAACCAACATCAAGTGAGAGAGCGTTACTGGGGAAGGACCAGTTCTCCGTCCACCCGGCGCGGGATGCCCAGCGGGTTGCTTTCGCGCAGGGCCGGGTGCAGGACCGTTTCGGGGGCATCCTGGTAGGCAACGGGACGCTGGAACCTGCGGACCGCCGTCGCCCCCACCGAGGTGAAGAGCGAGGTGGTGGCCGGGTAGGGACCGCCGTGCTGCTGTGCCCAGTTGACGGCCACGCCGGTGGGCCAGCCGTCGAAGAGGACGCGGCCGGCCAGGTTGGACAGCTGTTCCACGAGCCCGGAAACGTCCTCGCCCGGCTGGGAGTGAACCGTGGCGGTCAGGCTGCCCGGTACCTTGGCCAGGACTGCGGACAGCTCCTCCTGGTCCGTGTATTCGATCAGCATGGTGGTGGGGCCGAAGCACTCCTCCAGCAGTTCCTCGGGGCGTTCAAGAGCCTTCGCGGCGGAGGTGGAGAAGACCACCGGGGCGGCCCCATCGGACACCGCATCCTGGTCCACGCTGCCGCTCACCACGTCAACGCCTTCCACGGAAGCGAAGCTGCGCAGGCCGTCCGGGTACGCCTCGGCGATCCGGGTGGTCAGCATGCCGAGCGCCGGCTTGTCCTTGCTGGCCTCCGCCACTTTCGCGGCGAAGTCCGTTCCCGCCGGAAGGAAGACCAGCCCGGGCTTGGTGCAAAACTGTCCGGCGCCAAGGGTGAAGGATCCGGCCAGACCCTCGGCAAGCTGCGCGGAGCGCTCCGCCAGGGCCCGCTCGGTAACGACGACGGGGTTCAGGCTGCCGAGTTCGCCGTAGAACGGGATGGGCTCGGGGCGGGACGTGGCCAGGTCGAAGAGGGCGCGGCCACCGGGGATGGAGCCGGTGAAGCCGACTGCTTTGATGGCGGGATCCTGGACCAGCGCCGTTCCCACCTCGCGGCCGGCCACGAGGGCGAAGAGGCCTTCCGGCGCTCCTGCGGCAGAGAGTGCGTCGGCCATGATTTCGGCTGTCCGCTCCGAGAGCCGCAGGTGGCCCGAGTGGGCTTTGACGATGACGGAGCAACCCACGGCAAGGGCGGAAGCGGTATCTCCGCCGGCTACGGAAAAGGCGAACGGGAAGTTGGACGCGGAGAACACCGCAACCGGGCCGATGGGCCGCAGGATCCGGCGGAGGTCAGGCTTGGGTGGCGTGGAGTTGGGGTCGGCATGGTCAATCACGGCTTCGAGGTAGGAACCCTCGGTGATCACGCGGGCGAACAGGCGCAGCTGCCCGGTTGTCCGGGCCACTTCGCCCGTGAGGCGGGTTGCGCCAAGGCTCGTCTCGGAATCCGCGATCTCCACCAGTTCCGCGGCGTTGGCGTCGAGTGCGTCGGCCACGGCCGTGAGCCATGCGGCGCGTTCCGCGTCGGAGGCTGCTGCGGAGATTTTGGCTGCCTCGGTGGCGGCGGCCGTGAGCTCGGACAGGGAAAGGGTTGCAGTTGTCACTTGAGGTACCTGTTCTTCGTGTCTGGATTCATCGAGTCTGCGTTGATCTGCTTTAGCCTGCGTCGTGGAAGCGGAAGCCAAGTCCGGGCTGGTCGGTGAGCGTCAGCCGGCTGTTGCTGAACCGGACCGGCGAAGGGCCGGCCAGGATCCCCAGCTGCTCAAAGGATGCCTCCTCCACGTCCTCCACCAATGTGGGCTCCGCGAGCGTGAGCGCCAGCTGGCCGGACAATTCGGGGAGCAGGTGCGGCATCACCTTGATGCTGTTGGTCCGCGCAAGCTCAACAATGCGCCGGAACGGTGTAATGCCACCCACCCTTATGATGTTGGGCTGGATGATGTCCACTGCTTCCGCTTCGATGAAATCGCGGAAGCGGTAGATGGTGTGCAGGTTTTCGCCAAGGGCGATCGGCACGGGCGAGTGCTTCCGGAGCCTGCGGTAGGCCCAGAGGTCGTCCGCGCGGATGGGCTCCTCGAGCCATTCAAGGCCAAACCCGGACAGGACGTTTAGGGCTTTGAGCGTGGTGGGCAGGTCCCAGCGCTGGTTGGCGTCGATCATCAGCTTCCGGTTTGGCCCCAGGACGGCGCGGACCGCGGCCACCCGTTCGGCGTCCTCGCGGATGTCCGGCTTGCCCACCTTGATCTTCACTGCCTGGTGTCCGGCGGCAACCCACCGCTCAGTCTGGGCTACGAGCTCTTCGAGGCTGTAATGCAGGTTCACTCCCGAGCCGTACACCTCCGCGGACTCCTGGCGCTGCCCCAGGAGTCCGCTGACGGAGGTGTTGGCACGGGAGGCCCGCAGGTCCCAGAGGGCCAGGTCCACCCCGGCCATGGCTATGGTGGTCAATCCCCCGCCGCCGGCTTCATGCAACCGTTTCCATACCGCGTCCCACACAACCTCCGGGTTGGCAGGCAGCCCGGTGATGAACGGGGCGATGTCGTAATCCAGCAGGGCCTTGACTGCCTGCGGACCAATGGTGGGCGTCCAGGAGAAACCGTGCCCCGCGCCGCCGTCGTCCGTGTGGATCTCCGTGGTGATCACATGGTTTTCCGGCGCCTCAACACCCCAGCTGCGGCGCAGCGGAACGGTGATGAGCCGGGTGGTCAGGCCCGTGATGCGCGGCTCCGTGCGGACGGCAACAGTTGCGGGGGCACTCATCAGCGGCCAGCCAGCTCGTAGCCCTTGGCGAGGATGGCCTTCAGCTGCACCAGCTGCTCCTCCGTGGGGTCAACCAGCGGCGGGCGCACGGAGCCGACGGGCAGTCCGCCCAGGCGCAGGCCCGCCTTGATCAGCGAGACGCCGAAGCCCGGGGTCTGGTCGCGGAGCCGGACCAGCGGCGCATAGAAGCCTTCCAGCAGGGCGTTGCGGCGGTCCTCGTCGCCGGCCATGTACGTGTCGTAGTAGGCCTTAGCGATCTCCGGTGCCATCGCGAAGGCGGCCGAGGAGTAGAGCGGGATGCCGAGGCCGCGGTAGGCGCCCTGGGTCAGCTCCGCGGTCAGCAGGCCGTTGAAGAACGCAAAGTCCTCCCGTCCGGTGGCACGCACCGCGGACACGATTTCCTGGGCCAGGCCCACGTCCCCCAGGCCATCCTTGAAGCCGACCACCTTCGGGTTGGCAGCCAGATGCGCCATGGACGCGGCGGTGAACTTGGCGTTGCCGCGGTGGTAGACGATTACCGGCAGGCTGCTGGCGTCGGCCACGGCCTCAATGTACGCCACGAGCCCGTCGGTGGGGCCGGTGACCAGGTACGGCGGCAGCACCAGGAGTGCGTCCGCGCCGGCTTCTTCCGCAGCCCGGGCCGCAGCAATGGCGTGGCCCAGCGGACCGCCGGCACCGGCTACTACCGGCACCTTTCCTGCGACAACCTCGACGGCGGCCGTCACCACGGTGCGGACCTCTTCGATGCTGAGGGCGTGGAATTCGCCGGTGCCGCAGGCGGGGAAGACGCCGCCGGGCCCGAACGGGAGGCGGGAGCTGATGTGTTCCTTGAGCAGCTCTACGTCAACGGCGCCGTCGGCCGTAAACGGGGTGACGGGGAAGAACAGTACGCCGTCGAATTTCATGGTGTCTCCTTGGCTCCGCTGCCGGCGGCAACCAGCGCAGAGTTCTCGTCGTTGAGGGTGGGGTGGGACTTCAGTTCAGTGCGCCAGCTGCGCGTGGGGTGCCAGCCCAGGAGTTCCTGTGCTTTGGCGATGGAGAAGGCTGGGCTGGTGCCGGCGAGTCCTGCGCTGAGGGCCTCGCTTCCGGGCAGGAACCTGGGCATCAGTTCCGCCAGCGGCGCGGTGGCCAGGGCATCTGCGGCTCCGACAAAGAAGGTTTCCCCGTTGGGGATGGACGGCATCTTCTCCAGCAGCAGGTCCAGGAAGTCCGCCACGTCCCGGGCATCCACGTAGTTGAACAGTGCGGGCGCGGACAGGGCGGGATCGGCCAGCCGTTCGGCGAGCGTGTGGCCCTGCTGCGTCGGTGCGCCTTCCCATTCCTCCGGCGAGATGACAAAGCACGGGCGGAACGCCGCATAGCGGATCTTCTCACCCTGGGCGGCAGCGAAAGTCTGCACTGTCTGCTCCGCGATGAGTTTGGACAACGCGTACGCGTTCCATGGCCGCGGCGGGGTCCGCTCGTCCAGCGGGAACGACGGCGGCAGCCAGCCTGCGGGTGAACCGTAGCCCAGTACGGTGGGGCTGCTGGCGGTGACGATCTTCTCCACGCCAACCTCCGTCGCCGCACTGATCACGGCAAAGGCGAGCCGGGTGTTCGTGGCGAAGATGACATCCTCGGGCGCGCTGAACGGTACCGCTATCGCCGCAAGGTGGATGACGGCGTCGGGCGTGGTTTCCCGGAGGAGGCGCAGCGCCTCGCCCGGGGCCAGGAGGTCGGCAGTTTCCTGCACGACGCCGGCCGGCAGCTGGTCAGCAGGGACGGCGTCGCGGTCCACCGAGACGACCTGGTGGCCCTTGCCGGCGAGCCCGGCCACAACGCTTCGGCCCAGGCGGCCGGAGCCGCCGGTGACAAATATTCTGCTCATGGTTATTCCCAGCCCGCTCGTCAGTTGCCGCGGCGGAGGTCGACGCCGAGGTCCAGGTCCTCGATGCGTACGGGCAGGGAGGACTCGAGGGAGCGGTTGCCGGCGATGCCGACAGAGACGGAACGCAGCCCGTCAAGGTAGCCCGAGGGGCGCCCCAGCGGATCCTCGCCCGGCCCGTTGAAGAGGTCCGAGAGGAGCAGTTCGTCACCGCCGCCGTGGCCTCCTTCACCGTTGACGATGGGCACCTCGTAGGCGGCTTCCCAGTGGCGCTGGACCACCAGGCGTTCGCCGTTGCGGCGGATGGCGTCATCCTCTTCGATGGGGGTTGCGCTCGGGTCCACTACGGTCTTTTTGTCCGTGCTGCTGGTAACGGCAGCGCGTTCCACGACCTCCAGCTCGGCGCGGCCTTCGGTGCCGTTGACCGCTACCCGGTAGCCCTCCCAGGGGCTGTGGGCATTAAGCGAGTAGCTCAGGCGCGGGCCGCCCTGGTACTCCACTACCAGCGCGAGGTTGTCCTCAATGGTGATGCCGCCGGTGAAGACGTCCTGGTCCCGGCGGTAGCCGTCGTAGTGCTCGTTGTCCAGGAAGAGTGCCTTGAGCCGCTCATCTTCCCGCAGGTCGAGGGTGAACGGATCCTTCACTGCGTTGGCTTGGACAGCAGCATCCGCGTCCGGCGTTCCGCGCTCGGGGCGCGGACCGAGTCCGCGCTCAGCGGCATTCTTGTCGCCGTAGAACTTGAGTCCGCCGGAGGCGAAGACCCGCTCGGGAACGTCGTCAATCCACCAGTTGACGAGGTCGAAGTGGTGGGAGGCCTTGTGGATCAGCAGGCCGCCGGAGTTCTTCTTTTCACGGTGCCAGCGGCGGAAGTAGTCCGCGCCGTGCACGGTGTCCAGGACCCAGCTGAAGTCGATGGACGTTACCTTGCCGATCACGCCGCTCTGGATGATCTCCTTTAGGGCGCTGTTGCGCGGCGAGTAGCGGTAGTTGAACGTCACCACGACGTTGCGGCCGGTCTCGTGGACAGCCCGGGTGATGCGGCGGCAGCCCTCGGCGTCAATGGTGAGCGGCTTTTCGACAACGACGTCGGCCCCTGCGCGCAGTGCCTCAACAATGTAGTCGGCGTGGGTGTAGTCCGGCGTGGTCACCACCACGCGGTCGATGTTGTTGTCCTGGATGAAGGCGGTGAGGTCGGCAGGATCGAAGGACGCTACAGGACCCGGGGCGCCGAGTTCCTGGATGAGCTTCTGGTAGAACTCCACGCGGCCGGGGTTGACGTCCGAGAACGCCACCAGTTCGGCGGTGTCTGCGTGCTTGCCGAAGATGGCGCGGATATACATTTCGGAGCGGCCGCCGGTGCCGATCAAAGCAATGCGGGCTTTGCCGTTCCGTCCTGCAGCACCGACGGCGGCGGCGGTGTCCGCGGCAGTTGTTGCCGCCTCTGCAGCAGTACTCGACTCGGCTGTGTTGACCATGAGGGGTCCCTTTCGAAAGCTAATACCCGGCCGCAGCGGGCGGCCTCTGACGTTCGACAATGGGTGCACTGCTGCACCTGCCTAAGAAAGCGTTTTCTCAGGTCGCTATTAGATTTGTACCAACCGGAACGTACATCCGTCAACCATTATCAGCGTTGGGAGAAAGCGTTTTCTACTGCTTCCCCTGATGAAGTCGCCCACAGTAGCCCGAAAGTTGTGGGAAAACTTGGGAAAACAGTAGAAATCGCTTTCCCGCGCCGGTATATGCTTTGACTCAATACACCGCCGGAGGACCCGGCAGAAACCTGCCGGCGGGCAGCAACACGGCTCAGGGCACGCCCCGCCGCGCTTAGGAAGGGACCACCATGGTCAGGAGATCGGCAACCGGCAGGATCGGGATCGCGGATGTTGCGGTCAAGGCTGGGGTGTCCCATGCGACGGTGTCCCGCGTAATGAACGGCAACTTCACCGTGGACCCGGACATCGCCTCCCGCGTCCGGGCCGCTGCCGCGGAGTTGAAGTACCAGCCCAACCCGGTGGGCCGCAGCCTCGCCCTGGGCAAGACCGACACGATCGGCATCGTGGTGCCGGACCTGGCAAACCCCACGTTCCAGGCAATCCTGCGTGGCCTGAGCCGTGCGGCTGCCCAGGACGGGTACCGAGTCCTGATCGCCGACTCCTTCGAAGTTTCCAGCGAAGAAACCATTCTCGCCGGCGAAGCCCGCCGGCGCTGCGACGGCCTGGTCCTGTGTGCTCCGCGTATGAGCGACTCTGAACTGGAAGAGATTGCGCCGTCACTCCGGCCGCTGGTGCTGATCAACCGCACTACCGCGGCAGCGGATGTACCAAGTTTGGTGGTGGACTACGGCCAGGGGGTGCAGGACCTCGCCGAGCACCTGGTGGACTTGGGCCACACCCGGCTGGCATTCCTGGCCGGGCCGCCGCGAAGCGCGTCCAACGGCATGCGGCTCCAGGGCCTGGAAGCATTCAAGGCCGCCCACCCCCACGTGGATGTCCGGATGCTGGAAGGCGGCTCGGACTTCGACACCGGGCATGAAGCCGTGGACGCAGTACTGGAAAGCGGCGCCACCGGAATTCTTGCGTTCAACGACCTGGTGGCCATGGGCCTCATGAGCGGGCTCCACGAACGCGGCCTCGACGTTCCGGGCGACATCTCAGTGACGGGTTTCGATGACATCCCCTTCGCCAGATACACCACGCCTGCACTCACCACCGCCGCCGTCCCGATCACCGAACTGGGCGAGCAGGCGTGGCGCCAGCTCCGCGCGCTGATCCGCAAGGAAGACAACGACGCGCCCGGCAGCCGGTACCAGCCGCGCCTCCAGGTCAGGGCCAGCAGCGGCCCGGCCAAGGCTCCGCGCTCAACCGTGCACGGCTAACCCCGCGCCTCATCAGCGTTAGGGCCAACTCCGGCCTCGCGGTAGTAGCCCTCGATGTGGGCAGCCACCAGCTTGGCCGCCCGCTCGCCGTCGTTATTCTGAACGGCGGCGAGAATGTCGTGGTGTTCGGTGCGCAGACGGGCTGCCGTGGCATCCCAGTCCGGCAGGTTGGCCGTAAGCCGGGACGCATAGCCGGTAATGGATTCCCGCAGCGATCCCATCATCGCGCTGACCACTGCGTTCCCCGCCGCGTCCGCCAGGGCCAGGTGGAAACGGACGTCCAGGGCAAGGAACTCATCCACCTCCACCCCTTCGGCGTCCATCTTCTCCAGGAGCCGGGAGGCGCCGGCCAGCTCCGGTGAATCAGGTTTGGCATGGGACACCGCCCACGACTCCAGGAGCACACGGGTCTCCACAATGTCGGCCACTGGGAGGTGCTGGGTGGCAACGTGCAGCCGCAAGGCGGAGCCGAGGGCCGCCGTCGGATCCGAAATGACTACTGTCCCTGCCTCGGGACCGGACCCTACTCCCGCGCGGACAACCCCCATCGCCTCGAGAATCCGGATGGCCTCCCGGACCGAAGTTCGGGACACCTTGAGCTGCTCGGCCAGTGAACGCTCCGCGGGCAGGCGGCCGCCTACTGCCAGCCGCCCCTCGGAAAGCTCGTTCTCAATCCATGACAGGACAAGCTGATGGGTCTTCATGTGGCAATAGTAGTTGATGTGGTTGGACCACATGCCCTACAGTGTGGTTAGACCACAGAACGGTTTGCGCGAACGGCAGACCTGTCACCGGCCCAACGGAGGACGCCATGACCCACACCATCCAGCCCAACAACCCGGAGACCACGCCCGCGCCGGACGCCACGGATGTTCCGGTGACGTCCGTGCCCGCAGCAGCAGCGGCTCCTGCGGGAAAGGCGTCCGCCGTCCCGGCAGCCCTGAAGCGCCGCATCCCCAAATACTCCGACCTGGCTCCCCTGATGCAGTTCAAGAAGCCCGAGTTCAGCAAGGAAGCCCGGCTCAAGCGCGCCAGCACCGTCTGGGAATTGCGCGACATCGCCAAGCGCCGCACCCCGCAGGCGCCCTTTGATTACACGGACGGCGCTGCCGAGGAGGAGATCACCCTCCGCCGCGCCCGCCAGGCGTTCCTGGACATCGAATTCCGTCCCGGCATCCTGCGGAACGTGTCCACCATCGACCTGAGCACCGACATCCTGGGCAAGCCTTCCCGCCTCCCGGTGGGCATCGCCCCCACCGGCTTCACCCGGATGATGCAGTCCGAAGGTGAGTACGCCGGTTCCCAGGCCGCCGAAGCCGCCGGAATCCCCTACACGCTCTCCACCATGGGCACCGCCTCGATCGAGGATGTGGCAGCAGCCGCTCCGAACGGCCGCAACTGGTTCCAGCTGTACCTGTGGACGGACCGCGACCGCTCCCTGGAGCTCATCGAGCGTGCCGCCAAAGCAGGGAACGACACCCTGATGGTCACGGTGGACACCGCAGTGGCCGGCGCCCGCCTCCGCGACGTCCGCAACGGCATGACCATCCCGCCGGCGCTCACCATCAAGACTGTCCTGGACGCTTCCTACCGCCCTGCCTGGTGGTTCAACTTCCTCACCCACGAGCCGCTCACGTTCGCCTCGCTATCCCGCTACACGGGTACCGTGGCGGACCTGATCAACTCCATGTTCGACCCCACCCTCACCTTCGAGGACCTGGACTGGCTGCGCGAAACCTGGAAGGGCAAGCTGGTGGTCAAGGGCATCCAGACGGTCGAGGACGCCCGCCGGGTAGTAGACCACGGCGCAGACGGTGTGGTCCTCTCCAACCACGGCGGCCGCCAGTTGGACCGCGCACCCATCCCGTTCCACCTGCTCCCCGAGGTCAAGCAGGCGTTTACCGCGGACAACACTGACGCTGCGATCATGCTGGACACCGGCATTATGAGCGGCGCGGACATTGTGGCCGCCCTGGCCCTCGGCGCGGACTTCACCCTGATCGGCCGGGCCTACCTCTACGGCCTGATGGCGGGCGGCAGGGCAGGCGTCGACCGCACCATTCAGATCCTCGAAAAGGACATGGCCCGCACCATGGCTTTGCTGGGCGTCAGCAAGCTGTCCGAGCTGACCCCGGACCACGTGCGCCTGCTGAACAAGTAGGACCCGCCCACGTAAGCAGCCTCCATGTCCTTGCTGGACAGGGAGGCTGCTTACGTTGTTTAGGGGCTACTTCTTGCGGCCGAACTTGGGCAGGTTGGGCAGGTTCGCCAGCAGGTCAGCCGCCTTGGTGGCCGCGCGGCCCACGGTCCGGCCTATCTGCTGGGGCACGCTGTCATCGCTGAGGGGGGCAGTGGTTCCGCCAGGGATGACGACGGCGGGACTCAGGTCAGCGCCGTCGGGCGCCAGCACGCCGGCCGAAACAGCCCCTGCCGCCACCGCATCGGCTGTGACGTCGTCGCGCCTGGCCGGGGCGGAAGGCGCGGCAGAACCGGTGTCCGGGATCGAGGCGGACGCTGCCGGAGGCTTCTGGGCGGGAGCCGCAGCGCCGACGTCGAAGGTCTCAAGCCAACTGGCGATCCCTTCCAGCGGTTTGCGGTTCAGCGCGTAGTAGCGCTTCTGGCCCTGCGCGCGCATGCTCACCAGCTGGGCTTCCCGCAGGACTTTCAGGTGCTTGGAAATGGTGGGCTGGCTCGCTGCCAGTTCCTCCACGAGCTCCCCCACGGCCTTGTCTCCGGAACGAAGGGAGGTCAGGATGTCCCGCCGGGTCGATTCCGCAATGACGGCAAATACGTCGTCTGTCACCATGCCTCCAACCCTAGCGACATATGCCCCGAAAGGCATCAACTATTTCGCCGGCCACGGGCAGAAGGAGGACACGTCGCTTAGTCGAACCAGGGGTCCAGCCCGTGAAGGGGAAATACAGCCTTGCGGGTGGCCATCACTGTTCGGTCCACGGCGTCATTGGGGTCGAACCCCACTTCCCAGGACCGCCACCAGAGCTCCACGTCATCGCCCATCAGTCCGGGCGCTGCCGCCCCGAATTTGTCCTCGACATACATCCGCCAGTCCTCCGGGACGGCGGTCCGCAGCGGCACCGGCCTCCCGGCGGCGATGGCAATCAGGTGGCTCCAGGACCGCGGAACCACGTGCAGGACGTTGTACCCGCCGCCGCCGGTGGCAATCCAGCGGTTGCCGCAATAGCGCGCGGCGAGATTCCCGACGGCGGTGGCCGCCTCCCGCTGCCCGTCCACGCTGAGGTTGAGGTGCGTGAGCGGATCCGTGCGGTGCGAATCACAGCCGTGCTGGCTGACGATCACCTCGGGCTGGAAGGCTCCCACGAGCTGTGGCACCACGGCGTGGAACGCCCGCAACCAGCCTGCGTCACCCGTCCCCGAAGGCAACGCGATGTTGACCGCGCTTCCCTCAGCCTTGGGCCCCCCGATCTCGTTGGCGAACCCGGTGCCAGGGAACAGCGTGAGACCGCTTTCGTGCAGGGATACGGTGAGCACACGGGGATCATCCCAAAAGATGCTCTCCGTCCCGTCCCCGTGGTGGGCGTCGACGTCGATGTACGCCACCTTGCGGATGCCGCCGTCGAGCAGCCTCTGCACGGCCAGCGCGGCATCGTTGTAGATACAAAACCCGCTCGCCTTCTCACGTGCGGCATGGTGCATGCCCCCGCCGAAGTTCACCGCGTGCAGGGCCGAGCCCTCCAGGATCCTGGCAGCGGCCAGCAGCGACCCGCCGGCCAGCCGCGCGGCGGCTTCATGCATACCGGCGAACCCAGGATCGTCTTCGGTGCCCAGGCCGCGGGCTTCATCAGCCGCATAGGGATCCTCACTGACCCTGCGGACCGCAGCCACGAATTCAGCCGCGTGGACTGATTCCAGCTCAGCATCGGTGGCGACGCCGGGCTCTGCCACTGAAACGTGGCCGAGGTCGAAGAGTCCCAGGCTTCGGGCCAAACGCGCAGTGAGGTCCATCCGTTCGGGCGCCATCGGGTGGCCCGGACCGAAATTGTATGCGGTCATGCCGGCGCCCCACACCACCGTCGTCGGCGGCGCGGGCTGGCTAAGACCGGGCAGATATGTCATCAATCACAGGCTACCCGAGCCCATGCCCCTTCCGGCCCGGCCATTACGCCGGCATAAGTGGTTTACTACTGAGGGAAGCAGATTCGACCAAGGACAAGCCACACATGACGCAAAGCCAGTCGAGGCCCCGGAACCCGGCCAACTGGCATCCCGCGCAGGAGCGGGAGGGCCTCTGGGTTCTGACGCGGCTCCGCGACTTTATTGACGAGATTGCCAACACCTCGCCGGCCCGGCTTGCGCTGAGTGCGTTCGCCGCCGTGTGCCTGGTGTTCACGTTCCTGCTTTCCCTGCCCATCTCCTCCGCCACCGGTACTGTCACACCGCCGCACCAGGCTCTGTTCACAGCCGTCTCCGCGGTCTGCGTCACCGGCCTGACAGTGGTTTCGACGGCGGTGCACTGGTCCTTCTTCGGCCAGCTCGTCATCCTCATCGGCATCTTCATCGGCGGCCTTGGCACCCTGACACTGGCTTCATTGCTGGCCCTGATGGTCAGCAAACGCCTCGGTGTCCGCGGAAAAATCATCGCAGCCGAATCCATGAACAATGCCGGCCGCCTGGGCGAGGTGGGTACCCTGCTGCGGATCGTCATCACCACCTCCGTGGTCATCGAAGGAATCCTTGCGCTGGCCCTTATTCCGCGGTTCCTGACCTTGGGCGAGCCCTTCTGGCAATCTGTCTGGCACGGCATCTTCTACGCCATCTCATCCTTCAACAACGCCGGCTTCACCCCGCACTCGGACGGCATCGTGCCCTATGAGACGGACCTCTGGATCCTCATCCCCCTAATGCTGGGCGTCTTCCTGGGCAGCCTCGGATTTCCCGTGGTGATGGTCCTGCAGCAGAACGGGCTGAACTGGAAAAAGTGGAACCTGCACACCAAGCTCACCATCCAGGTCTCTTTCATCCTGCTGCTGGCCGGTACGTTCCTCTGGGGGCTGATGGAGTGGGACAACTCCAGGACGATCGGGGGGATGGATTTCGGTGACAAGATCACGCACGCCCTGTTCGCCTCCGTCATGACGCGGTCCGGCGGATTCAACCTGGTGGACCAGAACCAGATGGAGTCCACCACCATGCTCCTGACGGACGCCCTGATGTTTGCCGGCGGGGGTTCTGCATCGACGGCGGGCGGCATCAAAGTGACAACCATTGCCGTAATGTTCCTGGCCATCGTGGCGGAAGCGCGGGGCGACGCCGACGTCAAGGTCTACGGCAGGACCATCCCGCAGGGCACCATGCGGGTGGCTATTTCGGTGATCGTCGCCGGCGCCACCCTGGTGTCCGTCTCCGCCTTCCTCCTGCTCCACATCAGCGGCGCTTCGCTGGATAGGGTGCTGTTCGAAACCATCTCGGCTTTTGCCACGGTGGGGCTGAGTACCAACCTCAGTGCCGAGCTGCCGCCGTCGGGCGTGTACGTACTCAGCGCCCTGATGTTCGCCGGCCGCGTGGGCACCGTGACCCTCGCCGCCGCCCTGGCCCTGCGCCAGCGCAGCCAGCTGTACCACTACCCCGAAGAAAGGCCCATAATTGGCTAGTTCCCCAGACGCCCCCCGGCGGCCCGCACACAACGCCCCGGTGCTGGTCATCGGGCTGGGCCGCTTCGGTTCCTCCACCGCCGAGCAGCTGGTCAAGCAAGGCCGGGAAGTGCTCGCGATCGAACGGGACCGGACCCTGGTGCAGAAGTGGGCGCCCCTCCTGACGCACGTTGTCGAGGCCGATGCCACCAACATCGACGCGCTCCGCCAGCTGGGCGCGCAGGAGTTCAGCTCCGCCGTCGTGGGCGTTGGCACGTCCATCGAGTCCTCGGTGCTGATCACCGTGAACCTGGTGGATCTTGGCATTGAGCATCTGTGGGTGAAGGCCATTACGCCCTCGCACGGCAAGATCCTCACCCGCATCGGCGCCAACCATGTCATTTACCCCGAGGCCGACGCCGGGGTCCGGGCTGCCCACCTGGTGTCCGGGCGCATGCTGGACTTCATCGAGTTCGACGACGATTTCGCCATCGTAAAGATGTACCCGCCGCGCGAAACAGTCGGGTTCACCCTCGACGAGTCCAAGGTCCGCTCCAAGTACGGCGTAACGATTGTGGGCGTCAAATCACCCGGCGAGGACTTCACCTACGCGCGGCCGGAAACCAAAGTGTCCTCCCGCGACATGCTGATCGTGTCCGGGCACGTGGACCTGCTGGAGCGCTTCGCGGCCCGGCCGTGAACCGATGGGCCCACGTCAGCCCAGTTGTTTGGTGATCTCCGCTGCCCTGTCCGCTGCTGCGCGCGCTCCGGCGGCGATGATGGACGGAATGCCCCGCTCGTCGAAGATTGCGATGGCCCGCTCCGTGGTGCCGTTGGGGCTGGTCACCGCTTTGCGCAACGCCGCGGGACTGGCGCCGGGCTCGGCGAGCATAAATCCGGCGCCGGCCACGGTTTCGCGGGCCAGGAGCAGGGACAGTTCCGCGTCCAGGCCCAGCTCCTCCCCTGCGGCAGCCATAGCCTCGGCAAGGTAGAAGGCGTAAGCGGGGCCTGAGCCGCTGATGGCCGACAGGGCGTCTACCTGTCCTTCCGGCACCTCGACAACGGTTCCGGCGCCCTGCAGGATGTCCTTGACCTTCTGCAGCTGTTCCGGGGTGCAGTTGGTGCCCGGAGAAACTGATACGACGCCGCGTCCCAGCTTGGCAGGCGTGTTGGGCATGCTGCGGATCACCGGCTGGCCGGCGGGCAGGGCGGCTTCAAGCTGGGCGATGGAAACAGCGGCCGCTACACTCACTACCACGGTGTCATGAGCCAAAGAACCGCTGATCTCGCGGGCGAGGTCGGTGATGCCAACAGGCTTTACACCCAGGATCACGACGCCGGACCCCTTGGTTGCCTGCTTGTTGTTATCCGGCTCTTCCTCACCGGCGATCGCGGTGATGCCGTGATAGCGCTCGGCGAGTTCCGCGGCACGCTCCGCGCGCCGTACGGTGGCCACGACGTCGGCCGGGTCTGTACCGGCTTCCAGCAGGCCGCCGAGGATGGCTTCGTTCATGGACCCACAGCCAAGGAATGCGATTCGGTTGCTCATGGCTCCATCATTGCAGTTTGATCCTCCGGGCGCAGAAATCAGTGAGCAAACATCCCCTGAACGGGAACTGGCCGAAATAGGTTCACAGCTGGCTCCCATGTTCAGCGCAGGTCCCTCACAAGTTGCGCCCCTACTGTAGTTATTACCTCATTGAGGGTGCGAGTGATGCGGCAGGCATGGGGATGCCTGCCAGGGCACCGGTGGCCGGCAACAGGTTTTCCCCCATTTTCCTGTTGCCGGTCCCGGTGCTTCCGCATTTAACCGCCTGTCCTAGACAGATGCCTCCACGGCTGCCGCCACTACATGCGCGGCGGGCTCCAACGGACCAGAGAACACCAGCTGGTCGAGGCGGCGCAGAATCAGGCCTTCACGGAGCGCCCACGGGCAAATCGTGATTTTCTTGAACTTGAAGAGCTCCAAAGCCGTCTCGGCGACGAGCGCCCCGGCAAGCAGTTGGTGTGCCCTCGCCTCGGAAACGGCAGGCAAGTGGAGCCGGTCCTCGGCTTTCATCGCCGAGATGCGCTGCGCCCAGACCCCCAGGTCCGAACCGCGCAGCTCTCGCTTGACGTAGGGGCCCGCCGCGCTGGGAGCGGCACCGGCGATCCGGGCGAGGGACCGGAAGGTCTTGGAGGTTCCGGCGACGACATTGGCCCGGCCCAGCCCGTCGAACTCACGCACCGCGGGCTTGAGCGTGGCACGGATGTAGCGCCGCAGTTCCTTGACGCTCTTGGCCGAGGGCGGGTCCTCATCCAGCCAGTCCCGGGTGAGCCTGCTGGCGCCAAGGGGAACCGAGGTGGCGACCTCCGGGAGTTCGTCCTGGCCGAAGGCCATCTCAAAGGAGCCGCCGCCGATATCCAGGTTCAGGATGGGTCCGGCACCCCAGCCGTGCCAGCGACGGACAGCGAAGAAGGTCATGGACGCTTCTTCGCTGCCGGTGAGTTCCTGCAGCGTGACGGTGGTCTCGTGCTTGACCCGGGCCAGGACCTCGGGGCCGTTGGTGGCCTCGCGGATGGCGGAGGTACAAAAAGCAAGGAGGTCCTCGGCATTATGCCGGGCGGCGAACTCCCACGCTTCCAGCACGAATTCGGTGAGTTCGTGCTGGCCGGCGTCACTGATGCTGCCGTCCGGCTCCAGGTACTGGACCAGGGACAGCGGCCGTTTGTGCGATGCAAAGGGCACTGGCCGCGCGCCGGGGTGGGCATCCACCAGGAGGAGGTGGACAGTGTTGGACCCGATATCGAGGACGCCTAGCCGCATGCTGCCATTATTGCCCGGCCGGGTCCTTCTGATCCAACTGGCACGTCACATCAAACCGGCAGCGGTAGAAAGTCAGTTTCCGGCCGGATCGGCCGGGGCGTCGCCGGGAAGCTCGTCAGCACGCTTGAAGTCACGCTTGATGTTGGCCACGCCTTCGGGGTTGATCTCGAAACCGTAGGCCGCGCCCGGGTTGATGACCATACCCAGCTCGTCCCCGATGTTGGCGATGATGGCCGCACCCTGGGTGCCCAGGACGTTGGGAGCTGCTGCCAGGTACTGCTGGTCAACGCGGCTCGGGTGCGAGAAGACAGCCAGGACGGGGTCGCCATCGGCATTGGCCAAAACAAGGGGCTCCACCTGGGAATCCTCGCCCTCGATGCCGTCCGAGCTGACGATGTAGACCTCGCTGTTCAGGAAGGACAGGATGACGTCCACGGGGCTGGCATCAGGCTGTCCGCCCTTGGCGAGCTTCTCCTCGAGGTCGTTGAGCGGCTGGAGATCCGTGTGCGCGGGCTGTTCAGTCATATACCTACTCGACCACGTTGCAGTGGCCCGCGCAAACGGTCTTCCGATTACTTCTTCGCCGTGGCCTTCTTCTTCGCCGGAGCCTTGCGGGCTGTAGCGGTGCGCTTTACCGGGCCCTTGGCGCGCTTCTCGGCGAGGAGTTCAACAGCCTGTTCACGGGTAAGCTCCTCCAACGAGGTGGCCCGCGGAACGGTGATGTTGGTGATGCCATCGGTGATGTAGGGGCCAAAGCGGCCTTCCTTCACCACAATGTTCTTCTCCGACACCGGATCCGGTCCGAACTCCGCGAGCGGCGGCACGGCGGCACGGGCACCGCGCTGCTTGGGCTGGGAGTAGATCTCCAGCGCCTGTTCCAGCGTGATGGTGAAGATCTCTTCCTCGGAGCCGATCGACCGGGAATCGGTGCCCTTCTTCAGGTACGGTCCGAACCGGCCGTTCTGCACGGTAATGAGGTTGCCTTCGGCGTCCTCACCGAGCACGCGGGGCAGGCTCATCAGCTGCAGCGCCTCGTCGAGGGTCACCGACTCCACAGTCATCGACTTGAAGAGCGAACCAGTGCGCGGCTTGGCCTTCACCGGCTTCTTGGGCGGCTTGGGCTTGCCGTTCTTGTAGTACTCCACCGGCTGGTTGGCGATTTGTTCCTCGGTCATCTCGGGGATGATTTCGGTGACATAGGCGCCGTAGCGGCCGTTTTTGGCAACGATGGTGTGCCCGGTGTGCGGATCCGCGCCAAGAACGCGTTCTTCCGGTGCAGCGGTCTCCATCAGCTCAATGGCCTTGGCGGCCGTCAATTCGTCCGGCGCGAGGTCCTCCGGCACGTTGGCACGCGCCGACTCCACGATCTCCCCGGTCTTGGGGTCAACGGTGGCTGCGGAACTTTCCAGGTACGGGCCGAATTTGCCAACCCGGAGCGTGATCTGGTCCGTGATGGGAATGGAGTTGATTTCCCGCGCGTCGATCTCGCCCAGGTTGTTGACGATGCTGAGCAGGCCCGGATCGGAGTCTTCGCCGAAGTAGAAGTGCTTAAGCCAGGAAGCACCTACGGCCTGGCCGTTGGCGATCTTGTCCAGGTCGCCTTCCATGTCCGCCGTGAACTCGTAATCAACGTAGTCGCTGAAGTGCTGCTCCAGCAGGCGGATCACGGAGAAGGCGATCCAGCTCGGGACCAGGGCAGAGCCTTGTTTCCGGACGTAGCCGCGGTCCTGGATGGTGGAGATGGTGGACGCGTACGTGGACGGGCGGCCGATGCCCTTTTTCTCCAGTTCCGCCGTCAACGACGCTTCCGTGTAACGCGGGGGCGGTGAGGTCTCGTGGCCCACCGCGATGATCTCGGAAGCAGCCAGGGCGTCCCCCTTGGCCACATTGGGAAGGCGGCGGGCTTCGTCGGAGTCGTCGTCGCCGCGGGTCTCGTCCTTGCCTTCCTCGTAGGCTGCCAGGAAGCCGGGGAAAGTGATGACGGTACCGGACGCGGAGAACTCAGCGTCCCGCCCGTCGGAGGCAACGGCACCAAGGCGGATGGTCGCCGTCGACCCCTTGGCGTCGCCCATCTGGGAGGCGACGGTCCGCTTCCAGATCAATTCGTACAGCCGGAATTCGTCGCCCGAGAGCTGCTTCGCCACCTGCGCGGGAGTGCGGAAGGAGTCACCGGCAGGACGGATGGCTTCGTGTGCCTCCTGCGCGTTGGCTGCCTTGCCGGTGTACACGCGAGGTGACTGCGGGATGTACTCGGGACCGTACAGCTCCGAGGCCTGGCGCCGGGCAGCGGTCACTGCTTCGTCGCTCAGCGCGGAGGAGTCCGTACGCATATAGGTGATGTAGCCGTTTTCGTACAGCCGCTGGGCCACCTGCATGGTGCTCTTGGAGGAGAAGCGGAGCTTGCGGCCCGCTTCCTGCTGCAGTGTGGAGGTGGTGAAGGGCGCAGCCGGACGGCGGGTGTACGGCTTGGTGTCCACGGACCGGACAGTGAACGATGCGTCCTGCAGCCCCGCCGACAGGGAGGTCGCCAGCTCCTCGTTGAGGTGGGCAACGTTCTTTGAGGTCAGTACGCCGTCGTCGTTGAAGTCCCGGCCGCTGGCCACCTTGGCACCGTCCACGGCGGCGAGCTTGGCTTTGAAGGAACCGGCATCGGCGCCGAACTGACCGGTGAGGTCCCAGTAGGAGGCGGCCTTGAAGGCCATGCGTTCACGTTCGCGGTCAACCACCATGCGGGTAACCACGGACTGCACGCGGCCCGCGGACAGGCCACGGGCCACCTTGCGCCACAGCACCGGGGAAATTTCGTAGCCGTAGAGGCGGTCCAGGACACGGCGGGTTTCCTGGGCGTCCACCAGGGCCGAATCAACATCGCGCAGGTTGCCCATGGCGCGCTGGATGGCTTCCTTGGTGATTTCGCCGAAGGTCATCCGGTACACCGGGACCTTGGGCTTGAGCACTTCCAGCAGGTGCCACGCGATGGCCTCGCCCTCGCGGTCCCCATCGGTTGCGAGATAAAGTTCGTCGGCGTCCTTGAGCGCAGCCTTGAGCTCGGTCACCTTTTTCTTTTTGTCCGCGGACACCACGTAGTAGGGCTTGAAGTCGTGCTCAATGTCGACGGCGAACTTGCCTACCGAGGTTTTCTTCAGTTCGGCAGGGAGTTCCGACGGCTGCGGCAGGTCGCGGATGTGACCAATGGAGGCCTCTACGATGAAGCCCTCGCCAAGGTACTTGGCGATGGTCTTGCTCTTGGCCGGAGACTCCACAATCACGAGTTTCTTGCCGGTTTTGGCCTTGCTTGGCACGGTGCTCCTACAGAAAAAGGTTGCTCGGGCAGATGCGCCCATACTGGCCTAGTTCACCATATTTTGGAGAATTGTGCGCATCCATGTGGAAAAGACGGGGGTTCTGCGGAGGGGTTTACGCGCCTCAGTCCGAGGCCGGGATCAGGAAGCCGTCCCGGACCAGGTTGGCCACATCGGTGAGCAAACCGCGCCGGAATGAGCCGGCGTCGAACCCTTCCTCCCCGGCTCCTTGGCCATCCCCGCCGCCGCCCAGCAGGGCCTCCAGCGCCCCGGCAATCTGGCCGGCGGACAGGTCGCCGTCGCAGGCGGAAATAAACCCGGCGAGTTCGGTACTGAGGAGGTTTGTCCGGCGCAGGCCCGCACCTTGGCGGAGCAGGATCACCCCGGGATGTTCGGCACCGGGCCGCTGGTGGCGTTCCTCGGTGACGTCGTCGGCCACCAGCAGGTGCGATTCGCTGATGTTGTTCGCTGCCAGCCAGTCCTGGCGTTCCAGGGCGGCGCCGAGGTGGGGGCCGATGGGCTGTTCGATGGGGTAGGTGATTTCCTCGAACCGGTTGAAGGCAGCCTGCCCGGGCGAAACGGGCCGGCGCAGCAGCACCATTCCGAAACCGATTCCCGCCACGTTCCGGGACTCGAAGTCTGCAAGGTAGGCCTCGTAGGCGTCACGGTAGTGCTGCCGGTCACGGCTCTCGGACGCGTCGCGCAGCCATGTTTCGGCGTACTCCTCCGGGCCCACCATCTCCCGCTGGATGAACCAGGCATCCACGCCGTCGGGCACCCAGCCTTGGGGGCGCTCGTGCCAGGCAGCACCGGCCGGCACCTCCCAGTTTCCGAGCATTTGTGCAGTGCCGCCGGGAGCCAGCACGGCCGGTAACCCGGCCACGAGGGCCGCCACAATTTCATCACCCGGCAGGCCGCCGTCGCGGTACGTGAACTGCCCTGACGTCTCCTCCCCCGCACTCCGCGGAGTGATAACGAAGGGCGGGTTGGAGACCACCAGGCCGAAATCCTCGCCGGCCACGGGCTCCAGGAGCGAGCCAAGGCGCAGGCTCACCCGGTCCTCCAGCCGGGCCGGGTCCACCGACAGCGCCTCAGCGTTAAGCAGGATGTTGAACCGCGTAAAGGCCAGGGCCCGTTCCGAAATGTCCGTGGCCGTCACGTGCTCGCAGTGGTGCAGCAGGTGGAATGCCTGGATGCCGCACCCCGTCCCCAGGTCCAGCGCACGCCCGGTGTGCCGCCGGAACGTTGTCTGCACCAGGGTGGTGGAAGCCTGGCCGATGCCCAGGACGTGGTCGTGCCGGAGGACGCCTTCCTGCTGATGCGCCGCGAGGTCGCTGGCCACCCACAGTTCCGCGCCGCCGCTGCCGTCCTCATTTGCGTCCCAGCCGTACGGCCGCAGATCGGCTTTCGCCCCCAGGAGGGAGCCGCCGGGAACGGGCTCCACCAGCCCCAGCTTCTGCAGGCCCTCGGCACGGATGCCCGGCAGGGCGGCGTCGAGTTTTTCGCTGGGCTGCGGCTCGGCGAGCAGCCATAAGCGGACGACGGCGGCGAGCGCCTTCGTGCCTTCGTCCCGCCGCTCCGCGCGCTCGGCAGCCAGCAGGGCCGGGATGATCTGGTCACGGTTCAGCGCAACGTAGGCCGATTCGCCCAAAAGCCCGGCGACGCCGTCGAGCGTGTAATCCACCTGGCGCAGGTCCACGGCAAGTGCCGTGAGGAGCTCCGGGAGATCGCTGCGGGGAGCGTCGGGGATGTTGCCGGCGGTGAACTCGTATGGGGATTTAGGCACCGCCCAAGTTTAGACCGGCCATGGCCACCGGAAACCGGGACGGGTCCCGGACGGGGTAGCGTTGAGGTATGCCGACACCGTCTCCCATCCTTTTGCGCGCCCGGAAACAGCCTGCCAAGTTAGGGCGCCTCCGCCTTTCTGCCTTGGCACTGGCAGGTGCGGCGGCTGCGGCCCTGGCGGGGTGTTCGCCCGTGGTCTCGATCGAGAATGCGGATGTTCCCGGGTGGCGCGCCACTGCACTGCCAACAGCCCCCGGCACCCTGATCGAAGACGCCGGCAAGATCCTCAACCGGGACCGCATTGTCCAGGAGGCCCGTGACGTCCCTGCCGGCCGATACACCCTGACGGCGACGTGCGAGGGCGGGGGCAAGGCCTTCTTTGCGGTGTCATTGGACGGGGAAGCTGTGGTGGACGCCGGAGCGGCATGCAATGGCAGCAGGGAGATCACTCGGATCGCGCTGCCACGCTCCGGGACCCTCGAAATCAGCACCTCCAGCGTGGACGCACCCCTGATCTACGCCTATCAATTGACGCCGGCCGAATAGGTATGGCCCGCAGCGGCGCGCGGGCTTAAAGTCGGACTATGCCCAGTGTGCGGACCACCTCCGCGCCTTCCCCGGGGCGGACAGCCCGGGCGCCGCTGACGCGGAACCCAGTGGCCGCCGTCGTCCTCGGGCTTGTGCTGGCGGCAGGGCCGGCGCTCAGCGGCTGTGAATACACGTACGACGACGGCCGGAGCTGGGGCGATACTGCCGAGCCTGCGGAGACGGTGGCCCCTGCTCCGATATTCACCAGGGATCCGTTGCAGCGCGAGCCCGTCAGTGAGGCCGAGCTTGAAGCGTGGGTGGCCCGGACCCTGCCCGATACCGGCCACCCCGTGGTCCACGCGGCGGCCGGACTGCTGGCCATGGGCGAGGTGCGGACCGAAACCACGGCCGTCATGGGGACAGGCACCTACGCGCTGGCCCTCACGTGCCGAAGCCAGCGGCGGGTGACTTTCACGGTCCGGAGTGATTCACTCACCTTGGTGGAGCTGGGGCTGCGGTGCGGGGTCACCCGTGAAAACGTCATCTATCTCTCCGCCGAAACAGCCTTGACCATCACGGTGGAGGCCCGGACTTCTGCCAACTATGCCTATCGCGTGCGGCGGCTCTGACTTTCTCCGCGGGCTTTAGGCCGGCGGGGCTCAGGCTGGCGGGGCCCAGGCTGCGCAGCCGCTGCGGTCAGGCCGTGCAGCCTTCAGGGCAGCGGAGGGTTTCCGGACTGGATGCGCACTCCGCGCAGTACAGGGTGAGGGTGCGGCAGCTGGGGTTGGAGCAGTTTTCGAACTTGCTGGTGGGGGCGGCGCAGCGGGTGCATTGCCCGATGGTTTTGGCGTCCTCGCTGAACTCGAGGTGCATGCGCTTGTCGAACACGTACAGCGAGCCTTCCCACAGCCCCTGGTCCTTAAACGTTTCGCCGTACCGGACGATGCCGCCGTCCAGCTGGTACACCTCTTTGAAGCCGCGGTTAACCATCAGGCTGGAGAGCACCTCACATCGGATGCCGCCGGTGCAGTAGGTGACCACCGGCTTGTCCTTCAGGGCGTCGTACTTGCCGGATTCGAGCTCCTTGATGAAGTCGTGGGTGGTGGCAACGTCGGGGACGATGGCGTCCTTGAACCGGCCGATCTGGGCCTCGAAGGCGTTCCGGCCGTCGAAGAAAACAACCTCCTCGCCGCCCTGCTTCTTGGCGTCAACCAGTTCGTGCAGCTCTTCGGGCTTGAGGTGCGTACCCCCGCCCACCACGCCGTTGGCATCCACCTTGAGCTCGCCGGGCGCGCCGAAGGAGACGATCTCATCGCGGACCTTGACGCTCAGCCTCGGGAAGTCCTCGGCGCCGCCGCCGGACCATTTGACGTCGATACCGTGGAATCCCTTGTATTCGCGCGTGGTCTTGACGTACTGCTTAACTGCACCGATTTCGCCGCCCACCGTGGCGTTGATGCCGTCCTTGGAAATGAGGATGCGGCCGGTCAGTCCCAGCTTCTCGCACAGGGCACGCTGCCACAGCCGCACCGCATCAGGATCTGCGATGGGGGTAAAGCCGTAAAAGAGCACAATTCGGTTCAAAGCCACGTATTTAAGGGTACCGGCTCGAATTCCGGCAGCCTGCCCGGCCCCTGCAGCCCTCCGTCATCCCTGCGCATCACAATTGCATAAGCACCATGCTTCAGCCGCGGCTACCCCTGTTGCTTGTGACCGGGCTGGAATAGTCTCATCCCATGAGCCCGGAAACCATGGTTAACGACATCACTGGCCTTCTCGAAGTATGGGTGGCCGGCTGGGCAGGTTGTCGCGGGTACCGGACGTCCTCGGAAGGCCGCTTCCCCGCCGCATTCCGCGCTGACACCAGTGGGGAGTGGGAGTTTTTCGCGTCCGAGCCCACGGATGCGGAGTTTGCGGCTTTGGCTGCGAAGACGGCGGAAGTGCCGGCGAGGGTCCTGACGATCCTGACCAACGACCTCGCCCGGTACTCGGCCCTGGCCCGGCAGCATGGGCTGAACGTCACCTCCGACTCACAAGCCATGATGATCGTGGATATGGAAACCCAGGACGCTGAGGATCCCTGGCTTTCCGACGATGACCTGGCGCTCACAACCTCCTCGCAGGACGGTGTGCACTACGCGGTTGTCCGGTCCGGGGAGGCTGTGGCTGCCAGCGGCCGCGTCTATGTGGTGGGCGATACCGCGGTGTTCGACAAGATCATCACCGAACCGGCCTTCCAGCGGCGTGGACTGGGCAGTTTCATCATGCGGGCACTGGCGGCGCAGGCTTTTGAACATGACGTGCAAAGCGGCCTGCTGCTGGCATCCCTGGACGGCCAGAAGCTCTATTCCCACCTGGGGTGGACCACCGTTTCGCGCGTACTGATGCTTTCGGCATCCCACGACGGGTCAGATCTGTCCCTGAGCTAGTCCGCAGTTCCGGGCCAGGCTTGCCGGGTTTACCCCGAGGGCGAACCGGGCCTGCTGGTGTGTTGCGGAGTGAAAGAATATTGGGGTGAACCCCCATGACTCCCTGATTCCCTTGCTGGGCCGCGGCCCGGACCCGGAACAGCTGCGTCATGTCCGCACCATCCCCGCCCGTGAAGCCGCGCATGAGCCGTGGCCCGATTGGGTTCACCCCGATCTGGTGGCCGCCTACGGTTCGCTCGGTGTCCACCAGCCCTACCGCCATCAGGTTGAGGCGGCGAACATCGCCCATGGCGGGGAGCATGTTGTGGTTGCTACCGGCACCGCCTCCGGGAAATCACTCGCCTATCAGCTGCCGGCGCTGGATGCCATCCACCGCTCGGAACTGCGGGTCCTTGCCGACCCCGGAAAGATTCACGACGACGGCGCGGTCACCCTGTACCTGTCCCCCACCAAGGCCCTCGCAGCCGACCAGCTGAACGCCATCAGGGCCCTGAAACTGTCCACCGTGCGGGCGGAAACCTATGACGGCGACACCGACCCTGCGTCCCGCCGGTGGATCCGCGACCACGCCAATTTCATCCTGGCGAACCCGGACATGCTGCACTTTGGCATCCTTCCCAACCACGCCTGGTGGGCGGGGTTTTTCCGCCGCCTCCGCTACGTGATCATTGACGAGGCGCACAGCTACCGCGGCGTTTTCGGCTCGCATGTAGCCAACCTGATGCGGCGCCTCCGCCGGATCTGCGCGTACTACGGTGCCGGTTCGGCTTTCCCGGAGCCTGTCTTCATCGCTGCCTCGGCAACCGCATCCGACCCCCATGTCTCCTTCGCCCGGCTCATCGGGGCACCCGTCAAGGCGGTGTCGGAGGATGGTTCACCGCATGGTTCGACCACCGTAGCTTTCTGGGAGCCGGCGCTGACCGAGCTCAAGGGTGAGAACGGTGCCAGGGAGCGGCGCACCGCTGTCGCGGAAACCGCGGACCTGCTGGCCAACCTGGTGTCAGCGCAGGTCCGCACCATAGCCTTCATCAAGTCCCGGCGCGGCGCGGAGACCATCTCGTCCATCACCAAACGCCTCCTGGACGAGGTTGATCCAAGCCTGCCGCAGCGCGTAGCTGCCTACCGTTCCGGTTATCTTCCCGAGGAACGCCGGGAAGTGGAGAAGGCGCTGCGCTCGGGCAGGCTCCTGGGTGTTTCGAGCACCTCCGCCCTGGAGTTGGGCATCGACATTTCCGGGCTGGACGCCGTCCTGGTGGCCGGCTGGCCAGGCACCAGGGCTTCGCTATTCCAGCAGATCGGGCGGGCCGGCCGGGCGGGGCAGGACGCCATCGCGGCGTTTGTGGCCAGCGACGATCCGCTGGACACGTTCCTGGTGAACCACCCGGAAGCGATTTTTGATGTTTCGGTGGAAGCTACCGTCTTCGACCCGTCGAACCCGTACGTACTCGGTCCGCATCTGTGCGCGGCAGCGGCTGAACTTCCGCTCGGCGTCGGCGAGCTTGACCTGTTTGGGAGCACCGCGGAGATGCTGTTGGACCGCCTGGTGGCCCAAGGCTATCTTCGCCGCCGGCCCGCGGGCTGGTTCTGGACCCATTCCCAGAGCGCCGCGGCACTGGTGAACCTGCGGGCTGACGGGGGCGGGCCGGTGAGTATTGTCGATGCTGATACTGGCTCCCTCCTCGGAACGATGGACTCTCCCCAGACCCACTACCAGGCGCACACCGGCGCCGTTTACATCCACCAGGGCGACAGCTACGTCGTGGAGGACCTCAACGAGGACGATCACTGCGTGGTGGTCCGCCGGGCCAATCCCGACTACTACACCACCGCGCGGGATGTGACGCAGATCGAGGTACTGGAAACGCAGCGCACAGCCACGTGGGGTGATGTTTCCCTGCATTTCGGCGACGTGAAGGTCACCACGCAGGTGGTCTCCTTTCAACGCAAGGCCCTGATTTCCAACGAGATCCTCGGCGAGGAACCGCTTGATCTTGGCGCCAGGGACCTGTTCACCAAGGCTGTGTGGTTCGTGGTGGATAACCGGTCCCTCACTGCCGCCGGACTGATCGAGGCCCAGTTCCCGGGCGCCCTGCATGCCGCGGAACACGCAGCAATCGGCCTGCTTCCGCTGGTGGCGTCCAGTGACCGGTGGGATATCGGCGGCGTCTCCACTGCCCTGCATGCCGACACCGGGGTGCCCACCATTTTTGTGTATGACGGGCACCCTGGCGGGGCCGGCTTCGCCGAACGCGGATTCGACAAGGCGAGGGTGTGGCTGGCCGCGACCCGGGACGCCATCAAGGCCTGTGAATGCGAATCCGGTTGCCCTTCCTGTGTCCAGTCACCCAAGTGCGGTAACAAGAACAATCCGCTCGACAAGGCAGCAGCGGTCACCCTGCTCGACGTCCTGCTCAAGGACGCCACCGAGGCCAGCGGCGTGAGCGTGGACGTCCAGCGCTGACGGGTCACCGGGATTCCTTCTGAGGGGAGTTCCGGCGTTAGGGATCCGGCGCCAGGAGAAGTCGCGGGCTACGGCGGAGGTCCTGCGCGGGCATGGCCGGTAGCTGCCCCCAAAATCGTCCTCTCCGTCAGCTCGGTGTGAACCTCAAGCGTGTGCCCCTCCCCCTCCGAGCAGCTAAGCACCGAGGCAGCATGCCGGGCAGCTACCTCCACAGCGACCGTGCATGGTTTCCCGTCCGTGATGCCGCGCAGGGCGTCGGCGCCGGCGAGCGCAGCAAGATCAGCGGCGGCGGCTGCCCTGCTGGCCATCACGGCCGACTGCGCCAGGAGCAGCAGCAGCGCCATAGCCATCATCACCACCAGGGCCAGTCCCGCGGCCAGGACAGTCCCGGACCCTCGTTCCCGGTTGCCCGTACCGTGCTTCATCGTCGCGCTGAAGCACGTCATCCGGCGACTGCCCCGGCGCCACCAGCCACCCGCACATGCAGCTGGCCGGCAGACCCGCCGCCGTAGGTGCCCCAATGGTTCGGCCGGTACGGCCTTGCGGTTGCCGTTTCACTGCGCGATGAAGCGCGGGCAGTGAGCGTCCAGGGAATCGACGCCCCCAGCGGGCCGCCTACTCGATCCGTGACCGTCACACTCAACCACTCCCCCTCTGCTGCGATAACCGCGGAGGCCGATGCACCCGAGAGGGTCCGGACGATCCTTTCCACTGCGGCGGAATCGTCACCGCGGGCCAAGGCCCGGGCACCGGCCCGTGCTCCCTCTTCCAAACGCAGCTGGGTAACACCGGCCGCCGCACCTGCGAGGAGCATGGCCAGCAACAGCAGGACCGCAGGCAGCGTCACGGCGAACTCCGCGGTGACTGCCCCGCAGGACCCCGCCACGTGTCGGCCGGTCCTGCTACGGCAGCGATACCGTAGCGGGCAGCACCCGGCCACCCCCGAATTCGGCCACGGACTCCTCCGGTTGCCTGGACCCGGAAGCAGCCGGAGGCGCAACACGTCCGGTCCGCAGGTCATGGCAGTGCCAGTGCCGTGCGGATCAGGTTCAGCAGGAACCCCCGTACCTCCTCGCTGCGAAGGATGAAGACCAACAGCCCCGCAAAGCCGACGGCTGCGAGAGTCGCGATGGCGTACTCAGCAGTGGCCATGCCGGCTTCCGACCCCATGAGCCGGCGGACGCCAGAACGGTGACGCGGAAGAGTTGCTCCTGGATAGAGCTCCACGACGTTGGCTGGCAGGCCAACGTCGCCAGCGCCGCGGGAATCCGTGGGCTGGCGGCCGCTCAGGCGTCGTTTGGGGTTCGCTCGGGATGCGGCGAGTGCTGCGGCTCCGGCGGTGTAGTGGCGGTCCTGGTTGATGGACATGGGCTGTTTCCTTTCTGTGGGCCGGCAGGGCTGCCGGCTTCTTCGACTCTTCCGGGTCCGGCTGCAACCGCTAAGGCCTGGGCTGGTGTAAGTGGAAAAGTCAGGTCTGTTCCCCGCTGTGGAGGGAAGGAGCGCGTATTTGTGCTTCCGGCGGGCACCCTTGTTCCGGCTAGGATCCGGCCGGCACCAGGGCAAGCAGGACGGGTACCACGCCCAGGCAAATGAAGGCCGGAAGCGAACACAGGCCCAGCGGGATCACCAGCTTCACGCCCAGCGAGGCCGCCCGCTTCTCGGCAGCACGAAACCTTTCCCGGCGGAGCCTGGCAGCCTGCGCATAGAGGATGGCGGAGGACGGCGCACCCGTGAGTGCCGCGAACCCCAGGGCGTCCCGCAGCTCCAGGATCTCCGGAAGCCGGACTGCTGAGCTGCGCCACGCCGTTTCCCAGTCCGCTCCGATTGCGAGCGCCGAAACAACCGGCCGGAGGGACTCCCTGTACTCGGTGGAAGCAGAGGCCGACACCAGTTCGAGCGAACGCCCAATCCCGGACCCTGCGTCCAGCATGGCTGCCACCAGTTCAAGCATCATGGCGGTGTCCCTCAGGCCATCGGGGCCGGCCCGGTTCTGATGCCGTCCGTCCGCACCCGGCGGATCGGTTCCCGAAACGTGGGGGCCGGCCAATGGCAGGTTGATGAGCCGCTTCCGTGCCCTGCCCTTGCCAGGACACAGGAGCCACGCCGCCGAGGCCATGGCAAGGAAGATCGACATTGCCAAAACAGCAGCTTCGGTCATGGCACTCCCGCACCGGCCGCCGCTGCCACCAGCTTGGCGGACCACACCCTGCCCGCCACGGTCAGCGCAATCCCGGCCGCCAGGGCTGCGAGCCCCAGCGGAGTTCCCAGCAGTATTGCCAGCGGGTCCACGCCAAGTGCCATTCCCAGGCCCAGTCCCATGAGCGGGAGCCAGGTCAACAGAGTGACGGTGGCCTTGGGCCCGGCCAGGGCTGTGTGGCGGGCAGCGTCGGCGTCGTCCTCCACTTCGAGCTGCGCCGCGAACCTGGTGAGTACGTCGGCCAGGGGGCAGCCGCTTGCTTCTGCGATGTCGAAGCAAGCGGCCAGTTCCGACCAGATCCGGAGTTCCCTGTCGGACCGTGAAAAGACTCCTGGCAAGGAGCGGCGGATGGCCTCCGATACCGGCGTCCCGGTGCTGGCAGCCCCTCGGGCCGCAGCCAGCACCACGGCGGATCCTGCGCTCAGGCCGCTCGCCCGCAGCCCTGCCGTTTCTCCCTCCGCCCGGTCGGACGGTGACAAGGGCCGAGCCCCGGAACCAAGGCCGGACGCAGTAAAGTCCGCGGCCCCGGGTTCCGCGGCAGTGCCATAGACAAACCACAGCTCGTCCCACAACCGGGCCGGCGTTCGCCCGCCTTTAAGCAGGGCAGCCAGTTGCTGAACCACGAGAGTCATGGGTACCGCGGAACCAGATATTGCCGCTCCCCTGGCGCCGGGCCTGAGCCACCGGAACCGGCGGCCCAAACGACTCCCTGGTGCTGAGGGAGCAAAACCGCCGGCTACGCGGCGCAGCCTCGCTGGCGCGCCCCGGGGCGGGCGAAGAATCAATACCGCAGCCAGCACCAGAGCCGCTGCAAGGCAAACGGTCACAGGGTGTCCCCCGGCTCAAGTCCAAGCCGGCCGGCGAGGGCGGGCCATGCCGGACCTGGAACGGCCGTGCCCTCTGGTGCCTCCAGGGCGGAGAGCACGTGAAGACCGGCGGGGCCGTCGGAAATGACGCCAATACACGTCACTTCCCTGCCGCGGCTGGTCCTTTCGACGTGGATCACCACGTCCAGGGCACTGGCAGCCTGAAGCTGAACACCTTCCGGGCTCAACCCGGCGAGCGCACCCAGTGCCGTGAGCCGGGCGGGAACGGCAGAAGCGGTATTCGCGTGGATGGTTCCGCCCCCGCCGCTGTGGCCGGTGTTCATGGCTGTCAGCAATTCCCGTACCTCTGCGCCGCGGCACTCCCCGACCACCAGCCGGTCCGGCCGCATGCGCAGGGCCTGACGGACAAGCTCGCCCAAGCTCACTTCCCCGCCGCCTTCAAGGTTTCCGTGCCGGGATTCGAGGCAGACCACATGCGGATGGACGGGGTTCAGTTCCGAAGCATCCTCGATGAGGACCAGCCGCTCCTGCGGGGCACAAAGACCGAGCAGGGTGGACAGCAGGGTGGTCTTGCCGGAACCGGTGGCGCCGCTGATCAGAAAGCTCAGCTTGAGCTCCAGCACCTTTCCCAGGACTTCCTTCACGAGCGAGCCGAACATGCCCGCAGCCTGCAACTCGTCCAGGGTAAAAACCCGCTCCCGCCGGATCCTGATGCTGAGCAGCGTTCCCGCAGTAGACACCGGCGGCAGCACGGCATGGACGCGGTAGCCGCCCGGCAGCCGCACATCGACGCAAGGCGAACCGTCATCCAGGCGGCGCCCTCCGGCGGCCACCAGCCTGCAGGCCAGCGCCCGCAACTGTGTCTCGTCAGCGAAAGCCACAGCCGTGCGTTCGATGCCCCGGCCGCGGTCCACCCAGACGGAATCCGGTGCATTGACGAAGATGTCCGTAACCGCCGGATCCCGGGTGAGCTCCTGCAGCGGTCCCAGCCCGTTCAGCTCCGCGCTGATCCGCTCCACCGCTGCGAGCGACCCCGCCGTGCCCAGCAACTTGCCGGTAGCCTGAACGGCGGCTGCCACCCGCGACGGCGTTACTGCCCCTGCATCGGCCATCATGGACTCACGGACCGATTCCAGCAGTCCCGAGTCCACCGGAAGGCGGGCATCCCGGCGCGGGTCACGGCGCTGGCTTTCAATGTTTCGGGCACGCCGCCGCAGTCCGTCCACCGGTCCCGCTCCATGCGGAGAAGCCTGCTGCTTCATCCCAGGTCGCCTGCGGGCAAGTCATCCCCGAGGGAATCGAGCACGGAGGCAGCAAAATGCCGGACGTTCCGCCGCCTGCCCAGGTCCAGGAGGCGGCCGGACTCCATGGCCGCACTGACACCGCGAAGCTCAGGAACGCGTCCCTGCACGGGAAGCCCGATGGCCTCGGAAATGAGAGATCCGTCCAGTGCCGCCCCCGGCCTGCCCCGCACCAGAAGCGCAGCTTCAATCGGCGGAAACTCCTGAAGGAGGCGTACGGCTGCGACAGCAGCCTTCAGCTGCGCGGGAACCACCATCATGATGCGGTCGCAGTCCCACGCATAGGACTGCAACGGACCGGTTCCCCTGCCAATGTCCACGACCACCAGCTCATACCCCCGGCGCCCGGCATCCAGCACCCCCGTGGTGGTAGCCGCTGTTACCGGAACAGGTTGTTCCCGGCTGGCAGGCCAGGACAGGAAAGAGAATCCCCCCGAGACCGGAAGCGAGTCAGAAAGCTGGCCGGGATCGATGCTGCCACGGGCTTCAGAAAGATCAGGCCAACGGAGGCCCGGTGTCTCTTCCGCAGCGATGGCCAGTTCCAGCCCGCCACCCCACGGGTCGCCGTCAACGAGCAGTACCCGGGCACCCATCCCGGCGGCCGCCTGGGCTATCCAGATGGCGGCGGTGGTGGCTCCGGCCCCGCCGCACCCGCCGGTGACGCCCAGGATGAGTCCGCCAGGGCCCGGAGACCGGGAGCGGCTCAGGTGATCGGCGAGCCAGGCAGCGGCGTCCGGCAGCACGGCCACCCTCTCCGCGCCGAGGGCTGCAGCCAGGTGCCACAGGCTGTCACCTTCACCATCCAGTCCCACGAGGACGGCCGGTGCCCGCCGCCGGGGCGGAAGTTCACGGATGTCACTCCCCACCAGAACTGCCGCTGCGCCGTCCCAGTACCTGCCGCCCTCAAGTGCATCGGCCACAACGCGAAGGTGGGCTCCGGCGGCGGCGACAATGCGCTCCACTTCTGCCCGCAGGACGGCAGAGGAGGTAACCAGCAGCACCTCTTCCGCACCGTCCGGCAGCCACGCGCCTCCGCTCCTTTCCGGATCCGCGCCGTAAGCCACCCCGTCCGGCGGTGCCCCGGGGAGCTCATCAGCGATCCGCCCGAACGGGTGCGCGGGCCGGCCGGGATCAACGTGGGACGGGGTCAGCTGGTGCCTGCTCATGAACCCACTGTCCCCCCCACGAACCCGAGGGGATAAGGGCAGCGAGTCCGTATGTGAACAACGCCGGTTCCACCCGCCCTGTGCAGGAAGAGTCGTCCGGCATAAGGACTGTTGAAGACAAGGCAGAATTGGACCATGTACCTCCTGCTTGCCGCCCACCCCCAGGGGGCGGTCCTGCAGGAACTCACGCAGGCCGGCAGCCCCCACCCGTCCAACCCGGAACCCCGGCCTGTCAGCGCAAGCGACCTGGCCGCCGTCGTCCGTGGTCTGGAACGCCGGCCGCAGGGCGGGCAGCCGCCCCGCTGGATCTGGCACCGGACCCAGGACTGGTACCCCTCCCTGCTGGCGTCCGGGGTGGAACTGGACCGGTGCTACGACCTGAATCTGTGCGGCAATATACTTGCGCATTCGCAGTTCACCGCCCACACTGACTACGCCGTGAACTCGGACAAGGTCACGCTCGATGACCCGCAGCAGCAGCCGCCCCGGGCCCTCCAACCGCCTCCGCCGCCACCGGAACAGGATGCGCTTTTCGACGATCCGGACACCGGATTCAGCCCCCGGCACACCCTTGAGGACCTTCGGGAGGAATACGCCGCGCAGCAGGTAGCCCTGGCGTCGGTCAGCCCCGAGGAGAACCGGCGCAACCGGCTGCAGCTTCTGCTGGCCGCCGAATCCGCCGGCGCCATGATCGCCGCTGAAATGCAGCATGCCGGGGTCCCCTGGCGGGAGGACCTGCACGAGGAGATCCTGGCCGGTTATCTCGGCCCCCGCCCGCCCGTGGGCCACCGGCCGGCAAAACTGGAGGCGTTGAACCTCGAACTGCGCGGCCTCTTAAACGCGCCTACACTGAACCCGGATTCCCCGCAGGACCTGATGCGTGCCCTGCACCGAAACGGGATCGAGGTGAAAAGCACCAGGCAGTGGGAACTGAAGGAATCGAAGCACCCGGCCATCGCCCCGCTCCTGGCCTACAAGAAGCTTTCGCGCCTGCACACAGCCAACGGGTGGGCCTGGCTTGATGCGTGGGTGGCCGGTGGCCGGTTCCGCCCCGAATATGTGGTGGGCGGCGTCGTTTCGGGCCGCTGGGCGTCAAGGGGCGGCGGCGCCCTGCAGATTCCGCGCCAAATCCGGGGCGCCGTCCACGCCGACCCCGGGTACAAACTGATCGTCGCGGACGCCTCCCAGCTCGAGCCCCGTGTGCTGGTGGCCCTGGCAAAGGACTCCACCATGGCCGAGGCCGCCCGGGACCAGGACCTCTACGCAGGCATCGCCGCCAAGGGGTTCGGTGGCGACCGCGCCAAAGCGAAAATGGCGCTGCTGGGAGCCATGTACGGAGCCACCTCCGGAGAGGCAGGGCGGCTCATGCCACAGCTCGCCAAAACGTACCCCCGGGCTGTGGACTTCGTGGAACGGGCCGCCCGCGCCGGTGAGTCGGGCGGAACGGTCAGCACCCGGCTGGGCCGCAGCAGCCCGCCGCCGTCGGACCGGTGGTTCCAAAGCCAGCGCTCTTCGTCCGCAGAGGAGCAGCGCCGGGCGGAATCGATCGCACGTTCCAGGGGGCGTTTCACGCGCAACTTCGTAGTCCAGGGTTCGGCGGCGGACTGGGCCGCGTGCTGGCTCGCGGAATTACGACGGCGGCTGCGTACCTTGCACGCGGAAGGTTCCGGCCGGGCGGAACTCGTCTTCTTCCTCCACGACGAGGTGATGGTCCATGCGCCGGAGCACTTGGTCGATGCCGGCATCAGGGCGATCGAGGACGCCGCCAACGCCGCCAAGGAACTGCTGTTCGGACCTATCCCCGTGGAGTTCCCGATGAGCGTCGCAGTGGTCGATTCGTACGACCACGCGAAGTAGGAGCTCCTCCCGGACGCTTCCCAAGGGCCCCGCACCGCGACATTTGTCGAGAAATGTAACCTACCCGGCAGTAGCTCGCCGGGCTGCGGTGACGCGGGTTACAGTCTTGTGGTGACTGAAACAGATCGGTCCGTAGGTTGATGCAACGACGCACACCAAGGGGAGGTCCGGCATATGGCGGGCAGGTTTGAAATACATCGGGTAGGGGACGAGTCGTACCGGCTTAGGCTGACGGACGCGGACGGCAACATCGTTGCCGTTTCACCAAACTTTAAGTCCCTCAACACCTTGGTTGAGGGCATCAACGCCATGCGCGAGAATGCGGCCACCGGCATCGTGGTGGATCTCCGCCAGCAGCAGGCCTGACCGGCTGGTACGAAGGAAACCAGCCGGAGCCAAGGACGCCCGGCGAGTCAAAAGCCGGCGGGCGAAGCCAGAAGCAGAAGTCAGACACCCATCGGATGGACCCGGTTCCGGTCCCAGGGCACAGCCCACCCGAGCTGTTCAAAGAGTCCGTTCAGGACTATTCCCGTAAACCCCCAAACCACAACACCGTTGACGGTGAACGCGGGGCTGTCGAAAGTACGGCCGGCGCGGTGGACCGTGGCCATGACCCTGTTATCCGGGTCCAGCAGGTCCCGGACGGGGATCCGGAACACCTGGGCGGACTCGGCATAGTCCACCACCCGGACGGGCGATGGCGACCGCCACCACCCGAGCACGGGAGTGACGAGGAAGTTGCTGTGCGCAAGGCCGAGCTCCTGAAGGGTGCCCAGGACTTCAACGCCGTCCGAGTCCAGGCCCGTTTCTTCCTCCGCTTCGCGTAAGGCCGCCTGTACCGGCGTTTCCGGGTCGTCAATGCTGCCGCCAGGGAAAGCCACCTGCCCGGGATGGGATCCCAGCGTGTGCGCGCGCTCCAGCAGCAGGACATCAAGGTCTGCCGGTGCCAACGGCTTCCCGGACACAGCCGGAACGTCATCCAGCGCACCGAAGAGCATCAGCACCGCCGCCCTGCGCGCCCGTTTCGCGTCCACGGTGAGGGCTGCCCAGAGGGGGTCAGGGGAGGCAGCCGATCCCGCCTCCGCCCTGCGCGCCAACTCGATCAGGTCCTCGCGGGCGCTCACGGTCTCCTCTTTTGGGATGCCATCCTGATTTCGGCTGCCCTGTGCGTTTCAGCCTGCAGTTGTGCGAGCAGGGCTTCGCTGCCCGGGGCGAGTTCGTATTTCAGCAGCTTGGCCGCCTTGACGGGATCCGTTTCACCCAAACCATAGCTGGGGCACCAGTTGGCGACGGGGCACGCCCCGCACGCGGGCTTCCGGGAATGGCATACCCGCCGCCCGTGGAACACCACCCGGTGGGACAGCATGGTCCAGTCCCGCTTCTCGAAAAGCTCGGCAACGTCATACTCGATCTGGACAGGGTCCTCCGACTGGGTCCAGCCGAATCTGCGGGCGAGGCGGCCAAAGTGGGTGTCGACCGTGATGCCGGGGACTCCGAAGGCATTGCCCAGCACCACGTTGGCAGTCTTGCGTCCCACGCCTGGCAATGTCACCAGGTCTTCCAGCCGCCCCGGGACAACGCCGTTGTACTCGTCCACCAACCTGGTGCACAGGGCGATGAGGCTCCGCGTCTTCGCCCGGAAGAACCCGGTGGGCTTGATGATGTCCTCGATCGCCGCCGGATCCGCCTCGGCCATGGAACGCGGGTCCGGATAGCGGTGGAACAGCAGCGGGGTGATCTGGTTGACGGTGACGTCGGTGGTTTGCGCTGACAGAACGGTGGCCACCAGCAGTTCAAAGGGGTTGCGGAAATCGAGCTCCGCATGGGCGTAGGGGTATTTCTCGGCCAAAGCCCTGTTGATGCGCCTCGCCCGCCGCTTCAGCGCAAGCATCGACTCCTGGGACATCACGGGCATGCCCGCAGCCTGGCCGGCCGGTGCTGCCGCTCCGCCGGCCTGGGAAGCCCGGGGTGAGGCCATGCGTTAGCCGCGCTCGATATTGCTGAGGTCGCGCAGCACGCCCAGCCGCCCGTCGGTGTGCTGGACCAGGAACTCATGGCCGCGGTCCTCGAGGGCAAGCACCCAGCCTCCCGGCTCAATGACGAAGGCCGGCGCCCCGGTGCGGGGATCGAAGGCGGTCCGGTGCTGGGCCACAGCAAACCAAAAAGCCTCGTGGATGGGCTGTTCCTCTGATTCCTCCGGCCGGCTGGCCGGGTCCACTGTTGCCCCGATCGGCTCCTCCGCCCGGACCTGCTGATGCACTGCCGTCGCTGCGGGCGGCTCCCAGGTAGCCCGGGCCGCAGAGCCGGCGGGGGCATCGCCGTCGTGATGCGCCGTGGCGGATGAACCGTTGGCTCCGCCGCCCTTCACGGGCACATCTCCGAACTGCGTCTCCTCTGCGGCGGGCGTAGAGGCGGGGCGTACGACGTCGGCGGCCTGGGTTGGCGGGCCGGCATCACCTTCCGGAGCACGGTCGGAAACTTCAGGGGCGGTGGAAACGGAGCCGTTTGCTGCTGGCCCGCCGGCCGCAGTAACGCCAGCGGCGGGGACAGCAGCCGTGGCGGGTGAATGGGATGCAGCTGCCGAAGGAACCGCGGCTGTCGCCGGCGGCTGCTGGGAGGCTCCGGTCTGGACTGCGGAAGATCCGGCCCCGGCACCGCCAAACAGCTTGCCGCCGGCAGCGCCCAGCACCTTCCCGACCCCGGGCTTGGAAGCGGAAGCGGACTCCGGGCGGCGGGAGTCTGCCGCGCCGGACTCGGCCTTCGGCGGTTTGGGCGCCCGCGGCTTCCGTACGGGAACGGCAGCTTCACGGGCCACCACATGCGCGGGGATCTCCGCACGGTCCTGGAAATCCGGGGAGATGTACGGAAGGAACCGGCCCAGGACGGTCACGGCGAAAAGCACTACTGCGCCAATCAGGCCCACCATGAGGCTGGGAACGTAGGCCCCTGCCACGGACAGGAAAAAGAAGGCGACGGCGAACGAAGCCACCACGGACGCGAACTGGTCGATGGACAGCGAACCGATCCTGATCTTCGTACCCGGCGCCAGCCTCCGCGCGGCGAAGAGTGCGCTCACCGCCAATGGCAGAACGATCCCCAGCCCCAGGAAGAAGAGGTTGTTCAGGTTCCAGAGGTTGTAGCGGCCGCCGAACAAGGGAAGCAGCGAAGCGACGAACAGGATGACGGTGGCGGCAAACACGGCCAGGTCCCGGATGGTGAACGGACCGAGCACGGCCTCGGTGCCATTCCGGCCCTTGGCTCCGGTAGCGGCCTGCCGGTCTGCACCGGCGGCCGAAGCGGTGGGGGCCGAAGCGGTGGCGGCCCCCGAGCCTGCCTCTGTGTCGGGGCCGGTTTTCTGGCCGAAACTCTGCTGGTTCATTCTGTTCTCCTTAGCGTGGCGGCACCGGGGCTGTGGCCCGAAACCGTGCCGTCGTACAGCGGTTCCGTCGTTCCCAAGCTCTTGCCGAGCCCGGGAACGACGGTCCGCAGTGAAGTCACAATCCCATCTCAGCCTAGTCAACAGCCTTACTGATCACTAGCTGGCCATGCCGCCGGGCGGTCGCCGGGGACTGCGCGTGGAACCATTCATCGCTTAATAAATGCCGTTCGCGGGCTGGTCTGTGACACCGCACACATCCGCTGCCCCCACGCATTAGTCTTGATTCCGGAACAGCTCTTTGCGGAAGATCCGTGACCAGCCGGTGCCCGACGTCGTGCAGGCGGCGGAGCCCGGCCGGCAGCGGATCTCCGCGCAGCAAAGATCGATGAATGATGAGGTTCACATGTCCCAGGACACTCCAAGCTCCACCGCCACCGCGCCCGCAAGCTCCGGGCAGGGCGGCCAGCAGGGCGATGCCTTTGAAAACCTGCTGCACGAAACCAGGGCGTTTCCACCGTCCCCCGAATTTGCTGCTGACGCCGTGGTCACCGCCGCGGAGTATGAAGAAGCTGCCGCTGACCGTCCCGCGTTCTGGGCCCGGCAGGCGCGGGAGTTGCTGACCTGGAGCAAGGACTTTGACCAGGCGCTTGACTGGTCCAACCCTCCGTTCGCGAAGTGGTTCGTGGGCGGGGAAGTCAACGCCGCCTACAACGCCCTGGACCGGCATGTTGAGAACGGACGCGGCGACCGGGTGGCCATCTACTTCGAGGGCGAACCCGGCGACACGCGTACCTACACCTACGCCCAGCTGACTGAAGAGGTGAAGAAGGCAGCCAACGCCTTCGAATCCCTCGGCGTCGTCAAGGGCGACCGCGTTGCCGTGTACCTGCCGATGATCCCCGAAGCCGTCATCACGCTGCTAGCCTGCGCCCGGATCGGCGCGGTGCACTCCGTGGTGTTCGGCGGCTTCTCCGCCGACGCGCTGCGCTCCAGGATCGAGGACGCCGAGGCCAAACTTGTGGTAACCGCGGACGGCACCTACCGCCGCGGCAAGCCCAGCGCCCTCAAAACAGCCGTTGACGAGGCTCTTGCCAACGACGGGCACACGGTACAGAACGTCGTGGTGGTCAAGCGCAACGGCCAGGACGTGGACTGGCACGAGGGCCGGGACCACTGGTGGGCCGACACCGTGGAGGCCGCCTCCACCGAACACACGGCCGTGGGGCACGATTCCGAGCACCCGCTGTTTATCCTCTACACCTCCGGCACCACCGGACGGCCTAAGGGCATCCTGCACACCACCGGCGGGTACCTCACCCAGACCGCGTACACGCACAAGGCAGTCTTCGACCTGCACCCGGACACGGACGTGTACTGGTGCACGGCCGACGTCGGCTGGGTCACCGGCCACTCCTACGTCGCCTACGCCCCGCTCATCAACGGCGCCACCCAGGTGATGTACGAGGGCACCCCGGATTCCCCGCACCAGGGCCGCTGGTGGGAGATCGTGGAGAAGTACAAGGTCTCCATCCTCTACACCGCCCCCACAGCCATCCGGACGTTCATGAAGTGGGGCCGGGAGATCCCGGACAAGTACGACCTGTCCTCCCTCCGCGTCCTCGGTTCCGTGGGGGAACCCATCAACCCCGAGGCCTGGATGTGGTACCGGAAGGTCATCGGCGGGGACCGCACGCCCATTGTGGCAGCCTGGTGGCAGACCGAAACCGGCGCGCAGATGATCGCCCCGCTGCCCGGAGTCACGGCAACCAAGCCCGGCTCCGCGCAGGTCCCGCTGCCCGGCATCGCCGTGGACGTGGTGGACGAGATGGGCGAATCCGTGCCCGACGGACACGGCGGCTTCCTGGTGATCCGCGAACCGTGGCCGGCCATGCTGCGCGGCATCTGGGGCGACCCGGAACGGTTCAAGGACACCTACTGGTCCCGCTTCGAAAACATGTACTTCGCCGGGGACGGCGCCAAGAAGGACGAGGACGGCGACATCTGGCTCCTGGGCCGCGTGGATGACGTCATGAACGTCTCCGGGCACCGGCTCTCCACCACGGAAATCGAGTCCGCCCTGGTATCCCACCCCGCGGTGGCTGAAGCCGCCGTCGTGGGTGCAGCGGACGAGACCACCGGCCAGGCCGTCGTCGCGTTCGTCATCCTTCGCGGCGACGCGGTGGATTCCGGCCATGACACCGTCCAGGAACTCCGCAACCACGTCGGCAAGGAGATCGGTCCCATCGCCAAGCCCAAGGCCATCCTGGTGGTACCGGAACTGCCCAAGACCCGGTCCGGCAAAATCATGCGCCGCCTGCTCAAGGACGTCGCGGAAGGCCGCGACCCAGGCGATGCCACCACCCTCTCAGACCCGACAATCATGCAGCAGATCGCGGCGTCACTTAGGAAATAGGTAACGACGACGGCGCCGGCCACCTGGGTGGGCGGCGCCGTCGCCGTATGCTGAGAGCAGCCCTGCCCCCTGCCCCGAAGGAACCGCCCAGATGCTCGCCGTCGCACGTCACCAGGCTATTTTGGATGCCCTTCAGCGCGAACGGGTTGTCCGGGTCTCGGATCTGGCCCACCAGCTGGGGGTATCCCTCATGACAGTGCGGCGCGACATCGAAGTGCTGGAGGAAGGCGGCCGCCTCGAGCGTATCCACGGCGGCGCGAAGATTCCGGGCGACACCAGTACGCATGAGCCGGGCTTCGACCTCAAGTCCACCCAGCTGACCGACGAGAAACGGGCCATTGCAGTGGAGGCTGCCGGTCTGGTACAGGAAGGCATGGCCGTGGGCCTCAGTGCGGGAACCACCACCTGGGCGCTGGCCAAGGAACTCACGAACGGCCCCCGGATCACTGTTGTCACCAATTCGGTGCGCATCGCCGACCTGTTCCATCACGGCGCATCCGCCGGTTCCGCCCGCTTCGCCTCCACGGTGATCCTGATCGGCGGCGAGCGCACGCCGTCGGACGCTTTGGTGGGTCCCATCGCCACAGCAGCGCTGAAGCAACTGCACCTGGACGTGTTGTTCCTTGGCGTTCACGGCATGGATGCCGCAGCAGGGTTCACCACACCGAACCTGCTGGAAGCCGAGACGGACCGCGCCTTCGTGGCAGCCGCGCGCAAAACCGTAGTGCTGGCCGACCACACCAAATGGGGACTGCTGGGCATCAGTTCCATCGCCTCGCTGGAGGAAGTGGACGAGGTCATCAGCGATCCCGGTCTTGGTGCCGAGGCACAGCGCATCCTCCAGGAGCGGGTGGGCCGGCTGCGGCTCGCCGGCCTCCAGTAGCACGTCCTTCAGTAGCAGCCGCTACCTGCAGCCGCAGGATTGCCTGACATGCAGGGTCGTGTCGAAAATCCGGTGCCGGGGTTTCTCCCCACGGCTGGCTCCCACCAGCGCCGCCACCGCTGCCTCCGCCATCACGGCAACCGGCTGTTCCACCGTGGTCAACGGAGGCCATGAGTATTCGGACTCGGCGGAACCGTCAAAGGAAGCCACGGCGATATCCCGCGGAACGTCCAATCCTGCTTCATGGACCGCCCGCAACAGGCCGATAGCCTGCATATCCGACGTGGCGAAAATGGCTGTGGGCCGGTTCACCGACGCCAGCAGCCGCTGGCCGGCAACATAACCGCCGGGCCGCGTAAATGCGCTGTACACAATCGGCCCCTCCGGCAAGCCGGCTTCCTGCAAGGCTTCCCGCCAGCCCACCTCACGGCCGTCGGTGGTGCCGGAAACGTTGGTACCCATGGCCAGGCCGATGTTTTTGTGTCCATGGCCAATCAGGTGCTCCACCGCGATCCGGGCGCCGGCTGCCAGATCCACGCCAATGCTGTTGAAGCCGGGCGCATCCCGTTCCTGGTTCAGCAGGACCGACGGGATGTCTGCCGTTTCCAGGACCTCCAGGTCGGGTTCAAAAAGGACACTGGCCAGCAGCACGCCGTCCACCTGCCGGGCGGCAAGGTTGCGGATGTTGCGCCGCTCCTTCGCCAGGTTTCCGTCGGAGTTGCTGAGCACCAGGGCGTAGCCCAGGGCTGCCGCGGCATCCTCCACGGCGTGGGAGAACAGCGAAAAGAAGGGGTTGGAGATATCCGGGACCACAAGCCCCAGCGTCTCACTGGAGCCCAGCTTCAGCGCGCGTGCCGCCGCGTTGGGGCGGTAGCCCAGGACGCGGATGGCGTCCTGGACCTTGGCTTCAGTGGCCGGTGCCACCTTCTTGGGCCCGCCGTTGACAACGTAGCTGACGACGGCGGTGCTGACGCCGGCGTATCTCGCCACGTCCTTGCGGGTCACCGGGCCGCCTCGGGCAGCCTGCACGGCCGGAGTAGTCATGCTGTCCATGTTAGGTACAGGTACCCGGCGCATCGCCGAAGTCACGGATGGGAAGCCGCGCGCCGCCTTGGAGGGCCGACTGGTGGGCCACGATCCCCGGGAGGGTGAAACGGGCGGCCACCCAGGCGTTCACGGGCGGAAGCGTGCCGTTGTTGACGGCGGTCACGAAGTCGTCCACGAGGAAGTGGTGGCTTCCTTCATGGCCGTTGGGTGCGCCGCGAAATTCCTCCGGAAGCCGCTCGGGATCATGAACCGGGGCCAGGCCGGAAACGAAGGCATCCCGCAGCTCTGGTGCCACGTTTGCCAGCGATGGGTCATCCAGGGAAATACTGGGATGGGTTTCCAGCTGCTCCGAAATGTCGTGGACATTCGCTTTGTCCTGCCAGACGGTGACTTTCGCCAGCTGTTCGAAGCTTCCCTCGGTCCCGAAGAACCGGAACCGGGATTCGCGGATGTGTGAGGGGTAGCCCACGCGGCGCATCTCGTTGGTGCGCATCACGCCGCCGTCGTTCAGTTCAAACAATGCCGTGGCATTGGAGAAGTCGTTGCCGAACATGCTGACGTCCCTGTCGAACACGCCGTCGTTGCGGTCGTCCTTGACCCCGACGCAGCTGACGCTGACGGCATGGGCGGGAACCGCACCCAGTACTCCGCCCACGGCATGGGTGGGATACAGCATGGGCGGGTAGCTCGCGGTTTCCTTCCAGCGGTCACCTCCGCTGTACTGGTACGCCTCGTAGAAACCCAGGTCCATGTCGTGGACGTAATCGCCCTCGGTGTAGAAGATCCTGCCGAACTTTCCGGCGGCATGCTGCTTTCGCGCGTATACCGTGGCGGGGTTGTAGTAGCTGGTCTCCCCCATCATGTACACCAGGCCGGTGTCCCGGACAGCTTCGATGATGCGGGCAATTTCCTCCTCGGAGATTGCCATGGGAACGGCCGAGTAGACGTGCTTTCCTGCCCGCAGCGCCTGCTCCACCAAGGGACCGTGGGTCCATCGCTGGGTGAAGATGGCCACGGCGTCGACGTCGGAGGCAAGCAGGTCCTCAAAGCTCGCCTTTGATCCGGCCAGGTGATAGCGGTCCACTGTCTCTGTGGCGCGTTCCGGCACGTCGTCCACTACATGCACGGCGCCGACGCCTGGGTGCAGATTGAAGAGGTGGGCGAACTGGCTGCCGAATTGGCCGGCGCCTACTACGCCGATTGAGAACGTCATTGTTTGCCTTCCGTAGAGGTAAGGAGGGGCGCCGGGCAAGCGCTGTCCCTCACGACGCCAGTGTTGCAGGACAATCTACTCGAGTCAACAGCGCAACCGAATGGATGACAGTAGTAGCAGAGGGTGAAGAAAAAGTTCTTGCCACCCCCTTTCTACTCGTGTAGATTCTTTTTCAGTTGTTACCCCCATCACAGTCAGGAAAGGGTCGAAGATGACCACCCTTGCCAAACACTCGAGATCAGCTTCGCCCGCTTCGGCGTCCTCCCCCAAACCGCAGGGCAGCCACCGCCGTTTGGGAGACCTTAAGATCGCACTGCTCTTCATTGCCCCGGCAATGATCGGGTTCATTGTTTTCTATGTCGTGCCGACCATCCGGGGCCTCTACCTCAGCTTCACGGAGTACAGCATCCTCGGTGAACCGGAATGGATCGGCCTGGACAACTACACGGCGATTGCCAAGGATCCACTGTTCTGGAATTCCCTGGCTGTCACGGGGCAGTACGTCTTCATCAACATCGTCGTCCAGACTGCCCTGGCCCTGGGCCTGGCCCTGCTGATGCACAAGGTGGCGAAGTCCACCCTTATCCGCGGCGCCCTCCTGCTGCCCTGGATGATGTCGAACGTCATCGCGGCACTGCTCTGGTTCTGGATGCTCGACTATCAGATCGGCGTGGTGAACCAGTTCATCGAATGGGCCGGCCTCCCCCGTGTCGCGTTCTTCGGAAGTGAGGAGTGGGCCATCCCCACCCAGGCCCTGATCAACACCTGGCGCCACATGGGCTACACCGCCCTGCTCATCTTCGCCGGCATGCAGGCCATCCCCGGCCACCTCTATGAAGTAGCCAAACTTGACGGTGCTTCGCCGTTCCAGACCTTCCGCAAAATCACTATTCCACTGCTGCGGCCGGTGCTGGTCCTCGTCCTTGTGGTCACGGTCATCGGCTCATTCCAGGTCTTCGACACCGTTTCAGTTACCACGGGCGGCGGACCGGTTAACGCCACCCGCGTCATCCAGTACTACATCTACCAGCGTGCCTTCACCGAGTCGGACTTCGGCTACGGATCTGCCATCGCCGTCATTCTCTTCCTCATCCTCGCCCTGGTGGCCTTCATCCAGATGAAGTTCCTCAAGGGCAACGAGTCGGACCTGGACTAGGAGCCCCCGCATGACCACCACCACGAGCCGCGCACCGCTGCCGGCCGCAACCCGCCGTCGTCGTCCCTTCAACCCCCGCCGCGCGGGTGCCTGGGCCCTCCTGGTCCTCGCAATTGCCGTCTCTGTCCTCCCGTTCCTCTGGGTGCTGCGCACGGCGTTGTCAACGAACTCGGCGCTTGCTTCGAATTCAGCAAGCCTGCTTCCCGCGGAATTCACCTTTGGGGCCTTTATGCGGGTGTTCGGGCTGCAGAGCCCGGCCGATGCCGTCGCAGAAGGCGGCTCCGGTGCCGCCATCGATTTCTGGCTCTACCTGCGGAACTCCATCATTTTCTCCTCCATTACCACTGCCGGGGCCGTGTTCTTCAGCGCGATGGCTGCCTATGCCTTTGCCCGCCTGCGCTGGAAGGGCCGCAACCTAGTGTTCAGCCTGTTCCTGGGCACCATGCTGGTCCCGCCGATCTTCACGGCCCTGCCCAACTTCCTGCTGATCAAGAACCTGGACCTGCTCAACACGATGCTCGGCATGGTCCTGCCGTACGTGTTTATGACCCCGTTCGCCATCTTCTTCCTGCGCCAGTTCTTCCTGAACATGTCCCGCGAGGTCGAAGAGGCAGCCATGCTTGACGGCGCCAAGCACCTGCGCATCTTCTTCCAGATCATCCTTCCCAACGCCGCAGCACCCCTTGCCACGCTCGCGCTGCTTACCTTCATCGGCCAGTGGAACGAATACTTCTGGCCCCTGCTGGTCGGATCCCAGGACGACGTCCGCGTACTCCAGGTGGGGCTGGGCGTCTTCAAGTCGCAGTCCCCGCAGGGAGCGCCGGACTGGTCCGGCCTGATGGCAGCAACCCTCATCTCGGCCCTGCCGGTGCTGATCCTCTTCGCCGCCTTCGGCAAGAAGATCGTCAACTCCATCGGCTTCTCCGGCATCAAATAAGCACCCCGCCCCTCATCACCCCTGTACTCCCCATCCCATTCCCGAACGGAAAGTAGAACCATGAAGAAATCCCTCGGCGCCGTTGCCGTCGCCGCAGCCGTCGCGCTCTCCCTGTCCGCCTGCAGCGGATCCTCCTCCGAAGAAGCCGCCAAGGGCGAAATCAGCTACTGGCTCTGGGACGCCAACCAGCTCCCCGCCTACCAGCAGTGCGCTGACGATTTCACAAAGGCCAATCCGGACATCACGGTCAAGATCACCCAGCGCGGCTGGGACGACTACTGGAGCACCCTCACCAACGGTTTCATCGGCGGCACCGCGCCCGACGTCTTCACCAACCACCTCGGACGCTACGGCGAACTGGCGGAAAACAAGCAGCTGCTGCCCATCGACGACGCCGTCGAAAAGGACAATGTGGACCTGGCCGGCTACAACGAGGGCCTGGCCGATCTCTGGGTGGGCCAGGACGGCAAGCGCTACGGACTGCCCAAGGACTGGGACACCATTGGCCTGTTCTACAACAAGGCGATGCTCGCCGGCGCCGGCATCACCGAGGACCAGATGAAGGACCTGACCTGGAACCCGCAGGACGGCGGCAGCTACGAGAAGGTCATCGCGCACCTCACCGTGGACAAGAACGGCAAGCGCGGCGACGAACCCGGCTTCGACAAGAACAACGTTGAGGTCTACGGCCTGGGCCTGAACGGCGGCGGCGACTCCTCCGGCCAGACTGAATGGAGCTACCTCACCAACACCACCGGCTGGTCCCACACGGACAAGAACCCGTGGGGCACCCAGTACAACTACGACGACCCCAAATTCCAGGCCAGCATGGATTGGTTCGCGGGGCTTGCTGACAAGGGTTACATGCCCAAGCTGGAGACCACCGTTGGTGCGGCCATGGCCGATACCTTTGCCGCCGGCAAGTCCGCGATCAACGCCCACGGCTCCTGGATGATCGGCCAGTACACCGGCTACAAGGGCATCGAAGTCGGCATTGCCCCCACCCCGGTGGGCCCGGAAGGCGAACGCGCGTCAATGTTCAACGGCCTGGCCGATTCCATCTGGGCCGGCACCGAGAAGAAGGACGCAGCCATCAAGTGGGTGGAGTACCTCGCCTCGGCTGGCTGCCAGGACGTCGTAGCCTCCAAGGCCGTTGTCTTCCCCGCGCTCAAAACGTCCTCGGACAAGGCCGCCGAAGCTTTCAAGGCCAAGGGTGTGGACGTCACCGCGTTTACCGAGCACGTCAAGAACAAGACCACGTTCCTCTACCCGATCACGGACAACACTGCCAAGGTCAAGGGCATCATGGAGCCAGCCATGGACGCCGTCGTCTCCGGCAAGGCCCCCGCCAGTTCCCTGACCCAGGCCAACGAACAGGTCAACGCCCTCTTCAAGTAGGCCCCTGCCGCAAAGGCACTCCCAGCCGTGGCTGCGTATGTGGTCGCAGCCCACCGCACTGGATGCCGCCGTCTTCTCCTCGCGGCGGCGGCATCCGGCCCATCCCTTTTCCCCTGCGAGCTACCCGTTCCGCGTCACCGGACGCACCCCTTGAGCACCGAAAGAGATCCTATGGACCCCCTCCACCTCCGTTCCGCCGGCACCAGCCTGGTGATCAGCTTCGACAGCGGGGAGGCCGAGATCATCCACTGGGGCGCGGATCTTGGCAGCACCCTGCCGGACCTTGCCATCCTGGGCGAGCCGGTCCCCCACTCCGCCATTGACGCCACCGTCCCCGCCGGCCTGTTGCCGCAGGCGTCCTCCAGCTGGCGCGGCCGTCCCGGCCTCCGCGGCCACCGCATTGCCGACGGCGTCTCCGGCCTTGACTTCTCCCCGCGTCTCCGGGCGGTGGCAGCGCGCACCGAGGGCAACACGGCCATCATCAGCCAGGCCGATCCGGAGGCCGGGCTGTCCGTCGAATCCACCCTGGCACTGCACGACGGCGGCCTGCTGGAACTGCGGCACACCGTCACCAATGACGGCACCACCCCTTACCAGCTGGACGAACTGGCGACGGTCCTCCCGGTGGCCCCGGACGCCGTCGAACTCCTTGACCTGACCGGGCGCTGGTGCAGGGAAAACCACCCGCAGCGCCGGGCCATCCAGCAGGGCACCTGGGTGCGGACCGGCCGCCACGGCCGCACCGGGCACGATTCGTCGCTCCTGCTGGCCGCCGGCACTGCCCGCTTCGGGAACCGCCACGGCAAAGTCTGGGCCACCCACTTGGCGTGGAGCGGAAACCACGAGCAGTTCACCGACACTCTTGGCGACGGCCGCACCATGATCGGCGGGTCGGAACTCCTGGGACCGGCCGAAGTCATCCTCGAGCCGCAGGGCACGTACACCACGCCCTCCCTGTTTGCCGCCTACTCCGATCGTGGCCTGGACGGCATCAGCGAGGCCTTCTACAGCTGGTTCCGGTCCCGCCCCCACCACGTCCTTCCCTCTGCCGGCGGCGGCAAGCCGCGCCCGGTGGTGCTGAACACCTGGGAAGCCGTCTACTTCGACCACAACCTGTCCACGCTGATCGAGCTCGCAGACTCTGCCGCGGAGCTCGGCGTCGAACGCTTTGTCCTCGACGACGGCTGGTTCCGCGGGCGCCGCGACGACCACGCCGGCCTGGGCGACTGGTACGTGGACGAGTCCCTGTGGCCCAACGGCCTGGCTCCATTGATCGACGCCGTTACGTCGCGGGGCATGGAATTCGGCCTGTGGGTGGAGCCCGAGATGGTCAACCTCGACTCGGACGTTGCCCGCGCGCACCCCGAGTGGATCGTGGGTCCAGCCGCCCTCTCCCACAAGGACGGCGGACGCCTGCCGCTGGAGTGGCGGAACCAGCACATCATCGACCTGGTCAACCCCGAAGCCTGGCAGTACATCTACGACCGCATTGCTGCCCTCCTGACCGAAAACAACATCAGCTACCTCAAATGGGACCAGAACCGGGACCTCCTGGAGCATGGCCACGGAGGACGCTCCTCCGTGCACGAGCAGACCCTTGCCGCCTACCGCCTGTTTGACGAGCTGAAGAAGTCTCATCCCGGCGTCGAAATTGAAAGCTGCTCCTCCGGGGGTGCCCGCGTGGACCTGGGAATTTTGGAGCGGACGGACCGGATCTGGGCCTCGGACTGCAACGACGCCCTGGAGCGGCAGAGCATCCAGCGCTGGACCGGGCTGGTGGTTCCACCGGAGCTGGTGGGCGGGCACATCGGCCCCACCACCTCGCACACCACAGCCCGCACGCACGACCTGTCCTTCCGTGCCATCACGGCCCTCTTCGGGCACTTCGGCATGGAGTGGGATGTCCGGCAGGTCACTGGTGCCGAGCGGGAGGAACTCAAACGGTTCATCGCGCTGTACAAGGAACACCGGGACCTCATCCACAGTGGACGGATGGTCCGCGCGGACGTGCCGGACGAGTCGCTGATGCTGCACGGTGCGGTCTCCGCAGAGCCACCCCAGGCAGGCACGACGGCGGCGCTGTTCGCCCTGGTCAGCACACGCACCGCGTTTGCCGAGCAGCCCGGCAAGGTCACCATCCCCGGCCTTGAACCGGACCGGACCTACCGGATGGAGGCCATCTCCCCGGTTCCCGGTGACAGCGACTACGCGCACGCCTTCACGCAGGTCCAGCCCCCGGCCTGGCTGGCCGGCGGGGCAGTGGCGAACGGCCGTTTCCTCGCCGAGGTGGGCGTGCCCATGCCCATCCTCAACCCCGAGCACGCACTGCTGCTTCGTTTCACCGCGCTGTAGCCCTCTGGCCACATGAAGGCTGCCCCGGCGTTTCCCCGTTCTTTCGGGCTGCGGGAACGCCGGGGCAGTCTTCGTCGCTGACGGGAACGGTAAAGAATGCGTGGCAGCCCTGGACAGGCGATAGATTTGCACGCATGACCGAACCCTCTTCATTAACCAGCCGCGGCACCATCCTGGTAATCAATGGGCCCAACCTGAACCTGCTGGGCACCCGCGAACCCGAAAAGTACGGCACGTCCACCCTGGCTGACGTTGAGGAACTTGCCGCCCGGACTGCCCAGGCGCACGGGTTCGTGACCGAGTGTGTTCAGTCAAACCACGAGGGCGTCCTGTTGGACACGATCCACGCCGCCCGTGGAAACGCCGTCGGCATTGTCCTCAACGCCGGCGCCTTCACGCACACGTCCGTTGCCCTGCGGGATGCCCTTGCCGCCGTGCAGCTCCCGGCGGTCGAAGTACACATCACCAATGTGCACCAGCGCGAAGAATTCAGGCATCACTCGTTCCTGTCGCCGGTGTGCTCCGCGGTAATCGTGGGCGCAGGCGTATTCGGTTACAAACTGGCCATCGACTACCTGGCTGAGGTCCTGTAAATTTTTCCGCTGCGACCCGTGCCGGAGGCGCTGCTGCTTCTCGAGGGGCTGCTACTTCTGGATGCACTGCCCCGAGGAAACGGGGGCAGTCAACGACGGCGCCTGCGCCGCGACCGGGTTGAGGTCGTCCATGGTGATGGCGAATCCCATCTTTGCGTCCGACGTCGCCTTGGCGAAGATCACTCCAGCCACCTGGCCGTCGGTGGTCAGCAGCGGCCCGCCGGAGTTGCCCGGCTGGACGTTTCCAGCAAGCCGGTAGATCTCTTCCGGCGAGGGATTGCTGCCGTAGATGTCCGGCACCAGCACCGTAGTGATGTCCTGGACGGTGGCGGGGCGGGACTGGAAGGGGCCGCCATGCGGGTAACCTGCGAACGCGGCCGGGCTGCCACTGGGCAGGTCCGCGCTCAGTGCCAGCGGCTGGGCAGGCAGGTCATCGACCGCCAGCACCGCGAGATCGCGCCGGGTATCAAAGTAGACCACCCGGCCGGGCATCGCGCCGCCGTCGTGCATCTCCACGACGGGCTGCGACACGCCCGCCACTACGTGCGCATTCGTTACCACCCTGTCTTCGGAAACAACGAAGCCGGTGCCGGTCTGGTTCTGGCCGCACTGGTATGCCGTGCCGGCAATCCTCAGGACTGATTGTGCCGCCCTGTTCAGGGCCGGGGTGTCGGTACTGGCGTTCGGCACAGGCACTGTCGGGCCCTGTTCCAGGCCCTCAATCAAAGTGGGAATGCCGTTGCCGATGACTGTTGAGCGCAACTGGGCCATGGTGGCTTTTAAGGGGTCCGGCGTCAGGCCGTCGATGAAACGGATGACCCTGGATCCGGCCAGCTGCTGGGAAACGAAGGGCACGCCGAGGGAGCTGACGCTGAAGGCCAACATGGACATCACCAGCGCGGAGACCACCACGTTGACGGCGCCGCCCACCAGCCGGTCAACGGCCCGGAGGGGCCGAATCCGCACTGCGCCGCGGACTTGGCGGCCGATCATGGTTCCGAGGCCGTGCCCCAGAACCACCAGCGCGACGGCGGCGGCCACAATGGCGGTCAGCCTCCACCCGGAGTCCTCAACGAAGCCGCTCACAAGGGGGACCGCGAAGAATGCTGCCGCGGCTCCTGCAGCGAATCCGGCAATACCGCCAACTGTTACGAGGAAGCCGTTGCGCAGACCGTAGATCAGGTAGGACAGCAGCGCCAGGATCAGGACCAGGTCCAGGACAGTCAAGCCGACCACTAAGGCTCCTTATCAACAGTTGAAACCTCATTCTAGTGGCGTACGCTGACAATCTTCTGTGGGTTCCCTGCGCCCACCGCACCCGCCGTTCGGGCGTTTTGGCTGCCAAGTTCGTCACAGAACCTTGAAAATTCTGAAACAATGGCACAAGCGCCACAGCCGACACTTTTATTCAGGAGATTTTATGGACATCGAGGTACTGCGCCGAGCACCCCTTTTCGCCACGCTCGACGACGACGCATTCCGTCTGCTGACGGACGAGCTGACCGAGGTGGACCTTTCCCGCGGTGCTTCGGTTTTCCGTGAGGGCGACCAGGGCGACCAGCTCTACTTCATCGTTTCCGGCAAGGTAAAGCTTGGGCGTACTTCCCCCGACGGTCGGGAGTCCCTCCTTGCCATCCTCGGCCCGGGTGAACTCTTCGGCGAAATGGCCCTGTTTGATCCCAGCCCGCGCACGGCCACGGCCACCGCGGTCTCCGAAACCCGCCTGGCGGGGCTGAAGAATGAAAGCCTGAACAACCTGTTGCGCACCCGTCCCGAGGTTTCCGCACAGCTCCTGCAGGCACTTGCCCGCCGGCTGCGCCGCACCAACGATTCCCTGTCTGACCTGGTGTTCTCCGACGTTCCCGGCCGCGTCGCCAAGGCCCTCCTGGACCTCGCGGACCGCTTCGGCCGCCCCGCTACCGACGGCGTCCTGGTGGCCCATGAGCTCACCCAGGAAGAACTGGCCCAGCTCGTTGGAGCTTCCCGCGAGACCGTCAACAAGGCCCTGGCCGAATTCGTCCAGCGCGGCTGGCTGCGCCTCGAAGCCCGTGCCGTCGTCATCCTGGACATGCAGCGCCTCCGCCAGCGCTCCCGCTAGTCCCAGCAGCACAAAGGCCGCCCCGAGGGGCGGCCTTTTGCGTTTAACCCCGGAACGCCCCATCACATCCCGCAGCCTCCCACCCAATGCCCCATCACCTACTGCAGCCTCCCAGCAACCCTCCATCACCTACCGCAGCCTCCCATCCCAACGCCCCATCACCTACCGCAGCCTCCCAGCAACCCTTCATCACCTACCGCCGTCCTCCAGTCAGCCCTCCGTCGGCTACGGAAAGTGATGGCGCGTCAGCTCAAAACCCGCGGAAAGTGAGAGAGCGTCGGCCCAAAACCCGCGGAAAGTGAGAGAGCGTCGGTTCATGCTGCGGAAAGGTGATGGAGCGCCGAGGGGCGGCCTTTTGCGTTTAGTGAGAGAGCGTCGGCCCAAAACCCGCGGTAAGTGAGAGAGCGTCGGCCCAGAACCTGCGGGAAGTGATGGGGCGTTGGACCTGTGTGGGCTCCGGACAGCCGGGCGGAACCACGGCTCCTCGGGCCTGAACCGCGGTAAAATGAGGCCTAGAGGTGCTTGGCGATGTCCGTGGCTATGGCTGTTGTTTTGATCCTGTTGGGCCTGGCTTCCCTTGCCGCGGTGATCGGCACGGTGGTCCTGGTGATCAAGGACGGCCGGGGCCAGATTCCGCTGGAACCGCCTGTTCGGCCTTGGACCGCCGGGAACCTTCCGAGCCGCCCGTACTCCACGCTCCGCCGGATTTAGCGTTCGCGCTGGGGGTCCCCCGCGACGGTTTTCGCAGCTTCCACTTCGAGCAGCAGCCTGCCGTCCTCTTCCACGAGCTGCGGCTGGTACACATGGGCTTTGCGTTTATAGCTGAGGTACGCAATGCAGCCGTTCGCAGCCGCCATCTTTTCGAGCATGATCTCGGACCCGGGCACCAAGAGCTCGCCGAGGGTACGGCCCACGGTGTTTTCCTGGCCCACCTCGTCGCCGAGGGCTGTGGTGTCACGTTTGGCGATGAGATCAGCAGCGTTCACCCACCTGCCCCACACACCCTTGCCTTCCAGCAGTGTGGGCTGCTGGTTCAGGGGCACGGTGGCTGCGAAGTAGCGGGTGTCGAACCTGCGGTGGGCGAAGTCGGGGCTGCGCCAGTTCACGAGGGACTTCAGCAGGTCGGTCCGGACAGACAGCCCGCGCTTGGCCAGAACCTCCGGGAAGGTCTTTTCCTGTTCGGCAACGGCAAGGCGGGCGCGCATGAATTCCGGCGTGGACGTGGCCTCGACCGTACTCGCCATGTCGGCGCCGGCAAGCAGCACACCGGTTTCCTCAAAGAGTTCCCGGATGGCGCCCACCACGTGGCGCCGCGCCAGCCCGACGTCGTCCGTTCCCATCTGCTCAGCCCAATGCTGGGGTGAGGGGCCCAGCCAGCCGACGGGATCGTCGTCGGCAGCGTCCAGGGAACCGCCGGGGAACGCGAGGACCCCCAGCGGCGAGGAACCGGGCCGGTAGGCCAGCCACGTTTCCAGGCCGGTGGGGGAATCACGCAGCAGGACAACGGAGGAAGCGAGGCGCGCGGCCCGCGGGGTCCGTTCGCCGTGTTCGAGCCAGCTCTGCGCTGCCCCTTCAAGATCCTGGGGTAGTGCAAACAGGCGTCGGGCGAGCTGAGGCAAGGGAAGGACCGGTCCTAGCTGAATTCGGCGATCAGTTCGACCTCTACCGGAGAGTCGAGCGGCAGTACAGAAACGCCGACGGCGGAACGGGCGTGCTGGCCGGCGTCACCCAGTACGCGGCCCAGCAGTTCCGACGCACCGTTGATCACGCCGGGCTGTCCCGTAAAGGAGGGGTCAGATGAGACGAAACCCACAACCTTGACGATGCGCGTGATCCGGTCCAGGTCCCCGATGACGCTCTTGACGGCGGCGAGGGCGTTGACGGCGCATATTGCGGCGAACCGCTGTGCGTCCTCAGGGGAAACCGTGGGCTCATCCGCAAAGCCTTCGGTGCCGACGGAAACCTTTCCGGTGGCTTCGAGTTTGCCGTTGACGAAGGGCAGCTGTCCGGAGGTGTACACGTGGTTGCCGGAAATCACGGCGGGGACGTAGGAGGCGACCGGCGCGGCAACCTCAGGAAGTGAGATTCCCAACTCGGCAAGGCGCTGCTCAACAGCTGAGATCGGTGCGGCAGCGGTGCCGATCGGGGCTTCTGCGGAGGCGCTCATGCTACTGCTTCTCCCGCTTCAGGTAGGCAACCAGGCCGTTTCCTTCGGGTCCGGGGACTACCTGGACGAGCTCCCAGCCGTCGTCTCCCCACTGGTCCAAAATCTGCTTTGTGGCGTGAATAATGAGCGGAATCGTGGCGTACTCCCATTTGGTCATGAGAGAAAGACTAGTCCTTGCCGGTAAAGTGGAAAACATGGCGACTCGTAAGAACCCATTATTCGACACTGCCACCACCCTCGGAAAGATCCTAGTCTTCCTTGGCGTGAGTGCAATTTGCGGTGTCCTGGTAGCAGGCCTGCTGGTCCCCGCGGCAGCCGTCTCAGGCAGCGCGGCCAGCGGTTCGATCGAGTTCTTCGACACCCTTCCGGCGGAGCTGAAGGTCGATCCGCCCAACCAGACCACCCGCATCCTCGCAGCGGACGGCAGCGAGATCGCCAGCGTCTACAAGGAGAACCGTACCAAGGTTGCCCTGGACCAGATTTCGCCGTTCGTGAAGGAAGCAGTCATCGCAGTCGAGGACAGCCGTTTTTATGAGCACGGCGGCGTGGACACCACAGGTATCCTGCGTGCGCTGGTCAGCACTGCCCGCGGTAACCGGCAGGGTGCGTCCACCATCACGCAGCAGTATGTGAACAACGTCCTCAACTCCAATCTCGCCGCCGAAGGCCGGGACGAGGACATCAAGCTCAATGGCGTCAACAAGGGTGTGGGCGACAAACTCCGGGAAATGAAGCTGGCCATCGCCCTGGAGAAGGAGTTCAGCAAGGAGCAAATCCTTGAGGGCTACCTGAACATCGTCTTCTTCAACCGCGACGCGTACGGCATCGAAGCCGCATCCCGCTTCTTCTTCAGCACCTCCGCCAAGGACCTCACGCTCCCCCAGGCCGCACTGCTGGCCGGCCTGGTCAACAGCCCGTCCGCGTTCGACCCCATCAGCAACCCGGAGAACGCCAAGCAGCGCCGCGACCTGGTTCTGACCCTGATGCTCAACCAGGGCAAAATCACCCAGGCTGATTACGATGCCGCCGTCGCCACTCCGGTGGAGACCAAGGTGACGCAGCCCAAGCAGGGCTGCGCCTACGCTTCAACCGCCCCGTACTTCTGTGACTATGCCCTCCACTTGCTGGAGAACAACCCGGCCTACGGAGCGGATCTTGCAGAGCGGCAACGCCTTATTTACGGCGGCGGCCTGACCATCACCACCACGCTTGATCCGAAGGCACAGGCAGCGGCGCAGGAGCAGGTCAATGCCTCTGCCGGCGCCAACCCGGACAAGTGGGGCGCGGCAATGGTTTCGGTGCAGCCGAACACCGGCAAGATTGTCTCGATGGCCCAGAACACCACGTTCCTGCCGGCCGAAGGGTCCTTCGACTCGCAGGTGAACTTCAACGTGGACAAGCTGGACAAGGACGGCAACGACCTCAACGGCCTGGGCGGTGCACAGCCCGGCTCCACGATGAAGCCGTTCACCTTTGCCGAGTGGCTGAACGAGGGCAAGTCCATGAACACCGTGGTGAACGCAGCCCAGCGCCGCTACCCGCTGAACTTCCCGTGGCGCAACACCTGTGGCCAGGTCACCGGCGCCTACAACACCGCCCAGAAGGCACTCGGCGCGGCCGACGACCTGCAGAACGCCGAGCCGCAGTGGTACCGGCCCCTGTCCGTACTTGAGGGCCTCTACAACTCCATCAATACCGTGACTTTCGCCTCCGCCGCCCAACTGGACTTCTGCGGAATCCAAAAGATCGTTGACGCAACGGGACTCCATGGCGGGCTTCCGGCTGACGGCGAACCGAATCCCAAGATCAACATGTCAACGCTGGGCAACCTGCTGGGTTCCACGCAGACCGCCCCGCTGACCATGGCCAGTGCCTTCGCGACGTTCGCCAATGACGGAAAGTACTGCGAGGCCATCGCCATAACCTCCGTCACGGACCAGACCGGTGCGCAGCTTCCGGCACAGTCCACCAACTGCCGGGATGCGGTCAAGCCCGAGGTTGCCCGCGGCGTGAACTACGCCCTGCAGGAAGTCCTCAACCGCGGTTCGGGCTCGTTGATCCAGCCCCGGATCTCCACCCGCACCAGCTTCCCGATCGGCGCCAAGACCGGTACGTCCAACAACAACGGTTCCACCTGGGTTGTTGGCCACACCACCGGCCTCGCCACCGCTGCCTGGTTCGGTGACGCCCTGGGCGCCCAGGACCGCTCCGGCCAGAACATCACCGTCAACGGGAAGTTCTACCAGGGCATTGACGGTTACATGATCGCCGGGCCCATGTTCTCCAACTTCATGTCCCGGATCGCGCCCGCCTACGGCACGGAGCCCTTCCCCGCGCCGCCCAGCAACCTGCTGAACGGCGGCGGCGGAACCAATACGCGGACTCCCGCAACCACCGCGCCGAGGGCCACCCAGGCGCCGGCAGCCCCAGCGCCGGCAGCTCCACAGCCCGCCCCCGAGCCGAGCAGCAACGGCAATGGCAACGGGAACGGGAACAACAGCGGGAACAATGACGACTAGCCGCATGTTCTCAACCAGTGCATTGGCCAGCCGCGCCCGAACCATCGGGCGCGGCTTTGCCGTCACCGCCGGAGCCGGGACCGCGGCGGGTATGGCCGCTTTCGGTTATGGCCTGTGGGAGAAGAACCAGTTTGTCCTCCGCGAAGAAACGCTGGACATCCTGCCGCCCGGGCAGGCACCGTTCCGCATCCTGCACCTGAGCGACATCCATTTTGTCCCGGGCCAGAAAAAGAAGGCTGCCTGGCTGGAGTCCCTGGCCGGTCTTGAGCCGGACCTGGTGGTCAATACCGGCGACAACCTCAGTCACGCGAAGGCTGTGGACCCGCTCCTGCAGGCTCTCCGCCCCCTTCTGGAGTTCCCCGGCGTGTTTGTCCCGGGCTCCAATGACTACTTCGCGCCGAGTTTGAAAAACCCGGCTTCCTACTTGCTGGGACCCTCCAAGGCCAAGCCCAAACCCACGGTGCTGGACTGGCCGCGGCTGCGTTCGGGCTTCGGCATGAGCGGCTGGGTGGACCTGACCAACCGCCACCAGTCGGTGGTCCTGAAAGGGATCCGCTTCGACTTTTCCGGCGTGGACGATCCGCACTTGAACCGCGAACGCTACGCGGGTTGGCCCCGTGGCACCATCAACCAGAACGCCACCCCCCACTTAAAGGTCGCCGTCATCCACGCTCCCTACCAGCGCGTGTTGGACCACTTCACCGAGGACGGCGCCGACCTCCTGCTCGCGGGCCACACCCACGGCGGCCAGTTGTGCCTTCCCGGCTACGGCGCCCTCGTGTCCAACTGCGACCTCCCCACGTGGCGGGCCAAGGGGCTTAATGACTGGCAAAGCAACGGCAGTACGACGCCGGTCAACATCTCCGGCGGCATCGGCACCTCCCGCTTCGCCCCGGTCCGCATCGCGTGCAGGCCGGAAGCAGTCCTGCTCACCCTCATCTCGCCCAACTGACTCCGCTGCGCAATTACATCCCGTTTCGGTACGCAGTTTTGCGAACGGGGACTGATGGCGCAACGGGATGGCTTAGGCGCGGAAAGCATTGCGAAAAGCAATAACTGGCCCAGCTTCGAATGCGGTCCGGAAGCCTGTGAATCGGCTCACGCCATGGCATAGGGTAGTTGCTACGGGAAACTACATTCGTTTTAGAGCTTGAGAAGCGGGCATGGCCAAGCAAACTCCATTTTTTCGATCCATCAGCCGTCTCTACCCCCATGTCAGGCCGATCATCCCCCGGCTTCTCCTGGGACTTCTGTGCGCACTCCTGGCCAGCGTTGTTGCCCTGGCCATCCCCCAGGTCCTCCGGGTGCTGATCAATGAATCGCTTGGGCCGGGGGGAACCACTGAAGCGGTGTGGATCTCGGCCGGCCTCATCCTTGTGCTGGGTGTGGCTGAGGCCGGACTGGTGGCTCTCCGCCGGCAGTTCGTTATCAATCCGGCCACCTCTGTGGAGACGGGGATGCGGATTTCGCTGTATGACCACCTGCAGGACCTGACGGTCTCGTTCCATGACCGGTGGGGATCCGGCCAGCTCCTCTCCCGCGCCATGACGGACCTGAACTTCCTGCGCCGCTGGATGGCCTTCGGCGCCATCATGCTGGTGGTCACCACCCTCACGGTGATCATCGGCATTGGCGTGATGTTCGCCATGAGCTGGCAACTGGCCCTCATCTTCCTGGCCGCCGCCCTGCCCATCATGGCCTACAGTTTCCGGTTTCGGACCCGCTTCAGTAGGGTTGCCCGGCGCAGCCAGGACCAGGCGGGCGACCTTGCCACCACCGTGGAGGAATCCGTCCACGGCATCCGCGTCCTCAAGGCTTTTGGCCGCAGCCGGGAAGCCCTCGAAAACTTTGAGGAACAAGCCGAGGAACTGCGCCAGACGGAGATCGACAAGGCACGCCAGCAGGCAACCTTCACCATGGTGGTCACCCTGCTGCCGGAGCTCGCCCTGGGCGCGGGACTCGTTGTGGGCGTGATGCTGTGCGCCAGCAGCCAGCTGAGCATCGGCGCGCTGGTGGCCTTCTTTGCCACCGCAGCCGTCATCGCCTCCCCCGTTGAGTTCTCCGGCATGCTGCTGGCCATGGCACTCACGGCCAAAACCGCCGTCGACCGCCACTTCGAAGTGATGGATTCTGCCAACAGCATCACAAGTCCGCCTGAGCCGCGCTTGCCCGCCCACATCAGCGGTGCTCTCCGCTTCAACAACGCCACCTTCGCCTTCGAGGACGCTCCGGACAAGCCAATCCTGAAGGAGATCAACCTCGACCTCCGCCCCGGCGAAACGATGGCCCTGGTGGGAATCACCGGAAGCGGCAAGAGCGCCCTGATCCAGCTCGTGCCGCGCCTCTACGACGTCACGGACGGCTCCATCACCATCGACGGCGTGGACCTGCGGGACTTTGCCGTGGAGGAGCTCCGCCGCATCGTGGCAGTCGCCTTCGAGGACACCACGCTGTTCTCCAATTCGGTGCGCGACAACGTCCTGCTCGGGGCCCCGGTCCGCACTGATGCCGTCCTCGAGGAGGCCCTGGACGTGGCACAGGCGCACTTTGCGTACTCCCTGCCCGAGGGCCTGGACACCCTCATCGGCGAGGAAGGCCTCAGCCTGTCCGGCGGGCAGCGGCAGCGCATCGCCCTGGCCCGGGCCATTGCCGCACGCCCGAAAGTGCTGGTGCTGGATGACCCGCTGTCCGCCCTGGACGTCCACACCGAGGAACTCGTGGAAACGCGGCTCCGCGCCGTGCTGAAGGACACCACCACGCTGATCGTGGCCCACCGGCCGTCCACAGTTGCTTTGGCTGACCGGGTGGCGCTGCTGGAGGACGGCCGCATCACCGCCGTCGGAACCCACACGGAACTGCTGGCCGGCAACGACCATTACCGCTACGTCATCGCCAGCCTTGACCAGGAACCACGGGACCTGGACTCCGAGCTGTCGGAGCTCAAAGAAGCGGGTATCCAGGCAGAGGAAGTCACCCGATGAGCACTGCAACGTTCGGCACCGCCAACGAAGACAACGCGCACCTCAGCAAGAGCGACAGCAGGGCCGTACGACGCCGGTCGCTGGCACTGCTGCGCTCCCTCATCCGGCCTGTCCGGCTGCGGTTCTGGCTGACGATAGCCACGGTGGTCCTCTCCCAGGCCGCCCGGGTGGCCGGCCCGGCGCTGATCGCCTTCGGCATCGACAACGCGCTGCCCGCCCTGCAGGCCGGAGACAATCTGCCCCTGGTGCTCACCGGCGTCGCCTATCTGCTGGCGGCCATCGCGACGGCGGGACTCACCGCCCTGTACGTGACCTCCACTGCGAAGTTGAGCCAGGCCATGCTGCTGGACCTGCGCCTTCGGGTTTTCCGGCACACCCAGCGGTTGAGCCTTGAGTTCCACGAAAAGTACACATCCGGCCGGATTATTGCCCGGCAGACCTCAGACCTGGAGGCTCTCCGCGAGCTCCTGGATTCCGGCGTCAGCTCTTTGACGTCCGGCCTGCTGTTCATGATTTTCACCGCAATAACGGTGTTCGCCCTGGACTGGCGCAGTGGCCTGCTGGTGCTTGCCGCAGGCGTGCCCATGTACTTCCTGGCCCGCTGGTACCAAAAGCACTCCCAGATCGCCTTCCGGGAGTCGCGGGTGGTGTCTGCCCGGCTGATCGTGCACTTCGTGGAGACGATGACCGGGATCCGGGCAGTGAAGGCCTTCCGCAAAGAACGCGAAAACGCCGAACGTTACGGGAAGCTCGCGGAGGACTACAGGCTGGTCACCGTCCGGTCCATCAACCTCAACGGGATCTTCCAACCGGGGCTGGTGCTGATCGGCAACGTCTGCGTTGCCGTGGTCCTGCTTTTCGGCGGATTCCGTGTCCTCACGGGCGATCTTGCGGTGGGTGTGCTGCTGGCCCTCATCCTTTCCACCAAGAGGTTCTTCCAGCCGGTGGACCAGATGGCGATGTTCTACAACTCCTTCCAGAGTGCCCAGGCAGCGCTGGAAAAGGTGTCCGGCCTCCTGGAGGAAGTCCCAACAGTGCGGCCACCCAAGAATCCTGTCGCCCTGAAGAACGCCAAGGGCTCGATCGACTTCAAGGACGTGGAATTCCGCTACGGCGATGGCCCGGTCATCGTCCCCACCCTGAACCTGCACATCCCTGCGGGCCAGACCGTTGCCCTGGTGGGCCAGACCGGCGCCGGAAAATCCACCCTGGCCAAGCTGATAGCCCGCTTCTACGATGTTTCTTCCGGCTCCCTAACGCTGGACGAAGTGGACCTGCGCAACCTCAGCACCACGGACCTGAGGCGAAACGTCGTGATGGTCACCCAGGAGGCCTTCCTGTTCAGCGGCTCCGTTGCAGACAACATCGCCCTGGGCCGGCCGGAAGCGTCACGTGCCGAAATCGAGGAAGCGGCCAAGGCCGTGGGAGCACACGAATTCATCCTTGACCTCCCTGAAGGCTATGACACGGACGTCAACAAGCGCGGCGGCAGGGTGTCATCAGGGCAACGGCAGCTCATCAGCTTTGCCCGGGCGTTCCTGGCCCGCCCGGCCGTGCTGATCCTGGACGAGGCAACATCCTCACTGGACATCCACTCGGAAAGGCTGGTGCAGAGCGGCCTTGCCCGGCTGCTGGCGGGCACGGACGCTGCCCGCAGGACCGCCCTGATCATTGCCCACCGGTTGTCCACCGTAGAGACGGCGGACCGGGTGCTGGTGGTTCACGACGGCCGCATAGTGGAGGACGGGTCGCCCGCAGATCTGATCGGTGGCGGCGGACGCTTCGCCGACCTGCACGGGGCATGGAAGGACTCGCTGGTCTGACCGCCCGCCCTGACGGCGGATTTCGCATCAGGCACCGGTATCGGCTATTCTTGTAAAGTTGCTTTTGCAGCGGATCGGGATGTAGCGCAGCTTGGTAGCGCGCTTCGTTCGGGACGAAGAGGTCGCAGGTTCAAATCCTGTCATCCCGACCAAACAAAAAGAGGGTCTCCTTACGGAGGCCCTCTTTTTGCATTCCCGGCAGCATTCCCGGCAACCTGACCGGATGGGCTTTACAGAAAAGGAAAGGCCCCGGAGCAAATGCTCCGGGGCCCACCCCCGCCTCCCTAGTTGAGGAAGCTACTAAACCGGGTCAGGCCAGTTGCCCGTGTAGGCGGTGTAGCCTGTGCCAGTGCTGCCGGACTTCTTCTCCTTGACCGGCTGAGATACAGGATCCGGCCAGTTCCCGGTCCTCGCTACAGAGACCTGTCCTGTGTCGGCGATGGAACCTGCAGACAAGACGGCCGGAGCCGCCGCAGAAAACGCCAAGGCCCCAGCCAGCGCGGCTGCCGCTGCAATCTTCTTCAACATATATGTTCCTCAATACGAGTCGGATTCGTTACAAAGCCAGCACTGTCCTTGTTGACATACATTGTAAAATGTTTTCCACAGGGGCTGTCAAGCGCTAAACGGAAACCTGTGCAGAAAGGAGGAACCCCGTGGGCAACGGATTCGGGGAGAAGCTCCGGGCGGAGCGACTCGAACGGGGGCTAACACAGGCTGAACTGGGCAAGGACCTGTATTCACCCAGCTACATTTCTCTACTGGAAACGGGCCGTAGAGAGCCAACAGCGGAGGTCATTGAAGAACTGGCACGCAGGCTGGAACTTGCGCCCAAGGCGTTGGAGGCCTGGAGCCAGCCGATCACCCTCAGCGACGCTGAATACGTTCTGGCCGGCCTGTACGCCCGCCAGGCCTGGGACCTGCGGGATTACCCGCTCGCCGCAAGCCATGCTGCTGCAGCTGCACAAATAGCATTGGACGGCAGAAACACCAGCGCCTGGTGGAACATGAGTTACATGCAGGCCGAGTGCCTGCTGAAGCATGGCGACCTGCTTGAATGCAGGCAGCTGGTGGAAAGGCTGCTCGAACACCCGATGGCAAAGGAGTCGGTGGGTTTGGGCGCGCGTGCCCGCCAGATGCTCGCCGTCGTCTACCAGCGCCAGGGCCAGCTCACGGTTGCCGTGGACCATGCACTGGAAGCCGTCGCCTTCGCCGCGCAGTTGCCCAAGGGCTCAATCATTACTGTCGGAGCACTGCGGGCGCTGATCGGCGCGTTGGCTGAAAGCGGCCGCCTGGATGAAGCCTGGAAATATTGCCAGGAATTGCTCGCGCAGGTAGATGAGGACGCCATGTCCCAGCTTGCCGGCGAGGTGGCCTGGGTCATCGGGAACGTGGCGTTCATGCGGCACGATTATGTCGAAGGCGTCAAGCACCACGAACGGGCCGCGAAACTGCTGTCACCGGCGAACGATATCGAGTTGTGGGCCCGTTTCAACAAGGCTTCCGCAGCGGTACGGCTGTCGTCCGGAATAGTGGAGCCTGAAACGCTGTCGTCCATCGAGCGGGCTGAGCTTGCCTTTTCCATCGTCAGTGGAACCAAGAGCGATGAGCTGGAGGTCGCCTTTATCCGCGCCCGCTGGCTGTACCTCACCGGCGATATTGTTGCCGCCGTCGAGAAGCTCCGGGAAATCCACGCCGAGCGCGACGCCCTCGCCAAGCACACGGCAGGAGAAGTTTCCCTCCTCCTGGGCAAGTCGCTGAAGGCGGCCGGCGAGTCGGACGAAGCCCTGGTGTACCTCGAGGAAGCCCAGAAGGCCTTCAGTGCGGCAGGAGCGGCAGACCGCGTCCAGCAGGCACTGGACGCGGTCCTGGAAATTAAACTGGCCAAAAAGCGGGCAGCGGCTGCCACCGCGGCCAGTTAGGCAGCACACCGTTCGCCGGGAGCAGCTGGGGCTCCGGCAGCGACGGTATCAGGCGAAGGTTTTTCCGGTCAGTTTCTCGTAGGCCTCAACGTAGCGGCTGCGGGTACGTGCGATGACCTCTTCCGGAAGCGCCGGCGGAGGCGTATCGGAAGCCTTGTCCCACCCCGATTCGGCCGATGTCAGCCAGTCCCGGACGTACTGCTTGTCATAGGAAGGCTGTGCCCGTCCCGGCTGGTAAGTGGCGGCGTCCCAGAACCGGGAGGAATCCGGGGTCAGGACCTCATCACCCAAGGTGATGGAGCCAGAGACGGGATCGTAGCCAAACTCCACCTTGGTGTCGGCCAGGATGATGCCGCGCTCCCGGGCAACCGCCTCCGCCGTCGTATAGATCTGCAGGGTGAGGTCGCTCAACCGGGCAGCGATATCGTCACCAACCATAGCCACGACGGCGTCGTAGGTAATGTTTTCGTCATGCTCGCCCACTTCCGCCTTGGCCGACGGGGTGAAGATGGCCTGCTCCAGCCGGGAGCCGTCCACCAGGCCCTCGGGCAGCGGAATGCTGCATACCGTTCCGGACGAACGGTACTCCTGCAGCCCGGAGCCCGTAAGGTAGCCGCGGGCGATGCACTCCACGGGAAACATGTCCAGCTTCTTGCAGATCATTGCGCGGCCTTCGACGGCCTCGGGCACGCCGTCCTCCACCGTGGAACCAAGCACGTGGTGCTCCACATCCAGCTGGTCAAACCACCACAGGCTCAGCTGCGTGAGGATGCGTCCCTTGTCGGGGATCTCGCTCGCGAGGACATGGTCGAACGCGCTGATGCGGTCACTGGCCACCACCAGCACGCAGTCCTGGCCAACGCGCCGGAGGATGGACTCGTCGGCCGGTTCGTACAGGTCACGGACCTTGCCGGAGTAGACGTGCGTCCACCCCGGCAGGTCCAAGGTCCGGGCATTGAAACCGCGCGCTGCAGGAATGTCGCTCATGCTAGGCCTTCGCTTTCGTCACAGGCAGGGAACTGGTGGATGCGGACGGGACCTTGATCTCGCCACGGGCAGCCTTGCCGCCGATGTCACTGCGGAACTGCGAGCCTTCCAGCTGAACCAGCTCCACGCCGTCGTACGCTTTTTCGCGTGCCTCCACCAGGTCGCTGCCGAGCGCGACAACCGCGAGCACGCGGCCACCGGCGGAAACCACCTTGCCGTACTCGTCAAAGGAGGTGCCGGCGTGGATCACGTGCACGCCCTCCAGCTCCTCCACCTTTTTCAGCCCGCGGATGCGGTCGCCGGTGCGCGGAGTGTCAGGGTAGTTTTCGGACGCGACGACGACGGCGACTGCCGTTTCCTTCGCCCACCGCAGCTCTTCTGCCTTGTCCAGTTCGCCCTTGGCGGCTGCCAGGAGCAGGGCACCGAGGGGCGTCTTGAGCCGGGCCAGCACGGCCTGGGTTTCCGGGTCCCCGAAGCGGACGTTGAATTCGATGACGCGGGTGCCGCGCGAGGTCAGCGCCAGCCCCACGAACAGTACGCCTACAAAGGGGGTTCCGCGGCGGGCCATTTCGTTGACGGTGGGCTGGGCCACCCGGTCAATGACTTCCTGGACAAGGCCTTCGGGCGCCCATTCCAGCGGGGTGTAAGCGCCCATGCCGCCGGTGTTGGGTCCTTCGTCGTTGTCGAAGATGCGCTTGAAGTCCTGGGCCGGTGAGAGGGGCACGGTGTTCTGGCCGTCGCAGAGGACAAAGACGGAAACCTCGGGGCCGTCCAGGAACTCCTCGATCACCACCGAGCCCCCGGCGTCAAAGCAGGACTGTGCATGGGCCAGGGCTTCGTCGCGGTTCCTGGTGACCACCACCCCCTTGCCGGCGGCGAGTCCGTCGTCCTTCACCACATAGGGCGCACCGAAGGTGTCCAGGGCTGAGGCGGCTTCGTCGGCGTTGGTGGCCACCATGGCCATGGCCGTGGGTACACCGGCCTCGGCCATGATTTCCTTGGCGAATGCCTTGGAGGCTTCGAGCTGGGCGGCCGCTTTGCTGGGGCCAAACACCGGGATCCCTGCTGCGCGGACGGCGTTGGAAACGCCCGCTGCGAGCGGCGCCTCCGGGCCCACCACCACGAGGTCCACGGTGAGCTTGGTGGCCAGGGCGGCTACGGCGTCGGGATCATTGCCGTTGATCTTGTGGGTGGGGACCAGCTTGCTGATGCCGGCATTGCCGGGAGCTGCATGGACCTCGGACACGTTGGGGTCGGCGAGCAGGGAGCGGACAATGGCGTGTTCGCGGCCTCCGGGGCCGATGACGAGTACCTTCACAGTCTCCAAGGGTACTTTGTGCACCCTGCCCCCTCCTAAGCTGTGTCAGCCGCGGTAAAACAATCCCTGGGGCGGTCCGCTACGAAGCATTGTTATGAAAAAGCTCCTGAACTGGCTCAAAGGTCCCCCTGCCCTGGCTGCGCTGGCAGGCGTGGTGGCTGCTGCCGTCGTCCTTGCCGTGGCTGAGCTGGTGGGAGCGTTTTTCACTGCCCGGGCCACACCCGTGCTCGCGTTGGGGTCCACCTTCATTGATTTCACGCCGCCGTGGATGAAGGACTTCGCGATCGCCACGTTCGGCACCAATGACAAAGCCGCCCTTTTTGTGGGCATGGGACTGACCATTGCCGTCCTCGCCTGCGTGCTGGGCGTGGTGGCATACCGCCGCTGGGCGCTGGGCGTTCTGGGCGTCCTGTTTATGGGTGCGGTCATCGTGGCCAGCGTGGTGACCCGGGCAGGCGTAAACCCGGTGGACGCCATCCCGTCCGTGCTGGGGACCCTGGCCGGCCTGGCGGCCCTGCGGTTCCTGGTCGCCCCGCTGTGGACGGCGAAAGCCTGGCCCGAAGCCCCCGCCGACGTTGCCGGCGACACATCCCGCCCGGGAGCAAGCCGCCGTCGCTTCTTCGCCGCGGCCGGAATCACTGCCGCCGCGGCGGGCATTGCCGCCACGGGTGGCCGCCTCCTGAGTGCCGCACGCAGCAACATCGCCAAGGCGCGGGAGGCCCTGCAGCTTCCCACGCCGGCAAAGGCGGCGGCCGCCGTTCCAGCCGGCGTCCAGTCGCCGGTGCCGGGCGTCACGCCGTGGGTGACGCCCAACGGCGAGTTCTACCGCATTGACACCGCCCTCAGCGTCCCGGAAATCAACGCGGACGAATGGGAGCTCCGGGTGCATGGGCTGGTGGAGGAGGAGTTCCGGCTTACGTTCCAGGACCTGCTCGACGCCGACCTCATCGAATCGCACGTCACGCTCACTTGCGTCTCCAATCCCGTGGGCGGAAACCTCGCCGGCAACGCCAAATGGCTGGGCCTGCCCATCCGCGAGGTGTTGAAGCGGGCAAAGCCGAAGGATGGTGCGGACATGGTGCTCTCCACCTCCATTGACGGCTTCAGCGCGTCCACCCCGCTCGAGGTCCTCCAGGACGACCGGGACGCCATCCTGGCCATCGGCATGAACGACGAGCCGCTACCCCTCGAGCACGGCTACCCCGTGCGCATGGTGGTGCCGGGCCTCTACGGATTCGTCTCTGCGACCAAGTGGGTGGTGGACCTCGAAGTGACCAGGTTCGCCGACAGCAAGGCCTACTGGACCGACCGCGGATGGTCTGAGCGCGGGCCCATCAAGACGATGGCGCGCGTGGATGTGCCCAAGTCCTTCGCGAAAGTTGCCGCCGGGAAAGTTGCTGTGGGCGGCACTGCCTGGGCCCAAACCCGCGGCATTACCAAAGTGGAGATCCAGATCGACAACGCAGAGTGGGTGGAGGCGGCCCTGTCCGCCGAGGCGTCCCTCATCACCTGGCGCCAGTGGTCCTATGAATGGGACGCCACCCCCGGGCCTCACTACATCAAAGTGCGCGCCACCGACGGCTCCGGCGAGGTGCAGACGGACCAGCGGGCCGACCCCGTTCCCGACGGCGCCTCCGGCTGGCAGTCGGTGATGGTGACCGTGGAGTAGCCCGGCTTCCGCGAAGCAGGCCCCTAGACTGGCAACATGCCGCATAATCCCCACGCCACCTTCACCGTGGACTCCGCCGTCGAACTGGCCGTGATCGAGCGCAGCGGCTTTGTTGAGTCCCGGCACATCGGCTCGGCCGTGCTGCTGGCGGCGGACGGGTCCGTCGTCACGGAGCTTGGCGATATCAACACACCAATCTTCGCCAGGTCCGCGCTAAAACCGTTCCAGGCACTGGCCTCGATGCAGTCCGGCGTGCCGCTCCGCGGAGCACAGGTGGCACTGGCATGCGCGAGCCATGTGGGTTCACTTGACCACATGGACGTGGTGTCCGGCATGCTCAAGGCGGCCGGCGTGCGCGAGGACCAGCTGCAGTGCCCGGAAGCGTGGCCCCAGGATGAAACCGCACGCAACTGGCTGGTGCGCTCCGAACGCGGAAAATCGCGCCTGGCGTTCAACTGTTCCGGCAAGCATGCGGCCTTCCTGTGGGCATGCACCGAGAACGGCTGGGATACGCACAGCTACCTCGAGCCCAACCATCCCCTGCAGCAGCGGGTCCGCACGGTCATCGAGGAGTACACGGGCGAAAAGATCGCCCACCTGGGAATCGACGGCTGCGGAGCCCCCGTGGCCGCAGTGTCACTCAAAGGCCTGGCGCGCGGCTTTTCGCAGCTGGCCAAGGCGCCCGGCGACCAGAGCTTCAACGCCCGGGCCGCCACTATCGCAACCTCGATGCTTGACTACCCGTGGGCGGTGCAGGGCCGTGGCGAGGCCAACACCCTGGTGATGGACGAGCTGGAGATCATCGCGAAGGTCGGTGCCGAAGGCGTCCTCGCCATGGCCACACCGCAGGGTGTCTCCGTGGCCGTCAAAATATTGGACGGTAATGTCCGGGCCACCTCGCTGGTGGCCCTGACGCTTCTCGCGGCTGCGGGCGCGGTGGAGATTCCGGGGGTTGCGAGCGTCCTCGAGAAAGTGGTGGAGCCGGTGCTGGGCGGCGGCCGCCCGGTGGGGCAGATCCGTCTTGGCCCGGCAGTTTCCGCGCTCCTGGACTGAGTGCCGCTTCACCGGAAGTCGCTGGTTCAGACGTGCTGGTCCACGATCACCGGATTGCCGTCCGGATCAACCACGATGAAGCTCGCCGGCCCGGTGGTTCCTTCCTCAGCTTCCGCCAGGAACGGAATGCCCTGGCCCTGAAGTTCGCGCTGGAGCTCACGCACATCCGTGAAGGTCTCCAGCGGCTGTGCGTCCTGGCCCCATCCGGGGTTGAAGGTCAATGCATTCTTCTCCAGCATTCCCTGGAAGAGGCCGACGACGGCCTGGCCGTTTTTCAGGATCAGCCAGTTTTGGGAAATCTCGCCTGCGAACCGGATGAAGCCGAGTTTTTCGTAGAACGCCGCTGAGGCCTCGATGTCCTTGACGTTGAGGCTGACGGAAAATGCGCCGAGCTGCACGGGTAGCTCCGTTCTGTTCTGACGATGTTGCTACCGATGCTACCCGGGGCCCGGCCGCGATTCCGTCCCTCCGACCGTCCGCGGTACCCTGATTGCCTTTGCCCCTGAAACCCAACGTGAAAGAAGCCGGAAACATGCCAGTAGCCCGCCGTCGCATCGACGTTCAAGAAGGCGCCGCAGCGGTGGAGGCGTGGCGGAAAGCCGCGGAGCCGCCGTCGGACGCTCCCGTTCCACGGGCCATCCTGGCCACTGCTGTACGGTACACGCTGGAGGAAGTCACTGCACGGGCGCCGGGCAATTCCGTGGAGGTGCGGGTCCCGCCCTTCGGTGTCACGCAGTGCGTGGAGGGGCCGAGGCATACCCGCGGAACGCCGCCCAACGTCATCGAGTGCGACGCCGCCACCTGGCTGGGGATGGTGACGGGCCGGTTGAGCTGGGCGGAGGCAGTCGCTGCCGGCAAGGTGGCCGCCTCCGGCCTGCGCGCGGACCTCTCTGCGCTGCTGCCGCTCTAGCCCAAATACTCAGCCGCGGCCGATGAAGGGCATACCCGCTGCCGTCACCACCACTGACCCAACACTGGCCGTTGGAGGCATGCTGGCCATCATCAGGACCGCACGGGCGGCATCCTCAACAGGAAAAGTGGGTTCAATCCGGCGGCTGCCGTCAGCTTGGAGCGCGCCCTCGCCCACCCCGATGGTGTCCATGATCTCCGTGGCCGTGTTGCCGATGTCGATCTGCCCGCACGTGATCCCGAAGCCCCGCCCGTCCAGCTCAATGCTTTTGGTGAGGCCTGTCATGGCGTGCTTGGTCACGGCGTAGGCCACCGTCCGGGGCCGGGGCGAGTGGGCGGAGATGGAGCCGTTGTTGATGATCCGTCCGCCCTGGGGTTCCTGCGCCTTCATGGCCCGGACTGCGGCCCCGGCGCACAGCATGGAACCGGTGAGGTTCACCGCCACCGTGGCGTCCCAGTCCTCCAACGAAATCTCATCCACGCTCGCCGCCGGCCCGAACACCCCGGCGTTGTTGAACAGCAGGTCCACCCGCCCCCACCGCCGGCGGACGGCCTCGAAAAGATGCTCGACGTCGTCGGGCCGGGTGACGTCGCACGTGACCGGAAGCGCGTGCTCGTGTCCGCCTGCTGTCTCAACAAGTTGCGCCTCGCGCCGCCCGGCGAGGGCGACGCCATAGCCATCGGCCAGGAGCAGGCGGGCCACTGCCCGGCCGATTCCCGAACCCGCTCCGGTCACCACCGCGACGCGCCCGGGCTGCTGGGGTTGGTTCACAATCTTCTCCTGTACTGCCGATCAAGCCGCCATGCCTGAAGGGAGCGGCTAAACTGACGCCGGCACGTCCGTGCTGTTCAGCGGCCAGCCTATGACGGTTTTGGGCCGCGGTGCAGCGTAGGTCCGGACCTTGGATGTGGACAGCCGCATCCGGACCAGGGATTCGGCAATCGCCACGGCTGACGCCACACCATCCACCACCGGCACCCCCGCGCGCTGCCGGATCTGCTCATCCAGGCCGGCCATCCCGCCGCACCCGAGCACAATCACCTCGGCTTTGTCCTGGGTTACGGCCAGCATGGCCTGGTTGATGATCGCTTCCACCGCGCGCTCCGGTTCCTCCTCCAGTTCCAGGACGGCCATACCGCTGGCCCGGACCGAGGCGCAGCGGGCGTCCAGGCCCGCCAGCTTGAGCCGGTCCTCGATGAGCGGGACGGTCCGGTCCAGGGTGGTGACCACCGAGTACTTGTGGCCCAGGAACATCGCTGTGCTGGCCGCGGCCTCGGTGATGTCCACCACCGGAACGTCCAGCAGCTCCTGCAGCCCCTCCCGTCCGTGCTCGCCATAACCGGCCTGGACGACTGCGTCGAACGGCTCCGGGTAGCGGGTCACCGCGTCCATCACGGCGATGGCTGCCAGGTAGCTTTCGAAGTTGCCTTCACAGGAGTCGGCACCAAAGCGGGGCGTTATCCCCACGATTTCGGTTCCGGGCGCCGCAATGCTGCGTGCCTGCGCGGCGATGGAGCGGGTCATGGACTCGGTGGTGTTGACGTTGGCAACGAGTATGCGCATTGGGGTTTCCTTATTCGGTGGTGCTGGCTCAGTGGGTGCTGGCGACGGCGATCGCCTCGCCGTCGCGGTCTTCCAGCCGCTGCGACCGGTCCGCGATGGAGAAATACACCACCGCTGCGATGCCGGCGGCGAAGAACCACGCGAAGGGTGCTGCCGAGGCAAGTGCAGGTACGAACGCAATAAGGAGTGCGACGACGGCGGCCGGCACCATGGCGATAATCGCCCTCGGGTTGACGCCGTTCCGGTAGTAGTACGTTCCGGCCTCGGAGGCGGTGTACAACTCGGGGACGTTGACTTTACCGCGCCGGATCAGCCAGTAGTCCGCCATCACCACGCCGAACAGGGGGCCGAGCAAGGCACCCAGGCCGCCCAGGAAGTACACAATCACCAGCGGGTTGTTGTAGAGGTTCCATGGCAGGATGACCAGGCCGATGACCGCGCTGACGATGGCCGCCTTACGGAAGTTCAGCCGCTTGGGGAACAGGTTTGTCAGGGCGTAGACAGGCGCCACGAAGTTGGCCATGAGGTTGACCGCGATGGTCAGGATCAGCAGGGCGAGGCAAGCCAGCACAAGGAAGAGCGTGTTGGGAATCGTCTGGACGATGTCCGAGGGGCTTTCGATGATGGTGCCATTGATTTTGAACTGCCCGCCGGCCATGACCACAACGATGGCGCCGAAAACGAGCATGTTGATGGGGATGCCCCAGAAGTTTCCGCGGACCACAGCCTTCTTGGAAACGGCGGAGCGGGTGAAGTCGCAGAAGTTCAGGACGAACGTGCCGTAGATGGAGACCCACAGGGCACCGCCGGCGAAGATGGTCAGCCACATCTCGGGCCCTTCGAGGGCGTTGTCCGAGGACCAGGCTATGGCGCCGCCGGCTTCGATGAAGATCCAGACGGCGATGGCTGCCATGGTGGCCAGGATGACCGGGCCGGCGAAGGCCTCGTACTTGCGGATCATCTCCATGCCGAAGCTGACGATGACCAGCTGGACCACCCAGAGGATGACAAAGGCGATCCAGCCCAGGGTGGACAGCCCAAGAATGGAGTCCTTGTCCAGGGCGCCGAGGGACGGGAACATTGCCACAAGCATCACGCGGAAGACCACGGACGCAAGGTAGGTCTGGATGCCGAACCAGGCAACGGCGACGGCTCCGCGGAGCAGGCTGGCAATCTGGGCTCCGCGGATGCCGAAGCTGATCCGGCTCATGACCGGGAACGGAACGCCGGTTTTGACGCCCATGAAGCCGGAAAGGTTCAGGAGGCCGAAGAGCAGGGCCGCTCCGATGCCGAGGGCGAGAAGGATCTGCCAGCCGCCGAGCCCCAAAGCGAACAGCCCGATGGCGAAGGCATAGTTGCCGAGGCTGTGGACATCGTTGGCCCACAGGGTGAAGATGCTGTAGCCGGACCAGCTTCGGCCGGCACGTTTGGTTGGGGCAAGGTCTGCGTTGTAGAGGGTTGGGCTGATGGCCTGGCCGGATGCTGTGCTGGCTGATTCGCACAGGGCTTCAACAGTAACGGAGGCGTGTGCGGGGGCGACTGACGGCGCTGTCAGGTCGGGAGCCGCGTCAACGCCCACCGGTGGAGGGGTCTGCATAAGGGTCTCAATTCTGGGAGGATCCGCGGTGGTGAGACCGGCCCTGGTGGCCGTTTCTGTTATTCCACGTTGCGGAATCAAGATATTGAATAGTGAAATAAGAGTATGACCTGCATCACGCATGGTCAAGCAGCTCCGAGAGCCGTCCCGGTCACAATTGGTTCAATCACGAAGCCCGACGGCCCGGAGCAGTGTACGCGGGTGCTCCTGTTGACCCGCCCCCACGGTCTCGCTAATCTCGTATAGCAATAATGTTTTCTCACAATACGAAAACATGAAGCCAGCATTCAAAGATGAAAAGAGGCTGCCGTGGCTGCAGGAGAAGATACCTCCCATATCCTCAGCGGGTTGACTAACCAGCTGCCTGATCGTGATCCGGAAGAGACCGCCGAGTGGGTTGAGTCCCTGGATTCGTTGATCAGGGAACAGGGTACCAGAGCGTCGGGGTGCCGATGGTGACCACCACCGATTACGTGAACACCATCCCGGTGGACCAGGAAGCGCAGTTCCCGGGCAACGAGGAGTTCGAGCGCCGGTACCGGGCGTACATGCGGTGGAACGCCGCGGTGATGGTGCACCGGTCCCAGCGGCCGAACATCGGCGTGGGCGGGCACATCTCCACCTACGCCGGCGCTGCGACCCTGTACGAGGTGGGCTTCAACCACTTCTTCCGCGGTAAGGACCACCCCGGCGGCGGTGACCAGGTCTTCTTCCAGGGCCACGCCTCCCCCGGCATGTACGCGAGGGCGTTTATGGAAGGCCGGCTCTCCGAGGAGGACCTGGACGGGTTCCGGCAGGAAAAGTCCCGCGAGGGCCACGCCCTGTCCTCCTACCCGCACCCGCGGCTGATGCCGTCGTTCTGGGAATTCCCCACGGTCTCGATGGGCATCGGGCCGATGAACGCGATCTACCAGGCCCAGTCCAACCGCTACCTGCACAACCGGGGCCTGAAAGACACCTCGGACCAGCAGGTCTGGGCGT
>NZ_JAMKFI010000011.1:119258-119804 GCF_024494415.1 Pseudarthrobacter sp. R1 | reverse complement strand
AGAGCGTCGGGGTGCCGATGGTGACCACCACCGATTACGTGAACACCATCCCGGTGGACCAGGAAGCGCAGTTCCCGGGCAACGAGGAGTTCGAGCGCCGGTACCGGGCGTACATGCGGTGGAACGCTGCGGTGATGGTGCACCGGTCCCAGCGGCCCAACATCGGCGTGGGCGGGCACATCTCCACCTACGCCGGCGCTGCGACCCTGTACGAGGTGGGCTTCAACCACTTCTTCCGCGGCAAGGACCACCCCGGCGGCGGGGACCAGGTCTTCTTCCAGGGCCACGCCTCCCCCGGCATGTACGCGAGGGCGTTTATGGAGGGCCGGCTCTCCGAGGAGGACCTGGACGGGTTCCGGCAGGAAAAGTCCCGCGAGGGCCACGCCCTGTCCTCCTACCCGCACCCGCGGCTGATGCCATCGTTCTGGGAATTCCCCACGGTCTCGATGGGCATCGGGCCGATGAACGCGATCTACCAGGCCCAGTCCAACCGCTACCTGCACAACCGGGGCCTGAAAGACACCTCGGACCAGCAGGTCTGGGCGT
>NZ_JAMKFI010000011.1:117749-119158 GCF_024494415.1 Pseudarthrobacter sp. R1 | reverse complement strand
CAGCCACCGAATTCAAGGGCAAACCCACCGTCATCCTCGCCAAAACCGTCAAGGGCTACGGACTCGGACCCCACTTCGAGGGCCGCAACGCGACCCACCAAATGAAGAAACTCACCCTGGACGACCTCAAGGAATTCAGGGACTACCTGCGGATTCCGATTTCCGATGCCCGGCTGGAGGAGGACCCGTACAGCCCGCCGTATTTCCATCCCGGCCATGATGCCCCGGAAATTGTCTATCTCCACGAGCGGCGGAGGGCACTTGGCGGGGCCGTCCCCGAACGCCGGCCAAACCACCAGGCCGTTGAACTGCCCGAGGCCAAGACGTTTGACGTCGCCAAGCGGGGCACGGGCAAGCAGCGGGCCGCCACCACCATGGCCTTTGTCCGGCTCCTCAAGGACCTGCTCCGTGACAAGAAGTTCGGCCACCGGATTGTGCCCATCGTGCCGGACGAATCACGGACCTTCGGTATGGACGCCTTCTTCCCGACAGCGAAGATCTACAACCCCGGCGGGCAGAACTATCTTTCTGTGGACCGGGACCTGGTCCTGGCCTACAAGGAGTCCCCCGCAGGGCAGCTGATTCACCCCGGGATCAACGAAGCCGGCGCCGTGGCAGCGTTCACCGCCGCCGGAACCGCCTACGCCACCCACGGCGTGCCCCTGGTCCCGGTCTACGTGTTCTACTCCATGTTCGGCTTCCAGCGCACCGTCGTTCTGGGAATTCCCCACGGTCTCGATGGGCATCGGGCCGATGAACGCGATCTACCAGGCCCAGTCCAACCGCTACCTGCACAACCGGGGCCTGAAAGACACCTCGGACCAGCAGGTCTGGGCGTTCCTGGGCGACGGCGAAATGGACGAGCCGGAATCCCGCGGCCTGCTCCAGCTCGCCGCGAACGAGAACCTGGACAACCTGAACTTCGTGATCAACTGCAACCTCCAGCGCCTGGACGGCCCGGTCCGCGGCAACGGCAAGATCATGCAGGAACTCGAAGCGTTCTTCCGCGGCGCGGGCTGGAACGTGATCAAGGTCGTCTGGGGCCGGGAATGGGATGACCTGCTCACCCGCGACACCGACGGGTCGCTCGTGAAGATCATGAACGAAACCCCCGACGGGGACTACCAGACCTACAAGGCAGAATCCGGCGGGTTCGTCCGCGAACACTTCTTCGGCAAAGACCCGGCCACCAAGGACCTCGTCGCGGACCTGACCGATGACCAGATCTGGAACCTCAAACGCGGCGGCCACGACTACCGCAAGGTCTACGCCGCGTACAAGGCAGCCACCGAATTCAAGGGCAAACCCACCGTCATCCTCGCCAAAACCGTCAAGGGCTACGGACTCGGACCCCACTTCGAGGGCCGCAACGCGACCCACCAAATGAAGAAACTCACCCTGGACGACCT
>NZ_JAMKFI010000011.1:0-117649 GCF_024494415.1 Pseudarthrobacter sp. R1 | reverse complement strand
CAGCCACCGAATTCAAGGGCAAACCCACCGTCATCCTCGCCAAAACCGTCAAGGGCTACGGACTCGGACCCCACTTCGAGGGCCGCAACGCGACCCACCAAATGAAGAAACTCACCCTGGACGACCTGAAGAAGTTCCGCGACCACCTGCGGATCCCCATCACGGACGAACAGCTCGAAAAAGACCCGTACCAGCCGCCGTACTACCACCCCGGCACGGACGCCCCGGAAATCCAGTACATGATGGAGCGCCGCGCTGCCCTGGGCGGTTCGGTGCCGGAACGCCGGTCCAAGCACGCCGCGATCACCTTGCCGGACGCGAAGTCCTACGAGGTGGCCAAGCGCGGTTCGGGCAAGCAGCAGGCCGCCACCACCATGGCCTTCGTGCGTTTGCTCAAGGACCTGATGCGGGACAAGGAGTTCGGCAAGCACATCGCCCCGATCATCCCGGATGAGGCGCGCACGTTCGGCATGGACGCCTTCTTCCCGACAGCGAAGATCTACAACCCCAAGGGCCAGAACTACCTGTCCGTGGACCGGGACCTGGTCCTGGCCTACAAGGAGTCCCCCGCAGGGCAGCTGATCCACCCCGGGATCAACGAAGCCGGCGCCGTGGCAGCGTTCACCGCCGCCGGAACCGCCTACGCCACCCACGGCGTGCCCCTGGTCCCGGTCTACGTGTTCTACTCCATGTTCGGCTTCCAGCGCACCGCCGGCGCCGTGGCAGCGTTCACCGCCGCCGGAACCGCCTACGCCACCCACGGCGTGCCCCTGGTCCCGGTCTACGTGTTCTACTCCATGTTCGGCTTCCAGCGCACCGGCGACGCCTTCTGGGCCGCAGCAGACCAAATGACCCGCGGCTTCATCATCGGCGCCACCGCAGGACGGACCACCCTCACCGGCGAAGGCCTCCAGCACGCCGACGGCCACTCCCCCCTGCTCGCCTCCACCAACCCCGCCGTGGTCACCTACGACCCCGCCTACGGCTACGAAATGGGCCACATCATCCGCGACGGCCTGGAACGGATGTACGGCCCGGCCGCAAGTGGCGAAGGAACCGGAACAGCGCCGGATAACAACGTGATGTACTACCTCACGGTCTACAACGAGCCCATCACCCAGCCCGCCGAGCCGGAGAACCTCGACGTCGAAGGTGTGCTGAAAGGCATTTACCGGGTCTCGCCGTCGGCCATTGAAGGGCCCACGGCGCAAATCCTCGCCTCCGGCGTGTCGGTGCCGTGGGCGCTGGAGGCCCAGCGGATCCTCGCCGAGGACTGGGGCGTCTCCGCAGACGTCTGGTCCGTCACCTCCTGGAACGAACTGCGCCGCGACGGCCTTGCCGCCGAGGAAGAAGCCTTCCTCAACCCCGGCGAACCCGCCCGCGTCCCCTTCGTCACCCGGCAGCTCGAAGGAGCCACCGGCCCCGTCGTCGCAGTGTCGGACTACATGAAGGCCGTCCCGGACCAGATCCGCCAGTTCGTCCCGAACGAATTCGCCACCCTCGGCGCGGACGGCTTCGGCTTCTCCGACACCCGCGCCGCAGCCCGCCGCTTCTTCAAAAACGACACCCACTCGATTGTGGTGAAGACCCTGCAGATGCTCGCGGCGAGGGGCGAGGTGGAGGAGGGCGCACCGTCGTACGCCATGGACCGCTACAAACTCCTGGACGTCAACGCCGGAACCACCGGCGGGGCCGGCGGCGACGCCTAATTCCCTGCCCGACATACCGGCAGTCGGGACGGTTTCCGGGGGAGACCGTCCCGACCACCATTTTCATTTAGGGTGCAGCTATGGGCAATCAAGGCGCGGACGGCACGGCTGGCCTCAGGGCGACCGGCATCGTGCTGGCGGCCGGAGCCGGTACCCGCCTGGGACGCGGACCGAAGGCCCTGCCCCCCTACCGGGGCCGGCCGCTCGTGGAATCCGTCGCCGGCGCGCTGCTCGACGGCGGCTGCCGCGAGGTTGTGGTGGTGCTTGGCGCAGGGGCTCCGGACGTCGCCACGATCGCCGAGCTGGACCGTTACCTGACCGTGGTGAACCACGAGTGGCAGTCGGGCATGGGCAGTTCTTTCCTGCTGGCTGACCAGACGGCAGACCCGGCTGACCACTTGCTGATCGCCCTTGTTGACCAGCCCGGGCTGACCCGGGCAACTGTTGGCCGCCTGCTGGCGTCCCACCGGCCGGGCCGGGTCACCGCTGCCGCGTACCGCCGTCGCGAAGCCCCCGACGGCGGTAAGCCGGCCAGGCATAAGGCTGGACAGGAAACCGGGCAGCAGGACAGGCTCTTTCGCGGCCATCCGCTGCTCATTGACGCTTCCCTGCGCGAAGCAGTGAGCGCCACCGTAACCGGCGACGCCGGGGCGCGCGGCTTCCTGCGGGCGCACCCGGACCTCGTGGACGAGGTGGATTGCAGCGACCAATCCACCGGCGAGGACATCGACACACCGGACCAGTTGCGGCTTCTCGGCTAGAAGACAGCTGAATTGGGGCACGAATCGGCACGGCAGATCTCTGGTCAAGCTCGTCTGTGCAGGAACCGGGCATCAACGTCCGCAAATGCCCTCGCCACCGCTGCGCTTCCCATAAAAACATCATGCCAAGGGGGTCTGACAATGCCCCGCATAGATCACAGAAAGTTCCGGTGGAGGGCTTCAGGGTTGTTCGGTCAACATTGCTTCCGGCCCCAGCCGGCTGATTCCTCGAACCAACCGAGCGCGGCCACAGTCGCAATGTCGGATGCAGTGCGCACTTCGATCTGGTGCGTGTACTTGTCGTGACGAAATCGGATAACGCCACGGAGGAACGAAGCGTGGTGCTCATCCCACATGTCCATGGTCAGAAGGGCTTTGGTCTTCGTGACCGGGGTGAGCCATACAAACTTCCGCGCCGCACCGTAACTGACCTGGGTTCTCGAGAACTCTTCGGCGATGTCGTCACCCAGTCCGAGCACCCGAGTGGAAAGAGCATCATAGATCTCCTTGAGGGCGCGTTGTTGTGCATTCACAGTCACTATGGTGGTCCACCTGCCCAGAAGGCCGCAGGTTTCGATGCGCCAGTAGGCGACCGCCGGCATGTTCTAAGTCTGCATTCCACCGATAAGCAGCTGCTCGAGTCCGTGTTTGAAGCCGGACCGGCCGCCGTGCGACGGATGCCGGACCTTCGGCACGTCCATGCCGCTGGCACTCAGGCTGCGGTGCGCCACGTTGCCCACGGCCACGACGGTTTCGATGCCGAAGAGCTCCACCAGCGTCTGCCGGAACTCAGTTCCGAGCCGGGCTTCCGTTGTCCTCGGCGTGCGGTTGGACTGCGGCGTCCCGGGCACGTGCGTGTGCCAGGGGCATGCGCTCCAGAGCAGGGGAAGGAAATCCAGTTCCGCCAGGACCTCCCACATCACGGTGGCGGTGGGCTCAGCTGCTACTCCCGCCGCCCCGGGAGGCAACACGTAACCCTTTCCCGGACCGAACAGCCCAAAACTGTTGGCCGGGCCCTGGAACATGATGCGGTTGGTGAAGGGAACACCGGTGATCCTCATGCCGCGGAAGCCCGGCGCCTCGCCCAGCAGCAGCACCTTGGGCGAGCGGTCCAGCATCTCCTGCAGGTAGAGCTCCACGTTGCGCCGGCGCTGCGCATTGGCCGGTTCGCTGTGATCGAAGAAGTTGTTAAGCCCCGGACCCGAAGGCACGGCGGAGAGCCGCTCCACGACGGTGCCGACGGAAGAAGCTGTCATTCACCTGCCTGTCCCGTGCGGCGGCGCGAACCTGTCCCGCCGCCTTACCAGCGCGGGTGGATGGCGTCGCGGAAGTAGTGGTCGTAGATCCAGCGGACGCCGGCGTCGAAGTCTTCATCAACCGCAAGACCCGCCGCGGCGGCGTTCGCCGTGGCCTGCTCCACGTTGCGTGCGCCGGGGATCACGCTGGTGACGCCGTCCTGCGCCGCTATCCAGGCGATCGCGGCTTGGGCTGTGGTGGCACCTGCGGGAACGAGCTGCTCAAACTCCGCAACGGCCTTCAGCCCCAGGTCGTAGTCCACCCCCGAGAAGGTCTCGCCGACGTCGAAAGAGTCACCGTTGCGGTTGTAGTTCCGGTGGTCGTTCTCGGCGAAGGTGGTTTCCCTGGAGTACTTGCCGGAGAGCAGCCCCGAGGCGAGCGGCACGCGGGCGATGATCCCCACATTTGCTGCCTTTGTCGCGGGAAGGACCTCGTCCAGGGGCTTAAGGCGGAAGGCGTTGAGGATGATCTGAACAGAAGCGGTGCCCGGGTGGCTGATCGCTTCCAGCGCCTCGTCGGTCCGTTCAACACTGACGCCGTAGTTGCGGATTGCCCCCTCTGACACCAGGGTGTCCAGGGCGTCATAGACCTCGGCGTTGCTGTACACCGGGGTGGGCGGGCAGTGCAGCTGGACCAGGTCCAGGGAGTCTGTGCCCAGGTTCTTCCGCGAGCGGTCCACCCACTGGCGGAAGTTGGCCAGGGTGTAGTTCTCCGGCTGCTGGTCCACGCGGCGGCCCATCTTGGTGGCCACCGTGATGTCCAGGCCGGGGTTGTCCGCGAGGAACTTCCCGATGGCCTGCTCGCTCTTGCCGTCACCGTAGACGTCGGCGGTGTCGAAGAAGTTAACGCCCGCCTTCACGGAGGCTGCCAGGATGGCCTGCGCCTGTGCCGGGTCAACGTTGCCCCAGTCCGCGCCGAGCTGCCAAGTGCCCAGCCCCACGATGGACACATTCCGTCCGGTCTTGCCTAAAATCCGCTGTTCCATCCCTTGACTATATGCAACGATGCAACGCGGGGTCAGATCAGGCCCGCTGAACGCGCCAAATGGGGCATTATGTGACCCCGCGTTGTCCTAGGACAGGAGATGCTCCAGGTTCGGCACCAGCCCCGCCTCCTTGAGTCCCAGGTAGATCCTGTCCCGCGCGATGGGCAGTTGGGCGAAGCGCACGCCGGTGGCGTTCCTGATCGCGTTCGCCAAGGCTGGGGCCACAGGGTTGAAAGGGCTTTCGCTCATGGACTTCGCACCCAGCGGCCCCATCTTGTCGTTGGTGTCCGCGAAGTACACCTCGCTGCGGGGCACGTCCGCGAAAGTAGGGATGTGGTACTGCCGCAGGATGTCGGTGGTGACCCGGCCGGCGTCGTTAATCACCACCTCCTCATACAGCGCAGCGCCGATGGCCTGGGCAATTCCGCCCTCGATCTGGCCGCGGCACTGGCGCGGATTCACCACCACCCCGGCATCCGCGGCCTGCACGCTCTGCAGGATCTTCAGCTCGCCCGTGCCCCGGTTCACTGCCACGCGGAAGCCGTGCACGTTGAACGCCACGGACCTCGGCGTCCCGCCCCAGCGTCCTTCCGCTGCAAGTTCGACGCCGGCATCCGCAGCCGCCTGCGCCAGTTCCGTCAGTGCCACGGGAGTTCCGTCAATGACTACGGCGTCGCCGTCAAGGACGCAGGCTGAGGCCTGGGTCTGGTGGGTACCTGCCGCAAAGGCGCGGATGCGGACTGCCAGTTCCTCAGCTGCGGCGAGGGTCGCCTTGCCCGCCACCACGGTGCCCGCGGAACCGAATGCGCCGGTGTCGTGTTCGATCAGGTCGGTATCGGACTGCCGGACGACGACCCGCGTGGCGTTCGTTGACAGCGCCGTGGCGGCCAATTGGGAGTGGACGGTGGTGGTGCCGTTGCCGAACTCGGCAGTACCGACGTCGGCCTGGTACGTCCCGTCGGGCAGGAGCCGGATGCGGGAGTGGGCAAAGTGTCCGCGGGGCGGCACGGTATCGATCATGGAGAGGGCGGTTCCCTCCCCGGTGAGCCAGTCCGGGCCGAGTTCGTCCAGCCCGGCGGCCCGGTACCGTTCCCGGCCGCGGGCCAGCGCGTCGCGGACCAGGCTCAAGCACTGGTCCAGCCCGTAGCTGCCGTAGTGGACGTCCTCCTCGGGTTCCGGCTGGGTGGACAGCATCCGGTCGCCCTCCCGCACCATGTTCCGGCGGCGGAATTCGAACGGGTCCATGCCGATGCCGGCGGCTAGCTCGTCCATGGCGGACTCGATCGCGAAGATCATCTGGCTGAGGCCGTAGCCCCGGAACGCCCCGGCCGGCACCGTGTTGGTGTACATCGCGTGGGCGTCCACTTTTTTGTTCTCACAGTTGTAGACGCTCAAGGATTCCCCGCAGCCGTGGAACATCACGCCGGGGCCGTGGTTGCCGTAGGCGCCGGTGTTGGTCAGCACGTCCAGTTCCAAGGCAGTGAGTTTTCCGTTGACGCTGGCACCGGCCTTGAGCTTGATGGTGAACGGATGGCGGGTGGTGGTGGCGGTGAACTGTTCCGTCCTGGTCAATTCGAGCTGGACAGGCCGGCCAAGTTTCAGGGCCGCGAGCGCCACGATGTCCTCGGTGAGTACTTCCTGCTTGCCGCCAAAGCCGCCGCCCACGCGGCCGGCCACCACGTGGACCTGCTCCTCCGGGAGCCCGAAAACCCGGCACAGCGTGCGGCGGACCAGGAAGGGAACCTGGCTGGAGGTGCGGACGTGCAGGCGCCCCTCACCGTCAACGGCTGCGATGGCTGCGTGCGTTTCCAGGGCAACGTGCTGGACGCGCTGGGTGCGGTAGGTCTGCTCGTGGATGAAGTCCGCTGCCGCAAAGCCCTGGGCCACGTTCCCCAGTTCCGAGTGGAGTTCAGCCACCACGTTCCGGTCCGGCCGGGAAATGCGCGCTGTTGCCCCGTCCTTGTCGCCGTGCACCAGCGGCGCTCCGGGCATCAGCGCTTCCTGCGGCGAGAAGACGGCGGGCAGTTCCCCGTACTCGACATCCAGCGCCCGCACCCCGGCTTCTGCGGCAGCCACCGTTTCGGCCACCACCGCGGCAACCCGCTGGCCCCGGAACCTCACCACGTCATCCAGCACGCGGGTATCGTCCGGATCGTCGGTAAAGAGCTCATGCTGCGCGGTGGAAAACAACTGCTCCGGAGCATCCCGATGGGTCAAAACGGCCACCACGCCGGGGACCTGCAATGCAGCATCGGTGTTGATGGACAGCACGCGCGCATGCGCATGCGGCGAGCGCAGGAGCTTGAGGTGGAGCAGGCCCTGCAGCTGGTCGGCCGGGACGTCCAAGGTGTAGCGGGCGGCACCGGTGACTACCGCCCGGCTGGCGGGGGCCGGGACGTCGTCGCCCAGCTGCCCCGGCTCGGGATCCGGCTGGCCCTTCCCGGCGATCCCGGATCCCTGTCCCTTCGGGTCCGGGTGCCCGGCATGCCCGCAGACGGCGTCGGAGATGGCACGGTATCCCGTGCAGCGGCAGAGGTTGCCTTTGAGGTTGCGGGGCAGGTTCTCCTTCTGTTCGTCGTCGAAGGTCGCCGCCGTCATCACCATGCCCGCCGTGCAGAACCCGCACTGGAAGCCCTGCCGCTCCATGAACTGCTGCTGCACGGGGTGCAGGTCCGCTCCGTCGCCGGCAGTGGAAGCCAGTCCTTCGATGGTGGTCACCGCGTGTCCCTCGGCGCGGACGGCAGGGTAGATGCAGCTGTGCACGGGGGTGCCGTCCACATGCACGGTGCAGGCCCCGCAGTCGCCGCCGTCGCAACCCTTCTTGACGCCCAGGTTGCCCTGCTCCCGCAGGAAGGTGCGCAGGCACTGCCCGGGACGGGGTGACGCGTCCGCCGGGGCTCCGTTGATCTCGATGGCCATGCTCAGGCCCCTTCCTGCTGTGCGTAAAGTCCACGGTTCTTCGGCGGCCAGAAGTCGCCGGAAACCCGGAGGCCGGGCGCCCCTTCCGGGGCCGCGAGTTCGGCGCGGATTTCCTCGGCGAGACGGTAGGTCATGTCCCGGCGCCAGACCGGCAGGCCGTGGATGTCGTCGTGGTAAAGGTCGTTGGGAATCGCTGCGGTAATTGCGGCGGCCAGCACATCGGCGTCGGGAAGCCCATCGAAGCGCAGCTGCACGGGCCGTTTGGTGGCGGCGGTGACGGTGAGCACCAGCCGGGTTCCGCCGTCGAGCCTTCCAACCAGCAGCACCCCGGACCTGCCGAGGTTGCTCAGCGACAGGCGGCGGAACGCCACCCGGGAGGCGAGGGCCGACGCCGGGAGGTGGACGCTGCGCAGCAGCTCGCCCGGTGCCAGGCAGTTCTTTGCGTCCCCCGTGACGAAGTCCGTCACCGGGACGCTGCGGCTGGTGCCGCCGGGGCCCAGGATGGTGGCGCTGCCGTCCAGGCCGGCACACAGCGAAATGACGGGCCCGGCGGGCAGCGAGGTGCACAGGTTGCCGCCCACGGTGGACATGTTCCACACCTTGAAGGAGGCAACAAAGGAGTCGCAGCATGGCTGGATGAGGTCCAGGGCCGGCCAGCTTCGGCCTGCTGCTGCAGCAGAGCCGGGGAGGCTGTAGAGGTCCGCGACAGTACAGGTGGCGGCAAGCTCGATCCCGTCAGCACTGACGGTGACGGGGGTCCAGCCGGCGTTGCCGAGGTCCAGGAGCCGCCTCAGCGGCTGGGGGCCGAACGCGAAGCTGCCGTAGGAGAAGAGGACCGTGCCTCCGGCGAGCCAGGCGTCGCCGTCGCGCCATTCCGCGGGGTCGGTGGTGGGGACCACCGCCTCAATGGTGTTCATGTCCATGCGATCTCCTGCTGCAAAGAGTGGGTGGGCGCCGGCTTCGCGGCGCGCTCCTGGTGGATGGGGCCGGAGGTCTCCCTCAACGGCTGATGGGAGGCTGCCGGATGCCGGGCGGCGATGACTTCGGCCAGGACGGAAACCGCCACTTCCGCCGGTGTGACGGCACCGAGATCCAGGCCGAGCGGTGAGTGGAGCTGGGCGATCCGTTCGGGGCGTACGCCGGCGTCGAGCAGGGCGCCTACCCGTTGGACGTGGCTGCGCCGGGAGCCAAGGGCCCCAATGAAGGCGACGTCCAGCGCCAGCGCGGTCTCCAGCAGGGGAACGTCGAATTTCGGGTCGTGGGTGAGGACGCAGATGACCGTCCGGGCGTCGACCCGTCCTGCCGCCGCTTCTGCTGCGAGGTAATGGTGGGGCCAGGCGGTGACTACCTCGTCCGCTGTTTGGAACCGTGCTTGGGAGGCAAAGGCCGGCCGGGCATCCACCAGGGTGACGTGGTAGCCGAGCGGTTTGGCGGCGGGCAGCAGCGCGGCACTGAAGTCGTTGGCGCCGAACACCAGCATGCGCGGCGGCGCGAGCCGGGACTCGACCAGGAGGGTGGCTGCGCCGGTGCACAAGCCAGGCCCGGCCAATTGCAGCACACCGGTGGCGCCGCTGCGAAGGAAGGACTCGAGCTGCACGCTGCGGGCACGGCCGGCCCCGGGGTCTCCCGGAAGGTCCAGCAGCGCGCGCAGTTCCGGATGGCGGGACACATCCGCAGCGGCCGGCTGGGAAATAACGACGGCGCCGCTGCCGCCGGCATCCAGCCTCCGGACCAGCGCCACCGGTTCGTCAGGCCCATAAGCCACCAACTGCAGCAATGCTTCCGCCAGCCTCCCGCCGGGGTTCCCGTTGGCCGGTTCGATGTGCACGTCCAGTTCGCCCCCGCAGGTGAGCCCGACGGCGAAGGCATCGGCGGCGCTGTAGCCGAACGTCTCGAGCCGGGTGGCGCCGTCGTCCATTGATTCCAGGGCTGCCGCCACAACGGCCCCCTCGACGCAGCCGCCGGAGAGGCTGCCCAGGACTGCACCGGCGTCGGACACCAGCATGGAGCTGCCCACGGGCCGGGGAACGGAGCCGCTGGCCCGCACGATGGTGGCCACCGCGAACCGCTGTCCGATGATGGTGGGCGCCCAGCAGGGAAGTGAAGGGATCAGGTCAAGCATGGCGGCGCTCCTTCTTCCACTGTGCGGTGGTGTCCATATTGTCGTTCCTAACGGGAGCCGGGCCAAGCACTGGTCCGGCTCCAGGGAAAATTGCTGCCGTTCCGGACATCCGCACCCAGGGTCACAGGTGCGGATGCCCGGAAGCGGAGCAGGTGCGGCTGAAAGCTGCGGTCAGGCGCCCAGCAGCAGGTTGATGGGCCCGCGGGCGAAGTACACCAGGAACCCGGCGCTGACCACCCACATCAGGGGATGGATCTTCTTCGCTTTCCCGGAAGCCGCCCCGATGATGGCCCAGCTGATGAAACCCACGCCGATGCCGTTGGCGATGGAGTAGCTCAGCGGCATGGTGACGATGGTCAGGAAGGCGGGCAGCGCGACGGAGAACTTGCTGAACTTGATCTCCCGGATCTGCGCCATCATCATCGCGCCCACCACCACCAGGGCAGCGGCTGCCACCTCAAGCGGGACCACGCTGGTGAGCGGCGTCAGGAACATCGAGCCGAGGAACAGCACCCCGGTGACCACCGACGCCAGGCCGGTACGGGCACCTTCGCCAATGCCGGCGGCGGAGTCGATGTATACGGTGTTGGAAGAGCCCGAGGTGACTCCGCCTGCGACCGCGCCCACGCCTTCCACGATGAAGGCGGACTTCAGGCGGGGGAACGTTCCGTCCTTGTGGGCGACGCCGGCGCTCTTGGCCAGGCCGGTCATGGTGCCCATGGCGTCGAAGAAGTTGGTGAACACCAGGGTGAACACCAGCATGGTGGCGGCCAGCCCACCGATTCGGCTGAAGGCTCCGAACAGGTCGAACTGCCCCACCAAGCCCAGGTCCGGGGCGGACACCAGCTGTCCGGAGAGTACCGGGGTGTTCAGGTGCCAGCCGCCGGGGTTGGTTTCGCTGGCCGGGCCGATTTTCAACACTGCTTCCACGACGGCGGCGAGGAAGGTGGTGGCCACGATACCGATCAGCAGTCCGCCCTGGACCTTGCGCGCCACGAGGATGCCCATGGCCAGGAGTCCGACGATGAACACCAGCGTGGGGATGGAGGTGATGGAGCCGCCATTGCCCAACTGGACGGGCGGTCCGCCCGCCGTGGCCTTGACGAACCCGGAATCCACGAAACCGATGAAGGCTATAAAGAGGCCGATGCCCACCGTGATGGCGGCCTTCAGCTCCTTGGGGACGGCCCGGAAGATGGCGGTCCGGGCTCCGGTGATGCCGAACAGCACGATCAGGATGCCGTTGATCACCACCAGGCCCATGGCTTCGGCCCAGGTGACTTCCTGGATGACCGAGACGGCCAGGAAGGAGTTGATGCCCAATCCGGCGGCGAGGCCGAACGGCAGGTTGGCGACGAGCCCGAACAGGATGGTCATCACGCCGGCGGTCAGGCCGGTGACGGCACCCACCTGCGCGGCGGAGAGCCAGCCCCCGGCGACGTCGGTAGGGGCGTTGTCCGCGCTGAAGCCGCCCAGGATCAGGGGGTTGAGGATAACGATGTACGCCATGGTGAAGAAGGTGACCAGGCCGCCGCGGAATTCACGGGCCAGCGTGGAACCGCGCTGGGTGATGTGGAAGAACCGGTCAAGGATGGCGTTCGACGCCGGCGGCTTGGGGGCGCCTGATGCCGGCTGGGAGGTGCGGGGGGATGGAGCCGAATGCTCCTCGTGGGAGGAATCCAGGATGGTCATGGTGAGCCGCCGGGCCTAGTAGTCGATCCTGGATTCAAGCGTGTTCCAGGTGTTGAACGGCTCCAGCGGGGCCGGGGCCTGGGGATCGCCCAGCTCCAATTTGGATACCGGCATCAGGGAATCCCTGTCCTGGTTGTCGAAGTATTCGTAGAAGACGGCGTCATCGAAGCCGACGGAGGCGGCGTCGTGCCGGTCGGCAGCGAAGACCACCCGCTCGACGCGGGCCCAGAGTGCGGAAGCCAGGCACATGGGGCATGGCTCGCAGCTGGTGTAGAGGACGGCGCCGCTGAGGTCGAAGGTGCCGAGTTCGCGGCAGGCGGTGCGGATTGCAGTGACTTCGGCGTGGGCCGTGGGATCGTTGTCCGCAGTGACGCGGTTGACGCCGTCGAACGTTTTGCCGTCCGCGGTGACGATCATGGCGCCGAAGGGGCCGCCGCTGTTCAGGACGTTGGCCGTTGCCAGCCGGATGGATCTGGCCAAAAATTCCTCGGCCGTGACGGTGGTACTCATGATGCGACTTCCTTATTGCCGGGAAGCCTGTTGCCGCTTGCAGGACCAGTAGAACCAGGTGCGACGGTTACCAGGCTTCAGCATGTGCTGTGAAGGTTAAGTTGCGCCTGGTAGATAGCTTCCCGACAGTCCGGGTGCCCGCCTTTGGCAAAATCGAGATTAGCACCGGATTGTGGCCCGCGCCATAGTTTTCTGAAAACTTTATTCCGCAATGTGAAATCCAGGTTACGTGTTCTTCACCGGGCGGGCCGCGGCCGGTCACATTGTGGGGACGTTGACGCAGGTCAGGCTTGTTCCCTACTCTGATGGCACCGCCGCTGCCCGCAGCCGCCGGTACCTGGATCAGCAGACAGGGCCTCACTGAGCTGGAAATACCGCATCTGCGCTCAGACAAGGACACTCCATGACCCATCTTCCCGCTCCTGCCGCATCCCGCCTCTGGATCCGGAATCCGCAGGCCGCCTTCACCGCCAACACCCTTGACGCCTCCGGCGGACTCGTGGTCAGCGGCGGAATCATCGTGGAAGTGCTCGGCGCGGGCCAAGTGCCGGCGGAACCATGCACGGAGGTCTTCGACGCCGGAAGCCACGTGCTGCTGCCGGGCCTGATCAACACGCATCACCACTTCTACCAGACCCTCACCCGCGCCTGGGGTCCGGTGGCGAACGCCCCATTGTTCCCCTGGCTGCAGAACCTGTATCCGGTCTGGGCCCGGCTTACGCCGCGGGACCTCGAGCTCGCCACCACGGTGGCGCTCGCCGAACTCCTGCTCTCGGGCTGCACCACGGCAGCGGACCACCACTACCTCTTCCCGGGCGGCCTGGAACACGCCATCGACATCCAGGTTGAGGCGGTGCGCCGGTTGGGAATGCGGGCCACCCTGACGCGCGGGTCCATGACCCTCGGAACGGATGACGGCGGCCTGCCGCCCCAGTCCACCGTCCAGGCACCCGAGGTGGTGCTGGCCGACAGCGAACGCCTGGTGGCCGAGTACCACGAGCGCGGTGAGGACGCGGTCATCCAGATTGCCTTGGCACCGTGCTCGCCCTTCTCGGTAACGAAGGACATCATGGCCGAAAGCGCTGCGCTCGCCGAGCGGCTGGACGTGCGGCTGCACACCCACCTGGCTGAGACTCTGGACGAGGAGGACTTCTGCCGGGAGATGTTTGGGCTGCGGACCGTTGACTACCTGGACAGCGTAGGCTGGCTGACGGAGCGCACTTGGCTGGGCCACGGCATCCACTTCAGCGACGCGGAAATTGCCAGGCTGGGAGCCGCGGGCACCGCCGTCGCACACTGCCCCACGTCCAACATGCGGCTGGCGTCGGGGACGGCACGCGTCCTGGAACTGGAGGACGCCGGGGTGCCGGTGGGGCTGGGAGTGGACGGCTCGGCGTCGAACGATGCCTCGAACATGATCCTTGAAGCGCGGCAGGCGCTGTACCTCCAAAGGCTGCGCTATGGGGCGGCCGTTCCTGTGGAAAGGGCGCTTGGCTGGGCCACGCGGGGCTCGGCGGCCGTCCTTGGGCGTCCAGGGCTGGGCCAGCTTGCCCCTGGAATGCAGGCAGACCTGGCGCTGTTCCGGCTGGACGACCTGCGCTTTTCGGGCAGCCACGACCCTATCGCCGCGCTGCTGCTGTGCGCTGCCGACCGGGCCGACCGGGTGATGGTGGGCGGGCAGTGGCGCGTGGTGGACGGGCAGATCCCCGGACTGGACATTGCCGGGCTCATCGCCGAGCACTCCGCGGCCGCCCGGCGGCTGGTGAACGGCTGACGCCCAGCCCGACTCGACGGTTCCCTGCGTACCCGACGCCCAGCGACGTCGAACCCGCAGGGAACCGTCGATTTGGCCGCAGCCCGCGGCGCCAGCTGGGCTAAAGGCGCTTGCCGAAGCCCGGCAGCGCGTGGACCCAGCGCGAGAAACGCCCCGGGACATGGTCCCGGTCGGCCGGCAAATAGAAGTCCGGATCCGTTCCGCCGCCAAGGGGGAGGTAGAACTCCTGGACTGTGGGTGCCGCCGTTTGTGCCGGTGCAACCGGCGTCGTGTCCTGCTGGTACATCTGATCCTCCTCCGAGGGGTTGAAGTAGTTCCATAAAATGGAAAATAACTTTTGCTATGTGGAATAGCTTAGGTGGCAATCCGCTGCTTCGTCAACGGTTCCCGCACTCCCCGGTCACAAATCGATTTTTCGCTTTGTGATGTACACCACCGGCTTGCTGAGCTACGCTGGATGTCAATTCGTGGTGTATGTCACGTAACCTGGGAGCAGCAGGCAGGGTCGTAATGAGCTGGCATCAATGGATGCCGGCTCTTTTTTGTTGGGTCGGCTCCACCGGAAACGCGCTTGAAACGCGCGCTTAATTTCAGTGATGGAACCTAGGTTCCACTTACCGGAAGTTGGGAACAGACCATGAGCAGCAAGATCATCCTCGGCGAAAACCAGTACGGAAAGGCCGAGGTCCGGGTCGTCAAGATCACCCGCGACAGCGACCGCCACGAAATCGAAGACCTCAACGTCACCTCGCAGCTGCGGGGGGATTTTGCGGCCGCACACCTCGAAGGCGACAACGCCCACGTGGTGGCCACCGACACCCAGAAAAACACCATTTACGCCTTCGCCCGGGACGGCGTCGGCTCCCCGGAGGCATTCCTGCTGCGGCTGGGCCAGCACTTCACGTCCAGCTTCGACTGGGTGACCGGCGGCCGCTGGGAAGCCGAGTCCTACAGCTGGGACCGGATCCAGGCCCACGGCACGGAGCACGACCACTCCTTCGTGCGCAACGGCCAGGAAGTGCGCACCGCGGTCCTGGTCCGCGACGGCGCCACCACCCACCTCATCTCCGGGCTCAAGGACCTGACCGTCCTCAAGTCCACCCAGTCAGGCTTCGTGGGCTACCCCAAGGACAGGTACACCACCCTGCAGGAGACCACCGACCGCATCCTGGCCACCGACGTCTCGGCGCGTTGGCGCTTCAAAACCGGAACCGATTTCAGCGCGCTGGACTTCAACAAGAGCTACGAGGACGTCAAGGGTCTTTTGCTTGAAGGCTTCACCGAGAAGTACTCCCACGCCCTGCAGCAGACCCTGTTCGACATGGGCACCAAGGTCCTGGAGGCACACAGCGAGATCGACGAGATCAAGTTCTCCATGCCCAACAAGCACCACTTCCTCGTGGACCTCTCACCCTTCGGCCTCGACAACCCCAACGAGGTCTTCTACGCGGCAGACCGCCCCTACGGCCTGATCGAGGCCACCGTCCAGCGCGACGACGCCACCCCGGCGGGCATCGCCTGGTCCGGGATCGCCGGCTTCTGCTAAACCGCACCACCCACAACTCCAGGCCCGGAGTTTTTGTCCAGCTACGACGCCCTCAGCGCACTTAAAGTCCGCATACGTGGACAAAACTCCGGGCTTTCATCCACGTCTTTCCGCAACACCCGTTAGCCAGACCCCGTTAGCCAGACAATGTCGTCTGCCATGAACCAAGAAAGTCTGCCATGAACACCAGAAAGAAACTGGCCGCTGCGGCCGCCGGTAAAAGCAAGCAGCCGGCCCGTCCGGAGGACCAGCGGCTCCCCATCGCAAGCACTTTTGCCTACGGCTTCCAGCACGTCCTCACGATGTACGGCGGCATTATCGCCCCGCCCCTGATCATCGGCGCCGCCGCCGGAATGTCGTCGCAGGACATCGGCCTGCTGATTGCCGCCTGCCTCTTCGTGGGCGGCCTGGCCACCATCCTGCAGACCATCGGCGTCCGGTTCTTCGGCTCGCAGCTGCCACTGGTCCAGGGCGTCTCGTTCGCGGGTGTTTCAACCATGGTTGCCATCGTCCACGGCGGCGGCGGAATCCAGGCGGTGTTCGGATCCGTCATTGCGGCATCGCTGATCGGCCTGCTGATCACGCCGCTTTTCTCCAAGATCATCCGGTTCTTCCCGCCGGTGGTCACCGGAACGGTCATCACCACCATCGGACTTACCCTGATGCCCGTGGCCGCCAACTGGGCCATGGGCGGCAACCGGACTGCCGAGAACTACGGCAGCATGGCCAACATCGGCCTCGCGGCAGCCACCATGGCCATCGTCCTGCTCCTGAGCAAGGTGGGCAGCGCCGCGATCTCCCGGCTGTCCATCCTCCTTGCAATGGTCCTGGGCACCGCGATCGCCTTCGCCTTCGGCATGGCGGACTTCTCAAAGGTGGGCCAGGGCGAGATCGTCGCCTTCCCCACGCCGTTCGCCTTCGGACCGCCGGTGTTCGAAATCGCCGCCATCATTTCCATGCTCATCGTCATCCTGGTGACCCTGACCGAAACCTCGGCGGACATCATCGCCGTGGGCGAGATCGTCGGCACCAAGGTGGACTCCAAGCGGATCGGCGACGGGCTCCGTGCGGACATGCTGTCCAGCGCCATCTCCCCGCTGTTCAACTCCTTCACCCAGAGCGCTTTCGCCCAGAACGTTGGCCTGGTGGCCATCACCGGCGTCAAGAGCCGCTTCGTGGTCAGCGCCGGCGGCCTGATCCTGGTGATCCTCGGCCTGCTGCCCGTCCTGGGCCGGGTGGTCGCAGCGGTGCCCACCCCCGTGCTGGGCGGCGCCGGCGTCGTACTTTTTGGAACGGTGGCCGCGAGCGGCATCCGCACCCTCTCCAAGGTGGAGTACAAGAACAACATGAACCTGATCATCGTGGCGGCGTCCATCGGGTTCGGCATGATCCCCATCGCCGCCCCCAGCTTCTACGACCAGTTCCCGTCCTGGTTCGGCACCATCTTCCACTCCGGCATCAGCTCGGCTGCCGTGATGGCCATCCTGCTAAACCTGCTGTTCAACCACCTCAAGGCCGGCAACTCGGAGAACCAGTCGGTGTTTGTTGCCGGCACCGAACGCGTGGTCCGGGAAGAGGACCTGAAATGCCTGGCCGACGGCGACCGCTTCGAAGGCGGCAAGCTCATCGACTGCGACGGCAAGGAAGTCCCTGTCCAGTCGTCCGAAAAGGCGTCAGAGCACTAACACCATGGAACGCAGACGGCGGCCCGCTTCTGGAAGAAGCAGGCCGCCGTCGGCGTCATCATAGGGGTTGGATCAGTTGCGGTTGAGCTCCATAGAGATGGCCTCGGCAGCTTCGCGGAGGATCGGCACGGCTTTGCCTGCGAAGTCCTCGTCAACCCGGGACACCGGACCGGAAACGGAAATTGCGGTGGGGGTGGGAGCGTTGGGCACAGCCATGGCGAAGCAGCGGACGCCCAGTTCCTGCTCCTCCTCGTCAATGGAGTAGCCCCGTTCCCGGATGAGCTTCAGGTCGGCGAGGAGTTCCTCGACGTCGCCAATGCTCTTCGCCGTGGGGGTAGGCATCCCGGCACGGGTGACGATGCCGCGGACCGTGTCGTCGTCCAGCTGCGCAAGGATGGCCTTGCCGACGCCGGTGGCGTGGGTGTGGGCGCGGCGGCCCACCTCGGTGAACATCCGCATGGAGTGCAGCGAGGGCACCTGCGCCACGTAAATGACCATGTCCGAGTCGAGCACGGCCATGTTCGAGGTCTCCCCCAGCCTGTCCACCAGCGTTTTCAACTGTGGGCGGGCTACGGCACCAAGCTGCTTGTTGGCTCCCTCGCCCAAGCGGATGAGCCGCGGACCCAGGGCGTAGCGCCGGTTGGGCAGCTGGCGGATGTAGCCCAGCGACACCAGGGTGCGCAGCAGGCGGTGGATTGTGGGCAGCGGCAGGTCCGTGGACGAGGACAACTCGCTGAGGGTGACATCGCCGCCGGCGTCAGTGATCAGTTCCAGCAGTTCGAAGACGCGCTCAACGGATTGGACGCCACCTGCGGCTTTCTCAGCCATGTACCAGTCTCCTGTGGACTCGGATTCCGACAAGTCTTATCCGCATCGTGAAAAGAGTTGCCCTAATGCTCTCAAGATACAGCACCGGCCGGGCTGACGCGATGAACAGTAAGATGGGGTTGTATTTCCACAAAGTAGATAATAGTATCCATAATACGAAAACATTCGGATTCGAGCAGAAGCCCGTCCCGGGCCCAACAGGAGGACATTCAATGGCGAACCCCAGCCCCGGAAATTCGATCACCCTGCGCGTGGAAGCACCGTCAAGCTTCAGCGCCACCAGCGAGCTCGCCGCGGCCGTCGGCGCCGCGGGCGCGGCCATTACCGCCCTGGACGTCAGCGAGTCCCACCACGAGACGCTGGTTGTCGATGTCACCTGCAACACCACCGATGATGAGCACGCAGGCAGGGTCAAAGACGCTCTCAACGCGCTCGACGGCGTCACTGTCCAGCACGTCTCGGACCGCACCTTCCTGATGCACCTGGGCGGCAAGCTCGAAGTCGTCCCCAAAGTAGCCCTGCGCAACCGCGACGACCTCTCCCGCGCCTACACTCCCGGCGTCGCACGCGTTTGCCTGGCCATTGCCGAGGATCCCGCAGCGGCCCGCAACCTGACGGTGAAGCGCAACACCATCGCCGTCCTCACCGATGGATCAGCCGTCCTGGGCCTGGGCAACATCGGCCCGGCCGCGGCCCTGCCGGTCATGGAAGGCAAGGCCGCCCTGTTCAAGCAGTTCGCCAACGTTGACGCCTGGCCGGTCTGCCTGGACACGCAGGACACCGAGGAAATCATCATGATCGCCAAGGCCATGGCTCCCGTGTATGGCGGCATCAATTTGGAAGACATTGCAGCCCCCCGCTGCTTTGAGATCGAAAACCGGCTCCGCGAGGAACTGGACATTCCGGTGTTCCATGACGACCAGCACGGCACCGCCATCGTCACCCTCGCTGCCCTGGTGAACGCGCTCCGGGTTGTGGGCAAGAAGCTCGATGAGGTTCGTATTGTGGTTTCCGGTGTGGGCGCCGCAGGCTCCGCCATCATCCAGCTCCTGAAGGCCCAGGGCGCACGGCACATCATCGCCGCCGGCCGCTCCGGCGCCATCCACGCCGGCGAGAAGTACAGCGACGAGCACCGCAGCTGGATTGCCGCGAACACCAACGAAGAAGGCTTCGCCGGCACCCTGCACGAGGCCCTCGTGGGTGCGGACGTCTTCATCGGCGTCAGCGCCCCGCACGTGATTGGCGAGGAGCAGGTTGCCGCCATGGCAGAGAACGCCATCGTGTTTGCCATGGCCAACCCCACGCCGGAGATCGATCCCGTGATCGCCTCCCGGCACGCCGCAGTGGTGGCCACCGGCCGGAGCGACTTCCCCAACCAGATCAACAACGTGCTGGCCTTCCCCGGCTTCTTCCGGGGCCTGCTCGACGCCGGCGCATCGGACATCACTCCGGAGATGCTGGTGGCCGCCGCGGAGGCGATTGCCAACCGGGTAGCTGACGACGAGCTCAATGCCAGCTACATTATCCCCAGCGTCTTCGATCCCCACGTGGCCGCCGATGTTGCCTCAGCCGTTGCCGCCGCCGCCCACGCCGCCAACGTGGCAACCGCGGCTGCAGCCAAGGAGCTCGAAGAAGCCCTGGCCAGCGCCTGATTCACTGCCTGACTTCAGTACAAGGAAAGGACCAGAAATGGCCATCACTGTCACAGACCCCCGGCCCATCGAGCGCGCGGAGGAGATCCTCACCCCCAAGGCGCTGGCATTCCTGGAGGAGCTGCACACCCGTTTTGCCGGCACCCGCAACGAGCTCCTGGCAGCCCGCGGCGTCAAGCGGCAGCGCGTTGCCGAGACCGGCAAGCTGGACTTCCTGCCGGAAACCCAGGACGTGCGCGACGGCGACTGGAAGGTTGCGCCGGCACCAGCGGCTTTGCAGGACCGCCGGGTTGAGATGACCGGGCCGGCCTCTCCGGCAAAGATGGCCATCAACGCCTTGAACTCCGGGGCCAAGGTGTGGCTCGCGGACCTCGAGGATGCCAGCACACCCACCTGGGCCAACGTCATCGATGCCATCCTGAACCTCCGCGATGCCGCCCAGGGCACCCTCAGCCACACGTCGGCCGAGGGCAAGGAGTACAGGCTGCGCACTGACGCGCCGCTCGCCGTCGTGGTGGCCCGGCCCCGCGGCTGGCACATGCCGGAGAAGCACCTGCTCATCGACGGCGAACCCGCCGTCGGCGCGCTGGTGGACTTCGGCCTGCACTTCTTCCACGTGGCCAAGCAGCTGGTCCTCAACGGACAGGGACCGTACTACTACCTGCCCAAGATGGAAAGCCATCTGGAGGCCCGGCTCTGGAACGATGTCTTTGTCTTCGCCCAGGACTACCTCGGCCTGCACCAGGGCACCATACGCGCCACAGTACTGATCGAAACCATCCCGGCCGCATTCGAGATGGACGAGATCCTCTACGAACTGCGCCGCCACGCCTCCGGCCTGAACGCCGGCCGCTGGGACTACCTGTTCAGCATCATCAAGTACTTCCGCGACGCCGGCGAGGAGTTTGTGCTGCCGGACCGTGCTTCCGTTGCCATGACCGCCCCGTTCATGCGTGCCTACACCGAACTGCTCGTGAAGACCTGCCACAAGCGCGGCGCCTTTGCGATGGGCGGCATGGCGGCCGTCATCCCCAACCGCCGCCACCCGGAGGTTACCGAGGCGGCCTTCGCCAAGGTCCGCGCGGACAAGACCCGCGAGGCGAACGACGGCTTTGACGGTTCCTGGGTTGCGCACCCGGACCTGGTTCCCACCTGCCGGGAAGTCTTCGACGCCGTCCTCGGCGACAAGCCGAACCAGCTGGACAAGCAGCGCCCCGAGGTTTCCGTGACGGCGGAGCAGCTGCTGGACGTGGCCTCCGCCGACGGCCAGGTCACCGAGTCGGGCCTGCGGCTGAACCTCTACGTGGCCGTCGCGTACACCGCCGTGTGGTTGTCCGGGAACGGCGCTGTCGCCATCCACAACCTGATGGAGGACGCGGCTACGGCGGAAATCTCCCGCTCGCAGGTGTGGCAGCAGATCCGCAACAAGTCAGTCCTCGCGGACACCGGCAACACCGTCACCCGCGAACTGGTGGAGCGGATCCTGGGTGAGGAAACCGAGCGGCTCCGCACCGAGTTCGGCGACGAGGCCTTCCGCCTCTACTACCAGCCCGCCAGCGAACTCATCGCGGACATCTGCCTTTCGGAGGACTACACGGATTTCCTCACCACCCCGGCCTACGAACTGGTGGGCTGACGCATGCCGGCAACACCCAAGGCGTCGCTCTCCCCGCGGGACCTCGCGCACATCGACGGGCAACTGGCCGCCACTGACCGGCTGCTGGAGCAGAACTACCCGGGCGACGACGGCTCCCGCCAGCCTGTCCACACGGTGTACGTGCCCGCTGACCGGTTCACGGCGTCGTTCGCTGCTGATTGGGGCGCCGAGGCGCTGAACACTGTTGAAGCGCACGGCGGCCTGGCGAAGCTCGGCGCGCTGCTGGGCCAGGACGCCGCCCTCGCGGAGGCCGTTGCCCCGCGGGTTCAAGCCAAGCTGGCGAGTGAGCCGATCGAGGACCTGCGCCTCGACTTCGAGGACGGCTTCGGGGACAGGGGCGACGACGCCGAGGACGCCGCCGCTGTCACCGCGGCATCCGCTGTGGCCGCCGCCGTCGCTGCCGGCTCCGCTCCGCCGTTCATCGGCATCCGCTTCAAGTGCTTCGAGGCGCCCACCCGGGCACGCGGACTGCGCACGCTGGACCTGTTTGTGTCCGGTCTTGCCGCGGCCGGCGAGCTGCCGGAGGGGCTGGTCCTGACCCTGCCCAAAGTCACCACCGTGGCCCAGGTCAAGGCCATGGACTACGCCGTGTCCCGGCTGGAGGAAGTCCACTCCCTGCCCGCCGGACGGCTCCGCTTCGAGGTACAGGTGGAAACACCCCAGCTGATCCTCGGCCCCGACGGGACGTCGCCGGTTGCGCAGTTGCCGCACGCCGTTCCCGGCCGGATCAGCGGCCTGCACTACGGCACGTACGACTATTCCGCGTCCCTGCAGATCTCCGCGGAGTACCAGTCCATGGAGCATCCGGTGGCGGACTTCGCCAAGGAAGTCATGCAGCTGGCCGTGGCGGGCACCGGTATCCGGCTCTCGGACGGATCCACCAACATCATTCCGGTGGGCGACAACGTGGAGAACGCCTGGCAGCTGCACAGCCGGCTGGTCCGGCGGTCGCTTGAACGTGGCTATTACCAGGGTTGGGACCTGCACCCGGCCCAGCTGCCCACCCGCTTCGCTGCCACCTATGCCTTCTACCGGCAGGGACTTCCGGCCGCCGCAGCCCGGCTGCGGAACTACGTGGAGCAGACTGAAGGCGGCGTGATGGACGAGCCTGCCACGGCCCGTGCGCTGGCCGCGTTCGTGCTGCGTGGCGTCCAGTGCGGCGCCGTTGGTGCGGAAGAAGTCCAGGCGCTCGCCGGCGTCGGCATCCCCCAACTGACTGCGCTGGCCCACCCGAGGCTCGCCACCACCTCCAACTCCTAGGTAAGGAACCTTTCATGGGCAAGTACTACTCCCCCACAGGCGGACTGCCGCCGCAGACGCACCTGACCACGGAGCGGGCCATCGTGACCGAGGCCTACACGGTTATTCCCAAGGGCGTCATGACAGACATCGTCACGTCCAACCTTCCGGGTTTTTCGAACACCCGCTCCTGGATCATCGCGCGGCCCATCTCCGGCTTCGCCACCACGTTTTCGCAGCTGATCGTGGAGATCGGCCCGGGCGGCGGTGCTCCCAAGGCCGAGTTCGAGGCCGGTGTTGAAGGCGTCATCTTTGTGACCCGCGGCAAGGTGAACCTCACCCTCGACGGTGAACTGCACCAGCTGGAGGAAGGCGGCTACGCCTACCTGGCTGCCGGTTCGGAGTGGGGCCTGGAGAACGTTTCCAGCGACGTCGTGTCCTTCCACTGGATCCGCAAGGCCTACGAACGCCTTGAGGGCTACGAGGCAAAGTCCTTCGTCACCAACGAAAAGGACGTGCAGCCCACGTCCATGCCGGATACCAACGACGCCTGGAAGACCACCCGCTTCACGGACTCCAACGATCTTGCCCACGACATGCAGGTGAACATCGTGACATTCCAGCCCGGCGGCGTCATCCCGTTCCCCGAAACCCACGTGATGGAGCACGGCCTGTACGTCCTGGAGGGCAAAGCCATGTACCTGCTGAACAACGACTGGGTGGAGGTGGAGGCCGGCGACTTCATGTGGCTGCGCGCCTTCTGCCCGCAGGCCTGCTACGCCGGCGGCCCGGGCGAATTCCGCTACCTGCTCTACAAGGACATGAACCGGCAGGTCCGCCTCACCTAATCACCCGCCCAGCGGGGAAGCGCGAAGTGCCGTGGTGGAGCGTCGCCACGGCACTTCGCGCTTCAGGAGTTCAGTGGTTCAACACGTCAGGGGTTCAGGACCACCTTGATGCAGCCGTCTTCCTTTTTCTGGAACTTTTCGTACAGCGCCGGCGCCCCTTCAAGCCCCGAACGGTGGGTGACAAGATCCATCACACCCAACGGATCGGCGTCGTCCTCCACCAGGGGAAGCAGGTCGTCGGTCCACCGCCGGACGTTGCACTGCCCCATGCGCACCTGGATCTGCTTGTCGAACATTGTCAGCAGGGGCATCGGGCTGGCCTGGCCGCCGTAGACCCCGCTCAGGGACACAGTCCCGCCACGCCGGACGGCGTTGATGGACGTGTGCAGCGCTGCCAGCCGGTCAACGCCGGCCGTCTCCATCGCCTTCTGCGCCAGTTTGTCGGGCAGGAGGCCCAGTGCCTGGTGGGCGAAGCCGGCAACCGGGGACCCATGTGCTTCCATGCCGACGGCGTCCACCACCGCGTCAGGGCCCCTTCCGGCCGTCATCTCCCGCAGCTGGTCCGCCACGTCCTTGGTGTAATCCAGCGTTTCAATTCCGTGCCGCGCCGCCATCTCGCGCCGCTCCGGCACAGGGTCCACGGCAATCACCCGCAGCCCGCGCTGCACACCGATGCGGCCCGAGAACTGGCCCACCGGCCCCAGCCCGAAGACGGCCAGCGTACCGCCGGCCGGGGTGTTGGCATACTCCACGGCCTGCCAGGCCGTAGGAAGGATGTCCGAAAGGAAGAGGTAGCGCTCGTCCGGCAGTTCGCTTCCCACCTTCACCGGGCCATAGTCGGCGTGGGGAACACGCAGGTACTCGGCCTGCCCGCCCGGAACGGAACCGTACAGCTCTGAATAACCAAAGAGGGCAGCACCGGAGCCCTTGTCCTTGACCTGGGTTGTTTCGCACTGGGACTGCAGGCCCTGCGCGCACATGTAGCACCGGCCGCAGGCGATGTTGAACGGGACCACCACGCGGTGGCCCTTGCGGAGGTTGGTGACTGCGCTTCCCACCTCCTCCACGATGCCCATCGGTTCGTGCCCGATCACGTCGCCCTTGTGCATGTACGGCCCCAGCACTTCGTACAGGTGCAGGTCCGATCCGCAGATGGCCGTGGAGGTGATCCGGACAATCGCGTCCGTGGGTTCCTGGATGACGGGATCCGGGACCTCTTCCACACTTACCGAGCGTTTTCCTTGCCATGTCAGTGCTTTCACAATTCACCTTTCCCGGAAGTTTTTTCGCTGCAGTGGGGACTCGCGCCCATCCTTCGACGCTATCGGCTCACGAGGCAAAAAGTAAGCAACCTGACTAAAATCCTTGTTGTTCTGACTTCGTGCTCCTAGCGTAGGAAGAGCTACACCCGCAGACCCCGCAGAAGTGAAAGAGGAACGTTATGTCGCTCTACCAGCCCGAACCGGTTGAAATCTCCACCCGCATGCGGCCCGGAGAGTGGACGGAAGAGAGCCTGGAGCTGCTCGTGGCTAGCTACCGCGAGCGGATCATGGAGATGGGGGCCAGCGCATCGGACGTGGCCACGGAGATTGACCGGAGCGACGACGGCTCGGTGCGGGTGGCTGTCTCTTGGGCCAAGCCGGCCAATCAGGGTGACGAAGACTCCGTTGCCGGCGGCCAGGTCCTGTAGCGCCGAACGGCGAAAGTCCGACGGCGGGATGGCGGCTGCGGGGGCACGCCGGCGCCAGAAGCCGGGCGTCGGAGTTGAGGGTCAGGAGTTGGGCGCCAGGGAGAGCAACCGGCCGATGGCGCTTGATGTGAGGTTCTCGAGCAGGTCGCGCGGACCCTCGTAGACCTCCACGGCGCCCGCGTCACGGAGTTCGCCGGCGTTGACCCCGCCGCAGGTAACGGCAATCGCAGGAATACCCAGCGCCGCAGCGGCCTTCATGTCCCACACCGCATCCCCCACAAAGACGGCGTCCGCCGCTTCCACGCCGATGGCCTCCAGCGCCGCCACGAGGATGTCCGGAGCAGGCTTGCTGTCCTTGGCGTCATTGGCGCTGGTGGCGGCATCGATGAAGGCGTCGGCATCCAGGGTGGCCTTCATGACCTGCAGATCCTTCTTGCGCGCGGAGGAGGCAAGGGCAACGGTGAGTCCCGCCGCATGGCACTGGGCCAGCAGGTCCTTGGCGCCGTCGAAGGGTCGCAGCGCCGGCCAGTGCGAGGCGTAGAGGGCCCCATGGCTGGCCATGATGTCGGAATCAAGGGAACGGTCCCGGTTTGCCGGGAGGAGGCTGTCCACCAGGCGGTCCCCGCCCATGCCCACGAAGTGGTGGATGGATGCCATCGGGATGTCGTAACCCTGCTGGCGGAAGGCGCCCCACCAGGAGATGGTGTGGATGTATGACGAATCGATCAGGGTGCCATCAACATCAAAAAGGATCCCCTGCCGGCGCCCGCCGTCAGGGGACCCAGCATCCCGCAGGGCCATCAACTGACCGCTGCCCGTTTGGCCCCCGCGGTTTTCCTGGCGAGGGCAGCCTCCTCCTTGGCCGTACTCACCGGACGTACGCGCTCCCGGATCACCGTGCCTGCGCCATCGTGGCTCTTGTCCCTGATGAGGCCCGTCCCGGCGATCTCCCGCGCCATTGCCACTCCGGCTACAGCTGCCCTTTTCGTGGGAAAGGTCACCGAGATGGCCATGAGGTTCCCGGTTCCGTCCATCATCCTGATCCGGTAGCCGCCGTCAGGCGCATCCACGAGCTCAAAATACCCGGCCATTTGCAATCACTCCTCCGTCAGTCACCGCACCGTGCTTCCTGGGAGCACTCAATGAAGTGTTAGTAAGTATACTTATCTATTCTGCGAAGGAGAAGTCGCACCCTTGGACGCGCCGCCTCAGCGCGCTTCCGCCGTCTCCGGCGGGATGGGGGTGTCACTTCGCCGAACCGTATCCTGATGCAGCTCCAAAGCGCTAGTCACAAGCGCGAAGTGGCTGAAGGCCTGGGGTGTATTGCCCAGTTGCCGGCCCGCCCGTACGCCCCATTCCTCACTCAGCAGGCCCACGTCGTTGCGCAGCTCAAGGAGGCGTTCAAAGAGTTCCCTCGATTCCTCGTGGCGGCCCGCACCCAGCAGCGCCTCCACCAGCCAGAACGAACAGGCCAGGAAGACGCCCTCATCACCGGGCAGGCCGTCGTCGCTCACGTCGGGGCGGTAACGGAGCACAAACCCGTCCTCGGTCAGCTCCCGCTGGATGGCTTCAATGGTTCCGATGACGCGGGGATCATCAGCCGGCAGGAACCCCACCCGGGGGATCAGGAGCAGGCTGGCGTCGAGCTCCGGCCGCCCGTAGGACTGGACGAACGTGTTACGGCGGGCGTCGAACCCGTTGGCCATCACGTCGCGGTGGATGGTGTCCCGCAGCTTCTCCCAGCGGTCCGCCGGCCCGGGCAGTCCCGATTCGCGGACACCCTTCACCATCCGGTCCGCGGCAACCCAGGCCATCACCTTCGAGTGGGTGAAGTGGCGGCGGGGACCGCGCATTTCCCAGAGCCCGTTGTCAGGCTGGTCCCAGATGGTCTCCAGATGCTCCATCAGTGCGACCTGGACGTCCCAGGCCTCATCCGAGTGCTTCAGCAGGGAGTTCCGCGTCAACGCCAGGCAGTCGAGCACCTCCCCCCAAACATCGAGCTGGAGTTGTTCGGCGGCACCGTTGCCGATGCGCACCGGGAACGAGTTTTCGTAACCCTTCAGCCAAGGCAGCTCCATCTCGGGCAGGCGGCGTTCGCCATGGATCCCGTACATGATCTGCAGGTCCGCAGGGTCACCGGCCACGGCCCGCAGCAGCCAGTCCCGCCAGGCGGCGGCTTCTGCGGTGTAACCGGCAGCCAGCAGCGCCTGGAGCGTCATGGTTGCATCGCGCAGCCAGCAGTAGCGGTAATCCCAGTTGCGGGGGCCGCCCAGCTGTTCGGGCAGCGAGGTGGTCACTGCCGCCACAATTCCGCCGGTCGGGGCGTAGGTCAGGGCCTTCAACGTCACGAGTGACCGGGCCACGGCATCCTGGTACGGGCCCTCCACCGTGCATTGGGAGGCCCAGCCGCGCCAGAACGCGAAGGTGGTCCCCAGCACTTCTTCGGCGTCGACAGTATGCGGCCGCCCAACATGGCTGGGCGCCCACGTCAGGACAAAGGGGACCCGCTCCCCTGCATTGACGGTGAAGTCGCTGACGGTGTGCATGTTTTCGCTGTGAAGCGGGGCCGGGGTGACAAAGTAGACCGCGTCCGGGCCGGCGATGGCATGCAGGCCGTATTCGTCCCTGCGCACCCAGGGGATGATGTGGCCGTAGTCGAAGCGGAGGGTGAGCTCGCCGTGCATCTTCACGCTGCCGCTGACGCCCTCGACGATGCGGACAATGTCCGCCACCGAGTCCCGGGGCGGCATGAAGTCGATGACCCGCACACTGCCTTCGGGGGTGTCCCATTCCGTTTCCAGGATAAGGCTGCCGTCCCTGTAGCCCCGGCGGGTACAGGCGCCCCCGCCTGCCGGCGCCAGGAGCCAGCGCCCGGCTTCAGGCGTGTCCAGCAACGCATTGAAACAGGCGGGCGAATCGAACCGGGGAAGGCAAAGCCAGTCGATGGAGCCTTCCTTATTGATCAACGCCCCGGTATGGAGGTCACCGACAACTGCATAGTCTTCAATTCGCGCCATGCCCTTACCCTGCCACAGCCAGCTCCGAAGTGGACCGGGCACAGGGGTGTAGCCTTCACAGCAACGGCAGCAGGCACCGGAGGCACTCATGGCAATCCATATCGGCACCTCCGGATGGAGCTACAACCACTGGGAGAACGTCCTCTATCCACCCAAGCTGCCGGTCAAGGACCGGCTCCAGCACTACGTAGCCCGGTTCCGTACCGTCGAACTCAATGCCAGCTTCTACCGCTGGCCCCGGGACACAACATTTGCGGGGTGGAACCAGCGGCTGCCGCCCGGCTTCAGCATGTCCGTCAAGGCCCCCCGGGGGCTGACCCACGCCCGAAAACTGTACGAGCCCGAGGTGTGGCTGGAGCGCATCACGCGATGCTGGCACGAACTCGGCGATAAACGGGCGGTCCTCCTGGTCCAGTTGCCGCCCGGCATGGAGCGGGACGATGCCCGGCTGGACTACTTCCTGGCTGCGGTCCCGGACTGGATCCGTGTCTGCGTGGAGTTCCGCCACCCGAGCTGGGACAGCCCCGAAGTGTTCACCCTGCTGGAACGGCACCAAGCAGCCTACTGCATCATGAGCGGCGCCAACCTGCCCTGCATCCTGCGCACCACGGCCCCCTTTACCTATGTCCGGCTGCACGGGCCGGACCACGAGCACCTGTATGCCGGCTCCTATTCGGATGCGGACCTGCACTGGTGGGCGGAACGGATCCGGGAGTGGTCCGGCAGCGGCCAGGACGTTTACGCCTACTTCAATAACGACGGCGAGGGCCACGCCGTGCGGAACGCCGAGACCCTGCGCGGGATCCTGGGAGAAGGCTGACGTCATACTCCTCCGTGGGGACCAGTGTTCCCTTCCCCGGGCGCCGCCCTGTGGCAGAGTGGAGCCATGGACACGGCTCCGAACAATTCGTCACAGAAAACAGCGCACACTCCGGTCCCGGACGCGCTCTCGGGAAACCAGGTGTTCCGGCTGGCGCACCAGCTCTCGGACGCGGTCAATTCGGTGCGGATCCGGCTGGCCAAGCGCTGGCACTTTGTGCCCCAGACCATCGCTTACCAGGGCTATGGCTCCACCAGCCTGGTGCGCGTCCTGGGACGGGTCCTGCTGACACAAAAGCCCCTGCCCGGGAGCAAAGCAGAGCACGCGGCGCGGAACGGCAACCAGAACGTCCGCGGCTGGCGTGCCTTCACCAGTGTGCCGCTGCAGTTTACCGACGTCGAAATCACCATCGGCGATGTTGTCACCCACGTCAAAGCGGACCGTGGCGGGCTGATCGACACTGAGGTGGACGTAACGCTTTCACCGGGCTGGCACACGGCTGTCCTCCGGGCGGAAGGAACAGAACCCGTCGAGGCCCTGATCCAGGTAATCGCACCCGACGTGAAGTTCGGGATCGTCTCGGACATCGACGACACCGTCATGGTGACGGCCCTGCCCCGGCCGTTCCTTGCCCTCTGGAACACATTTGTGCTGAGCGAACGGGCGCGCATGGCCACGCCGGGCATGGCGGTGCTGCTGGACCGGCTCACCGTCGAACACCCCGATGCGCCGGTGATCTACCTGTCCACGGGGCCCTGGAACGCGGCGCCCACGCTGGCCCGTTTCCTCAACCGCAATATGTATCCGTCCGGAGCCCTGCTGCTGACCGACTGGGGCCTGACGCAGGACCGCTGGTTCCGCAGCGGCCAGGACCACAAACGCCAAAACCTGGACCGGCTGGCCAAGGAGTTCCCGGACATGCGCTGGCTCCTGGTCGGCGACAACGGCCAGCACGATGAGGCGATCTACTCAAGCTTTGCCCAGGACAACCCGGACAAGGTTGCAGCCATCGCCATCCGGCAATTGTCCGTCAGCGAGTCCGTATTCGCGGGCGGCCACTCGGAGGACGGCGACCACACCACGTCCAGGGTGCCCTGGATCTATTCCCCGGACGGTGCCGGCATAGCCAAGCAGCTCGCCACGCTGGAGCTTCTCTAGGCCCTGGACCTTTTTCTAGGCCCCGGTCCGGAACCGCGCGTCCTGGCCAGCCCGCACGGCCCGGCCCCAAGCTCCAGCAGCCGCGAACGCCTAAGCGCTGGCACCCAAGGGTGCCACGCCGTCGTCGGGCGCTTCGGCATCAAGGACTTCAGGCGCCGCTGCCTGCGCGATGGCGGCCCCCGCGGCGTTGACAAGGTCGCGCTCCTCGATGAGTTCCTGGTACCAGAAGTAGGAGGCCTTGGGCGTCCGCTCCTGGGTCTCGAAGTCCACATGGAGCAGCCCGAACGCTTGGTTGTAGCCCGCTGACCACTCGAAGTTGTCCAGGAGGGACCAGACGTAGGACCCGCGCAAATCGATCGACTCAGCGTCACCACCCGGGGCGGTGGCCCGCAGCGCGGCCTCAAGATGGTCCGAAAGGTACTTCAGGCGGCGCTCGTCCGGGATGAAGCGGGTGTTGGTCGATTTGTCCCGGACGATGATGTCCTCGAAGCTGGCCCCGCCCTCGGTGAGGATGACGGGCGGCAGGTTGGGGTACCGTTCGGCCATTTCCTTCAGGGCGACTCCCATGTACTCCGGTTTCACCGGCCAGCCGTAGGACGTGATGTCTGCCTCCGGCCAGGTTTCCACGTGGAAGGGAGTTCCACCGCTGCCCGCCGCGCTGAGGTCGCTGCCCATGGCCTCGGCCATACTCGCCGGCACCGCGCCTGCGCCGGGCCCGACGGCCACCTTGGTGGGCATGTAGTAGTTGAGTCCGTAGAAATCCAGCGGCTGGGAGATGAGCTCCATGTCCTCGGCGGGGTGGTCGAAGGCGCTGAAGAACTTGGCGGCCCGGATCAGGTCCGGATATTTTCCGGTCAGCACGGGGTCCGCATAGAGACGGTTCTGGGCCAGGTCCATCAGGCCTGCGCTGATGTAGTCCAGCGGGTTGATGGAGTTTGGGACCATGGGCGAGTAGACGTTGGTCATGCCGATTTCGCCGGGCACATTCGCGGCACGCAGGGCCTGCACTGCCAGGCCGTGCCCCAGCAGTTGGTGATGGACTGTGGGGAAGGCGCCCAGGACGAGCTCCTTCCCGGGCGAATGCAGGCCGAGCGAATATCCGTTGGTGCTCACGGTGGCGGGCTCATTGATGGTCACCCACCGGGCTACCCTGTCGCCGAACTTTTCGGCAAGGATGCCGGCGTACTCCCCCAGGCGGTAGGCGGTGTCACGGTTCATCCAGCCACCGGCCTCGTCCAGGGCGAGCGGAGTGTCCCAGTGGTAGATCGTGGCCATGGGTGAGATTCCGTTGGCGAGGAGCTCGTCCAGCAGCCGGTCGTAAAAGGCCAGGCCGGCGCGGTTTGCGGGGCCGCTGCCCGTGGGCTGGATGCGGGGCCAGGCGAACGAGAACCGGTACGAGTCCACACCCAGCTGCTTCATGAGCGCCACGTCCTGGGGCATGCGGTGGTAATGGTCGCACGCTACGGCCGGGCTGTGGTCCTCCACGATGGCGCCGGGCTTGCGGGAAAACACGTCCCAGCCTGCAGGTCCGCGGCCGTCCTCATCCAGCGCGCCTTCGATCTGGAAGGCTGCGGTGGCCACGCCAAGGGTAAACCCCGGCGGGATGAGTGCTGCGAGGTCCCTGGCGGTAATGTGCATTGATTCAACCCTTACTGACGAACAGGACGGCACCTGCGGAGTCCTTCAACTTCCGCGAGGTCAGGACCATATCCTTGCACGATTCCCTTGCTGCTGGTGAGCAGGCTGCTAGGGTCTGGGAATGGATGAAAAACTGGGGAAGTTCATCGATAATTTTGCTGATCTGGTGCAGCTGGCACAGGCCAGCAGCCACAGGCGCCAGGCCGGGGTGCAGCTGCTGGATACGCTGACCGGGCACCTGGGCCTGGCTGCCGAAGACCTTGCGGTGGTGGAGGAACAAATTCCGCCCCACCGGTTCGTTGATGCGGACATCGTTATGGCCGGGCTCGCGGCCCTGGACCCGGAAAGCAGGCTGGTGGGGGTGGGCGGCGGCGGCCAGCGGCACCACCAGTCCTTGAGCGACATGCTTCAGCAATCACAGGCCTTCCCGCAGTTCCCGCTGGCCCAGCCCGACTACATCAACCTGCCTGTGGGGCCGGACAGCCAGCGCCAGGCGGTAGGTTTCGGGGTGCGGCTCTTAACGTACGACGGCGGGCGGCTGGCCGTCCTGCAGCGGGCGGCGGATCCCCGGTCCGGGCGGCAAACCGCTACCCTGGAGGTGGCGCCTGAGAACACCGAAACAGGGGCTGCGTTCCTGGCCGAGTACCGGCGCCGGATGGACAGCCAGAGTGTTTTCAAGGGCCAGGTCATTTCCCTGGCAATGGGTGAGTTCGGACCCAGCAGCGGCGGGGTGACCTTCCATCACCGGCCGCAGCTGCAGGAGCAGGAGGTCATTCTTCCGCCTGGCCTCCTGCACAAGGTGGCGGGCCACGCCGTCGGCATTGCCGCCCACCGCGAGTCCCTGAAGCGCCACGGACAGCACCTCAAACGGGGCGTCCTGCTGTACGGCCCTCCCGGAACAGGCAAAACACACACCGTGCGCTATCTGCTCGGCCAAAGCGAGGGCACCACCGCCATCCTCCTCAGCGGCGGTTCGCTCGCCCGGATCTCGGAGGCGGCACGGATGGCCCGCGCCTTGCAGCCATCGATGGTAGTGCTCGAGGACTGCGACCTTATCGCCGAGGACCGGAGTTTCGGCCATGGGCCGCAGCCGCTGCTCTTTGAAGTCCTGGATGCCATGGACGGCCTGGATAATGACGCCGACGTCGTATTTGTGCTCACCACCAACAGGCCGGACATGCTGGAGCGGGCGCTGGCGCAGCGGCCCGGCCGGGTGGATCTTGCGGTGGAGATCCCGTTGCCTGCGCTCCACGAACGGATCGAGCTCCTTCGCCTCTACGGCCGGCAGGCCGGTTTCAGTCCCGACGCCGTGGCTGCCGCCGCCGAGCGCACCGACGGAACCACCGCTTCCTTCGCCCGCGAACTGGTGCGCCGGGCCGTGGTGGCCGCAGCACTCGAGGACGTGCCGGTGTCCGATTCCCACCTGGCAACGGCGGCAGAAGAACTGCTGGGCGACGCCGAATCCCTGACCAGGAGCCTGCTGGGCAGCGGCGCGGCAGGAATCGTCTAACGGCGGCCCTGCGCTTAAGGCTTCCCGGGATTTACCGGTCACTGGTCGCCGAACAGGAATTCCTTTGCGTGCGCCACGGCCTTGCGGAAAGCATCGTTCCGTAACGTGACCAGGTGCTCCGTTTCGCCATCGGCCGGTTCCAGATAGCCGGTGTAGCCCGGCCGCAGCACCCAGATGTCCCCCGCGGGCGGAAGATAGAACACGCCGAAGGACCGTTGCTGCCTCTCGTCGTTCGTCCATACCGGCACCACAGCCAGCGCCGCTCCGGTAGCGGGGTTGATCCACTGGGCACGTGGAACCGGCTCCTCATGCGCTTCCGGATCCAAAAACGGAGCGGTGCCCTGGCCCCACCGCTGTTCGAAGCGCTCGTGGAATGCAGGCATCAGGTGTGAATCATAGCGGCGCCAATCGCTCATACAGTTCTCCGCCTCTCGAAGTGGTTCCCGGGTTGGATCGCGGGGGGTTGCTAGGGCATGACAGGTGTTGTGGCAGCTAGGCCCAGGGGCCGCTTTCCCAGCGCACGGGTGTGATTCGTATGATGTTCCCGCCCGGGCCGGCGGCGTGCCGGACCTTGCGGACCGGGATGTCCGTCCCCGCTTGGGATGCCGGTACTGCACGGACTGCCGGGTGTGCCTTGATTTCGCGGTCATACGCTGCCCGCCGGGCAGGATCGCGCAGGACGGCGAAGGCCTGCATAATGCGCAGCAGCTCCGCTTCGGGTGGCGTTCCTCCACCCGACGCGGAGTTCTGCACCGCGTCCTGGGCGCCCTCGAGCACACCCTCCTTCACCCCCGACGTGGCCCTTCCGCCTTCCATGTCCGGGTGATGGTTGCGCATCAGCGCACGGTAGGCGCGTGAGATCTGCTGCCGCGTGGCGTCATGCGGGATGTGCAGGGCGGCGTAGTAATCCGGGGTTTGGCTCATGTCAGTCTTCCGGTTCCAGCTGCAGTTCCGAATCCGGGCGGCGCAGGGCAACCCGGGGTTGCCCTGCGCCGTCCACCGCTGGCCTAGGTTCCGATCTGTTGCATCTGGCCCTGCTGCGTCTCGATTTCGATCTTGCGCGGCTTGGCCTTTTCCGCCACGGGGATCCGTAGCGTCAGGACGCCTTGGTCGTAACTGGCCTTGATGTTGTCCGTGTTCAGGGTGTCACCCAGGATCAACTGGCGGCTGAAGACGCCGCGCGGACGCTCGGAGGCAACCAGCTCAACATTGGGCTGGGTGGGGTCCTGGCGTTCCGCCCGGACCGTAAGGACGTTGCGCTCAACGTTCAGGTCCAGCGAATCGAGCTTGACGCCCGGAAGATCGAAGGCCACCACGAACTCACCGTCTTCCTGCCAGGCATCCATGGGCATGGCGGCCGGGCGGGCGGCGGTTCCAAAGACCTGCTGCGTGAGCCGGTCCAGCTCACGGAACGGGTCCGTACGCATCAACATCATTTCCCACTCCTTCAGCTTGTCAGATGTTGGATCGATGCCATATCCGTCCCCATGATCTATGGTGATGGATATAGATTTTTTATAGCACCCGTGGGAAACTGAAGCAAGACTCCCCGACAATTTTTGGAGAACTGATGGCAGGGCAGGAAACAGGAGGGGCCCGAGTGCCTGCAAAGGGACGCGCACTGTATGCCATCTCCGTGGCGGCGGAGCTGGCAGGCACCGGCCAGCAGAACATCCGGCTCTATGAGACGCGGGGCCTGCTCACGCCGTCGCGTACTTCCGGCGGCACACGGCAATACAGCGATGCGGACATCGCGGTGCTGCTGCGGATCGGCGAACTCCTGGAACAGGGCCTGAACCTGGCCGGCGTTGCAAAGGTGCTGGAGCTGGAGGAAGCCAACGTCAAGCTCCATCGGGCCCTCAAGCGGTCCCGGCCACCGGCCTGAGCCGGCGGCATGAAAGGCCCGACGACAGCCAGCCGCCTCGGCGCCGTCCGGCTCACTTGCACCCATACTTGGACGTCCTTGGAACGCCTTGGCCTCCTGGAGTTCAGTCCCGCGGCGCGTCCGCCTTGGACAGTTCGCCGGTGATCCGTTCGCCTGGAACCCTCGCCGTCCGCCAGGTGTCGAGGGCGATCACTCCGCCCAGGATCACCAAGGACAGCGATAGCGATGCCAGGGCATCGCTGAGCCAGTGGTATCCCAGGTACAAACGGCTGAGGGCCGCCAGCACAATGCCGATGCCTGCCCCGATGAACCCGAAGACGGCAGCCCGCCTGTTGCTTCGCCGGGAGTAGATCAAAAAGGCACCCACCAACAGGAAGTCACAGGCTCCCAGGACATGCCCGGACGGGAACGAAAAGGTTTGGTCAACGCCAAACAGCATCTGGTCCACCGGGGGACGGGACCGCCGCACAATCTGGAGGATGATCTGCGAAATGATGACGCCCGTGAGCATCGCTGACGCCAGCACAATGGGGCGCCAGGCGTGCTTGGCCGCGAAGCCCCAGGCGGCAACAACCACCAGGACGATGATGGGGAGGGCCACCGGACCGAAGACCACGGCCAGGAAGATCATGATGGCTGTGAGGGTCGGTGACCTCAGCCCGAGCAGCCAGTCGCGCACCGGGCCGTCGGCGGCGGAGAGGCCATCGGCCTGCACCACGCTGATCAGGGTGGCGATGAAGAGCGCCACCCCCAGCGCCATCAGAACGATCGACGCCCGGTACAGCCCCCGCCGGTCGTTCGGCTCCACATAGCGCTCCTCCACCACGAATTTGTCATGGAAGACCCGCCATCTGCTGGCCCTTTTACCGGTAGCCCCGGAACCCGCTGATCCCTGCTGTGCCACTGCATGCCCGTCCCTAGATGGAGATTTGCCTAGGGTGAAGATTATCCCGGTTGCGCGGCTTTGGCGCGGTATCGGGTCCGGCCTTTCCATCAGGGATCCGGGGGCCGCCCGAACTGTCATACCGCAGCGGTAGCCTGACTGCATGGGCGTAATGAACGAACTGATTGATCCTCCGGGCATAGGCACGCTCACGCGTATCTTGACGGAAAGTGCGCCCATGGTGGAGTGGAAGCAAACTGCTGCCACCGCATCCCTGCTGGGTGACCTGAACTTACGGGCACGGACCGACCTGGTGGCCGATGCCCTTGTGGCCGACATCAGCACGGGTCCGGTCCCGGGATATACGACGGCGTCCGCCAGCTTCCGTGCGGCATTGGCAGCTCCGAAATTCACCGGCTGGGTCCTCTGGCCGGTTTCGGAGGCGGCCGTCACCCTCGCGCTCGCCTCGGATGCCGCGGAGGACTTCAACGACTGCCTGGCCCTGCTCGCCGAACTGACGCCACGGCTCACCGGGGAATTCGCCGTCCGCCGCCTCCTGGCCAGGGACATGGACCGGGCACTGGCAGCAATCCTGACGTGGACCGCACACCCTGATGAGCACGTCCGCCGCCTGGCGAGCGAGGGCACACGGCCGTACCTTCCGTGGGCGGTGCGCGTCCCAGCCCTCGTCCGGCGGCCCGAAGCCACCCTGCCCATCCTCACAGCCCTCTACCGCGACCCGTCCGAATATGTACGGCGTTCTGTAGCCAACCACCTCAACGATCTCGCCCGCCACGCGCCAGATGCTGTTGTGGACACAGCCCGGCACTGGCTCGCGGCGGCAGACCGCAACACGGGCTGGGTGGTCCGCCATGGTCTCCGCACCCTCATTAAGAAGGGGCACCCGGGCGCACTGGCGCTGTTTGGCTTCCCGCCGGCGTCGGTGGCCGTTTCCGGGCCGCGCCTTGACCAGGAAATCCTCACGGTGCCCGGAGAGTTGACGTTCGCCTTCGAGATTTCCAATACCGGCACCCGGGATGTCCGCCTCGCCGTGGACTACCTGATCCACTACCGGAAAGCCAATGGCAGCCAGTCGGCAAAGGTCTTCAAGATCTCAACCCTGACCCTGGCGCCGGGCGAGAGCAGGAGCATCTCCAAGCGCCACGCGTTCAGGCAGATGACCACCAGGGTGCATCATCCGGGACTGCACGCGTTGGAGCTTCAGATCAACGGCGCGGCGCATGGGCGCACCGAGTTCGTGCTGGAGATGGCCTAGCTCCCCGCTGGGATGGCTTAGAACGAGCCGGTGGTGAACTGCCAGCTCCTGCCGGCGAACGGGTTTCCGGCAAGGTCGCGGACTCCGGCGCTGCCACCGGTCACCGTCACGGTGTACTTGGTCTTGGCCGCCAGCGCCTGCTGGGGGTCCAGTACCCACTGGTTGGTGGTGCCGTTCCGGTACACGGCGGCCGGAACCACCGCGCCGGTGGCAGCGTTCTTTACCGTGAACGTCGCCCCTGCCACCCCCTGGACGGCCTCGTTGAAGGTAACGCTGATGTTGTTGGTCCGCCGGACCAGCAGCGCGTTGCTGCCAGGTGTGGAGGCGGTGACCACGGGGGCCGGGCCGGTAAGGAAGCTCCAGGTGGCTGAGGCCAAGGGGGTTCCTGCGGCGTTGCGGATGGCGGAGGTTCCGCCCACCAGTGTGGCCGTGTAGGTTGCGTCAGCGGGCAGGCCGGCAGCCGGGTCCAAGGTGGCCGTGCGGGTGCTGGAGTTGTAGCTGACCGTGGCCGGGATAGCGCTGCCAGCCGCATTCTTGAGCACAAACGTTCCGGTGGTAACGCCCTGGACCGCGGCGCTGAAGGTGGCTGTCACGTTGGCTCCCGCTGCTACTGCCGTTGCGTTGGATCCTGGGGTGACGGCAATGACAGTGGGCGCCGGAGCGGGGGCAGGTGCCGGGGCGGGGGCGGGGGCTGGTGCCGGGGCGGCAGCAGCAGCGCCGGCAAACAGCAGGCGGTTCGGGGTTCCGCTGGTGGCGCCGGTAATGACGCCTGCGGTTGCATTGGACGTGAGCGTGCCCGCCACCTGGGCCGGTGTGAGTGCCGGGTTCTGGGAAAGCAGCACTGCTGCTGCCCCCGCCGCGTGGGGAGCGGCCATGGAGGTTCCGGACATCGATGCAGTGGCGGTGGCAGACGTGTGGTGGGTTGAGGTAATCCCCACCCCGGGAGCGTAGAGGTCCACGCAGGATCCGAAGTTGGAGAAGGATGCCTGACGGTCAGATGAGTCACTGGCAGCTACGGTTACGGCTGCCGGAACGCGGGCGGGAGAGGTCCCGCAGGCATCCACGGCGGAGTTGCCGGCGGCAACCACAGCAGTGACGCCGTCGTTTATTACCGCCTGGATGGCCGCGTCCACGGCGGTACTGGCGCCGCCGCCCAGGCTGAGGTTGGCCACTGCGGGCGTTCCCGCCGTATGGTGGGCCGCGATCCAGTCCAGGCCCGCCACCACGTCTGAGTTGTAGCCGGAGCCGTTGCAGTCGAGCACCCGGACCGGCACGACGGTAGCGCCCTTGGCTACACCGTAAGTCGATCCGGCCACCGATCCTGCCACGTGGGTGCCGTGCCCGTTGCAGTCGCTGGAGCCCCGGCCGTCAGCAACGGCGCTCCAGCCGGCCGCCACCCGCCCGCCGAAGTCCGCGTGCGAGGCCAGGACACCTGTGTCCACCACGTACGCGCTCACGCCGGCTCCGGATGCCGTCCAGGAGTAGGAGCCGGACAAGGGCAGGGGCCTTTGGTCCACCCGGTCCAGGCCCCAAGGTGCCGGCTGCTGGGTTGCGGAGAGCCTGACAGGGGCGTCGGCTTCCACCGAGACCACGCGGCCGGAGCGTGCCAGCGCCGCTGCCTGTGCAGGATTGGCGGTAACCACGGCACCACGGACGGCGTGGGCAAAAGTACGGCCGACGCCGAGCCCCTGCGTCCGCAGCCCGGCTGCCTCCGCGGCTACATCGGCATTGGCTGCGTACCGGACGATGTAGCGGCCAGTTTCGCCGGCATCTGCCGGCGGGGCTGCTGACGCCGGCACGGATGTGGTGGAAAGGGCGACGGCGGAGACCAACACTGCTGCGGCGGTCAGCACAAAGGATGGAGTGCGAATTTTCGGGTCCTTGTTTTGGCGTTGCGGGCTGCGCGGGCAGCTGATTTATCCGCCCTACCAAAAGGTTAGGACCTGGTTCGCCCCGAAACCCGGTCCTTGCAGGATCTTGTGCCAACCCTATGAGATTCCTGCGGCCCGGACCTGGCGGGTTAGATTGAGGCGCCTGCCGGGATATCCACCTGGTGGTTCCGCCAGGAGTACTCCGGCTCGAAACCAAGCAACCGCCTGGCCTTGTCAATTGACAACATGGTCTCGTGCTCGCCCAGGTCCTTGGTGACCTTGACGTCGGGGAACACCTCCGCCGCCAGTTCCGCGCTTGGCCGGCTCATCACCGTGTCCGCGTTGGCGATGATGTACGCCTCGAACCCGGGCCCGGCGTTTTCCAGTGCACGGACCACCGCCTGCGCTCCGTCACGGCCATCGATATAGCTCCACAGGTTCCATTTCCGCAGCGTTGCGTCGGCATCGAAAGCCGGAAACCTGTCGTAGTCTTCGGGATCCATGACGTTGGAGAACCGGAGCCCGGAGATGCTCAATTCCGGGTCCCACCGCGTCAGCTCCACCGCCATCTGCTCCTCGAGGTGCTTCACCAGCGAGTAGGTGCTCTCCGGCCTGGCGGGATACTCCTCGTCCACCGGAATGTAGGGCGGGTCGACGTCGAACGGCAGTCCCAGCACCGTCTCGCTGGAGGCATACACCACCTTCTTGATTCCGGCCCGGCGGGCTGCCTGGAACACGTTGTAGGTGGCGAGCATGTTGTTCTCGAAGGTGGCGGCGTCCGGAATGATGCCCGGCGCGGGAACGGCACCGAGGTGGACCACTGCGTCGAATCCGCCGTGGCGGTCGTCCAGCCCCAGCATGACATCCACCACCTGGCCGTAGTTGCGCAGGTCCACCACCACCAGCCCCGGGTTCCGCTCCCCTGCGCGGTCCAGGTTGAGCACCTGGTGCCCGTCGTTGGCCAGCCTGCGGACCACGTGCCGTCCCAGCTTTCCGCTTCCCCCGGTTACTGCCACCCTCATGCGTGTTCTCCTTTTCGGTTGATAAAGCGTTCGACGGCGGCGATCGCAAGTTTGGTGATGTCGCCGGGTTCGCCGCTGCCGTTCACCGGCACCAGTAAGCCCCGGCCTGCGTAGAGGGACACCACTTCGTGGGTCTCGCGGTGGTAGAGGTCAAGGCGGCGCCGGAACACGTCCACGGTATCGTCCCTGCGGCCCTCGTCCCTGGCACGTTGCAGCATCCGCTGTTCCAGCTCGGCATCGGGGGCCTGGAGCTCGATCACCGCATCGAGCGCGTGCCCCTGGGAGGCCAGCATGTTGTCGAGCTCCATAACCTGGGGTGCGGTCCTCGGGTAGCCGTCCAAAAGAAAGCCTGCCTTGACGTCGGCCTCCAGGAGCCGGTCCTTGACCAGGGCATTGGTGAGGTGGTCCGGAACGAAGTCACCGTCGTCGAGGTACTTTGCGGCTTCATTGCCGAGTTCAGTTTCCCGGCTGACATTGCTGCGGAAGATCTCGCCCGTGGACACGGCGGGAATGCCGAAATGCCGTGCCAGGTGTTCCGCCTGCGTTCCCTTGCCGGAGCCGGGCGGACCGATAATGAGCAGTCTGGTCATGTTTCTGTCCCTCCACGGCGCAGCACCGCTGGTTTCCGGGTCCACCGCCGGCGGCTCCGGCGCGTCCCCTATTCTGCCCGCAATACCCGTTCCGGCACCAGCAGCCACGGGGTAACAGGGGAAGCCAATATGACGTTTCCCGTGTCCGGAGGATGTATATACTTTTCGGTATCGGTTTAGCAGCAGGCCGTTGGAAAGTTCGTCGATCCAGCGAGCATTGCCGCCGTCCGCCCTTGGGGTTGGACGGAGCATGTTGCCGGCTCGTTTTGACCTGAGCGAATGGCACCAAGAAACCGTGGCCAGCGAGTCAACTGCTAAAACTGATACATCCATTACTGACCACCTGCATGAACTTGTCCTCAACAGCTCCGATGTCGAGGACTTCCTCACCGAACTGGCGCAGGTGTCCGCCCGCAATCTGTCCGAGCCCGGCGACGAGATCCTGTGCGCCATTACCCTGCTGCGGGAGCGGAAAGCCGCCATGGTGGCCAGCAGCAGCCCGGCCGCCGAGGCCGTTGCACGGCTTGAGTACGAATTCAACCAAACGCCCAGCATGCTTGCCTCCACCACCCAGGAAACTGTCCATGTTCCGGATATCCGCGACGATGGTCAGTGGCCTGAATACTCCGCGGCCTTGCTGGGTGAAGGCGTCCGCTCCGTCCTTGCGCTGCCTTTCCAGCTGGAAGGCGGCACCAAGGCGGCTTTGTTGCTGTACTCGGGCCGCCCCAACCGTTTCGAAACACGGGTGCTCGAATTCGCCGAGGACTTCGTCAGCCAGACCTCCCTCGCGCTCCGGCTTGCTGTCCGCTTCGCCCACTACAGCGAGACAGCGGCAAACCTGCGGGCAACCCTGGAATCGCGGACAGTCATCGACATGGCGGTGGGTATCATCATGGCCCAGAACCGTTGCAGCCAGCACGACGCTTTCGAGATCCTGAAGACGGCGTCCAGCACCCGCAATTCGAAACTGCATGACGTTGCCACGGCAGTGGTCAACGCCCTGGGCCAGGGTCCGGCACGCACCCACTACGACGGGTAGCAGCCCAACGTCAGGCCGCTTCGTCAGGGCTGGGCCGCCCGCCGTCGTCGGAACCTGCGACGAGGGCCGCCACGGAAGCGGCAGCGGCGTGGACGGTGCCGGTAGCCGCCGCGGTTCTTATCCGATGGCGCCCGTCGTCCCGGCGTATGCGGGGGCCTGGTCACGTACCTGGACCAGGTAGGCATCCGACTGGTTGTAGGAGTAGATGGCGTCGGTCCATCCGCAGGCGCTGGTGAGATCCCGGCCGTGAGCACAGAGGTAGCTGGCTGTACTGAGCGCAGCGTCGTCGATGTTGAAGGGATCCGCTGCCCCATCACCGTTGCCGTCCCTCCCCGCAATCTCCCACGTAGAGGGAATGAACTGCATGGGCCCCACGGCACGGTCCCAGCGCGCGTCGCCATCCAAGGCTCCAGCATCCGTGTCAGCGATAGCGGCGAACCCGTTTCCGTCCAGGCTTGGGCCAACAATTGGTCCGCTGGCCTGCCCTGCGGAGTCCAGGCTTCCGCCGCCGTAGGACCCGTGGTGGGATTCCACGAAGCCTACTGCCGCCACCGTATTCCAGCCGATCCCGCAGCCCGGAGAGGACTGGTTGGCCGCGCCGGCCGCAGCCACGTAAGCCCGGAGCGCCCGCGCGGGAATGCCGGTCTGCGCGGCAGCCTGCGCGAGCCACTCGGCGTCCGCATTCCGGGTGATGTTCACGGCCGGCGTGATGCCGGTGGACAGCGTTTCAAGTTTCGCCTCCGACCGCGGCGGCGGATCGAGGGTCACGCGGGCATCCGCGCCGGACCGCTGCAGCGCCCAGAATGACAGCGCTGTGACGGCGCACACCGCGAACACGGTGAAGACCAGGAGACGCCTGAGGCGCAGCACAGTGTCACGGGAGCCAGTCACGCGTTCGATCCTATCGATCGCAGTGGGCCGGGCAGACCAACTGTATGGTGCGGCGGCGGACCCCGCCCGTTACCCCCAACGCGCCATCACCTCCCGCGGGCCCAACCCCAACGCCCCATCACCTCCCGCAGGCCAAACCCCAACGCCCCATCACCTCCCGTAGACCAAACCCCAACGCGCCACCACCTATAGAACATCTTCCCGAAACGCCCCATCACCTTCCGTAGGCCAAACCCCAACGCCCCATCACCTATAGAACATCTTCCCGAAACGCCCCATCACCTTCGGCGACGGCGGATTCCCGCCGTCGCCGAAGGTTCCGGCATAAGGCGGGACTACTTGGCCAGGAAGCGCAGCAGCGCTTCATTGACCTCCGCGGCGTGGGTCAGCAGCAGGCCGTGCGGGGCGCCTTCGATCTCCACGTACTCCGCGCTGGGCAGGGCCTTGGCGAACAGCCGTCCGGTGGAGTCGATGGGAAGGATGTTGTCCGCGGTGCCGTGGAGGATCAGCGCGGGAACGTCAATTTTGGGGATGTCCTGCCGGAAGTCCGTGAGCCAGGTGGGCTGCGCTGCAACCGAAGCAGTGGCTCCTGCGCCGGAAGCCGTGTTCCAGCTGGCATTGACTGCCTCCTGGCTGAGGCGGGGCGTGCCAAGGAAGGTGTCGGTGTTGTAGAAGTTCTTGAAAAATTCCGTGAAGAACGCGTACCTGTCTGCCGTGACAGCCTGGTTCAACCCGTCGAAGACCTCCTGCGGGACACCGGCCGGATTGTCGTCTGTCTTCAGCAAGAAAGGTTCAAGGGAGCCGAGGAACGCCGCCCTCGCCACCCTTGCCGAGCCGTAGGTGCTCAAATAACGGGCCACTTCGCCGGTACCCATGGAGAAGCCGACCAGCACCGCGTCGCTGAGGTCCAGAGTTGTCAAAATGGTGTTGAGATCGGCAGCAAACGTGTCGTAGTCATATCCCTCAGTGGTCTTGCTCGACTTCCCGAAGCCGCGGCGGTCATAGGTGATCACCCGGTAGCCGGCAGCCAGCAAAGCGGCAGTCTGCTTCTCCCAGGAGGCGCCGTCCAGGGGATAGCCATGGATCAGCACGACCGCCTGGCCCGACCCATGGTCCTCGTAGTAAAGCTCGATGTCAGTGCTGTTTTCAGTTCCAACGGTGATGAAAGCCATCGCGGCGGTCCTTTCGAGACTGTGGGATCAATGCGGGCGGGAAATGCTTTTGCCCGCGCAATTCCTACTCTAGGGCGGTCCGCCGTGCTCCACGCTACTGTGAGGGCTGCGGAAGCTCGCAGGATATCTGGGGATTGGCACCCATATAGTTCAGCGGGCCGGCGACGATGGTGATCGCGATCGTCCCTGCTTGCGCGCAGTTCCCCGGCGCGGAACCAAAGTAGCCGCGCTGCCACGCGGCCACACCGCCGATGATCAGCCAGATGACAACAAGAGCTCCGAGAATCCGCATGATTCCTCCATAGGCCGTGGCGGCTGTGGGTTCAATTATGCGGCGTGGGCGGGCAAAAGTAAGCGATCGATTGGAGAAAACCCGCGTCAGGTGAGAGAGCGCCGCCGGAAAACCCGCATCAAGTGAGAGAGCGTCGCCGGAAAACCCGCATCAAGTGAGAGAGCGTCCGGGGGCGCAGACAAAAGGCACCTCCTGTGCCGGGAAATCCCGGTACCGGAGGTGCCTTCTGTGTATTGAACAGGCAGCGCTTTTGATCAGGCGCTGGCAGCCTTGCCCGGAAGAGCCAGCTTGAAGATCTTGCCCCAGGTGGATCCAACCTGCTTGAGCAGCGGGCCGGTGGTGTACTTCAGGCCGTAGCGCTGGCAGATCTCGCGGACCTTGGGCGCTACCTCGGCGTACCGGTTGGACGGCAAGTCCGGGAAGAGGTGGTGTTCGATCTGGTGCGACAGGTTTCCGGTCATGATGTGCATGAACTTTGACCCGGAGATGTTGGCGGAGCCGATCATTTGGCGGATGTACCAGTCGCCGCGGGTTTCGCCTTCGGCCATTTCCTCGGTGAAGGTGTCGGTACCTTCGGGGAAGTGGCCGCAGAAGATCACAGCGTGGGCCCAGACGTTGCGGACAGCGTTTGCGGTCAAGGTTCCGTAGAGCGCCTGCTTGCCGGAGCCCGTGAGCATGGCCACGGCGGGGGTTGCGGCGTAGTCCTTGGTGAACTGGGTGACAACCTTCTTGCCGAGGGCCTTCAGGTCCTTGAGCAGCGCCTCTTTGGACTTCGTGCCTTCCTTGAACTCCGTGAGCTCAAGGTCGTAAATGGCGATTCCCCACTCGAAGAGAGGCGCCAGAATAGCATTGAACAGCGGGTTGGCCAGGTTGACGGGCTTCCACGGCTGCTGTTCGTCCATGCGCAGGAGGTTGTATCCGACGTCGTTGTCCTTGCCAACCACGTTGGTCCAGCGGTGGTGCAGGTCGTTGTGGGTGTGCTGCCAGGAACGAGACGGGGTAACGAAGTCCCACTCCCAGGTGGTGGAGTGAATGTCCGGGTCCCGCATCCAGTCCCACTGGCCATGCAGGACGTTGTGTCCGATCTCCATGTTTTCCAGGATCTTGGCCAAGCTGAGCAGTGTGGTTCCGGTGACCCAGGCAGCCTTGTTCTTGCTGACCAGCAGTGCAGCACGGCCGGAGATTTCCAGGCCGCGCTGGACCTTGATCACGCGGCGGATGTAGGCCGCGTCCGCTGCCCCGCGCTTGGCCAGAATCTCATCGCGAATCGCGTCCAGCTCGCGGCCAAGTTCCGCTACCTGCTCGTCAGAGAGGTGCGCTGCAGCGGGCGGGCGGACCGTGGGGCTGCCGGACTCGGCGAGCTTTCCCGGGCGCGTCCTTGACCCTCCGGTTGCAGCGCCTTCGGCGGGGTTGGTTTTGCTCGGTGAAATTACAGTCATACCGTTGTGCTCCTCAGATTTCGAGGTTGACGGGTCCGGCGGCTGCCGAGACACACGTTTGGATCAGTTGGCCGGGTTCGCCATGGACTTCCCCGGTTCGGAGGTCCCGGACCTGCCCTGACAGGAGCGGGGTGAGGCAGCTGTGGCAGATGCCCATGCGGCAACCGCTGGGCATCAGCACCCCGGCGTCCTCGCCGACGTCCAGGATGGGGGTGTCGCCGTCGGCTTCCACCTCACGGTCCGAAGCTTCAAAGGTGACCAGGCCGCCGTCGTGGCCGACGCCGCCTTCGAAGGTTGTATTGAAGCGCTCGATCATGAGGTTGCCGGCACCGCCCGCGACTGCCACATCGGAGCCGGGGGCGGCGGTGGTCAGCGCTGCGCGCTTCCACAGGGCCTCGGCGTCGTCCAGGAAACTGTCCGGGCCGCAGGCGTAGGCCGAGCGTTCTTTCCAGTCGGGGCAGATCTCGTCCAGCTGCTTGGTATTGGTGAGGTCCATTCGGCCTTGCTCGCCGGTAAACCAGTGTGCGAGGCGGAAATTGGGGAACTGGTCGGCGAGCTCGGCAAGTTCCTCGCGGAAGAGGCTGTCACCTGGGGTGCGTGCTGAGTGGACCAGGACGACGTCGGCATCCGGACGACGTGGAACAAGGGTGCGGATCATGGACATCACCGGAGTGATGCCGCTGCCCGCAGTCACCATCAGCAGGGGCCTGGGGTGCTCAGGGAGCACGAAGTCGCCCTGCGGAGGGGCGAGGAACAGGACGTCGCCTGGCTTGGTGGTCCGGACCAGGGTGCCTGAGACGGCCCCGACATCAGTGACCGTAATGGCTGGGTCCTTGCCGGCGGGGGCGCTCAGGGAGTAGGACCGCCAATGGCGGACGCCGTCGAGCTCGACGCCGATCCGCGCCCACTGGCCAGCCAGGTGGGAGTGCCACCCGCGGCCGGGCCGGAAGAAAATCGTTGCAGACTGTGCGGTCTCCTGCACCACGCGCGTCACGACGCCGCGAAGTTGCCGTGCCGAGTAGACAGGGTTGAACAGCGCCAGGATGTCCTCCGGCGACAAGGGGGTTGTGAGCACGGTGGCCGCCTGGGCCAGCTGACGTAGCCGGATCATGCGTTAAAGCCTAAAAGGGCGCGGGCCATATTTCTCTCTCTCCGTCATATGACCGTTCCGCAGTCACGCTGTAGTAAGGGCGCTAAGCCCCCAAAGCCGCACTCTAAGAGTAACGGCTGCTGCCTGCAGAAGGTTCCCCGTATTTCAGTAAGCATGCTTAGTGTATCGTCAGGGCCCTGCTTCTGCCGAAAGGTTTCTTTATGACCGGAGACATCACGGCTGGTCAGGAGGTCGCGGACCGCCAGCCTAGTGCCGGTGCGATATACCGGGTGACGTTTCCCAGGAGCTTGGCGTTGAACTCGACGCCGAGCTGGTTGGGGACCGTGAGCAGCAGGGTGTCGGCAGCCTGTACTGCTGTGTCCGCAGCGAGTTCTTCGGCCAGGAAGTCCGGGGCGCCCACGTAGCTTTTCCCGAACCGGGCGGTCAAACCGTCAATGACGCCCACCTGGTCCCGGCTGTCGCGCAGGGCACTGCCCGCGAAGTAGCGGCTGTCCTCTTCATCCACGATGGGAAGCACGCTGCGGCTGACCGAAATACGGGGTGGGTGCTGGTGTCCGGCTGCGGCCCAAGCATCCCGAAACAACTGGATCTGCTCCGCCTGGAGTTCGTGGAAGGGCACGCCGGTGTCCTCTGTCAGCAGGGTGGAACTCATCAGGTTCATGCCCAGTTCCGCGGCCCATACGGCTGTCTTCCTGCTGCCTGCTCCCCACCAGATGCGCTCAGCCAGGCCTGGCGACTGCGGCTGGACGGGCAGGAGCCCGGTGGCACCGCCGGCATAGCGGGGATCCGCTTCCGCCACTCCGGCCCCGCTGATGGCCTTCCGGAACAGGGCTGTGTGGCGACGCGCCATGTCCGCGTCTGTCTCGCCCGGCTGCGGCCGGTAACCGAACACAGCCGCCCCTTCCCGGGCCGGCTCCGGTGAACCGCGGCTGATCCCCAGCTGGAGCCGGCCGCCGCTAATGAGATCGGCCGCGGCGGCTTCCTCTGCCATATACAAGGGATTCTCGTACCGCATGTCGATCACGCCGGTGCCGATTTCGATGCGGCTCGTCCGTGCACCAATGGCAGACAACAGGGGAAACGGCGAGGCCTGCTGCCGGGCGAAATGGTGGACGCGGAAGAATGCGCCATTGACCCCCAGTTCCTCGGCGGCGACTGCAAGGTCAATGGCCTGGAGGAGGGCGTCCCCCGCAGTCCGGGTGCGGGAACCGTGGCCGGGGCCCCAATGACCGAAAGAAAGGAATCCGATGCGCTCCATACCTGCCCCAACTGCAGCGGGGCGGCAGGCATTCCCGGCTGGCATGATGGCCGGGTGGGTATTTCTGAAGAAGGTGGTGGGCCGGCCTGGGCGTGATAGCCCTGGGCCTCTACGGATTTGTCGCAACGCTTCAGCCGGACGCCCACTTCGGCCGGATCCTGGCTGCCTACGGAGGGGTGTTCGTCGCCGGCTCGCTGGCCTGGGGCATGATCTTTGACGGCTTCCGCCCCGACCGCTGGGACGTGGCTGGATCCCTCATCTGCCTGTTGGGGGTGGCGGTGATTATGTTCGCGCCCCGGAACGCAGGCTGATTCCAGTACGGCCTGCTCTTGGCGGGAACCCACACGGTATGTCGGGCTTCCGGAGCAGCACCGCAGGCGGCCGGGGCAACGCCGCTGGCTAAACTGGCAGCGTGACCAACAGCGAGCAGCCCGCCGGAGCCAATACCCCGCCGTCGCGCGGGAAAATTGCCGAGCGGCTGCTGCCCGGCGGGGAGGAACCGGACCCGCGGTTCACCCTGGCGAACGAACGCACCTTCCTTGCCTGGATCCGTACGTCCCTGGCGCTCCTCGCCGGCGGCATTGCCATCGAGGCCTTCACCGCGGACCTTTTCCTGGAGCCCGTCCGAAAGGGCCTCGCCGTGGTGCTGCTCCTGCTGGGCATGCTGCTGAGCGCGGGCGCTGCGGTGCGGTGGCTGCGGGTGGAACGAAGCATGCGCAACAAGGCCCCGCTGCCGCTGCCGCTGATTGTCCCGCTGCTGGCCGGGGCAGGGGCGCTGGCGGCCGCCGTCGTGCTGATCTTTATCCTTTGGCGCTGACCGGTGACGGCCACGCACCCCGCCGGCAGCCACGGCGATCCGGGCCTCCAACCGGAGCGCACCACACTCGCTTGGGGCAGGACGATGATGGCACTGGTCACGGTCAGCGCGATCTTCCTGCGCTGGCTTCCGGCCCACGGGCTGCCCATCCTGCTGCTGTTCGCCGTCTCGGCCGGGGCGGCTGCCGCCATCTACTTCACGCAGCGCCGCCGCTACGGCGCCAGCTCCCGCGGCATTGCAAGGGAAAATGTCGACGCCGACATCACCGCCGTGCTGTGGACGGCCTGTGCGGGGGTGGCGTTGGGCGGCCTCGGCATCGGCGTCGTCCTCGCCGGCTGAGCGAACCCGCTGATCCGGCCCTAGAACATCGGCAGGACAAACCCCGCGAGCAGCGCCACGGCGCCGATCCCGGTGAGGCAACGGCCCAGCACCGCTGCCGTTTTTCCAGCCTCTTCCGGAGCCGCCATCTGCCACTGGGTGGGCCGCTTGGGGTGGTAGTAGATGGGGAGGGTATCGCCCACCGCCAGGTCCTTGATGTCATGGGGCGACATCGGCGCATGGTGCACCTGGTACTTCCGGTCGAACCAACGGAAGCCCACGCCGCTGCTGTCCGAATACACCACGGCTTCGGCCACCGCCCATGGATGCACGAAGCGGCGCAGGAAGCCGGTGTAAAAGAGCAATCCCAGCCCGGCGGGCAGGCACAACCAAGTGAGCATTTCCAGGATTGGACCTGCCATATCAAGCACAGTGGGCATGATTCTGATGGTACAGGCGTACCCTGAGGGAAATCGTTTCCGGCGAAAGGGGCAGACATGAACAACGAGGATCTTTTGAGCCGCATCCAGGCCTTGGTGGAGGAGGAACACACACTCCGCGAGGGATCCGGAGACGGCCAGGCGCCGGACCGGGCCAGGCTCAAGCAGGTAGAAGAGAGCCTTGACCAGTGCTGGGACCTGCTGCGCCAGCGCAGGGCCAAAGCGGAGTCAGGCGAAAACCCCAACGAAGCCGAAGCCCGTCCCGTCAGCGAAGTAGAGGGCTACAAGCAGTAGCCCTCTACTTCCCAGCCGGGCTGCGTTTTCAGCCGATGGGTTCCGGCATCTGCTCCACCACATACTGGGCATCCACGGACAGCCCGGTGACGGGGTCCGCCATTTCGACTTTCCAGCTGCGGGCGAACTGGTTCACGCCCCCTGTCATGGCCACAGTGCCGGAGATGAGCACGGTGCCGGGCTGGTTCAGGCCGCGCTCGGCCAGCACCTCCAGCCAGTAGTCCGGCGTCAGCAGTGCCTCCAGCGTGCTGTCCTGGATGAGGGTGTCCGGGGTCTCCCCCTCCCCCACCCAGCCCTTCAGCGTGATCTTGTCCAAGTGGTCACGCACATCGTCAAGCCGCCATGCCTTCCGGCCCAGGATGTCCGGGCTTGCGTTCTTGCTCCAGGCCACGCCATGGACTTCGAGCTCCCGGTCGGTGTGGTCGCAGGCCACCGTCAGCAGGACGCCGTCGTCCGCGATCACCAGCGCCCACTCCGCTTCTCCGGACGTCCGTCCATGCTGCACGCGCACTTCGGACACCTGCTGCGCCAGGTAGGGCGACACCGGATAGAGGGCAGGAGTGGTGGTGGGTCCCGGAACGCCAAGCTCCGCCAGTTCGGCAATGTGCGCCTGGACTTCATCCTGCTCGCGTCCCGCGTAGCCGGCATTGAGAAGGTGCTTGACCTCCACGTCCTTGGTGCTGCCGTCGGGAAGTTCAAAGCTGAGAACCGTCATGGTGGATCCGTCCTTTTCGTGGTGCTGCAGAAAAATTAACAAACCGGAAACCGCAAAGGGTCGCCAATGTACATCCAGTATGCGTAATGTATACATTATACGCCAGCGTGACAGGCGTCACCTTTTGAACACTCCAGCGGAGGACACAATGAGCAACTCTCCCGTTCCGGCACATGGTGCGGCGCCGCACCCGCCAATCCATCCCAAAGGCCTCTACAAGGCCTTTGCCGCCAGCCTCACCGGGACGGCCCTTGAGTGGTACGACTTCGCCGTCTACTCAGCGGCCGCCGCCGTCGTCTTTCCCATCGTCTTCTTCCCCGCAAGCGATCCCCTGACGGGCACCATCCTCGCCTTCTCCACCTATGCGGTGGGCTACGTGTCCCGCCCGGTGGGCGGGATCATCTTCGGCCGCCTGGGCGACCGCATTGGCCGCAAGAAGGTGCTGGTGACCACGCTGATGATCATTGGCGTGGCCACGGTGCTGATCGGCGTCCTGCCCGGATACGACGCCATAGGCATCGCAGCGCCCGTCATCCTGGTGCTCCTGCGGTTCGCGCAGGGCGTGGGCGTCGGCGGCGAGTGGGGCGGTGCCGTCCTGCTCTCCAGCGAATACGGCGATCCGCACCGGCGGGGTTTCTGGGCCTCCGCCGCCCAGGTGGGCCCACCTGCCGGCAACCTCCTCGCCAACGGCGCGCTGGCAGTCCTGACCCTGATGCTTACGGAGGAACAGTTCCTCAGCTTCGGCTGGCGTATCGCCTTCCTTGTGTCGGCGCTGCTGGTCGCGTTCGGCCTGTGGATCCGCCTCCGGCTGGAAGACACTCCCGTCTTCAAGGCGATCGCGGCCCACGGCGAACAGCCCCATGCCCCCATCCGCGAGGTATTCAGCCATGAACTGCGCCCGCTGATCGCCGCCATCCTCTCCCGCGTGGGACCTGACGTGCTCTACGCACTGTTCACAGTGTTTACACTCACCTACGGCATCCAGTCCCTGGGCTACGAGCGCAACCAAGTACTCACCGCAGTCCTGATCGGCTCCGCCTTCCAGCTCTTTATGATCCCGCTGGCCGGCGCCGTGTCAGACAGGTTCAACCGCCGCCTGGTCTACGGGGTGGGTGCGGTGGTGGGCGCCGTCTGGACGTTCATCTTCTTCGCCATCCTCGGCGGCAACAACCAGCCGATGCTGATCATCGGCATAGTCCTGGGCCTCATGGCGCACTCCTTTATGTACGGTCCGCAGGCGGCCTTCATTGTGGAGCAGTTCTCCCCCCGGCTTCGTTCCACGGGAAGTTCCCTTGCCTACACCTTCGCCGGCGTGATCGGCGGCGCCATCGCCCCGCTGATGTTCACGGTGCTGCTCTCGCAGTTCGGCACCTGGGTTCCGGTGGCCATCTACGTGGCCGTCGCCGCCGTCGTGACCGTAGTGGGGCTCGCCATGGGCCGCGACAACGACACTGTGGAGGACCAGGACTATCGGCTCCTCCTGGAAGGAGCCAGTAACGCAACCCGGGCGTCGGGCGTGGGCGAATCCCGCTGACCGATGGAAAAGTTCTGTCCACGTGGCGTGTTTACAAGGCCTTGCAGCCTGCGCCGCGTGGACAAAACTGCGTCAGGTCCGGAGGAGGATATCCCGCGTGACAGCCAGATGCTCGTCGATCGCCTTCTGCGCCTGGTCGGCATCTCCGGACACCAATGCGTCGAGGATCCCCTGATGCTCGGCGCAGACGTCCTGCCGCCGGCCGCCCATCCGGAACAGGGCGGCAACCCCCACCAGGATCTGCCGCACGTGAAGCTTGCTGTAGGTTCGGGAAATCAGCTCATTGCCGGCCGCATCAATGAGCTGTTGATGGAAGAGCGTGTCCAGGCGGATGAACTCGCGGGCATCATCGGCCTCGCTGGTGTCGGGGATCCGGGCCTGGAGGTCCAGGGTCTCCTGCATCAGCGCGGCAGGAACGCGGTTCTCGGCGATCACCAGCCGGGCTGCGTGGCTCTCCAGGACGCCGCGGAGTTCCATCAGCTCGGAGATTTCCCGGCCGGTGACGGGCGGAACGTACGCCCCGCGTTGCGGAATCAGCTCCACCAGCCCATCCGAGACCAGGAGCAGCAGGGCCTCACGGACCGGGGTGCGGGAGACTCCAATTTCCGCGGCAAGTTCCTGCTCGTTGAGGAAGCGGCCCTGGAGTTCGGGGTCGATCAGGACGTTTTCGCGCAGGTGGATATACGCCTTTTCCCGTCCGGACGCAGCCGTACCCGCCGTTTTTCCCATACATTATGTATACAACAGATTGGAGCTATCCATGCGACTAGCAGTTGCCCAAATCATCAGCAGCGCGGACCCTGCGGCCAACCTGGAGCTGATCCGGGACTACGCTACCCAGGCCAAGGCTGCCGGCGCGGAGCTGGTGGTATTCCCCGAAGCTGCCATGCGGGCGTTCGGGAACTCACTGACGGACGTCGCCGAGCCCTTGGACGGACCGTGGGCGGAAAAGGTCCGCGCCCTGTCCAAGGAACTGGACATTGCGATCGTAGCCGGAATGTTCACTCCCGGGAAGGACGGGAGGGTCCGCAACACACTGCTGGTCACCGGCCCCGGCGTGGACACGTCCTATGACAAAGTGCACCTCTTCGACGCTTTCGGCTTCCAGGAATCCAGGACCGTGGACCCGGGAACCAGCCCGGTGACCTTCGAAATCAGCGGCACCGTGTTCGGCCTTGCCACCTGTTACGACGTCCGGTTCCCCGCCCTGTTCACGGCCAACGCCCGCGCCGGTGCCCAGGTCAACATCGTCTGCGCCTCGTGGGGCGCTGGCGAAGGCAAGGCAGAGCAGTGGGACCTGCTGGTGCGGGCACGCGCACTGGACAGCACCACCTTCGTGGTGGCCTGTGGCCAGGGCGACCCCGAGACCACCGGCGCGGGACCGGCGGGAACGGCCCCCACGGGCATCGGCCACAGCGCTGTCATCACTCCCCTGGGCTCAGCTGTAGCCGCGCTGGGCGGAAAGCCGGAACTCGCCGTCGTCGATATCGATCCGTCGACAGTGGACGAGGTGCGCACCAAGCTTCCCGTGCTGGCGAACGCCCGCCAGTTCTGATCCTCCTTGGAAATGGCGATGGCCGGGTAGGTCTCCCCGGCTTTGCCAGCGAACGACGACGGCGTGCCGCCTTCCGCGCGGCACGGCGTCGTCGTTTTCCATGGGGTGGGAAGTTCAGCCCGCGCATGCGGTGAGCCTGCGTTTACGGCCTCGTAACCTGGCGGCCGGGAGCGCGACGGCGGCTTCTCACCTTCGTTCCTGACCCCGCCGCCCCGCACCGGGCAATCCAGCGGGCATCAATGTCCTCCGGCTCCTGGCCGATGGCCGCCGTTTACACGGCTGAAACATTTTCGACACGGGGACTTCACACAGCCGCCCTTTCTGTAACGCCAGCGCAACTTTCAGGCGCGTTTCCCGAAACACGCCCCCCGAAAGATGGAGGGCGGGGGAAATGCGAGGGCCGGCAAGAGCGCCCCGCTTCGAGGCGCAACGCGAAGGGACCCGCAGGTGGAGATCACTGCCCAACATGTCTGGCTGATGATTTCAGCCGCGATGGTATTGCTGATGACGCCCGGGCTCGGCCTCTTCTACGGCGGCATGACGCGCGCCAAGGCAGCCCTGAACATGATCATGATGAGTTTCATCTCCGCCGGCATCGTCGGGGTGGTGTGGGTTCTCTGGGGCTACTCCATGACAACTGGCGACGGCGTGCTGGGCATCTTCGGCAATCCCTTCGCCAGCTTCGGGCTGCAGAACCTGATGGGTTCCCCGGACCTGATCAAGGCCGGGTACAGCGCCACCTTCGCCATCATCACGGTAGCCCTGATCAGCGGTGCCATCGCCGACCGCGCCAAGTTCGGCGCCTGGGCAGTGTTCGTTCCTGTCTGGATCACCGTGGTCTACTGCCCGCTCGCCTACATGATCTGGGGCGGCGGCCTGATGAGCGCCGATGGAGCCATCACCGCTGTTTTTGGGCAGGTCATCGACTTTGCCGGCGGCGCCGTGGTGGAGATCAGCTCCGGAACGGCCGCCCTGGTCCTGGCCCTGATTGTGGGCCAGCGCCACGGTTTCGCCAAGGATCCCAACCACCGCCCGCACAACGTCCCGTTCATTATGCTGGGCGCTGCCATCCTGTGGTTTGGCTGGTTTGGCTTCAACGGCGGAGCGGCGACGACGGCCGAACAGGCCGGCCTGATCTGGGTCAACACCCTGGTGACTCCGGCGGCGGCGATGCTCAGCTGGCTGGTCACCGAAAAGATCCGCCACGGCCACCCCACCTCCCTGGGAGCGGCGTCGGGCGTGGTGGCCGGGCTGGTGGCCATCACGCCTTCCTGCGCCAACATCAGCCCAGTGGCCGCTATCGGCCTGGGCCTGGTGGCCGGGGCAGCCTGCGCCGTCTTCGTGGACCTCAAATACCGGTTCGGGCTGGATGATTCCCTCGATGTGGTGGGGGTCCACCTGGGCGCAGGACTGATCGGAACACTGGCACTCGGTTTCATTGCCCTCCCGGTAGACGGGCTGGGCGGCGGACTCTTCTACGGTGGCGGCTTCCAGCAGCTCGTAGCCCAGTCCGTGGCTGTGGTGATCACGCTGCTGCTGTCCGGGATCGGGACCCTGGTTATTGGCCGGGCCATCAACAAGGCCATCGGGTTCCGGGTCAGCCGCGAGGCAGAGACTGCAGGAGTTGACCTGTCCGAGCACGCTGAGAGCGCTTACGCGTTCGGGGAGCTGGGAGCCGCGTTCAACCCGGCGGGCCACGCCATGGCCCAGTCCCCCGCCCCTGCCGGTCAGTCAGCCAGGATCTTGTAGAGGGCGCGGCGGGTCTCGTCCAGCTTCTCAATGGCTGCTGCCCGCTGCTCTTCAGTGACACCGGTGCGGAACTGGTGAATAACGCCCATCAGCTTCCCGATGCTCTGGTGGAAATCCCGGTCCGGGTTGTCCGGTCCGGAGTTCCACGCAGCTTCCATCTCCTCTGCATGCTCTGCCACCCAGGCCCTTCCGGCGTCCGTGAGGGTGAATTCGGTTCCGCGCCCTTCGCTGAGCGCGGTAATGAGTTCCTCGTCCACGAGCTGCTGCAGCGTGGGATAGATGGATCCCGGGCTCGGCCGCCAAGCTCCTCCGGTCTTTTCGGCAATCGCCTTGATCAGTCCGTAACCATTTGAGGGCGTTTCCGCCAGGAGCGAGAGGATGGCTGAGCGGACGTCGCCCCGGCTTGCCCTTCGCGGTCCGCGCCCAAACCCCGGGCCAAAACCCGGTCCAAAGCCCGGGCCGAAACCTGGTCCAAAGCCGCCGCCGAGTCCTGCTCCGAACCCGCCGCCCCGGTGCCCGTGCGGTCCACGCCTGCCGCGGCCGCGTTCAAACCGGCCCCGATCAGACTGGTGGCCTGAAAATTCGTCATGAGAAATGCCCTTCATCGTGGCATCCTTTCTTCCTGTTAGTCTTCGCTGTCGTTTTCAGCGATAGTTAACGATATGTCGTTAACTATCGCTGAGTCAATAAAAGAATTCACCAAAATATGATCTTCCATGTCTGGTTCACAGCCTCGGCAGCGGCGTAGTCTGATGGCACTCTTCAAGCTCGAGGGCTGAAAAATGGCGCACAAAAAGAAGCGACGGCGTGGTCGCGGTTCTATTCTGGGAAGCATCGTCGGATTCCTCGCGGCGAGCGCCATGTGTGGAGTGCTTGCCGCCAGCCTTGTGGTGCCGTCTGTTGCAGCCGCGGGTTACGGCGTCACCACTTCCATCGGGTTTTTCGAAAGCCTGCCGGAGGAGCTGACGGTCCAGCCGCCGTCGCAATCCACCAAGGTCCTCACCTCGGATGGCCAGCCCATCGCAACCTTCTATGCGGAGAACCGGGTCAGGATCCCGCTGGACCAGATGTCGCCTTACATCAAGGACGCCGTCATCGCCATTGAGGACAGCAGGTTCTATGAACATGCCGGCCTCGACCCCCAAGGCATCCTCCGCGCCGTGGTGGCAAACCTGACGAAGGGTGACCAGCAGGGGGCATCCACCATCACCCAGCAGTACGTCACCAACGTGATCAACGAGGCGAGGCTCTCGCAGGAGCGGCCGGATGAAGTGATCCTCAGCGGCCAAAAGGACATCGGGGACAAGCTGCGGGAGATGAAACTGGCTGTGGCCCTGGAGAAGAAGTTCAGCAAGGAGCAGATCCTTGAGGGATACCTGAACATAGTGTTCTTCAACAGCGACGCCTACGGGATCGAGGCGGCCGCCCGCTACTTCTTCAGCACTACGGCCAAGGACCTTAACCTTCCCCAGTCCGCGCTGCTGGCCGGGCTGGTGAACAGCCCCACGTTCTACAACCCCGCGCTTAACCCGGACAAGTCTGTGGTCCGCCGCGACCAGGTGCTGGGCGAGATGCTCCGCCAGGAGAAGATCACCCAGGAAGAACATGACCAGGCGGTAGCCACCCCCATCGAGCTGAAGATCAGCCCGGAACGGCAGGGTTGTGCGAATGCCACCATGGCGCCGTACTTCTGCGACTACATCTCGCACCTCATCCTGAACAACCCCGCGTATGGGCCCACTTTGAAGGAACGGGAGAGGAAGCTCTACCGGGGCGGCCTCACCATCACCACAACCCTGGACAGCCGGCTTCAGGCCGCAGCCCAGTCACAGGTGGACGGCACGGCTGGGCCCAATCCGGACCGGTGGGGAGCAGCCCTGGTATCCGTCCAGCCCGGCAGCGGAAAAATTCTTTCGATGGCGCAGAACACGGTGTTCCTCGCTGAGCCGGGCAAGTTCGATACCCACCTGAACTTCAACGTGGATGCAAAGGACCCGCAGGGCAATGACCTGAACGGCGCCGGCGGCTTCCAGACCGGATCCACCATGAAGCCGTTCACCTTTGCCCAATGGCTGAATGAGGGCAAGCCGCTGAACGCCGAGATCGACGCCTCGAAGCGCGTCTACCCCCTGGGATTCCCCTGGCGTTCCAGTTGCGGAAAGGTGCTGGGCGCCTACAGCACAGCCCAGAACAACCCCGAACTGGGCGCGGCCGATGACCTCCAGAACGCCGAGGAGGGTTTCTACCGGAAGATGCCCATCAACTACGGCCTCTACAACTCCATCAACACCGCTACCTTCGCTTCCGCCACACAGCTGGACTTCTGCGGCATCCAGAAGATGGTGGACGCCGTGGGCCTGCACAGCGGCCACGACGGTTCCCCCATCAACATGCACCAGCTGGGCAACCTCCTGGGAGCCACCAATGTGGCGCCGCTCCATATGGCCAACGCCTTCGCCACCTTCGCCACGGACTGTCTATACTGCGCACCCATCGCCCTGCTGGACGTAACTGACGCCGCCGGCGGGAAACTTCCGGCCCAGACCGTCGATTGCCGGGATGCAGTGAAGCCGGACGTGGCCCGTGGCGTGAACTCCGTGCTGCAGGACGTGATGAAGGTGGGCTCCGGGGTTTGGATCAACCCCAAGGTCCAGGACAAGGTTCCCGTGGCGGCAAAGACCGGAACCTCCAACAACAACGGGGCCACCTGGGTGGTGGGTTACACCACCGGACTGGCCACGGCTTCCTTCTTTGGGGACGCGTTGGAAGGCCAGAAGCGCCCGGGGCAGAACGTCACGATCAACGGCACGTTCTACCCCCGGCTGGATGGTTTTATGATCGCCGGGCCGCAGTGGGCCAACTACATGGTGAATGTGGCACCGCTGTATCCGGCCGCGCCGTTCCCGGCGCCTCCGCCGTCCATGTCGAGCCCAACGCCTCCGCCCACCCCGAAACGCTGACTCAGGGCCGCCGGCTGGGAGCCGCTGGCTAGAAAGCCGCTGACTGCAAACCGGGAGTCTCTGGCAGGATTGGCGGGTGAAGAGGCTTGAAACGGAGCGGCTGGTTCTCCGCCAGTGGGAGCCGGAGGACGCCGACTTTGTGCTGGACCTTTACTCGCGCTGGGCGGTACAGCGCTTCATCGGGAACCACCCATAGGTGATGAGGGACCGTGCCGAAGCCGAGGACCGCATCCGCACTTGGCGGAGCATCGGCCAGCAGGACATGGTCCACCCCGCCCACGGCATCTGGGCAGTGGAGCTGAAGGGACCAGCAACGCCGGCGACCCTGGCCGGGACCCTGCTCCTGAAATCCATCCCGGCGTCCAGCGGATCGCTGCCCCTGAAGCCTTCCGGTGATACCGAGATTGGCTGGCACTTCCATCCCGATCATTGGGGAATCGGCTACGCAACAGAGGCGGCCGCCGCGGTCCTTGCCTACGCATTGGACAGCGGGCTGGACAAAGTTGTGGCAGTCACGGCCCCGGCCAACACCGCTTCCCAGCGGGTCTGCGCACGGATCGGCATGACGCACCTGGGCCAGACCGACAAGTACTACAACGCACTTTGCGAGCTTTTCGAGGCGAAAGCACCCCATCCAAGCAAAGCAACGGCCAAAACCAGGCGGACGACGGCGGGCAGCACCGGCGTCGTCCGCCTCCCTGAGCAGTAGGCCGGGTCAGTAGGCCGGGCCGGTCCCTTTCCACAGCCGCCGCCACCACGAGCGGGGCGCTTCCGGCTCCGCCTCAGTCTGGGGAACCTGCGAGGCTGCCCGGCGTTCGCGCCACAGCCGCACTTCCTCCTCCACGTCCCGGGTCTTGGTGATGACCGGCGGCCCGCCCTGAAGCTGGCGCCGCGCGTCGATGACCCGGCGGTTGAAATCCTGCAGGATGTCGCGGACCTGCTGTTCCGTGTACTGGGCATCGAGCTTGGCATCCAGCTCGGCGTCCTCGGTGCGGAGCAGGATGGCCGCCGGACCGAGGCCGCTGATGTTTTCCCGCTGAATGAGGCCCTTGACCCACCAGTCGGGATCGTAGGACTCCCCCAACCCTGGAATCGGTTTGCCCGCGTACTTGAGGTTGTCGAACTTTCCTTGCGCCATGGCATCCCGGACCAGATACTCCGCCCTGGCAGCATCGCCCACCTTCCGGCGCTTCTCCCGCTCCTGGGCATCGAGGGCGTCAAGCGCCGCTTCCTCCTCGGCGCTGATGCCGGCGCCCCGGTAGGACCGGACTTCTGCGGCCCGCTCCAGGCGCTTCCGGAAGTCCTCCGCACCGCTGCTCATCGCTGCCACCGCCTCACGTCGGAATGATCCTTCCTCCCAGTATTCAGAAGCTTTTCGTCGGCTTCAACGCCAACCGTGGATCACTTCGGGCGCGAGGTTTAGGCTGTTCAGGCCGGCCGATCGAAGAGGAGCACGTCCATGGATTCCAGCGGATCAGCAGAGCGGGCGGAAACCTTTCGCTGGACGGACCCCCGGGTGGGGCTGGCACACCTCCCGCGGATGTCCGGGCTGGAGTTCCTCGCCGGAATGCGCGACGGGGCCATTCCACGGCCGCCCATGGCAGCACTGATGAACCTGGCTCTTGTGGCAGTGGAGTCCGGGCGGGTGGAGTTTGAATGCAGGCCCGCTGAAGCGCATTACAACCCTCTGGGCGTGGTGCACGGCGGCCTGGCGTGCACGCTCCTGGATACGGTGGTCGGGTGCGCCGCCCACAGTACGTTGGCGGCTGGGTTCGGCTACACCTCCATCGACCTTTCCGTCAGCTATCTTCGCCCCATCACGGCCCAGCACGGGACCCTTCGGGCCGAGGGAGCGGTGGTCAAGCAAGGGCAGCGCGTCATCTTTGCCGAGGGACGCATTCTTGGCCCGGCCGGTGAGCTGCTGGCCACCGCCACGAGCTCGCTCCTTGTCATCGCCGCGGGTGCCGCACCAGGAAAGGCCTAAACGGACGACGGCGGGAGGCCCCGCCGTCGTCCGCTCCCTTGGGTTGCGGGCCAGGTTGGCTGCTCAGGCCTTGGCGTGTTCGGAAAGGAGGGCATCGATCTGCCCGACGGCCTCCCTCATGCCTTCCTCCATGCCCATCTGGACCATCTGCTCCATCTGCTCCTCCGACTCGAAGGAGGAGACGATCGTCATCCTGGTGCGGCCGCCAATGCCCTCCAGGTTGACGGTGGCGTGGGTGGTTCCCAGGTCATCCACGGGCTGGCCGTTGTCATCGGCAAATCCGTCATCGAAGGCAAGCCTCTTGGGGCCATCGATGGTGGTGAAGCGCCACCAGCCGCGGGCCTTTTCACCCTCGGGACCGCTCATGTAGTAGCTGGCCTTGCCGTCTGAGCGGAAGTCGAACTCCTCGAAGGTGGCCGGCCAGGTAGGCGGGCCCCACCAGCGTTCCAGCTGGCGTGGGTCTTCCCAGATTTGCCAGACCCGCTGGATGTCCGCATCAAATTCTGCGATCAGCGTGAAGCTCAGCGCTTCAAGATTCTTGGTGGAACTGATTACCGGCATTGCAGAAACCTTTCCCTTATCCTTCGGCCAGAATGTCAGCGATCCGGCCTACGCGCTGGTGCCAAATCGCCTCGTACTCATCGAGCAGCCGGCGGGCTTTCTGCAGCCCTTCATGGTTACCCCGCACGATCTGCTCCCTTCCGCGCTTTTCCTTGGCGACCAGGGAGGCGCGCTCCAACACCGCAACATGCTTTTGGACGGCGGCGAAACTCATGGCGTAAAGGCCCGCGAGGCCGGAGACTGTGTATTCTTCGACCGTCACCCGGCGGACGATGTCCCGCCGCGTGGAGTCGGCGAACGCCTGGAAAAGGCGGTCAAGTTCGGTTTCACGGAGCTGATCTACAACCATTTGGTTGTACGATAGTCCGGCGTCAAGCAGGTGTCAATGCTTTGTGGAATTCCTGTTTCCGGCCCGGCAAGCCCAGGCCCGCGCTGTATCTTGTAGCCCATGGGCATTTTTCTGGCCGGCGCCGGACCGGACTACCACTCTTTCCCCGAGGTGTTCGAGCGCTTCATCAAGAACATCCCCGGGCGCCGCGGCCAGTTGCGCCGGATCGCCGTTGTGGTGCACCACCGCGGCGGTAACCCTGAAAGTGTGCTGCAGGATTACGCCGGGCCGCTTCAATCCCTGACCTCCTGCGAGGTGGTACCGGTCCTGCTCCATGCGGGCAGCCCGGCGGATCCGGCGGTTTTCGATAACGCTGACGCTGTGGTGGTGGGCGGCGGGCTGACCCCGGCATACCTCGAAGGGCTTCGGGACTGCGCGGGTGCCATCGCGGCAAGAGTGGCCGACGGCGCCCCCTACCTTGGGTTTTCCGCCGGCGCCATGGTTGCGCCCCGCAGGGGCATTATTGGCGGCTACCGGATTGGCGGCGTCGAAGTGTGCGGCGAGGAGTGCTCCGAGGACCTCGACGAAGTGGATGTACGCGACGGACTGGGGCTCGTTCCCTTCTCCGTGGACGTCCACGCCGCCCAGGCCGGCACCCTCAGCAGGGCCGTGGGTGCCGTGACCGCGGGCCTCGTGGACAGGGCAGTGGCGGTGGACGAGAACACGGCGGTTCTCCTGCCCAGCGTCGGCGACGCGGAATTCGACGTGATCGGCCGCGGCAACTGCTGGGACGTCCGCAGTGCGGGCACCGGGTGCAGCGTTTCCGTTCGTTCGAAGGGCAACTGAACCAATAGCGCCTGGCTGAGGCAGGACTGGGCCTACTCGAAGTGTGTCTGGATGCTGGTGCCGGACAACTGTTCGATCAGTTCGGTGGCGACGTCGCGCAGCTTGCGGTTGCGGTTACTGGAGACCTTGGTCAGGATTTCCATCGCTTCCGACTGCGAGCACCTGTTCTGCGCCATGATCACACCGCAGGCCAAATTGATGGCGGTCCGGCTTTCCATGGCCGCCTCCAGGTCCTCGGCCCGGTGTTCTGCCGATTTGATGCGGACCGACAGCTGCAGCGTGCTGTGGGCGGCGGCAGCAAAGCCGAGAGCCTTGTCGTAGACATTCGGTGTGAAGACGCCGGGCTTTGATGCGAAGAAGTTCAGTGCGGCGCTGGCTCCTTCGCTGATCTCCAGGGGCACTCCCAAGGAGCTGTAGACGCCCGCCTCGGCGAATTTCCGGCTCAGTTCCGGCCACCTCTGGTCCGCGGCGACGTCGTCGATAATCACCGGGGACATGTCCCTGAGCGCTTTGATACAGGGACCGTCGCCCACTTCCTGCTCCAGCTCATCCAGCTCGATCGCGCGTTTGCTGCTGCCCGCCGCAGTAGAGGGCTTGCGCCTCAGCTTGACGGTGACTGCGCATTCGACCTCGTCGCCGGCCGCCTCCGAAACCGCCGCAGCCGCCAGTTTGGAGAGCCCGGAGAGAAATTCAGTTGCATCTTCCGTGCCCACCAGAATGCTCTGGAGCTGCGCTGCGGGCTCGCTCCCTGATGAATTCGACATGCGCCTATCCTATGTCCCGGCCCACGAAAGAGGCGGCTGTTGACGTACATGAAGCAGGGCGAAGCCGATCTCGATTGGCTTTATGCCGAACGGACACTTCCCGAGACGAGAGCCGATGCCTACTCGGGCAGCTCCATCTGGAAACCGCATGGACAGTGCAATACCTGCGTTGTGAGGTATACGTCCAAGGCGTCTACCAGGTCCTGGTCCGTGGTGGCAGGCGCATAAAGGCGGCGGAGTTCCGAGCCCGTCTTCTGCATGGGCTGCCCGCAGTGGATGTAGTGCCCGCCGAAGGCGAGCACGTCCTCCAGGCTCCGGACCCGGTTCAGGACCGCGGCAACAGCAACAACGCCCGCCCGGTGGAGGTATTGGTTCCTGCACGTCCTGCAGGAGTAACCCACTTCCACGGAACCGCTGGCAGGAGGGGTGAGCGCCGCGATGGAGTGCAGGGCCAAGTGGCGGTCCGAGCCGCACCTGGTGCAGATGAGGGGATAGTCCTCAGCCTGCTTCCCTCTGACGCCATTGTTGGGACCCTCGGGGTGGATCGACATTGTCAGGCGGCCGCGGGGTAGCTGGACAGGATGTAGTCGGCCGCCGCCGGACCGACCATCCGGAGCCTGCTGTCATGAACGTCGACGCCGGCCCGGTGCATTGCGGCACGGAAGGTAACGTCCGGTTTCGCTTCCATGCCCTGCAGGAAGCACCAGCTGACGTACAGGCCGTAAAGGCAGTCGGCGGACATGGGGCAGTCAGTATCGAATTCGGGAACTGTGGCTTCGGCAAGAAAGGTTGAGAAATGCGAGGCAGCCATGATGGCTCTCTTTCGCTGGTGTGCATCTGTCCGCCGTGTTGCTACAGCGGTTCCTCCTGATGGCCCTGCACTTGACCCGGAGGGGAAGCGTCCCGATAACGTGACGCCCGCCACTTAGAATCTACGCACTCGGCGCCCTGCTGTCCAGCAGGCCGCTCCGGCCGCTATTCGTCGAAGTGCGTGCGCAGCGCCGGGTCCGGCGAGACGGATTCGATGACGCCTGCGGCCACGTCACGCAGCTTGATATTGCGACTGTTGGAGGCCGTCCTCAGGATGGCCATGGCTGCGCTCTGGCTGCAGCGGTTTTGCGCCATGATGACCCCGACTGCGACATCAATTGCCGTCCTGGACTTCATTGCCGCCTCCAGGTCCTCCTTTGCGTCCTTCAACTGGGCCATGCGCAGTTCAAGCCGGAGCGTTTTGGAGGACTGCTCGCAGAACACTTCAGCCCGTACAATCTCCTCCGGGGAAAATCCCCGGACCGCTGAGGAGTAGATGTTCAGGGCAGCAGTGGCATCGCCCTCGAGCTGCAGGGGAACGCCAAGAATTGAGCGAACACCCTGGGCAGCCACCGCACGGACGTATTCCGGCCAACGGCGCTCGTTCGTGACGTCGCCGACGTAAACGGTTTTGCCGGTCCGCATCGCCAAAAGGCACGGACCGTCGCCGTGGGCATACTGCAGCTCATCCATGATTCGCGCCCGCGGTGTACTGGAGGCCACAGTGACGGGCCTTTTCCGCCGCACCACAGTGACATTGCAATGGACATCGCCTCCGGGCGGGGCCAGCATGGACGCCGAAAAGACGGCAAATTCCTTGAAGAAGTCCTGGGGGTCAGCCGTTTGCAGGACCAGATCCTGGAGGCGCGAAACGATCTCGTGCTCAGTTGCGGCGGTGCTGACGAAAGCGTCTGTTACGCGGGGAAAGGGTTCCGCAGTGTCGGGCAAAGAATCTGCAGTTTCGGGCAAAGCGTCCATGGCACTTCCTGAAGTTGGGCTTCAACCGCATCCAGTTTTCGCGTGCGGCCTTAAGACGCCCACTTCCAAACGTTCCCCCAGCGTACATGGATTTTTTGGACAAGCGGCAAACAGGCGTGCCGGACCCAGACATGGTGGCTGCGCCAGGGGCTATGCTGGATATGGGCCGGAGGAAAATTTCCGGTCCCGGCCCAGCAGGGGGCACTCCGAAGGACGGCAATCGTCCGACGCAGAAGGTTGGCTACCATGCCACAACAGCTCCCCCTGGATGAACTCACCCTCGCGCTCGCGCGCATCAACGGCATGCTCCTGACCGAGGAGAAGGTTGACCGCGCCGTTCAGTTGCTGGCCGAGGGAATCCGGGACGCCTTTCCGGGAAGTTCCGGTGCCGGGGTGTCACTCCTGGACGAACATGGGAACAGAACCAGCACAGGTGCCACCGACCCTGCGGTACTCGAGGCAGACGAGGCCCAATACGAGCTCGGACAGGGACCCTGCCTCACAGCCTGGGCGACTGAACGCACCGTGGTGATGCACGACGTCGCCACTGATGACCGTTGGCCGCTGTGGTCCCAAGCGGTAAGGGACATCTCCATCCGATCCGTGATCAGCGCTCCGCTCATGTCCGGCACCCGTTGCCTGGGAGCGCTAAAGATCTATTCAACCCAACCGGGGGCGTACGACGCCGCCACCGCGCGGCCGCTGGAGAAACTCGTCGTCCCTGCCGCCACGCTGCTGGCCAACATCCAGAGCTCCGAGGCACCGAAGCGCTTTACCCAGGTCCTGACATCTGCGCTGCTGAGCCGGGACACGATAAACCGGGCCCAGGGTTTCCTGATGCACAGGCATGGCCTGGACCAGGGCGCGGCCCTGCAGAAACTCCTGGAGCTGTCCAAGACCAGCAGGCAGTCGCTCTTCAGCGTCAGCACCGACATACTCACCGAAACGAAAAGCGGTCCTGATGACGGGTGACGGTGACCGAGGCAGGCCGGACCTTGGATCAGGACTCGAGCAGGAGCAAAGCCGGCTCCTGCGCAAGGCCCTGCACCACGCGGGCATACGGCACGGCGATCTGTGGCTCCGCTACTTCAGCATCGGCGGCACGGTAGGCGAATACGAAGTGGACGCCTACATCCAGTCGCTGATGTCACTGCCACCGGACCAACGCGATTTGATAGCACACGCAGCGAATGAACTCATCGATGAATTTCCACCACTGCCCCGCGCACCATACCTGGAAGACCTCATCCAGTAAGACGGGCCCCTATGCGTACACGGCTTGAGGCTGCTCGTACGCGCGCACCTGACCGCAGTCCCGCCGTCGTTAGCCCCTCAGGGTGGCCGGTTTCCCTGTGAGCCAAGGGGCGGCGGCGCGCCCTTGGGCCTATGCTGGGACTATGGCGCAGCAACTTCCCCTGGACGAGCTCAGCACCGTGATCGCTCGCATTCAGGGGCTGCTGCTGACGGAAGAAAAAGTGAACACCGCAGTGAGGCTGCTTGCCCAGGCAGCCAAAGAGTCCGTTCCGGGCACCATCGGAGCTGGAGTCTCCCTCCTGGATGCCCGGGGGCGCCGCACCAGCAGCGGTTACACGGACAGGATTGTCAGCCAGGCAGATGCCACGCAGTACGAGTGCGGGGAGGGTCCGTGCCTGACCGCCTGGGCCACGGAGGAACCTGTACTGGTAAAGGACCTCACGGAGGAATCGCGTTGGCCGGAATGGCGCAAGGCCGTGGCGGGCCTGCCTGTGCGTTCGGTTGTCAGTGCTCCACTAATCGCAGGCAAGGAATCCGTCGGCGCCCTGAAGCTGTACGCTGCCACCCCGAATACCTATGACGAGTCCAGTGTTATCCTGCTTCAACTCTTTGCTGCCCCGGCCGCCACGCTTCTCTCGCACATCCAGGCCAGCGAGGCACCACACAGAATGACCCAGGGCCTGCAGGCGTCCCTCTACAGCCGTGACGTTGTAAACCGGGCGTGCGGCGTGCTGATGGAACGCCTGGGGATTAGCCACGAAGCCGCCCTGCATCGATTAATCAAGCAGGCCCGCGACGAAAACACCGCATTGCAGCAGATCAGCGAACGCGTCCTGGCCGGGACGCCGGCCCACGGCGCGTAGGAGCTGCCCGTGGGCTTTGATCCGAACGAACCGGAACAACGGCGCAGGCTGCGCTCCGCGCTGAAGGCCGCAGATATCCAGGTATCCGAGCTGTGGCTGAAATATTTCGGCATGTCCGGCGATGCGGGCGAATACGAGGTGGAAGCCTACCTGCAGGGGCTGCTTTCCCTGCCGCCCGTCCAGCGCGACCTGCTGGCGCTGGCCGCCAATGAGCTGATTGACGACCTCCCCAGACCCCGGGCCCCTTACTCGGATGATTTCGACGGCGGCCCGGCCTCAGGTCCCGAAGTTGCGGAGGCCCGGGATGACGGCCCGGGACGGCAAACCGGGCCGGACGAGTAGATCGGAAGGTGCGGGCATATCAATAGGTCCCGCACCGGCGTAGTGTCGGTAGTAGGAGATTTCGGGATATAAACAGATCCAGAGGTTGAATACTCAGGTCGGCCGCGCAGAGAGCGGAGGCCGCTGGCCAGGGGCAAATGCTCACGGCAAACCCAGGGATCGAGGCCTCATGGCCCAGGACAGCAGACTTACCACTTCGGACCAGATGCAGGATCTGCTGCTTGAGAGCCCTGAGTTTCCTGACTTCCTCCTGGGACTCGCCACAATGTCCGCGTCGCTGGTTGGCCCTGAGGGTCAAGTGACGTGCACTATTACCGTGGAGCGCGACGGGGGCCCGGTAACGGTTGCCAGCAGCAGCGAAGCCGGCCGCCGGCTGGATGAAACACAGTACGCGTTCCATGACGGGCCCTGCCTGACGGCGGTGCGGGAGCAGCGCCTGGTGTGGATTCCGGATTTGAGGGGCGACGAACGCTGGAGCGACTACCTGGAGGCAGCACTCCAGGAAGGCGTACGTTCCGTCCTGGCTGTCCCCATCCCCACCGAGCCCTTTTCCCGTGCCGGACTGAACTGCTATGCAAGCACGGTGGGCGCCTTCACCGAGGAAACCAAAGCCCTGTTGGAGCAGCACGCGGGGTCCATGTCCCGGGTCCTGCGGATCGCCCTGCGGCTGCACGGCGCGAATGTGCATCCCGAGCATCTCCGCGCCGCGCTCAAGTCACGGGCGGTGGTGGACGCCGCGGTATCCCTGATCATGCTCCAGCAGCGTGGCGGGCGGGAAGGCGCCCTGGAGATCCTCCAGCGGGCCGCCAAGTCCAACAACCGGCGGGTCCATGACATCGCCAGCGACATCGTCCGGGGAGCTCAGTTCCCGGCAGGCCGGCTCAACGGAGGATAGGAATGTATACCGACGGGGGCGAAGGTTCCGAGCAACCGAACCGCGCAGCTGAAGAGCGGCGCGGCACAGCTGAACGCTTCCGGAACACCGATTTGCCGCTGGCCAAGTTGTGGACGTATTACTACGGGCTCGGTGGCGGGATTGATGAGATGTCCCTGGATGCCTACCTCCACGAAGCACTCGACATCCCGGCTGCACAAGTGGCTTTGATTGCCACCGCGATTACGGAACTAACGGAAGACGACCTACCATGACTGCTCACGAATCCAGCGCCGGCAGCTTTGACGCCGCACCCCGGGAAGTACCGCAATCGGCGTCGAACATTGAGCTGCGGCTGCAGGAGATGGTCCTGGACAGCCGGGACGTCGTCGGCTTCCTTACGGACTTGGCGGTGGTTTCTTCTTCAAGGCTGTCCTCCCCTGACAACCGCATCCACACGGGAGTCACCGTCATCCGGCGCAAGAGAGCCGAAGCAGTAGCCAGCAGCGACGCGGCAGCCCACGCCCTGGACGAGTTGCAGAACGGGTTCGGGGATGGACCCTGCCTGACGGCGCTCCGGGCCGGGAAGGCTGTCCTGGTATCCGACCTTGCCACTGAGCGGCGCTGGTCTCCGTACCTGAAGGTCGCCAGGGAGCATGGCGTTTCCTCCATCCTCGCGGTACCGCTGGACCTGGCCGGCGAGGCAGAAGCGGTCCTCAACCTCTATTCCGGCCGAAGCAACGGATTTTCCGAGGACGATGTGTCCACCGTGGAAGCCTTCGCCAGCCAGGCCGCAAGTTCGGTGCGGCTGGTGCTTCGCATCACCCAGCTCAGCGAGGCCAGGAGCGACCTCGCGTCGGCCATGCAGTCCCGCACCATTATCGACATGGCGGTTGGCGCGATTATGGCCGAAAACAGGTGCAGCCGCGACACTGCATTCCGGATCCTCACCAGGGCCTCCAACACCCGCAACATCAAGCTCCGGGATGTAGCGGCTTCTGTCATCAGGTCCATTTCGGGCGAGCAGCAGATCGTCACCTACTTCGACGAGTAGGGCCGCCCCCCGGTTACCGCGAGGTGACGAGTCTCACCTGCAACAATCCGCATATTGGTTGAGACTCGCACCCGGCTCTGGGCACCATGGAAAGCAGGGCATGCGGCTTCCGGGCAACACTCCCGGCAGTCCCGTGTGCTTGGTCACATCAGCCCTGCTACGGTTGCCAATCCCCACAGCAACCTGCACCATGGAAGTACGGGAATGCGCTTTCCCACCTGCAGTCCGTCCTCACCGACGAGGACACGGTCCGGGCAATGAAGACTCCGGGCCGCCAACCGCATGAAATGGAAGTTGAATAATGACGTTCGATGCCAATGACTCCGTGACCCTGAAGATCTGGGACCGGTCGGCCCTCCACCACACCCTGGACCCCGCGGTAAGCGACCTTTCTACACACCACGACACCACCACCTGCCGCATCGCCGTCACCTGCAGCGGACCCAACACCTTTACGCTGAGCGTGCGCGGCGAAGACCGCGCGCTGGCCTCCGCGTAAGTTCACACCGCTTAGGGAAAAGCGGGCGACGCCGGGAGGTTCCGGCGTCGCCCGCTTTTCCCGCTTGTGCGGAGTCGCCGCAGCATCCTGTCGTCATTCCGCTCACCCCCTCCCCCTGTTCCGGGTCCTAGCTGTGGGTTGGTTCCTCAACCAAAGCGGTGGCAATGCTGTCCGCATCCTCCAGCGCGGCGAGGTAGCGTTCGGCGTCCAGGGCAGAAGCGCAGCCCGTGCCGGCGGCGGTGATCGCCTGGCGGTACCGGTGGTCCACCGCGTCCCCACAGGCAAACACGCCGGAGAGGTTGGTGACGGTGGTGGGCGAATCGACCTTGATGTAGCCCTCCTCGTCGAGGTCCACCTGCCCGGTCAGCAGTTCGGTGCGCGGCACGTGGCCGATTGCAACGAAAATCCCCGTGGCGTCCTGGCGCCGGGTCTGCCCCGTGCGCGTATCCGTCAGCGTCACCCCGGAGACCTTTCCGTCACCGTGAATGGCCGTGACGGCAGAGTTCCAGGCAAAACTGATCTTGGGGTTGTCCTTGGCCCGCTGCGCCATGATCCGCGAGGCACGCAGCTCGCCCTTCCTCACCACGACGGTCACGGACTTTCCGAACCGGGTCAGGAACATCGCTTCCTCCATCGCCGAATCCCCGCCGCCCACCACGATGATGTCCTGTTCCCGGAAAAAGAACCCGTCACAGGTGGCACACCAGGACACACCATGGCCGCTGAACTTCTTCTCCTCCGGCAGCCCGAGTTCCTTGTACGCGGAACCGGTGGCAAGGATGACCGCCGGGGCACGGTGGGTTTCGCCTCCGCCGGTGACCACCGTCTTCAGGTGGCCCTTCAACTGGACCTCCGTGACGTCGTCGAACAGTACTTTCGCGCCGAACTTCTCGGCCTGCTCCTGCAGCCCGTCCATCAGCTCCGGCCCCTGGATCCCGCCCGGGAAGCCGGGGAAATTCTCCACCTCGGTAGTGTTCATCAGCGCACCCCCGGCCGTCACGGACCCGGCCAGCACCAGCGGTTCCAGGCCCGCCCGGGCAGCATAAATGGCAGCGGTGTACCCGGCCGGGCCCGAACCGATAATGATCAGTTGCTCCGTTGCGGCGTGCTGGTTATTCGAGGTGATGGTCACGGCAGGTTCCTTTGCTTCGGGCGTTAGTAAAAGGCTACTGGGCATCCGGGTGCTGCGCGGCTACCGGAGGCTTCGGATTCCTGCGCTCACCCTCCTCCTGCGCGGCGGGCTTTGTAAACGATAGACGTCGATAGGTGACGCATGGCCGCCTATATCGACGAATGTCACGCCGTTGCATAATGGGGTGCATGACCTCCCTGCAGATTCTCGAACCCGAGGTGGACGCCTGCTGCGCGCCGTCCGGGAAGCCGGTCCTCAGCGCCAAGGAGGCCCAGCAGAGGGCCCTGGTTTTCAAGGCGCTGGCCGATCCGAACCGGCTCCGCCTGCTGTCGATCGTCAAGGCGGGGGAATCAGGCGAAGCCTGTGTGTGCGACCTTACCGAGCCACTGGACCTCGGCCAGCCCACGGTCTCCCACCACCTGAAAATCCTGGTGGATGCCGGCCTGCTCAACCGCGAAAAGCGTGGCACCTGGGCCTACTACTCCCTCGTCCCCGGCGCACTCGATGAGGCGGCCGGACTCCTGGCGACGCTGTGAGGCAGCAATCTGCGGCGCAAGCCCAAGTGCGCGGCGCCGGCCCTGCTGACCTGCCCCGCCCGTCACTGAGCCTGATCCCGGCCGTGATGGTGTCGGCGTCGGGCTTTCTGCTGTTTGCCCGGGAGGACCGCGTCCCGGGCTTCCTCCTCCTGGCCGCCGCCCTGGTGCTGGCCGGGATCATCAGCCGCCGCCTTGTTATTGACCTGGCGCTGATAGCCGTGGGCCTGACCGCCATGAGCCTGGTTCCCATCACCACGGACATCAGCACCGAGCACATGGCCGTGATGGGTACCGCGATGATCCTGGCCGTCGGCATTCCCTACGCGGTTTCGCGGTTTGTCACGAAGGACCACGCCATCCGCTTCCCCGTCCGGACCGGCCAGCCGTGGACCAGGGCCGAAAAATGGTACCTGCCCGCAGTCCTGCTCATCGGGTACGCCCTGATGCCGGTCTACATGATCCGGACGGGTGTCTACAACAACTGGCCGGCCGTGAGCGATCCGGAGGGCATCGCCCGGCTCTTCCTGGGCACCAACGTGCTGGGGATCTGGGACGAGCTGTTCTTCATCTGCACGGCCTTCACGCTCCTGCGCCGGCACCTTCCGGACTGGCAGGCCAACCTGCTCCAGGCAGTGCTTTTCACGTCATTCCTGTGGGAGCTGGGATTCCAGTCCTGGGCGCCGTTCTTCATCTTCCCGTTTGCCCTGCTCCAAGCGCGGCTCTTTACGATTACCAAGTCGCTGTCCTACATCGTCAGCGTCCACCTGCTGTTCGACTTCGTGCTGTTCCTGGTCCTCATCCATGCCCACAACCGCGAATGGATCGACATCTTCCTGTACTGACGCCTCCTGCCAAATTTGGCGTTTGCCTGCTCTGGACGTGAAGGACGCGTGAGCCCATAGTGGGAGCGTGCAGACACCCGATCCTGAACTTGAGGCCCTGCGGCAGCGGGCGGCCCGCGGCGAGTCCGACGCCGTCGATGAACTGATTGAGCGTGCCGCCGAGCGGGGGGACCTGGACGAACTCCGGCGGCTGGCTGATTCGGGCAGCCGCGACGCGGCGGACCAGCTGGTGGAAACGGCCGGCGAGAGGGGCAACCTCGATGAGCTCCGCCGGTTGGCGGCACGAGGCAACCGGGACGCCGCCCACGTGCTCGAAGAGCTTGAAGAGGAAGCCGGCGGCGCATAGCACGCGTCCTGGCCACTGCCGGGCTCCGCCCCCGGTGCCATTGCACGTAGACCTGCCCGGGCAGTGGCTTTTTTACGCCCAGCCGCGGATCCCCTCATGGCGCCCCGGACGTGCCTGAACGTCGACAGGGGGTTGACACACTCCGGGTTATGTCTAATGCTTAGACGAAAGTTTGTGCAGTGGCGCACACTCGATTGGAGCAGTCAATGAAAGACATGTATTTCCAGCCCAAGCACGCCGCGATGTCCCGCAGGAGCCTCCTTTTGGCCGGACTGGGAACGGCTATGTCGGCCCCCTTCCTGGCTTCATGCGCAGGTTTCGACACGAGCGGCGCGGCCGCCGGGGAAGGGACTGTCGGTTTCCTGTCCACCCAGTTCACGCCCGTGGAGGAAAAGCAGCGATACGAGGCAGTGCTGAAGAAGTTCGCGAAGGCACCAGTCGCCTACAACTCTGTGGATCCGGGCGTTTTCTCTTCCACCGTCAGCACCCAGGCTTCTGCCGGTAACGTCAAGACCTCCCTGCTTGGCGGGCTTCACGGCGAACTTGCCCCGCTCGCGGAGTCCCTGGAGGACGTGGACAACCTCCTCCGCGATCTGTCAGGCCGTGGCTTCACCAAGGAGATGCTCGAGCTGACGAAAGTGGGCGGTTCCACATCCCGTTACGTCCCCTGGATGCAGGCCACGTATGTGGTTGCCGTGAACAAGAAGGCCCTTGAATGGCTGCCCCCGGGAGTGGACGTCAACGATTTGACCTACGAGGGTTTCCTTGCCTGGGCGAAGGCGGCAAAACAGGGAGCCGGACGTCCGGTGTTTGGCATGCCCGCAGGCCCCAAAGGCCTGCACCACCGCTTCTACCAGGGCTTTCTGTTGCCCAGCTTCACCGGCGGCCAGATCACCACCTTCCGGAACGGGGACGCCGCCACGGCCTGGACCTACATGCAGGAACTGTGGTCGGCCCTGACACCGGCCTCCACCAACTTCGACAACATGCAGGAACCCCTGGCACGTGGCGAAGTACTGGTGGGGTGGGACCACGTTGCGCGGCTGGTCGGTGCACCGGCCAACAACCCGGACGAGTGGTTGATGGTCCCTGCACCACGAGGCCCCAAGGGCCGCGGTTACATGCTCATCATCGCCGGCCTCGCATTGCCGAAGAATGGCCAGGAAAGGGACCTGGCAGAGAAGGCCATCCGCGCCTTGTCCGAACCGCTGTCCCAGATTGAGACGCTGCGCAGCAACGCCTTCTTCCCGGTTGTCCAGACGGAACTCCCGTCAGACCTGACCGGCGCCATTGCCCTGGAAGCCGCGGCAGTCCGGCGGCAGCAACGATCAGAAGGCGCCCTTCTTGCCCTTCCCCCCGTGGGGCTGGGCGCGAAGGAAGGCGAAGTATCCCAAGTCTTCAAGAACTGCTTCCAGCAAATCTGCCTGGAAAACCGCCCTATCCAGCAGGTCCTCGATACCCAGGCAACACAGCTCAATACCATTCTGCAGGGCCTTAACGTTCCATGCTGGGCACCCGATCCGATCTCAACGAAGTGCGAGGTAGCGTAATGGCTGTAGAGGCACCACCCACTCCCGCCGGAACGCTGGCCCCGCCCCGCCGGCGCAAAATACCTCCCGCCGTCCTGCTGATCGCCCCTTCGGTGGTCTTTATGGCGCTTCTTCTGGGCTGGCCTGTCATCCAGGGAATCCTCCAGGCTTTCCGCGATGAGAACGGCTTCACCCTGGATTTCGTCACGCGGATGGTCCAGGACCCCTACTTCTGGCCCGCCGTGCGCAATACCCTGCTGCTCATCGTGGTGATGATTCCGCTGCAGTTCGCTTTCGCGATCGGCATGGCCCTGATGCTGCGGACCAATCCCCGGTTGCACAAAGTCCACTTCTTCGTCTGGGCCATCCCCCTGGCACTAAGCGACCTGGCAGCCGGACTCGTCTGGCTGGCGATCTTCAACGACCGCGGCTATTTGAACTCGGCCCTGTCATTGTTCGGCATCGAAGGTGGCTCCTGGCTGGCCTACGACAACCAGGCGAGCATGTTTATGTGCGTCCTGATCGCTGAGCTCTGGCGGGCAACCTCGCTGGTGCTGATCATTGTGGTCGCCGGGCTTCAGGGCATTCCCAAGGACTACGACGAAGCCGCCCAGGTCTTCGGCGCCACGTTCTGGCAGCGGCTGCGGCACGTGACCCTGCCGCTGCTGAAGCCCAGCCTCCAGGTTGCCCTCATCCTCCGGACAATCCTGGCCTTCCAAACCTTCGCCGTGGCACAAGCCCTCACCGGCCAAAACTTCCCCCTTGTGGTGGGCGAGACCTACCGCTGGTACACCGGCCTGCAGAACCCCAACGTCGCCGCTGCACTGGCACTGGTCATCCTCGTCGTCTCGATGCTGACGTCGATCTTCTACCTGCGGGCACTCCGCGACAAAAACCAGGGAGGGCTCCGATGAGCACACCAGTGGACACAACACCCATCGCCCGGCAGAAGCGCAACCGCTTCCTGCTGCAGGCCGCCTGCATCGCCGTCTCACTTTTTATGCTGATCCCCATCTATCTGATCTCGCTGGCGGCGCTGTCCACGAGGGACTCCCTCAACCAGTTTCCGCTCTCGCTGCTGCCCACCAACCTTTCGGTGGAGACGCTCAACGCGTTCCTCGGTTCCACCGGAATCTTCGGGGCCCTGGGCAACTCGCTGATCGTTGGGCTGGGAACACTGCTCTTCGCCGCAATTATCGGGGTTCCCGCCGGCTATGCACTCGCGCGCTACAGCTTCAAGGGCAAAGACCCTTATCAGCTGTTCCTGCTCTTCACACGCGCCCTTCCCATCGTGGTCCTGTCCGTTCCGCTGGCCAGGCTCTTCCTGACGGTGGACATCTACGACACGACGTATGCCGTGATCCTGCTGCATACCGCGCTTGCCCTGCCCACCACCATCCTCATCTCAGCCAGCGTTTTCCTCAGCGTTCCCATTGACGTGGAGGAGGCAGCCAGGCTCTTCGGCTGCACACCGCTCGGGGCCTTCGGCCGTGTGGTCCTGCCCATGGCACTGCCGGGCCTGGCGGCGGCGTCGATCTTCACCTTCGTTATGTCCTGGAACGAAGTCCTGGGCGCCTCCATCCTGACCCTGGACCACCGCACGCTGCCGGCCCAGGTGCTGAGCTCGCTGTCCGACTCACCGCTCGCCTACCGGTTCGCCGGCGGCTTTGCGCTGGTCATCCCGTCCATCATCTTCATTGCGCTGATGCGCCGCTACCTCACCAACATGTGGGGCTCAACCATCCGCTAGGTCCGCCCGACCTATCACCGCACTTCAGAAGGAGCCGATCGTGGCTGATATCCAGATCTCCAACCTCGTAAAGACCTATCCGGGCGGATCCGAACGGGCCACCGACGACGTGTCCCTGCAGATCCAGGACGGTGAGTTCACCGTCCTGCTGGGACCCTCCGGTTGCGGCAAGACCACCCTGCTGCGCATGATCGCCGGACTCGAGCTGCCCGATTCGGGTTCAATTGCCATCGGCGGCCGTGACGTGACCTACCTGCCGCCCAACAAGCGCAACCTGTCCATGGTGTTCCAGTCCTACGCCGTATTCCCCCACCGCAAGGTCCGCTACAACATCGGTTTCGGGCTGCGCATGGCCAAGGTCCCGGCCGAAGAAATTGAACGCAAGGTCCAGTGGGCGGCGGACCTGCTGCAGCTTGGCCCGTACCTGGACCGGCTTCCCGCCAACCTGTCCGGCGGCCAGCGCCAGCGCGTCGCGGTGGCCCGGGCCATTGTCATGGATGCCGACGTCCTGCTTATGGATGAGCCGCTCTCCAATTTGGACGCCCTGCTGCGTCTGACCTTCCGCTCGGAACTGAAAAAGATCGTCCAGGACCTGGGCACCACCACCGTCTACGTCACGCACGACCAGAGCGAGGCCCTGTCCCTCGGCGACCAGGTGGCCGTGATGCGCAAGGGCCGCATCGCCCAGCTCGGTGACCCGCTGGACGTCTACGACGCCCCGGCGGACCGCTTCGTGGGCGGCTTCATCGGATCTCCGCCCATGAACTTCATGGACGCCGCAGTCAGCCACGACGGCGGCACCCTGGTCCTGGGCGAACAGCAGCTGATGGCCCCGTCCATCCTGAGGTCCTTCGCCGGCAGGGACGTGCTGTTGGGCGTCCGGGCCGAAAACGTGACGGTCAGAAACGAGCGGTCCTCGGGCGACGTCGCGGCCACGGTTCTGGTGGTTGAACCCATGGGTTCAACCATCCTCCTCACGGTGGAAGTGGATGGCCACACCCTGAAGGTCCAGGCGCCGCCCACTTTCCGGACGGCACCCCACAAAACGATCTGGCTGGGCTTCGCCCCGAACACCATGCGCGTTTACGACCGCGAAACCTCGATGGCACTGGAGGCCAAATGAACCCCGTCACGTCCGTTTCCATGGAAGAGCTTCGCAGCGCCGCCATTGAGGTCCTGCGCCTCAATGACCTCGGTACCATGACCAGCGCGGCACCAAACCTCTACCCGCACATGTGGAGCTGGGATGCCGCGTTCGTGGCCATCGGCCTGGCCCGCACCAGCGTCCCGCGCGCCGTCACCGAACTCCGGACCTTGCTCAATGCCCAGTGGTCCACGGGGATGATCCCCCACATCGTGTTCAGCGACAACGACACGGGCTACTTTCCCGGCTTCGACCGGTGGGGAACGGCGGGCGCGGCGGCCCTGCCACCAGGGGTTAAGAGCAGCGGAATCTGCCAGCCCCCGGTGCACGCCATCGCCCTTCGCCACATCGTTGACCGCGGCCGCGAAAATGGCGGTGCAGACCAGGCAGCGGCGGAAGCGTTTCTTGCCGAATCCTTTGACGGCTGGCTCGCGTGGCACCGGTGGCTCGCCACGGTCCGGGACCCGGACGGTGTGGGCCTCATTGAAATCCACCACGGCTGGGAATCCGGCTTCGACAATTCCCCCCGCTGGGACGGCCCGTATGCGCGGGTGGTGCCCGGCGACGTCGCTCCCTTCACCCGCCGGGACACCCTCCACGTGGCGGACGCCAGCGAACGGCCGGACGATGCCGAGTACACAAAGTACCTGTGGCTGGTCCAGCAGATGGCGGATGTGGACTTCGACGACGCCGCTGTCCAGCAAGTGGTCCACTTCCGGGTGCGGGACGTGTTCTTCTCCGCCATCATGGCCGCTTCCAGCGCAGTACTGGCAGACCTTGCCGAGGAGATCGGAAGGGGCACCGAAGCCGAGGAACTGCGGCTGATGGCGACACGGTTCCAGGCGGGAGTGGCGTCCACCGTGGATCCCTCGACGGGCCTGGCGAGGGACTACGACGTACTGGCCGGACAGTGGATCGGCACCGAGACCGTCTCCGGTTTCGCACCGTTGGTGTCCGGCGGAGACCCTGCCCTCTTGGCCGCCCAGCGCGAGCTGCTGCAGGGGCCGCGGTGGATGGGCTTCCCGGACCTCCGGTTCCCGCTGCCGCCATCCACTTCTCCTGCGAGCGGCGCCTTCAAACCCCGGACGTACTGGAGGGGGCCGGTTTGGCCGTTCCTCAACCTCCTGCTTGGCTGGGCCTCCGCCAGGGACGGCGAAGCCGGGCTGTACGGCCAGCTTCGATCGGCTTCCCTTCAACAGTTGGCCGATCTGCAGTTCGGCGAGTACTACGAACCCTTCACCGGGGAACCCTTGGGCAGCCTGGCCCAGGCCTGGACCGCGGCTGCTGCCCTGGAATGGATGGGAGCCGGGCCAGCCCCGGAACACGCCGACATCGAAGAGAACCCCCAGTGACCACAGTTCCAACGGCACCTGCGGAATCCGGTCGCCAGCCCGCACCGGCACTCCAAGAGAAGGTGATCGTTGGGCTGGATATCGGGGGTTCGAAAACCCATGGTGTCAGGATCGACGGCGGCAGGGTCACCCGGAATGAGGTGGCCGGCAGTGCAAACGTGCAAAACGTTGACCAGGCCACGGCGGCTGCGAATATCGGGGACCTCATGGCTGCCCTTTGCGGCCTTGATGCTGATGCAGTCTATGTCGGGGCCGGTGGGATCGACACCAGGGAGGACGCGGCCAACCTCCGCAAGCTGATTTCCCCGCATGCTCCCCGAGCCGATGTGGAAATTGTTCATGACACCAGGCTTGTCCTGGCAGCAGCAGGCCAGGACGCAGGGATAGCAGTGATCGCCGGCACGGGCTCTGCTGTCTGGGGAACCAATGAGGCCGGCGACGAGGCCAGGAGCGGCGGCTGGGGTTACCTGCTTGGCGACGAAGGCAGCGGATACTGGTTCGGGCGGGAGGCTGTCCGCCACAGCCTACGGCAGTTCAACCTGGGACTTGCGCCGGACGAGCTCACACGGTTGCTGCTGTCCGACTGCGGGCTGGACCGGCCCGAACAGCTGATCAGCCACTTCCACACCAACCACGACCGGCGTTACTGGGCACAGCGGTCCGGCGTGGTTTTCGAGGCGGCAGCCCACGGCCATGTGCTCAGCCAGGCCATTATCCGGGAAGGCGGCTGGCATTTGGCGGACCAGGTCCTGCAGGTTGCCCGGCGCCTCGCCCTGGTTGGCCCGGTGGTTCTTGGCGGCGGCCTCGGCGTCCACCAGCCTGCGCTTGTGGAAGCACTGAACGCCCATCTGGCCGGGGAAGGGCTGGCTGCCGCCAAGCCCCTCGCCGTCGAGCCGGTCTTCGGTGCCGTCCACCTTGCCGGCGCTCACCTTCCAGCCGGAACCGGCCAGCCCCTGGAGGGCCCGGGCCGGTAAGGAAGTAGGCTTGTAGACCGGAGAAAGGGGGCCGGTGTGACGGTTGAAAGAATGCCTGCAAGCCTGGGCGGGGCAACCTCGCACGGGCATCTGCTGGAGCTGATCCGTTCGGCGGACGGCCTGTCACGCCAGCAACTGCTCTCAACCACCGGGATGTCCCGTGCCACCCTGTATGAGCGGCTGGACACGCTCACCCGCCGCGGCTACATCTACGAGGCCGAACCCCTCAATTCCACCGGTGGCCGCCCCTCCCGGAAGATCCGCTTCGAGGACCGCGGGCGCGTTGTCCTGGCGCTGACACTCGGCCAGACACACGGCACCGTGAGCATCACGGACACCACCGGGCGCCAACTGCGCTCTGAGACCTTCGCACTGGAAATCAGCGCGCCGGCTGACTCGGTCCTCCTGCCACTGGTCGAAGCCGGACGAAAACTCCTGGAACAGGGTTCCGACGAGACCCTGCTGGGTATCGGCGTCAGCCTTCCAGCACCGGTGGAAGCCGGGACCGGGCACGTGAAGCACCAGACCACCATCCCCGGATGGTCACCCGACTCAGTGGTGCGGGCTGTCAAGGCGACCTGGGACCTGCCCCTGGTTATTGAGAACGACGCGCGGGCCGCAGCCCTGGGCGAAAGGGCCAGTGACGCTGAGACCGTTGTCTACGTCAAGGTCGGAACGGGCATTGGCTGCGGCATCGTGGTGGAAGGTTCAATCCTGCGGGGTGCCCATGGGTCTGCCGGGGACATCGGCCATATCCGCATGTCCTCCGACGGTCCCCTTTGCCGCTGCGGCCGGCACGGGTGCCTGGCTGCCTACAGCTCGGGGCGTGCCCTCAGGGACCATCTGGGGCTGGCGAAAATTGATGACATCAGCGCCGCAGCAGGGACGGGAGATCCCGAGGTCCTGCAAGCCCTTAGCGATGCTGCGGACGTGCTTGGCCGGGCGCTTGCAGCCACCGTCACCACGCTGAATCCTGACCGCCTGGTGCTGGGTGGACAGATCGGTGGACTGCCCGAGTTTGTGGAAAAGGTGTCCTCCCGGGTCCTCACCGACGTGGTGGAGCGGATCGCCGAAGGCATGGTGGTGGAGGCAGGCCATCCGGAAGACCTTGCCGCCTGCCACGGGCTCACTACCCTCGTTATGCGCAAGATCTTCGCCCCTGATGCTGTTGACCAGCTCTTTGCGGATGAAGCGGAGAGCGCCGCGGGCTAGGGACGGCGGCGCGCGGCAGTTGTTTATGTCAGGGCCCGTTTTTGGGAACAAGCACCAGCACCCTACTCTTACTTAGGTTCACCTAAGAAGAAGGACTGACTGTGCGCCCCACTCCCCTGCCGGACCCCGCCCATGCCGGCTGAGACGTTCCGGGACGCCTGGGGAATTCCCCATTTCCGGGCGGACTCCGCGGAGGAACTGGCCTTCCTGCAGGGAAGCAACGCCGCAACTGACCGTTCCTGGCAGATCGAAGTGGAACGCTGGCGTTCCGAGGGCAGGACCGCCGAGCAGCTGGGCGCCGAGGGCCTGCTGTGGGACCGGTTTGCCCGCCAATCAAGGATCGACGACACCGCCCGCCGCAGCTTCGCCACCCTGGACGCGGAGACCCAGCGCTGGTGCACGGCGTATGTGGACGGCGTCAACCAGGCACTGACGGACGGCCGCCGGGACGCGCAGGAGTTCCAGGACACCGGGACCGCTCCGGCGCGCTGGGAACCATGGACTCCGCTGGGCGTCTTCCTGGTCCAGCACATCCTCTTCAGCACCTTCCCCAATAAGCTCTGGCGGGACCACGTCGCCGCTACCCTCGGCACGGACGCTATGGGACTTTTCAGCATCGAGGCTCCGGTCTGGGCCGGCAGCAACGCCTGGGCCGCAGCCGGCAGCCTCACAGCTTCCGGCTTTCCAGTGATCGCCGGGGACCCGCACCGGCTCATGGAGCTGCCCGGGGTGTACCAGCAGGTGCGACTCGCCTGCCCGGAGTTCGACGTCGTCGGGCTGGCCTTTCCGGGCGTCCCCGGGCTGCCGCACTTCGGCCATACCGGAACTGCAGCCTGGGCGGTCACCAACGCGATGGCGGACTACCAGGACCTCTACACCGAACAGCTTCGGCACACCGGCGACACCCTGCAGGCGCTGGGGCCGGACGGCTGGGAGCCCGTGCCGGTGAACCACCAGGAGGAGATCCTGGTGCGCGGCGGCGCCGCAGAAACTGTGGACGTGATCGAAACCGCGCGGGGCCCGGTGATTTCCGGCGGGCCCGACGGCGGGGCGCTAAGCCTGCGGACGCCGTCGCGCTCCGCCGGGGTGCTGGGGTTCGAGTGCCTCCTTCCGCTCCTTCGGAGCCGTTCGGCGGCCGGGGTGGAAGCGGCGCTGGGATCCTGGGTGGAGCCCGTCAACTGCGTGCTGGCCGCGGATTCCAGCAGGGACGTACGCCACATTGTTGCCGGCAAGGTGCCTGTACGGAACAGCGAGAACCGTGTCCGCCCTGTTCCTGCCTGGTCCGCAGACCACCAGTGGACCGGCGGGTGGGTGGACCTGCCCCGGTCAGCCGTGGATGCGCTTGCCGTCAACGCCAACGACCGCGATTCCGGCGGCGGAGACAGGACCGGACTGGAATTTGCCCCCGTCCACCGGGCACGGCGCATCCGGCAATTGCTCGAGGAGGCCGGGCCAGCGCTCGACGCGGACGCGATGCAACGCATCCAGATGGACACCCTGCTCGGCTCGTGGCCTACCTTCCGGACGCTGCTGGATGGGCTGGATCTGCTGAGTGGCCCTGCCGACGGGCTGCGTCTGCGGCTCCTGGGCTGGGACGGCCAGATGGACGCCGACAGCAACACGGCAGCAACGTTCTCTGCCTGGCGTTCCGCGCTGGTCCTCGCGCTGGCACAAAGCCCCGCCCTGGAACCCTTGACCGCGCCGCACGGCCGCTCGCCCCTGTTCGCGCCGTGGCTGCACCCGGCGGCAAGGGTGGGTTTTGCCGTCGAAACCATCCTCGCGCAAGGTGACCAACACGGCGTCGTCGTCGGCGCAGCGGCCCGGCAGGCGCTGGAGGAAGTGGCTGCAGCACCGCCGGCGGGAACCTGGGGAGCTAGCCACATCCTGCTGCCGCTGCACGCGGTGTCGGACTACCCGTCGTTGGGGGCCGTGGCGCCCACGGTGCCGCTGACTTCGTTGTCCGGCGACACCAACTGCGTCCTCTCCACGGAAAGCCTGCCAGGTGTCACGGACGGGTCCTTCCGTGGGCCCGTGGCACGCTACGTCTGGGATCTCTCGGACAGGACGAAGAGCCGCTGGATCGTCCCGTTCGGCGCCTCCGGAGACCCGGACAACCACCATTTCGCTAGCCAGCTGCCGCACTGGGCAGCCGGCGAACTCATTCCCGTTGTCACTGACTGGGACCAGCTCACCAAGGAGAAATCATGACCGGCGCTGATACAGCTCTCCCCCTCGCAGCAAGAAGCGCGGTGTTCGAGGAGCAGCTCGCGGGCCTGGGCCGCCTGCGGCTCGTCGTGATCGCACCCGAGGCGGACGCAGACCTGATATACAGCTGGGTGCGGGAGGAACGCGCGCAGTTCTGGGGCATGGGCGCCATGACCCGGGACGAAGTGCGGGACATTTACCTTTTCCTCGACAGCCTGGATACGCACCACGGGTTCGTGATGGTGGTGGAGGACCAGCCTGTGGGGATTTTCCAGACGTACGAGCCACTGCACGATCCCGTGGGCGAAGCGTATCCGGCCCGGCCGGAGGATACGGGCATGCATCTTCTTCTGGCCCCCGCGGCACAACCGGTCCCCCACTTCACGGCCACCTTGCTGTCGGGGCTGATCCGGTTCCTCCTGACGGACCCGTCGAAGGACCGCGTCGTGGCGGAACCGGATGCGCGGAACAGAAAAGCGATAGGGCGGCTTGTGGGCTACGGCTTCGAGCCAGGCCCCAGGGTGCAGCTGGCAGAAAAGGAAGCCCAGCTGGTGTTCCTTACGCGGGAGAAGTTCGAGTCACGCCCGGCCGGATAAGGCCCGGTTGCGGCACCTATTCCTCGCCGTTGTCTTCGGCTTCCAGGTATCTCGCCATGGCTTCGCAGGCCTGATTCCAGCGCGCGTTCAGGGCGTGCCGGTTCAGCGGCGAGAACATGCCGTCGAGGACTTTTTCCATTGCGTCGTAGGCGGCGTCCCGGGCCCGTTCCTGCGCCGCCGGGCTGTAATAGTTCATGCCGGTAATTCGTTGTCAGGGTGGGCTCGGATGGCGGAAACCGGATGTGTTTAACCGGCCGGCCGCAGCGACGTGATCATCCGCCTGATGTCCTGGTACTCCGGGGTGTCCATGTATTTGCGGGCCTGCTCCAGGTACGGCAGCGACTCGGCACCGGGCGTCACGTTGTTCTCCGGGTTGAAGAAGGCACCGAACATCGCCGCGGTGGGCGGCCACGTGAAGAAGTGGAAAATCGGACATGCCGAGCCGCCGGTGGGAGCTTCAACGGTGGTGATGCCGTAGGCGGCAGCAGGGGTATCGGCGGGGCCGGGGGCTGTGGCATCGCCGCGGGTTTCAAACACGTACCGGGGCACGTCGCCGTTCTGGGCCAGCGCCGGGAGTTCCTGCGTCTCAAACTCCGAGAAGGGATACTTCTCAGTGCAGGTGGAACCGGTGGCCATGTTGGTCCGGAGGGTGGCCAGCGGCTTTCCTGCTTCATTGGTGACCTCCGCGAAGGCACCCCCGCCTTCCGGAAGCTCCCCTGCCGGGTCCCGTACGCTCCACTCCGCCGGCAGGTCAAACGCGAGCTGCCCGTCCGCCGTCGTAAAGGTCATCCATACCGTCCCCTCGGCGGGCGGCTTCGCGGTCGCGGTGGCCGTCGTGGTGGCCTGGCCGGCCGGCGGGGTCGAGGTGACGGAAGGGCTGGGGGCAGCGGACGTGGCGGGGGCGGTGTCCGTCGCCCCCGGGGTTGTTGCCGTCGGCGGCCCTGCCTGCGGGCCGCAACCGGCCAGCACCACAGAAACCAGAATCATCGCGGGAAACAGTCCGCCGGACCTACGCATGGCACCCTCCCGGGGCTAGGAAAACCTTTCCTCCAATTGTGGAACCAGGTACAGGTTTCGGGCCGGGCGCTGAGCTATTGGCGCCGAACCGTTGCGCCGAATAACAGAAGAGTTTTGGAGCTTTAACGCACGACGGCGGCCCGCCCCCTGGGGAGCCGGCCGCCGTCGAACGCGTTTTGTTATGAGAGCGTGGCGGTGTCGATCACGAAGCGGTAGCGGACGTCCGAGGCCAGGACGCGCTCGTAGGCGTCGTTGATCTTCTCAGCGGGGATGACCTCGATCTCCGCCCCAATGCCGTGCTCGGCGCAGAAGTCGAGCATCTCCTGGGTTTCGCGGATCCCGCCGATCATGGAACCGGCGAAGGATCGGCGGCCCGTGATGAGGGCGAAAGCGTTGACCGGGAGTGGTTCGGCGGGGGCGCCGACGTTGACCAGTGCGCCGTCGAGGGTGAGCAGCTGCAGGTAGGAGCTGATGTCAATCGAAGCGCTGACGGTGTTGATGATCAGGTCGAAGGTGCCGGCGAGCTGTTCGAACGTGCCCGGATCGCTGGTGGCGTAGTAGCTGGCCGCCCCCAGGCGCAGCCCGTCTTCCTGCTTCTTCAGCGACTGGGACAGGACGGTTACCTCCGCACCCATGGCGGCGGCGAGCTTGACGGCCATGTGGCCGAGGCCGCCGAGGCCGACGACGGCAACCTTCTTGCCCGGGCCGGCGCCCCAGCGGCGCAGCGGGGAGAACGTGGTGATACCGGCGCACAGCAGCGGGGCCGCGGCGTCGAGCTCGATGCCTTCGGGGATCCGGACCACAAAATCTTCGGTCACGACGACGTGGCTTGAGTAGCCGCCCTGGGTGATGGTTCCGTCGCGATCCACTGCGCCGTAGGTACCCACCATTCCCTTGAGGCAGTACTGCTCTTCGCCCTTCAGGCAGTTGGCGCATTCGCGGCAGGAGTTGACCATGCAGCCGACGCCGACGCGGTCACCCACAGCGTGCCTGGTGACAGCGGAGCCAACTTCGGTGACAACACCGGCGATTTCGTGGCCGGGAACCAGCGGGTACTGCTGCGGGCCCCAGTCGCCTCGGACGGTATGGATGTCCGAGTGGCAGATGCCGGCGAACTTGATCTCGATCAGGACGTCGTGGGGGCCCACTTCGCGGCGTTCAATGGTGGTCGCAAAAAGGTCCTCTGTGGCGGACGGGGATGCATAGGCCTTGACGGTGGTCATGGTTCTCCTGTGGTTTTTGGGGGGATTACTGAATGCTACAGGGTCGATTAACATCAAACCCCGTGCTGGGGAGGCGTAGCGAGGGCCCTGCTGAAACGGGTTATGGCAGAACCCCCTTCAACCGCCCTCCTACTCGTCATCTCTGATGCCCGCTGGGGCACCTGCGGGTTGCGGGCGGGCCAGGACAAGGAGTCCGAACAGGGAAAGCAGCGCTCCGCCGATCATGAGCAACGCCATGGGCACGGCTGTGTCCGAGCCGCCCAGTCCCGCTATCGGAGCGACGACGCCGGCTGTGGTCCACTGGACGAGTCCCAGCACGGCTGAGCTGGTGCCCGGGTGTTCGGGTACTTCGGCCGAGGCCAGGGCGCCGCCGTTGGTATTAATCAGGCCTTGGGCCACCATAAGAGCGAAAAAGCTGCCCATCGCCACCAGCAGCGGGGTGGCCCACCACAAAGCCCCGGCCAGCATGGCGGCTCCGGCAGCCAGGGCGATGATTTGCCCCACGAAGATGACCTTCCGGGTAGAGACACGGCCGGCGAGCCGTGCCGAGACCAACGCTGCGAGGGTCATGCCGCCCGCGTTCGCCGCGAACACGATTGAGTAGGCCACGGGCGACAGGCCGTTCATGTTCTGCAGGATGAACGCGGACGTTGCCACGTAAGCGAATAGGGCGATGAAGGCCGACGACGCCACCACCACGTAGCCAACGAACCGGCGGTTTGAGAGCACGGCCTTCGCCGCGCGGCCGAATTCCCCCAGCCCGCCTGCGTGCCGCTTTTCCGGCGGCATCGACTCCGGAACGATGAACAGCGCACAGAAAGTCATCAGGATGCCGAGGGCGGCCAGCGACCAGAAGGTCATCCGCCACCCGGTCAGCTGGAGGATGACGGCTCCGAGCAGTGGGCTGATGATCGGGGCCACGCCGCCGATCCCCATGACAAGGTTCAGTACCCGGACCAGCTGCGGCCCGTGGGCCAGGTCAACAATGACGGCGCGCCCGATGACCATCGCCCAGCCACCGCCGAACCCCTGCAGGAACCGGGCCAGCATCAGGATCCAAACATCCGGTGCCACGGCGCACGCGACCGATGCGACCGTCATGAGCACTGTTCCCGCGACCAGCGGCATCCGCCGGCCGCGCTGGTCGCTAAAGGGCCCGCCCACCAGCTGTCCGAGCCCCATCCCGGCAAAGAACGTGGTCAACGTCAACTGCACGGCGGACGCGGTGGTGCCAAACTCTTCGGATACACGCGGGAAGGCCGGAACGTACATATCGGTAGCGAGCGGCGCCACGGCCGTCAGGAAGATGACCGTGGCAACCAGCGTGGCCGGGACGGTGCCGGCCGATGGCCCGCGGGTGGTTGCAGTGGGCAGCATGGGTTGGTGCTCCAGCTCGTTGATGGCTAAAAAGGGGGGTATCTCCATCAAACCGGCAACGGGCGCGGGTAGCGAGGGCCCTGACGTAACGGGTTCTGGCAGACCCTCCTTAGGGTTTGCGGTTTCGTCGTAACGTGTCCGTATGGATAACCGAGCCGAGGTCCGGCAGTTTCTTTCTACCCGCCGGGGGCGCATCACACCGGAACAGGCGGGTATCGAACCGTACGGCGGCCGGCGGCGCGTGCCGGGACTGAGGCGCGAAGAAGTGGCCAGGCTGGCCGGGGTCAGTGTTGACTACTACACCCGGCTGGAACGCGGGAATCTCACCGGGGTTTCCGACAGTGTGCTGGACGCCATTGCACAGGCGCTGGAGCTGGACCGCGCTGAACATGACCACCTCTACGACTTGGCCCGGGCGGCCAACACGTCAGGACGCAAGCGTGCTGCGAGCGCAGCGGGTTCCGTCCCGTCCGGGGTGCGGCCCGAACTGCAGTACCTCCTGGACACCATCACCGCCGCGCCGGCCTTCATTGGCAACAACCGGATGGATATCGTGGCCGCCAACGCCCTGGGCTACGCGTTGTACTCCGACATGTACCGCGGCACGGCACGGCCGGCGAACCATTCCCGGTTCATCTTCCTGGACCCCCGCGCGCACGATTTCTACACGGACTGGGACCGGGCAGCCAATGTCAATGTCGCCATCCTGCGCCGCGAAGCGGGCCGCAGCCCGCACGACAAGGGCATTGCCGAGCTGATCGGCGAGCTGTCCATGCGCAGTGACGAATTCCGTACGCGCTGGGCGGCACACAATGTTCGCCGCCACTACGCCGGCACAAAGTTTTTCAAGCATCCTGTGGTGGGACTCCTCGAGCTGAACTATCAGGTCCTGGGGCTGGAAGAGGATCCCGGCCATACCCTGACGGTCTACCCCGCCACGCCGGGCAGCCCCTCCGAGGAAGCCCTCAAGCTCCTCGCCTCGTGGGCTGCGACCGAGAACATCGTCGAGACAGCCCAAGCCCACGCCCGGAGCTAAACACCAGGCGCTAAAGCCCCAAGCTGCCCTTGCCCAGCGCTATGCCAGGGGAACGGCGAGGATCCGGTCATCCCCGGGCCGTGGGTCACCGCGGCCGTCGGTGTTGTTGGTCATGAACCACAGCTGCCCGTCCGGTGACAGTGCCACGTCGCGGATGCGGCCGTACTCCCGGCTGTAGTGGTCGGTGAACGTGGTGGGATCCGAGACGGGAATCGACCGCAAAACCTGTCCCCGGAGATTGGCGATGAACAGGGTGCCGCCGGCGTGGGCCATGCCGCTGGGACTCGCCGTGCCGGGCTGCCACTGCTGCACGGGATCCACAAAACCTTCCCGGCCCGCAATCCCTTCCACGGTGGGCCAGCCGTAGTTGGCGCCAGGCCTGATGACGTTCAGCTCGTCCCACGTGTTCTGCCCGAATTCGGTGGCGAACAGGGTACCGTCGTCCGCCCACGCCAGGCCCTGCGGGTTCCGGTGCCCGTAGCTGTACGTCAGGGAGCCCGGGAAGGGGTTGTCGGCCGGAACCTCACCGTCGGGAGTCATACGCAGGATTTTTCCGGCAAGGGAATCCCTCTCCTGGGCGCTGGTGCGTTGCTGTGCGTCCCCGGCCGTCACGTACAGCATGCCGTCGGGACCAAAGGCGATCCGGCCGCCGTCGTGAGTACTCGCGGCCGGAATCCCTGCCAGCAGTGTGTCCGGCTGCCCAAGCGAGAGAGATCCTGGTGTGCCGGTCACGGCATAACGCTGGACCCGGTTGCCGTCCGACGCCGTCGAGTAGACGTAGAGGTCACCGCCGCCACCTACCGCGAGGCCCAGCAGTCCTGATTCTCCCCGGCCAACCACGCCCTCAACGGTCCCGATGGGCCGCGCAGACCCGTCCGGCGCGAGTTCGAGAATGCGCGCACTGTTCCGCTCACTGACCAACGGCGTTCCGTCGCGGAACACGACGGACCACGGCGCGGCAAGGCCAGTTGCGACAGGCTGCGGCGTCCCGGCGATCATGGCTGGGGCCGTCCGGGCTGGACTGGCTGTGGCAGCGGCCGGGGCGGACGTAACCGGAGCCGAGGACGACGGGGCAGGGAACGTAGCTGTGGGCGACTGCGGCGGGGTTGCTGTGCAGCCAGCCAGGAGGATACCCGTCCCAATGGCAGCCGCGGTAAGGGTCCGGTGGCGCATGCGCTTCTCCTAACGAGTCGTTCCAGTCACATTAACCCCCGTTGCGGATCATGGCGCCCGGTTTCCCGGTTTGTCCTCCTGATGGCGCCGTAAGTAGCGCCGTTTCCTCCCGTTTCGCTTCCGTTGCGCGGTGCTGGCGAAGGCATTGAAGACCGTGCTTAGGTGTTTCCACGGCACACGCCAGGCCGAGCGCAACACACACACTGACAGTGAACAGGAGGACCGATGCATCCATCCAGCCGTCCGCAAGGCACCCGCACTTTCGGTCCATGTTGCCTCCGCCGAATGTGCACCTATTCCCTGGTTTCGACACGCTCAACCACCAGCCGCTGACGTAGCACCGCAGCATCACCGCACCACCGCCACAGCCTCCGACGGCGGCACGCACCTCCTTCCCTTTCCCCGGCTATCTGGGTCCTCCGGCGCTTCGTCGCGCCCTGATGCCCACATACCGTCCCTTCGAAAGGCACAGCATGTCCCCCGCAGCATCCTCCCCGCCCCAACAATCCTCCAGTGGTGCCTTCACCCGGCGGCGCGCCCTGGGCGCACTCCTGGTGATACCCGCTGTCGGCCTCCTCACGGCCTGCGGCGGAACCGCCACGGCCGGCAACCCATCCAGCCAGGCGTCCTTCACACCGCTTGCCACCTCCGTTCCCGCCGGCACCACCATCAAAGTCGGTGATCCCAGCATCCGGGTTGCCTTGGAACTGTCCGGGCTGATCAAGGACCTGGACGGAATCAACGTGGAGTTCGCCAACATCTCCGGCGGACCCCAGACCACCGAAGCGTTCCGGGCCAACGCCCTGGACGTTGGCTCGGTGGCGGATATCCCGCCGATCCACGCAACATGGACCGGCCTGGACGTCCGGATTATCGCCAGCGCCTACCGGCAGGACGCCGTCAACCACCCGCTGTACGAACTCGGCATCGCCCCCGGCTCCGGCATCGCAAAGCTGGAGGACCTGCGCGGCAAGAAGGTGGCGTACAGCCCGGGCCAGGCCCAGGGCGCGCTGGTCCTGCGCATCCTGGAAAAGGCCGGGCTCGCCCAGGATGACGTCAAGCTCATTGAGCTGCCCAGTACGGGAGACGCCTACTCCTCCGCGCTCTCCAGCAAGCAGGTTGACGCGGCACCGTTGGGCGGCGTCCAGATCAAGCGGTACCTCGCCAAGTACAAGGCCGACGGCGCCACCACCCTCCGCCACGGCCTCCGTGACGACCCGGGGCACCTGTACTCCCCCGCCAAGGTCCTGGCCGATCCCGCCAAGGCCGCCGCCCTGGCCAAATACGTGGAAGCGTGGGGCAAAGCCCAGCGCTGGATCGAGGACCACCCCAAGGAATGGCTCGAAGGCTACTACATCAAGGACCAGGGACTCTCCGCCGAGGACGGGCAGTACCTGATCGACGCCGCAGGCAAACGGGACGTTCCCACCTCCTGGACCGAGGCCATCGAGCGGCACCAGCAGACCATCGACCTGCTGGCCAGGGAACAGAAGAAACCGCAACTGAAGGCGGCGGACCTCTACGACGCCCGCTTCGAGGCCATCGCCGGCACCGCCTTCGCCGCGGCCGGAAAGGGCGGTGCAGCATGAGCGCGGCCCCGGTCCTGGAACGTCCAGCCGTCGAGCCCCACCTGGACCCGGCCCTCGCAGCACGCGAGGACGTCCGGCCCACCGGCAGGAGGCTGGGCCCCGGACGACGGCGGCGCCTGGCCTGGCTGCTGGGACCCTCCGCCCTGCTGGGGCTCTGGACAGTTTCTTCCGCAACAGGGCTGCTGGACCCGCGGATCCTGTCCGAGCCCTGGACCGTGGTGGCCACCGCCGGCGAACTGATCGCCGACGGCAGGCTGCAGGAAAACCTCGCCATCTCCGCCCAGCGCGCCGGCCTCGGGCTGTTGTTCGGCATCGTGGTGGGTGCGGTGCTGGCCCTCCTCGCCGGGTTGAGCCGCGTGGGTGAGGCGCTGATCGACGGGCCCGTGCAGATCAAGCGCGCCATCCCCGGCCTGGCCCTGATTCCGCTCCTCATCCTGTGGTTCGGCATCGACGAAACCATGAAGGTCCTCACCATCACCCTGGGCGTCTTCGTCCCCATCTACCTGCAGACCCACGCCGGCCTGCGCGGGATCGACCTGCGCTACGTCGAACTCGCCCAGACGGTGGGGCTCGGCCGCGCCGCCTTCATCCGCAAGGTGGTCCTCCCCGGCGCGTTGCCCGGGTTCTTCCTGGGCCTGCGCTTCGCCGTCACCGGAGCCTGGGTGTCCCTGGTGGTGGTTGAACAGATCAACGCCACCAGCGGCATCGGCTACATGATGGAGCTCGCCCGCACGTATGGCCAAACCAACATCATCGTCCTCGGACTGGCTGTCTATGGCATCCTCGGCCTCCTGTCCGACGCCGCCGTCCGCTTCATCGAACGAAAGGCCCTCTCATGGCAGCGCACCCTGGCGGGCTGACCGCCGTCGCTTCTTCAGGCACGGTACCGTCCGCCGTCGGCTCCTCCTCCGGCACAGCCCCTGCAACCGGTGCCGGCAACGCAGTTTCGGTCCGGAATCTGATCCGCAGCTTTGGCCCGAAAGGCGTCCTAAACGGGGTGGACCTGGACATCGCTCCCGGCGAGTTCGTGGCCCTCCTCGGCCCCAGCGGCTGCGGCAAAAGCACCCTGCTCCGGGCCCTCGCCGGGCTGGACCACGACGTCCGCGGCAGCGGTGTGATCAGCGTCCCCGAACGGGTGTCCGTGGTGTTCCAGGATTCGCGGCTGCTGCCGTGGGACAGCGTGCTGGGCAACGTCACCCTGGGCCTGCGGGAGCACGACGCCGGGTCCCGGGCACGCAAGGCCCTCGCCGAAGTGGGGCTCGCCGGCAGGGAAAAATCCTGGCCCCACGAGCTCTCCGGCGGCGAGCAGCAGCGCGTGGCGCTGGCCCGGTCCCTGGTCCGCGAGCCGCAGCTGCTGCTGGCGGACGAGCCGTTCGGAGCGCTCGACGCCCTCACCCGGATCAGGATGCACGGGCTGCTCCAGGACCTGGTGGCCGCACACTGCCCGGCCGTCCTGCTGGTCACCCACGACGTCGACGAAGCCATTGCCCTCGCCGACCGGATCGTGGTGCTGGACCGCGGCCGCGTTGCCACCGTCCGCACCGTAACGCCGGAGATCAGCACCGCAGTGGATGCCGCCGGCCACGAAGCCCTCCGCCGCGACCTCCTTGCCGACCTCGGCGTCATCGGCGCCTCCCACTAACCTAACCCTCAGCTAAAGGACCATCCCATGACTTCCGAAAACCCCACCCGCAACCGGCCGCTCCACCTCAACGCGTTCCTGAGGAGCACCGGACATCACGAGGCGTCCTGGCGGCTGCCGGAGAGCGACCCGCACTCCAGCACGGACATCGAGCATTACAAGCAGCTCGCGCAAACCGCCGAGCGCGGCAAGCTGGACTCCATTTTCTTCGCCGACTCCCCCGTGCTGTTCGGCGAGGTGGGCCGCCGCCCCTCGGGCAAGCTTGAGCCCACCGTGCTCCTCACCGCAATTGCCGGCGCCACCGAGCACATCGGACTGATCGCCACCGCCTCCACCACCTACAATGAGCCCTTCAACCTGGCCCGCCGGTTCGCATCGGTGGACTGGGTCAGCGGCGGCCGCGCGGGGTGGAACGTGGTCACCACCGCCGGTCCGGACGCAGCACGCAACTTTGGCGTGGACGACCAGCCCGCCCACGCCGTCCGGTACGAACGTGCCGCTGAGTTTCTCGAGGTGGCCCAGAAGCTCTGGGACAGCTGGCAGGACGATGCCGTGCTCGCGGACAAAGCCGAGGGCGTGTGGGGCGATGCCGGCAAGATCCGCGTGGTCGATCATGAAGGCAAGCACTTCAAAGTCCGAGGGCCCCTGAATGTGCCCCGTTCCCCGCAGGGCCACCCGCTGATCGTCCAGGCCGGCTCGTCGGAGGACGGGAAGGACCTCGCCGCACGGTACGCGGACGCGGTCTTCACCGCCCACCAGACGCTTGCTGATGCAAAGGCCTTCTACCGGGACCTCAAAAAGCGCACCGCCGCCGTCGGCCGCGATCCCGAAAGCATCAAGATCCTGCCGGGCATCGTGCCGGTCATCGGTGCCACGGAAGCGGAAGCCCTGGAGCTTGAGCGGGAGCTGGACCGGCTGATTAAGCCGGAGTACGCGCGGATCCAGCTGGCCAAGACACTGCGGGTCTCCCCGGAGGACCTGCCCCTGGACCGCCAGCTGCCGGACAACCTGCCCAGCGAGGACGAGATTGAGGGCGCCAAGAGCCGCTACACGCTGATCGTCCAGTTGGCGCGCCGCGAAAAGCTCACGGTCCGCCAGCTCATCGGCCGGCTGGGTGGCGGCCGCGGGCACCGCACCTTCACCGGCACCCCGGTCCAGGTGGCGGACGCCATCCAGGAATGGTTCGACGGCGGCGCGGCGGACGGCTTCAACATCATGCCGCCGGTGCTGCCCTCGGGGCTCGAGACGTTCGTGGACCAGGTGGTTCCCATCCTGCAGGAACGCGGCCTGTTCCGCACGGAATACACCGGCAGGACGCTGCGGGAGCACTACGGCCTGGAACGCCCCGCAAACCGCTACGCCGGCGCGGGCGCAGGGGAACTGGCATCGATCGGACCGGCGTTGTGATGGCCAGGCAGCTGGATCGACGAGACCGTCCCGCCCAGCACGAGGCTGAACCATGGCGACGCCGCCGGCTATCTGATCCGCTGCTGCGCCGCCGGACCCCCCTGCCGCGTTATTGAAATTAGTAAGCAACCTTACTTTGAGCGGCGGGCTCCGTTTCTTCCACTGCCTTCGGCGGTTCGGGCTTGTACACCCAGGCCACCAGCACCACGGAGATGATCATCAGCAGGAACCACGCCACCAGCTTCTCCAGGCCCACCGGCTGCCAGCCGTCCAGCTGACTGGGGTAGAGCCAGGCACCGGACCAGGTGGCAATGTTCTCGGCGATCCAGATGAACAGCGCCACCAGCAGGAACGCAATCACCAGCGGCATCCGGTGGTGCTTCCGGAACACCCTGAAGTGCATGACGCACCGGCCAAAAACGGCGGCGACGGCGGCCAGCAGCACCCAGCGCGCGTCCCAGAGGTAGTGGTGGGTGAAGAAGTTTAGGTAGATGGCGGCGGCGACGACCGCCGTTATCCAGCGCCGCGGATAGCTCGCGAATTTGAGGTCGAAGAGCCGGTAGACCCGCACCATGTACGAGCCCACGGCGGCGTACATAAACCCGCTGAAGAGCGGGACCGCCCCGAGCCGCAGTACACCCTCGGCTTCGTAGGACCAGGAGCCGACGTCGGTCTTGAACAGCTCCATCACCGTGCCCACCAGGTGGAACAGGATGATGACCCGCAACTCCCTGAGGGTCTCCAGTTTGAATACCACCATGAGGACCTGGATAGCGACGGCGGCCAGGGTCAGGAAGTCGTTCCTGGCCAGGCCGGCGTGGTCCGGGTACCAGAGCCGGGCGGCCATCAGCACTGCGAGGAGGGCGGCGCCGAAGATGCAGGCCCAGCCCTGCTTGAGGCCGAAGACAACGAACTCGGTGAGCTTGGGGCGGATGCGGCTGGCCGGGGCACTTTCGAGGAAACGGCGGGCGCGCTCATCGAGGCGCTGCTCCAGCGGGGTGGAACTACGCATTCACTGCCCGGCGCGGGGACGATTCCAGTTCGTTGAGGCAGTAGTTCTTGAACCAGTGCCGGATACCCTGCGGCAGCTTGGGGTAGGTCACGGCGAGGACTTTCATGGTGCGGTGGAAGCGGCGCTCATGGCGGCCGCTCCACGGCAGGCCGAAGTCCTGGCGCAGCTGGTCCGGAAGGAGACCGGCCGTGAGGAACCTGGCGAATGGCATGATCGCGCGGTACCACAGTGCTGCACGCTTCGGGTAGAGAAGGCCGCGGCCCACACGCACAGCGGCGTCGCTGGCCCGAAGGTTTGCCATGCGTTCTTCGTAGTAGCGGTTGAACTCTTCACGGTCCTTGGGCCATTTGCCCGGCGGAAGCTGCAGGGCCGTCCCGAGCCTGGCGTAGTCCTGGTACATGGCATCGGCGGATTCGTCGTCGAGCGGGCCGTAGATCTTTTCGATGATGGTGAGGGCCGTGTCGTACAGCGTTGCCGTCACCCACAGCTGCAGCTCCGGGTCGTAGGCGTTGTACCCGGGTGATGTGTCATCGGCATCCCGGCGGACAGGTATGTGGGCGCGGTTCACCCGGCGGCGGACCTCCTTGACCTGCTCCTCGGTCCCGTAGGTGACGGCGTATACATATGTGAGGGTGCCTTTGAGCCGATTGATCGGGCGGTCCGTGAAGGTGCTGTTCTCGGCGACGCCGCGGCCCACCGCCGGATCGGCAAGCTGAAGCAGGATGGCCCGTCCCGCCCCCGCCAGCAGGATGCCCTCCGCGTTCAATTCGGCAAGTTCTCGCGCCATCTCAACAGGGTACCGGAGCGCGCCGGGTGGCGGGATGGGAGCTGCCGCAGGAACAGCCCCTCACCCCGTCGATATCAGCTGGCCGAGTCAGGCCACGTACTCCGTCCGGCCGCCAACAACGGTGCGCAGTACGCGGGCATTCAGCAGTGATTCCTCGCCGTCCTTGAAAGGATCGGCGTCGAGCACGGTGAAGTCCGCAGCGAGGCCAGCCGCCAGGCGGCCACGGCGGTCCTCTTCCATGACCGATGCCGCGGCATCGCGGGTTGCGTGCGTGATGGCCTCAGCCAGGGGACGGGCGAAATGCGGATTGTTTGGCGGAAAGGACGGGTCCAGGGCCGACTGCCTGGTTGCGGCGACGAACATGTTCTGCAGGGCCTCGTACGGCGCGGTGGGGGCGTCGGTGGAAAAGGCCAGGAGGGCGCCGGCCGCCACGTATTCGGGCCAGGCGAAGCTGCGGTCCGGCCGGTCGTCCCCCAGCATCGCCACCCAATTGCCGTAGATGGCAGGGTCTGCGTGGACAGGCTGCATGGACGCAGTGACGCCGAGCCGGGCCATCCGGGCAGGTGTCTCCGGTGAGGCGTATTCGAGGTGCTCGATGCGGTGGCGGCGGTGGCGTGGGCCATTTATTTCTGCGGCACGCTCCAGGGCATCGAGGGCAATATCACTGGCGTGGTCCCCGATGGCGTGCAGGGCAACCTGCAGCCCGGCCGCATCGGCGGCTGCCACCACCGGATCCAACTGCTCAGGGGACCAGATGGGACCGGCCTGCGAACCGTCCGCGTAGGGCCGGTTCATGGCAGCAGTGCAGGCGTCGATCACACCGTCCAGTGCCAGCTTGATGCCGGCCACGCGCAGCCACTCGGTGTTGACGTCCCTGGCCAGGAGCACGGCCCGTTCCACCTGCGCCAGGTTATCGGCCTCGTCGCCGGTGTTGTGGATGAACCAGTGCGCCACGACGCGGATCGGCAGCCGGCCGCCGCGCCGCGCTGCCGCACGGAGGAACGCCGCCAGGTCGAGTTCCCCCAGGGCCATGTCCACTGCTCCGGTCACCCCGGCGGCCAGGTAGGCCGCAAGGGAACGTTCGACGGCGGCATCCCGGTCAGCGTCCGAGGTCACCTCCCCCAGGAACGGCCACACAAACTGCTGTGCTGCGGTCTCGTACAGCATCCCGTCCGGTTCGCCCTGGCCGTCCCGTCCGATGCGTCCGCCGAGTGGATCAGGGGTGTCCCTGGTAATGCCCAGTTCCTTCAGCGCGGCCCGGTTCACCCAGCAGGAGTGGTAGTCGTTGGCATCAAGATAGACGGGCACGTCGGATACTGCTTCGTCGATCATGGCCGAGGTTGGTGCTGCGGGCAGCGAGTCGAACAGCCAGCCCCTGCCCAGGATCCGCGGGGCACCCGGGTCGGTGGCCCGTGCGGTGCGCAGGCGTGCCTGTATCTCAGGCAGGGTTCTGGCATCTGTGAGGCCCACTTTCCCCAGTGCCTCGCCGAGCATCATCACGTGCGTGTGCGCGTCGATGAACCCCGGCAGCACCAGCTTCCCGCCCAGGTCCACCACCTCTGCGGCGTCACCGGCAGCCGCAGCGGCGGAGGCATCGCTGCCTACATGGGTGAGTTTGCCGGCGTCGGTAACGTACGCTTCAGCCCAGGGGGCAGACTGGTCGGCGGTGAACACGCGGGCGTTGCGGTAGAGCACGTTCATGGGGTTTCAGACTCCTGCAGTTCGGATGGTGGCGATGTCGGATGAGTTTGGAGTGGTTGCGGCGTGTTCCGCCTCGACCCGTGACGAGAGCCTGGCGATGAGCACGGCGGGAACCAGGAGCACCAGGCTGAAGCCGGCGAGCACCCAGCCGAGGGCGGGAAAGCCGAACGCCTCTCCGATCCGGGCCCCAAACATCGGCGCGAAGCTGGATCCCACCAGGTAGACCCCCAGCACGGGGCCGGACCAGCGGCCGCTGGCATCAAGGGCGGCCGCCGTGGCGATGAAGAACATAAAGGCAACGGCGTACACCGTGTTCCAGGCGATCATGGTGACGAGGAAAATGGTGGGGTCGTCGGTGAGGCAGGCGGTCAGTTTCAAGGCGCTGCCGAGAACCAGCAGGATGCCCAGCGGGAGCGCCCGGCCCAGCCTGGTTCCCAGGAAGATCAACGCGATGGCGGCCAGCAGCCCTCCTGCGGTGGACGCGCTCAGCACCAGGCCCAACTGTTCCTCCGTCATCCCGGCCTGGGCAACACCGATGGCTCCGGACATCGCCCAGAGTGAGTCTTCGCCCACTGCCCAAAGCGCGAAAATTGCCAGCAAAGCGAAGCCTGCAACGGTAATGGTCCTGGTGGTGATGGTTCCGGTGGTAACAGCTCCCCCGGTGGCAACTGCCGCCGTCGTACTCGGCGCCGGTGACGCGCCCGGCGTGCCCTCGTGTCCCTCTGGCGCCTCAGCCATCGGCAGCCACCCGGCGGTGAACAGCAGCACGAGGGCAAGCCCGGCCACGAAGCCGAAGGCACTCCCCATCCCGATGCCCACCGCAGGGATAACTGCCAGCACAACCGTGACGATGGCACGGTTTGCCAGTCCGCTGATACCGGACGCCCGGTTTGGGTTGCGGAGGGCGGCCAGTGCTGCCCCGCCGGATGCCACGGCACCGCCGGCCCCAACGCCACCGGCGATGATGCCGACGATGGACGCGGCGGGAGCCAGGTCCAGGGCGGCGAGGCCGAACCCCGCCGCCGTCACGGCCAGCCCCAGCCGTGCCACGAGGTAGCGCCCGCGGCCTTCTGTGAAGCGGGTGACCAGAAGGCAGGCGATAGCCGTGGCCAGGAGGCAGGCGGTCATGAGTGTTCCGGCTTCCGTCGCGCCCACGCCGAGGGAGTCCTGGATGGCGAGGATCATAAACGGGACGAGGTTGGCGCTCATAAAGCCAACGACGCCGATTCCGAACGTGGAGACGGCGCGTTGTGTGGTCAGCGGAAGCCGCTGCGGTTCTGGCTGGGTCATTGGATGTGTCCTTTGAACAGGAATTTGCGCGGTGCAGGGCCCGGCGGCGCTCCGTTGCGTCCTCCGTGCTTGCTGCCGACACCGGCAGCGTCCGCTAAAACGAATGGCGTTCGTTTTATTATGCATGTGACGTGGATCAAAGGGAAGAGTCCATAGACTGGCATTTGACGAAGGGAGCCCCATGCCACGGCCCAGAACCCCGATCCTGTCGGTGGACCGGATCGCCGATGCCGCCATCGAACTGGTGGATGAAGGGGCCGGCTTCGGCGTCAATGCCCTCGCCCGCCGTCTTGGCGTCACGGCGTCGTCCCTGTATAACCACATCTCCGGGCGGGACGAGATTATCGAACTGATGCGCGCGCGGCTGGCCACGCAGTCCATCCCCGATGTTCCGGAGGATGCCGGCTGGCATGAGGTGGTCTCGCTGATTGTCCGCGGCCAGCGGGAGATGTACGCGGCCCATCCGTTCGTGGTGCCGCTCATCGTGGGTAAGACCATTACCGACCCCGGGGTGATCACCGCCTACGAGCGGATGGCATCGGCCCTTATCACCGGCGGGTTCCCCGACGACGACGTGCTGACGATCATCGCAGTCATCGATTCCTTTTCCCTGGGTGCCGGCCTGGACCTTGCAGCCCCCGACGACGTCTGGGAACCGACAGAGTCCGCCGCCACTTTGTCGCGGCTGCTCAAGGCATCCGGCCACGGGCGGGAACGCAGCGACCGGGCTTTCGAGACCGGCCTTCAGCTCCTCCTCGACTCGCTTCGGATGCGTCTAACCACTGGCTGACGGTGCGCCGGCGGGCCGCCTGCGTCGAAATCGTAATCAGGGCCGACCACTGCCAAATCTGGGAGCGATTACAGCTGAGTTGCACCGGTCGGCTATGACTGAGTCGGATGAACGCGACTAGTGCGGGGCTATTTCCCTGTGCTACTACTGGGAGCGCACACGGTTCGCGCGTGCAAATTTGGTGCCACGGACCGGTTTCCACTTCATACCGTCAGGGAGGACGACATGAAAAAGCACGACTCGACGATCCAGCATCCCAGGAACCGAAAACGACGATCAGCAGTGATGGCGGCCTCGCTCCTTGCTGCTGTTGCACTGCCGGCAGGAATTGCCCCTGCCGCTGCTGAGAGCCCGCACGCCAAGGCGGAGGGCGCTGTGGTCAATGGAAACTTTTCCCAAGGACTGGCCGGATGGAAGGCCACCGGCGAGGCGGCATCTACTACCACGGCGGTGGAGGCAGGCAACCCGCAACTGGTCCAGCGGCTCGGCTCGGACGGCACCGTGAACCTGCGCCAGAAAACCGGGAACCTGGCCGAGGGCTGGTGGACGGTTTCAGCGCGGGTCAAGGCTGAGGGGACACTTGGGGCTTCCCGGATCGGGCTCAAGAACTGCGGTGTCGACGGCGAGACCGTCCTTCCGTCCACGGCACAGGACGGCGCGTGGCTGCAGATTTCCGCCGACGCTTACGTCACGAAGAGTGCATGCGAGATCATCATCGAAACCCGCGGCAGGGCCGGTGACTGGGCGGTGGTTGACGACGTCACGCTCACCCCCGGATCTGTGCAGCGTGCGGTCCGGGGCGCCGACCTTTCCAACCTTGCAAAGAACGAGGACATGGGCGCGGTGTACTTCGACGCAAACGGCCGGCCGGTGGACGCGGTGGAGGCCTTCGCCGATGCGGGGGCCAACCTCGTGCGGCTCAAGGTGTGGGTCAATCCCGCGGACGGCTACAACACCACAGATGAAGTAGTCGCAACTGCCAGGCGCGCCAAGGCAGCCGGCATGAAGGTCCTGGTGGATTTCCACTACAGCGACCGGTGGACTGATCCCGGCGCCCAGGGGATGCCGGCGGCCTGGGTGGGCCTGGGCCCACAGGCTGTGGCCGACGCGGTGTACGCCCACACCTTCGAAGTGCTGACTGCGTTGAAGGACGCCGGCGCCACGGCGGACTCCGTGCAGGTGGGCAATGAAATCAACCCGGGTATGCTCTGGCCCCTCGGACAAACCTGGGACGTCAACCCGACGGACGACGTCAAGGGGGCCCAGTGGGACAACCTGGCACTGTTCCTCTCGGCCGGCGCCCGGGCCACCAAGGACGTCAACGCCCAGACGGACGTCATCCTGCATTTGACCAACATCAACAACGGAATCGGCGGCCTGACCTGGTGGTACGACGAGGTCACCAAACGGGGCGTCCAGTTCGACACGATCGGACTGTCCTACTATGGCTTCTGGCACGGTTCCATGGCTGACCTGCAGAACGCCGTCACCACCCTGTCCGCCCGCTACGACCGGAACGTGATCGTGGTGGAGAACTCCTACCCGTTCACGCTCGCGGACAACCCGGTTGATCCGTGGGAGAACGTCATAGCCCGGCCAAACCAGCTCATCCCCGGCTACCCGGCCACGCCGGAGGGGCAGGCAGCCAACTTCCGGGCAGTCCAGGACGTGGTGGCCTCTGCACCCGGCGGACGCGGCCTCGGCGTTGTCTCCTGGGAGCCGGCCTGGACAGCGGTTCCGGGCAACGGCTGGGACCCCGCAGACCCCACCACGGGCAACGCGTGGGAAAACCAGGCGATGTTCGGCTTCGACGGCCGGGCCCTTCCGGCGCTGCAGGAATTTGCGCCGGATCCGGACGTCAAGCGCTGACCCCTTTGCGCAAAAAGGCCGCGGCTGCCCCTCGGGGCAGCCGCGGCCTTTTCTGGCTGGCGTGTTAGGCCTACTGTGCCTCGAGGTCCTCGAGTGACTTTCCCTTAGTGTCGGAGGACAGGAAGGTAGCCGCCGCTGCCACGAGGCAAATCCCGAAGGTGATGAGGCCAATGACCAGCGGAACGTTTCCTGAGCCGGGAGGAGCCACCGCCGTGAAGATGCTGGGGAAGAACGACGCAATCATAAGGCCCACGTTTTGCGACACCGCGAAGCCGGTCACACGGATACGCATGGGGAACTGTTCCTGGAAGAACGTGGCAAAGGTTGCGTTCCACATCTGGAAGAAGATGCCCTGCACGATCACCACACAGACAAAGACCAGGAACAGGCTCTTCTGGTCGATGGCCCACAAGTAGGCCCCGGACATGAGGCCCCCGCCGATTCCGCCGGCCACCATCAGCACCCGCCGGCCAATCCGGTCTGACAGGGCGCCGAACACCGGGATGGTCGCTACTGCGGCAAGGTTGGCCACGAGGGTTACCCACAGGAACTCGCTGCTGGAAAAGCCGATGCCGTAGCCCTCCTGGGTCGCATAGGAGACGCCGAAAATGAGGGTCGCCATGCCCACCACGTTGGTGAAGGTCATGATGACGCACAGGATCATAACGCGCGGGTGCGTGCGCAGGAGGTCAACGATCGGGAACCGGCGTTTGGCTGTACCGCTTTCAGATTGCGCCAGGTAGGCCGGGGGCTCCTGGACCCGCCGGCGGATGATGTAGCCGGCAAGGATCACGAAGGCGCTGAGCAGGAAGGGAATGCGCCAACCCCAGCTCTGGAACTGGTCGGCGGGAAGAAGGGCCGCCAGTGGAAGCAGGACGCCGGTGGCCAGGATGGATCCCACCTGGGTGCCCTGAAGGCTGAAGCTTGCGAAGAAGCCGCGCCGGGCGTCCGGCGAGTGCTCCACGATCATTGCGCTGGCGCCGCCGAGTTCGCCTGCCACCGCAAAACCCTGGATCAGGCGGAGGGCCACCAGAAGGATAGGGGCGAGGATACCCACCTGCCCGTACGTGGGCAGGAGCCCGACGGCGAAGGTCGCGAAGCCCATCAGCAGCATCGCCAGGACAAGCACGTTCTTGCGCCCGCGCCTGTCGCCGTAGGCGCCCAGGACAACAGCGCCTACAGGACGGGAAACGTAACCCACCGCGTAAGTCGCCAGTGACGCGATGATCGCGACTGTGGGGTTTTCGGAAGGGAAGAAGATGGCCGGGAAGACGAGTGTCGCGGCCAGGCCGTACAACGCGAAGTCGTAGTACTCCAGCGCTCCACCGATCCAACCGCTCATCGCGGCTCGCTTCGGGTCCCTGCCTTCGATGCCGGTTTTGTGGCCGGGCTGGGCATTCCCGGTGGTGGTTATGGTCATTCGCTGATTTCCTTCTCGTCGTTGGCAAGGAACCGGAAGTGTCCTGTTCCGGATTGTCTTGTGATCACGGGGACGCCGGCGGAGCTGACTGGCTACGCTGAGGGGCCAGTAGGTGGCTGCTTTTTTGAATCGTTTCATAAAAGTATAAACAGTGCCGTCCGTCACGTCAAAGCCTCGTGGAAAGTGTGGAATGACACGGTGACCGCCCCTTGTGGTCCCTAGGATGGCCTGAGATGAAAGGACACCCCAAGACCGTTTCGCTCGAAAGCCCTTTGCTGGACGTTAATGCCGAGCTTGCTGCCCTCTCGGCCGCCGACGCTTTTTCCGGCGTCGTACGCGTGGAGCGGGCAGGTGAGGTGCTGATGGAGTCTGCCCACGGCACAGCGAGCCGGCGCTGGAACGTTCAGGTAACTCCCGGAACCCGCTTCGACGTTGCGTCGGTGACGAAACTCTTCACCGACGTCGCCATCCTGCAGCAGGTGGATGCCGGCACCCTCGACCTCGATGAGTCCATCCATTCCTACGTGGACCTGGCCGGAACCACCATCTCCCCCGCGGTGACGCTGCGGCACCTGCTCAGCCACACCTCCGGCATAGCAGACGACGCCGACGAGGAAGCGGGCGAGTCCTACGAGGCGCTGTGGCTGGACCGCCCCTCCTACTCCGTTACCAAAACCGCAGACTTCCTGCCGCAATTCGTGCACAAGCCTGCCGTTTTTCAACCCGGTGACGGCTGCAGGTACTGCAATGTGGGCTACATCCTCTGCGGCCTCGCCCTGGAACACGCCACCGGTGAAAGCTACCGCGACACAGTGCGGAGCAACGTGTTCGCCAGGGCAGGGATGGGGACCGCCGGGTTTTTCGACATGCGTGTGGCAGAGCCCGACGTCGCAGAAGGCTGGGAGCCCGTCCGGGAACAGCCGGGCGGGCCCGTCAAGGGGTGGCGGCAAAACATCTACTCCTACCCGCCCATCGGCTCTCCCGACGGCGGCGCCCACGCCACAGCGGCGGACCTCACCCGGTTCCTGACTGCCGTCCGCAAGGGCGAACTGCTCAGCCCGGCCTCAACTGAGGCCTTCCTCACGCCGCAGGCGCTGCACAGTTCCAAGGCGGACCCGGCGCCGGGGGCACGGGCCGAGCTGCACTATGGCCTCGGTCCCGCCATCGAACTCACCTCGGATGGAGCAGTGCGCTCCATTTACAAGGAGGGCATCAACGTGGGCACCAGCGCCATGGTCCGTTACTACCCTGCCCAGGAGGTCACCCTCGCTGTTGTATCCAACAGCGAGGGCGGCGCCTGGGGACCGCTGCGGAAGCTGGACGCGATCATCACCGCAGCCTGAGCCCGCCTAGTGGATCAGCTCCCGGGTCAGCCCGAAAGGCACTTGATCGCTTAGGGAGACGCTGAAGTGGCCGGGGTTGAGGCGGGTGACCAGGATCCCGTGGGTCCGGCTGCGGGTTGCGATCACCTGCAGGTCCTTGACGGCCAAATTCAGCTGGTCCTCGACCTCACCCGCACTGTTCACCCTGACTTCTATGTGCTCAACAGTTGCGGTGTACTCAGCGGTTGCGGTTGCCATGTCCTACCCCTGTTCCGTGCTGGCGTGGATAACGCAGACGGTCCCGGCGGGGACCACAGCGGTACCGGTGACGGTTTCGCCGCTGAGGAGGTCGCGCCCGGTGGCCGGGTACTCCGCGTCGGTGTCTGCATGGTTGATCAGGAAGGTGAAGGTGTCCGTCCCGGCACTGCGGGAAGCGACTTCCAGCCCGGCGGGCGGCCGCGGTGCCGCTTCAATGCCGGAGCTTTCGACGGCGTCACGCACCACAGCGGCGAGGTCGCCGCTGTCGAGCTTGGTGGAGACGTACCAGGCAGTTCCGCTGCCGAAGTGGTTGCGCGTTACGGCGGGACGCGAAGCTGCCGGCCCGTCCACGTAGTGGCTGAGGACGGTGGCGGTACCGGGATGGATTTCCTCCGCCCAGACGCTGCCCGCGGCACCGCTGGTCAGGGTGACTGTCTCGTCCTCGCGGAGCGGCAGGAACTCGTGGATCTCCAGGCCCAGCACCTCCCGGAGAGCGCCAGGTGAGGCGCCAACGGGAACGGTGTCGGTGGCGTCCACAATGCCTGAGAAGTAGGAGACCATCAGGTTACCGCCGCCCTGGACGTAGTCCTTGAGGTTGGCAGCAGCTTTGTCCCCCACCAGGTAGAGGGCCGGGGCGAGCACCAGGTCGTATCCGGAAAGGTCCGCTTCCGGGTGGGCAAAGTCGGTGCTGATGCCGGCCTGCCAGAGTGCGGTGTAATACGCCTCGATGCGCTCGCGGTGGTTGAGGTCGCTGCTGGGCCGCCATTCCAGGTCCTGCGCCCAGAAGGACTCCACGTCCCAGAGGATGGCCACCCGGGACGTCACCGTGGACCCTTTGGCGGCGGTGAGCTTCTTCAGGTCATCGCCCAGGTCCAGCACTTCGCGCCAGATCCGGGTGCCCGTGCCGGCGTGCGGAAGCATGGCGGAGTGGAACTTCTCGGCACCGAACCGGGACGCCCGGAACTGGAAGAACATCACGGCGTCGGCGCCGCGGGCCAGGTGGGAGAGGCTGTTGCGTGCCAGCTCGCCGGGGCGTTTGGCGATGTTCCGTCCCTGCCAGTTCACCGCACCGGTGGAGTGTTCCATCAGCATCCAGGGCCGGTTTCCGGCCAGGGAGCGGGTGAGGTCGGCGTCCATGGCGAGCAGGATGTGGTTGTCCGTCCGTTGGGCCACGAGGTAGTGGTCGTTGGCGACGATGTCCACCTCCTTGCTCCACTTCCAGTAGTCGGCCGCGAGGCAGTTGGTGGCCATGAAGTTGGTGGTGACGGGAATGTCCGGGGTATACCGGCGGATGACGTCCCGCTCGTTGAGGTAGCACTCCAGCAGCGCGTCCGAGGTGAAGCGGCGGAAGTCCAGGCGCTGTGACTGGTTGCTCACGCTGGCCGAGAGCCGGGGCGCGTCGATCTCGTCCCAATCGCCGTACTTTTGGCCCCAGAAAAGGGTGCCCCAGGCGTTGTTTAGGTCCTCCAGGGTGCCATAGCGGGCCCGGAGCCAGTCCCGGAACGCCGTCACGGAGTAGTCATCGTACGAGTCGCTGATCGGCGCGCCGTACTCGTTGTGCACATGCCAAAGGACCAGCGCGGGGTGTGAGGCGTAGCGGCGGGCCAACTGCTCGGTGATGTTGGCGGCAGCGCGGCGGTACTCAGGGGAGCTGGGGCTGGCCATTCCCCGTGATCCGTTCCCAAGGGTGACACCCTCACGTGTGACCGGACGGGCCTGCGGGTACTTTTTCCAGAACCACGCCGGCGGCGCTGCCGTGGGCGTGCCCAGGTCCACACTGATGCCGGCGTCGTGCAGGAGATCCATCAGGTGGTCCAGCCATTCGAAGTCGTACTCGCCTTCGCGCGGCTCCAGGAGCACCCAGGAGAAGATGCCGATGCTGACCAGGTTGATTCCGGCTTCCTTCATCAACGCGATGTCCTCCACCCACACCTCGCGCGTCCACTGTTCGGGGTTGTAGTCCCCGCCGTAGCAAAGGCCGGCAGGCCGCTGGACCCAGGGCGCAGGTGAGCGCTCTGGCGCTGCAGCGGTCTGCGGCACCGTGCGGTGAAGGACGTCTGTCATGGGGGATTCTCCTTAGGACTGTGTGCGGTCCCAGTTCTATCACAGCGCAATCCAGCAACACCATCCCTAATCTGCTATTGACATAGCTCACAGCATTATGAATTACTGGAACCGCTCACAGTCATGCGGCCTCGGTTCGGATGAGCGGTGAAATTTCAGACAGACCATTCAGCTTTTCGACAAGGAGGACGAAATGCGCAAGTCATTTCGTGCAGGCGCCGTGGCCATGCTCGCCGCGGCCGCGATGCTCACCGCAGGATGCTCCGGTACTTCAGGTACGGACGCCGGCTCAGCAAATGATCCCAACCAGAAGGTGGAACTGACCTACTGGGCCTGGGCCCCCAACCTGGACAAGGTGGTGGAGGTCTGGAACGAGAAAAACCCCAACATCCACGTCACCGTCAACAAGCAGGACGGCGGCGATCCCGCCGTCACCAAGCTGCTCACCGCCGTCAAGGCCGGCAGCGGCGCCCCCGACCTTATCCAGGCCGAATACCAGAAGATCCCCACGCTGGTCGCAGCCGACGCCCTCGCCGACCTCTCCGGCACTGAAGCCAATGAGACCAAGAGCAACTTCCCGGAAGGCGTGTGGGACTCCGTGACCCTCGGCGGCGACGCCCTCTACGCGGTTCCGCAGGACACCGGCCCCATGGTGTTCTATTACCGCGCGGACATCTTCGAGAAGCTGGGCCTTTCCGTTCCCACCACCTGGGATGAGTACGCCCAGGCCGCCAAGGCAGTCCACGCCGCTGATCCCGAGGCCTACCTCGGCACCTTCTCCTCCAACGACGCCGGCTGGTTCACCGGCATGGCCCAGCAGGCAGGTGCCTCCTGGTGGGGTGTCGACGGCGACGCCTGGAGCGTCAACATCGACGAGGACCCCACCAAAAAGGTTGCCGAGTACTGGGGCGGCCTCGTGGAAGAGGGCACCATCGACAACAAGCCGATGTACACCCCCGAATGGAACACCGCCCTTAACACGGGCAAGCAGGTGGGCTGGCTGAGCGCAGCCTGGGGCCCGGGCGTTCTCTCCGGCAACGCCGGCGCCACCGCCGGGCAGTGGAAGGTGGCACCCATGCCGCAGTGGGATGCCTCCAAGCCCTCCACCGGCAACTGGGGCGGCTCCTCCACCGCCGTGACCACCCAGTCCAAGAACGCAGAAGCCGCCGCGAAGTTTGCCACCTGGCTGAACACCGACCCCGAAGCAGTCCAGGCCCTGGTCAAGGAAACCGGCGTCTACCCCGCCGACAACGCAGGCGCCAAGTCCGCGCTCACGGAGGCACCGGAATTCTTCTCCAACCAGCCTGACTTCTACGAGGTGGTGGGCGACGCCGCGCAGAACGTGGGCTCCTTCACCTACGGGCCCAACGTCAACGTGGCCTTCAACGCCTACAACGACCAGTTCGCCAAAGCTGCCCAGGCCAAGCAGAAGAGCGCCTTCAGCGACGCCGTGAAATCCATGCAGCAGGTCACCGTCGAGGACCTGAAGCAGACCGGCTTCACGGTCAAGTAGCGCCCCGGCAAGCAGCAACAGACTCCGGTTCCGGGAGGGGCATCCCCAAGGCCCCTCCCGGAACCGGCACCACCTCGAATCACACAAGTTCGAATCCCACAAATCCAAGCCAAACAAGCTCCAACCCACACAAGGAAGTGCACCCGTGGCAATGACCGTGACCAAGCCCGGTCCGGCGGCTGATACCGCAGCCGGACCCTCCAGGCGGGCGAAGAATTTCAAATCCCGGGTGCTCATCCCCTACGCGATGCTCTCCCCGGGCATCATCCTTTTCCTCGTCTTTATGGCAGCCCCCATCGTCTACACGCTGGTGCTGAGCTTCCAGAAGAAGAAGGTCAGTGGCCTGGGCCTCGGCAAGGGCTCCCAGAGCCAGGTGTTTGCGGGCCTCGAAAACTACGTCAGCGCCCTGACAGACCCGGAGTTCCTGGGCAGCGTGCTGCGCGTGCTGCTGTACGGCCTCATCCTGATCCCGCTGATGCTCGGCTTCGCCCTGCTGTTCGCGCTCCTGCTGGATTCCCGCCGAACCAGGGCCGGCAGCTTCTCCCGCACCGCCATCTTCCTTCCCTACGCCGTGCCCGCAGTCATCAGCTCCCTTCTGTGGGGCTTCCTGTACCTGCCCGGCGTGAGCCCCTTCCACTTCCTGGCCCGGCAGTTCGGCGTCGCGCTTCCCTCGCTGCTGGACCCGAACCTCGTCACGTTCGCCATCTGCAACATCGCCCTCTGGGGCGGCGTGGGCTTCAACATGATCGTGATGTACACATCGCTGAAGGCCGTGCCCAGCGAAATCTATGAGGCAGCGAAGCTGGACGGCTGCTCAGAGATCCAGACCGCCCTGCGGATCAAGATCCCCATCATCGCCCCGTCGCTTGTCATGACAGCGCTGTTTTCGATGATTGCCACGCTCCAGGTCTTCGCCGAGCCCACCACCCTGCGCCCGCTGGCCAACAGCCTCTCCACGAGCTGGTCCCCGCTCATGCTGGTCTACCGCGACGCCTTCACGCGTAACGACGTGTACTCAGCCGCCGCCACCAGCATCGTGATTGCCGCGGCCACCTTCATCATTTCCTTCCTGTTCCTGCGCGTTGTGCAGAAGCGGGCCTTCGGACAGGAGAACTGACCGTGACCACCCTCGTGCCCAGCCGCACCTCGAATACAAAATCCGCCCGTACGTCTAAGGGCGCAGTTTCGGCCCACGACAAGCCGAGCTACCTGTCCACCGGGATCCTGATCTTAGGCGCGCTGTACTGCCTGTTCCCCGTGATCTGGGTGGTGGCCGCCGCCAGCAAGGACGGCAACGAGCTGTTCTCCACCTTCACCCTGGCCCCCAGCACGCACCTGTGGGACAACATCGTTGCCCTCACCGAATACCGTGACGGGCTGTTCTGGCGCTGGATGGCCAATACCGCGTTGTACGCAGGAGTGGGCGCCATCGTCTCCACCTGGGTCTCCGCCCTCTCCGGCTACGTGCTGGCAAAGTTCGACTTTCCCGGCAAGTCCGGCATCTTCAAGGTGCTGCTGATGGGCGTGCTGGTGCCCGGCGTCATCCTGGCCATTCCCCAGTACCTGATGCTCGCCCAAGCCGGGCTGACCAACACCTACTGGTCCGTGCTCCTGCCCCAGATCATCAGCCCCTATGGCATCTACCTCGCCCGCATCTACGCAGCAGCGTCGGTACCCGGCGATGTCATCGAGGCCGCCCGCACCGAGGGCGCCAAGGAAATGTACATTTTCAACCGGATTGCGGCCCCCATGATGCTGCCCGGCCTGGTGACCATCTTCCTTTTCCAGTTCGTGGCCATCTGGAACAACTTCATGCTGCCCTACATCATGCTCGGGGACGACCATCTGTTCCCGATCACGGTGGGCCTGAACGGGCTGCTGAACCAGGGCGCCTCCGCACCGGCCCTGTACACCCTGGTCCTGGCCGGCGCCCTGTTATCGATCATCCCGCTGGTCATCATGTTCCTCCTGCTGCAGCGCTACTGGCGGGTCGACCTCGCCGCCGGCGCTGTCAAGGCCTAGTACTGGATAGGCTTTGGATATGACTCAACCCACCTCCCGGCCGAGGCCAAAGATTGACGATGTGGCCAAGGAAGCCGGGGTGTCCCGCGGCACGGTTTCCCGGGTGCTGAACGGCGGACACTGGGTCAGCCCGTCCGCTCTGGAAGCCGTGAACGCCGCCATCAAAAAGACCGGTTATCGAGTCAACCCGCATGCCCGGAACCTGGCCACCAACCGGGCAAACTCGGTGGCATTCCTGCTGACCGAAACGCATGACCGACTTTTCGAGGACCCGAACTTCGCGGTCCTCCTGCGCGGGGCGGCAGACGCGCTGGCAGTACATGACATTCCGCTGGTCCTGATCCTGGCCGGCACCAACGACGAACAGCGCCGCGCCACCGACTTCCTCACGGCAGGCCATGTGGACGGCGTGCTGCTGGTGTCCTCGCATGCCACCCGGAAAGGGATCATCTCGGACATCATCTCCGCGGGCATCCCTGCCATCTCCTGCGGCATCCCCCTTGGCTTCGAGAAGAAGATGGGCTACGTGGCGGCCGACGACTACGAAGGTGCCCGGGACCTCCTGCGGTACCTGCGGGACGCCGGCCGCCGCCGGATCGCCACCATCACCGGCCCGCAGGACACCTCCGGCGGCATCCGCAGGCTCGAGGCCTACCGCGACGACCAGGACGCCGGCATTGATGAGGCGCTCATCGTCAACGGTGACTACAGCAAGGAGAGCGGGGCGAAAGGCATGCGGGAACTCCTCGGCCGGGCTCCTGATATCGACGCTGTTTTCGCTGCCAACGACCTCATGGCTATCGGCGCCCTGGAAGTGCTGCACGAGGCGGGGCGGCGGACACCTGAGGACGTCGCCGTCGTCGGGTTCGATGACATCAGCGCGTCCTCCACTGCCACACCGGCGCTCACCACCGTGCGCCAGCCCTTCGAACGCATCAGCGAGGAAATGGTCCGCCTGCTCCTGGACGTCATCAACGGCAAGCGCCCCGCCGCCATCACCATTCCCACCGAACTGGTGGTCCGGGAATCGGCCTGACCTTTCCACCCGACCTTTCCCCGGGGTGACCACGTAGAAACGGAAGCGGACGACGCCGGAACCTCCCGGCGTCGTCCGCTTCCGTTGTCGCTGCGGTTGTGGGTGCCGCTACCGGCTGAAGGGGACCTTCTTCCAGGTCAGGACCGGGGCTCCGGCACCGTTGTTCCGCGACGCCGTGAACCGGACGTAGTTGGTGGCGTTTTCTGAGCCGTCCACGGTGATGCGCTGCAGGTTATCCGCGGCCGGCTGGTCGTAGATGTCCAGCCACGGTGAGCCGGCTGCAAGCGGTTTGTTTTGGGCAAACACGTGGCTGTCGCCGTTGATGAGATAAACCGGCCCGTCGAAGCTGTTCGTTTCCTCGATGATGGTCTTTACGATTTCCTTGAAACCGGACACCGAGTTCGGGTTGGCCGTAGCGGCGTCCAGGAGGAAGGGATCGAACATGTCGGCCTGTGTCATCAGCACTACGGCACGGAGGTCGCGGCTCCCGGCGTCAGCGAACGTGCTGCGGATCTGTTGCACCGCAGCGTCGATCCGGTGCTCCACATCGGCCAGCTGCGCGCGCGTCGCGGTAGTTTTCCCGAGGCCGGTCCATGGCTGCAGCGAGTTGTTGCTGCCTTGGATGTTCAGGACGGAGAAGGCCACCCGGTTTTGGGTGAACCGGACGTTTTCGGGAAGGCCGAGCTCATCCTGGGACCTGACGGGCATGGCGGCACCGAGGGTGTTGCCAGGTTCGTCGAAGAACACTTCCCTCAGCTTGTCCAGCCGTTCCAGGGGGTTGTATTTGCCGTTGTTCTCGCGGTGGCAGTCCACCCACTCGTTATCGCCCGGCGTAAAGACCAGTGGGAGCTCGAAGGTGTCGAACTGCTCCCGGATGTAGGCGAAGTAGCGGTCGGAACAGCGGGACGTTGAGTTTTTGATGTCGCCCACGTGGGCCACGAAGTCAAGGCTGCTGTCCGCGTTAATGTCCTGGATGCGGTCGGGGAACTTGGCGACCTCCGCGTCGCCGTAGGGCATGTCCCCGATAACGCCGAAACTGAAGGAGTCCTTGTTGGGTGCTTTGTCAGCAGCGTCCGCGGGCGCGGACGCGACGAGGCCCAGCGCGAGCAGGGCCGCCGTCGTCGTTGCAATGAGGGTTTTTGAAGTCATCAGTTTCGCCTGTCTGCTTACCGGGTGGCTACTTGTGCAGGTGATGAGGAGCTGCTTCAGCGCCTCGACAGCGTCAGTGTGGACGTAGTCTACTCCCGCGTCGAACGCTCCTTCCAGAGGTTTCGCGTGCGGGCCGGCCTTGTCCGGGCCAGCCCGGCAGTAGCGGGTCAAGGTAGGGGCTTTCGAGAGTGAGGCCATCCGAAAGATGATGTGGGGGCTTCAAGCCCAAGTTCTCTAGAATTGCCAGTGGACACAAGCCGCAACAAGGAACAAAGGAGCCATTAATGAGTGGAGTAGTTGTTGTAGGAGTGGATGGCAGCGAGTCGGCCAGGAAGGCTGCGGAAGCTGCAAGGGACCTGGCGGTATCCCTGGGAGCGTCCCTTCACATTGTGACCGCATTCGAGTTCGAGACAGCCGAAACCTTCGGCGCAGGGTCCGACAAGGTCAGAATCTCAAACGCCGACAGCGCCGAACACGTCGCGAGGTCCCTGGGTAACTCGGGGCAGGGCCTGGAGATCACCCACTCCGCCGCCCGCGGCAAGCCGGCTGATGCGCTGATCAAGGAAGCCATCCGACTGGACGCCCGGCTGATCGTGGTGGGCAACCGCAGGATGCGCGGCATCGGCCGGCTCCTGGGCAGCGTCGCCAACAGCGTGGCGCACAACGCCCCCTGCGATGTCTACATCGCGAACACCTACGAGGACTAACAGCCAAACCAAGCGAGCGGCCGACGGCGGAACCTCCCGCCGTCGGCCGTTTGCGTTTCGCAGCAGGTAAGTGCGGGCCACCTGCACCAGTGGTATTGCTCCCTCCACCTGTTGTGTTTCAGGAGCCATGCGCCCAACACGGCCAGCGCACTAATCCAGGTTGTTCCCTGCCGTTTCCGGCCCGCACGGTCCCCTAGCTGGACACGTCCTTTTCGATTTCCTCGGCGAGGTCGTCCACCTCTTCCGGGCGCAGTTCGATGCCGGCCTCCTCAAAGCGTTCCTCGAGCACATGGCTCACGTCATCCTCCACGTGGCCAAGCCGAATTTCGTCACGGACCTCGTCCGCAATGCTTTCAGGAGTCTCCGTAGGGGCTGTGTCCTCCACTGTTTCGTCGTCGTCAAAGGGGGCGCTTGAGGTATCGGCTGAGTCAGTCATAACTCATGGTTACCGGTTGCCGATGAACGGTCAATAACGGAAGCGGCCCAAAGCAAAGCGGCCGACGGCGGCTCCCTCCCGCCGTCGGCCGCTTCCGTCAACTCCCGAAAGAGAGCGCCTGCGCAACGGTGACCGCGATCAGGGCAAGGAACGTGGCCGCAACCGCCCACGCTTCCAGGCGCTGCCGCAGGGTCCTGCGCTTTGATCCGTTACCCGTTGATCTCCACTTGTACATAGTCCTCCCGAAGGAACATGCGGCGTTCCTGCCAGCCGTCCAATACAACCCACATGATTGAGCCATCGGGCGTGGCGGTGTCCACAAAGCCCGAACCGATGGGCAGTCCGTGCTGCGAAAGCCGCACCCGCTGCCCCGTCGGCAGGGCGTTCCACGACACCCGCCGCCACCGTTGCCCGCCCGCCGCTGTCACGGCACTACCGCAGGATGACCGTGCGGTTGCCCAGCAGCAGGACCCTGCCCTCGCAATGCCAGCGGACGGCGTTCCGCAGCGCAACACACTCGGCGTCGCGGCCCGCCGCCACCAGGTCCTCGGCGGTGTACGTGTGGTCCACCTCGATGACCTGCTGCGAAATGATCGGGCCCTCGTCCAGTTCCGCGTTCACGTAGTGCGCCGTGGCCCCCACGGTTTTGACGCCCCGCTCATACGCCTGGTGGTACGGCTTCGCGCCCTTGAAGCTGGGCAGGAACGAGTGGTGGATGTTGATGGTCCGGCCGGCCAGCTTGGCGGAGAGCTCGTCGCTGAGCACCTGCATGTAGCGGGCCAGGACCACGAGTTCGACGTCGAGCTCGTCCACAAGTTCCAGCAGCCGGGTTTCGGCGGCGGGCTTGGTGTCCCTGGTGACCGGCACGTGGAAGAACGGGATGCCGTCCCACTCCACCAGGCTTGCCTGGTCTGGGTGGTTGGACACCACAGCGACGATCTCCACCGGGATACCGCCCGTCCGTGCCTGGAACAGCAGGTCGTTGAGGCAGTGCCCCATTTTGGACACCATCACCAGCACGCGGCGCTTGCGGCCGTGCGGCTCCAGCTGCCAGTTCATCTGCCACTGTTCAGCCAGCGGGGTAAAGTCCGCGCGCAGGTCCTCGGTGCTGAAGGGCTCCTGCTCCGGGCCTGGGCCGGAAGCGAAGTGCACCCGCATAAAGAAGTGCCCCTGCGCCTTGTCGCCGTACTGCTTGATGTCGATGATGTCGCAGCCGTGCTCCAGCAGGAAGGCCGAAATCGCATGGACAATCCCGGGTGACTCAACACAGTCAACCGTCAGGACATGTTCGACGGCGGCAGGAGGTTCCGCCGTCGAGGCACCCTTGGCAGGGGTTGGCACGGGCGTTTCCACAGTATGCAGGGTGCTCACTTATTCACCCCGTCATTCAACACGCCGTCAAAGTCCCGCCCGATGGCTGACGCCTCGGTATCCAGGTCCTGCGCAAGCTCCGACTTGAACGTCGCGTAACGGGCCAGGTGGGCAGGCCGCCGTCGCAGTATCAGCCACGCGGCGCCGAGCACCAGGAACCACACCGGGGTCACCACAAGTGCCAACAGGGTGTCCGGCTGCGTGGTCAGTGCCCACAGGACGAAGGCGAAGAACGCGAACACCACCCAGACCATCGGCACGCCGCCGGGCATCCGGTACTTGGAGCCCTCGTGCAGCTGCGGCCGGCGGCGCCGGAATGCCAGGTAGCTGGCCAGGATGATGGACCAGACGAACACAAAGCAGACGGCGGACACGGTGGTCACCATCTCAAAGGCCTTGCCGATGTCCTGGCCCGCGTACATCAGGATGACGCCGGAGAGCAGCAGCACGCAGGAGAGGAACAGGGCGTTCTGTGGGACCTTGCGCCGGGACAGGCCGCGGAAGACCGCCGGTGCGTCCCCCTCCTGTGCCAGCCCGTAAACCATGCGGGAGGTGGAGTAGATGCCGGAGTTGGCCGAGGACATGGCCGAGCTGAGCACCACCAGGTTCACTACGGTGGCTGCGGCGCCAAGGCCGGCAAGGGAGAACATGGCGATGAACGGGCTGTGCCCGGCCTGGAACTGGGTCCAGGGGGTGACGGACATCAGGATGATCAGGGCGCCCACGTAGAAGAGCAGCACGCGGATGGGGATGGAGTTGATGGCCCTGGGCAGGTTCTTCTCCGGGTCCTTCGCCTCGGCAGCAGTGGTGCCCACCAGTTCGATGCCCACAAACGCGAACACTGCGATCTGGAAGCCGGCCACAAAGCCCATGAACTCGTTCGGGAACATGCCGCCGTGGCTCCACAGGTTCGTGAAGGTGGCAGGGCCGGCGTCGGACTGGAAGCCCGTGAAAATCATGAACATACCCACAATGATCAGCGCCGCGATGGCAATGATCTTGATCAGCGCGAACCAGAATTCGGTCTCGCCGAACGCCTTCACGGTGACGAGGTTCAGGAGCAGGAGGATGGCCACGGTAGCCAGGCCCGGGATCCACAGCGGGAGTCCCGGCCAGAGTTCCCTGGAGTAGCCGGCGATCGCGATGACGTCCGCGATGCCCGTGATCACCCAGCAGAACCAGTAGGTCCAGCCGGTGAAGAAGCCCGCCCAGGGGCCCAGCAGGTCCGCCGCGAAGTCGCTGAAGGATTTGTAGTTCAGGTTGCTCAGCAGCAGTTCGCCCATGGCCCGCATGACGAAGAACAGCATGAAGCCGATGATCATGTAGACGAAAATGACGGACGGCCCGGCCGCGGAGATGGTTTTGCCCGAGCCCATGAACAGGCCCGTGCCGATGGCGCCGCCAATGGCGATCAGCTGGATGTGCCTGTTGGTGAGCTGCCGCTCAAGATGCGGCTCCTGGTGGGGCGTTACAGGTTTAGTTGTCACGTGCTGCTCCTCGAATCAATGCTGTCTGGAGTGCTGAAGGGGTCGCCTGGTCCGGGCCCGCAGGCAAGGTATCGAGGCTGTTGAAGCTGTAAAGGTGGATGCCGGCGATGGAGCCGGGCCGGCTTTCGAGGCCGGTGATCAGGCTGTCCGGCGAGTAGCGGTCCCCGCTCAGGAGTTTGCGTGCCAGCGGGCCCTTGCGGCTAAGGAACTTCAGGGAGCTTCCGACGCCGATTTGCGTGGACAGTGCCACCAGCTTGGTCCGCGGCACGGACCCGGCCACGCCCGCCCAGACAGGCAGGTGGACTCCTTCACGGCGCAGGAGCGCTGCGTAGTCATGGATCTTCCCGGCGGAAAAGCACATTTGGGTGACCACATGCGAAGCAAGGTGCTGCTTGGCCAGAAGCCCGTCCAACACCTCCAGCGGGCTGACGAGGGGGTGGCCTTCCGGGTAGCCCGCGACGCCCGCCCGCATGATTCCGCTGCTGTACTGGGCAATGTCCTCCAGCACCGGAAGGGCTGAATCGTAAATACCGGCAGGCTGCTTCCGGTCGCCGCCAATGACGAACACTTCGCGGATGCCCGCGGCATCACAGCCGCGGACAATCTCGGTGAGCTCGGCACGGCTGCGGATGCTCCGCGCGGCGAGGTGCGGGATCACCTTGTACCCGGCGTCGCTCAGCTCCACTGCGGTGCGCATGGTCCGCTCGATGCCGTGGTGCGGCAGGCATGTCACGCTGAGCGTGGTGGTCGTGGGCACCAGGGCCTTGACCTGCTCAACAATTCCCTGGGATGGGATGATTTCGATTCTGACGGGGAACATCATTGGTCCTGTCTGTGCATCAGGGCTCGCTATACCAACTCAGGCTGTAGCTGCGAGGAGGGAGCTGGCTTCCTGGCGGGTGGTGCCGGAGGACTCGATGTGGGCCAGTTCTGCCGGGATGTCCCAGCCCTTCTTGCGCATCGCGGTGGCCCAGAGCCGGCCGGCGCGGTAGGAGGAACGGACCAGCGGGCCGGACATCACGCCGAGGAACCCGATCTCCGTGGCCTCGTCCTGCAGGTCCACGAACTCCTGCGGCTTGACCCACCGGTCCACCGGCAGGTGCCGCTCGGACGGACGCAGGTACTGGGTGATGGTGATCAGGTCACAGCCGGCCTCGTGCAGGTCCCGCAGCGCTTCGGAAATCTCCTCACGGGTCTCACCCATGCCCAGGATCAGGTTGGACTTGGTCACCATGCCCAGGTTCCGGCCCTGCGTGATCACATCCAGGGACCGCTCGTACCGGAACGCCGGCCGGATCCGCTTGAAAATCCGAGGCACGGTCTCCACGTTGTGCGCGAACACCTCCGGCTTGGAGTCGCAAATCGCGGCGATGTGTTCGGGCTTGCCGGAAAAGTCCGGGATCAGCAGCTCCACGCCGGTGCCCGGGTTCAGCTCGTGGATCTTGCGGACCGTCTCCGCGTACAGCCACACGCCCTCGTCCTCGAGGTCATCCCGGGCCACGCCGGTGACGGTGGCGTAGCGCAGCTGCATCGCCTGCACCGACCTAGCCACCTTCGTCGGTTCGAACCTGTCCACCGGGGAGGGCTTGCCGGTATCGATCTGGCAGAAATCACACCTACGGGTGCACTCGGACCCGCCGATCAGGAACGTGGCCTCCTTGTCCTCCCAGCACTCAAAGATGTTGGGGCAGCCGGCCTCCTCACACACCGTGTGCAGGCCTTCCTTCTTCACCAGGTTCTTGAGCTGGACGAACTCCGGGCCCATCTGGACCTTGGCCTTGATCCAGTCCGGCTTCCGCTCCACCGGGACAGCAGAGTTGCGCTGTTCAACGCGCAAAAGCTTCCGGCCTTCAGGTGCCAATGTCATTTCTGTACTTCCTTTAGCATTCGACGACGTTGACGGCGAGGCCGCCCATGGCCGTTTCCTTGTATTTGGAGCTCATGTCCTTGCCGGTCTCGCGCATGGTCACGATGACCTCGTCGAGGGAGACCCGGTGCGAGCCGTCGCC
>NZ_JAMKFI010000010.1:0-143065 GCF_024494415.1 Pseudarthrobacter sp. R1 | reverse complement strand
AAACCCCCACCCTGCTGATGCCGCTGCTGACCACCGTCCCGCTGCAGATCTTCGCCGCGGAACTCGCCGCAGCCAAGGGCTACGACGTGGACCAGCCCCGCAACCTCGCCAAGAGCGTCACCGTCGAATAACCGGCACACGGCGCGGTGCCGAACAGCTCGCCGGCCTCGCCCTCAAACTGGTCCGGAGGCAGTAGAACTCCGGCGCCCCGGAGAAACGGGCCCCGCACAGCCAGCAGCAGGGATTGCCGGACCGGGCCAGTTTTACTGGGCGTCGCCCCGTTGCCGGGTAGCGATCGAGGCAACAAAGTCTTCCGGAAGACCGACACTGGCGGGGCCAATATCTTCCACCTTCCATAGCGCGGGCCCGCGCACTCCTGCAGGGGTTAGCGCGGACACGTCAATTAGGGAAGGGGCCGTTGCCAGGCCCGTCCCTAGAGCTTTCAGGACGGCTTCCTTGCGGACCCAGAGGCGGGTTTGGAGTTTGGCCGTCATCGCGGGGGGCGCTTTTTGCAGCAGGCCACGCTCATTGGCTGTCATCGCCAGCGACGCGAACCCGTCAAAGTCTGCTGCGGCTCCGTTCTCGATATCCACACCGATGGCGGCGATACCGTGGTTAAGGCTGGCGGCCAATAGGCACCAGTTCCCGGACCGGCTGAGGCTGACGCGAAGACGGGCGTTGGAGGAAGGGAGCTGATACCGGGGGATCCCGTGTCCCGGGTCGGTTGGATTGCTACAGACTGGACAGAAGTAGTCGGCCTTGAGGGACTTTGGGCTGTCTCCGGTGAGTGCACTGATGTGCAGGCGCAGCGCAATCCGGCCCGCCGTGAATGCATCCCGCCGGGTGGGGGAACGGAATGTTGTGGACCTGGCCAGCTCAGATTCCTCCAGCAGATGCACCAGGCCCAGGTCGACGTCGGACAACCGAACGGCCGCCAGCGAGACCCTCTGACCTGGCGGCGTCATGGGAGCGGGGGAAGTGCCGGCTCGTAGAGCCAAGGGTTCAGGACGGCGCGGGCGTTGAATCCGGGGAGTTCAATGCAGACCTGATCGGCTGTGTCCATGAAATCAGTTGTGGTGACGCTGCCAAAGCGGTAACGGTGCGTCCACGTTCTGAGGAGTTCGAAGAAGAGCGCATCCCCGGTGGCGTGCCGCAAAGCATGGAGGGCAAGGGCGCCGCGTTTGTAGACGCGGTCATCGAACATCAGCTCCGGTGAGGGGTCACCCACCAGCAAATCCTGCGCCTGGGACGAGAGTCTCTGCCAGGCGCACTGTGCCCTTTGCTGTGCCGTGGTGTTTCCGGACGCCTCGGACCAAATCCACTCGGCGTAGCAGGCGAACCCCTCGTGCAACCAGATGTCAGCCCAGGCCTTGACCGTCAGGGAGTTTCCGAACCACTGATGGGCCAGTTCATGGGCAATGAGCCGCTGGGCATCCCATTGCTGGTTGAGGTGGTTGGTACCGAAAACAGACAGCGACTGGGCCTCCAGGGGGATTTCGAGATCGTCATCCGCCACAACGACGGTGTAGCTGGCGAACGGGTACGGGCCGAAGCAGGTCTCGAAGGTCTCCATCATCTGGCCTTGCCGGCCGATGGCGGTGGCGGCGGTGGCCATGATCGCCGGGGACCCGGCCACGAACTGTGGGACAGGGCGGTAACCACCGTCACCCTGGATGGCAGCGCGGTGGGCGGGAGAATGAGGCTGAAAGGTCAGGGGACGAAGGTCATAGCGGCCGATCTGCACTGTTGCCAAATAGGTTGCCATGGGTTCGGACTGTTCAAAGACCCAGGTTTCACGGCTGGCCTTGGCATGGCGTGAGACCAGTACACCGTTGCAGATCACCCTGTAATTGGCCTCTGTGGTGATGGTGTACCCGAAGCTGGCTTTCTGGCTGGGATGGTCGTTGCAGGGAAACCAGGACGGCGCGCCGGTGGGTTGCCCGGCTACAAGCACTCCGTCAGTGAGCTCTTCCCAGCCGATGTCACCCCAGTTGCCGCGCAGGGGGCCGGGCGTGCCCTCGTACCGGATGTCGAGGCTGAAGTCGCTGCCGGCACTCAACGGACGTTCCGGGATGATGATGAGCTGGTTTCCCCGCTGGCTGAATCTCCGGACGCGCTGTCCGTCCAGTTGAACCTTCAGCACTCGAAGCCCGGCCAGGTTCAGGGTGAGGGCCGCTACGTCAACGTTGGAGCGTGCTGTGATGGCGGCGTGGCCGGAGAGCCGGTTCGTGGAAACACGGTAGTCGAGATACAGCTCGTAGCGGGAGACCCGGTAGTCTGCGGACCCGTGCCCCGGCGTGTAAAGATCCGGCAGCGGACTGGAGGATGCGGACGTCCGCGCCCCGCCTGCTGCGCCGGGTACGTGTTCCTGGGGTACGGTCACTGTAGCTGGGCCTCTCGTGCGGGAACGGCTGCGGCCGGGGACGCCCATGGGCTGACCGGATTCCCAATCCAGTAGCTGGCCGCAGGAACGGTCTCGCCGCGCATCACCAGGGATGCGGGACCGACCGTTCCGCCGGCACCGATCCGGGCTGCCGGCAGGATGACTCCGTGTGGGCCCATGGTGGCCCCGGCTTCAAGCGTAACGGTGTCGATGCTCATCACCCGGTCGTGGAAGAGGTGGGTCTGGATGACGCAGCCCCGGTTCACGGTGGAGTTCTCACCCAACGTGACCAGGTCCGCTTCCGGCAGCCAGTAGCTTTCGCACCAGGCACCGGAGCCGATCTTGGCACCGAGGCCCCTCAGCCACCAGACAAGGGCAGGGGTGCCCGCAGCAGCACGCGCGAACCAAGGAGCCGTGACCATTTCGATGAAGGTATCCACCACCTCGTTGCGCCAGATGAATGAACTCCACAGGGGGTGCTCCCGTGCACCGATCTTCCCAACGAGCAGCCACTTGGCGGCTACCGAGCTTGCCGCGGCAACACCTCCGGCTGCGAGCATCACGGGCGCCCCCAACGCAGCGGCGGCGGCATACCCGGCGGTGCCGGCTATCAGGTCCAGAACCGCGAGTAGGGCGACGGCTATGGCTGCGGTGAGGATGACGGGGACAGCACGGCACAGTTCCCAGCAGGCGCGGTAAACCTTCAGCCTCAAAGGAGGGTCATAGGTCAGGCTCTGGTCAACTTCCATCCGTGCGCGGCGGAGACGCACCGGCGGGCTACCCAGCCAGGACGTCCCCGATTTCGCTTTCGCGGGCGTGGCGGACAGCACAGCCACCAGGGAATTCTTTGGCACGCTGCGGCCTGCTCCGGTCATGCCCGAATTCCCTAAGAACGCCCGTTTTCCGATCTTTGCAGGAGCGATCCTCATCCACCCGCCGCCAAGCTCGTAGGACGCAATCATGGTGTCGTCAGCCAGGAACGCGCCGTCGCCCACCGTAGTCATGGAAGGCAGCAGGAGCACTGTGGATGCTTCAACGTTCCGGCCCACTTTTGCCCCCAACAGCCGCAACCAGACCGGCGTGAACAGGCTTGCATAGAGGGGAAAGAGCAGGTCCCTAGCCATGTCCAGGACGCGCTCGGTGGCCCACACCCGCCAGCCGGTGAAGCTGCGGACGCGGTAGTGGCCTTCGGTGAGTCCCAGGCCGAGCAGACGGACGACGGCGGCCGTCAGGACCATGTTGGACAGGAACCAGATGATGGCTGCGGCGGGCAGAGCCCCCAGCAGCTCCGGCCACGACGAGAACAGGGACTGCTGGCCCTTGACGGCGGCGATCAACGGAAGGGCGCCAAGTGCTGCGGACACGAAAGGGATGAGCGCCAGCGCTGCTGCGGCCACGGCGTAGGCGCCGAACGAAAGCACTGACTTCAGCCCGGACGCTGGGCGGGCAGGCCAGTCCTGTTGTGCTTTGCCGAGGCGCTGCGCAGGCGAGCCGGCATATCGCTGGTTCGCCTTGACCTTGCCCAGGACGGCCGAGCCAGGGGCAACTTCTGCTCCAGCGCCGATGCGCGCCCCCGGCATCAGGGTGCTCCGTGAACCGACCGTTGCGCGGGGGCCCACCCGGACATGTCCGATATGGACCAGGTCGCCGTCGATCCACCAACCCGAAAGATCAACCTCGGGTTCGATCGAGCAGCCCGTTCCAAGGCTCAGCATTCCCGTCACAGGCGGGATGGAATGGAGGTCAACATCCTTACCGACCTTGGCGCCCAAGGCCCGGGCGTAGTACGGAACCCATGGGGCGCCGGCCAGGCTGACCGCCCCGGACAGGGCCGCGATCTGTTCTGCGAGCCATAGCCTCAGGTGCACCTTCCCGGACCGCGGATAACTGCCGGGAACGACGTCGTGGAGCAGGAGGCGGGCGGCCGCCACGGAGATAGCCATACGGCCGAGCGGATTTACAAAGACCAGCCAGGACACCAGCACCCACCACCAGGACACGGTCGGGGCGGCGCCCAGGATCCCCCACGAGGCGAGGACGTTGTTGATGATCATCAGGTACGTCAGCCAGCGCATTGCCACCAGCACGTGCAGGGGCAGCCCGGCCGCGATCTGGAAGATCTGCGATCTCCGCGCGGTTGGCCGCACTGAACGTTCCAGCCGCTCAGAGGCCGTCCCTTCGCCGTCGTGCGGTGAAAGCCGGGCGAGATCAATCAGTGCGCCAAGCCGCGGGCGGGCGTAAACGTCGGCCACGGTGATGGTGGGGTAGCGCACCCGCAGGGCGGATACCAGCCGGGCGGCGGCAAGGCTGCTGCCACCGTAGGCGAAGAAGTCAGCGTCCCGGTTGTCCGGTGAAGTCCCCAGAACCGCCGCCCACTGCTCAGCGATCCAGACCGACGGCCCATCCAGATCCGGCGCCGCACGTTCATTTGCGGACGTTGGCGCCAGTGGCCATGGCAACGCCTGGCGGTCCACTTTGCCGCTGGTCTTCACCGGGAGGCTGTCGAGGACGGCCAGCAGGGGAATGAGGGCCGCGGGAAGCCGGGCTGCCAGCTGGTTCCGTAATTGGTCAAGGTCGGGGGAAGTGTCTGGCGCCGGCACCAGGTACCCCACGAGGATCTGGTTCCCGGCAGCGGTGCTTTGGACCGCGGACGCCGCCCCCTGGATGCCGGGCAGGGACTGCAGCGCGGCGTCGATTTCGCCCAGTTCGATCCGGCGCCCACCGAGTTTCACCTGCTCATCGGCCCGGCCCACAAAGACTAGGCCTTCAGCCTCGTACCGTACAAGGTCCCCGCTGCGGTAGGCGCGGGCCCATCCCAGCGTGTGCATAGGCGCATACTTCTCCGCGTCCTTGGCCGGGTCCAGGTAGCGGGCAAGGCCAATACCGCCGATGATCAGTTCTCCGGTCTGCCCCTCGTCCACGGGAACGCCGGCGGCGTCGACGACGGCGAGGTCCCACCCGTCCAGGGGCAGGCCGATCCGGACGGGACCGACTCCGTCCATCCGTGCCGCGCAAGCCACGACGGTGGCCTCGGTGGGCCCGTAAGTGTTCCAGACCTCGCGTTCGTCCACGGCAAGCCGCGCTGCCAGCTCGGGCGGGCAGGCCTCGCCGCCGAAGATCAGGAGCCTGACCGCATCCAGCGATTCGGCCGGCCACAGCCCAGCGAGGGTGGGAACGGTGGACACGACGGTGATCCCGTTCGTGATCAGCCACGGGCCGAGATCCATCCCGGTGCGCACCAGGGACCGCGGGGCAGGCACCAGGCAGGCGCCGTTCCGCCAAGCCAGCCACATCTCCTCGCAGGATGCATCGAAGGCGACCGACAGTCCCGCCAGGACGCGGTCCGAGGAGTTGATTGGATGGTCCGGAAGGAACAGTCTGGCTTCGGCGTCAACGAAGGCGGCAGCTGACCGGTGTGTCACCGCTACGCCCTTGGGTTTGCCTGTGGAACCGGACGTGAAAATGACCCAGGCGTCATCCTCAACCCCGGGTTGCCGGGGTGCCGGGAAGGGAGCCTCCCTCACTGCGTTGAAGATGTCACCGGCGCGGAGGATGGCCGCCACTCCGGCTTCTTCGAATACGAGGGCAGCCCGCTCTTCAGGGTCGTCCGCGTCAACCGGCACGTAGGCTGCACCCACCAGCAGTGTGGCGAGGATGGCTACATACAGCTCGTTGGTGCCCGACGGGATGCGGATTCCAACTTTGTCGCCGGCTCCGATCCCGTTGCTGTGCAGGCGCCGGGCATACTCCTTCGCGGCGGCGTGGAGGTCTGCATAGCTCAGGGAGACCCTTCCGTCGTCCAGGGCGGAAGCATCGGGGAACTGCCGGGCCGTTTCCTCAAAGACCTGGACAAGGGTCCGCGGCGGTGCAGCTTTCCCGGCGGCAGCCAGCTGCGGCAAGTACGCCCCCGCACGCCCATCGTGTCCGGGAGCCTGCCCGCCGGTGTTCTCTACGGATACTGCCTGCTTCCCTGCTGGTTCAGTCAGATCAGAAACATTCACCGGCCAAAGTTACTTGGCCGGAGTGAACGGACGATGAACAGCATCGCGGCCATTTACTTTCGCCTGGAAAAGGCTCTGGTGCCGATCATTAGCTTGGTGGCCGGGTGGAAGGTCTCCCGGTGGAGCCGGTTCCAGGCACTGCGTTCCACCAGCATCGGTATGTAGCTGCGGATGCGGGCATGGCCCAAGGTGTCGTAATTGGCAGCGACAATACCTTGGATGTATGCCCTCGGGGTTTCCGGATAACTGCGGTGAACATCCGGTGAATACTGACCCGCAGGTTCACATTTGAGGGGCCGCAGCCCCGGGGCATGCTTGAATTCGATCAGGGTAGCGTGCGTGAGCACGAATGCTGAATGCAGTCAGGGAGCATGGATGCATACAAACACTTTTCCGCCAGTCTGGGCGCCGGCATGGCTTACGCAGGGTCGCTGATTCTGGGGGTCCCATGGTCGGTGCCGCCGTTGCTCGTCTACGCAGGTGCAGAGCTGGCCGCTGATCTTAACATCCACCTTGTTTGTGCCTTCGTGGACCCGTCCAGTGTTCTTACGGAATGGGAACCTCAACGGATCCGTACAGCGCTTTCGCTTGATCCTGTTGTCAACGAAGAGGCGCTCTACCCCGCCAATGAGGTGCGTTCGCGTATCACCGGTCTTCTGGGCCCTGACGGAACAGCGTGGTCCTTCCGGGAACTTCACGGCGACGTCAGCTCCGCACTGGCGCGACTGGCTGCGAGCACTGGCGCCAGCTTGCTCATGGTCGGGAACGGGCGGCCAGGTCTCCTCGCCAAACTCAGCAGGATTATGGAGGGTACGGTGGCGGACAAACTCATCCAGGTACAGGACAGGCCGGTGGTCGTTGTCCGCGAATGCTGAGCTTCCTGTCCAAGTCCGTCACAGGCCCAGTTCGTCCCTGGCGACCGCCCGGGGCGCGGCCCTGAGGACCGGAACTGCCGATGTCATCGAAGCCATCCCCGCCGCTTGCCCGGGGTAGGGGTCGGATCCTCAGGGCCAGCCTTATTGAGGTAACCGAAACGTGCTGCTCACCCGTCACCCATGAGCAGGCGCGCCAACCACAGCCGCTGCGGCGGCGCGAGTTCGAGTCGTATGCAGCCATTGTCTGGCCTGTCCTGGGTCATCGGCTGTTCCGCCATCGGCGTTCAGTTCCAGCGCCTGATCAAGGTCCCTTTGGCATCTCAGGGGCCAGACATGGACCTCGATGCCTGCCATGTGTAGGCGAGTCACGTGCACGGGGGTCAGGTTGTCGAATCCTGTGTATAGGGTTGTCGCACCGGAGAGGTCAAGAAGGTAGTCGAGTTCTTCTTGCTTGACGGTGTTGGCAGGAAAAGTGTCGACGATCAATCCCCGCGGTATAGCAGGTAGGTGCAGGGCCAGAAGGTGTAACGCTTTGGGAAGGAAGCTGGAGAACTTAATGCGGCCCAGGTGGGCGCTGCCAAGGAGTATGTCTGCCAAGGAAACCACAGCGGCGGGGTCCTTGATTTCAACTTGCAGGGGCATATTGGTGAGTTCGAGAACTTCTGTGAACTTCATGACTGGTTGGCCTGAATCGAGGGGAACGTCAAGGCATTGAGCCAAAGAAAGCCGGTCGACCGGTGTCCGGACGGAGACTCCAGCCGCGGCTGCGAGTCGTTCCAGTGTTGGATCATGCAGGACGATAGGAATCCCGTCGGCGGTCAGCCGTACGTCCAGTTCTATCTCATCCACCCCCATGGTCTCTGCCAGTGCGAAGGAGTAGGCGCTGTTCTCCGGAGCCAGAGCCATCACGCCACGATGTCCCACGACTGCGAAGTGCCGCTCGGATGCACCGTACCGGTGCTCGTCCAGGTCACAGGGAAGAATGTCTTTGCGCTGCAGAGCTGACACCTGTTGGTTGGTCACAGCCAGAAACTACCGACGCAAATCAACAAGGCGGGACGAACGGGCTTAACGCCGCTCAAACTCTTGCCGCCATCACCGCCGATCCTGATGGATTAGCGGAAGGACAGGCGGCACTGCTGATGGTGTCTTACTCCGGAACCTTGAGGAAACTTCCCTGTTAGAGTTCTGAAGGCCAGCGTCTCATACCACCTGACGTGGCCTACGCATAGCGGCACGGATCTCTGGACGCGTCCAGAGATAGGTAGGCCAACGCTCAAGTAAGTGGCACAGCGCCCAGCCGCAGCCCCTCGGCTCCCTCCTGGCTCCTTATAACTAGTGGTGCAGGGGTGGGAACCCGCCCACTTCCGCAATCAATGTGGTAGCCCCGGTCCCGTTACTCGCCCAGGTCGAAGTCCAGGTCCAAGTCTTCTGCGGAGTGCAGTTCCCGCCATGTGGAGGTCACCCTGGCCCTGGGCAGGGCCGCCGCGATCGGCATCCTGTCGGCAGCCGTGAGCTGGTCCAGGTCCAGCGCGGTGAGGGCGACGATATCCCTGATGGGTACCTGGAACGTCCGGAAAGGCCCCAGCGGGGGAGCGTCATCGATGGCACTTGGGCGGCGAATCTCTGCCAGGTCAGTCAGCTGGGGTGTCTGGTCCACGACGTAGCCTGTGGCAGCCAGTTCACCGTGGTGCAAAAAGGCGGCGACCTTGAAGAAGCGCAGCGGGATGTCCACGCCGCGGTAGACGGGGTCGGTGTCTCCGAAGATAGGGCCGGTGAACACGACGATCCGTCGGCTGTTGTCAGCGGCGTTCTCCTGCAGGTATGACTCCAGCCCCAGCCAAAGTTCCATGCCTTGGTTGAACTTGGCCGCCTGTGGGGCCGCGTTCGTGTAGTAGAAGGTGTCCTCGTTGGCCTGGGCGGCTTCGGCCCGGGTGTCACCCCAGACGGCGGAAGCACGGCGGACCAGGTGGCCCCGGTCCAGGTCATTGCGTGCGTATACGCGTTCACCGGTCTGCTGGTCCTCCGGCAGGCGCGGATCCAGCCGCCACGCGATGCCGGACCGGTCCAGGTCCATCAGCTTCTTGCCATCCATGGCCAGGGCTGTCACCGCGGCAAGCCGCTTGTCCGGGCGCATCATGACTGAGAAATGCGTGTAGGGCAGCAGGACAGTCTTCACCGCGGGCAGCGCGGGGATGGGGACCGGGGCTCCGAGGAAGCCGGGGTCGTACCCGGCACGGCCGACCAGATTCCGGGCGGCAACTGCTGCCGTTTGGTCCGTCATGAGTTCATTCATGCCCGGACCCTACCAGCGGCATATGACTGCAGGGTGAACGAGTGCCTTGGGAGTTGGTGTTTGCCCACCCCGAAGCGAGATCAGCAGTACGAGCGGGCCGTTCCGTCGGATGCCGGCCATGGCGTGAAAGATGGAAACGGGACGGCCCCTGTCCCGTTGAACTGGGAGCGGGGCCGCCCAATTGGTTGGTCCGGTTAGCTGGTTGATGCGCCAGGTTCCAGCGTGTACTGCTTGGGCAGCTTCAGGGACCGCTCCGCCATGACGTCCCGCAGCCGGTCTGGGTAGTCGGTGATGATCCCGTCTACTCCTGTATCCATGAGCGCGCGCATGGTGGCCTGGTCATTCACGGTCCACGGAATCACCTGCAGGCCCTTGGCGTGGGCGCGGTTCACCATGTCAGTGGTGACGTAAGGGGTGTAGCCGGGGTCGGTGACGGTGCCGTTCTGGGGTGTGCCGTGGACGGGGGAGATGGCGTCAACGCCGAGGGAAGCGGCTGCGTCCACGAGGTCACCGCCGAAGTCGTCCGAGTCGATCCCTCCGAGCCAGGGTGAAGCGCCGGGCTGCCCGGCCTGCAGGAAGTCCTTGTTGGTGAGGGCGACGGTGCGCATGCCGGGCTCGCGTTCCTGCACGAGGCGGAGGGCGCCCCAGTCAAAGCTCTGGATGGAAACGCGGTGCTGCATGTTGGCGGCCTTGATCTCGCGGATGGCAACGTCAACGAACTGCTCGCGTGGTGCGGTCTGCTCGGGGGCGCCGGCTTCGACCTTGGTTTCGATGTTGAACTTCACCTGGCTGGCCCGGTACTGCTTGGCCAGGTCGAAGACTTCGGCCAGGGTCGGCATCTTGGCGTCAGGGGAGGCCTGCTGGCCAGGGTAATTGGACAGGGTCAGGGAGCCGCAGTCCAGGCTGCGGACCTGGTTGAAGGTGAGGTCCTTGATGTACTTGCCGACGTACGGGAACTGCGCGTCTCCTGCAGTGACGGGGGCGGTGTCCTGGCATTTCTGCCCGCTGATCCTGCGGTCGTGGGTGACAACTTCCCGGCCGTCCTTGGTGATCTGGAGGTCGAGCTCAAGGGTGCTGACACCCGTCTCAAGGCCTTTCGCAAAGGATGCCAGGGTGGATTCGACGGTGAGGCCGAGCCCGCCGCGGTGTGCCTGCAGGTCGAAGTGGTTGTCCGTGCCGTTGGGGTTGGTGTCGGCTGCCTGCGCCGAGAGTGTTGTTCCCAGGGTAAGGCCCGCGGTGAGGACGGCCGCGGTTAGCAGCTTCGTGTACTTCATGGTGTCTCCAGAGTGATGTTCGGGATTGGCCCGGCAGGTATTTGCCGCGCCGGGGAGAGGGGTGGGGCTTAGTTAGTTCTTGCGTCCGGGCAGGACCAGGAGGGCGTCTCCGATGGGGCGTTCGCCGGTGGCATCGGAGGGCGAGTTTACGACCTGGCCACCCTGGACCATAGTGGTGGATCCGCCGCCGTCCAGGTTGATGGCATTGACCATGCCCAGGGAGCGGGCGACGTCAGCGGATTCCTTGATGCTGAGCCCAAGACTGGTGGTCTGGCGGCCGTCGGCGGTGACGAGCAGGGTGCGGCCCTGGGCGTCGGTGCCGGCGATGGTGCGGGGGTTGCGCTTGTGGACCCAGCCGTAGAAGAAGCTGTTGCTGTCGTTGGTGCGGACCATTCCGTCGCGCCGGGCCGTGACGTTCAGCTGGCCGTTTTCGACCAGGGTGGGGCCGCCGTTGACGACGTCGGTGGTGGCCCCGGTCTTCAGGGTCTTTCCGCTTTCGTCGAGCAGGTCCGTGTCGATTTTCAGCTTGGCGCCGGGGGTGGCGAGGGCGGCGAGCTTGTCCGTGTCCGCACCAATGGCCTGGATGCTCTGTCCGCCGGCCGGGACCGTGGTGCCGCGGGTGTGGTTCACAGCCGTCACCGTGCCGTGGGCGTCGAGGATGACTTCGAGACCAGGCCCGGACGGCGTCTGGCCGTACTCCGGGGTGAAGGCGACGATTTCGTCGGCGTCCGTGCAGGTGAAGTCGTGCAGCGGCAGGTTCGTCGGAGTGTCATCGGTGCCGCCGCAGTTGCGGATGAGCCCCGGCACGCGATTCAGGCCGCCGAGGGGGAGTTCTCCGGCGTGGCTTGGAGCGGTGACGGTGCCATGCCACTGCAGGCGCTGGATGGAGGTGCTGTTCTTGTCGAGCACCAGGGAGGGCCGGTCCCCGACGGGTTCGCTAAGGACCTTGCCGTCCAGCACGGCCGCGCCCGCGGAATCGCCTGGGGCGCCGCCGGCTGGGTCCATGACGAAGTATCCTCCGTTGAGTGCCGCAAGCGCACCGGCAGCGGCGGCGAGTGAGCTTGTGGTCTCGCGGTCTTGGAGGTTCGAGCCGAACGATGAGGTGAGGTCACCTCGGAATTCCTTGGGGTCAATGGTGAGCACTTCCAGGTTCCAGGGGCCGCGGTCATCCTCGCTGGCGCCCGCATCGCCGTCCCAGCCCGTGTAGATGACGGAGGACTTGTAGCCGGCCGCCTTGATCTGATCGACGGTCGCGGTGCCATCAGCCTTCGCGGTGAACTGTCCAGCCCGGACCCGGTAGCCGAGGTCCCCGCCGGCGTCGGCCAGCTCGGGTGACTGGACGTGCTCGACCCTGGCAGGAACACCCGCTGCGCTGAGCTTGTCGGCAACCATTTGCGCTTGCGCCTGGGTTGACAGTGCTGAGGCTGGGGCATCCGGGTCCGGAGAGACGGACGGGACGGCGACTTCGGCGCTCCACAAGAAGTCCGTATTGGGGATTCCGCGGGTGATGGTGGTCCGTGTTAGGCCCGGGGCGAGCGTGGTCTCGGTGCGTGTCTCGGGCAGTCCAGGGGCTCCAAGGTCGAGTTCCGCCGCGGGTGTCGGCTCGGAGTGCCGGGTCTGGGCTCCCGGGACCCCGGGTGTGGCGGTCGAGGCGCCTGCCGGGGCAAGGAAGACACCGGGAATGGAGATGGCCAGCGCGGTGATGGCCGCTCTGCTGATTTTATGATGTGGGGTAATCATGACAGCGACGCTAGGACCCTCGAGAGAGGGTGTCACAACCCACACGCCGCCGTTCACAGGGTCTTCGCCGGCTGTTCACGGCAACTCTGCCTCGGGCCGCGGACCCGGGCACGGAGCCATCCGTGCCACCCTGCCCAAGCCTCTTTGGTGGTCGTCTGGCTCATCAACAGTTTGCGCGGTGAAGCTTCCCTCAACGCGAACCGGGAATGGCCACAAAATAACCTGAAGACTGGCGACTTCTTCAGAAGGCTGTGATAGGGCAGCGATCGGAGGAGACAGCTGGGCCCGGCCCCACGATCGCCGCTGGGCCATGTCTCAGGCAACGTTTGGAGCGTGTTAACCCCCGGTTTACCGCGCCCTTGATTCCCCTTGACTGAATGGGCCGGACATCACCCGACACCCAGGAGACATCGTGTCCCTTTCCCTTGCCACATCCCGTCGCCGCTTCCTCACCTGGACAGGCGGAGCGGCGGCGACTGCAGCCATTTACGGATTCTCCACAGCCCCCGCATGGGCGGAGCCGCGGTTTCCACAGAATCCGTTCACCCTCGGAATCGCCTCAGGCGACCCCACCCCTGACGGTATCGTCCTCTGGACCCGCCTGGCCCCGGAGCCACAAGCCGCTGACGGCCGCGGCGGCATGCCGCCGTACCAACTCCAGGTGAACTGGCAGATTGCCGCAGACCCGGAATTCCGGACGGTCGTCAAGGCCGGCAGCGAAGTTGCGACACCCGAGCTGGCCCATTCCGTCCACGCCGAGGTGGTGGGCCTGAATCCTTCGTCCGATTACTGGTTCCGCTTCCGCGTCGGCAGCGAGGAAAGCCAAGTCGGGCATACCCGCACGGCACCGGCGGCAGGGTCGGACCCCGGTAAAGTCACCTTCGGCCTGGCTTCCTGCCAGTCGTGGGCTGGCGGCCGTTACGCTGCCTACCGCACCATGGCGCAGGAGGACCTTGACCTGGTGGTGCACGTGGGGGACTACACCTACGAGGGCAGGAACCACGAGAGCCTGGCCGACTTCCGCAACAACCATGCCAAGTACAAGAGCTCACCGGACCTGCAGGCCGCGCACGCCAGGTTCCCCTTCGTCGTGACCTTCGACGACCACGAAGTCGAGAATAACTGGGCCGCCGGTATGTCCCAGCCCGACAACGAGGCCTCCAACGAACCCCAGCGGTTCCTCCAACTTCGCGCCAACGCTTTTCAGGCCTATTACGAGCACCTTCCGCTGCGCCGCCCGCAGCGGCCCACCGGCCCGGACATGGTGCTGTACCGCGGCCTGGACTACGGCAACCTGGCAAGGTTCCACGTCCTGGACACCCGGCAGTACCGCTCTGACCAGCTGACCGAGAACTTCCCCGGCGGACCGCAGCACCCGGACGTCTACGACCCCTCACGCACCCTCATGGTGGACGCGCAGGAACAGTGGCTCTTCCAGGGACTCGCATCCTCCCCGGCACGCTGGAATGTTATCGCCCAGCAGACCATGATGGCCCAGTACGACTACGACCCGTCCGAGGTATTGTCCGTCAACCACGACCAGTGGGACGGCTACGTCGTCTCACGCAACAGGCTCACCAACTTCATTCACCAGCAGAACCCTGCCAACCCAGTAATCCTGAGCGGTGACTGGCACGCCGCCTTCGTCAACGACGTCCTCCTGGACTTCGCGGATCCGGCCTCAAAGATCGTCACCACCGAGTTCGTCGGAACTTCGATCAGCTCCGGTTGCGGCTGGGCCCAGTCCATCAAAAACGCACTGCCCAACAACCCGCACACCCGCTACATAAATCCGGACAAGCGCGGGTGGACCCGCTGCACCGTAACCCCTGAGGAGTTCCGAAGCGACTACCTCACAGTGGCCGCAGCCGCCGACACCACCTCACCGGCCGTCCTTGACGCGTCCTTCGCAGTCAGCAACGGACGACCAGGGGCCCAACGAGCCTGACCGGCCCGAGCTGCGTGGGGGCAGGCCCTCCAGACCTGCCCCCACCCATCTGCCGGCTCAGCCTAGGGGCTAAGACGGGTCCCCTCGCGGTGGAGCCGGTTCCATGCGCTGCGTTCGACCAAAATCGGTATGTAAGTGCGGATACGCGCATGGTGGTCCAGGACGTCGTACTCCTCTGCGACGACTCCCTCGATGTGGTCCCGGGGCAACTCCGGATAGCTGGCAGCCAGCCGTTCAACGAGGCGCAGGACGAGGGGTTCCTTGGGGTCATCACTCATCCACTAGAGTGTGGACGGCACCGTAGTGACCGTCAAGGGCAAGACGCCCGCCGTCCCGGCTTCTCTGTAGTGTAATCAATGAGCGTTTCGGCCCTAGTTGATCTCACCCCCGACAATTCAACGCGCAGAAGCGGCCCGCTCCTGCCTCATACCCTTCCACGACGGAGGAGGACGCCGGGAGGCTAAGCCTTGATCCACCGATCCGCTTGCGCTGGTCCCGCTGGATGCGGTTTTTGGTGGTTTGCGGGCTGAGGGCGTGCTGGGGTGCCCGGCCTTGCTGCCTTTGGTGTTCCACTGGTGGTCCTGGTTGCGACTACGTCAACCACATCGACAAGTGGAACTTCACCGTTCCCTTCGTCTGCGGTGCCACCAACCTCGGTGAGGCGCTGCGCCGCATCAACGAGGGCGCGGCAATGATCCGCTCCAAGGGCGAGGCCGGTACCGGTGATGTCTCCAACGCCACAGGCCACATGCGCCAGATCCGCTCCGAGATCGCCAAGCTTGCAGCCCTGCCCGAGGACGAGCTCTACGTTGCGGCCAAGGAACTGCAGGCCCCGTACGAACTGGTCAAGGAAGTTGCCGCTGCCGGCAAGCTTCCGGTGGTGCTGTTCACCGCCGGCGGCATCGCCACCCCGGCCGACGCCGCCATGATGATGCAGCTCGGCGCCGACGGTGTGTTCGTGGGCTCGGGCATCTTCAAGTCCGGCAACCCCGCCCAGCGCGCGGCCGCCGTCGTGAAGGCCACCACCTTCTTCGACGACCCCGACGTCATAGCCAAGGCCTCCCGCGGCCTGGGCGAAGCCATGGTGGGAATCAACGTCGACGAGATCCCCCAGCCGCACAGGCTCGCCGAGCGCGGCTGGTAGTTCTCTTCCTGACGGCAGGTCCTGATCCTCTGCTTGCTATTCCCCACGTCCCGCTAAGGCCGCTTCGCGGCGAGCGGGGACGCGGGGCCCCTTTTACGCAAGCTGCCGGACCAGTACCTGCCTTCGAGCAACAAACCGCGACGGCGGCGAGTCACGTTTGCCGAGTGACTCGTCGCCTTCGTTGTTGAAGTACGACGCCGGTTCCTCACCTATCTCTGGTGGGGGACCGGCGTCGTTCGCTTAACCCAAGTAGGTAGCTCTAACTGTCGTTTTGAGGGTTCAGAACGACTGTGAGGATTGGGGTGGCTGGTCCGGGACTGGCTGGCAGAGTTGGTACTGGCCGTTCCGCGCTGTGGTCGTGACTCACAGAACGATTGGCCCCCGATTGGGGTGTCCTGTAAGTGACTTGTGCCGAAGGACGGACCAAAAGGGAAATCCGGCGGTGCATCAAACGCTACCTCGCCCGCCAGATCTACCGAACCCTCAACGCGACAAAGACGGACCCCTCCACGGCTTGACGAACTATAGAAGGGTCACATAGCGCTACTCAGTTGGGAAGGGGGGAGGGTTACTCGAGCCCGCGGCGCTTTAGCAGGGGCTCGAGCTTTGCGTCGCGGCCTCGGAGGGTGCGGAAGGACTCGAGCGGGTCGCGGCTGTTTCCCTGGGCCAGGAGCTCCCGGCGGAAACGTTCACCGTTCGCCCGGGTGAGGCCGCCGTTCTCGGTAAACCAGTCCACCGTCTCGGCATCCAGCACCTCGCTCCAGATGTACGAGTAGTAGCCGGCCGCGTAACCTGCTCCCGCAAAGACATGCTGGAAGTATCCCGTCCGGTAGCGCGGCGGAATCAGTGCGTGGGCGATTCCGGCAGCCGCCAGGGCCTTGTCCTCGAACGCCAGTGCATCCTCGGGGATTTCGCTTCTCCCCAAGACATGCCAGGCCAGGTCCAGCAGCGCTGCCCCCAAGTACTCGGTGGTGGCAAAGCCCTCACCCCAGAGCCGCGATTCGTTCAGTTTCTCCACGATGTCCTGGGAAAGCGGCTCGCCGGTGGCGTAGTGCTTCGCGTAGTTGGCCAGCACCTCCGGCCACATGATCCACATCTCGTTGACCTGGGACGGGTACTCCACAAAATCGCGCGGAACCGAGGTACCGGAAAACCGCGGATAGGTGACATTGGAGAACAGCCCGTGCAGGGCATGCCCGAACTCATGAAGGTGGTTCGCAGCTCGTCCAGGGTCAGCAGCGTAGGTTCGCCCGCGGGCGGCTTGGAAATGTTCAGGTTGTTGATGACCACTGGCTTGGTCCCGAGCAGTCCCGACTGTTCCACCAGGGAGTTCATCCAGGCCCCGCCGCGCTTGGACTCGCGGGTGTAGTAGTCGCCGAGGAACAGCCCCAGGGCGCTGCCGTCCTCATTCCGGACCTCCCAGACCCGCACATCGGGGTGGTAACCGGCAAGATCTTTCCGCTCGTGGAAGGTAATGCCGTAGAGGGACGTGGCAGCGAAGAAGACGCCGTCGGCCAGGACACGGTCCAGCTCGAAATAGGGCCGCAGGGCCTGCTCGTCCACCTCGAACTTTTCCCGCCGGACCTTCGAGGAGTAGAAGGCCCAGTCCCAGGCCTCCAAAGCGTGCCCGGCTGCCTCCGATAGAGCCGCGGCCTCACGGTCCGCATTGCGGACCGCCGCCGGGGACATGGGGTTCAGCATCGACTGCACAGACTCGAAATCGGGTGCTGTCTGCCGGTCCACCACGAGTTCGGCGTAGTTGGCGAAGCCCAGCAGTTTAGCCTTTTCGGCACGGAGGGCGGCCATGGACCTGGCGAGTTCGAGCACGTCGAGCTTTCCGCCGCTGCTGCCGCGGGCCACCGAGGCTTCAAACAGCCGCCGCCGGACGTCCCGGTTCTCCAAAGCGGCAAGGGCCGGCTGGTTGGTGGGCTGGATCAGCGACAGGAGGAACTTTCCCTCATGACCGGCCGCGCGGGCTGCTTCTGCCGCGGCGGCCACTTCGTCGGCCGGCAGCCCCGCCAGCTCTGCAGGGTCCTCCAGCAGCAGGGCCGCGGACTTCATCCCTTCCTTGACCCGCTGGCCGAATTCGGTTCCCAGCCTGGAGAGCTCCGCATTGAGCTCCCGCAGCCGCTCCTGCCCGGGACCGTCCAGCTGAATGCCTGTTTGCCGGAACTCCTTCAGATACTCATCCACCAGGCGTGCCGACTCCGGATCAAGACCCGTTGTACCGATGGCGGCGAAGCGCTCGAACAGGGCCCGGTTCAGGAACACTTCATCCTGGTGGGCTGCAAAGCGCGGTGAAAGCTGGGTTTCCAGGTCCCGGATTTCGTCAGATGCGTCGGCAGAGACCAGCGTAAAGAACGCCGCAGCAGTCCTCTGGAGCAATTGGCCGGAGCGCTCCATAGCCACTGCCGTGTTCTCAAAGGTGGCGGGATCACTGTTCTCCGCTATCGCCTGGACTTCGGCCAAGTGCTCCCCGAATCCTGCCTCAGCCGCCTGGGCATAGTGGGATGCCTCAATGTCCGCGAACGGGGGCAGTGCGAACGGGAGCGTGCTGGGAGTGAGCAGGGGGTTTGTCATGCCGTAAATCTTCCACACGGGCCGCACCTTCTCAACGACCCTCAAATACTCGTGGCGGCCCGGGGCGTTGCCTAGAATGACCGCTATGGGGATTAGTTGGGGCGGTGTTGCCTCGCGTGCCGGGTCCACAACAGCGGCCTTGGTTACGGCTGCTGCGCTTGCCGGCTGCGGCCTCGTGGCGGAACAGGACGGGGGAACACCACAGACGGCGGAGTCTGCTAGCCGGCGTCCCGGTTCCGGCGTTGCGTCGGCCCCAAACAGCGCTCCTGCCTCAACCCCCACACCAACACCCACCCCCACCTCCACGCCCGGGAAGGGCCCGGCCTGCCCGATGATCCGGTGCACCACCGTGCTGGTCACCGGCGACATGCTGATCCACAGCCAGCTCTGGCAGCAGGCGCAACAGGACGCCGCAGCCGCCGGCAAGGCGGGCATGGATTTTGGGCCACTCCTGGAAGGCCAACGCCGGTACATCAACAACAGCGACCTCGCCATCTGCCACCAGGAGACGCCGGTGGCAGGCCCGGAAGGACCGTTTTCGTCGTACCCATCGTTCAACGTTCCGCCCCAGATCATCGCCGCGTCGAAGGACGTGGGGTATCAGGCCTGCACCACCGCCAGCAACCACACCATCGACCGTGGCACCGACGGCCTGCTGCGCACCCTGGACGCCCTGGATGCTGCCGGTCTCAAGCACACGGGCTCCTACCGGACTGAAAGCGAATCCCACGGCATTCTCATCATGCGGACGGCGGCAGCTAAAGTCGCCATTATCCAAGCCACGTACGGGCTCAACGGACTGCTTCCTGAATATCCCTGGCAGGTGGACATGCTGGACCCCGCAGCCATGATTGCCAAGGCTGAAAAGGCAAGGGCGTTGGGGGCGGACATCGTCCTGGCCGCCATGCACGCCGGTGATGAGTACGCCAGCGAACCGAACGCCCAGCAGGAGGAGGTGGCGCGTGCACTGGTGGACAGCCGGCAGTTCAACCTGGTGTATGGACATCACACCCACTCGGTCCTGCCCATCGAAAACTACAAGGGCACCTGGATTGTGTACGGCCTGGGCAACGGTGTCACGGAGCGGTCTCCCCGGTATGTGGTCAATAACGAGGGCCTGCTGGTGAGGGCGCAGTTTGGCCAGGACCCCTCAGGAAAGTGGTCCGCCACGGACCTGGCGTGGGCGCCATCGGTGATTGTCCGCGACCCGTACCGCTGGTGTTCGGTGGCCGCTGATGCGCCGCAGGGACAGTGTGCCGGTCCGGAAGCGGACATGGCGACCAGGCAGCGGACCAGCACGGTGGTGGAATCCCGCGGTGCGGGGGCAGCGGGTGCCCACGAACTCCTGATAACCCGCGAACCTTAAGCCTGACCGCCAAAGGTGCGGGCCGCCGTCGGCCGCTGGACGGTGTGCCGGTCAGCGCGGGCGGCGCGCCGCGTGTTCCCTCGCCAGTTCCGCGTAATGGTCGTCCGGGTGGCCGGGCTGGAACGTACCGTACTTCCGCTCGGCCGCCGTCCGTATCAGGAAGTCGGCAATGGCTGGATTCTTCGGCAGCAGGGACCCGTGCAGGTAGCTCGCCACGATGTTGCGGTAGCGGGCACCTTCGTGGCCGTCGCTGCTGTTGTTTCCGGTCCCTTTGGCCACGGTGCCGAGCGGCCGCACCCCGGTGCCGAGGGTGGTCTGCCCGCTGTGGTTCTCGTAACCCAGCACCTCGCCGAACTCCGGCGTAGCCACCTTCACGTTGCCGATCAGGCGCTCCTCAGTGCCGTGAGTTTCCACGTCAAGGATGCCGATGCCGGGGATTACTGCTCCGGTGCGTGTTTTGAAGAACCGTCCGAAAAGCTGGTAGAGCCCGCAGATGACCAGCATCGGCGCGCCGTCCTCGGCCAGGTCCTTCAGCGCTCCCGCACGTGCCTGCAGGTCGTCCTGGATGACCAGCTGGCCGCTGTCCTGGCCGCCGCCGCCCACGATGATGTCCACGTCCTCCGGGAAGGGATCGCCCACGTTGTATTCGAGCAGCTCGGGAGTGTAGCCGTGCCACCTGATGCGCTGCTGAAGGACCAGGGCGTTGCCCCAGTCGCCGTAGATGTTCATGTCGCGGGGGTAGAGCTGGACAACACGGATGGTGCCCTTGCTTTCGGAGCTTTCCCTTGCGGGATTCGCGCCTGACTCGCTCAAGAGACAACCTCCACGGTGGTGATTTTGGACAGCTCGCGGCGGATGGCCAGCATGGCTGTGTAGGTGCAGAAGATGCGCTTGGGCTTGCCCTGGGCTTCCCTGATGAAGGAGGCAAGGGCAGGCGTAATTTCGGGCTCGACCCCGCCGATCCGCACGTCGTCGTACTGCAGGCGCAGGGCCATGTCGTAGGCACGGGATCCGGTGAGCTGGTCCACTCCGCCCTCGCGCAGGGAGTCGAATTCCACGTCCCACAGCCAGGACATGTCGCGGCCGTCCGCGTAGTTGTCGTTGATGGCAATCATGGTGGCGTAGCCGCCGGCGGGGAAGGACTTCAGGCCGAGCCGGAACCCGCTGGGGTTCTTGACCAGGACCAGGTCAAGGGGCTGCCCATCGACCGTGAGGCTTTCGCCGCGGCCGAAGGCAGGCGCAACCTGGGCGAGTGCAGCCAGCAGGGTGTCGTGGTCGGCAGTGGCTGCGCCGCCGCCGCAAATGCTGCGGGCCAGGGTCAGCGCCGCGGCCGCATTAAAGATGTTGTAGACGCCGCGCAGCTTCATCCCGGTGGTGACCGTGACGCCGTCGTACTCAAATTCGGCGGTGTCCGCACCCACCTTGCGGAGGACGACGTCGGCGGCAGGCTTCTCGGGAAGGCCCGCCGGAGCGGGACTTCCGGGAGCGGCGCGCATGTCGTCGTCGTTGGGGAAGGTGCCCAGCAGCGAATCGTCCAAGCCGAAGTACTTGACGTCCTGCCCGGTCAGGGTGCTGGCGATCCTGGCGACGCGGGGGTCCTCCCGGTTCAGCACCACCGTTCCGGTGGTTTTGGCGGCGATGTGCTGGAGCAGCTGGGCCGTCTTGTCGATCTCACCGAACCGGTCCAGCTGGTCGCGGAGGACGTTCAGGAGCAGGCAGTAACGGGGCGGGACGCTGTTGACGAAGTGCACGGCGTGGGCCTCGTCGAGCTCCAGTACGGCGACGTCGGCATCGAGCCGGCCCCGCCAGTCCACTTCACCCAGCAGCGCGGCGGCGACGCCACGCGTGAAGTTGCTGCCGGTGCGGTTGGTGAAAACCTTCAGCCCCTGGCTCTCCAGCAGCTCCACCACCATTTTGGTGGTGGTTGTTTTGCCGTTGGTACCGCTCACCACGGCCACGCCGTGGGGGAGCGTGGTGAGCGTCCGCCGCATGAAGCCGGGATCGATTTTTTCGACCACCAGCCCGGGCAGGGCAGAGCCGCCGCCCCGTAGCCGGGACACCCGGCGGACCAGCTTGCCGAGCGGAACACTGAAGTAGAGCATGCTTCGAATATATCCCAGCAACGGCATGCAACCGCCGTCGGGGCGGGTCTCCGGCGCCGGTCAGGAAGGCCGCGCCCCTTATGCTGGATGGATGACAAATTCCCCTTCAGCTGCTTCCGCGCGCGTGGGCTCGGGCCTGCGGATCGGCGTGCTGGCGCTTCAAGGTGACTTCCGTGAGCACCTCCGTGCCATTGAAGCAACCGGAGCCGAGGGCGTCGGGATCCGCCGTCCCAAGGAACTGGACGGCCTGGACGGGCTGATTATTCCCGGCGGTGAATCCACCGCGATCGACAAGCTCGCCCGCGCCTTCGACCTGGCGGAACCCCTTCGGGAGCGGATCGCCGAGGGCCTGCCCGTTTACGGTTCCTGTGCCGGGATGATCCTGCTTGCCGCGGACATCGCTGATCCAGCCACAGACCTCGCCGGAACTCCGCAACAGACCTTCGGTGGACTTGATATCACCGTCCGGCGCAACGCCTTCGGCCGGCAGCGCGAGTCCTTCGAAACGGACCTTGACTTCAAGGGACTCGATTTCAGCGCCACCGAGACCGGTGTTCCTCCGGTCCACGCCGTCTTCATCAGGGGCCCCTGGGTGGAACGCGTGGGCCCGGACGTGGAGATCCTTGCCCAGGTGGAACCGGCGGATCCGGAGCACGCTTCCCACGCGGTCCCGCTGCCGGGGACGGCTAGAATTGTTGCAGTGCGTTCCGGCCACCTGCTGGCCACCTCCTTCCATCCGGAAGTGACCGGGGAAAAACGCGTACATGAACTTTTTATCCGCATGATCAGAGGAGAAGCGTAAAGCATGTCAGGCCACTCCAAATGGGCGACGACCAAGCACAAGAAGGCGATCATTGACAGCCGCCGCGCCAAGTCGTTCGCCAAGCTGATCAAGAACATCGAAGTTGCAGCCCGGATGGGCGGCCCGGACCTCGCCGGCAACCCCGGCCTGGAACTTGCCGTCACCAAAGCGAAGAAGACCTCGGTTCCCAACGACAACATCGACCGTGCCATCAAGCGCGGTGCCGGCCTCACCGGCGAAGTGGTTGACTACACGGAAATCATGTACGAAGCCCGCGGCCCGCAGGGCTCGGCGCTGCTGGTTGAGTGCCTCACGGACAACAAGAACCGTGCGGCCTCCGAGGTGCGCCTGGCCATCTCACGCAACGGCGGCACCATCGCTGATCCCGGATCCGTGAGCTACCTCTTCGCCCGCAAAGGTGTAGTCAACCTGCCCAAGAACGGCCTCAGCGAGGACGACGTCCTGATGGCAGTCCTGGACGCCGGTGCGGAGGAAGTCAAGGACAACGGGGAAACGTTTGAGATCCACTCTGAACCGGGTGACCTGCAGGCCATCCGCGAGGCACTCAACGAAGCCGGCATCGAGTACGACACCGACGAGGTGGAGTTTGTCCCCTCGATGCAGGTGGAACTCGACGTTGACGGCGCCCGCAAGTTCCTGAAGCTGGCAGACGCGCTCGAAGACCTCGACGACGTCCAGAACGTCTACAGCAACGCCGACCTCAGCGACGAAGTCCAGGCTGCCCTGGAATCCGAATGACGCCGGGCCTTGCCTGCTGAACCCGGCCACCCGTGACGCTGCGCGTACTGGGGGTTGACCCCGGACTGACCCGCTGCGGCATCGGCGTGGTGGACGTCGAACGCAACAGGCGGGCCACCATGGTGGCCGTAGGGGTGGTCGGAACCTCTCCGGACGAAACGCTGGACCAGCGCCTCCTGGTGATAGCCCTGGCGATCGACGAGTGGCTGGACCGCTACGAGCCCCAGGTGCTCGCCGTCGAGCGTGTCTTCTCCCAGCTCAACGTCAGCACCGTGATGGGGGTTGCGCAGGCGTCCGGCGTGGTGATTGCCGCCGCCGCGCGCCGCGGGATCCCGGTGGCGCTGCATACGCCGTCGGAAGTCAAAGCCGCAGTCACCGGCAGCGGCTCCTCCAACAAGGAGGCGGTGACCAAGCTGGTCACCAAGATCCTCCGGCTGGACGCGCCGCCGCGCCCGGCCGACGCGGCGGACGCCCTGGCGCTGGCCATCACGCATGCCTGGCGGGCCGGCAGCGGCGCGGCCGTTGCCACCACTGGGCCCGGCAGTTCTTCGCTCACGCCGGCCCAAAGAGCGTGGGCTCAAGCCGAAGCGAAGGTGCGGCGCGCACGCTGATTGTCCTGGCCGCTTGCTAGGGTATTCGTAGATATGTTCGGATCGCCGGTCCAATTCCTGGAGCCCGGCAGTACACAGGAGCCAGGCCCTTGATCAGTTTCCTCCGCGGAACCGTAGCGCACGTTGGCCTGTCCACGGCCGTCATCGACCTCAATGGCGCGGGCATGAGCGTCAACGCCACGCCGCAGACCCTCAGCCGGCTCCGCACCGGGGAGGAGGGCCAGCTTTTTACCTCCCTGATCGTCCGGGAGGATTCGCTGACGCTCTTCGGTTTCGCGTCCGACGACGAGCGTGAGGTTTTCGATGTCCTGCTCAGTGTCAGCGGGGTGGGGCCGCGGCTGGCCCTGGCGGTTCTCGCCGTCCATGATCCGGAGGCCATCCGGGTGGCGGCACACACCGGGGACAGCAAAACGTTCACCAAGGTGCCCGGTATCGGGCCAAAAGTGGCCGGCCGGATCGTCCTTGAGCTTGCAGGGAAGCTGGTTCCGCACGGCACCGCCGGCACCGCCAGCGCGCCCACCGCTGCAGAGGCTGCCTGGAAGCCCCAGGTGGTCGCAGCCATGACCAGCCTCGGCTGGTCCGAAAAGGACGCGTCGGCAAGTATCGACAAGGCATTGGCCGATGATCCTGAGGTCTCGTTCCGCGGCAATGTCCCGGAGATCCTGCGGACCACGCTTCGCTGGCTGGGCCAGGACGGGGCCCGTGCCGGCAACCGCGTAGGCAGCCGTGGCTGAACCGTCAGTGGTGGCCGCAGGGGAGGAGCCGGAGGAGCGCGCCATCGAGGCCGCCCTCCGGCCCAAGAACCTGCACGACTTCGTGGGCCAGCACCGGGTCCGCAAGCAGCTGTCCCTGGTGCTGCAGGCTTCCCGGATGCGGGGCCGGAGCGCGGACCATGTGCTGTTTTCCGGTCCGCCAGGCCTCGGCAAAACCACGCTGGCCATGATTGTTGCGTCCGAAATGAACGCCCCGCTGCGGATCAGCAGCGGCCCTGCCATCCAGCACGCCGGAGACCTGGCGGCCATCCTCTCCTCCCTGTCCGAGGGCGAGGTCCTGTTTTTGGACGAGATCCACCGGATGTCCCGGCCGGCAGAGGAAATGCTCTATATGGCCATGGAGGACTTCCGAGTGGACATCGTGGTGGGCAAGGGAGCCGGCGCCACGGCGATTCCGCTCGAACTTCCGCCGTTCACCCTCGTTGGTGCCACGACCCGCGCCGGCCTCCTGCCCGGGCCGCTGCGCGACCGCTTCGGCTTCACCGGGCACCTGGAGTTCTATTCCGTCGCCGAGCTCGAGCTTGTCCTGCGCCGCTCCGCGGGACTGCTGGACCTCAAGGTCAACTCCGCCGGCTTCAGCGAAATTGCCGGACGTTCGCGCGGCACACCCCGCATCGCCAACAGGCTGCTGCGGTGTATAACAGACTGGGCGCTGGTCCACGGCATTGAACAGATCGACGCGCGGGCGGCATCAGCTGCGCTGGATATGTACGAAGTCGACAAAAAAGGACTGGACAGGCTGGACCGGTCGGTCCTGGAGGCGCTGATCACCAAATTCGGCGGCGGTCCTGTCGGGCTGTCCACCCTGGCCATCGCCGTCGGCGAAGAAACCGAGACCGTGGAAACGGTGGCCGAACCCTTCCTGGTCCGCGAGGGACTCCTGGGCCGCACTCCCCGGGGCCGGATCGCCATGGCCCCCGCCTGGACCCACCTTGGCTACGCCATCCCTGCCGGCGTCTTCGGGCAGGAGCCGCTGGACCTGTTTGAAACGGCCGGCGACGACGCCGACGGCACGGAAGAGTGGGCCCCGCAAAGCCAATAACAGGCTCCCTTCAGCTTTTCCCTTTAGACTGGTATGACGCTCGGCACGTTCGGGTCTTTGTTCCTGCAGCCACCACAATGCGGTTGCTCCGGCGGAGAAGGAAATCCGTCAGGTTTTCTGTCCGCCAGTCCGGCCAGCGGACGGAACTCATCGGACGTCGCCGGAAACCGGCCAGGCACGCAATAGAACGGATTTTTCCCTTGGATCTAATGTCAATACTCCTCTTCGTCATGCTTGGCGTGTTCATCTTCATGATGTTCCGCCGCAACAAGAAGACGCAGCAGCAGCAGGCTGAACTCCAATCGCAGTTCGCCCCGGGCGTCGAGGTCATGACCAGCTTCGGTCTTTTCGGCCGCATCGTCGACATGGACGACGTCGAGAACAAGGTCACCCTGGAGCTCTCCCCGGGCAACCTCGCCACGGTGCACCGCCAGGCCGTCACCAAGATTGTGGAGCCCCTCGCGGTGTCCGACGAGGACGCCCCGGCTGTGCCCGCCGTGCCGGATGACGCTTCATCCCTCACCGCCCGGGAAACCGGCACCCAGTCCGCGTCAGTGGAGACGCCGGACGAGACCCTGAAGCGGCTCAATGACGAGGGCAAGAAGGACAACTAGTCCCGCTGGTTCTACACAACACCTCTACGGCTGCGGAGCGCCGCCGGTGCCGGCACCAAGCATGCACCGGCGGTTCCTCCGTGAATAAGAGAAAGATCAACAATGGCACGAACTGGCCTTAAGAAACCGGGCCTCAGGGTCCTGGTCTGGCTCGGCGTAATACTCGCCGTGCTGACTGCTGTCCTTGCCGGCGGCACCATGGCCGGACAGGCGAGCTGGGCGCCAAAGCTGGCGCTGGACCTCGAAGGCGGCACCCAGATGATTCTGGCGCCGAAGGTCGAGGGCGGTTCGGACATCAACGAAGAACAGCTCAACCAGGCTGTGGCCATCATCCGCCAGCGCGTGGACGGTTCCGGCGTCGCTGAAGCAGAGATCAGCACCCAGTCCGGGCGCAACGTGGTGGTCAGCCTTCCCGGCACCCCCTCAAGCCAGACGCGCGACCTGATCCAGGCTTCCGCGGACATGAACTTCCGCCCGGTCCTCCTCAACGGTGCGGGCGCTCCCGTTCCGGAGGAGTCGCGGGCTCCTGAGGACCAGTTGCCCAAGCCGACGGCGGAACCCGCCAACAGCAGCGACACCAACTGGATCACGCCGGAAATCTACCGCCAGTTCGAAGCCCTTGACTGCGACAACCCGTCCCAGGATGAGCAGGAACGCTCGGATCCGGCCAAGCCGCTGGTGACCTGTGAGCCCGCGTCCGGAACGAATCCGGCCATCAAGTACATCCTCGGTCCGGTGGAGGTCAAGGGCAGCAACATCGTCACGTCCTCCTTCCAGCTCCAGCAGGGTGCACAGGGCGCCGTCACGAACGAGTGGGCCGTCAACATCCAGTTCGACGACGAAGGCACCGCCAAGTTCAAAGAGGTCACCGAACGCCTGAACCAGTTCTACGTGGCTGCCGGCGGCGATACCGGTAACGACCCCAAAGCCCAGTTCGCCATTGTGCTGGATGACCAGGTCATCTCTGCGCCCCGCTCGCTTGCCGTCATTACTGACGGGCGGCCCCAGATCACCGGCGGCTTCACGGAACAGAGCGCCAAGGCACTCTCAGACCAGCTCCGCTTCGGCGCACTGCCCATCAGCTTCGAGATCCAGAGCGAGCAGCAGATCTCTGCCACCCTCGGTGGGGAACAGCTGCGCATGGGCCTCCTTGCGGGCATCATCGGCCTGCTGCTGGTGGTGGTGTATTCCCTCTTCCAGTACCGGGCCCTCGGCTTCGTGACCATCGCCTCGCTGGTGGTGGCCGGCATATTGACTTATCTCGCCATCGCGATCCTGGGCTGGACCGAAAACTACCGGTTGTCCCTGGCCGGTGTGGCCGGCATCATCGTCGCCATCGGCCAGACGGCAGACTCGTTCATCGTCTACTTCGAGCGCATCCGCGATGAGCTCCGTGAGGGACGCGGCCTGGTGTCCGCCGTCGAAAACGGCTGGAAGCGGGCAAAGCGCACCGTCCTCGCTTCCAAGGCCGTCAACCTCCTTGCAGCCCTTGTCCTGTACTTCGTAGCGGTGGGCAACGTCCGTGGCTTTGCCTTCACCCTTGGCCTCACCGCAATCGCCGACCTCATTGTGGTGTTTATGTTCACGCACCCCACCCTGCAGCTGCTGGCACGCACCAGGTTCTTTGGTGAGGGCCACCGGCTGTCCGGCCTCGACCCCAAGCGTCTGGGCGCTGTGCCGCTCTACCGTGGTGCAGGCCGTATCCGTACGCCCGAAGATAAGCCTGCCGCCATGGTGCGCGCCAAGAACGCCGGTGCTGCGGCCGAGGCAGAGCGCCGGATGACCATTGCCGAGCGCCGGATGGCGCAGAAGCAGGAGCAGCTTGCAGGCTCCTCGAAGTCTGCAGCGAAGGAGAACAAGTAATGCCAAGCTTCGCTAATTTCGGCAACGAGCTCTACACGGGCAAACGCTCCTACAACTTTGTGGGCGCCAAAAAGATCTGGTTCATCATTGCGGCCGTTGCCGTTGCCCTGTCCATCCTTATTCCGGTGGCCAAGGGCGGGTTCAACCTCGGCATCGAGTTCCGCGGCGGGTCCGAATTCACCGTCTCAAACGTCCAAACAACTGACGCGGCCGTGGGCGAAAAGGCCGTCACCGATGTGGTGGAGGGCAGCGTTCCACGCGTAGCCAACGTGGCCGGGACCACCATGCGGATCCAGACCGACAAACTCACCGACGACGAGACCCTTCGCATCAAGGAGGGCCTCACCGCGGCCTACGGCGTCACGGACAACGAAGTGACGTCAACGTTTGTGGGTCCGACGTGGGGTGCGGACGTAACCAAGCAGGCACTGATCGGCCTGGTGATTTTTGTGCTCCTGGCCGCCGTGCTGATGGCGTTGTACTTCCGTACCTGGAAGATGTCACTCTCGGCAATCGCCGGCATGGTGGTAACGATGTTCGTCACAGCAGGGGTTTACGCCCTCAGCGACTTCGAAGTCACCCCGTCCGCCATTATCGGGTTCCTGACCGTCCTGAGCTACTCGCTGTACGACACCGTGGTGGTGTTCGACAAGATCCGCGAGAACACCGCGGACCTGGACGCCTCAACCCGGCGTACCTTTGCTGAGGAAGTCAATTTGGCGGTGAACCAGACCCTGGTCCGCTCGATCAACACCATGATGGTGGCAATCCTCCCCGTGGGTGCCATCCTGTTCATTGGTGCAGGCCTGCTGGGCGCGGGAACCCTGCGCGACCTCTCGCTTGCGCTGTTCGTCGGCATCCTGATTGGAACCGCAGCCACGATTTTCGTCGCGGCCCCCATGTACGCCTGGCTGCGCCAGAACGAACCCGATCTGGTCAGGCAGGCCAAGCGGGTGGAGCACCGCCGGGCCGAGGCTGCTTCCAGGTCTGGAGCAACGGCGGTAGAGCCGGCCCAATCCTGAGCCGCTGGTGCCGGGCCGGGCAGTGTCAGAACCTTGACGCTACCCGGCCCGTCCTGTTTTAAAGGCCGGTTTAATAAGTCCCCCGGCGGAGGAATAGACTGAAGTAATTAAACGGTGGTGAGGGGTGCTTCATTGGAAGAACGTTCGGCGTCGGTGCCAACGGCACAGGGAGATAAAAGTCCTTCCGGTCTGCAGACCGGGGCGGCTGCTTCCGCACGTCCGGGTTCATTGGTTCCCGTGGACAACTCCGGGTCCCGCCCCACGTTCCCGGGCCGCAGGGAGCGCACCCGCTCCAGGCTTGCCCGCCTGACAGGACGCGGCGCGGCAAATTATTCGCCCATCCTCGAGCCGCTGCTGAGGACGGTGAGGGCCAACAATCCCAAAGAGGATTTCGACCTGATCCAGCGCGCCTTCGACGTGGCGGAACAAAGCCACCGGGGGCAGAAGCGCAAGAGCGGCGATCCCTACATCACCCACCCGGTGGCGGTGGCGACCATCCTTGCCGAACTGGGACTGAGCGGAACAACCCTGGCAGCGGCGCTCCTCCACGACACCGTCGAGGACACCCCCTACACTCTCGCCGACCTGAAGCGCGACTTCGGCCCCGAAGTGGCCATGCTCGTCGACGGCGTGACCAAGCTGGACAAGGTCAGCTTCGGGGAAGCAGCACAGTCCGAGACAGTGCGCAAGATGGTCGTGGCCATGGCCAAGGACATCCGCGTCCTTATGATCAAACTGGCGGACCGGCTTCACAACGCCCGCACGTGGCGTTTCGTGTCGGCCGAATCTTCGGCCCGCAAGGCCCGGGAAACGCTGGAAATCTTTGCCCCGCTTGCACACCGCCTGGGTATGAACACCATCAAGTGGGAACTGGAAGACCTCTCCTTCGCGGCGCTGTACCCGAAGGTTTACGAAGAGATTGTCCGCATGGTGGGGGACAGGACCCCTGAGCGGGAGAAGAGCCTCAGTGTCATCCGCGACCAGATCACGGAGGACCTCCGCACTGCCCGCATCAAGGCCACCATCACGGGCCGCCCCAAGCATTACTACTCGATTTACCAGAAGATGATTGTCCGCGACAAGGACTTCGACGACATCAACGACCTCATGGGGGTCCGTGTCCTGGTGGACTCGGTCCGGGACTGTTACGCGGCCCTTGGTACCATGCATTCGCGGTGGAACCCGCTGCCCGGCAGGTTCAAGGATTACATCGCGATGCCGAAGTTCAACATGTACCAGTCGCTGCACACCACCGTGATCGGCCCGGGCGGGAAGCCGGTGGAAATCCAGATCCGGACCCACGAGATGCACCGCCGCGCCGAATACGGCGTCGCGGCACACTGGAAGTACAAGGACCAGCCCAACCGGACTGCCGTGGGCCCGGGCAGCCCCCGCGACGGCGACATGGGCTGGCTGCGGTCGCTGGTGGACTGGCAGCAGGAAACGTCGGATCCCGGCGAGTTCCTTGACTCGCTGCGGTTCGAGATCAACGCCCGTGAGGTGTTTGTTTTCACGCCCAAGGGTGAGGTTATGGCCTTGCCGGCCGGATCTACTCCGGTGGACTTCGCGTATGCCGTCCATACCGAGGTGGGGCACCGCACCATCGGCGCCCGGGTCAACGGGAAGCTGGTTCCGCTCAACAGCGAGTTGAACCACGGCGACTGGGTGGAGATCTTCACCTCCAAAGCCGAAGGCGCCGGACCCAGCCAGGACTGGCAGCATTTCGTCAAGAGTGCCAGGGCCCGCAACAAGATCCGGCAGTGGTTCAGCAAGGAACGCCGCGAAGAGGCGATCGACCGCGGCAAGGAACTGCTGACCCGGGCCATGCGGAAGCAGAACCTTCCCCTGCAGCGCCTGATGACGCACGAGGCCCTGGCCGCAGTAGCGCAGGAATTCAAGTACGTCGACATTTCCGGCCTGTACGCCGGCGTGGGCGACGGGCACACCTCCGCGCAGTCGGTCATGGAGAAGCTCGTTGAAAGCCTTGGCGGCAATGAAAGCACCGACGACGACATCACCGAAGTCAGCGTCCCAACCCAGGTCACGAAGGCGCGGTTCTCCGATTCGGGCGTTGTGGTCCGCGGAGTCGGTGACGTCTGGGTAAAGCTTGCCCGCTGCTGCACTCCGGTGCCGCCGGATCCCATCCTCGGCTTCGTGACCAGGGGCTCGGGGGTGTCAGTACACCGCACCGACTGCACCAACATCTCGGACCTGAAGGACCAGCCGGACCGGATCGTTGACGTGGACTGGGCGCCCACGCAGTCCAGCGTGTTCCTGGTGGAGATCCAAGTGGAGGCGCTGGACCGCAAATCGCTGCTCTCCGACGTGACGCGTGTGCTGTCCGAAAACCACGTGAACATCCTCGCAGCCAGCGTCCATACCTCCACGGACCGGGTGGCCATCTCAAAGTTCGCCTTCGAGATGGGGGACCCCAAGTACCTTCACCACGTCCTGAGTGCCGTCCGTCGCATTGACGGGGTTTTCGACGTCTACCGCACCACCGGGAACAAGCGCCGGAGCTAGCCGGGCCAACTTTTCCAGCGCTGCTTTCTTATGCGGAACGCGGGGGCTGGCCTCGATGGCAAGCACCAGCAAACGCAGGCGCACATCGTTCTGCGGGCGTGCGAGCAGCCCCTCGAGCGTGGGAATGGCCCGTTCGGCCTCCACGTGGAGGGCGACATCAAGGGCGGTGCGCAGGGGACTGGAGACCATCAGGCCGCCGAGGCTGACGACGTCGAAGGGCCCAAGCTTCACCTCATGCAGGGTGCAGCCCCTGGTGTTCCGGAGGCTTGAAACCCGCCGCTTCGCGTCCACCAGGAGGGCAATCCGGTCCGGTTCGCCCGCGCAGCCGTAAATCCATGCTGCTGTCATACGGCCGGCGACTACCCGCTGGCGGACAGACGCGGGGACGGCCCCCGCTGCAGCCCGTGCCCGCAACTGCGGGGAGGCTGTGGCGCCGGGCAACGTGTAGCCGTGCTGATGGAAACGTTCCAGCAGGCCGTCCGAGGCCAGGGATTGCAGCTCCGGCGACGCAAAAGGCATGCCAGGGGCGTACAACTCAGGAAAACGGGGTGCTGCTTCTCCGCCCTGGACAAGATCCCTGCCGGAGGAGGCGGAGGGAGGAGGTGATGGAATCGCCATCCACCCATCCTGCCGCGCCTGCGCTTAACAGGCACAGGCCCGGCCCCGGTATGTGGATAACCGGGGCCGGGCCTGCAATTAGTGGCGGCTTTATGGGCCAGGCGATAAGCCTAGGACAGCTCGCTGGCTGAGCGCTGGATCTGGTCAAGCCATGCCTGCCGCGCTTCAAGAGCTTCCTGCGCGGCCTTGATCCGGCGCTGGTCGCCGGTTTTTTCGGCCTTGGCGAGGTCGTCCTGCAGCCCGGCAATAGCGGATTCCAGCTGGGAAAGGGCGCTGTTGGTGCGTGCCTTCCGCTCAGGGTTGGACCGCTGCCACTGTTCTTCCTCAGCGTGGCGCACTGCATCCTCAACCTTGCGCAGTCCTGCTTCAATGCGTCCCATGTCTGCACGGGGGACCTTGCCGGCCTCTTCCCAGCGGTCCCGAACGGACTGCAGGGCCTTCTTGGCGGCCCCGAGGTCCTTCACGGGGAGGATCGCGTTGGCCTCGGTCAGGAGGGCTTCCTTGACCGTGAGGTTTGCCGAGTACTCCTGGTCGATCTCGTCATTAGCGGCCTGGCGGTTTGTGAAGAAGACGTCCTGGGCGGCGCGGAACCGTGCCCACAGGGCGTCGTCGTCCTTGCGGCTGGCCCGCGGGGAGGCCTTCCACTGGTCCATCAGGCGGCGGTACTCGCCGGCGGCGAAACCCCAGTCAGTAGAGGTGGACAGCGCTTCCGCTTCGGCGATCAGCTTTTCCTTGGCCGACTTGGCAGCGGAGTTGTTGCTGTCCAGCTGCGAGAAGTAGGCACGGCGATGCCGGTCAAAGACGGTGCGCGCGGCACGGAAACGCTTCCAGAGGGCGTCCTCATTGCTGCGTCCCAACCGGACTCCGCTCTTCTGGGCAGCCTTCCAGCTCTCGAAGAGTTCGTTCATCCTGGCGCTGGAGGTCTTCCACTGCGTCTGGGCAGGGTCCTGGCCGGAAATCTGCTCCGCTTCGGCAACGATCGCCTCGCGTGCGGCGAGCTCGGAGGCGCGGACGGCGTCGTGCTCAGCCTTTTCCGCCTTTTCCAGCTCAGCAATCTGGGTGGAGAGCTCGTCGAGGCGCGCCTCGGCGGACCGGAGGTCTCCCACCATATTCCGTTCGGCCAGCTGCTCGCGGAGGTGCGTGACGGTTTTCTGCATGTCGGTGCTCGGGGCCTTGGAGCTGACGCGCTGCTCGAGCAGCACAATCTGGGCCACTACGTCGTCGTATTTCCGGGCAAAGTACGCCAGGGCTTCGTCGTCGCTGACGTCCGGGTACTGGCCGACAGTGTGCTCGGCGCCGTCGATGGTCAAGAAGACGTGTCCGTCGCCCTCAACTCGTCCCCACTTTGAGGCTTCCGCCAGCGAAGTGGACGGTGCTGCGGGGACCGGTGCTGCGGCAGGTGCGGCAGCGGGCTTGGGGCGGGAGGCAAAAGCAGCCGGGGAGGGCGCCGGGCGGGGCGCCGGTGCGGGGTTGAGCTCCGCTTCGTTGCTCTCCGTTGCGCTCTCCACGGGAGCTTCCGCTGCTGGAGCACTGCTCTCCGCGTCGTCCACGGGGGCTTCCGCTGCCGGGGCACTGCTCTCCGCTTCGTTGCTCTCTGGGGCACTGCTCTCCGCTGCGTCGTCCACGGGGGCTTCCGTTGCCGTGGTGGTGGCTGCTTCAGATGCTGCATCGACGGCGGCGGATGCCGTCGCCTCGGTCAGGTCTGTTGCTGTTTCGTCGGATTTCTGACTGTCTGTCACCGCTAAAAGTCTTTCGCTTGGAGGAAAATACTCAGGTCCTGCGCCGCAGCCGCCGGGGCCGGGCCTCCTACTTCAGAGAAAACGAGTCTATCGTGACTGGTTCCACAGGTGCGCCGTCTGTGTCGCTGCTGCCCGGCGTAATTCCGGAGGCAGCTATGTTCGACACCACATCCAGCCCGGAGGTCACCCTTCCCACCACCGTGTACCCGCCGGCGGTATCGGCCGGGATGACCGTGTCCTTGTAGACAATAAAGAACTGCTTTCCGTTCCCAAAGGCGTTATTGGCCGTACGGGCTACGGCGACAGTTCCGGCGGGATAAGTATTGTCAGCGGGGGTGTTCTCCAGCGGTCCCCAGGTGTAGTCAGGATCGCCCTGGCCTTCAGGGCCGGAGGCGCCGCACTGCAGCAAACCGAAGGTCTCACCGGTGGTGAGGCGGTGGCAGGATTTCCCGTTGTAGTAGCCCTCATCGCTGAGGGACTTGAAAACAGCGGCGGCCTGCGGGGCGGTTGTCCCGTCAAGCTCCACAGCGAGGGCGCTCCCATTGAGGACCAGGTCTCCGGTGAACGTCTTGCCCGCAGCGGTCTCGGCAGCCGGGATATTCGGGCCGTTGGTGGCCTGGGCAGTCGGGCTCGCAGGTGCCGACGCAGACGGGCTGGTCAGCCCGGCCTCGGCGGCGGCGAACTCCTCCTCGGTCGGATTTCCGGAAAAAGCTGTGAGCTGGAGTACGACGGCGAGGACAACGGCGGCGGTTCCGGCACCGGCGGCGATGACGTTGTCCCGCTTACGACGCTTCTCCTGGTCCCGCCGCAGCTCGCGCTTGGCTTCCATCTGCTGGATGCGGCGCTTTGCTTCGCGGGCGCTGCGTGAACTGGCCGCCAAGGGTCCTCCTTATTGTCGGGCTGCTGCACAGCGTGGCGTGAGGCCTCCGGCGCAGTTGTCTGACGGCCGAGCCCTGCCGGTCCGCCGCATTAGAGATGCCGGCGGATGACGCATAAACTGACTGCCGCACATAGTTTATGCATGACTGGCTGGACTGCCGCCGTTCCTGGCCCGTTTTGGGATGCCGGGCAAGTCCCAAGCACAACACCTAAGAGGAGAAAATCCACCATGGCACGCACCGCCTCCCTGTCCGGATTCCCCGAGTGGCTTCCCGAGGAGCGGCTGGTGGAGCTGCATGTGCTGGACACGCTCCGCCGGGTATTTGAGCTGCATGGCTTCTCGTCCATCGAGACGCGGGCAGTGGAAACGGTTGGCCAGCTGCTGCGCAAGGGTGAGATTGACAAGGAAGTGTACGGCCTCAGCCGGCTGCAGGAGGACGAGAGCGACAATCCGGTCAAGGGAGGCAAGGCCGATCCGCACGCGCTTGCCCTGCACTTTGACCTCACCGTCCCGTTTGCCCGTTATGTGGTGGAGAACGCCGGCTACCTCGCCTTCCCGTTCCGCCGGTACCAGATCCAGAAGGTCTGGCGCGGTGAGCGTCCCCAGGAGGGCCGTGCCCGTGAATTCACCCAGGCGGACATCGACGTGGTGGGGGACGGCGACCTGCCCTTCCGGTACGACGTCGAAATAGCGCTGGTGATTGCCGAGGCCCTCAGCGCCCTCCCCATCCCGGACTTCCGCCTTCGGATCAATAACCGCAAGCTCGCGGAGGGCTTCTACCGAGGCATCGGGCTCGAGGACACGGCCGGCGTACTGCGCAGTATCGACAAACTCGAAAAGATCGGCCCGGACAAGGTGGCGGACCTGCTCAAGGCGGAACTGGGCGCCACCGACGAACAGGCGCAGAAGGCGCTGCAGCTGGCTGCGATCCGCACGGAGGACACATCCTTCGTGGCACAGGTTCAGGCGCTGGGGGTCAGCAACGACCTGCTGGATGAAGGCTTGAACGAGCTGGAACAGGTGATCGAAGCGGCTGTCCAGCGTGCCCCCGGCAAGGTGGTGGCTGACCTCAGCATCGCCCGCGGACTGGACTACTACACCGGCACCGTGGTGGAAACCGTTTTGGTGGGCCACGAGCAGCTGGGGTCCATCTGCTCCGGCGGCCGTTACGACGCGCTGGCTTCGAAGGGCAACCGGAAGTTCCCGGGGGTGGGCCTTTCCATCGGCGTCACCCGGCTGGTCTCCCGTATCCTCAGCCAGGACCTGGCCAAGGCCTCGCGCTCCGTTCCGACAGCGGTCCTGGTTTCCCTCACCTCCGACGACAGCTGGAGTGCGGCGCAGGACGTTGCAGCCCAGCTCCGCAGCCGCGGGATCGCCACCGAGGTGGCGGCAAAGGCGGAGAAGTTCGGCAAGCAGATCAAGTTCGCCGACCGCCGGGGCATCCCCTTCGTCTGGTTCACGGACGACGAGGGCACCCACCAGGTGAAGGACATCCGCACGGGCGAACAGGTTGTCGCTTTCCCGGAAACCTGGACCCCGCCGTCGGAGGATCTGACGGTTCAAGTGGCCTCAACAGTGCCGGTGGCATCCGCGGTTTAGGGAACTGACCTTCTACGAAGCTAGGCAGCCATCGAAGCGGGCAGTCCCTCACGCATCGCTCGCCGTGCCGGCCCGCAGCCGCAGCACCAGCCATCGACCCGCCACACCGGCAGCCAGGACCGCCGTCATGGTCAGCACCGAGGCGGCGGGTAGGGTGAAGGCCAGCAGAAGGCATGCGACGAAGCCCACCGCGTTGAGCCACTTGGGTGCGTACCCGGGGTGCGATGCCAGTGTGTAGGCAGAGGCGTTGGCCACTGCGTAGTACAGGAGCACGCCGAAACTTGAAAAGCCCACCACAGTCATGACGTCCGTGGTCAGCAGGAGCAGGATAACGACGGCGGCAACGGCCAGTTCTGCAGCGTACGGAACAGTGTGCTTGCCGCCCACCCGGGCCAGCGGCCGGGGAAGGTCCCGTTCACGCGCCATGGCCAAAGTGGTGCGTCCCACGCCGGTAATGAGGGCAAGGAGCGCGCCGAGGCACGCAGCCGCCGCGCCAGCCTGCACCAGCGGCGCGCCGGCCGCCAGCCGTGACTGCAGGACCGCTTCCAACAGCGGGGTCTGTGTGGCTGCCAGTTCTCCGCCGGGAAGGTGGTTGAGCAGCAGCAATGCCAGCGCCAGGTAGATGGTGAAGGCACCAGCCAGTGCGGCGAGGATGGCCCTTGGTATGGAGCGGGACGGGTCCTTGACTTCCTCACCCAGCGTGGCAATGCGGGCGTAGCCCGCGAAGGCGAAGAACAACAGCCCGGCGGCCGGCAGCACGCCTCCGGGTCCGCCCGAGGAACCAGCCAGGGGTCCGTCCGCTGACGGGTGCCGCCCAACAATTGCCGCGACGGCGACAAATACCAGGGTGGCCAGCACCACGCACAGCAGGACGCGGGTCAGCAGGGCCGTCCTGGTGATCCCCAGCAGGTTGACTGCGGTCAACGCCACCACCGCCGCGATGGCCACCGGCACTGCATAAGCACCGGCCACATAGCTGCCGAATGTCAGTGCCATCGCTGCACACGAGGCGGTTTTTCCGGTGACGAAGCTCCAGCCGGCGAGGAACCCCGGCCACTCACCGAGCTGTTTGCGTCCGTAGACGTACGTCCCTCCGCTGGTGGGATACTTCGCTGCCAGGGCAGCTGATGCGACGGCGTTGCAGTACGCGACAGCCCCGGCAATGACCACCGAAAGGACCAGCAGGTTTCCCGCCAACGCGGCGGCGGGGGAGAAGACGACGAACACTCCCGCGCCCAGCATGGAGCCAAGGCCGATAACGGTGGCATCGAAGGTGCCAAGCCTTCGATGCAGTTGCTGGTGCGCGCTCATGCGGTGACAGTCCCTTTGCAGCGGGTAAACTCGAACGGGATCGTTCCCCGAACGATCCTATTTAACTTTTCCGTATGACTTCCCGTGTTACCCCGCAGAAAGGCGTGCTGTGCTGCGCACACATGACCTCGGATCCCTTCGTTCCGAGCACATTGGACAAACCGTAACCCTCGCTGGCTGGGTGGGCCGCCGTCGTGATCACGGTGGTGTGGCTTTCGTGGACCTGCGCGATGCTTCCGGCGTGGCACAGGTTGTGGTCCGCGAGGAAGAAGTTTTCCACGGCCTGCGCAACGAGTATGTCCTGCAGGTTACCGGCACCGTTTCCAAGCGGCCCGAGGGCAATGAGAACCCGGCGCTGGCCACCGGCGGGATCGAGGTCATGGCGGACAAGGTGGTCATCCTCAACACCTCCGAGCCGCTCCCGTTCCAGATCGACGAGCACGTTGAAGTGGGCGAGGAAGCACGCCTGAAGCACCGCTACCTGGACCTCCGCCGGCCCGGCCCCGCCCGCAACCTCCGGCTGCGCTCGGAGGCAAACCGCGTGGCCCGTGAGCTGCTGCACCAGGACGGCTTCGTGGAGGTCGAAACCCCCACGCTGACCCGTTCGACGCCGGAAGGCGCCCGTGACTTTGTGGTCCCCGCGCGCCTGGCCCCGGGTTCGTGGTACGCACTGCCGCAGTCACCGCAGCTTTTCAAGCAGCTCCTGCAGGTGGGCGGCTTCGAGAAGTACTACCAGATCGCCCGCTGCTACCGCGATGAAGACTTCCGCGCCGACCGCCAGCCGGAATTCACCCAGCTGGACATCGAAGCCAGCTTCGTGGACCAGGACGACATCATTGCCCTCGGCGAAAACATCGTAAAGGCGCTGTGGAAGCTGATCGACGTCGAGATCCCGACTCCCATCCAGCGCATCACCTACGCTGACGCCATGGCACGGTACGGCTCGGACAAGCCCGACCTCCGCTTCGGCGTGGAGCTGACGGAGCTCACCGAGTTCTTCAAGGACACCAACTTCGGCGTCTTCAAGGCTCCGTACGTGGGCGCCGTGGTGATGCCCGGTGGTGCCTCCCAGCCCCGCCGCACGCTGGACGGCTGGCAGGAATTCGCCAAGCAGCGCGGGCACAAGGGCCTTGCCTATGTCCTGTTCAAGGAAGATGGCGAGCTCGCCGGCCCGGTTGCCAAGAACCTTACCGAGACCGAGCGGGCAGGCCTCGCGGATGCAGTAGGCGCCAAGCCCGGCGACTGCATCTTCTTCGCGGCTGGCGAGAAGTCAGCTGCCCGCGCCCTCCTCGGTGCTGCCCGCGTCGAAATCGGGCACCGCACCGGCCTGATCGACCCCAAGGCCTGGGCTTTCTGCTGGGTAGTGGACGCGCCCATGTTCGAACCCGCCGCAGCAGCGGTGGCGTCCGGGGATGTGGCCGTCGGCGCCGGCAAGTGGACGGCTGTGCACCACGCTTTCACGTCGCCCAAGCCCGAGTTCCTGGACACGTTCGACCAGGATCCGGAGTCGGCCCTGTCCTACGCCTACGACATCGTTTGCAACGGCAACGAAATCGGCGGCGGTTCCATCCGTATCCACGAGCGCGATGTCCAGGAACGCGTCTTCGAACTGATGGGCCTCGACCGCGAGGATGCCCAGACCAAGTTTGGCTTCCTGCTGGAGGGTTTCAAGTACGGCGCCCCTCCGCACGGCGGCATCGCCTTCGGCTGGGACCGCGTGGTGGCATTGCTGGCCGGCGTGGAGTCCATCCGCGACGTTATTGCCTTCCCGAAGACCGGCAACGGTTACGATCCCCTGACGGCGGCCCCGGCCCCGATCACGCCGCAGCAGCGCAAGGAAGCCGGCGTGGACTTCAAGCCGGAGGCCAAACCGGCAGAAGGCAAGTAAAGCACCGCTGATCCACCTGAAGGCTCTCCCCGGAAGGGAGGGCCTTCAGGCTTATCCGCAGACAGGAGTCCTTGTGGTCCATAGCTTCCCTGGGCAGCAGCCCCGCGCCTTCGACACGCTCGTGGATTACGAGCCGCTCATGGATGCTGCCTGGCCTGCCGTTGAGCGTCATGACACGGGGGAGTGGGTCCTCCGGGCTGCCGCCGGCGTCACCCAGCGGGCCAACTCGGTGTGGCCGCGGGAGGCCGCCGCGGAGCCCCAGGCCGCGCTGCGCGAGGCGGTCCAGTGGTACCGGAAGCGGCGCCTTCCCCTGATCTTCCAGATAACGGACACGCCTGCCAACGCCGGGCTGAACGACTATTTGGACGCGCAGGGCTTCACGCGGCAGTCCGAGACGCTCGTTATGGCCCGGCCGGCCGGTGGTGACCCTCCGAGCCCAGCGGCAACTGGGAAGGTTGAAATCCGGGACCAGCCGGACGAGGAATGGCTGGACCTTTGGTGGAGCGTGGACGGCCGGGGCGGCCAAGCCGAACGGGAGACGGCGGGAACCATATTGGCTGGGTGCCCTTCGCTCTATGCCCTGGCGAGGGACGACGACGGCGGGCCGGCCGCCGTCGGGCGCCTCGCCCTGGTGGAGGGAACCGGCGGCATCTACTGTATGGCCACGTCACCGTCCCACCGGAGGCGGGGCTACGCTTCGACGGTACTGCAGGCGCTGCTGTGCGAAGGGGACGCGCGCGGCCTTGCCAGCACCTGGTTGCTGGTCACAGCCGCCAACCATGCAGCCCAGCAGCTATACAGCCAGGCCGGGTTCGAGGAGTCGGGCCGCTACCTCTACCGGCAGCAGCGGCCCCGGCGTGCCCTGACGGGCTGCTGAGCTTAACGCTCGGTTGTTACGTCCGCATCGTCGGGAATGAAGATCGACTCGATGGGCTTGTCAAAAAGCCGTGCGATGCGGAAGGCCAAAGGAAGGGCGGGGTCGTAGCGGCCGGTCTCCAGCGCGTTGACCGTCTGCCGCGAAACGCCCAACTGATCGGCAAGATTCCCCTGCGTCCACCCGCGTGATTCACGAAGCGCCTTCAGGTGGTTGTTCACCGGCGCGCCACCACGGTGCTTGTGGCGATCCAGCCCAGCATGCCTGCGCCGTAGATGATCCAGCCGATCCCCACGAAGCTCATGCCTGCGATCTCCAGGAAGGCGACGGTCACAGACGCAACCATGGCAACGGCGAAGCCGCCTCCGAGCGCCTGCAGCAGCAGAAGGCGTTGGTAGTCGTCGACGCGCTTTGCATGCCGGAGCACGGCCCGGACGATCCACAGGCTGGGTATCACCGGCAGGACGGCCCAAACAAAGCGCCACGGGCTGCTCCCCTCCAGGTCGCCCCAGAGAAGCACTGCAGTCAGCACCACGGCGTAGGCCGCGATGCCGGGCCAGAAATCCAGCTGATAGGAGCGGGCCACTGCCCGGTCGCCGGCGCTGTGGTCATTGCTGTCAAGTTTGCTTGTCATGTGTCAATTCTGCGGCGTCGCCCAAGGGGTGTCAAGGGCCCTTGTCACCCTAGGGCCCTCGTCCCGGCATTGCTACTGCGGGTCGATGACCTGGATCCGCACCGAGCAGGCGTCCGCTGCTGCCTTCTTCAGCACCGCGGCCTTGGGGTCCGGAACGTCAAGGTAGGCCAGACGGGGCAGCCCGGCATAGTCCTTCAAGGCCGGGTGGTCGAGGACAAAGCCCGCCAAGGCCCGGTCGCCGCCGGGAACCAAATATTCGAACGGCTCAGCGCTGAAGACCCGAAGGGCCTGATCGGCTACAGCCTCCACGAGTGCGTCCGCCTGGTTGGACCGCCGCCGCGCAAACCGCTGCTGAGACTGGCCGCCCGCGGCGGTCCGGGATTGCACGTAGGTGGAGCCGACCTTCGAAGCCAAGGGCACGCCCTCAGTGACCACCGCAACCCCGTAACCTCCACGCCGGACGAGGAGGAGGCCGAGCCGGCGCGGCTGCGACGCGAGGGAGGCAAGCCGTTCCAGCGCGTCGGCGCCGCGGCCCGGCCTGCCGTCACTGGGCCAGGGCGCCTGCAGGAGCGCTTCGGCGCCGTCGTCAGCGAGGAGGCGCAGCCCGTCATCGTCATCCCGCACCTGGAAACCGCCGTGCGACGCGCCGAACCTCTCCGCCCAGCCGGGCAGGCGGCTGCCAGGGATGAAGGCAGTGCGCACGGACGGCGGTTTGGCTCCGCCGGTACTGCGTGCGGACATAGTGGCAATCCTTTTCTGGCCGGGCGGACTCCCGGGCGAAATCCGGAAGTGAACTCGAAGTAGCCTATCTATGTGGATGATCTCTTCGGGCACGGGCCCGGTAATGACGACGACGGCGACGACGGTGCGCCGACCGCCGGCCGGAGTGCCGGGGGAGGCGGCAAGGCTTCCCCGCGCGGTCCGCTCGCCGTCCGGATGCGTCCCCGCACCCTCGATGAGGTAGTGGGGCAGCAGCATCTCCTCGGCCAGGGGTCGCCCTTGCGCCAGCTCGCTGCCGGCGCCGGCGCGGACACATCCGGCCCTGCGGGACCCACGTCACTGATCCTCTGGGGCCCGCCGGGAACCGGCAAAACCACCCTGGCGCACGTGATCGCGCGCGGACCCGGGAGGAAGTTCGTCGAGCTTTCCGCCATCACAGCCGGCGTCAAGGACGTGCGGCGCATTATGGACGAGGCGCTGACCGCCCGCGACCTGTACAAAACCACCACCGTCCTGTTCCTGGATGAGATCCACCGGTTTAACAAGGCCCAGCAGGATGCCCTGTTGCCGGGGGTCGAAAACCGGTGGGTGGTGCTGGTCGCCGCCACCACGGAAAACCCCTCGTTCTCGGTGGTCTCACCGCTGCTGTCCCGCTCGCTCCTGCTCACGCTCCGTCCGCTGACAGATGCGGACATTGAAGGACTGGTGAAGCGCGCCGTTGAAGATCCCCGCGGCCTGAACGGGAAGGTGGACCTCACGGCGGAAGCCCTCGAGCACCTCGTCAGGCTTTCCGGGGGCGATGCGCGCCGTGCCCTCACCGCCCTGGAAGCGGCTGCCGGAGTGGCATTCGGGGACGCGGACGATGCCGGCGACGGGCCGGTCGCCGTCGACCTTAAACACACCGAACGCGCGCTGGACGTCGCAGCCGTTCGCTACGACCGCGCCGGCGACCAGCATTACGACGTCATCAGTGCCTTCATCAAGTCCATCCGCGGCTCCGACGTGGACGCTGCCCTCCACTACCTTGCCCGGATGCTTGAAGCGGGGGAGGACCCGCGCTTCGTCGCCCGCAGGATCATGATCTCTGCCGCCGAGGATGTGGGGATGGCTGATCCCACCGCCCTGCAGACCGCAGTGGCCGCGGCGCAGGCGGTGCAGCTGATCGGCATGCCCGAGGGCCGGATCATCCTGGCCGAAGCCGTGGTGCACCTGGCCACGGCGCCAAAGTCCAACGCCGCGTACATGGGCATCAACAAGGCCATCTCCGATGTGCGGGCAGGGCTGGGGAACGGCATCCCCGCCCACCTGCGGGATGCGCACTACCCGGGTTCCAAGCAGCTGGGCCACGGCCTTGGCTACAAGTACGCCCACGACGCTCCCCACGGAGTAGCCGCCCAGCAGTACCCGCCCGATGACCTGGTGGGAAGGGACTACTACCAGCCCACCGCCAACGGCGCGGAGCGGGACATCGCGGTGCGGCTGGAACGGCTGCGGAAAATCGTCCGGGGCAAGTAGGCGCCGTGGTAGGATAGATGTTTGTCTGGCAAGGCGCGGACGCACAATCTCCCCAATTTCACGTTGAGAAGGTTATGCCTGCGCCCAGTAGCAAAAGGCAGCGGTTGGCCGATGCTCTCCATCGTGGAGGCCAGTAACACTGACACACCGCAGATATTGGAAGGACACAAGTGGCTAACAACACTCGTGCTCGCCGTCAGGCCCGCCTCTCGCGGTCCCTCGGCATCGCTCTGACCCCCAAGGCCGCCAAGTACATGGAGCGCCGCCCGTACGGCCCCGGTGAGCATGGCCGTGCCCGCTCGCTTCAGGACTCCGACTACGCCGTACGTCTGCGCGAAAAGCAGCGCCTGCGCGCCCAGTACGGCATCCGCGAAGCACAGATGACCCGTGCCTTCGAAGAAGCCCGCCGCACCAAGGGCCTGACCGGTGAAAACCTCATCGAACTGCTCGAAATGCGTCTTGACGCCCTGGTCCTGCGTGCCGGTTTCGCCCGCACCATCGCCCAGGCCCGCCAGCTGGTTGTGCACCGCCACATCATGGTTGACGGCGTCCGCGTTGACCGCCCGTCGTTCCGCGTCGGCGAGGGCCAGCTGGTCCACGTCCACAGCCGCAGCGAAACCATGGTTCCGCTCCAGGTTGCAGCAGCCGGCGCCCACCGCGACGTCCTGCCCGCCGTTCCGGCATACCTGGACGTCAAGCTGGAAGCCCTCCAGGCACGCCTGGTCCGCCGTCCCAAGCGCTCCGAGGTCCCCGTGACCTGCGAAGAGCAGCTGGTCGTCGAATTCTACGCACGCTAAATTCCAGCAGCGTATCCAAAGAAGCCCGTGGCAAGCGCCGCGGGCTTCTTTGTATGTAAGGTACTTGGGGGACATCTGCGGCAATGCGCTTCACGACGCATCCGGCAGGTGGAATGAACCACAGAATTTCGAGGAGATGAACGTCTATGTCTGGTGGCGATATTGCCGGCCTGATCGCTGCCGGAGTGTTTGCGCTCCTGGTGTTGCTGCTTGCCGTGCCCATCCTGAAGCTGGGCAAAGTCCTTGACGAGGTCCGCACCTCCATCAGGTCCCTGAGCGACGGCGCCACGCCGCTGATGGACGAGGTCACGGCCACCGTGTCCACCACCAACCAGCAGCTGAAGAAGGTGGATGGAATCTCCTCCAACGTCTCTGACGCGTCAGCGAACCTGTCGGCACTGTCCTCGCTGGTGGCCGCCACCGTTGGGTCGCCGCTCATTAAGGTGGCAGCATTCAGCTACGGCGTCCGCACCGCACTGGCCAACCGCAAGAAACCCGCTGCCGGCCGCCGCAGCCGCTGAACTTCGGAGAACCTAAAATGAAACGACTTGTCTGGATGGGAATCGGCGTGGCGATCGGAGTTATCTCCTTCCGTAAAGTCACCGAAGCGCAGGCCACCATGCAGTCCACGCTGGGGCCCCAGGGCCTCAACCGGGCTGTGGGCCGGCTGGCCGATGGGGTCTACGACTTCGCGGACGCCATCCGGGACGGAATGCGTGAACGGGAAACAGACCTCCGCGCCGCCCTCGGGGTGGACTCCGGAGAACTGGTCCGCCGCTGACCCGGCAGGCCGCAGCCCGGCCCGGCACGTCAGAACTAACCGGCAGCAACCGTGCCTACGGAACTGCCAAGCGAACGAACTTCCGCGCATGTGCGCGGACCAAGAAGGGTAAGTAAACAGCTCATGAAGTCGCAGGAGATCACTAAGCGCTGGGTGGACTTTTTTGTCAGCAAGGACCACACCGCGGTTCCCTCCGCATCGCTGGTCTCCAGCGACCCCTCGCTGCTGTTCACGGTTGCCGGCATGGTTCCGTTCATCCCGTACCTCACCGCACGCGAAGAACCGCCCTACTCCCGCGCCACGAGTGTGCAGAAGTGCATCCGCACCGGCGACATCGAGGAAGTGGGCAAGACCGCACGGCACGGCACCTTCTTCCAGATGTGCGGAAACTTTTCCTTTGGCGATTACTTCAAGGAAGACGCCATCAAGTTCGCCTGGGAACTGCTGACCACAAGCGTGGACGACGGCGGCTACGGCCTCGCGCCCGAACTGCTGTGGGTGACGGTCTACGAAGAGGACGACGAGGCCAAGGAACTCTGGCTGAAGAACACCGGCGTTCCGGCCGAGCGCATCCAGAGAATGGGCAAGGCCGACAACTACTGGCACACTGGCCAGCCAGGTCCGGCCGGTCCGTGCTCGGAGATTTACTACGACCGCGGACCCGCCTACGGCGTGGAGGGCGGCCCGCTGGCTGACGAGACCCGGTACATCGAGATCTGGAACCTCGTGTTTATGCAGTACCAGATCGAAAACGTCCGTTCCAAGGAAGACTTCGACGTTGTGGGTGAACTGCCCAAGCGCAACATCGATACGGGCCTTGGCATGGAGCGCCTCGCCATGATCCTGCAGGGCGTCGAGAACATGTACGAGACCGACCAGGTCCGTCCCGTTATCGACAAGGCTGCCGAGCTCTCGGGCAAGGAATACACGTCCGCCGAAACACCGGATGATCCCCACCACACGGATGACGTGCGTATGCGCGTCGTGGGCGATCACATCCGCTCGGCACTGATGCTGATCTCGGATGGAGTGACCCCCTCCAACGAGGGCCGCGGCTACGTCCTGCGCAGGCTCATCCGCCGTGCGGTGCGTTCCATGCGCCTCCTGGGCGTGGAGCAGGCCTGCCTGCCGGAGCTGCTGCCGGCCTCCCGGGACGCCATGAAGGGTGTCTACCCGGTAGTGGACACCGACTTTGCCCGCATCAGCCGCATCGCTTACGCCGAAGAAAAGGCCTTCCTGCGCACCATCGCCTCCGGCACCGCCCGCCTTGAGGATGCCGTCAAGGAATCCAAGGCTGCCAACAGGCCGCTTTCCGGCGCCGATGCCTTCGCCCTGCACGACACCTATGGCTTCCCCATCGACCTCACGCTTGAAATGGCCGAGGAAGCCGGGCTCCAGGTGGATGAGGCAGCCTTCCGCAGCCTCATGCAGGAGCAGCGCAAGCGTGCCCAGGCTGACGCGAAGGGCAAGAAGGGCGGCCATGCTGACCTGAGTGCCTTCCAGGAGATCATTGCCCAGGGCGAGACGGTCTTCACCGGTTACACAGAGCTCGACGGCGAATCCCGCGTCCGGGGCATCCTCACCGGAGGACAGCCGGTACAGCAGGCTTCCACGGGTGACGAGATCGAGCTCGTGCTCTCCGAGACCCCGTTCTATGCAGAGGCAGGCGGCCAGGCAGCCGACACCGGCCTGATCACCGGTGACGGGTTCGTCGTCGAGGTCCTCGACGTCCAGCGCCCCCTCAAGGGCCTTAGCGTCCACAAGGCCATTGTCCGGGAAGGCGAAATCGGCGCAGACTCACTGGTGCGCGCCGCCGTCGACCGCGACCGCCGCCACGCCGCCGAGCAGGCCCACACGGGCACGCACATCGTGCACGCCGCCCTGCACCAGATCCTGGGGCCGGAAGCCACCCAGCGCGGTTCCTACAACAAGGCTGGCTACCTGCGCTTCGACTTCGCCTGGGGCGAGGGCCTGAGCACCGCCACCCGTTCGGAGATCGAAGAGGTCTCCAACCTCGCAATCCGGAACAACTACGCAGTGGAGACCAAGGTGATGGGACTGGCCGAGGCCAAGGCCCTGGGCGCCATGGCCCTCTTCGGGGAGAACTACGGCAGCGAAGTCCGCGTGGTGGAGATCGACGGCGCGTGGTCCCGTGAGCTCTGCGGCGGAACGCACGTGGCCAACACCTCGCTGATCGGCAGCCTCTCACTCCTGGGTGAACAGTCGGTCGGCTCGGGTAACCGGCGCGTCGAGGCTTTTGTTGGCATGGACGCGTTCCGCCACCTCGCCGCTGAGCGTGCACTGGTGACCGAGCTCACCGATTTGCTCAAGGTCCCCTCCGGCCAGCTGGCCGACAGGATCGCCGCCACCCTCGCCAAGCTCAAGGCTACGGAGAAGGAGCTCGACAGGCTCCGCAAGGAACAACTGGCTGCTTCCGCCGCCCAGCTCGTCAACAGCGCCAAGGATGCCTCCGGGGTCAGCGTCATTGCGCACGACGCCGGGCAGGTCAGCGGCGCGGACGACCTCCGCGGCCTGGCGCTGGACCTGCGGAACCGCTTGGGTTCGGCTGCCGCTACGGTGGCTGTTGCCGGCGTCGCGAATGACCGTCCCATGGTCCTGGTCGCCACGAACGAGGCCGCGCGGGAAGCCGGCGTCAAGGCAGGTGCCCTGGTACGGCTCGCCGCAGGCATCCTCGGCGGCGGTGGTGGCGGCAAGGACGACGTAGCCCAGGGCGGCGGGACGGACGCCGGTAAGGTGGCCCCTGCCCTCGCAGCCGTCGTGGACGCCATTTCAGGGCGATAAACCTCCTATGACCAATCCAACAGCGGCCGGCGGCAGCCCCCAGGGCATCAAACTGGGGGTTGACGTCGGCACGGTCCGGGTGGGTGTGGCCATCTGCGATCGCGACTCAATCCTGGCCACGCCGTACAAGACGCTGGACCGGAACGCAAAGAAAAACTCGGATGTCCGGGTCATCGCCAACCTGGTCGAGGAACTTGGCGCAGTGCAGGTCTTCGTGGGCCTGCCCCGGACCATGAAGGGCGAAGAGCACGCGTCGGCCAGGATGGCCACCGAGTACGCCGAGCTGCTGGCCGCAGAGCTGGCAACACGTGCCCTGGCTGTGCCGGTGAACCTGGTGGATGAGCGCTTGAGCAGCGTTACGGCCCACCGCAACCTGCATGAAGCTGGCATGAGCAGCCGGGATCACCGTAAAGTAGTTGATCAGGTCGCGGCGGCAGGTATCCTTCAGCACGCCCTCGACATGCAGAAAGCCAGGGGATCGGATGTCGGTCGACGCGTGACCGCGCCCTCCCCTTCCGTGGACCCGGGGGTCGGCGAGGTGGATGAGTCCGTCCGCGCCACCACGGACACGGACCGATTTTCAGATGGAAGGCAACAGTGAGTCCTGCCAATATTGACGACGCTTCCGGCCCCTTGGATGCCGGGGCGGCGCGGCCGCTGACCCGCAAGGAAATCCGGGCGCGCGAAAAGACCTCTGACACAGGACTCCAGGGCGCAGTGCCCGAGCAGGCCTACGAAACGGGGCACGACGTTCCGCCGCCGCCTTCTGAGCCACCGGCCGCTGCGGCGTCCCCGGTTCCTTCGGCCCCTGAAGAGCACTCCATTCCGGCCGCTCCTCAAGCACCGCCGTCCATCCAGGACGTTCCTGATGAGCCGCAGCCCCTGCACGACGACGTTCCTTACCACGACGAGCATGCGTCCTTTCCTGAGCCTGCCCTCGCCGGACACCAGCATTCAGCAGGTGGGCATTATGAAGACGATGCCCAATATGCGGAGGGGCATCACTACCAGGAGGGCGTGCAGCATGACGACGCCCTCCACCACGAGGGGCACTATGACCACGGGCAGTACGACGATACGCATCACGAGGCGGGACACCACGAGTTCCTGCCCGGGGCTGCGGCAGCGCCCGTAGTGGCAAAGCCCTCGAAAAAGGTCCGCCGCCGCCGTCGGTTGCTGGCGTTGTTCCTCACGCTTGCGGTATTCGTGACGGCCGTCGCCGTCGGCGCCCAGTTCTTGAAGCCATTGCTGGGCAACGATAAGCCCAGCGACTACCCTGGCCCCGGTTCGGGCGAGGTGATGGTGACGGTCGAGAACGGGGAAGGCACCCGTTCCGTAGCCACCAAGCTGGAGGGTGAGCAGGTCGTGGCGAACTCCGATACCTTCCTCCAGGAATTCAACGCCTCCGGCGGGGTCCTGGCGCCGGGGGACTACACCTTCAAGACGCAGATGAAGAACTCCGACGCCGTCAACGTCCTGCTCGGCAAGGACCAGGCGAAAGTGATCTACTTCGCCCTGAGCGCCGGCCTGCGTATCGGTGAGTCGCTGCAGGCCATTTCGGAAGGTTCCGGCATTTCCGTCCAGGATCTGCAGGCCCTCAGCAATCAGCCCGCGCAGTTCGGCCTGCCCGCAACGGCCAAGAACCTGGAAGGGTACCTGGCCCCGGGCGAGCACCGTTACCCGCTTGGCACGCCCGCAAAGGACATCCTCCAGTCTCTGGTCAAGATCACCGTTGACGAGCTGGAGGCTCAAGGGATCACTGATCCTGCCAAGCAGTATGAGGCCGTCATCGTGGCCAGCATCGTGCAGGCGGAAGGGGGCCAGGCAGAATACGGGGACGTAGCCGGAGCCATCTACAACCGCCTCAAGCCCAACGACCAGACCAACGGGTTCCTGCAGGTGGATTCGGCTGTCACGTACGGCCTGGGAACGAAGAGCTATAACTTCACCGAAGAACAGCGCCAGGACAAGTCCAACCCGTACAACACCTATGCGAATCCGGGCCTGCCCCCTGGGCCCATTGGTTCACCGGGAAAGACAGCCATTGATGCTGCCGCCAAGCCCAAGTCCAACGACTTCCTGTATTGGGTAACCATCAACCTGGACACCAAGGAGACGAAGTTCTCCCGCACCCTGGCTGAACATAACGGCTACGTTGACCAGTACAACGCTTGGTGCATGGCGAACGTCGGCCGCTGCACATGAGCCTTCGGGCAGCGGTCCTCGGCCACCCGATCAGCCATTCGAAGTCCCCGGCACTGCATCACGCGGCGTACAGCCGGCTGGGCATCGGCATCAGCTACACGGCCATCGACGTCACTGAACAACTGCTGCCGTCGCTGATGCGGCAGCTCCGCAGACAGCCGGGCTGGCGCGGCCTTTCGGTCACCATGCCCCTGAAAACCGCCATGGTCGGCGAGGTGGACGAAGTCCGCGGCGTGGCCAAGGCCCTTGGTGTGGTGAACACCGTGTGCTTCGAGGAGCACGCGGACGGTACCCGTGCCGTCGGGTTCAATACCGACGTCGCAGGAATCGTCAATGCGGTCCGTCACGCCGGCGCCCGCACGCCTTCGGCCCCGGTCATCCTGGGTGGGGGCGGCACAGCGGCCGCGGCCGTTGCAGCCCTGTCCGAGCTGGGGGCCGGCTCCGCCCGGATCTTCGTCCGCGACCCCGCACGCACGGCCGAAGTACGCGCCGCAGGAGAAAGCCTTGGCCTTTCCCTTGCAATCCGCCCACTCACCGAGGCCGCGAAAGCAACGGCCGCTGCCGACGTCGTCATTTCCACGCTGCCGCCGCGCGCGGCAGACGGGCTGGCATCCGAAATCGCGGCGCTGAAGACCTCCACGCCCGGCGTTTTGCTGGATGTGGCCTACGATCCCTGGCCCAGCCTGATCGCGTCCGTGTGGGAGGCCGGCGGCGGCGCCGTGGTGCCCGGCCTCGAAATGCTGCTGTACCAAGCGGTGGAACAGGTACGACTGTTCAGCCGCCTCGAAGAGGAAGTTAACGCATCCGTCATAGATGTGATGTGTGACGCAGTCGGCCTTCCCCGACGGGCGTTGTAACCGCCATACGTGGCAGGATGGAAAATATGTTGCGTTGGTTGACTGCCGGTGAATCCCATGGTCCGGCCCTGATGGGAATTATTGAAGGCGTCCCCGCCGGTGTTGAAATCACCAGCGGGCACATCGCCGATTCACTGGCCCGCCGGCGCTTGGGCTACGGGCGCGGCGCACGCATGAAGTTCGAACAGGACGTTGTGACAATCCTCGGCGGAGTCCGGCACGGACGCACCCAGGGTGGCCCCGTCGCCATCCAGGTGGGCAATACAGAATGGCCCAAATGGGAGCAGATCATGTCTGCCGATCCGGTGGACGCGGAGCTGCTCGCTGACCAGGCCCGCAACGCGCCGCTGACCCGCCCGCGGCCCGGCCATGCCGACTTCACCGGAATGCAGAAGTACGGCTTTGACGAGGCCCGCCCCGTCCTGGAACGCGCCAGCGCCCGCGAAACTGCGACCCGCGTGGCCATGGGAACGGTGGCAGCGCAGTTCCTGAAGCACCTTGGCATCGAACTCGTCAGCCACACCGTCTCCATCGCGACCGTCACCGTGCCTGAAGGGCGTCCGCTGCCTGTTCCCACCGACGTCCTGGCCCTGGACGCGGATCCGTTGCGCTGCTTCGACCGGGAAACGTCCGACGCGATGGTGGCCGAGGTGGATGCGGCGCACAAGGAAGGCGAAACCCTGGGCGGCGTGGTTGAAGTCCTCGCCTACGGACTTCCCCCGGGACTTGGCAGCTACGTGCATTGGGACCGCAGGCTCGATTCCCGCCTCGCGGCCGCGCTGATGGGCATCCAGGCAATTAAGGGCGTCGAGGTCGGCGATGGCTTCCTGACCGCTGCCCGCCGCGGTTCGGCTGCCCACGACGAGATCGTCCGGGACGCTGACGGCCGCATTGTCCGCACCAGCAACCGTGCGGGCGGCATCGAAGGCGGCATGAGCATCGGCGATGTGCTGCGCGTCCGCGCGGCCATGAAGCCCATCGCTACGGTTCCCCGCGCACTGAAGACCATCGACGTCAGCACCGGAGAACCCGCGAAGGCGCACCACCAGCGCTCCGACGTCTGTGCCGTCCCGGCCGCGGGTGTGGTGGCGGAAGCCATGGTGGCACTTGTCCTGGCTGAAGCGGTCACGGAAAAGTTCGGCGGCGACTCCGTGGCGGAAACCGCGCGCAACATCAAGGGTTACCTGGACAGCATTCCGGCGTCCCTGGACTCGATCGGCCAGTAAGTGCCCCACAGCAACAAAACCGCGTCCCTGAGCGGCCCGGTGGTCCTCATCGGGCCCATGGCCGTCGGCAAATCCGCCATCGGGCAGCAGCTTGCCCAGCAGCTTGGTGCCCCGTTCGTGGACACCGACGCCGTCATCGTGGCAGCCCACGGCTCCATTTCCGATATCTTCGCCGGACGCGGCGAGCACGCCTTCCGCGAGATAGAGGCGCGGACAGTGGCCGACGTCGTGGAAGCGGCGGAAGGCACGCCCACCGTCATCTCCCTTGGCGGCGGCGCTGTTCTTGACTCAGGTACCCAGCAGCTGATCGGTCGCTGCACCGTTGTGTACCTTGAATGCGACGCCACGACGGTTGCCGGCCGCATCGGCCGGAATTCGGGGCGGCCGCTGCTGGCGGGGGACGCAATGGGCCGATGGACGGCCATGTTCGCCACCCGCAAGCCGGTGTACGAGCGGCTGGCAGATATCACCCTGGACGTGCGTCACGGCTCGGTTTCCGAGCTGGGACGCCGGCTGGAAGCAGCACTGCGGGACTACGCAGCTGCCAAACAGGAAGTTGAAAAGTGAGCGCGGAATCAACAGTTATCAAGGTCACCGGCGAATCCGCCAATAACAACTACGACGTCGTGGTGGGGCGGGGACTGCTGGGGGACCTTCCCGGCCTGCTCGGTGAGCGCGTCCGGCGGGTCCTGGTGATCCACCCACGGGCCCTGCGGCTCACCGGCGACACCGTCCGGGACGAGCTTGCGGAAGCAGGGTTCACGTCCCTGACGGCGGAGATTCCCGACGCCGAAGAAGGCAAGCACATCCAGGTTGCCGCCTTCTGCTGGCAGGTCCTCGGGCAGAACGACTTCACCCGCTCCGACGCGATTGTCGCCGTCGGGGGAGGTGCCGTCACGGATGTGGCCGGCTTCGTCGCCGCAACCTGGCTGCGCGGCATCAAGGTCATTCACATGCCCACCAGCCTGCTCGGCATGGTGGACGCCTCAGTGGGCGGGAAAACCGGCATCAACACCGCCGAAGGCAAGAACCTGGTGGGCGCTTTCCACCCTCCGGCGGCCGTGCTGGCGGACCTGGACACGCTGAACACCCTGCCCAAAAACGAGATCATCTCGGGAATGGCAGAAGTCATCAAGTGCGGCTTCATCGCAGACCCCACCATCCTGGACCTCATCGAAAAGGACCCGGAGGCGGTGGTGGACCCGCAGTCGGCCGTCCTCCGTGAGCTCATTGAGCGGGCAATCGCCGTCAAGGCAAAGGTGGTCTCCGAGGACCTCAAGGAGTCGGGCCTGCGGGAGATCCTGAACTACGGCCACACGCTGGGCCACGCCATCGAGCTGGTGGAACGCTACTCCTGGCGCCACGGTGCCGCCGTCTCCGTGGGCATGATGTTCGCTGCCGAACTTGCCCGCAGCGTCGGCAGGCTTACCGACGCCGATGCCGACCGGCACCGCACCATCCTGGAGACACTGGGCCTTCCCGTCACCTACCGCCGCGACAGGTGGCAGGGCCTGCTGGACGGGATGCGCCGGGACAAGAAATCCCGTGGCGACCTGCTGCGCTTCGTTGTCCTCGACGGGATAGCCAAGCCGGGGATCCTCGACGTCCCGGACACCTCTCTGCTGTTCGCCGCCTACCAGGAGATTGCTTCCTGATGCTCGGCGACATGGCGGGAACAGCGGACTGGCCGGAGGCAGGCTTCCCGGGTATCCGCATCAACCCTGAATCACTGCTGCCGCAGATTGTGAACGAGGACGCCTGCCGGGAGGCGCTGGCAGTGTCCACCGACCCCGCGGACCACATCTTTGTCCTGCTGGTGGAAGGGCACGCGGCTGAGGCGGCGGAACTGCTGGCCGAGGCGCGCTTCAGAGACCCCGAGTCCTTCAGGCTGCGGGCCTTTGAGGCCGAAGTGCTGAGGGTTTCCAACCGGCTGGACAGGGCAGTGGAGCTGTTCCGGCAGCTGCTCGCCGAGGTGCAGGGGACGCCCCGCGAGGCGCTGGTCCTGCAGTTCCTGGGCAAGACCCAGTACAGCGCGGGACAAACGTCGGCGGCCGTTGAATCCTTCGCCCGCGCGCTGGACCTGCGGGTGGCCGAGTCCGCAGATGCAGCCCTGATTTACTCGTCCACTGTGGCGCTGCAGCGTGCCCGGGAGGTCCTGGACCTGGCCTGCTGACGCCGTCGGCGGGCACGGTCCGGAAGGTGCCCGCCGTTTTACCGGTAGAATAGTTCTTGAATTTTTCCAAGACCCGATTTTTGACAAACACGCGCTGGCAGGCCGCTTGGCAGGCCTGCCCGGCATACGACGTCTGAGCACGCGAGCAGACAAAGAAACCAGAGGAAACCAGTGGCAACCACTAACGACATCAAGAACGGAACGGTCCTGAAGCTCGAGGGCCAGCTCTGGAACATCATCGAATTCCAGCACGTCAAGCCGGGCAAGGGTGGCGCCTTCGTTCGTACCAAGATGCGCAACGTGATGTCCGGAAAGGTCGTGGACAAGACGTTCAACGCCGGGCTCAAGATCGAGACCGCCACCGTGGACCGCCGCGACTACCAGTACCTGTACCAGGATGGCGCGGACTTCGTGTTCATGGACACCTCCGACTACGACCAGATCACGGTTTCCGGAGCTACGGTAGGCGACGCCACCAACTTCATGCTCGAAAACCAGATGGTCAACATCGCCATCCACGAGGGCACCCCGCTGTACATCGAACTGCCGCCGAGCGTTGTCCTCGAGATCACCTACACCGAGCCTGGCCTGCAGGGCGACCGCTCCTCGGCCGGCACCAAGCCCGCGACCCTGGAAACCGGCTACGAGATCCAGGTTCCGCTGTTCATCGAGAACAACACCAAGGTCAAGGTAGACACCCGCGACGGCAGCTACCTCGGCCGGGTCACCGAGTAGTGAGCGCCCGCGGTAAAGCCCGAAACAGGGCCCTGGACGTTCTTTTCGAAGCAGAGCAGCGCTCTGTTTCGGCCTTCGACGTGCTCCGGGCGCGCCGGGAGAAGACTGACCAGATCGTCAACCCGTACACCCTGGAAATCGTTGAGGGCGTGCTTTCCCAGCAGGCAGCCATCGATGAGTTCCTCGAAACGTACTCGCAGGGCTGGAGCCTGGAGCGGATGCCGTCTGTTGACCGCATCATCCTCCGGATCGGTACCTGGGAACTCCTGTACAACGACGACGTCCCGGACGGCGTGGCGGTGAGCGAAGCGGTTGCGCTGGCTAAGACGCTGTCCACCGACGAGTCGCCGCAGTTCATCAACGGCCTCCTGGGCCGGCTGCAGCAGCTGAAGCCTTCCCTGCTCGCTTAGCCGGCAGGAACCACGAAGGGCCGGCCTCCACGGGTGTGGGGGCCGGCCCCTCGCTGTTTAACGGCCTGCGAATGCCTTCAGGTGGGGGCAGCAGCGTTCAACGGGCGACGGCGGCCCGCAGGGCCAGGATGCGCTGCAGCTGCTGGCGCTCTTCAGCCTGGTGCAACTGGACGTCCCGGCCGCTGAGGATGCGCTGGCGGGTATTTGCCAGCTGGGTGGCCGCTTTCAGGAATTCCTTCATTTGCCGTTTCCTGCCGTAGCTGCCGGCCCAGTTCAAGGCTGTTCGGCGGCCGCCCAACGTGGCCAGGAGCTCCACCTCGGCGTGGGTGAACCAGCCGGCGGCGGAGTATTCGAGCAGGCGTTGGCGCGTCAGCCGCTTCTCCGCCACGCGCAGGAGGATGATGCCCGCCACAGCAAGGAAGAAGATGGGAACCTGGACCAGGATGTAGTCCACCAGGAAGCCCTGGCCCATGCTGTTCCAGCGGTTGTGCAGGAACATGGCCGGCAGCAGCCCCACGAAGAAGGCGGCTACCGAAGCGCCCGCGTGCCAGCGCCGCGCGGCGAAGCCCATGATGAGCCCGGTGGTGCCGGTGAAGACGGCGTGGGCAAAGGGGGACATCACACCGCGGAGGAAAAACACCTGGGCGAAGTTGCCGGCCGGGTCAGCCGATTCCGCGATGGCCCGGCCGAAATACAGGATGTTCTCGGTGAAGGCGAAGCCGCCGGCGATAGTGAAGGCGAAAACCACTCCGTCCACAGGTCCGTCGAAGTGCTTCCTCGCCAGCAGGAGCAGAAGCAGCAGTCCCAAGGACTTGGCGAACTCTTCCACGATGGGCGCCTGCACTGTAGCCATGTAGGTCTGCAGGTCCGCTCCGTCGGACAGCTGGAACCCCAGCACAAAAAACGGCTGGATGAGCAGGGTGACCGCGATGGATACCGCAGCGCCCCAGGTGAAGGCGAAGTACAGGAGCCGCTTGGGCTCAGGTTCCCACTTGTCGATGACATACACGGCCAGGAGCACCACCGACAGGGGAATGAGCGAGGCCAGGAAACCCACCAGGAAGCCGGCCGGCCCCGTGTTCGAGAGCAGGAACGGCACCACCAGAAAGAGGCTGAGGAAAGCCAGTGCGCTGCCGCCGATAGTCAGCCCCAATAACCCGCCGCTGCGGGTCCGGCCGGCATGAACCACGGTTCCCTGGACCTGCGGCGGCACCACTGTATCCACGGGCCGGCCCTGATGCCCCGGCGCCGGGCGGTAGTTCTCCGGCTGCACGTGCCCCATCCAGCTTGGGTTGGCTTCGTGCGGGAGCGGGGCGCCCGCTCCCCGGAAGGGATCTTCGGGCGGCCCGGACGCAGGGTAGCGGGGATGCATCGACATACCCGAAAGCCTAGGTGGCTCACGCCACGCGTCCAAGGACCCGCGGCACGTGGGCCCGCGAGTGTGACCATCACCGCGCTGTCCCGGGACGGGTCCCGCCAGGCCCATGTGGTAATTTTGGAACGCACATGATCCTTTTTTAATTCCGTCCTGTGAGGCGGGGAAAGGGGAGACGAGCGTTGACTTCTGTCACCAGCGCACCGGTTCCAGCCAGGGTAGTCCTTAGCCAGGCGGACATCGACCGGGCCCTCACTCGTATCGCCCATGAGATCCTCGAGGCCAACAAGGGGTCCCAGGACCTCGTCCTTCTCGGCATTCCCCGCCGCGGTTACCCGCTGGCTGCGAGGCTAGCGGAAAAAATCGCCGCCGCTGATCCCAGCGTGGACGCCGCCGCGATTGTTGGCCAGTTGGACGTCACCATGTTCCGCGACGACCTGTCCCACCAGGGCACACGCCCGCCGTACCCCACCAAGCTGCCGCGTACAGGCATCGACAACAAGGTGGTTGTCCTCATAGACGACGTCCTGTACTCGGGCCGCACCATTCGAGCCGCCCTTGACGCCCTCGTGGACCTGGGCCGGCCCCGCATCGTCCGGCTCGCCGTCCTGATCGACCGCGGCCACCGGGAACTGCCCATCCGCGCAGACCATGTTGGCAAGAACCTGCCCACGTCATCCGCGGAGAAAGTCCGGGTCCGGCTCGAGGAAACCGACACCGCCCCCGGCGGCACACCGGTCAACGAAGTAGTGATTGAGGGCCGCTCGTGAAGCACCTGCTCTCCACTGAAAACCTCAGCCTCGCCAACGCCATCCGCATCCTCGATACCGCCGAGGAAATGGCCGCCGTCGGTGACCGCGAGGTCAAGAAGCTGCCCGCCCTTCGCGGCCGCACAGTGGTGAACCTCTTTTTCGAGGACTCCACCCGCACCCGCATCTCCTTCGAAGCCGCCGCCAAGCGCCTCTCAGCAGACGTCATTAACTTTGCCGCCAAGGGCTCCTCGGTATCCAAGGGGGAGTCCCTCAAGGACACAGCCCAGACGCTCTCCGCCATGGGTGCCGACGCCGTCGTCATCCGGCACTGGGCTTCGGGTGCGCCGCACCGGCTGGCTGCCACTGACTGGATCGACGCCGCCGTCATCAATGCCGGCGACGGCACCCACGAACATCCCACCCAGGCCCTGCTGGATGCATTCACCATGCGCCGGCACTGGGCCCGCCTGGCCGGGACCGGCTCCGAAGGTGCCGACCTGAAGGGTATGCGCGTGGCAATCGCCGGCGACGTCCTGCACTCCCGGGTGGCCCGCTCCAACGTCTGGCTCCTGCGGACCCTCGGCGCCGAGGTCACCCTGGTGGCGCCGCCCACGTTGCTGCCCATCGGCGTCGAAAAGTGGCCCTGCAAGGTCAGCTACAACATGGATGAAACCATCGAGCAGGGCGTTGACGCCGTGATGATGCTCCGTGTCCAGGGCGAACGCATGAACGCATCCTTCTTCCCCACCACCCGCGAATACTCGCGCCGGTGGGGCTTTGACGACAACCGGCTGCGGGCGCTGGACGCACTGGGCATGAAAGACACCATCATCATGCACCCCGGACCCATGAACCGTGGCCTGGAAATCTCCGCAGCCGCCGCCGATTCCCCCCGCTCCACCGTGCTGGCCCAGGTCCGCAACGGCGTGTCCGTGCGCATGGCCGCCCTTTACCTGCTGCTCTCCGGGGACACCCGTGAACCAGCCGCCACCCCCGCCCTGGCGTATACCGGCACCCATTCCACCAAGGAGAGCAACTGATGGCAGGCAACACCGGAACCTATCTGATCCGCGGGGCCTCAATCCTGGGTGGAGCGCAGGGGGACCTGCTGATCCGTGACGGGCTCATCGCCGAAACCGGAACCGGCCTTGCTGCCGAAGGCCGGAGCGAAGGCCCCACTGTCATCGACGCCGCCGGTTTGGTGGCGCTGCCGGGCATGGTGGACGTCCACACCCACCTGCGCGAGCCCGGACGCGAGGACGCCGAGACCGTGGAGACCGGAACCCGCGCTGCTGCCCTGGGCGGCTACACCGCCGTGCACGCCATGGCCAACAGCACTCCCGTCGCTGACACTGCCGGCGTGGTGGAGCAGGTGTACAGCCTGGGCCAAAAGGCCGGCTGGGTGGACGTGCGCCCCGTCGGCGCCGTGACCGTGGGGCTCGCCGGTGAGCAGCTCGCCGAGCTCGGCGCCATGGCCGATTCCCGCGCCCGGGTCCGCATGTTCTCGGACGACGGCATCTGCGTCCACGATCCCGTTCTCATGCGCAGGGCCCTGGAGTACGTCAAGGCGTTCGACGGCGTGGTGGCCCAGCACGCCCAGGAGCCGCGGCTTACCGCCGGCGCCCAGATGAACGAGGGCGAAGTGTCAGCGGTGCTGGGACTTGCCGGATGGCCCGCAGTGGCGGAGGAAAGCATCATCGCCCGGGACGTCCTGCTGGCCCAGCACGTTGGCTCCCGGCTCCACGTGTGCCACGTCTCCACGGCCGGTTCGGTGGAAATCATCCGCTGGGCCAAGGAACGCGGCATCAATGTCACGGCAGAGGTCACCCCGCACCACCTGCTGCTGACCGATGACCTGGTCCGCAGCTACGATCCCGTCTACAAGGTCAACCCGCCGCTTCGTACCGACGCCGACGTCCAGGCCCTGCGCGCCGGCCTCGCGGACGGGACCATCGACGTCGTCGGCACCGACCATGCCCCGCACCCCAGCGAGCACAAGGAGTGCGAGTGGGCGCAGGCTGCCATGGGCATGACCGGGCTGGAGACCGCCCTGTCCGTGGTCCAGCACACCATGATCGAAACCGGCCTGATGACCTGGGCAGACTTTGCCCGGGTGACCTCCGCCGCTGCCGCAAAGATCGGCCGCCTGGAGGACCAGGGCCGCCCGCTGGAAGCAGGCGAACCCGCCAACGTCATCCTGGTGGACCCCGCCGCGCGCTGGACGGTTGAGCCTTCCCTGATGGCCACCATGGGCCGGAACTCGCCGTTCAAGGGCATGGAACTGCCCGGCAAGGTTGTTGCCACGTTCTTCAAGGGACACCCCACTGTCCTGGGCGGCGCCCTCAACAGCCCGTACCCGCACGCCGCTTCCGTAGGCGCCGCCTGATGGACACCCAGCTGCTCTCGCTGGTCATCACCCTGGCCCTTATCGCCGCCGCCTTCGGCCTTATCTGGCTGGGCTGGCGGAACCGCCTGCGCCGCCAGGCCGACGTCGAACAGCTGCCGTCGGTGCCCGAGGCGCCGGGGGAGCCGCTCACCAGCGCCGAGGGGCAGTACGTCGCGTCCACCACCGGCGGCGACTGGCTGGACCGGATCGCAGTGCACGGGCTCGGCATCCGGACGAACGCCACGCTGGAGGTCTACCCGCACGGCGTCTTTTTTGACCGGGCAGGGGCGCCGGCGCTGTACATTCCCGCGGCTTCCCTCACCGGGGTACGGCTGGACAGCGGCATGGCGGGCAAATTCGTGGAAAAGGACGGCCTCCTGGTCCTGGCGTGGATGCACGGCAGCCACGAGCTGGACACCGGCTTCCGCACCCGCCGCGCAGAGGACAGGAACGTGCTGTTCGCAGCACTTCAGGAATTGATTTCTTCGGCCCCCGCGGCTGATGCCAATAGTGGAAAGTAAGACAGTGACAACAAACACAGCAGTATCGGCCCCAGTTTCCGCTCCCGTTTCCGCTCCAGCTGCGCTGGTGCTTGAGGACGGCCGCATCTTCCGCGGACGCAGCTACGGCGCCACCGGAACCGCCTTGGGCGAGGCAGTCTTCGCCACCGGCATGACCGGCTACCAGGAGACCATTACAGACCCCTCCTACGCCCGCCAGCTCGTGGTCCAGACCGCCCCCCACATCGGGAACACCGGTGTGAACCGCGACGACGCCGAATCCCGCCGCATCTGGGTTGCCGGTTACATCGTCCGTGACGCCGCCCGCCGCCCCTCCAACTGGCGCTCGGAGCGTTCGCTGGACGAGGAGCTGGTGGCCCAGGGGATCGTGGGCATCCAGGGTGTGGACACGCGCGCCATCACCCGCCACCTGCGCGAGCACAAAACCATGCGCGCCGGCATCTTCTCCGGCGAAGCCGCGCAGGCCACGGACAAGGAACTGGTGGACGCCGTGCTCGCCAGCGCCCCGATGGAAGGCGCCCGGCTGGCCGAGGAAGTCAGCGTTGACGAGGCGTACGTGGTGGAACCCAAGGACCACGGCTGGGACGGCGACGCCCGCTTCAGCATCGCCGCCGTCGACCTCGGCATCAAGGCCATGACCCCCGTCCGGTTCGCCGAGCGCGGCGTCCGGGTCCACGTGCTCCCCGCCACCGCCACCCTGGAAGACGTCAAGGCAGTCAACCCGGACGGCTTCTTTATGTCCAACGGCCCCGGCGACCCCGCCACCGCCGACGCACAGGTAAAGCTGCTCCGCTCCGTCCTGGACGAAAAACTGCCCTACTTCGGCATCTGCTTTGGCAACCAGATCCTGGGCCGTGCGCTGGGCTTCGGCACCTACAAGCTGCGCTACGGCCACCGCGGCATCAACCAGCCCGTGATGGACCGCCGCACCGGCAAGGTGGAAATCACCTCCCAGAACCACGGCTTTGCCGTCGATGCTCCGCTCGACGGCGCCACGCAGGCCCCCGAGGCACGCTACGGGCGCGTCGAGGTCAGCCACGTCAGCCTGAACGACGACGTCGTGGAAGGCCTCGCCTGCCTGGACATCCCCGCCTTCTCCGTGCAGTACCACCCCGAGGCGGCGGCTGGACCGCACGACGCCGCCTACCTGTTCGACCGCTTCATCGACCTCATGGAGGGAACGCGGGACGGCAGGACTGCCAACCTGTCCAAGGACCCGGTTGACTCCGCACATCCCGCGGAGGCGGACAACACAGGCGCCGAACACAAAAACGACAACAAGACTGAGGACAAGAAGTAATGCCGAAACGTACAGATCTCAAAAGCGTCCTCGTCATTGGTTCCGGCCCGATCGTTATCGGCCAGGCCGCTGAATTCGACTACTCCGGCACGCAGGCGCTGCGCGTCCTCAAGGAGGAGGGCCTGCGGGTCATCCTGGTCAACTCCAACCCGGCCACCATCATGACCGACCCGGAGTTCGCCGACGCCACCTACATCGAACCCATCACCCCCGAGGTGGTGGAGAAGATCATCGCCAAGGAACGCCCGGACGCCGTGCTGCCTACCCTGGGCGGCCAGACAGCCCTGAACACGGCCATCGCCCTGGACAAGAACGGCGTGCTCGAGAAGTACAACGTGGAGCTGATCGGTGCCAACATCGCCGCCATCGAGCTCGGCGAGGACCGCGAAAAGTTCAAGGGCGTGGTGGAGCGCTGCGGCGCTGAATCTGCCCGCAGCCACATCATCCACAGCATGGACGAGGCCCTGAAGGCCGCCGACGACCTCGGTTACCCCATGGTGGTCCGCCCGTCCTTCACCATGGGCGGACTCGGCTCGGGCCTCGCCTACAACGAGGACGACCTCCGCCGCATCGTGGGCCAGGGCCTGCAGTACAGCCCCACCAGCGAGGTGCTGCTCGAAGAGAGCATCCTCGGCTGGAAGGAATACGAGCTGGAAATGATGCGGGACAAAAACGACAACGTCGTGGTGGTCTGCTCCATCGAGAACTTCGATCCCGTAGGCGTCCACACCGGCGACTCCATCACCGTGGCTCCCGCCCTTACCCTGACGGACCGGGAATACCAGCGGCTGCGTGACATCTCCATCGCCGTGATCCGTGAAGTGGGCGTGGACACCGGCGGCTGCAACATCCAGTTCGCCATCGATCCCGCCACCGGCCGCGTGGTGGTCATCGAGATGAACCCGCGCGTGTCCCGTTCCTCGGCCCTGGCGTCCAAGGCAACCGGCTTTGCCATCGCCAAGATCGCCACCAAGCTCTCCCTGGGCTACACGCTGGACGAGATCCCGAACGACATCACCCAGAAGACCCCGGCGTCCTTCGAACCCACCCTCGACTACGTTGTGGTGAAGGTACCGCGCTTCGCGTTCGAGAAGTTCCCGGCCGCGGACAACACCCTGACCACCACCATGAAGTCGGTGGGCGAGGCCATGGCCATGGGCCGCAACTTCACCGAGGCCCTGCAGAAGGCGTTGCGGTCGCTGGAGCAGAAGGGCTCCCAGCTGGACTTCAGCTCCGTTCCCGAATGGGAAGTGGCTGAGCTCATCGAAAAGGCAAAGCGCCCGACGACGGAGCGGCTCCACCAGGTCCAGCGCGCCCTCCTGGGCGGCGCCAGCGTGGAGGACCTCTTCGAGGCAACCAAGATCGACCCCTGGTTCCTGGACCAGCTCCAGCTGCTCAACGAGATCTCCCTCGAGATCCGCCAGGCCGGCGCACTCACGGCTGACATGCTGAAGCGCGCCAAGCGCCACGGCTTCTCGGATGAGCAGATCGGCGCCCTCACCCACAACTCCGAGGCCGTGGTCCGCGGCGTCCGCCAAGCACTGGGCATCCGTCCCGTCTACAAGACCGTGGACACCTGCGCCGCGGAATTCGCCGCGTACACGCCGTACCACTACTCGGCCTATGACGAGGAGGACGAGGTTGCGCTGCACTCCAAGCCGTCCATCCTGATCCTCGGTTCCGGCCCCAACCGCATCGGCCAGGGCATCGAGTTCGATTACTCTTGCGTCCACGCCTCGATGGCACTGCGCAAGGCCGGCTACGAGACTGTAATGGTCAACTGCAACCCGGAAACCGTCTCCACGGACTACGACATCTCCACCCGCCTGTACTTCGAGCCCCTGACGCTTGAGGACGTGCTGGAGGTTATCGCCGCGGAGGAACGTACCGGCGGCGTGATGGGCGTTTTCGTCCAGCTCGGCGGCCAGACCCCGCTCAAGCTTGCACAGCAACTGGCCGACGCGGGCGTGCCCATCCTCGGCACCTCCCCGGAAGCCATCGACCTCGCCGAGCACCGCGGCGCGTTCTCGCGGGTCCTGGACAAGGCCGGCCTGATCTCCCCGAAGAACGGCACCGCGGTTTCCTTCGAGGACGCCAAGAAGATCGCGGACGAGATCGGCTACCCCGTGCTGGTCCGCCCGTCCTACGTCCTCGGCGGCCGCGGCATGGAGATCGTCTACGACGAGCCCAACCTGTCCCGCTACATCGCCAATGCCACGGAAATTACCCCGGACCACCCGGTGCTGATCGACCGCTTCCTGGAGGACGCCGTCGAAATCGACGTCGACGCCCTCTTCGACGGTACCGACATGTACCTGGGCGGCATCATGGAGCACATCGAGGAAGCCGGCATCCACTCCGGTGACTCTGCCTGCGTCCTGCCGCCCATCACCCTGGGCACCAACGTCCTGGAACGCGTCCGCACTGCAACCCGGGCCATCGCCGAAGGCGTGGGCGTGCGCGGCCTCATCAACATCCAGTTCGCGCTTGCCTCCGACGTCCTGTACGTCCTCGAAGCCAACCCGCGGGCCTCCCGGACGGTGCCGTTTGTGTCCAAGGCCACCGGCGTGCAGATGGCGAAGGCCGCCGCCCTGATCGGAACCGGCGTCACCATCGGCCAGCTCCGCAGCGCCTACAAGATGCTGCCCGAGGTCGGCGATGGTTCCACCCTGCCCTTGGACGCCCCGGTGTCCGTCAAGGAGGCAGTCCTGCCGTTCAGCCGCTTCCGTACCCTTGAGGGCAAGGTGGTTGACTCCCTGCTCGGACCCGAAATGCGCTCCACCGGCGAGGTGATGGGCATCGACAAGCACTTCGATACCGCTTTCGCCAAGAGCCAGGCAGCGGCCAACAACGCCTTGCCCACCGAAGGCAAGATCTTCGTCTCGGTGGCCAACCGTGACAAGCGCTCGGTGATCATGGGCGTCAAGCGGCTCTCCGACCTCGGTTTCGAGATCGTCTCCACCGGCGGCACCGCCGATGTCCTGCGCCGCAACGGCATCCAGGCCACGCCGGTCCGCAAGGTGGCAGAAGGCAGCAGCGCCGAAGGCGAAGGCACCATCGCCGACCTCGTCATCGCGGGCGAGATCGATATGGTCTTCAACACCCCCTCCGGCGGAGAAGCCCGCAGCGACGGCTACGAGCTCCGTGCAGCCGCCACGTCCATCGGCATCCCGTGCATCACCACGGTGGCCGAGTTCAATGCTGCCGTCCAGGCCATCGAGGCGATGCGCACCTACGAATGGTCGGTCACCAGCCTGCAGGAGCACGCCGCTGCCTTGGTCGAGTCCCAGAAAGCGGCCCTGCAGCATGCCTGAGCAGGCAGCAGCATCCGCTGAAGTGCAGGGCCGGGAGCCCTTCGGTTCCCGGCTCGGTGCGGCCATGGCCGCCCGCGGTCCGCTGTGTGTTGGCATTGACCCCCACCCGTCCCTGCTGGCCGGCTGGGGGCTGAAGGACGACGTCGACGGCCTCCGCTCGTTTTCCCTGACGGTCCTGGAGGCGGTCGCTTCCCTCGCTGCCGCCGTCAAGCCGCAAGTGGCGCTCTACGAGCGCCACGGTTCCGCGGGGATGGCTGTGCTGGAGGAAGTCCTTGCCGTTGCCCGGGACGAGGCTGTACTCACCATTGCCGACGCAAAACGCGGGGACATCGGATCCACCATGGCGGCCTACGCCGACGCGTGGCTCCGCGACGGTTCACCGCTGGCCGCAGACTCGGTGACGCTTAGCCCCTACCTTGGCTTTGAGTCGTTGCGTCCGGCCCTCGATCTGGCGGCCGACACGGGGCGTGGAGTGTTTGTCCTCGCCCTGACCTCCAACCCGGAGGGAGCCTCGGTCCAGCATGTGGGGGGAGCGGACTCCGTGGCACGAAGGATCGCTTTGGCGGCCGGCGGGGAAAACCGCCGCTACCCTGGGGAGCTTGGTTCGGTCGGCCTGGTAGTCGGTGCAACCGTCGGTTCTGCCCTTTCGGACCTTGATGTGGACCTCGCCGGCATGCGCGGGCCCATCCTGGCGCCGGGACTGGGAGCGCAGGGGGCCACGCCGGCCGATCTCCGTGCCACCTTCGGCAGCGCCTACCCGCAGGTGCTGGGAACTTCGAGCAGGGATATCCTTTCAGCCGGACCGCAGCCGCGCGCATTGCGGGAGGCCGCCCAACTGACCCTTGACGGGCTGCGGGGCGAATAGCTGCCCGTTTCCCCGGATGCATTGATTCGGGCAGCACCAAAGGGTAGTTTCAGGACATGTCCAAGGGCGGCCGCCCTTTGGCCGTATCCACCCAGATCCGGGGGTGTCCACCATGGTGCTGCGACCCTTATCCGCATCCGAACGAACTGATGCCTTGAACAAGGCGGCGGCAGCCAGGGCTACCCGGGCCGCGGCCAAGGAAAGCCTCAAGAACGGTGCGAGCTCCGCAGCGGACATCATCAATTCCGCGATGGAGGACGAAGCGATGGCCCGGATGAAGGTTTCGGAACTGCTGGAGGCATTGCCTGGAGTAGGAAAAGTCCGGGCCGCCGCCATCATGAAGCAGCTGGGCATCGCGGCCTCCCGCCGGCTCCGCGGCCTGGGCGTCCACCAGCGCCGGGCGCTGGTAGATTTTATAGACGAGAACTAGAGCGGGTACTTCCCGCTTTCCCCGAACTCCGGCATAAAGGAATACGTGAGCAAAAAACCTGGACTGACAGTCCTCGCTGGTCCGACGGCTGTTGGCAAAGGCACCGTGTCCACCTACATCCGGGACAACTACCCCGAGGTCTGGCTCTCCGTATCAGCCACCACCCGCGCCCCGCGGCCAGGTGAAATTGACGGAGTCCATTACTTCTTCAAGGCCAAGGAGGAATTCGAGCGGCTCGTCGCCGAAGGAGAATTCCTCGAGTGGGCGGTAGTGCACGGCCAAAACACCTACGGGACTCTCAAGAGCACCGTCAACCAAGCGATCGCCGAGGGCCGGTCGGTACTGCTGGAGATCGACCTGCAGGGCGCGCGCCAGGTCAAGGCTGCCGTCCCGGACGCCCAGTTCGTCTTCCTCGCGCCGCCGAGCTGGGACGAAATGGTCCGCCGGCTGGTGGGCCGCGGCACGGAAACGCCCGAGGAACAGCAGCGCCGGCTGGAAACCGCTAAACTGGAGCTTGCTGCTGAACCGGAGTTCGACTACACCGTCATTAACGACGACGTTCGCCGGGCAGCGGACGAGCTTGTTTCACTCATGGGGCTGACCCCGCATCCGCACGGAACGCCGGAACGGTCAGCCCGCTAGAAATTTGGAGAATTCGTGTCCACGAACCTTGAAGGCATCATCAACCCGCCGATCGACTCGCTGCTTGAAGCAGCGGATTCAAAGTACGGCCTGGTGATCTTCGGTGCCAAGCGCGCTCGTCAGATCAACGCTTACTACGCCCAGCTGCACGAGGGCCTCTTCGAATACGTTGGCCCGCTGGTAGACACCAAGCTGAACGAAAAGTCGCTTTCCATCGCCCTGCGCGAGATCAACGAAGGCAAGCTGGTCTCCACGCCGATCGAAGCCGCAGAGTAATACTGCCGCCTGACGTGCTGTTGACGGAGGTCACGTGCGCATAGTCCTCGGAGTCGGGGGAGGGATAGCCGCCTACAAGGTGGCATCGCTCCTCCGGCTTTTTACTGAAGCCGGCCATCACGTCACCGTGATCCCCACGGAGGCGGCCACCCGCTTCGTTGGCACCGCCACCTGGGAGGCGTTGTCCGGAAATCCGGTCAGCAACAGCGTTTTCGACGACGTCCACCAGGTCAACCACGTCCGCCTGGGCCACGAAGCGGACCTGGTGGTCATCGCCCCGGCCACTGCCGACCTCCTGGCCAAAGCGGCTACCGGACAGGCCGGGGACCTCCTCACCAACACCTTGCTGATGGCCCACGGCCCGGTACTGTTCGCCCCGGCCATGCACACCGAGATGTGGCAGCACGCGGCTACCCGGGCGAACGTGGAAACGCTGCGGAGCCGCGGAGCGGCCGTCCTGGAACCGGCAACCGGCAGGCTGACCGGCTCTGATTCAGGTCCCGGGAGGCTCCCCGAACCCGAGGTGATTTTCGACGCCGCCCTGGCCCTGGTCCAGGGCGAGTCGGACTACCAGCTGCCGCTCGCGGGACGCACCGTCACCATCAGCGCCGGCGGAACCCGCGAACCCCTGGACCCGGTACGGTTCCTGGGCAACAGGTCCTCCGGTAAGCAGGGAGTGGCGCTGGCCGTCGCCGCCCGCAATGCCGGCGCTACGGTCCGCCTGCTCGCAGCCCATATGGAAGTTCCACCGCCGGCAGGCGTGGAAGTGGTGCCCGTGGAGACTGCCCTGCAGCTGCGGAAGGCCGCGCTGGCAGCAGCGGCGGATTCCGACGTCGTGATTATGTCCGCGGCGGTGGCCGACTTCCGCCCGTCGGAAGTCTCCGATACCAAAATCAAGAAACGCGATGACAGCGCCGACCCCGTGATCACGCTGGTCCGCAACCCGGACATCCTGCACGAACTGGTGGAACTCCGGAACAGCGGCGGCCACGCGGAGAGGCAGCAGCTGATCGTAGGTTTCGCTGCCGAAACCGGCGACAGCCACGGTGACGTGCTGGCCTACGCGAAAGCAAAGCTGGAGCGTAAAGGCTGCGACCTGCTGGTGGTGAACCATGTGGGCGCGGATAAGGTCTTCGGCCAGGATACGAATTCCGTTGTCATCCTGGCCCGGTCCGGCTCCGAACCACAGGAGGCGGCCGGCACCAAGACTGAGGTTTCGGCGGCCATCATCAGCCGCATCGGCTTTGAACTGAATCACGTTTCCCCCCGCGCCTGAGGTGTTTCAGGCTTTCGTTCCTTAGCACGAGGACATCTCCCGAGGTCTCCTGCGGGGAGGACGAATCCCAACCAGTAAGGTAGTTGAGTGACTTTACCGCTGCACCTTCCCCCGTCCCACGCGGCCACGCCCTCCGCGCTCCGGCTCTTCACCTCCGAGTCGGTCACCGAAGGCCACCCGGACAAGATCTGCGACCAGATCAGCGACGCCATCCTCGACGCCCTGCTGGACAAGGACCCGGAATCCCGCGTCGCCGTGGAGACCATGGCCACCACCGGCCTGGTCCACGTGGCCGGTGAGGTCACCACCGACGCCTACGTGGAAATTCCGCAGATCGTCCGCGAGACCATCCTGGGCATCGGCTATGACTCCTCGGCCAACGGGTTCGACGGCGCCCGGTGCGGCGTTTCCGTGTCCATCGGCCAGCAGTCCAACGACATCGCCGGTGGCGTCTTCAACTCCCTTGAAGCCCGTGAGGGCCGCCAGGAGGATGACTACGACCTCCAGGGCGCAGGCGACCAGGGCCTGATGTTCGGCTACGCGAGTGACGAAACTCCCTCCTACATGCCCACGCCCATCTGGCTGGCACACCGCCTTTCGGAGCGGCTCACCGAAGTCCGCAAGTCAGGGGAGCTGCCATACCTCCGCCCGGACGGCAAGACCCAGGTGACCGTAGGCTACGACAAGGACCTGCCGGTCTCCGTCGAAACCGTGGTCATCTCCAGCCAGCACGCCGAAGGCGCAAGCCTCGAACAGCTCCGCGCCGACCTTGCCTCCATCGTCATCGCGCCCGTGCTGGCCGGTGCCAACCTGGACATCTCCCGGGCCGCAAACATCCTGAACCCGGCCGGCGAATTTGTTATCGGCGGCCCCGTCGGTGACGCCGGCCTGACCGGGCGGAAGATCATCGTTGATACCTATGGCGGCATGGCACGCCACGGCGGCGGCGCATTCTCCGGCAAGGACCCGTCCAAGGTGGACCGCTCCGCCGCATACGCCATGCGGTGGGTTGCCAAAAACGTTGTCGCAGCAGGTTTGGCCAAACGCGCCGAAATCCAGATTGCCTACGCCATCGGCCAGGCGCGTCCCGTGGGCACGTACGTTGAGACGTTCGGCACCGAAACGGTGGACCCCGCCCGCATCAGCGCTGCCATCGCCGAAATCTTCGACCTTCGTCCCCGCGCCATCATCGACGCCCTGGACCTGAAGCGGCCCATCTACGCCAAGACTGCAGCCCACGGGCACTTCGGCCGGGACGATCCGGACTTCACCTGGGAGCGCCTGGACCGTGTGGACGACCTGAAGGCTTTCTTCAACGCCTAGCCGGTGGCCGTGGCCGAACCCGGGCGCGGATGCCGTTGCCGGGTGGAATGTCTGTGCCTGCTGGTTTACTGACCAGGTCCACCCGGTGATGCTGAACGGAGGTAGCCGACGTGGTTGCTGACGATTCCACGCAACCGTTGCTGGATCTGCCGGCCGCGGTACAACCGTCCCTGCTGCAGGGTTTCCCTTCCCGCAAACAGCAGGCGGGCCCCCAGCTAGCGGACCACCTTCCGGTAGCCAGGGTGTTGGTGGAATCCTCGCTGCCCCACTTGGACCGGCCTTTTGACTACGGTGTTCCTGCCGGGCTGGATGAGGATGCCCAGCCCGGCGTCAGGGTCAAGGTTAAGTTCAACGGCCAGGACCTCAGCGGGTTCATCATGGAACGGGCGGGGGAGTCCGACGCCGGCCACACCCTGTTGCCGCTGGCGAAAGTCGTTTCCCCGGTTCCCGTCCTGACGCCCGAGGTCCGCGCCCTGGTCACCGCCGTAGCCTCCCGGTACGCGGGAACCGTCAGCGATGTCCTCCGGGTTGCCGTCCCGCCGCGGGTAGCCCGGCTGGAGAAAACGTACCCCCCTTCCGCGGAAACTCCGGCGGAGACAGCTGAGAGCGCGGCAGCCAAGGACCGCGGCGCAGACGATGCCTGGGTAAGTTTCCGGAACGGCCCGGCCTTCCTGCGCCACCTAAAAGACGGTGGTTCCCCACGGGCGGTCCTCAATCCCCTCCAAGGCTACGGACCCGCCGGTTGGCCGCAGTTGCTGGCCCAAGCCATTGCCGCAGCCCATGCTTCCGGGCGGGGAACCGTGGTGGTGGTCCCGGACAACCGGGACCTTGACCGGCTCGAAGAGGCCGTGGGAGCCCTGCTGCCGGAGCGAGCCGTAGCCCGCCTCACCGCGGAAGACGGCCCCACGCCCCGCTACCAGAACTTCCTGCGGATCCTCGCCGGAACCGCGCGCGTTGCCATCGGGACCCGGTCAGCTGCCTATGCTCCGGTCAAGGACCTGGGGCTCGTGGTGTGCTGGGACGACGGCGACGACCTCCACATTGAGCAGCGCGCGCCCTACGCCCACGCCCGCGAAGTCCTGCTCCTGCGCGCCGAACAGTCCGGGGCTGCCTGCCTTTTGGCAGCCCATTCCCGCAGCACGGAGGTCCAGCGGCTCACCGAGACAGGCTGGGCCCTGCCCGTGGAAGCGGACCGCACGCTGGTCCGCCGCACCGTCCCCCGGGTGGTGAACACGGCCGACAGCTTCGAACAGGAGCGGGACCCGCTCGCCAGGATCGCCCGCCTTCCCGGCACTGCCTGGCGGGCCGCCAAGGAAGGACTCGAACGGGGACCGGTCCTGGTCCAGGTGGCCCGCGCCGGCTACGCACCGTCGCTGGTGTGCGACCACTGCCGGGAGCCCGCACGCTGTGCTGCCTGCCAGGGTCCTTTGGCCGTGGCCGGGGCCAGCGGAACCTCAGCCCTGCCGCAATGCCGCTGGTGCTCCACCCCGGCGCCCGACTGGCACTGCACGCACTGCAACGGCCGGAAGCTCCGCAGGGGCGCAACGGGCGTAATCCGGACAGCCGAGGAGCTGGGCAGGGCCTTCCCCGGCAAAACCGTCATCACGTCCTCCGGGGACCAGGTCAAGGCACGCGTAACCAACAGCAAGGCCCTGGTGGTGGCCACAGTGGGAGCCGAACCTGTAGCGGAAGGGGGATATGCCGCCGCCCTGCTGCTGGACGGTGACTCCCTGCTGCGCCGCGAGTCGCTGCGCGCCAGCGAGGACACAGTGCGGCGCTGGTTCAATGCCGGGGCCTTGGTCAGGCCTGCCATCGAAGGCGGCCTCGTGGTGGTTACGGCAGCGGACACCGCAGCTGTGGGCGCGCTGCTGAGATGGGATCCTGCAGGTTACGCCCAGCGTGAGCTCTCCCTCCGGGCCGAACTGCAGCTTCCACCGGCGGTGCGCATTGCCTCCATCACCGGCCCCCGGGCCGCCGTCGGGCATTTCTCAGGTGCAGTGGCGGCACAACTGGAACAAACAGGCGTCCGCCTCCGTACCGCGGGCCCCGCGCCGCTCATTCTCAGCGGTCCGCCCTCCACCCGCCGCTCGGCGGAGGACGTCCGGACACTCATCTTCTTCCCCTACGCACAGGCAGCGGCGGTGACCCGCGTCCTGCGCGCAACCCGGGCGGCAACGGCCGCAAAGCGAAGCGCGGAACCCGTCCAGCTGCGACTGGACGGAGTGGACGTACTGTAGCGGAGCCTCCTTGCCGGGGCCGCTGTTAAAGCCTGCCGCGGCGCTGTGTCACTTTGCCCCGGCGCTGGGCGACGATGTCGTGTGCCACGTCCACCAGTTGGCGGGCGGATTCCTCCCAGCTGAACTCGCGGGCACGGGCAACAGAGCGCCGCGAGATGTCCTCCCACCGTTCACGGTCGTCCAGTTCCTTCACAGCGTGGGCAAACTGCTGGGGCGATGCCGGGTCAACATAGCTGGCTGCATCGCCGCCTACTTCCCGGAATATGGGGATGTCGCTGGCGATGACCGGCGTGCCCAGCGCCATGGCCTCGACCAGCGGCAGGCCGTACCCTTCCGCTCTGGAAAGACTCACCAGCGCGGTTGCGGTTTCCAGGAACGTGGCATATTCCTCGTCAGTGACGCCGTTGTGGAACTCCACATTCGCTCCAGGCGGGACGAGCTTCTCCAGCTCGGCACGCCGTTGAGGAGTGATCCGGCTGAGCAGGTGAAGCGTGAAGCCGGGCAGTCCAGCCATTCCCGCCACCATGGTTTCCACATTCTTGTAGGGCATGAATGAGCCCATATACACGAGGCAGGGTTTGGCGCCGGCCTCCGGGGAGCGGGGCTCCTGGGCGGGCTGCGGTGCATTGCTGATAATCCGGACAGGACGGCGCGTCAGCCGGTACTTGGCCATCAGAGCCTCGGTGGTCCGGCTGATGGTGGCTACGACGTCGGCCCGGTTTAGGAGGAGGCGCTGCGGCCAGTACGCCTTGTGATAGAGGCGCCAGAGCAGCCGCACCGGGGCCGGCAGGAATCCCGGAGGTGCGGGGTGCTCGTAGTAGATGAGGTCGTGCAGGGTCAGGACCAGGCCGTACTTGCGGCCCAAGGTGCCCATCGTCTGCATGGGGCAGACCACCACGTCCGCGCCGAGCGGGTTGATCTTGCGGGCAACGAACAGTTCCGCGGGGGACAGGGGGCTGTTGATCAATGTGTACGGCACATCCGGCAGCAGGGCCAGCTGGCGGATGTCAGAGATCAGCATCGAAACGTCGGCGATCTTGGAGGCAGCCGCGATCAGGCTCGCGCCATAGCGGCTGATGCCGTCGTGGTGGTCAGTCCGGGTGAACCGGGCGTCGATGACAATCTTCACGCGGGGTGGTCCTTAAGGAAGCTGCGGATGTAGCGGGCGGCCGGCTCCGGCGTTTCGTAGTGGATCAAGTGGCCAACATCAGCAATGACCTCGAGTTTGCCGTTCGGCAGCAGTTCGACGAGCCGGTGCTGGTCGGGAAGCGTGGCGATTTCATCCTTCTCACCCGCGATCAGGAGCACCGGAAGGGCCAGGCTGCCGGCTACCTCGGCCACATGGCTGCTGACTGAGGCAGTAAACGATTCGAGGAGGCTGTCACGGCTGGCAAAAGCACTGAAGTACGCATGGTGCTGGCCGTGGATAAAGCGCCGAAGGTCGCGGTCGCGTGTCTTTGCCATGGCCTCGCTCATCACCCGGACAATCAGCGGGCTGCGCAGCAGGGCCAACCCCAGCGGACGGGGAAGGCGGGCGGCAAGGCGGTAGTACAGCACTGCCAGCCTGGTCATCACGCCTTTGGGGCCCTCGAGGGCAGGCGCTGCGATGGGGTTGATGAGGATCAGCGGATTCACGGCGCCGGGGTGGGCGGCCACGAAATGGGCGGCGACGATGGACCCGAACGAGTGCCCCAGCAGAACCGTATCCGGCCCCAGGCCGAGGGACGCCATGAATTCCGTGATGAATGCGCCGTAGCCCGGAACTGTGTGTCCAGCTGGCGCGAAGGCTTCCGAACTGCCGAAGCCGGGCAGGTCCGGCATGATGATGCGCATCTCCGGAAGCTGGTCAGCCACCCGAAGGAGTCCGTGGTGGTCGCCGCGGAATCCGTGGATCACCAGGATGGTCCGGGTCTCAGCCGTTTGCAGGACTGGCTCATAGGTCCAAAAAGCCACACTGCCGCCGGCCAGCTGCACGGAGGAGGCATGGGTGCGGCCGGCCAGGTCCGGGCCGATGAAGGCGGGCGTGGAGGATCGCCCGGTGTGTGCTGTTTCCATAGGAGTCCTAATTGACGTTGTCCGGGTGGGAACCGGTCCGCTGTCCCCGGTCCAGGCCGGCGAGCGCATCCATGTCCCTGGCCGAGAGTTCAAAGCCGAAGACGTTAAGGTTCTCGCGGATGCGCGCCTCGGTGCTTGCCTTGGGGATGGCGATGTTCCCCAGTTGTATGTGCCAGCGGAGGATGATCTGAGCCGGCGTCCTGCCGTGTTCGGCGGCACACGCCTGGACTATAGGATCCGAAAGCACATGTCCGCGCCCCAGGGGACTCCACGCCTCGGTCCTGATTCCGAGATCATCGTGGATTTTCCGCAGCTCCAGCTGCTGGAGCCAGGGGTGCAGCTCGATCTGGTTGACTGCAGGGGTTACCTCTGCGGTCTGCATCAGCCGGTCCAGATGGGCGGGCTGGAAGTTGCTGACGCCGATGGCCCGCACTTTTCCCTCGCGGTAGAGGGTCTCCATGGCCCGGTAGGTTTCGGGGTACAGCCCGCGCCGGGGGCAGGGCCAGTGGATGAGGTACATGTCCACATAGTCGAGGCCCAGGTTGACCATGGAGTTGTCGAATGCACGCAGGGTGGCGTCGTAGCCGTGGTGGTCGTTCCATACTTTGGTGGTAACAAAGATGTCCTCCCTGGCCGGTGCCGGGAAAAGTTCACCGGAGCCACCGCTGCCTGCCTGCGTTCCGAGCTGGGAACTGATGCCGCGGGCAACCCCCGACTCGTTGCCGTACATGGCGGCAGTGTCGAAGTGGCGGTATCCGGAACCGAGGGCCATGGCCACAAGGCCCGCCGCCTCTGATGGCGGCACCTTGTACAGGCCGTAGCCCAGCTGGTCGATCAGCACGCCGTTGTTCAGGCTCAGCCGCGGGGAGGTCCTCATAGCCATGACTCTACCTACTCGCCACGGCAAGGCCCTCCATACCCACCAGGCGGCGCGCTGTGGCCTCGTCGAGGATCAGGTCCGTAGCCAGCCGCGCCGCTAGGGCGCCCTTGAGCCCGTTGATCTTGGATACGCCGGAAACCACGCAGATCCTGCGTCTTACCCGCCGAAGTTCGGCGAGGGCCGGGCCCGTGGACCGTTCGTTCAGGACGATCCCGTCGGAGGAACCGTCAGCGCGGAAGAACACCGTCGCAACGTCACCCACGACGTCGGACGTTGCCAGGATGTTGAGGTCGCCCTCGTCCAGGTAACCGCCGGCATAGACGTGGCTGGGGAAATCGGCATCGACGGATCCGACCCCAAAGATCGCGATGCTCATCTTTGCCTGAAGTTCGAGGATCCGCTGCACGCTGCGTTCATTCCACATGGCTGTCTTGGTGGCGGCGTGGTCGAAAAATGCCGGAACGGGGAATTGTTCCACCCGCGCGCCGTAGGCACTGCCGAAGCGGCGCATGATGTCACTGGCGTAGGTAATGCCCGTCGTGTGCATGTTGCCTGCGCCGTTCAGCTGCACCACGACGCTGTCGTGGGTAATTTTCCTCGTCAGGTGGCGGCTGACGGCGCTGAGGGTGGAACCCCAGGCGACCCCGATGATCGCGTTGGAATCCACCAGGGGCCCGATGGTGCGGGCGGCCTGCATCGCCACCCGGTCCAGGGTCTCGGCCTCGTTGAGTGTTTCCACCACCGGTACAACGTGTGCGTCTACTCCGTACCGGCGGCGAATCAGGCCCTCCAACTCCGGTCCAGTGTCCAGGGGATTGCGGATCTGGACCTGGACCAGCCCCGAATCCCGGGCCGAGGACAACAGCCGGGAAACAGTCGAGCGGGATGTCCCGAGTTCGCGGGCGATGGCGTCCATCGTGAGGTCCTGCAGGTAATACATTTGTGCAGCTCGAAGGGCATCAGCGTGCCGGGAAGCGTCCACCTGGACTCCATTCTGCACGTTTGTGCATAGTGCTTGACTCCATTTTCCATTACTCCAAACAATAGTTGAGAACGGCGGATCACTTTTCTGTGTCCGCGCCACACAAAGCCCCAAGGGAGTTGTTTTGGGACCCAAGGATTCACCCGCCCGCCCCGCCGCACCAAAGGCGGGAGCCGAACGCTCATCAGTACACAATTTGCGGCTGCGGCCGCACGCCAAAGTGCTGGTGGTGGGTGGCGGGATCAACGGCGTCGCGACTTTCCGGGACCTCGCCCTGCAGGGAGTGGACGTGGCGCTTGTGGAACGCGGTGACTACTGCCAGGGAGCCAGCGGCGCCTCCTCGCACATGATCCACGGCGGCATCCGCTACCTGGAGAACGGCGAGTTCCGGCTGGTCCGGGAGTCGGTGGTGGAGCGCAACAGACTGCTCCGGATCGCACCGCACTACGTCAAACCGCTGCAGACCACCATCCCCATCTTCAGCACCTTTTCCGGAGTGCTCGCGGCCCCCCTGCGCTTCCTCACCCACAAGCAGCAGGGCAAGCCCAAGGAACGCGGCGCCTTCCTTATCAAGATCGGCCTCAGCCTGTACGACGCGTTTTCCCGCGACGGCGGCACGGTGCCGCGCCACCAGTTCAGGGGACACAAACGCGCCCTTGCTGAACTGCCGGACCTCCGTCCCGACGTCAAGTACGCGGCCACCTACTTCGATGCTTCCGTCCACAACCCCGAGCGGCTCACCCTTGATGTCCTGCAGGACGGCGAAAAGGCAGGCCACGCGTCCGGCGCCAACCCCCAGGGCAGTACGGCCCGTGCCAGTAACTACCTGTCACTGAAATCCATGACCGGCGAGCCCAACCGCGGCACCGGCAAAGGAAGCACCGTCCGGTTGCGGGACGAGCTGACCGGTGAGGAATTCGATTTCACTGCCGACGTCATCGTTAACACCACGGGCGCCTGGGTGGATCTCACCAACGAAGCCATGGGAGCGGCTTCCAGTTTTATGGGCGGCACCAAGGGTTCCCACATCGTGCTCGACCACCCGGAGCTCCTCGCCGCCTGCCGGGGACGCGAAATCTTCTTTGAACACACCGACGGCCGCATCGTGCTCATCTATCCAATGGGGGACCGCGTCCTTGTTGGGACCACGGACATTGATGCCGACATGGCCCAGGATGCCGTCTGCACCGACGCGGAAATCGAGTACTTCTTCGAACTCATCGGTCACGTCTTCCCGAACGTTCCCGTCAAGCGCGAACATATCGTCTACACCTTCTCCGGCGTGCGGCCGCTGCCTCGACACGATGCGACCCAGCCCGGCTTCGTTTCCCGGGATTACCGGGTCGAGCGCCGGGGCCCCGGGAGCAGCACTTCCGGTGCCGGCGCCGTCGTCCTCAGCCTGGTGGGTGGCAAATGGACCACCTTTCGGGCCCTGGCCGAACACCTGGCCAATGACGTCCTCGCCGAACTGGGCGCGCAGCGCAAAGTATCGACGGCGCAGCTCGCCATCGGCGGCGGCGCCGGTTTCCCCGCGGACGAGGCGGGTGTGCAGAAGTGGATCAAGGACCACATGACTGCCGGCCGCGACGCGGACCGGACCGCCGGCCTGCTCACCCGCTACGGAACCAGGGCGGAGGCGGTGATGGCCTACCTCGACGGCGGGACGGACCACTTGCTGCGCTCCACCCGGGAACTGAGTGCCCGTGAACTGGAGTTCATGGCGGCCCATGAGCAGGTTGGACACCTCGTGGATGTCCTTATCCGCCGCACTTCCCTGGCCTTCCGGGGCCTCGTCACTGGCGAGCTACTCAACGAGGTGACGGAGGTGCTCTCCGGTCCGCTGGGATGGGACGCCGCAGCACGTGCAGCGGAAATCCGGCACGCGCAGGACGTGCTGCAGCGGTTCCACCGCGTAGAAACGCACAGCCTGGTCGCATAGGACAGGCTGTCGGCCGGGGCGCTCAACCCGTCCCGGCCCAACGGTCCTTCAACCCGCGAAGGACTGACAACAGAAAATAGAGGAGTCAAAGATGTCTCTTGGAATTGTTTTTCTATCCGAAGTCTTCGGAACGGCGATGCTGACCCTGCTGGGTTGTGGCGTCGTCGCCAACGTCGCCCTGCGGGGGACGAAAGGCAACAGCGGCGGGTTCCTGATGGTCACCTGGGGGTGGGGTGTCGCAGTTTTCGCGGGTGTCTATGTGGCCGCGCAGTCCGGGGCGCACCTGAACCCGGCCGTGACGCTCGGACTGCTCGCCAACGGAGCCGGCGAATACGCCCCCGGTGTTGCCGTGGATTTCGTCTCTACGCTGACCTACTTCGGCGCAGAACTGCTCGGTGCCTTCCTCGGCGCAGTGGTTTGCTGGCTCGCCTACAAGCAGCATTTTGACGTTGAAGAGGAAGCCGCCAGCAAGTTGGGCGTCTTCTCCACCGGCCCGGCCATCCGTTCCAGCTCCTGGAACCTGGTGACCGAGATCATCGGCACCTTCGTGCTGGTCTTCGTCATCCTCACCTTCGGCGGCACCCCGTCCGGCCTTGGGCCGCTGGCTGTCGCACTGCTCGTTGTCGGCATCGGCGTATCACTCGGCGGACCCACCGGCTACGCCATCAACCCCGCCCGTGACCTGGGCCCGCGCATCGCCCACGCCCTGCTGCCCATCAAGGGCAAGGGCGCCAGCGACTGGGGCTATTCCTGGATCCCCGTAGTCGGCCCGCTGGTCGGCGGTGCCCTGGGCGGCCTCGTCGCCCGGATTGTCCCAATCATCGCCACAGCAGCAGCCTGACCCCGCACCTAACCACCGCTCACAATCTCACCTCAAGACAAGGACGTCATCGTGAACCAGTACGTAATCGCCATCGACCAGGGAACCACCAGCACCAGGGCCATCATCTTCGACCACAGCGGCAGCATCGTCTCCTCCGGTCAGATGGAACACGAACAGATCTTCCCGAAAGCCGGCTGGGTGGAGCACAACCCTGCCGAGATCTGGAACAACACCCGTGAGGTCATAGCCTCAGCACTGTCGAAGGCGAACCTGACGCGGCACGATATTGCCGCCGTCGGCATCACCAACCAGCGCGAAACCGCCGTGGTGTGGGACAAAACAACGGGTGAAGCCGTCTACAACGCCATCGTCTGGCAGGACACGCGCACGCAGGACATCGTGAACGAACTGGCCAGGGACGGAGGACCGGACCGCTTCAAGCAGAAGGTGGGCCTTCCGCTGGCCACATACTTCTCGGGCACCAAGATCAAGTGGATCCTGGACAATGTGGACGGCGCACGCCAGCGGGCCGAAGCCGGAGACCTGGTGTTCGGCAACACCGACGCCTGGGTCCTGTGGAACCTCACCGGCGGGGTGGACGGCGGGGTCCACGTCACCGACGTCACCAATGCCTCACGCACGCTGTTCATGGATCTGGAGACACTCCAGTGGGACGAGGAAATCCTGGGCGTCTTCGGCGTTCCGCGGTCCATGATGCCGGAGATCAAGTCCTCCTCGGAGGTATACGGCACCGTCCACACCTCGCAGCTTCTCCGCGAGGTTCCCGTGGCCGGCATCCTCGGCGACCAGCAGGCAGCCACGTTCGGCCAGGCGGCGTTCCAGACCGGTGAAGCCAAGAACACCTACGGGACGGGCTGCTTCCTGATTTTCAACACCGGCGAGGAAATCGTGCACTCCAAGAACGGCCTGCTGACCACGGTCGGCTACAAGCTTGGCGGCGCGGCACCCCATTACGCCCTTGAAGGCTCCATCGCGGTCACCGGCTCCCTGATCCAATGGTTGCGGGACAACCTGGGCATGATCAGCAGTGCACCGGAAGTGGAAACCCTCGCTGCTTCGGTGAAGGACAACGGCGGGGTGTACATCGTTCCGGCGTTTTCCGGGCTCTTCGCGCCATACTGGCGTTCCGATGCCCGCGGCGCCATCGTGGGCCTCACCCGCTTCGTCAACAAGAGCCACATCGCACGGGCAGCACTGGAAGCCACAGCGTTCCAGACCCGCGAGGTGCTCGACGCCGTGAACGCGGACTCCGGCGTACCGCTCTCCGAGTTGAAGGTCGACGGCGGCATGGTGGCCAATGACGCGCTGATGCAATTCCAGGCAGACATCCTTGGCGTTCCCGTCATCCGGCCCAAGGTGGTGGAGACCACCGCCCTAGGTGCCGCCTACGCCGCCGGCCTCGCAGTCGACTTCTGGAAGGACCTCGGCGAACTGTCATCCAACTGGTCCGAAGACAAGCGCTGGGAACCCCAGATGGACCACGCCGAGCAGGACCGGCAGATGCGGCTGTGGAAGAAGGCCGTGACGAAGTCCATGGATTGGGTGGACGAGGACGTGCGGTAACTCTCACGAGCCACAAAAAAGGGCCGGGGCTCCCCGCCCGCCCGCCCCCTGCTGCTCCCAACACTCGCAAGCTCGTGTCGGGGCCCTCGCAGCAGTGGGCCCCGACGGGTGCCCACCACACCATGGCGGGGGGCCGCCTCCCTTGCTTGTCGCGGTGGGCACCATACCTCCTCGTGGGGCCGCCATCCTCGCGGTGGTGGGCCACCGCTTACTCCTCGTGGAGTTCTACAGTTCCTGTGTTGCCGTCTACGGTTACACGTTGGCCGGTGAAGAGGTCCCGGGTGGCGGTGCCTGTTCCTACTACTGCTGGGATGCCGTATTCGCGGGCTATCAGGGAGGCGTGGGCTGCCAGGTTTCCGCCGTCTGTTACGACGGCGGCCGCGTCGGCGAAGAGGGGAGTCCAGGCCGGTGCGGTGGCCTTGGCCACGAGCACCTCGCCTGGTTGGAACGTGGAAAAGTCCTCGGGGCCTTCGACGATGCGGATGCGGCCGCGGGCCCGGCCTGGGCTTGCTGGATGGCCAACCAAGGCGCCTTTGGGTACGTTACCGGTGCTTCGTGCCGTGTTAGCCATCCGGTCAAACGTGTTGCCGAGCATCGGGAGCTTGCCCAGCATCAGCGGGGCGGCCAGTTTCCGTTGCCGGAGCCAGTCCTCGCGGCGTACCGCCACGGTGTCCTGCTGGGGCGGGGCGTCGAGCCGCAGGTCCTGCCAGGTCAGGAAATACACGTCGTCCCTGTTGCTGATGACGTTTGCCTGTTCCAGTTGCGTCCCAATCCCTGCAGCACAACGGCGCAGCAACGGCCAACCGAGGGTGAAATCCCGCACCTGTTCCTCCCGGAGCAGCGCATAGTGTTGGGCAACAGCGAGTAAACGGTCGAACCGGCGCAGCAGGCGCGAGTCCTTGAGTATCGAGCGGCACGCCTCTTCGGTTATCCGCCGCCGGGCAGCCGCAGCAGCGGATCCCCGGGAACTGCTGCCGACGGGAGCACCCGGGCCAGGCTCTTCAGCCGGGCCTGGTTCCTCGGTCGCCGTCGGGTGATACCAGTCGAGGCTGTAGACTGCGTGCGGAACCCTCGGCGGCAAGGCCGGGGACAGGCCGCCGAGCAGCACCTGGTAGCCGTCGCCGTCGTACAGTCCCTGTTCCTGCCGGGAGGCAAATTCGGTGGCAAGGTGCCTGCGCCAGAACCTGGCCAGCACCATCTCCATCTTCCAGGCCGCCCCGCCTGTGGCAGCGAAGAACCACAGATATCCTCCGGCGGCCCGTGCCAGCTGTTCAATGAGATCCGTCAGCCCGGCCAGGGTTGCCGGCAGCGGAACGCCGCGGTAGCTGTCAACGAGGCTGCGGTATGCCGGCAGGTGCTGGGTGCGCCACTCAAGCTCAAGATCCCGCAGGACGGCATGGTCTGCGCCAGCGGGATCGATCATCGGCCGGACCACGGAATTGAAGAAGTAGGGCAGCGAGCTCGGCGTGCCGCTGAAAAGCAGATGGGGGAGTGCTCGGGGTGTCGGCGGGGCCACGTAATACCAGCCGTTGACGGTGGCATTGCCCATCGGAACCCGAAGGCCGGTCGAGCGGAAGACGGCATCGTTGTAGGCGGAGTCGAGGCAGGGAACAATCCAGTCCATAAAGAGCGGGGTGACCGGTTCCGGCAGCCATTCTCCGAGCCGGAAGTTCCGCAGCCAGGCGCCCTTTCCCGGCGCCACCCACACCACCGGCTCCGGAACCGCTGTCATCGGACGTGCCTGCACAATCTGGACGCGGCCGGAGCGGTCCACCACCCACTCCACGTCCTGGGGGCAGCCGAAATGCCGTGCGACGTTCTCCGCCATGGCGGCAACCGCCGTCGCGCTTTTCTTTGTGAGGACAGCGCCGGCACCATGCTGCGGGACGACTGAGCCGCCGCGCGCCAGCCACTCTTCGCCGCGTTCCGAACCTCCCACCAGGTTTTCCCCGAGCCCTTTAACAGCGGAGATCACCGTCTCGTCCCGGGCGCCGGTCAAGGGATGTGCGGTGAAGGCGACGCCGGCGGCCGCGGCGTCCACCATCTGCTGGACGAGGACGGCCATCTGCCCGGCGCCGGTGGGTTCCTCGTCACCAGCGGCCGGATCGGCGTTTGGTCCGCCGGGCGGGGCGGCAGCCGGCGGCAGCCATTCCTGGTAAGTCCGGACACGGCCGGCTTGAGCCGATTCGAAACAGCGGATGACGGCCGAGGGGAGGTCCTCGACCGGCACGTCCAAATAACTCTCATACATCCCTGCATAGGAGGCGCCTGGCAGGTCCTCGGCAGCCGCCGAGGAGCGGACGGCATAGGGGCCGGGACCGGCTGCCCGGGCCGCATTTTGCAATTGGCGGTCCCAGGTATCCTGCCCCTCAGCCAAAAGTGCGTCCAAGGCAGCGCGCGGGACGACGAAGCCGGAAGGTACGGGAAAACCCGCGGATTTCAGGTCCGACAATGCCGCGGCCTTGCCGCCGGCCTCCGCCCGGGTGAGGTGTCCGCCAAGCGGCAGGAAAGGGCCGCTGCGAGGGGGATTGGGGCTGACTGCGGCACCGGCGTCATCGCCCATGTCACTCGCGTCAATGCCCAAGGAGTCACCTGCCGGGTAAGTAGCCGGGTTGCCCGGCTCAAGTCTAGTGACGCGGACCGGCGGCGGCACAGGTTGGCACGACACCAGCCCGGCCGCTTCGTGCGCTAAAGTGGTTTCATGCGTGCGATCCTTCTGCTTAGTTAGCCGCCCGGCATCCGAAACGACGGATAACCGAGCGGCAGCCCCTCCATGGCGAGGGGCTTTTGTGTGTCCGGGGCAGTTTCCGGGCCGCCAGCAGCAGGATCAGGCCGTTATGGCAGCACAGATGCCGTAACAGAACAGAAGAGGGCAGCAGTGGGCGTTCAGCCGGAGACAGAGACCGGAACAGCAACAGTGTCGGCGGAGGTGCCCGAGGAGGGCACGTACAGCTTTGCCGCCATGGAGGCCAAGTGGCCGCAGGTGTGGGAAGACCTCAAGGTTTTCACCCCTGTCGATGACGGGTCCCGCGAGCGGCGCTACGTGCTTGACATGTTCCCGTACCCGTCCGGCGACCTGCACATGGGGCACGCCGAAGCGTTTGCCATGGGTGACGTTGTGGCCCGCTACCTCCGCCAGCAGGGCTTCGATGTGCTGCACCCGATCGGCTGGGACTCTTTCGGCCTGCCCGCCGAGAACGCCGCGATCAAGCGCAACGCCCACCCCAGCGAGTGGACCTACGCCAACATCGAAACCCAGGCCGCGTCCTTCAAGCGCTACGCCATTTCCGCTGACTGGTCCCGCCGGCTGCACACCTCTGACCCGGAGTACTACCGCTGGACCCAGTGGCTGTTCAAGCGCTTCTACGAGCGCGGCCTGGCGTACCGGAAGGATTCTCCGGTTAATTGGTGCCCCAAGGACCAGACCGTGCTGGCCAACGAGCAGGTTGTCAACGGCGCCTGCGAACGCTGCGGCACCACTGTCACCAAGAAGTCGCTCAACCAGTGGTATTTCAAGATCACGGACTACGCGGACCGTCTGCTGGATGACATGGAACAGCTGCGCGGCCACTGGCCCGAGCGTGTCCTGGCGATGCAGAAGAACTGGATCGGCCGGTCCGAGGGTGCGCACGTCAACTTTGTCATCGAGGCCGACGGCGGCAAGCCCGCCAAAGAGGTCACGGTCTTCACCACCCGCCCGGACACCCTGTACGGTGCAACATTCTTCGTAGTGGCCGCAGACGCTCCGCTGGCCGTGGAGCTCGTCACCGATGAACACGCTGCTGCCCTGGAAGACTACCGCGAGCAGGTCAAGGCGCTCACGGAAATCGAACGGCAATCCACCGAGCGCGAAAAGACGGGTGTCTTCACCGGCCGCTATGCCGTGAACCCGCTGAACGGGGAGAAGCTTCCTGTCTGGGCCGCGGACTACGTCCTCGCCGATTACGGTACCGGCGCCATCATGGCCGTGCCGGCCCACGACCAGCGCGACCTCGACTTCGCCCGCAAGTTTGACCTCCCGGTGCGGGCGGTCCTGGATACCGGCGAGGAAGACCCCGCAGTCTCCGGCACCGCCACCGCGGGAGAGGGCACGCTGATCAACTCCGGCGCCCTGGACGGGCTGCCCAAGGCAGAGGCCATCCCGGCCGCGATCGCCATCCTGGAACGCCAGGGCACAGGTGAGAAGTTCGTCAACTTCCGGCTGCGTGATTGGCTGCTCAGCCGCCAGCGGTTCTGGGGCACCCCCATCCCCATCATCCACTGCCCGTCCTGCGGAGAAGTCCCCGTGCCCGATGAGCAGCTGCCCGTCACGCTGCCCTCCGACCTCCGCGGTGAGGACCTGTCGCCGAAGGGCACCTCGCCCTTGGCGGCAGCCGAAGCGTGGGTTAACGTCGACTGCCCTTCCTGCCAAGGCCCGGCCAAGCGGGACACCGACACCATGGACACGTTCGTGGATTCGTCCTGGTACTTCCTGCGCTTTGTGTCACCGCAGTACACGGACGGTCCCTTCGATCCGGAGAAAATCAACGATTGGATGCCTGTAGGCCAGTACGTGGGCGGCGTGGAGCACGCCATCCTGCACCTGCTGTACGCCCGGTTCTTCACCAAGGTGATCAACGATCTCGGATTGATCGAAGCCACCGAACCCTTCAGTGCGCTGCTGAACCAGGGGCAGGTCCTCAACGGCGGCAAGGCCATGAGCAAGTCGCTGGGCAACGGCGTGGACCTGGGTGAACAGCTGGACAAGTACGGCGTTGACGCCGTCCGCCTCACCATGATCTTCGCCTCCCCGCCGGAGGACGACGTCGACTGGGCAGACGTCTCGCCGTCCGGTTCGGCGAAGTTCCTGGCCCGCGCCTGGCGCCTGGCCCAGGACGTCGCCAGCGAACCCGGCATTGACTTCGCGTCGGGCGACCGGGCCCTCCGCTCGATCACGCACCGGACCATTGCAGACGCTGCCGAACTGCTGGACGCCAACAAGTTCAACGTCGTCGTGGCCAAGCTGATGGAGCTGGTTAACGCCACCCGCAAGGCCATCGACTCCGGTGCCGGGGGAGCAGATCCGGCAGTTCGGGAGGCGGCCGAAGCCGTTGCAGTGATCCTGAGCCTGTTCGCCCCCTACACGGCGGAGGACATGTGGAGCGTCCTTGGCCACCCGGCCTCGGTGGCCAATGCCGGCTGGCCGGCCCACGACGAGTCACTGTTGGTGCAGGACACCGTCACCGCCGTGGTGCAGGTGCAGGGCAAGGTGCGGGACAGGCTGGAGGTTTCGCCCGACGTCTCGGAGGACCAGTTGCGCGAACTGGCGCTGGCCTCGGACAACGTCCAGCGCGCCCTTGACGGGCGGGGCATCCGCACCGTCATCGTCCGCGCCCCTAAACTGGTCAACATCGTCCCGGCGTAAGCCGGACCAGGCCGCCGGAAACCCCGGCGGCCTGCTGTGACCCAGGAGGCTCCCTTGCCACACCGCGACGCCGCTGCCTGGCCTTGGGTCCGGGCGCGCCTTCTGAACCGCCTGCGAAAGCAGGGAGGCCCTGCACCGGAAGCGGGCGCCGTCGTACGTGTTGCTGTGGTGACCGACTCCGCCGCCGCGCTGCCGGCTGACTGGATTGCCGGATTGAGCGGCGGCGGCCGGCTGACCGTCATTCCCATGCCCGTGATGGTGGGGGATGAGATTTACGGCGAGGGCGACGACGACATCTCGGAGGCCATCGCGTTGGCCCTGGCCAGCGGGACGTCCGTGAAAACGTCCCGGCCCTCGCCAGGACAGTTCGAACAGGCTTACCTCGCGGCGCAGCGCACGGGCTATGAAGCGGTAGTTTCCGTGCACATCTCGGGTGGCCTGTCGGGGACTGCCGATGCGGCGCGGCTTGCAGCCGGCAGGGTAGGCATTCCGGTGGAAGTCGTCGATTCGGGAACGGTGGGCATGGCCCTCGGGATGGCCGTCCAGGAAGCCGTGCGCGTTGCCGGGGAGGGCGCCGATTCCGGGGCAGTGGCGGCCGCCGCGGCCGGTCAGGCAGCACGGACCAAGGTCTATTTCTACGTTCCAAGCCTCGAGCAGCTTCGCCGTGGGGGACGGATTGGAACGGCTGCTTCCCTGTGGGGCACCATGCTGGCGATCAAGCCCATTCTTGGCGTCGACGGCGGAAAGATCGTACCGCTGGAAAAGGTTCGGTCCGCGGTCCGGGCCGTTGCCCGGCTGGAGGAACTCGTGGCCGCGGACGCTTCTGCCCGCACTGCCGCAGGGGTACGGCTCGCCGTCCACCATTTCGGCAGCCCTGGGGAAGCGGAACGCCTCGCCGAACGACTGGCTGCTGCCTTGCCGCAGTGTCCCCCTGCCCAGATCAGTTCCTTGCCCGCGGTTCTGGCCGCGCATGCGGGGCTCGGGGTCCTTGCCGTGATTGTGGGCAGCGACCTTGTGGCGGACTGAGACCCGGCAATGGTCCTGATCGGCATCGCCTGTGGTTGCGGGTCGGAGGCTTGTCAGGGCTGCCCCTCCTAGACTCATTCAGTGACTGACGACCGGGTTCTCAACGCCTACTCTGCACGCGCAGCAGAGTACGCCAGTGTTTTAGGTTCTATCGAAGACACCCATGAACTGGATCGCATACGCATTGAGCGATGGGCCAAGCAAATTAGCGGGCCCGTGCTCGACGCGGGATGCGGGCCAGGGCATTGGACGGACTTTCTACACAAGCGGGGTGTCAACATCTCCGGCGTTGACCTCGTCCCCGAATTCATAGAGAGCGCCCGTAGCCGGTTCCCCGAGGCATCCTTCCGGGTCTCCTCGGTCCGTGCCCTCGACCTGGCTGACGGCAGTGTTGGTGGCGTGCTCGCATGGTATTCACTGATTCATCTGGCACCGTCAGAGCTGCCCCAGGTTCTCGTGGAGTTCCGTCGCGTTCTCAGGCCGCGGGGGCACCTGCTCGTTGGCTTTTTCGAGGGCGGGGCGAACGAGCTGTTGGACCATGCAATTACCAAGGCTTACTGCTGGTCTGTCCACTGGACGAGCGAGCTGTTGCAGGATGCCGGGTTCGAGGTCCTGGACATTGAAACGCGCCAGGACCACGGCAGCCGACCGCACGCAGCTGTTGCCGCTATTGCCCGCAACGCCTAAGGCTAGAGGAGCCATACTTTTGAGCTACCGAGAATACGTCCCAAGGTGATCCGCCCCAGCGCACTCATGACTGGATTCGTGTCCCGGTAGTACCAAACCAGGCCCATCGCCTGCTGAAAAGCCCACGCGGCCCCAGGCCACCACTCAAGGTCCTCACACCCCAATTCGTTGCGGAGCAATGCCCGCCGTTCGTCTTGATCTGTCGGACGGGCGCATGGCGCCATCGCGGAAATTGGTCAAGTATCAGGCGACGAGCGAGGTCCTCGTCAATGTCTACCTCGTCGTCATGCATACGCATGCAGGCGACGTTAGCTGACCTTTTGGTCCAGCCCAATAAACGGACGCATTGCGCCGCCTACTTGGAGAACTCAGAGAGCTTCGAGATATAGCGCGTGGCGGCTGGATAGGACCAGCCGCGGGACGGGTCAGGGCGGTCTCGGGCGACGGTAGGCTGGACCAATGACGTTGGGGGACGCAGGGCAGCCACTGCACTGGATGAGCGAACCATGGGGGGCGTGCGATGAGCGTTTTCCTACTTATACCCGCGGTCACCCTGGTTCTCTGGCTTGGCCACGCGGGCCTGGCCATCGCCGGCAGCCCTGCAACCCGCTACACCCGCTGGATCCTCTTTGGTGGGCTTCCTGTCATGGCCGCGGTGATGCTTTTTTCAGCCGGAATATTCGGGTTCATGTTCGCAATCATTGCCATCCTGACCTGGCTCGGAATGATACTCCTGGAAGTCATTTTCACGATGGTGTCGATGGTGGTGAGGGATGCCCGGGCGAAGAAGGAAGCATGAAACGCCGCGAGATCTGGGGTGTAGCCCTGCTGACTCTTGCTGTTCCGGCTGCCTGGGCAGATCACGCCATCTATGAGGCATATCGTGCCGCTGCACGGGACGACCTGCTGCTCTACATCCGCATCCCCGCGGACTGGATCTCCTCTTGGTTCCGGATTGCGGCGCTCCTGGCTGGTGCCACAGGTCTTCTGCTCCTGCTCCCGGCGCTGGTAGGCCGCATAGCGCGCAAAATTCCACGGCGCATTGTTGGCTGGACAACTGCGGTAGCAGTTGCAGCTGCCGTGCCGTACTTCGGCCTGATATTCCTCTTCGCTTGCCTGGGCGCCTTTGGTATCGGAGACACCGTGAAGATTACCGCCGCGGACGGGCAGTCTGTTCTCGTCACCCAGGATGGTTTCTACGGTGACAGCGTCGATATCTACAGTGAGCACGACGAGCACCACTACAAATGGGTCCGCAGCGCCCCGGAAATTTCCGGTTGGCCGCGGGTGAAGGACCAGAATTGCAGGCTGGATACTGCCAGCGGGGAGCTACGGCTGACCTGCGGGGTTACAACGCTGGTGGTTTGAACGGTTCGAGCTGGTCCACGCGTGGTCGTTCTCCTTCTCATCCAGCTCCATCAGCTGGCGTTACCGGTGATCTCCCGGTCGCCTATGGAGCTGAGCTGGACATAGCCGATCAGGGTGACGTACTGCATGCTGCACGGATCACCGCCGCCTGTGCCGGTGACCGTGACCTGAATGGATGAGGCGGTTTCGGTGACTCTGACTGTGTTCGGGTGACTGCAGCCGGAGCTGGACGCCGAGAGGTATATCCGGTTCTCCTGGCGGTCTACCCTGACCAACTGCCAGGGAACGGTCGACGCGGGGTCTGGTATGTGGTCCATGGGGAGTTCGCCGTACTGCGGCGCGACTGTCCCGATGGGCAGTGCGGGCTGTCCGGGTGGCGGAGTGGAACCAAGGGGAGGGTCTGCCTGCCCGGCACAGGACGTCAAAGCAGCTACCAGCATCACCATGCAGAAGGTGGCAGTTCTGAGCCGAAAGCGGCGCAGGACGTCGGTATCCGTAGTCATCGTTCACCTACCATGAAGACGACCGGGGGAGTGCTGATCGGCCCGGGGCAGGGGTTGAAGGGGACCTCCCTGCTCCATTCCAGGTCGTTCTCCTGCTCAGCCACCACCGAGCCGCCGTCGGCTAGGGCACGCAGGGTGATATTGGTTGGTACTGGGCCGAGAATGAACGTGAACTTCCAGGTGTTATCTCCCGCCCTGTTGCCGATGTAACGGGTGTCGGGGTAGGTCGGCGGCGGGACACTTGGTCCGGGTGCGGGAGAGAAGCCTCCGTTTGGCAGCTGTACCCAGTGATCGGTGACGGCAACGGATGGGGCAGGGGCCGCCGTCGGCCCTGGTGCCGAGCAGCCCTCGTCGGTGCACAGCTGGACTTCATCGACCGCCGCGACGTCACCTTCAACGATCACTTCGAGGCCGCTGACGTAGCCAATGGCCGGACAAGCCGTACTGCACCCTGCGGCCGGCAGCGTGGCCGCGATCAGCGCAGCGATTCCCAGGATCCCCCGACCCGTCTTCATGGCTCGAGTCTAGGGCCCGCCAGAAGCGGTCCGGTCATACTCCGTGAATATGCGCGGTCGGGGCAGTCTGCCATCACTGCCCGATAGTGTTGGTTCACCACGCCTGGTGCGTGACCTGGGAGCAGCGGGCAGGGTCGTAATGAGCTGGAAGAACTGGCCCGCGACCTAAGGAAGCTCATGAACGCGTATCACCTCCCAGTCCCAGGCGACCTCCAGTGGTAGCCAAGCCCACGCGCTCCAGGCCGCGCCGGAACAGGGTACGGCACCCCCGGTTCGCTGCGGGGGATCGGGTCAGCTTTGCCGAGGGCGGCCTCACTGGTACAGGTGTCGTGGACGCCGCATCGGGAGACTATTCGATCATTTGGATCTGGACCGACGGCGGCTTGGGCCGGCGGATGTTCTTCCAAGGTTGTGGCAGCATCATCTCCTCCTTGCCAGACCAGCCGGAGTAAGGCCATTTGGTGCCGGGAGCATGACAAGGGGGCCGCACTCCCGTGAAGGGATTGCAGCCCCCTTGTCTTACTAGCCGACGCTAACGGCCTGCCTCCGGCCGATCACGGGGATATGGCGAGGTGCTGTTCAGCAAGAACGCGCAGAACCATGGAGCACGCGCTTGGCACCGGCTGGATGATCTCCGCGATGCCTGTTGCCGCCAGCCGTTGCGCAGTGTCGCTGAGCGGGCCGCCGGCGATGATGACCGCTTCGGCCCCGTCGTCCCGTCTCGCCTCCAGAACTGCCCCGAGTAGCTCCTGGAACTGCTGCTCCGGATCCGCGGCGAGTACCAAGGGCTTTGAGGGTGTGAGTCGGACTCCCGTGAACCATTGGCTCTGCCCGTGCTCTTCAACCAGCGAGGTGAGGGACCCGGCCAGGAACGGTGTACTCGTGGCCATCCCAAACCGCCGTCCCGAGCCCACCGCTGCGGCTATCGATCCTTGCCCGATGCCCACCACGGGGATGTCGAGGGCGCTGGCCATGGCCCTGCGCCCAGGGTCACCGATGGCTGCGACGATGACCGCCACCACCGAGGATCCGTCCGGGCCGTCCAAGTAACTATGCACGGCCGTCTGCACGTGCCTGGCGGAGTCCCGCAGCGACAATGGATCGATGATCATGGCCGGGCCTTCGGCCGCCGTCAGCCCCACCACTTGCAGCCATTGCGGCTCGAGGAGTCCTGCTGCGATGCCGGTCATCAGGTCCGTGGTCCGGCTGCTGCTATTAGGGTTCACGAGGAGGACACGCCCCCTGGGCGTTGTGCTGGGTTCAGTGGCCATAGATTGCTCCTTGGTCCTCCTCTGTGGCGTCCTCTTCAAGGGGCTTGCCGAATGTCTCGGGTGGGAACTGGACCACAATGGCGAGGATGATGAACAGGCCGGCGAGGGTCGTGAACATTCCGGTGAGTCCTGCTGCGTCGAAGATAACACCGGAGATCAGCGGAAACAGGCCCCCAGAGAGGGAGCCCGCAGCCAGGATGATGGACGTGCCAAACCCTCGGGTCCGGGTGGGGTACAGTTCCGGGGCGAACAGCCAAATGGTGGTGTTCAGGATGATGACCGAGAAGTTGAACACCACACCGCAGGCGACGATGATGGCGATGTCGGTTGCCAGGAAGGCCATAGAAAGCCCGGCTAGGCAACCCAGGATCGCCGCCCCGGTGAGGACTTTCTTTCGGGGGAGGCGGCTGGCCAGGAAGGCGGCCGTCGCGGCCCCGATCAGGGATCCCGACTGCATGATGAGGGTGAACCAGAGGCTGGTGTTCACGGCGTAGCCGCGGGAGACCAGGATGGTGGGCATCAGGGTCAGCATGGAGATTTGTGCGGCGTAGGACATGCAGACGGCGATGCCGAGCAGGACTGTCCGCTTCAGGAGCCGACCCCGCAGGGCGTCCTTCCAGTGCCCCGTGGATGCGGTGACGGCTGGGCCGGGGACGGCGGTGATAAAGACTTCCGGATGCTCGATTTTGCCGGAGAGCTTGCCGCGGGCCAGACGGGTGATGACCAGGTTTGCTTCATCCAGCCGTCCCTGTGAGGCCAGGAAGCGCGGCGTTTCGGGTACGTAGCGGCGGAAGAACATCACGAGGATGGCGGGTATGAAGAGCAGGCCAAACACCCAGCGCCACTTGTCCGGGCCGTCAAAGAGGGTGAAGACTAAAATGCCGAAGGCGGGAGCCAGCATGTTGCCCAGCCCTGCGGCGGTGACGTTAATCAGGCCAACGGCGGTGCCACGGTGCTTGGCGGCGAAGAACTCTGCCATCATGATTACGGCGACAGCGATTTCGCCGCCCAAGCCGAAACCGACGATGAACCGTCCGGTGGCAAGGACCGGGTAGTTCGGTGCCACGGCGCACAGCAGTGAGCCACCGGCAAAGATGATCAAGTTGATGACCAGCATGTTCCGGCGGCCATACTTGTCAATGATCAGCCCCGTCGCTATGCGTCCCAGGGCCGTGGCGGTGAACGTCATGGTGTTCAGGAAGCCAATGTCGCCTGCCCCTAGCCCCCACGACTCGCGCAGCACCGGACCGGTGATGCCGACGGCGTTCTGTTCGAGCGCGTCGAAAAACACGCCGAGCAGGATCATGAGAACGATGTGTCGGTGTGCGCCTGTCACGCCGATCCGCTGGTAGGCACCTTCGATTTGTTGTGCGAGGGACGTCTTCGTGCTCCCCGCCTCGGCAATTCTCTCTTCCAAGGTTTGCTCTCCTTTGAGCTCATTGACCGCCGCTCATATGACGGCGTGAGACTTCTTCCACATTGCGGATAATAGCTACCGCATTAAGGAATGTGTGAGTCAAGTTACATGGAGGCGCAAGGGGAAACAATGAACAGGCGAAGAAGCCAATTGTGACCGGCACGGCGCCATCGTGGCGTCGCTTCGACGCAACCCAAAAACTACGGGCGTCTCCGGCGTCGGCTGACCGGCTACTCTGCTGGAATGGAACCCTGGCACCGGAACCGGCTGAGCAGGCGCCAGGGCGAGCTCGTGGAAGTTTGGTTGCCAGGCGTTCGTCTCCTGAATGATCTTTCCTGGAATCTCATAGATACCGCGGTACTTGAAGTGGGGCACGGACAGCGCAGATACGTTGTGAAAGCGGCCGGGCCCTCCAACCACCACATAGGGCGGGAGATAGAAGCGCACCTGTCTTCGGCCGTCGTGTTGGCGCGGCAGAACCACGCAGCGAATCTCGTACGGTCAGACCGCTCGATGAACATCCTGGTAACGGAATATCTGGAAGGCTCCCTTGTGGAGGGAACCGCGGCGGAATTCGAGATGGAGACGTATCTACAAGCGGGCCACCTATTGCGCATATTTCACGAACAAGCCCGACGTACCGACCCTGACTATGAGGCTGCAGCGACTGCGAAAGCGCTGGCCTGGCTGGACACACCCCACCGCATGGAAGAAACTGCCGCCGAAAAAGCCAGGGCCGTGTTCGGCACCTATCGGCCAGAACCGGTGGTGATCGTGCCGACCCACGGTGACTGGCAGCCACGCAACTGGCTCATGGACGGGACCGAGCTCAGGATCATCGACTTTGGCCGTTACGGGTACAGGCCGGCCACCAGCGACTTCTGCCGCCTTGCAGTACAGCAATGGAGGACGGCTCCTCAGCTGCAGTCCGCATTTTTCAAGGGGTACGGTTCAGATCGCAGAGACAGCAAACTCTGGAACGTCATGCTGTTGCGCGAGGCGGTCGCGACCGCGGCCTGGGCTTACCAGGTTGGCGACGATGAGTTCGAGGAGCAGGGCCACCGAATGCTGCGTGACGCCTTGGCAAACTTCTGAAGCACCCCTGATACAGAAGGTTGCGACGCCGAAGGGTTGGCAGTCCTGTACGTCCTTTCCACATAGCCGGTTGCGGCCCTGTTGCCCGGGTGCGGCCTGTCCCTAGCGTGGGGGTATGTCACGCCGGAATGCTGGAGGAGCAGGTGAACAGGCGCGCCATGCCAGGTCCCGATTGCAGGCTGCCTTGGGTGAAAATTCCCGCGGGCTCTTGCTGGGGGACGACGGCGGGACCTCTTTTGAGTACCGGGGCCCTGGAACCGATGGCGAAGAAAAACCTGGCCGTACCCTTCCCGGTGACGAAATTGCCGCCACGGAGTCCTTCGACGTCGGCCCCGCCATCCGTTGGCGGCTCAGCTTCCGGCTCGGCGTGCTCCTGGGCATCCTTGCAGTCGCTGCCGGCGCCTGGTTCTGGTGGCAGGCGGCCTCCGGACGGCCGGAGATCCTGCCACTGAGCGGAGTAAGCCCCGGAACCACCGCCCTGGCGGCCGAAGATGGTGCCCCCGTAGAGGACAGCGGCGGCGGCAGCAGAGCGGGTCCTGAGTCCGACCCGCAGGAAAGCGGCCCTGCAGGGACAGTGGTGGTTCATGTTGCCGGTTCAGTGCTTGGGCCCGGAGTCGTCCAACTGCCCGGCGGCAGCCGGGTACACGAAGCCATTGCCGCCGCCGGCGGGGCGGCTCCCGGCGCCGACCTGAACCGCCTCAACCTTGCGCTGGTTGTTGAGGACGGGCACAAGATCTTCGTCCCGCGTCAGGGCGAAGCGTTGCCGGCCGTCCCTGAGGATTCAGGAGCGCCTGCTGCCGGTGATCCGGGGGAGGGGAACGCCGGGGGACCGGCAGGATCGAAGATCAACCTGAATACGGCCGGGGTGGAGGAACTGGATGAATTGCCGAAGGTCGGCCCCGTGCTGGCACAGCGGATTGTGGATTGGCGCAAGGAGCATGGCCCGTTCAAGGCGGTCGAGGAACTTGACGCCATTGACGGTGTCGGCCCGAAGATGCTTGAAGCATTGCTGCCGCTGGTGACCATATGAGACGAAGGAAATGCACCACGATGACGACTCCTCTCGGGCGGCGTCATGGATAACCGGCAATCGAAATCCCGGGCGAGCCCCTGGAGCCGCTATGTAGAGTCGGCGGTCCGCGTGCATGCGCTCGGCCGGCACGATGCGCAGCAGGCAGGAGCAGCGGATCGGCCGCGGTCGGCGGCAGGGACCAGCACCCGTGACGATGCCCGGAATGGCGCGCCGGCCAACCTGCGACGGAGGTTGCTCCGTTCTGCCCATGGGCCCAGGAGAAGCTTCCAAAAGTTCTACGCAGCGCAGTCAGCGCGGGTCCGGGACAGCGACAGGAAAGCCCGGCAGGAGGCAGACGCCGACAGTAGCGGAACCCCGCGCCGGCGCACCGACGTCCGGCTCGCGTTGCCGGCGGCGCTTGTCTGGGCTGCCTCCGTTGCCGGGCTCTGGCTGCCCCCGTTGGCACTGGCTGGCGTCTGCTGCGCTCTGCTCGTCCTGGCGGCGCTGCTGCTGCGCCGCACCTTCAAAGCTCGAACCTCGCGCAGAGCCCCGCGAGGGCACGGAAAACCGGCCCGGCGCAGTTTCCTCACCACCATGGCCGTTGCCCTCCTCTTGGCGGCGACAGCGGCAGCCCACTCGGCGGTGGCCGCCACCCAGCGCCACGATGGTCCCCTCGCGGCCGCCGTCTCCGCCGGGAAATCGGTGGTAGCCGTCCTTGAAGTGGCCGGGACCCCGCGTGCCCTGACTGCACCCAACCAGGCTGGCCCGCCCGCCCGCTGGTCCGTACCTGTCTGGACCCGGGACATCAGTACCGGCGGTGTTGTGCTCCGGACGCGGGCGCAACTGGTGGTGATGGGCGGTGGCGGCTGGGGCACTGTGGTGCCCGGCGAGATGGTTCGCGCAACGGGAAAGCTGCGCCCCGCTGATCCCGGAAAGGAGGAAGCGGGCATCCTCACAGCGTCTTCCGGCCCAGGGCAGCCCTTTGCCCCTCCCATCCTGCAGGGAGCAGCAAAGGAACTGCGGGAACGTTTTGTTTCGGCCGCCTCATTCCTCGCCCCGGATCCGCGCGGCCTGCTTCCCGGAATGGTTACCGGGGACACCAGTGCCTTGGACGAGGGCCTGAATTCCGCCATGAAAAGCGTTGGCATGACCCATCTGACAGCCGTCAGCGGTGCCAACTGTAGCCTTGTCCTGGGCGCCTTGCTGCTCTTGGCCAGGAGGTTCCGCCTATCCCGGTTGCCGGCGGCCGCGCTTGCTGTGGCAGGCCTTGGGCTGTTCGTCCTGCTCGTCGGACCCGATGCGAGCGTGCTGCGGGCAGCCGTGATGGGAGCCGTGGCAGTGGCGGCCCTGGCTGCCGGCCGCTCCGGGCGGGGCCTGAGCTTCCTGTGCCTCGCCGTTATCGGCCTCCTGTTGGTGGACCCGGGGCTGGGATCAAGTTTCGGGTTCCTTCTGTCGGTCCTGGCAACACTGGGGATCATCATCCTGGGTCAGCGCATGATGTCATGGACCCCTCCGTTTGTCCCGCGCTGGGCAGCGGCCGCTGTGGCTGTTCCCTTGTCCGCGCAGCTGCTCTGCGGACCGGTGATTGTTGTGCTGCAGCCCCAGTTTTCAACCTACTCCCTGCTGGCCAACGTCATAGCATCCCCACTGGTTGCGCCTGTAACCCTGCTGGGAACGGCTGCTGTGCCCCTGGTGGTCCTGGCTCCGTGGGTGGCCACCGGCCTGATCGCGGTGGCCGGCACGTTCAGCGCCGGTGTGGCAGGGACGGCCCGATTCACCTCGCAGCTTCCCGGCGCAGCCCTTCCCTGGCCCGAGGGTGTGCCCGGGTTGCTGACCATGGTGTTCCTGTCCGTGCTGACGTTCCTGACCGTCTGGGCCGCGGTCCGCCCGCGCCGGCTCGTCCGGTTTGTGATGGCCGTGCACAGTCGCATCGTTTCCCTGATCGAAGTGTTGGAACGGTATGCGGCCGGAAGGCTAGAGAGCTACAGCCGCAAGCCGCGGCGCATGCCTGCCCCGCGCTTCCCTGCCCGGTGCTTCCCTTCCCGCCGCGTGCTGCCGAAGCGCGGCCCGGGCTTGGACCGCGCCGCAGGACGTGGCAGGCTGGGATACTCCACAAAACTTTCCGGAAGGAAGCCCTGATGGCCGCTGCGCAGAAACGTGCAACCCGTTCGCCGGCGTCGAACGGCCCCACTTGGCGGGACGTAACCCCCGCCGCAGTGGTCCTGGTGACCGGGCCCGAAGAGTACCTCGGCATCAGGGCCATGGACCGGGTCCGCGCACAGGTACGCGCAGCCGCCCCGGACGTGGAAGTCAGCCGTATCAACGCCGCAGCCTACGAGGCCGGGACCCTGCTCATGCAGGTCAGCCCCTCCCTCTTCGGCGAAAGCAAGCTCATCGAAGTGGAGGCTGTCGAATCGATGAACGACGCCTTCCTGTCCGACGCGCTTGCGTACCTCGGCCACCCGGAGTCCGACGCAGTCCTGGTGCTGCGGCATGGCGGGGGAGTCCGGGGAAAGAAGTTGCTCGACGCGATCAAGAAGGCCGGCTGGCCGGTGGTGGACTGCCAGCCCCTCAAAAAAGACGCGGACAAGGTTGCTTTTGTCACCGCCGAGTTCAAAGGCGCCGGGCGGAGGATCGAGCAGGACGCCGTGCAGGCACTCGTCAACGCCGTGGGAGCGAACCTTTCGGAACTGGCGGCAGCATGCAGCCAGTTGATCGCGGATGCCGGCACCACGGTGACCACTGACATTGTGGACCGCTACTACGGCGGACGGATCGAGGCTACGGCGTTTAAGGTGGCCGATGCTGCCATGGCGGGAAACGGGCCGCTGGCGCTGTCCACTCTCCGCCATGCCCTTGCCACGGGGGCAGATCCCGTCCCGCTGGTGGCCGCTCTGGCAGCGAAGTTAAGGACCGTGGCGCGCGTGGCTGGCGCTTCGGGTTCCTCGGCCCAGATAGCCGCCGAGCTCGGAATGCAGCCCTGGCTGGTGGAACAGGCCCAGCGGGACGTCCGGCGCTGGACGCCGGAAGGCCTGGTGCGCTCCATCCAGGCCACCGCCGAAGCCGACGCCCAGGTCAAAGGCCTCTCCCGCGATCCCGTCTACGCGGTTGAACATGCCGTCACGGTGATTGCCATGTCCGTCCAGGGCAGGTAAGCCAGCAGCACGTCACACCAAGCGCCGGGAAAAGCGAGAGCGCAGTTAGTTAAACGAGAGCGTAGTTAGTTAGAACAGCGCAGAAACTTAAAGATGTGTGGCCGGTACCAAAAACGGTACCGGCCACAACCATCAGTTCAAGCGAACTGGAAACCTTACAGTGCGTTGACCTTCTTGGAGATCGCCGACTTGCGGTTTGCTGCGTTGTTCTTGTGCAGAACACCCTTGCTGACAGCCTTGTCCAGCTTGCGGCTGGCAGCAACCAGGGCAGCAGCAGCTGCATCCTTGTCCGTGGACTCAACGGCGGTGTTGACGGCGCGGATGGCCGTCTTCAGCTCGGACTTGACTGCGTTGTTGCGCAGGCGTGCCTTCTCGTTGGTGAGGATGCGCTTCTTCTGGGACTTGATATTCGCCACGTGTGAACTCTCTTTTTAATGCGGAAATGGTCTAGAGGGCTTTCAGATTGGCCATTGACTGAGCGGCGTGGGGATACCTATGGCGGCCAACCATCAGTGGCCGTCGACCTGCACGGACACACAGCTATAAAGAATAGCAGGTCAGGCGCAGGACTGGCCATTTGGGAACTTAGCTCCAGCCGTGTCGCCGGCGGAGCCCTTCGGCCACCTTTTCAAAGCGGGCTCGCTCCAGCACGGCGCCTTCCCGTCGGATGCTGTCCGGCCGGAGCTGGACAATGCGGTCCAACCGGGCTTCACTGGGCCTGCCCTGGCGGTCCCAGCCGCCGGCGCCGATGTCCACATATCCTGTTGATGCTCCCGAGTCGGGGACCCGGTCTTTGCTGGTGAGCATCAGCCCGAGGAGGTATCCGCCGGTGCGGCCCACCAGCAGGACCGGGCGGTCCTTGCCGCGCGTGTGGTCCTCCTCGTAGGGGACCCAGGCCCACACCACTTCGCCCGGATCCGGGTCGCCGTCCGGCCGCGGCGCGTAACTGATGGTGAACCCGCCTTCAAAGTCGCCGGGGTAATTGCCGTTGCCGGGAGTGGCAGGGGAGGGTGCGATGCGGGCCGGACCGGCTTTGCCGGCCGGGGCGCCCCGGCCCGCCGTCTGCAGTACGCGGAGACCTGCTTTGACTGCGTTTGCCAGCGAACGGAGATTGATAGCCATCAGGCAACCCTAACTCCGGCCCGGGTCGCAGGCCTGGAACGTCAAAGGGGCCCGCAATGCGGTGCCACGGGCCGGGACGTGGGACACTTGAAGTTCCAGATGTGCGGAGTGTCCGCAGGGTGCCCTCCGTGCGCCTTGGCGGCGACCGCGTGAATGCCAACAGTAAGGACCCTGCGTGTCTCCCATGGCCCGCACCGCCCCGGTGCCCGCCGCGACAGATCCGGCCATCATTCGGAACTTCTGCATCATCGCGCACATTGACCACGGCAAGTCCACCCTGGCTGACCGCATGCTGCAGTTCACCGGCGTCGTTCAGTCCCGCGATATGAAGGCCCAGTATCTGGACCGCATGGACATCGAACGTGAGCGCGGCATCACCATCAAGTCCCAGGCCGTCCGTATGCCGTGGGAACTCGACGGCACCAGTTACGCGCTGAACATGATCGACACTCCAGGCCACGTGGATTTCACGTATGAGGTTTCCCGCTCGCTGGCAGCCTGCGAAGGAGCGATCCTCCTGGTCGACGCAGCGCAGGGCATTGAGGCCCAGACCCTCGCCAACCTGTACCTGGCGATGGAAAACAACCTCACCATCATCCCGGTCCTGAACAAGATCGACCTCCCGGCGGCCCAGCCCGAGAAGTACGCGGCGGAACTGGCGAGCCTGATCGGCGGGGACCCGGAGGACGTCCTCCGCGTCTCGGGAAAGACCGGCATGGGCGTCGAGGCGCTGCTGGACAAGATCGTTCGCGACCTTCCGGCCCCGGAAGGCGATGCAAACGCCCCCGCCCGTGCCATGATCTTTGACTCCGTCTACGACACCTACCGCGGTGTGGTCACCTACGTTCGCGTGGTGGACGGCATGCTGCACCCCCGCGAACGCATCCAGATGATGTCCACCCGGGCCACCCATGAACTTCTCGAGATCGGAGTGAGCTCCCCGGAGCCCACCCCGTCCAAGGGACTGGGCGTCGGCGAAGTGGGTTACCTCATCACCGGCGTAAAGGACGTCCGCCTGTCCAAGGTGGGCGACACCGTGACCAACCTCGCCAAGCCGGCCGCCGATTCGCTCCCCGGCTACGCCGATGCCAAGCCGATGGTCTTCTCCGGCCTGTATCCCTTGGACGGAACGGACTACCCGGTGCTCCGCGATGCCCTGGAGAAGCTGATGCTCAACGACGCCGCCTTGGTCTACGAGCCGGAGACCTCCGCGGCGCTGGGCTTCGGCTTCCGCGTTGGCTTCCTCGGACTGCTCCACCTGGAAATCACCCGCGAGCGGCTGGAACGTGAATACAACCTGGACCTGATCTCCACGGCGCCCAACGTGGAATACGAGGTGACGCTGGAGGACAAGAAGGTGGTCCACGTGACCAACCCCAGCGAATACCCCTCCGGCAAGATCTCCGAGGTCCGCGAGCCGATGGTGTCGGCCACCATCCTGGCCCCGAACGAATTCGTCGGCGCCATCATGGAGCTGTGCCAGAGCCGGCGCGGCGTTATGGGCGGCATGGACTACCTGTCCGAGGACCGGGTGGAAATCCGCTACCGACTGCCGCTGGCCGAGATCGTGTTCGACTTCTTCGACATCCTCAAGTCCAAGACCCGCGGCTACGGTTCCCTGGACTGGAAGGCCGACGGCGACCAGGTGGCCGACCTTGTGAAGGTGGACATCATGCTCCAGGGTGAGCAGGTGGATGCCTTCTCCGCCATCACGCACCGCGACAAGGCCTACGCCTACGGCGTCATGATGACCACCAAGCTGCGGGAGCTCATTCCCCGCCAGCAGTTCGAGGTGCCCATCCAGGCAGCCATCGGCTCCCGGATCATCGCCCGCGAAAGCATCCGCGCCATCCGCAAGGACGTGCTGGCCAAGTGCTACGGCGGTGACATCTCGCGTAAGCGCAAACTGCTGGAAAAGCAGAAGGAAGGCAAGAAGCGCATGAAGATGGTGGGCCGGGTTGAGGTTCCCCAGGAAGCGTTCATTGCCGCCCTCACCACAGACGAGTCCAAGGACAAGGCCAAGAAGTAGTGAACACAGCGTCCGGCAACACCGGAGGCCCCTGCAATGCCTAGCACCCTTCCCCTCGGCGACCCGGCGCCGTCGGACGGTCTGCTGCCCGCCCAGGCAGTAGACGCTTCGGCGGACCGGGCGTTTGGCCTGTACGTCCACATCCCGTTTTGTGCGGTGCGCTGCGGCTACTGTGATTTCAACACGTACACCGCCACGGAGCTCGGCGGCGGCGCCTCCCAGGATGCCTACGCCGGCACGGCCGCGTCAGAGGTGTCAATGGCGGCCAAGGTGCTCACGGCATCCGGCCTTCCCCCGCGCCGGCTGAGCACCGTGTTTTTCGGCGGGGGCACCCCCACACTGCTTCCAGCAGACGATCTTGCCCTGATTCTCCGGCGTGCCATCGACCAGTGGGGCATCGAAGACGGGGCTGAAGTCACCACGGAGGCGAACCCGGATTCAGTCACGCCCGAATCCCTCGCCGTCCTGAAGGATGCAGGGTTCACCCGGATCTCCTTCGGCATGCAGTCCGCCGTTCCGCATGTGCTCAAGGTACTTGACCGCACGCACACCCCCAGCCGGGTCCCGCAGGTAGTGCAGTGGGCACGCGAGGCCGGCCTCGCAGTCAGCTTGGACCTGATCTATGGGACACCGGGGGAGTCCCTCGCAGACTGGCGGCACTCGCTGGAGACCGCCTTGTCCTATGAGCCTGACCACATCAGCGCTTACGCGCTGATCGTGGAGGACGGTACCAAGCTCGCCGCACAGATCCGCCGTGGTGAAGTCCCTGGAATCGACGACGACGACCACGCCGACAAGTATGAACTCGCCGACCAGCTGATCACCGAAGCCGGCCTCGGCTGGTACGAGGTCAGCAACTGGGCCCGCACGCCGGAACAGGCCTGCCGCCACAACCTCGCCTACTGGCGCGGCGATGACTGGTGGGGAATCGGGCCCGGTGCGCATTCACATGTGGGCGGGGTCCGTTGGTGGAACGTCAAACACCCCACCGCCTATGCCGGCCGGTTGGCGCAGGGCCTCTCGCCGGCTGCCGGCAGAGAGACGCTGGACCTGGACACCCGGAACATGGAGCGGGTGATGCTCGAAGCGCGCCTGCAGTCCGGTCTTGAGGTTTCTTCCCTTGGTGCTGACGGCCGGCACGAGGTCGCAGGCCTGATTGCCGACGGCCTGGTGGAGCCTGCGCAAGCCTTCCGAGGACGGCTGGTCCTCACCCTCAAGGGCAGGCTGCTGGCGGATGCGGTGGTCCGCCGCGTACTCCCAGCCTGATTATTCGCCGCCGAGGGTGGTGGTGGTCCGGGTGGGGCTGTCCCAGAGACGGGCTGCGGTGCACTCTCCCTGCGTCCGTTCGTCCAGGACATCCATGGCGGTTCCGAGCAGGTGGCCTGGAATCCGGCGCGCGAGGGTGACGTGCGGTGTCCACGCATCGGGCAGGGTATTGGCAAAAGCCCCCGTGCATCGCTGATGCAGCCGCGCGTGCATCTGCAGCAAACCCGCCGAGGGCACCACCAGGCGCGCCAGCACGTACTTGCCGGAACCGGCAGGAAAAACCACCAGACCGGAAAACCGGACGTCGATCGGCAGGCCGCCCCACAGATCCTGCGCAGCGGCCCCGAGGTCCAAACTGTTGCCTGCCGCCAGGGTGATGTGTGGCCTGTTGCTCGGAGAGGTATGCGTGGCCAGGCTCGGCAGGCCGGCTTCAAGAAGGCGGGCCCAATCCGTCCTGATGGAAGAATCGCTGGATTCCCCGAAGGTCAACTCGACGCTGCGCATGCACCCATCATGCCGGACGCTGACGGACGGTTTTGCGGGGGAGTGAAGTCTGCCTGCGCTACTTGATCCAGCGCAGGTTGTACGGGTAGCGGTGCGGCTGGCCCTTGTTGACGTGGATGCCGGCGGCCACCGAGAAGCAGGTGAGGGCGATCCAGATCAGTGTTGCGATGACGGCAAAGATGTTGCCGATCACCGGCACGAAGACAAGGATGTTGGCAACCACTGCCGCGATAGTGGGCGGCAGGCTGAAGTTCAGCGCCTCCTTGGACTCCTGGGCGGTAAACGGGCCCCGGTCACGGAAGATCAGGTAGATCAGGAGGGAAGGAACGCAGCCCAAAATGCCGCCAAAGTGCGCCAGCGTGGCCCACTGCCGGTCTTCGCTGGCCGTCAGGGGCAGCGCATTGGCTGGAACGCCGTGGTACTCCGAACGGCCCTGGCCGCCCTGGCCGCCCTGGCTGTCCCTGTGCTCACGTGCGTTTTCTGCCACAGTCTGTTCCTTCGAAAGTGCAATGGTGCTGACTAAGAATGCCATGTCTACTGCCGGTGCTGCGATCCGCAGACACTGCAGTACCAAGAATACTGGGTGCAGCGTGGTGCCTGTCCCAACACCGGACAGGAGCAGGCTCGCGGCAATGAGGTTCTGACGCCGCTTTAGGGAACAGTGAGGAAATCGATGACTTCCTCCACCCTTCCCAACAATGACGCTTCCAGGTCCGCGTAGCTGCGGACGGCGCCCAGCAGCTTCTGCCACCCCAGGCCGATGTCCTCTTTGGTTTCGTGGGGCCAGCCGAAGGCTGCGAGGATGCCTGTTTTCCAGTCCTGCCCGCGCGGCACCACCGGCCACTTCTCGATCCCCAGGACAGCCGGACGGATGGCCTGCCAGACGTCGACGTAGGGGTGTCCCACGATCAACACATTCCCCGCGGCGCCGGGAGAGGCCATCACGGCGTCGGCAATTCTGGACTCTTTCGAATCGGGCACCAGGTGGTCCACAAGCACGCCCAGGCGCCTGCCCGGCCCCGGCTTGAAATCAGCCACAGCCGCCGCGAGGTCATCAATGCCGTGCAGGGGCTCGACGACGATGCCCTCCACCCGAAGGTCATCTCCCCACACCTTCTCCACGAGTTCGGCGTCGTGCTTTCCTTCGACCCAGATGCGGCTCGCCTTGGCAACCTGGGCTCGCTGGCCAGCCACGCGGACAGAACCCGACGCCGTCCTGCCGGCTGTACCCGCCCCGGCGGCCGGCCGCGGAGCGGGCGGCATCAGCCGGATCGCCTGGCCTTCCAGGAGGAACCCGAAGCCCAGCCGGAAGGAGCGGGACTTGCCGCGGCGGTCCTCCAGGGCCACCACATGCATTCCGCCCGATTTCTCCACCCGCGTCACTGCGCCAACCCAGCCGGACTGCACGTCTTCCAGCACCATGCCCCGCTCTACAGGCACCTCGGGCAATTGCGTCTTGGCGGGCGCGGAAAGGTCCTGGGCTCCCCAGTTTTGGTAATGCATAGAATCACTCCGCCTCGCGCTAGATCACGGCCGGGAATTTCGCCCGGAGCGGTACCAATGCTAACAACGGGGTGAGTCATAATAGACTGTTAGCACTTGGGCATGTCGAGTGCTAACCGCTGTAGCGGCACGGTGCGGGCGGAACGCCTGCCCTGAACCCTGGATGGAGGTGGAGAGTGAGCGAGCCACGCAAACTGGAAGTACTGCGGGCCATCGTGGAGGACTACGTCCACTCCCGCGAGCCCGTCGGGTCCAAGGCCCTGGTGGAGCGGCACCATCTTGGTGTCTCCAGCGCCACCATTCGCAATGACATGGCCGCGCTTGAGGACGAAGGGCTGATTACGGCGCCCCACACCAGCGCGGGCCGCATACCCACAGACAAGGGCTACCGGCTCTTCGTCGACCAGATTTCCGCGGTGAAGCCCTTGTCCCAGGCGGAGCGGCGGGCCATCCAGTCCCTCCTTGAGGGCTCGGATGACCTCGACGACGTCCTGGAACGTACCGTCCGGCTGTTGTCCCAGCTGACTAACCAGGTGGCGGTTGTCCAGTATCCGCACCTTAACCGCGCACTGATCCGCCACATCGAATTCGTTCTGCTCGCACCGCGGAAGGTGCTGGTGGTGCTGATAGCCAACAGCGGCAAGGTGGAACAGCGGGTTATCGACGTCGGGCAGGACCTGGCGGATGAGGCCCTCGCTGCGTTGCGTGCCAGGTTCCTTGGCTCCCTCGCCGGGACCCCCTTGGCCCAACTGGTGCACTCCCTGCCCGCAGTGGTGTCCGGTGTCGCCCCGGGACAGCGGCAGGCAGCCCAGGCGCTGGCGCACGGACTGGAGGGCCTGGCCCACAGCAGCCGCGAAGACCGTATGGTGATGGCCGGCACGGCCAACCTCGCCCGTTCCAACGTTGACTTCCCGCTCAGCATCGGGCCGGTGCTGGAGGCGCTTGAGGAACAGGTGGTGATGCTGCGCCTGCTGAGCGAGATGGCGCAGGATCACCGCGGCGTGGCCGTGAGCATCGGCCGCGAAAACCCTTATGACGGCCTGGCGGAGGCATCCGTTGTGGCCACGGGCTATGGCCCGGACAGCGTCGCCAAGATTGGCGTGCTGGGTCCTACCAGGATGGACTATCCCACCACCATGGCAGCCGTCAGGGCTGTGGCCCGTTACCTGTCCCGCATTTTGGGGCCCTGACCGCAGGACGTCGCCCAAAAGCGCACAGCAGTGATGCAGTAAGACTGCAGGCAAAACAACAAGGAAGAGATACGAACTTTGAGCAGCCACTACGAAGTCCTTGGAGTCTCACCGGATGCCACCGGAGAAGAGATCAAGAAGGCCTACCGCAAGCTGGCCCGGACCCTTCACCCGGACGTTAACCCCGGTGAGGACGTTGCGGACCGCTTCAAGGCAGTGACCCACGCCTACGAAGTTCTCTCGGACCCCCAAAAGCGGCGGGTCTACGACACCACCGGCAACGAGAACGGCACGGACAACGGGTTCGGCGGGGGAGCATATGCCGGCCAGGGCTTCGCCTTCCAGGACATCTTCGATACATTCTTTGGCGCCGGCGGCACCACCGGCCCCGCATCACGGGTCAGGCGCGGGCAGGACGCGCTCATCAGCGTCCGGATCGAACTCCGCGACGCGGTGTTCGGGGTCAACAAGAAGCTCGAAGTGGATACGGCAGTGGTCTGTCCCACCTGTGATGGCTCGTGCTGCCGTCCCGGAACGCATCCGGAGCGCTGCGACATCTGCGGTGGCAGCGGCCAGGTCCAGAGGGCCGTGCGTTCCATCCTCGGCCAGGTCATGACCGCCGCGCCCTGCGGTACCTGCGAAGGCTTCGGAACCGTTATCAAGGACCCCTGCAACGAATGCAGCGGGCAGGGCCGGATCCGCAGCCGCCGTTCGCTGACCATCAAGGTCCCCGCCGGCGTCGCCACCGGCACGCGCATCCAGCTGTCCGGGCAGGGCGAGGCCGGTCCCGCCGGCGGCCCCACGGGTGACCTCTACGTGGAAATCCGCGTCAATAACGATGCCACCTACGTCCGCGAAGGCGACGACCTCCACGCCACCCTGAACATCCCCATGACGGCAGCTGCCCTGGGAACCGATGTGACCCTCGAAACCTTCGACGGGCCGCAGGAGATCGATGTGAAGGCCGGCACGCAGTCCGGAGAGATCATCACCCTGCGCGGACTTGGCGTCACCCACCTGCGCGGGTACGGCCGTGGCGACCTGAAGGTTCATCTTCAGGTCGAGACGCCGGCGAAGCTCGATCCCGCGCAGGAGGACCTGCTGCGCCAGCTGGCCAAGCTTCGCGGCGAGCAGATCACGGAAGGCAAGCTTGCTGCCAGCGGCGGCATGTTCGCCAAGCTCCGGGACCGGCTCGGTAACCTGTAGCGGTGAGCAACCCCGTCTTTTTCACTGCGCCCGGGTCCCTGGACGGGATGGTGCCGGAACGGATCTTCGTACTGGAGGGACCTGAGGCGCGGCATGCGGTCACGGTAAAGCGGCTCGCTCCGGGCGAAGCCGTGGACATCGTTGACGGCGCCGGTACCCGCATGAGCGGCAAGGTTACCGCCGCTTCCTCCTCCGGGCTCGAAGTGGAATGCACCTCGGTGGTTGTCGAGGACCGTCCGCGCACCAGGCTGGTGCTGGTCCAGGCCCTGGCCAAGGGCGATCGGGATGAATTGGCCATTGAGACGGCCACCGAACTGGGCATCGACGCTGTTATCCCGTGGCAGTCAGAGCGGTCCATCGTACGCTGGAAAGGTGACCGGGCCGCCAAAGCCCACGCAAAATGGCAATCCGTAGTCACTGCCGCCGCCAAACAGGCCCGCCGTGCCTGGATCCCTGAAGTGCGTGCCGCCGTCGACACCGCCGGCCTCGCCTCCGCAGTGGAGGCTGCCGACCTCGCCGTTCTCCTGCACGAGAACGCCGTGCGGCCCCTGCGGTCCGTCCTGGAATCCTGGCTCCCGGCCGAGGCGGCTGACGGTGCGCGCGAAGTGCTCCTGATCGTGGGGCCCGAGGGAGGGATCAGTCAGCGTGAAGTGACAAGGCTGTGCGGCCAGGGTGCCGTCACCGCCCTGTTGGGACACCACGTGCTGCGCTCATCAACGGCCGGTCCTGCCGCCGTCGTTCTTGCCAGTGACGTCCTGGGCCGCTGGGCGGCTCCCACAGTTTGAGCCGCCCCGCAGGGCTAGCGGACCTTGAAGCTTCGGGTGTCCTCGGTCCCGTCCACCTGGCCGTCCGCGTTCGAGGTTTGGGCCACCCGAAGTTCGAAGTCACCCTCAGGCAGCGTCAGGGCCAAGGTGAACACGCCTGCTTGCGCCGGATCCGCAGCCGCCGTTGTTTCGCCCGTCAGGAAAGGGGTTTTGTCCCCGTTGTCTCCGGACCGCAGGATCTGCCAGCGCAGCTTTCCGCCAGGCAGGGTGCTTCGTCCGGTGATCTTGACGCTGCCATCGGGCACTTCCACGTTTTCCTGCGGGTCGATGATCCAGACCGGAGCCACCAGCCCGGCCGTCCGGGCCATGAGGGACCCCAGCTGCACATGGCCAAAAGCGACGTAGTCCGTATGTCCGTCCACGAGGATCCGGACACGAATCTGCTGTCCGGAGTCAATCAGCCCTGAGCTCGCAGCAGCCGCGGTAGCCGTGTAGACAAGCTGCTGGATGGCCCGGGCCGCCATGTCGGCGTCAAGGTTGCTGTTGAAGGCATCCTCCGACACGTCCACAGTGATGACGTCCTTGCCGGAAATGGACGTGGCCAGCTGCTTGGGGCTCTGCCACGGCGTAAAGAAGTCCGGGTCCAGGGGCTTTTCGGACATCATGGCGCGCAGGGCACGGGTCACGGGATTCTCCTGTTCCGGAACGTCCCGGAATTCCCTGTATAGGAAGACATCGCTGTTGCTGCGCCCAATCCAATAAACGGGTGCCTTGTTGGAGGACTGGGTAGTCTCCAGGGGTGCACTCGTGGACGGGGCGCCGGACGTGATTCCCGGGGTGGCAGTGCTCGAGGACAGCATGCCGGTGGGGGATGGCCCCGGTTCGGCGATGCAGCCGGCCAGGACCGGGACAGCGACCAGGAGACCGGCGAGGACCGCTGAACGTGGGCCGCTAAAGGCACCTCGGGCCCGGCGGGGCGCTGCGGTTTCCGGCAACTTGATTGCCCTGTCCTTTCCTGGTCGTCGGAGCCGATCCCCGGTCGGCTTTGATGCTCCAGCAGCACGCTGGATTTCCAGCATTACACAGCCCCGGGGAGCAGAAGCGCCGGGATGCGCTGCGCGGTCCAACTGCAACTGGAACGATATGAGGCCGATATGAAGTTGATACCTAATGACGGGAAACACGCGTTGGGCCGGGCCGGAACCGTCCCGGCGCCCCATTGCTGTCTGGGGTCTGGTGTGCCTGCTGGCGTAGGATGGAAGGTACCGCTGGAAGCAACGGCACCAGCCGCCGCAGATCAGCCAACAGCTAATGTTTCGACATCGAGGGGATCACAGGCCTGCGGGCCAGCACCATGACTGAATCAGCTAACGGAAAGCGCAGGCTCGTCACAGGCGAGGGCGCAGCGGGGGAGTTTCCCCATTCACTCCCCGGCGTCCGGACCGAAGTAGTCCTTTTCGACAACTCGGACCAGATGGTCCAATCGCTGGGCAGCCATGATGAAGCGTTGCGGTTCATCGAGGAACAGTTTCCTGACGTGAACTTCCACGTCCGCGGCAATGAGCTTTCCATCAGCGGACCGGCGGCTGATGTGCCACGGATTATGCGGCTCCTCCATGAGGTCCGCGGACTCGTTGCCCGCGGTACGGTCATTAGCCCGGCTGTATTGCAGCAGCTCGTGGTCCTCCTCCGCTCGCAGTCGATGCAGAATCCGGTGGATGTCCTGACCCATGACATCCTGTCCAGCCGTGGCAAGACCATCCGGCCCAAAACCCTGAACCAGAAGAACTACGTGGACGCGATCGACGTCAATACGGTGATCTTCGGCATCGGGCCCGCGGGAACGGGCAAGACCTACCTGGCCATGGCCAAAGCGGTGCAGGCCCTGCAGCAAAAAGAGGTCAGCCGGATCATCCTGACCCGCCCGGCCGTCGAGGCGGGGGAGCGGCTTGGTTTCCTTCCCGGGACCTTGAGCGACAAGATCGATCCCTACCTCCGCCCGCTCTACGATGCCCTACACGACATGATGGACCCTGAATCCATTCCGCGGCTCATGGCGGCGGGGACCATCGAAGTGGCGCCGCTGGCCTACATGCGCGGCCGCACGCTCAATGACGCCTTCATCATCCTGGACGAGGCGCAGAACACCACGCCCGAGCAGATGAAGATGTTCCTCACCAGGCTTGGCTTCGGCTCCAAAATGGTGGTCACCGGCGATGTCACCCAGGTGGACCTGCCTTTCGGCACCCGGTCCGGGCTGCGCATTGTAGAAGAGATCCTGCAGGGCATTGATGGCGTGAACTTCTCCGTCCTGGATGCAGCAGATGTGGTGCGGCACCGCCTGGTGGGCGATATCGTCAATGCCTACAGCATCTGGGACGACACCCAGCGCAGCCGGGTCAAGCATTCGGCAAGCCGGGAAAAACGGGGGGAACACGCGTGAGCATCGAGGTGAACAACGAGTCCGGCGTCCAGGTGGACGAATCCGAGCTCGTTGCCCTGTCCAGGTACATCTTTGAGCACCTTTACATCCATCCGCAGGCCGAACTGTCCATCCTCCTGGTGGACGAGCCTGCGATGGAGAAGCTTCACATCGAGCTGATGGACGAGCCCGGCTCCACGGACGTGCTGTCCGTGCCCATGGACGAGCTGACCCCTGGTACGCCTGACCGGCCGACGCCCCAGGGCATGCTGGGGGACATTGCGGTGTGCCCGCAGGTCGCAACGGTCCAGGCCCGGAATGCCGGACACTCGCTGCAGGACGAGATGCTGCTGCTGACCACGCACGGTATTTTGCACCTGCTGGGCTACGACCACGCCGAGCCCGAGGAGAAGGCCGAGATGTTCGGCCTTCAGCGCGAACTCCTGTCCGGCTTCACCGGTAAAGAAGCACCCGCCGAGACCACCCAGTGACCCCTCTGCTCCTCGTCGCGATGGCCCTGGCTTTCCTGGCCGTCGCGGCAGTACTGACCGCGGCCGAAGCCGCCTTTAACTTCCTCCCGCGGCACGACGCCGAGGAGGCGCTCGTCAAAAGCCGCGGCACCGCGATGCGCCGGATCCTGGCACAGCCCGTGGCGCACATCCGCGCGCTGCGGTTCTGGCGCATCTGGTTTGAGATGGCCTCAGCGGTTGCCGTCGCCGTCCTTTTGTACAGCCTGCTCGACAACATCTGGCTGGCAGGGCTTGCTGCAACCGGCATCATGGCCCTCCTGGGATTCGTCATTGTGGGCGTCTCTCCCCGCCAGCTCGGAAGGCTCCACTCAGCCGCCGTCGTCCGCTTTACGGCACCGATGATCCGTTTCCTCACCTGGGTGCTCGGGCCCATCCCGGGATGGCTCGTGGCGCTGGGAAGCGCTGCTGCCCCCGGTGCGCCGCTCGGCGATGAGGCGTTCTTCAGCGAGCAGGAGTTCCGTGAGCTGGTGGAACGGGCCAGCGAATCAGACATGATCGAGGACACCGAGGCGGAGATGATCCAGTCGGTCTTCGATTTCGGCGACACCCTGGTCCGCGCCGTGATGGTGCCGCGGACCGACATCCTCAGCATCGAAGCCGGCTCCAGCCTCCGCCGTGCCATGTCGCTGTTCCTGCGGTCCGGATATTCCAGGATTCCTGTGATTGGCGAAGACACGGACCATATCCTGGGCATCATCTACCTCAAGGATGTCGCGGCCGTCCTGCATGAGCTGGCGCCCGACGAGGAGCCGCCCCTGGTGGATTCGCTGGTACGGGAAGTGCGGTACGTGCCCGAATCGAAGCAGGTCAGTGACCTCCTGCGCGAGTTGCAGAAGGAATCCACGCACGTGGCCATTGTGATCGACGAATACGGGGGTACCGCCGGACTCGTCACCCTCGAAGACCTGATCGAGGAGATCGTGGGCGAAATCGTCGACGAGTACGATACCGAAAGCGCCGAGGCCGTGGAACTGGGCGACGGCTCGTACCGTGTCAGCGCCCGGATGAGCATCGATGACCTTGGCGAGCTTTTTGACATCGAGCTTGACGACGACGAAGTGGACACAGTGGGAGGCCTGCTCGCCAAAGCGCTGGGCCGTGTACCCATCGTCGGCAGCAGCGTCGAAGTTGACGGTGTGTCGCTGCGCGCCGAAAGGCTGGAAGGCCGCCGGAACCGGGTCAGCCACATCATTGCGGCGCAGGTTCCAAAAGTAGACACTGACCTTGAAGACCTCCTCCAGGAGGCGGAAGCAACCCAGCAGGGAGTTCCACGTGAGCAAGAAAAATAAGGCCGCAGGCGACGAAGACTTCGGGGGCTTCCGCGCAGGATTTTCAGTCCTGGTGGGCCGCCCCAACGCGGGTAAGTCCACACTGACAAACGCCCTGGTGGGCAAGAAGGTGGCCATTACCTCCGCCAAGCCGCAGACCACCCGCCACACCATCCGGGGCATCGTCCACCGCGAGGACGCACAGCTGATCCTCGTGGATACACCGGGCCTGCACCGGCCCCGCACCCTCTTGGGAAAGCGCCTGAACGACCTCGTGGCCGACACCCTTGCGGAGGTGGACGCCATCGGGTTCTGCCTGCCCGCCAACGAAAAGATCGGACCCGGCGACAAGTACATCGCGGCCCAGCTCGCAGCTGTTGGCCGCCAGCCTGTCATCGCCATTGTCACCAAAGCGGACCTGGTGGACCGGCAGGCCCTAACGGAGCAGCTCCTTGCCGTCGCCGCGCTCGGGCGGGAAGTGCTGGGGGAGGAAGGCTGGAAGGATATTGTTCCGGTATCCGCCAGCGACGGCTTCCAGGTGGAAACCGTAGCCGACGTCCTGATCAGCCACATGCCGCCGTCGCCCCCGCTGTACCCGGACGGGGAGCTGACCGACGAGCCGGAAGCCGTGATGGTCGCGGAGCTGATCCGCGAAGCGGCGCTGGAAGGCGTACGCGATGAACTGCCGCACTCCCTGGCGGTGGTTGTCGAAGAGATCGTGCCCCGGGAGGACCGTCCGGAGGACAATCCGCTGCTGGACGTGCGCGTGAACCTCTACGTCGAACGCCCGTCCCAAAAGGCGATCATCATCGGCAAGGGCGGCAGCCGGCTGCGCGAAGTGGGCACCAACGCACGGAAGGGAATCGAGGCCCTCCTGGGGACGCGCGTCTACCTCGACCTGCACGTGAAGGTCGCCAAAGACTGGCAGCGGGATCCGAAACAGCTGGTCAAGCTGGGCTTCTGACCGCTTTAATACGTGCGGCCGGTGGCCGTCCGGGAATTTCCCAGCCTGGACCACTAAAATGGGCCGGATTCAGAATCTAGAGGAAGGTTCACCACGTGGGGCGAGGCCGCGACAAGCGCGAAAACGGAGCTGACGTGTCAGCAGGGGGACCAGTGTCCCGGCACGCGGATGATGGCACCGTTGGAGCCGCCCGCCACTTCGGCCCCGTGCGCGGGATGCCGCTGTGGCTCAAGATCACCACGGGCGTGCTGTCGGTGGCCCTCGTCGGGGCCCTCGCGTTCGCAGGGTTCTGGTTTCTCCGCCTGCAAGGCAACCTTTCCAAGGCGCCACTGAACGCCGGGGGCGGAAACAACGAATCGGTGAGCGATGCCACCGGGCGGATGCAGATCCTGATCCTCGGCTCAGACACGAGGGACGGCAAGAACGCCGAATATGGCACGGCGGACGATTCACGCGGCTACGGCAAATCCGACGTCATGATGCTGATGGACATTTCCGCGGACAACAAACGCGTCAGCGTCATCAGCTTTCCCCGCGACCTGCTGGTTGACATTCCTGAGTGTAAGGACGAGGAAACCAACCAGACCTATCCTGCCCGCAGCGGTGTGATGATCAATGAAGCCATGGCCGAGGCGGGGATCGGCTGCGCCGTTGACACGGTCAACCGGATCACCGGCTTGGACGTGGACCACTTCATGATGGCGGACTTCAACGCGGTGAAGGAACTGTCCAACGCCGTGGGCGGCGTGGACGTGTGCATCAGTGACGCCGTCTTTGACCCCGATTCCCGGCTCCGCCTCCCGAAGGGCACCTCCGCGGTTCAAGGTGAAATGGCCCTCGCCTTCCTGCGGACCCGCCACGCGTTTGCCGACGGCGGCGACCTCGGCCGCATCAAGGCCCAGCAGGGGTTCCTGTCCTCGCTCACCCGGAAGATCAAGGATGAAGGCACCCTGTCCGACCCCGGCAAAATGCTGAAGATCGCCGACGTCGTCACCCAGAACCTGACCGTCGACGAGGGCCTGGCTTCGGTTCCCACCCTGTTGACCATCGGCAACCGGCTCAAGGACATCGACATCAGCAAAGTTGCGTTCGTGGCCGTTCCCACCACGCCCGCCCTTCTGGATCCAAACAGGCTGCAGATCGCCGAGCCCGCCGGGTCCCAGCTGTTCTCCGCGCTGCGGGAGGATATCGACCTGACCGACCCCACAGCGCCGCCCACACCCACGGAAACCACTGCTCCACCAACGGCGGCTCCAAGCGAAACGGCTCCTCCGGTGCCGGCCTATGACAAGGCGCTTCAGCCCGTCACCGTAGCCAACGGCACCGGCGTGCCAGGGCGCGCACAGGAAATAGTCCAGGCCCTGATCGGCGGCGGATTCACCCAGACCGGACAATTCGAGGCAACTGCCGTGGAACAGTCAGTTGTCTACTATGGCACCGGCTATGCGGACGTGGCTGCTGACGTTGCGGCGCTGCTCGGAATCCCCGCGGCGCAAATGCTGCCTGCCCCGGCAGTGTCCGGCGTCCAGGTCTACCTGGGCACCGATTTCACGTCCGGTGCCACATACGGCGCGCCGGCTGCGCTGCCGGAGAACATCGTCAACCAGACTGCCGGGGACACCCTCTGCCAGCAGGCCAACCCCATGCTGATCGTCGAGGGTTAGCAGGGTACGGGCAGCGCGGCCGCAAGCCGCCCGGAACAGAAAAACGGGGCCCGCTCGGCGAGCCCCGTTTTTCTGGCTACCAGATGCTGACGCGTTCTTCCGGGGACATCCACATGCCGTCCTGGTCAGTGACTTCAAAGGCGTCGTGGAAGGCGTCGAGGTTCTTCGCAATGGCGTTGGTCCGGAACTCGTTGGGCGAATGCGGGTCCGTTGCCAGCCTGCGGATGGCTTCTTCGCTCCGGATTACCTGCCGCCATCCTGCTGCCCATGATGCGAAGAAGCGCTGGTGCCCGGTGAGGCCGTCCAGGACCTCCGGCTCCTTTCCATCGAGGCTGATCAGGTAGGCCTTGTAGGCAATGGCCAGCCCGGCGAGGTCGCCGATGTTTTCCCCGAGGGTGAGGCGCCCGTTGACGTTATGTCCCGGTGCTGCGTACGGGGAAAGTGCATCGTATTGCGCCACCAGTTTGGCCGTGAGCTTTTCGAAGGCCTGGCGGTCTTCGTCGGTCCACCAGTTCCGCAGTGCACCGCCGTCGTCGAACTGTGACCCCTGGTCGTCGAAGCCGTGGCCGATTTCGTGCCCGATCACCGCGCCGATCCCGCCGTAGTTCACGGCGTCGTCAGCGTCGGCGGTGAAGAACGGCGGCTGCAGGATCGCCGCCGGGAAAACGATCTCGTTCATCATCGGGTGGTAGTAGGCGTTGACTGTCTGCGGGGTCATCAGCCATTTGTTGCGGTCCACCGGCTTGCCCACCTCATCAAGGTGCCGGTCGACGTCGGCGTTGTGTGCCCGTTCCACGTTGCCCAGCAGATCAGCCGGATCAATCTCCACGGCTGAGTAGTCGATCCACTCTTCCGGATAGCCGATCTTCGCCCGGAACCCTTCCAGCTTCCGCAGCGCCTCGGCCTTGGTGTCCTCACCCATCCAGCCCACAGCGGCGATGCTTTGGCGGTAGGCCTCGATCAGGTTGGCGACAAGCGTCTGCATACGGGCCTTATGCGTTTCCGGAAAGTGCCGCGCCACATAGATCTGCCCCACGGCTTCGCCGAGGCCGCCTTCCACAACGCCCACGCCGCGCTTCCAGCGGTCCTTGTTCCGGGGGGTGCCGCTGATGGTGGTTCCATAGAAGGCGAAGTTGGCGTCAACAAAAGCCGAGGACAGGTAGGGGGCTGCGGCGCTGATAACCCGCATGGCCAGCCATTCCTGCCAGTGGGCCAGCGGTTCGCTCTCGAGAAGGCCTGCGGCGCCGTCGAAGAACGGAGGGGTGCTCACCACAATTTCCTGCCGCTTCTCCTCGCCGATGCCCGCGGCATCGAACCAGGTGGTGAGCAGCGGGAAGATGGCGGATGCCTCGTCCGCCGACTTCAGGTTGTAGGTCTTTTGCGGATCCCGAAGGGTGACGTTGTCCCAATGATGGGACGCCAGCTTGGTCTCGAGTTCAACCACCCGCCCGGATGCGCCGTCCGCATCCGGAACGCCGGCCAGGTCAAGCATGGTCTTCACATGCGCGCCGTAGGCGGAGACCATGGGGGCGAACTTCTCTTCCCGGTAATACGATTCGTCGGGCAGTCCGAGACCGCCCTGGCCAACGTACAGGAGGACCCGGTCGGGATTGCCTGCGTCCGGAGCCGGGTAGATGTAGAACAGCCCACCCACATCGGCGCGGAACAACCGGCCCGCCAGGGAGACCAGGTCTGCAACGGAGGTGGTGGCGAACACCTCGGAGAGCCGCTGGCGGATCGGTTCAATGCCCTTGGCTTCCACAGCAGCTTCGTCCATGAAGCTGTTGTAGAGGTCCCCGACCTTCTGCTCGATGCCGCTGGCGGCCCCGCCCTTGGCCGCTGCTTCCTCGATGATGTCGCGGACAGCAATCTCGGACCCGTCCCGCAGGGCGGTGAACGTGCCCTCCAGGGGCCGGTCATCGGGGATTTCGGTAGCCTTCAGCCACGCACCGTTAACGTGCTGGTAGAGGTCATCCTGCGGCCGGACGGTGTTATCAAAGGTGGACAGGTCGATCCCCGAAATGGGCACTGAAGCTCCTTTTTGCTGACCGGCGCCGGCGTATACCGGTCCGCGTCTGCATAGTGGACGTAACGGACGGTAGTGCCCTTTCATCTTACGCACCCGTGTTACTCTCAAAAGGTGCGTGCAGAGCTTCTTCTTCTTAGCTGCCGCGGCGAGGCCTCAGACGCGATCTAGCGCAAGGCCCACCCTCGCTGCGGAGTTTGTGTTGCCCGGCCACCCTTTCAAAGAAGAATCACAGAAAAGGCCCCGATAGTAATGCGAAACGCACAGAAGCCCTCCGGAATGCCCGCCCACCGGTACACGCCGTTCCAGGACCAGATCAAAGTCGAACTGCCTGACCGCACGTGGCCGGACAAAATCATCACCAAGGCTCCACGCTGGTGCGCAGTTGACCTGCGCGACGGAAACCAGGCCCTGATCGACCCCATGAGCCCGGCCCGCAAAATGAAGATGTTCGACCTGCTGGTCCGTATGGGCTACAAGGAGATCGAGGTAGGCTTCCCGTCTGCGTCCCAGACCGACTTCGACTTTGTCCGTCAGCTCATCGAGGGCAACCACATCCCGGATGACGTCACCATCCAGGTCCTGACACAGGCCCGGGAGCACCTGATCGAGCGGACCTACGAGTCCTTGGTAGGTGCCAAGCAGGCAATCGTCCACCTGTACAACTCCACCTCGGTGCTGCAGCGCCGCGTGGTCTTCAACCAGGACGAGGACGGGATCCTGGACATCGCCCTCCAGGGCGCCAGGCTGTGCAAGAAGTACGAAGAGACCCTCGTGGACACACACGTGACCTACGAGTACTCCCCGGAATCCTTCACTGGCACCGAACTGGAATACGCGGTGCGGGTCTGCAACGCCGTCGCCGATGTTTTCGAGGCTTCCGCAGACCGCCAGGTCATCATCAACCTGCCAGCCACCGTGGAGATGGCCACTCCCAACGTTTACGCCGATTCGATTGAATGGATGAGCCGCCACCTGCACCCGCGGGAAGGCATCATTCTCTCGCTGCACCCCCACAACGACCGCGGAACGGGCGTCGCGGCCGCCGAACTGGGCTACATGGCCGGGGCTGACCGGATCGAAGGCTGCCTCTTCGGCAACGGCGAGCGGACCGGCAACGTGGACCTGGTCACCCTCGGCCTGAACCTCTTCGTGCAGGGCATCGACCCCATGATCGACTTCTCCAACATCGACGACGTCCGCCGGACGGTGGAGTACTGCAACCAGCTGCCCGTCCCCGAGCGTTCACCCTACGGCGGCGACCTCGTCTTCACGGCGTTCTCCGGATCCCACCAGGACGCCATCAAAAAGGGCTTCGAGGCACTCGAGCGGGACGCGGCTGCCGCCGGCAAGGACGTTGCCGATTTCACCTGGCAAGTACCCTACCTGCCCGTGGACCCGAAAGACCTGGGCCGCAGCTACGAAGCGGTGATCCGGGTCAACTCCCAGTCCGGCAAGGGCGGCGTCGCCTACCTGCTGAAGAACGAGCACAGCCTGGACCTGCCGCGCCGTGCCCAGATCGAGTTCTCCGGCGTCATCCAGAAGCGCACGGACACAGTGGGCGGCGAAGTCAGCGGTGCCCAGCTGTGGCAGGTGTTCCAGGACGAGTACCTGCCCTCCGGCAAGACTGACGGGCAGTGGGGCCGCTACTCCCTCGGCGCTGTCAAGACAGAGACGGATGACGACGGCGGCATGACACTTCACGCCTCGCTCACCGTGGACGGGGTGCAGGTTCAGCGGACAGGCACCGGCAACGGCCCCATCGCCGCCCTGCTGAGCATCCTCCGGGAAGACGGCGTGGACGTCCGCGTGCTGGACTACAGCGAGCATGCCCTCTCTGAGGGTGGCAACGCCATGGCGGCCGCCTACGTGGAGTGTGCAGTGGGGGAGCGCGTGCTGTGGGGCGTCGGCATCGACGCCAACACCAGCATGTCCTCCCTGAAGGCTGTTATTTCTGCCGTGAACCGCGCCGTCCGGGACGCCCAGGCCTGACGCACGGGGCGTTGTGCCGCCGGGGAAACCCTGGCCGCACAACGGCGCCCCCATGGTGCCCGGGGGAGACAGTGCCCGGGGGAGGCAGCGCCCGCAAAGGATGGGAAGATAAAGGCGTGGCCCAACACTCTTTCGCCTCCCGCGCGTACCGGGACGACGCCGTCGTGCTCCGTACCCACAAACTGGGCGAGGCGGACCGCATCATCACGTTGCTGACGAAGCACCACGGACAGGTGCGGGCTGTGGCCAAAGGAGTCCGGCGGACCAGCAGCCGGTTCGGTGCGCGCCTCGAGCCGTTTATGGTGGCGGACCTGCAGCTCGTGTCCGGAAAGTCGCTGGACATCGTGACCCAGGCCGTGGCCAAGGGGGCCTACGGCGGAAGCATCGCCGCAGACTACGGCCGCTACACCGTAGCTGCCGCCATGACGGAAACCGCGGAAAAGCTCACCGACGTCGACGGCGAATCCGGAACCGCCCAGTACAACCTGCTGGTCGGCGCCCTTGCCTCACTGAGCCGGAACGAGCATGCCGCCGGGCTGATCCTGGATTCCTACCTGCTCCGGGCACTGGCCACCGGCGGCTGGGCGCCCAGCTTCACGGACTGCGCCCGTTGCGGGCTTCCGGGCCCGCACAGCGCTTTCTCCGCACCCGTGGGCGGTATGGTCTGCAATGGCTGCCGGCCGCCGGGGTCGCCTGCGCCGGCGCCGGAAACGGTAGTGCTGCTCGCGGCGCTGCTGACGGGGGACTGGGCCACTGCGGACGGCTCCCTGCCCGTGCACCGCAAGGAAGCCGCCGGCCTCGTGGCCGCCTACCTGCAATGGCATCTTGAACGAGTACTGAAGTCCCTCAAACATGTGGAGCGCAGCTGACAGTGGCCCTGGGAAAAAAGAACAACGCGTCCCCTCAGCGGAGCCACCCCGTGGTTGCCCCGTACCCGCATCCCTCCGGCGCGGTGGCGCCGTCCATTCCGGCAGAATTCATTCCCCGGCATGTTGCCATCGTGATGGACGGCAACGGCCGGTGGGCGAACCAGCGGGGACTGCCCAGGATAGAAGGCCATAAGGCCGGCGAACCCGCCCTGCTGGATGTTATGGCAGGGGCCATTGAGCTGGGCATCGAGTACGTCAGTGTCTACGCCTTTTCCACGGAGAACTGGCGCCGCTCCCCGGAGGAAGTGCGCTTCCTGATGGGATTTAACAAGGACGTGCTTCGGAGGCAACGGAACCAGCTCGACGAATGGGGCGTGCGGGTGCGGTGGTCCGGCCGGCGGCCCCGGCTCTGGGGGTCCGTCATCCGGGAACTTGAAGAAGCCGAGGAGTTCACTGCAGGGAACAGCACCTGCACGTTGACCATGTGTGTTAATTACGGCGGCCGGGCGGAGATCACGGACGCCGTGTCCGCCATTGCCGCGGAAGTCGCTGCCGGCAGGCTCAAACCCGGTGCCATCACCGAGCGCACTATCCAGAAGTACCTGGACGAGCCGGACCTCCCGGACGTTGACCTGTTCCTGCGCAGCTCCGGGGAGCAGCGGCTGTCCAACTTCCTGCTGTGGCAGTCCGCTTACGCAGAGTTCGTATTTATGGACACCCTGTGGCCCGACGTCGACCGCCGGACGCTGTGGGCTGCCGTGGAAGAGTACGCCCGGCGGGACCGCCGTTACGGTGGTGCGGTGGACGCAGCCCGCCCTGTCAACGGAGCGGACCCGGCAGAGTAGCCCGGTCAGGAACGGCCGGTCAGGGCTGTTCCTGGCCCTCTTCGACGTCTGCCGGGTCACCGTACGCACGGAGCCAGCGCGACAGCCGAGCGTAGGCGTCCGCACGCACAGCGGCGGGGGAGAGGAATACGTCGTGCAGTGCGCCCTCAATCCTTTCCACCGTCACGGTGCGGCCGAGGGTGAGGGCACGGGCAGCAATAACGTTGACGTCCAGCACGGCGTCCGTCCGGCGCATCTCCTCGGACCAGAAGAGTCCGTTCGCGCTTCCCCGGGACAACAGCACCAGGATGGGAACCTCGATGTTGAGCCCGCGCGCAACCTTGGTGTGGCCGGCAAGTACCGCACTGAGCCAACCGGCTCGCACCGGGAAAGCCATGGGCGGCCGGTAGCGGTCATCCAGGGACCACTCCCCATCGGCAGAACTGCTGATGGTCCGCCAGTAGAAGCCGCGCTCCGGGAGCCTGAGCACAGCCTCCGGCCGGAAGCGGGCAACAGGTCCCACCATGCTTGACGCCGCGCGCCGCACCAGCGCACTTCCGTGCATCTCCAGCCATGGGCTGTTGAGGATGAGCTGCGAGACCGCTGCGGGATGCCTGCTGGCCCACAGCGCCGCCACCAGCCCTCCCGTTGAATGCCCCATCAGGGTCAGCGGCCGGTTAACCCCCTCCTGGCTGATCAGGCGGCACGCCATCTCAATCTCGGCGTCATAGTCGGTGAGGTCCGAGACGTAACCGCCCGGAGTCTCCGGACGCAGGCTCCGGCCGTGGTTATGCATGTCCAGTGCGTAGAAGTCGTAGCCGGCCGAAGACCAGAAGCGGGCAAGGTCCACATTGAAGAAATAGTCGCTCCAGCCGTGCAGGAAAAGGACTGCCCTGCGGTTCTCGGGCCAGGCGAGGACGCCAGCTACGGCAGGGCGGAACCGCACCAGGGTGGCGGTCCGCTCCACACCGTCCGGTCCGGCGGCTGTGAAGGCATGGGAGTCGAATTCCTCGCCCAGGATGTCCCGCTGCCATTCCATGGCTTTATGCTATTCCGCCCTTTGGCCGGCCTGCGTCATTTTGGTTTGTGCTCATTTTGGTGTGGGCCCGCCAAGGCGGAAGACTGGAGGCATGCGCGTTTATCCCACATTCTTCAGGCTGGCCTTTTCATGGATGGACGCCGAGCGCGCCCACAAAATTGGGTTCAGGGCCATCCGGCTGGCACATCGGTCCGGCGCGGGGAAGGTCCTGGAGAAACTGACGGCCCCGGCACCGTCGCTGCAGACTACGGCCTTCGGCCTCACCTTTCCCTCGCCCTTCGGCCTTGCCGCCGGCTTCGACAAGGAAGGCCATGGCATCGAGGCACTGAGCCAGCTTGGGTTCGGCCACGTTGAGGTGGGCACCATTACCGGCCAGGCCCAGCCGGGCAACGAAAAGCCTCGCCTCTTCCGCCTGGTAGAGGACCGTGCCGTAATCAACAGGATGGGGTTCAATAACGACGGCGCCACCGCCGTCGCCCCGCGGCTTAGGGCCGCCCGTGCCGCACTACAGCGCAGGCACCCTGCGGTGCGCTCCGTCATCGGAGTCAACATCGGCAAGACGAAGGCTGTTGAACTGGCTGATGCTGTGGATGACTACCTGGCCAGCGCCCGCAGCCTTGCGCCCGCCGCTGACTATCTTGTGGTCAACGTCAGTTCGCCCAACACCCCCGGCCTTCGGCTCCTGCAGGACGTGGAAAGCCTCCGGCCGCTGCTGACCGCCGTCGGCGAGGAAGCCGACCGTGCAGCGGGCCGCCACGTTCCCCTGCTGGTGAAAATCGCCCCGGACCTGAGCGACGAGGACATCGACGACGTCGCACGCCTTGCCCTGGACCTGAACCTGGACGGCATCATTGCCACCAACACCACTATCGCAAGGACAGGCCTGGCGTCCCCTGCAGACCTGGTGGAAAAGTGCGGTGCGGGCGGGCTCTCCGGCGCTCCGCTCAAACAGCGTTCCCTGGAAGTGCTGCGCCGGCTCAAACAGATCACCGGTGACGCCCTGACCCTCGTAGCCGTTGGCGGTGTAGAAACGGCGCAGGACGTCCAGGACCGGCTGGACGCGGGGGCCACCCTGGTCCAGGGCTATACGGCTTTCCTCTACGAAGGGCCGTTCTGGGCTTCGCGCATCAACCGGCAGCTGGCGAAGAAGCGGCGGTCCTAGCGCGTCGTTGCGCTGAAGCGGCAGCCGCCGCACCTGACCGCGAGCCAGTACCTTTGGTGACAACGAAGCCCCGGCGGAAATTCCGCCGGGGCTTCGTTGTCTATGAAATGGGAGGACGCAGGGAACCAGGTTATGCCGGGTACTGGCCGCGTTTGACCTGGGGCTTGGGCAGCCGCAGCTTCCGGAACTGGAGCGAACGCATGGAGCCGTACCAAACGGTGCCCCGCTCCACCTCGCCGAACTTCTCGGTCAACCTCTTGCGGAGCTTGCGGGACAGGATAAACACGTCAACGAAGACCGCCAGGAACATCACCCAGAAACCGCCCAGGACGTAAATCATCAGGTCACTGGACGCCGGCACCACCAGGGAAACCAGGACGAAGACGAGGGCGCCGAACATCAGGTATTCACCGAGGCTGAACCGTGCGTCCACGTAGTCACGGGTGAACCGCTTCTGGGGACCCTTGTCGCGCAACGGCAGGAACTTCTCGTCGCCGGTGTCCAGCGCCTGGCGCATTTTGAGCCGCTGGTCCTGGACGGCCTGGCGCTCGGCAGCTTTGGAGGCTTTGCGGTCCTCCGGCACCAACGGGCGCTTCCGTGCAGCCTCCTGGGCCTTGCGGGTTGGAGTGGGAGCTCCCTTGCCGGCTATGCCGTTCTGGCGGGCCGCAGCTTCCGCTGCCTGCTGGTCTATTATTTCCTGCGCCGAGGGCGCTTCCTTTTTACGTCCGAACACCTGAACAGAATACCTTGCGGCGGCATTGCTTTCCGGCCCGGCCGTGCGGCGGCCACGGCGCTGAATGTGACGAGGGTAATGTTTTTCCATGACTTCATCTCCGACGGCCACCCCCGAAAACATTGCCGGCCCCACACCTCCCGGCCTCGACCCAAACCCCGGCACGGAAGACCTCCGGGCCGCCATTGACCGCTCCTTTGAGGGCACCCTGGCCCGCCTTAAGGAACTGGTCGCGATTCCGGGCATCGCTTGGCCCAGCTTCGACCGGTCGCCTCTGGAGCGCAGCGCGGAAGCCGTGGCGGAACTGCTGCGTGCGGCTGGCCTGATGGAGGTGCAGGTCCTTGGCTGCGACAAGCCCGACGGCACGCCGGGCGGCCCCGCCGTCGTCGCCCGCCGCCCGGCCGCCGACGGCAAGCCGACCATCCTGCTGTACGCCCACCACGACGTCCAGCCCGCGGGCGACGAGGAACTGTGGGGTACCGAACCATTCACGGCTGTTGAGAAGGATGGCCGCCTTTACGGCCGCGGCGCAGCGGACGACAAAGCCGGCATCATGGCCCACATCGCAGCCTTCACGGCTGTCGCCGAGGTCCTGGGTGACGGGCTGGGCCTCGGCGTGACGTTCTTTTTCGAGGGCGAGGAGGAAGCAGGTTCCCCTACATTCAGGCCTTTCCTGGAGGCACACCGGGCGCTGCTCCGTGCTGATGTCATCGTCGTCGCCGATTCCAGCAACTGGAAGGTGGGCGTTCCGGCCCTGACAACAAGCCTCCGCGGCCTGGTGGACGGAACCATCGAAGTCCAGGTCTTGGAGCACGCGGTGCATTCCGGGATGTTCGGGGGACCGGTGCTGGATGCCCCCACCCTGCTGTCGCGCCTGATCGCCACCCTTCATGACGACGACGGAAACGTCGCCATCCAGGGCCTCGTGGCCTTCGACAATGCGACGGTGGAGTTCCCGGAGGCTGACTACCGGTCGGATGCCTCAGTGCTCGACGGCGTCCGCCTCGCCGGCTCGGGCAGCATCGCCTCGCGGCTCTGGACCAAGCCGGCGCTGTCCATTATCGGCTTTGACGCACCTGCCGTGGACGTGGCCTCGAACACGCTGCTGCCCCGGGCACGGGCCAAGTTCAGCCTGCGGCTTGCACCGGGCCAGGTTCCGGAAGAAGCGATGGAGGCCGTTCGCAAGCACGTGGAGGCCCACGCTCCCTTCGGCGCCAAAGTCACCTTCACGCCGGGGGAGAGCGGCAATCCGTTCAAGACCGACACCTCTTCTGCCGCGGCAGGGCTGATGATGTGGGCGTTGGGAGAGGCGTGGGGCGTTCAGGCCGTGGAGACGGGCATCGGCGGTTCCATTCCGTTTATCGCCGACCTCACTGAGCTGTATCCGGACGTCCAGATTCTGGTGACTGGTGTGGAGGACCCGGACTCCCGCGCACACAGCGCCAACGAGTCACTGCACCTGGGGGATTTCCGGAAAGCCATCCTGGCGGAAGCGCTGCTGCTGTCACGCCTGAACGGTGGACTGTAGAAGCGGGCGGCCTGTCGTCCCGGCGCCACCCCGGCCTCACCCCTGGCGCGTACGCTGAAGGTCGCTCCGCGGGAACAAGGAAGAGGCTTCCATGGTTACGTCAGGAGTTAGAGCTACACGTGCGCCCCGCGTAGCATGTAGCTATAGCCCATACCGAATCCGTAGGGGCAGGCACCGTTAGCGCGGAGCCGCCAGACCGTCCTAAGAAGGTAGGCCAATGAGCACCGCAACCAATGAGAACAGCACCCAGACCACCAGCGCGGCCAGTGAAGAACTGCCTGTCCACGAGGTCAACCTGACCGACGTCGCAGCAGGCAAGGTCCGCAGTCTTCTCGAGCAGGAAGGCCGCACAGATCTGCGGCTCCGGGTTGCTGTGCAGCCTGGCGGCTGCTCAGGACTGATCTACCAGCTCTACTTCGACGAACGGCTCCTGGACGGCGACGCTGTCCGGGACTACGACGGCGTCGAAGTTGTTGTGGACAAGATGAGCGTCCCGTACCTCAGTGGTGCCAGCATCGACTTTGAGGACACCATCGCGAAGCAGGGATTCACCATCGACAACCCGAACGCCGGCGGCTCCTGCGCCTGTGGAGACTCTTTCCACTAAGCCGGTTATTTCGCCCGATGCCGGCGCCGCGCCACCTCCCATTAATAACGGAAGGAGGCGCGGCGCCGACATGTGGGCGAAACTCCCGGCGGAGCGGTAAGCTCTACACCGAGTAGTAAAACTTTTAGTGTGCCCGCGGCGCCGATGGCTGCCCGGACAACAGCAGCAACAAGTAGGAAGGGCCGTCTGTGAGTTCGCAGAACCGAACCGGCAGCCGACGCAAAACGATCACCACGATCACAAGCTTGGCAATTGCCGGCGCGTTGGTTTTGACCGGATGTTCGCCAGAGGTAGAGAAAGGGTGGCTGCCCACAGAACGTGGCACCACCAGCAACAGCGACCGCATCATGGACCTCTGGGTCAACTCATGGATCGCCGCCTTGGCTGTGGGCATCATTACCTGGGGCTTGATCGTCTGGTGCCTCGTGGCCTACCGGCGCCGCAAGGGCACTGTGGGCTTCCCGCGCCAGACCAGCTTCAACCTTCCGCTGGAAGTGTTTTACCTGACTATTCCGCTCTTTATGGTCATGGTGTTCTTCTACTTCACGGACCGCGACCAGCAGGCCATTGATGACCGGTCACAGCCCGCCGACGTCGTTGTCGACGTCCGCGGCAAGCAGTGGGCATGGGACTTCAACTACAAGGCCGGCGACGTCATCAAGGAAGATGTCTACGAGACGGGCGAGCAGACCCGCTTGACCGGTAACACGATCGACAAGGAACAACTCCCCACCCTGTACTTGCCCGTCAACAAGTCTGTAGACCTCGAGTTGAACGCCCGCGACGTCATCCACTCCTTCTGGGTACCCGCCTTCCTGCAGAAGCGCGACATGATCCCGGGTAAGACCAACTACATCCGGTTTACCCCCACTAAAGAGGGCACCTATGACGGCAAGTGCGCCGAGCTCTGCGGCGAGTACCACTCCGAGATGCTGCTCCGCGTCAAGGTAGTCTCTGAAGCGGAATTCCAAGCTCAGATGGACGATCTCCGGTCAGCAGGCAACACTGGTTCCCTTGGCGCGGAGTACGACCGTAACCCGAACCTGAACGAAAATAAGTAAAGGGGAGCGACGTGGCTACGTACACTCAATCCGCACCTACCAGAGCCCTCACAGCTCCCGTGGTTCCAAAATCCAAGGGGCGTATCGTCGTCAACTGGATCACCTCTACCGACCACAAGACCATCGGGTATATGTACCTGATCACCTCATTTGTGTTTTTCTGCCTCGCTGGCGTGATGGCTCTGCTCATCCGCGCCGAACTATTCGAGCCCGGTATGCAGATCCTGCAGACCAAGGAGCAGTACAACCAGCTGTTCACGATGCACGGCACAGTGATGCTGCTGATGTTCGCCACGCCGCTGTTCGCAGGTTTCGCGAACGTGATCATGCCGCTGCAGATCGGCGCACCTGACGTTGCCTTCCCGCGGTTGAACGCGCTGGCCTTCTGGTTCTTCCTCTTCGGCTCCACCATCGCGGTGTCCGGCTTCATCACCCCGCAGGGCGCTGCGTCCTTCGGCTGGTTCGCCTACGCTCCGCTGTCCAACACCACCTTCAGCCCCGGCATCGGCGGGGACCTGTGGGTATTCGGCCTGGCGCTGTCCGGCTTCGGCACCATCCTCGGTGCGGTCAACTTCATCACCACCATCATCTGCATGCGCGCCCCGGGCATGACCATGTGGCGGATGCCGATCTTCACCTGGAACACCCTGGTCACCGCGATCCTGGTACTCATGGCGTTCCCGCCGCTGGCGGCTGCACTGTTCGCGCTGGGTGCGGACCGAAAGTTCGGCGCGCACATCTTTGACCCGGCCAATGGCGGCGCCATCCTCTGGCAGCACCTGTTCTGGTTCTTCGGCCATCCGGAGGTGTACATCATCGCGCTGCCGTTCTTCGGCATCGTCTCGGAGATCTTCCCGGTCTTCAGCCGCAAGCCGATCTTCGGCTACAAGGGCCTGGTTTACGCAACGATTGCCATTGCTGCCCTGTCCGTGACGGTGTGGGCGCACCACATGTACGTCACCGGTGCGGTGCTGCTGCCGTTCTTCGCCTTTATGACCATGCTTATCGCGGTTCCTACAGGCGTGAAGTTCTTCAACTGGATCGGGACCATGTGGCGCGGCTCGCTGACGTTCGAGACGCCTATGCTATGGAGCATCGGCTTTCTGATCACGTTCCTCTTCGGCGGCCTCACCGGCATCATCCTGGCGTCCCCGCCGCTTGACTTCAGCGTTTCGGATACGTACTTCGTGGTGGCGCACTTCCACTACGTGGTGTTCGGTACCGTGGTGTTCGCGATGTTCGCAGGGTTCTACTTCTGGTGGCCCAAATGGACCGGCAAGATGCTCAACGAGCGCCTCGGCAAGATCCACTTCTGGATGCTGTTCCTGGGCTTCCACGGGACGTTCCTCATCCAGCACTGGCTGGGGGTGTCAGGTATGCCCCGCCGCTACGCAGACTACCTGGTGGAGGATAACTTCACCTGGATGAACCAGTTCTCCACCGTCTGGTCCTTCGTTCTTGGCGCATCCCTGATCCCGTTCTTCTGGAACGTGTACATCACCTGGCGCAGTGCCGAAAAGGTAGAGGTGGATGACCCCTGGGGCTTCGGTGCCTCGCTGGAGTGGGCCACGTCCTGCCCGCCGCCGCGGCACAACTTCACCTCCCTTCCCCGCATCCGCTCCGAGCGGCCGGCCCTCGACCTGCACCACCCCGAGCTTCGACAGATCCACACCGTCGAGTCACCGGCTCCCGCAGCCCGGGCGCTCGGTAACGCCGATCAGAAGGACACTGCACAGTGAAAATTGAGTCATGGATCTTTGGTTCCGGAGTCTTCTTCTTCGTACCGGTTTCGGTGATTTACGGTTTCCTCACCGACTGGGGTGAGTGGGTAGGTATCCTCGGAATCCTCCTGGTTGGCGGCCTCGCTGGCATGATCGGCGGATACCTTGGTTTCACCGGCAAGCGCGTTGGCCTTCGTCCTGAAGACCGTAACGACGCCGAGATTCACGAGGGCGCCGGCGAGCAGGGGCACTTCAGCCCCTGGAGCTGGTGGCCGCTGGTCCTCGGCCTGGCCTGCGCGACGGGTTTCCTGGGCTTGGCAGTAGGCTTCTGGATTGTCTACATCGCAGCCGGCTTGGCTGTTGTGGCACTCGTCGGCTGGGTTTACGAGTACAGCCGCGGCGACCACGCCCACTAGGCAACAAGAACAACGACGGCGGGCCCCACCTTTTGGTGGGGCCCGCCGTCGTTGTTTGTACTTCTACTGCCGGGGGCTGGCTTGGCCGGGCCACTCGCCGGAGCACCCTTTGCCTGGGCCTTATTCCGGGCCCTGCGACTCCAAGAGCGCACCCAGGGTCCGGAGGGCGTCTTCGGCCTTCTCGCGGCCCAGGGCACCGTTTAAGGCCGAATCCTCGATGCCCAGTTCCACTTCGCACCCGTAGGGAAAATCTGCGCTCATTACTTGCAATAGCGACCGCGCATCCACGCTGCTGGTGCCGGCCTTGGTGATCGTCACGGGAAGCCCCGTTTCAGTCACCGCCCGGACGAATACAGCCGCCGGACGCGCGTGCAGTCCGATCGGGGCTGTGACTACGGCCTTCTGTGTTGGCAACGCGAACTCCTTGTTGATGACGGCCCCATCCGTCGGTGCTGGAAAATTTCCTGTCCAATATAGCGGCCCGTGTACCCGTCGGGCTAAATGCGCGCAGCTTGCGGCGGCGGGTGGTCTAGACCTGTCCTAGAATTGCTAGGTGAACGTGAACCCAGGGGAGACCCGCCATGGCTGCTAGCGCAGGGGCGATCGCCGGCGAAATCGACCGCAACAGCGGAACTGCAATCTATGTCCAGCTGCGCGAGATCCTCCGTGCGTACATCGGCGACCAGTGCCGGCCGGGCTCCGCGCTACCCTCCGAACGCGACCTGGCGGAGCGCTTTGGGCTTGCCAGGATGACCGTGCGGCAGGCGATTGACGCGCTGGTGGGTGAGGAAGTGATCGAGCGCGTGGTGGGGCTCGGCACGTTCGTTCGGAGGCCAAAGCTGGACCTGCAGGTGAAGCTGACCTCGTACAGCGAGGAGATGCAGCGCCGCGGGATGGTTCCCGCAGCCAAGGTACTGAGCTTCGAACAGATCGGGGCCAGCGCATTCCTGGCCCGTGAGCTTCAGTTGGATGAGGGAACGCCGCTGGTCCGCTTCCGGCGCCTCTTGTTGGCGGACGGGGAGCCCATGAGCGTGGATGAGAATTTCATTCCAGCCCACCGGGTTCCCGGCCTCTTGGACGGAGAGCCCCCCACCTCGCTGTACAACGTACTGAGCGAACAGTTCGGCCTCGTGATGGAGTGGGGAGAGGACATGATCGAGGCGACCGCAGCGTCGCCGTCCAGTGCCCGGTTGCTCAACGTCGAAGTCGGCTCACCGTTGCTCAAAATCCAGCGCCACGCTTTTGTTTCCCGCACCATGGTGGACTATTCCGTCTCCTATTACCGCGCGGACCGCTATAAGCTGTGGGTCCCGCTGCAGCGCCCTGGAGCGCGCCGCTCACGTAACCACTAAGGCGGCGAGCTTCTGCCCCGTCCCCTGCATTGCTTTTGTGCCGTAGCGGCCCCTGACAACGCGGGGGAGGGAGAAACATGAAAGGCCCGGTCCACATGGACCGGGCCTTTCATCTTGGGAACCAGAGTGCTTGCCTAGTGGCTCAGGCTCTTCGCTTCCTCAGGTGCTTCAACTGCCGCGTGGCCGTGGCCGTGGGCCGCTTCCAGCTCAGCAGGGGTTGCCGGAGCAACACGATCCTCGAAGAACCACTTGGAGAGGAATGCGCGCCGCTTCTCCTTGCGGGTCACCACACCGTGCTCATTCGGTACTGCCGGCAGAACCTCGGGCGACTCAAAGCCAACGAGCTTGTAGCGCTTGTACTCGTCCAGCGGTGCGTGAACCTCGATGAATTCACCGTGCGGGAGGCGGACGATACGCCCGGTCTCGCGTCCGTGGAGGGCGATCTCGCGGTCCTTGCGCTGAAGGGCCAGGGCCACCCGCTTGGTGACGATGAACGCAATGATCGGGCCAATGATGAACAGGGTACGCAACCAGTACGTGACATCGTTCAAGGAGACACCGAAGTGGGTGGCAATGAGGTCGGAACCTGCAGCTGCCCACATTACGCAATACCAGACGAAACCGGCCATGCCGATGGCGGTACGGGTCGGGGCGTTGCGCGGACGGTCCAGCACGTGGTGCTCACGGTCGTCCTTGGTGATCCACCGCTCAATCCACGGGTACATAAACATCACCGTGAACAGAATGCCGGCGGGCACCAGGGCCGGGAGCAGGACGTTGAAGCTGAACACGAAGCCGAACCAATTCTGCTCGACCTGCCAGTCTCCCAACGTACCGGGCATCAGGCGCAGCGCGCCGTCAACAAAGCCGATGTACCAGTCGGGCTGGGTACCGGCCGACACGGGGGAGGGGTCGTACGGACCATAGTTCCAGATCGGGTTGATGGTGAAGAAACCGGCCATGAGGGCCAGGACACCGAAGACGATGAAGAAGAATCCACCGGCCTTCGCGGCGTAGACGGGACCCAGCGGGTAACCCACAACGTTGTTGTCGTTGCGGCCCGGACCGGGGTACTGGGTGTGCTTGTGAACGACGACCATAAAGAGGTGCAGGACGATCATCAGCAGGATCAGTGCCGGCACCAGCAGGATGTGCAGCATGTACAGGCGGCCAATGATGGCAGTGCCCGGGAATTCTCCGCCGAAGAGGAAGAACGAGATGTACGTGCCAACGATCGGGATGGACTTGATCACGCCGTCGATGATGCGCAGGCCGTTGCCTGAGAGCAGATCGTCGGGGAGGGAGTAGCCGGTGAAACCTGCAGCCATGGCCAGGATGAGGAGGACACTGCCGACAACCCAGTTCATTTCGCGGGGCCTGCGGAAGGCTCCGGTGAAGAAGACCCGCAGCATGTGCACGGCGATGGATGCCACGAACAGCAGTGCTGCCCAGTGGTGGACCTGGCGCATAAAGAGGCCACCGCGAATATCGAAGGAGATATTCAGGGATGAGCTGTACGCTACCGACATCTCGACGCCCTTGAGGGGCACGTAGGACCCTGTGTATTCGGTCTCTGCCATCGATGGATCAAAGAAGAAGGTCAGGAAGGTGCCGGAGAGCAGCAGGATGACGAAGGAATACAGGGCCACTTCACCGAACATAAAGGACCAGTGGTCCGGGAAGACCTTGCGGCCGAATTCGCGGAGGATTCCGGAACCGCCAACACGTGCGTCGACGAAGTCGGTGAACCGGCCTGTCTTGGTTTTGGCGACGAAAGCGGGCTCAGCTGTTGATGCTGCGCTCATGCATATCACGCTCCCAGTAACTTGGTCCTACAGGTTCTTTGAAGTCGCTGGTGGCGACCAGGTAGCCCTCGTCATCAACTGCGATGGGCAGCTGGGGGAGCGGCCGGCTGGCGGGGCCGAAGATCACCTTGCACTCCTGCGTGAGGTCGAAGGTGGACTGGTGGCACGGGCACAGCAGGTGGTGCGTCTGCTGCTCGTAGAGAGCAACGGGGCAACCGACGTGGGTGCAGATCTTGGAGTAGGCAACGATGCCGTTGTAACCCCAGTCCTCGCGGCCCGCAGAGGGGTTCAGCGATTCGGGATCCAGGCGCATGAGCAGCACAACGGCTTTGGCCTTCTCGTTGAGCTTGCCCTCGTGAAGTTCGTTCAGGCCCTCCGGGATGACGTGGAAGGCTGAACCGATGGTGACGTCGGACGCCTTGATGGGCGTTCCGTCAGGGTCACGGGCGAGGCGCTTGAGCTTGCCGTCCGTGGGTGCCCACATGGTGTGGGCGAGTTTGTTGTCCGGGCGCGGTCCGAGGTCACCAAAGATGGCAACCGCAGGCAGCGGGGCAAGTGCAACTGCACCCAGCAGGGTGTTCCGGATCAGCGGACGGCGCTTGATGCCCGTCTCTTCCACGATGTCGTCAACGATGCGGACAGCAGCCTGGCGGTCCTCTTCGTAGCGGATGGCGTGGCGCTCTTCCGAGACTTCGTGGTCCGGCATCAGGGCCTTGGCCCAGTGCACGATACCGGTACCGATGCCGAGCATCGCGAAAGCCGTGCCAAGACCCAGGAGCATATTCTGGAGCCGGATGTTGCCGATAGTTGATTCGCCGGCACCCAGGTCGATGGCAAAGTACGCCACCAGGAAGATCAGGGTTCCAACAACAGAGATGCCAAATAGTAAGGCGACCTGCCGTTCTGCCCGCTTTGCGGCCTTCGGGTCCGTGTCAGCCAGGCGCAAACGGTGCGGAGGAATTCCAGGGTCCTGGAACTTCTCCACCTCATTCTGACCAGCCGTAGCTACGGTGCCCGAGTGGTTCGGACTGCCGTCACTATGGTTGCCCATAATTCGCCTCATCCTTCTCTCGTCCCGGCGGGTGCCGGGTTAGTTTCTAATATCAAGCTGCTGACGGATCAGCAGAAGTTGTGCCGGGCTGAGCGGAGGTCCTAGGACGTCCGCGAGGTCAGCCAGATGGTGAAGGCGATGATGACGCCAAGACCTGCGACCCAGACGAACAGGCCTTCTGCCACGGGACCCAGGGATCCCAGCTCAGCGCCGCCGGGGGAGCCGCTGGTTTCGATCTGCTTCAGAAAGGTGATGATGTCGCGCTTGCCTTCAGGCGTGATGTTGGAGTCGCTGAAGACCGGCATGTTTTGCGGACCGGTGACCATGGCCTCGTAGATGTGCTTCCCGGACGTATCCTTCAGCGCGGGCGCAAACTTGCCGCGGGTCAGGGCGCCACCGGCGGCAGCAGCGTTGTGGCACATAGCGCAGTTGGTGCGGAAGAGCTCGCCGCCAGCTGCCGCGTCACCCTTTTCATCCAGCAAGCCTTCTTCAGGAAGTGCCGGGCCGGCACCCAGGGACGCAACGTAGGCAGCAAGCTGACGGGTCTGTTCATCATTGAACTGCAGAGGCTTTTCCAGCGCCTGGGGGCCATTCATCTGCATGGGCATGCGGCCGGTTCCAACCTGGAAGTCAACCGATGCGGCGCCTACACCGACGAGGGAAGGACCGGCCTGGGAACCGCTGGCACCGATGCCGTGGCAGGTGGCGCAGTTGGCGGCGAAGAGCTTGCCGCCTTCCTCGACGTCATCGGCACTGAAGGCGTTGGTGGAAGCCTTGGCCTCGTTGACGGTGGTGGCCACGGCGTACAGCCCGCCGGTGATGAGGAGCCCCATCAGCAGCAACGCGATTGCTGCCAGTGGGTGACGCCGCTTTTGCGAGAGTGCCTTCACGTGGTGGTTCCTTTATTCGATCCTGCGCCGGCTCCGGGAGCCGGTACCTGAAATTCTGCCTCTTGTAGAAAAAGAATCAAAGCTGGCTACTTGAGTACGTAGATGACCAGGAAGAGGCCAATCCAAACAACGTCGACGAAGTGCCAGTAGTACGAGGTGACGATCGCGGACGTTGCTTCGAAGTGCCCGAACTTCTTCGCGGCAAAGGAACGGCCCAAGATCAGGAGGAAGGCCACCAGGCCGCCGATCACGTGGAGACCGTGGAAGCCGGTGGTCATGTAGAAGGCCGAACCATAGGCGTTTGAGGAGAGCGAGACGTGCTCGGAAACCAGCATCGCATATTCCGTGGCCTGGCCGGCGACGAAGAACGCCCCCATGAGGAAGGTCAGGGTGAACCACTCGTTCATCCCCCAGCGGGCCAACTGGAAGACCCCTCCCGTTCGGCGCGGCTGCAGCCGCTCAGCGGCGAAGACGCCCATCTGGCAAGTGAATGAACTTGCCACGAGGACGATCGTGTTGACGAGCGCAAAGGGGAAGTTGAGCTTGGCCGTCTCATCCGCCCACATTTCCGCACTCGTGGAGCGCAGAGTGAAGTACATGGCGAAGAGGCCGGCGAAGAACATCAACTCGCTGGATAGCCACACAACGGTTCCAACGGAAACCATATTGGGGCGGTTCAGCGTGGGGTGCGCCGGGGTACTGGGGGCATGGGTCGCAGATGTCACATAGACATTATGTCTGTAAAAGTCCGTGCTGCCCAACGCAAACCGCCTTTTCGGAGGACTTTTTCTACAAAGACGCGAAATCGCCGCGAAAAGTTCCCCCGCCCGTTCATATTGGTCACTCCCGGCCATCCCCCGATAGCATCAGCAGGTGACTTCACAGGCATCTGTAGCGGCGCCAGGCCACACCTGGCCGCGGCTGATCTCGGCATTGATCAGCGGCAAGGACCTCACGGCGGACAGCACCGCCTGGGCTATGGACACCATCATGTCCGGGGAAGCGACGCCCGCCCAGATCGCCGGATTCCTGGTGGCCCTCAGCGCCAAGGGCGAAACGGTCGAGGAGCTCTCCGGCCTGGTGGATGCCATGCTGGCCCACGCCAGGCCGGTCTCCATCACAGGTGAAAAGCTGGACATCGTCGGGACGGGCGGTGACCAATTGAACACGGTAAACATTTCCACCATGGCCGCGCTGGTGGCTGCCGGCGCCGGCGCGAAGGTGGTTAAGCACGGCAACCGGGCGGCGTCGTCGTCGTCCGGCTCAGCGGACGTGCTGGAGGCACTGGGCGTCCGCCTTGACCTGTCCATCGAACAGGTGGCACGCAATGCTGAGGATGCCGGCATCACCTTCTGCTTCGCCCAGGTCTTCCACCCCTCATTCCGCCACACAGCCGTGCCCCGGCGCGAACTGGCCATCCCCACGGCCTTCAACTTCCTTGGCCCGCTGACCAACCCGGCCAAAGTCCAGGCATCAGCAGTGGGCGTCGCGAACGCAAGAATGGCGCCGCTGGTTGCAGGCGTCCTGGCCCAGCGCGGAAGCCGTGGCCTGGTGTTCCGCGGAAATGACGGGCTCGACGAACTGACCACCACGGGTCCCTCAACCGTCTGGGAGATCCGCAACGGCAGCGTGACGGAAATGATGTTCTCGCCCACGGACCTGGGCATCAAACCGGCAACTGTTGAGCAGCTCCGCGGGGGAGACGCGCAAGCCAATGCCGCTGTGGTCCGCGATGTCCTTGCAGGCAAGGAAGGTCCGGCCCGGGACGCCGTTCTCCTTAATGCGGCAGCCGGCCTGGTTGCGTTCCACAGCAGCGCGGACGGCCCGTTCCTCGACCGGATGCAGAAGGCATTCAGCCGCGCAGCCGAATCCATTGGCTCAGGCGCTGCCGCAGCCGTCCTGGAGAAGTGGGTCTCGCTGAGCCGTCAGTGATCGCCCTGACCGGCTACTGCTCGAAGCCGAGGGCGAAAGCAGCGTCCAGGTCATGCTGGGAGTAGGCGCGGAACGCGATGTGCGTTGTTGTATGGACGACGGCAGGAACCTTGGACAGGCGGTCCGCAATAACGTCGGCCAGGTCCTCGTGCCGGGAAACCCGTGCCACCGCGATCAGGTCCCATTCGCCGGTAACGGAATACACCTCGCTGATGCCCTCGATCGCTGAGATCTCTTCGGCCGTCTCGGGAATGCGGGCAGCGTCGGTCTTGATCAGAACGAATGCGGTGATCACGATAAATCCTTCCGGATCTGTTGCGCCGTAGCATAGCCCGGCAAGCGTTTCAGTGCTGCCAGCCTATTACATCAGGGCGGGCTGCCGGCGGACCTCCAGCCAGCCGCCCCGCCTTCTTTCAGGCGCTCCGGAGCCGCCGGACCCCTGCCCATGCCAGCCGCCACCCCACCAGCAACAGACCCAGGCTCAGCAACGCCACGATGATGAACGGCAGCACAACGGTCTGGCCCGTCAGCAGTCGGAGCACCATGCCGCCGCCCAGGGCCCCAATCCAGACCGCCAGGCCCGTCCAACGTACCGACAAGGGGTTGCGCCATGCTCTTGCCGCCAGCCAGCCAAGGGCAGCTCCAGCCAAAAACGGCCAGGCAGTCAGCAGCACTCCGACAACAACGTCGCCGCGTTGGTGGGCGTCACGACCGACGGCGGCGAACGCCAGGATCAGGACGGCATCGGCAATGGCTGCAGCTGCTGCCAGCCGCGCGGGAGACGAAGGGCGGGTCCGGTGGATCGAAGGCGTCATGGTTTCGAGCCTAGCAATTGGCAGTGGCTCCAGTTGCGCCGCCCTACCTTACGCTCGTTTGCCCCCTTGCCGGGCAACCCGTCATTGAGCAGGATGGACAAACCAGGCACAAGGAAGGCGGGAACCATGCGGTTGATCCAGGTTGCCCAGTACGCCGGTGACCTCCGGCGCGCGGCGGCGTTTTACTCCGATCTGCTGGCGGTTCAGCCCACGGCGGTGTTCGATCCGCCCGGCCTGGTGTTCTTCGACCTCGACGGCGTGCGGCTGCTGCTGGAAGCCGGTGCCCCGCGGGCTCTTTTGTACCTGGACGTTCCGGATGTAAGGAAGTCCGTGGAGGAGCTCACGGGCAGGGGAGTGGACGTAGTGGCGGCCCCGCACGTGATTTACAGCCACATTGACGGGCTTCTTGGTCCGGCAGGCACGGACGAGTGGTTGGCTTTTATCCGGGACAGCGAGGGCAACACGCTGGGACTCGTCAGCCAGTTGGCGGCAGGACCATCCGCCCCGGGACCGCTGGACGCGTGAGCTTACTTGCGCCTATAGACCGTTGTCGCCCCGGGGCTTCAGCACTAGGCTCAAGCCGGAAGGGAGCAACTATGCCACGCACCATCGGGACCTGTCTTTGGTTCGAAAACCAGGCGGAAGAGGCCGCAGAGTTCTACACGTCCGTGTTCGACGACTCGAAGATACTCAACATCTCGCGCTTCGGCGAGGGTGCGCCCGCTCCTGCAGGCCAGGCGATCGCCGTCGAGTTTGAGCTGGAAGGCCGCGGGTTCACTGCGTTGAATGGTGCACGGGCTTCCAGCTTCACCGAGGCGGTTTCCTTTGTGGTCGACTGCGAGGACCAGGAGGCCGTGGACCGCTACTGGACGGCCCTGACGGACGGCGGCAGCGAAAGCAAGTGCGGCTGGCTCAAGGACCGCTTCGGAGTATCCTGGCAGATCGTTCCCTCTGTACTGGGCTCGTTGATTGCCGGGCCGGACCCGCAGGGTTCGCAGCGGGCGATGCAGTCCATGCTCGGAATGCGGAAGCTGGACATTGCTGAACTGCAGAAAGCCTACGACGGCTGACTCCCGGGTGGCCGCACCCGTGTGGATGCCCGTTCCAGTCACCGCAGTACTCCCGGAAAAACCCGGCCGGCAGCAGGTCCGATGAATAAACCGCTCTGGATCTGCTGCCTCGTGGGAGCCGCCGTCGGAATTACCTTGGGCCTTGCTGTCTTTGACAGCCCGTTTATCGGCCTCGCCCTGGGCCTCGGTATAGGCGCAGTCGTCGGCGCAGGAATCAGGCCGCGGCGCTGACTTGCAGGCCCCAGTGGCTGCAGCGGGCGCGCGCTATGCCACGAAAGCTCCGGCGGGTGCGTCAATATACGAAATGTGAAACTCCGCGCCGGCAGCGACCAGCCGCGTGCAATAGCCGGAGCGCAACTCCACGGAACGGGTCCATTCGCCGATGCACACCGTGTGCGCGCGGGAAGCCGCGGCATTCCGCGGCGTCAATGAAAGTTCGACGGCGGCGCCGTGCTCCCAGCGAATGTCAACGGTGATGCCTGGCCGGGCAACCAGCCCGATGACGCTGCCCGTGGCGAGTTCCGCCGGGAGCGCGGGCAACACGCGGATTTCTCCGGCATGGCTCTGCAGGAGCATCTCGGTGACCGCTGCGATGAACCCCAGGTTTCCGTCCACCTGGAAAGGCGGGTGTGCAGCGAACAGATTCGGGTAGAGGCCACCGGAGTGGTCCACGGCCGTGGTGGCGACGGGCCTGAAGAGAAGGCGCAGCAGGTGAGCTACCCGCTCCGGTTCCCGGAGTCGGGCGCGGAGGCACAGTTTCCAGATCAGTGACCAGCCGGTGGAGTCGTCGCCCCTGCGGTCCAGCGTTGTGCCAATCGCCATGCCCAGGTCGCCGGACAGGGGAGTGCTGCCGGGATAGGCAAAAACCAGGTGCGAAACGTGCCGGTGGTCCGGTTCTGTTTCGGGGTGGGATGGGCCCCATTCGAGGACAGCGCCGCTGCTGATGGCCGGCGGAGCGATCCGCTCCCGTGCAGCAGCAGACTCACGAACAATGGGGTGGTCCGCTTCGCCTACTTCGTCAGCGAGGGCAATCACGGTGTCGAAGAGCCAGCTCAGCAGCGCCCGGTCCATTCCGGTGGAGGTGGTAACGGCGGCCCTGCCTTGTCCACTCAGGTAGCAGTTTTCGGGGGAGGTGGAGGGCCGCGTCTGCAAAGTGGTGCCGCCGTCGTCGAGCAGCCAGTCGCAAGCGAACTCTGCGGCTCCGACTGCCATCGCCCAGAAGCGCCGCAGTTCGTCTGGAGCGGCTGAGCCGAAGCGTCGCCGCTCATCCAGGTGGCAAACGAGCCACACGCCGGCCATTGTCCACTGGGACCAGCTGGCATGTCCGGACGTGGGGGACGTAAACGCCCAGGCGTCACTGTTGTGGTGGGCTGCCCAGCCGCGGGTCCCGTACAGGTTTCGTGCCGTGGTGCGGCCCCGTTCTGCCAGTGCCTCCACCAGGTCCAGCAGCGGCTCGTGGCACTCGGCAAGGTTGGCTGCTTCCGCCCCCCAGTAGTTCATCTCAGTGTTGATGTTCAATGTGTAGTTGGAGGACCATGGCGGCTGCAGTTCATCATTCCAAATTCCCTGCAGCGTTGCCGGCAGGGTCCCGGGCCGGGAGGACGATATAAGCAGGTACCTCCCATAATCAAAGAGCAGCGACACCAGGCCGGGATCGGCAGCCGGAGCGCCCCCTGGCTGTTGGGCGGCGGTCAGGATCCGCTGGTCTGTGGGCAGGTTTGCAGGGATCGTTTGCGCATCGGGGCCCGGCTCGAGAACCAGGTTCACCCGGTCAAAGAGGAACCTGTGGGCTTCCGCGTGGTCCTTCCACAGCACGTCAAAGCCACGGTCCAGGGCTGCGCGGGCCCGGGTGGAGGCCTCTGCGGCGCAATCGCCGACACTGCCGTGCGGTGGGTGGCCGGGTGCGGTGAAGGTTGTGCTGGTGGCCAGCACGAAGACCAGTTCGGTGACGCCGGTAAGAACCACTACCGCATTCCCGCCATCGCTGCTGGTAGCACCTGGTTGTCCATCGTGGGTCAGGGCCAGAACAGCCGCGCCGGCCACGGGTGTGATCCCCGGCAGTTCCCAGGTCAGGGGCGGCTCGTCCGGTTCGTGGCCGGGAGCTGCATCCGCGGGAAGATGAAGCTGCAGGGAGAGTTCGCTGGATCCGGACGCGCAGTGCGTCTGGCGTAGGGGAGTCTGAAGGCACAGGATGACCTCGGTGGGGGACCCAGAGCGGAGCCGGTGCACCAGTACCTGGTCCGGAGCGCTGATGAAGGTTTCCTGCCGAATGCTGGTGCCGGCCGCCTCCTGAAGGCTGCTGTGCGTAGCCGAGCGCAGGGACAGGCCACGTTCTACCAGCCGGCCGGCCTTCGGGGTCTCTATAAACACGTCGGCAAAGGGCAGGTATGCCTGGGAGTACCGGCCCTGCAGTGCCTCGAGGTCACGTTCCGCATCCACCGGCCTGTCCTCGGCTATCGCCGCCCGCGCCCTGGCAAGGGCCGCCGCCGCAACCTCCGGGCTGACGGCTCCACAGCGGTGCTCGCTGGCCGGACTCCCGGACCATGCCGTGCTGTCATTGACCTGCAGCCTGACCTGGTCTTGGGCCGCGAGCACCATGGCGCCGAGACGGCCGTTGCCCAAGGGAAGCCCGTCCAGCCAGTTCAGCGCGGGGGAGGTGTAGTAAAGGTCGTTGGCCGTCATGTCAGGTAGGCATGCATTCGGGCAACGTACCTGTCACGGCAGGACAGCTGAAGTTGGGGCACAGAGATGTCATTGCGTGCACTCTACCCGCCACCTACGGTGCGGCACGGATATTGGCGCACCATGTCTATTCTGATTTTCTCCGTGGACGTTTCCTTTGGCTGTTCACCGATTCCGTCCGGAAAATGCGCCGCATATCGTGAGGAGTGAGGGAGCGCTTTTCCGCTGCCCTCTCCGTAGGGTGAACTCATGGACGCAAATTCAGAGAACCGCTCACCGCGGTGGCCGTGGTCTATGGCGATCCTCGGCTTAGTCGTCTTCAACGTCCTTTACCTCGGGTTCAGACGTGGTGAGTGCTTTGATGCCGCAGAGGGCTCGGGCGCTACAAGCGTATGTACCAGTGGTCCGCTGTTCGGCATTGAGGGCACATGGATGTTGGGAGTTCTAAGCGGGGCCGCCGTAGTCTACTTCGCGTTTCGGCTTAGGCGGGCAACAAGAGCCGGTGGGGTTGGTGCTGGTAGATAACCGGCAAAAGAAACGGGTGGCGAGGGCGCCGCTACGGGCCGGTCAGCGAAGGGGACGCGGTGATCACCAAGTTCTTGCCCTGGGGAACTCCCGTGTGGCAACTGATCAGTACCAGCCTGTTGGGTACAACAGCCCAGACGGCGCTGTCCCGCAGAGTTGACTTCGTGTAGGTGGCCACCGAATCCACTTGAAAGTCCAGGTTCCCCGCCGCTGTCCAAACTGTCAGCTTGTCGCCCGGAGCGGTTGCTATGCTCAGTTTATTAAAGGGTGCCTCCCGCCCTACCCAACTATGGCCGATGACATAAGTTGTGTTCGAGGAGCCTGCACCGGGAGAACCAAAGGACGACAGCCAATATCCGTCCATCGTCTCCGGCTGCACGCAGCGTTGCTGGTGAGCCGGCGTATTCGGAACCGGCGAATACCGCTGCTTCAATTGCAAGACTAAGCCTCGGCGGACGTGGGTCGCCGCGGGGTCGGTGATTTGCTGGTTATGAGTGAAGTGCCGCGCGGGCGAAGGCTTGCCCTGGAGCTTTGACGGTGTTGGCTGTGAGCCCGAAGCGGTCGTCGAAGATGCCGAGGTTCAGCAGGACTTCTTGGGCGTCCACGAGGAGTGCTTGGACGGTGTTCGGTTCCAGTTCGGCTCCGGTGCGGGTGCTCCAGCCGAGTGCTCCGAGGCCGAAGGAGACGGCTTCAAGGTAGTCGGCCCATCCGGTTCGCCTCCCTGCCGCGACTTCGAGCAGGAGTAACAGCGTCGCGTCGCGCTCGGAGTCATGGCGGTGCCGGTGGGCAATGACAGGGGCGAGGTAAAGCCAAAGGCCTTTGGGATCATCAAGCTGCCGTTTGGCGGCGGATGTGAGAACGAGTTTGCCTTTGATTTTGCGGATCAGGCCGAGTCGTTGAGCGCTTTCGCGCAGTTGGAGGACGGGCAGGGTCTGGTCCTCGCGGTTGGCTTTGCCGATCCAGTCCTTGGCCCAGCCGAGCTCGGTCATTGCCTCGCGGACCACGGTCGGCGGCAGCCAGCCGGCAGGGGTGAGGGATAGACCATCAAGCCCGACGCGGCGGGTGAGCCAGAGGTAGGGGGCGGTCATCACCTCGGCGATGTCTGCTTCGACCGTTGAGGGGCCGTCGAGGCCGGCGGCGTGCAGGTATGAACGGAATTCGTGTCGTAGCCCGGGAGGCATCCGGTTCGTGAGTTCCTGGGTCAGTGATTCGCTGCCGGGGCCGTGTTCGTTGGCAGAGGGAGCAGGGAAGAGCAGAGCGAGCTCGTTGTTCACGGCATTGATGTCCAGTTGTTCCGGGTCGAATTGCTGCCATGGCCCGGCTGTCCAGGCGACCCACGCCTGAAGGTCTTTGTGCTTTTCGTGGGCGGGGTCTGCGAGGGTGTCGAGCAGGTCGTGGTAACCACCGATGCCGCCGGAATCTTCCAGCGGCGCCCGCCGTGCGCCGTCCAGGAGCCGGGCCGGTGTGGTGTTGGCCGGCCTGGGGAGGATTCCGGTGAGCTCGAGGCGGTGGATCCAGCCGTCTCCGAAGTCGTATTCATAGAACAGGGCACCGGATTCGGGGGTGAGGATCTGGCCCAGGGTCCAGTCCGTCTCGGGCAGGTCGTCCTCAGAGTCTTCCAGCAGTTCCTGGGAGGCCCAGCGACGTGGTTCGCGCACGTGCCCGTTGACAGCGCGCAGACGAACATAGGGATCGGTGTCTGTGAAGGAATGCAGGTGTGAATCTCGCCAGCCCACGGCTGTTTGCAGGACCTCGTGGACTCTGTCCATGGTCAGGGAAGGGTCGATCTCGAGGAGTCGCCAGATGGCCGGCTCGCTGCCTACGATCGAGACTTTTACCCGCAGCAGCATCGCACCGGAATCTGGATCTGAATTGCGTGTCGTCACAGCACTATCCTGCCAGTCCCGGTGTTTGGGCGGAGCCACTGTCCGGACTCGCGGTATCGCTGGGCTATCGCCGGTAAGAGGCGTAGGTGGCCCAGGTGTTGCCAGCTTGTTTAGCGTGTTGTTCGGTGATTTGGGTGCTGTGGCCAAGGGCGTGGGCGGCAACCGGTGGGGGCATCGTCAGGACGAGATCGCGGAGCGTGGCGTTCCTGGCTCCCAGGAGGTGGATGCCGCTTTCGCGCAACTTCTTCATGAGATGGCCGGGATGAGGGTGCTGGCCGGGGCGGTATCCGGGAAAGAGCCACGCCGAGGCGCGGTTGGCGGCGGTGTTCATGTTCGGCCTGCCGGCAAGGTGTTGTTGAAGGATTTCGTCGAAGGGGTGGGGAACCGGCACTGGCTGGTCCTCGAACACGATGACGGTTTCGCCGTCGCTGGTGCGGCATATTTGCTCGCATCGCATCCTGGCAATGCGTGTCAGTGGCTGGGCGTAGAGGAGCAGCAGAACGGCGGCGGTGCGGTGCTGGAGTGAAATGTTCTGGTTCTTGAGGGCAGCCGTATCAAAGTCCGTCGAATTCGCACCAGATGCGATTCGAGGGGTACTACTTGACATAATGTAGATTATCGGCGTTTAAAGCACGGGAGTGGAAGTGGATGCGAGAACTCCCGCCTCCGGAAGAATTCGGCGTTTCCGCAGGTCAGAACCGATCTTACATTCCTTCATGATCAAGGGCGCGTCATCTCGATTTGATCCGCTA
>NZ_JAMKFI010000001.1:363743-436821 GCF_024494415.1 Pseudarthrobacter sp. R1 | reverse complement strand
GAGGTTAGGGAGCCGGTTTGGGCCCACGCCGGCAGGGTTCCCTGGCCGAGCTTGCGAGGTTAGGGAGCCGGTTTGGGCCCACGCCGGCAGGGTTCCCTGGCCGAGCTTGCGAGGTTAGGGAGCCGGTGGGGATCAGTGGAAGAAGTGCCGCGCGCCGGTGAAGTACATGGTGACGCCGGCTGCATTCGCTGCCGCAATGACTTCCTCATCCCGCACGGAACCGCCGGGCTGGACCACCGCGCGGACACCAGCGTCGACCAGGATCTGCAGGCCGTCCGCGAACGGGAAGAAGGCGTCGGAGGCTGCTACGGCCCCGCGGGCGCGCTGGGGTGCCCCGCCGGCGTCGGTGTTCGAGGCACCGCCCGCTCCTTCGACGTCGGACTCCACCTTCACGCCAAGCGTGTTGGCCCGCTCCACGGCCAGCCGGCAGGAATCCAGGCGGTTGACTTGTCCCATGCCAATGCCCACGGCTGCGCCGTCCTGGGCAAGGAGGATCGCGTTGGATTTTGCCGCCCGGCAGGCGGTCCAGGCGAAGGCGAGGTCCGCGAGGGTCTTTTCGTCAGCAGCTTCGCCGGCAGCAAGGGTCCAGTTGGCTGGGTTGTCACCGTCGGCATCAACCTTGTCGCTGACCTGGACCAGGACGCCGCCGGATACCTGGCGGATCTCCGATGGGTAGCGGCCGTAGCCCTCGGGCAGGGCGAGCAGCCGGATGTTCTTCTTTTTGGACAGGATCTCCACGGCCTCAGGTTCGAAGCCCGGGGCGATCACAACCTCGGTGAAGATGTCCTTGACGGTGTTTGCCATCCCGGCGGTCACGGTGCGGTTTGCTGCGATGACGCCGCCAAACGCGGAGACGGGATCGCACGCGTGGGCCTTGGCGTGGGCGTCGGCGATGGGATCGGCGGCATCCGCGGAGCCGACGGCTACGCCGCAGGGGTTGGCGTGCTTGATGATGGCAACGGCAGGTTCGCTGAAGTCGTAGGCGGCGCGAAGGGCGGCGTCGGCGTCCACGAAGTTGTTGTAGCTCATGGCCTTGCCGTGCAGCTGGTCAGCCTGCGCGATGCCGGCCGGAGCGGCCTTGTCCACGTAGAGGGCTGCCTGCTGGTGCGGGTTCTCGCCGTAGCGGAGCACCTCGGAGCGTTCCAGCGAGAGGCCGGCATAGGCGGGCCAGTCGATGACGCCGTCGCCGTCTTCATCCAGGAACTGGCTCGCGGTCCACGTTGCCACCGCGTTGTCGTAGGACGCCGTGTGGGCGAAGGCCTTGGCGGCCAGACGCCGTCGGGTGTTCAGGTCAAAGCCGCCCTCAGCGGCTGCGGTGACCACCTGGCCGTAAAAGGAGGGATCCACCACAATGGCGACGGCGGCGTGGTTCTTCGCGGCGGAGCGCACCATGGCGGGGCCACCGATGTCGATCTGTTCCACGACGTCGTCCTGCGCAGCGCCGGACTTGACGGTTTCCACGAACGGGTAGAGGTTCACCACCACCAGATCGAAAGGTTCGATCTCCATCTTGGTAAGCGTCTCCATATGCGCCGGGACGCGGCGGTCGGCAAGGATGCCGCCGTGAACGCGCGGGTGCAGGGTCTTGACGCGGCCGTCCAGCATTTCCGGCGAACCGGTCACGTCCTCGACCTCCTGGACGGGGATGCCGGCCGCTGCGATCTTCTTGGCCGTGGAACCGGTGGACACCAGCTTCACTCCAGCTGCATGCAGGCCCTGGGCGAGCTCCTCCAGACCGGTCTTGTCGTACACCGAGATCAGGGCCCGGCGGATGGGAACACGGTCAATGGTTACGCGCTCATGCTGCGTGAAGCTCACAAATGTCTCCGTCTTATGTCGCGGAACAGTGCCGCGGTTGGTGGGGATAGGGCCAGTTTATCGCGAAGTGCAGCCAGCCCCCGGTGCAGGCGGAAGTGTGAAGGTCAGCGGGCCCGGCTAGAGTTCTTTCAGGAGGCTGCGATGAATACTTACACCACTGTGCCGAGCGGCGAGCAGGTGGTCCAGGAACTGCCCTGGCGATGGAAAGTCCAGGGTAGAATCTTTGTGATCGGCGGCCTTGGTTTTATGTTTGATGCTTGGGACGTGACACTGAACGGCATCCTCATTCCGTTGCTCTCAACCCACTGGGCCCTTACCCCGGGTGAAGTGGCCTGGGTGGGCACGTCAAACCTGATCGGGATGGCCCTTGGCGCTTTTGTCTGGGGCACCATCGCGGACACCATCGGACGCAAGAAAGCTTTCACGGCCACGCTGCTGATCTTCTCCCTCTTCACCGTGCTCGGGGCCTTCTCCCCCGACTTCATCTGGTTCTGTGTGTTCCGGTTTATAGCGGGCTTCGGCCTGGGCGGTTGTATCCCCGTGGACTACGCCCTGGTAGGTGAGTTCACTCCCCGCAAGCAGCGCGGCAAGGTTCTCACCGCGATGGATGGCTGGTGGCCGGTGGGGGCAGCCCTGGCAGGTTTTGTGTCCGCCGGGCTTGTGGCCGTGTACGGAGACTGGCGGCTGACCATGCTTGTGATGGTCCTGCCGGCGCTGCTGGTGTTCTGGGTCCGCCGGAGCGTCCCGGAGTCCCCGCTGTTCCTGATCCGCAAGGGCCGGCGCGAGGAAGCGGCCAAAGTCATCGATGGCCTGGTGGCAGCAACGGGGGCGGAAGCCCGCGCCTACAGCCTGCCCGTCGCGAAGGAAGTGCCACGCCTGTCCGCCGGAAGCGCCTGGCACCAGCTGCGCCTGGTATGGCAGTTCAACTGGAAGATCACGGCAGCGGCCTGGTCCCTGTTCTTCTCGATCCTGCTGGTCTATTACCTGTCCCTGACCTGGATGCCGCGGATCCTGATTGGTGCCGGCTTTGCCGAGTACAAGGCGTTCGTCACCACCGCGTCCATGGCCGCCGTCGGGCTGTTGGGCGTTGTTGTGGCGGCCCTTCTGGTGGAGCGGGTGGGCCGCAAGTGGATCCTCGCCGTCACCGGACCGTTGTCGGCCCTGACCCTGGTGATCGTTGCGATTGTGGTGGACATCCCCACGGCGGCTGTGTTCTGGCTCCTGGTGTTCGGGTTTGTGGTGCAGGTGGCCATTCCGGTGCTGTACGCCTACGTGTCAGAGTTGTACCCCACCGAGCTGCGCGGTACCGGCTTCGGGTGGGCCTCCACGTTCTCCCGGCTCGGTGCGGGCTTCGGGCCGCTGATCTTCGCGAACTACTTCTGGCCGGAGCTGGGCCTGGCAACGTCCTTTGCCTTGGCCGGCGGGCTGGTGTTGATCGCCGTGCTGTGGATGGCGTTCTTCTCCCCGGAAACCAAGCAGCGCCGCCTCGAGTAGCCCCCTCTCCCTCCCACCTTCCCAACTAGGTAGCGCTAAGTGTCGTTTTCAACCCTCGTGACGACACTTAGCGCTACCTAGTTTTCCTTGCCGGGTAACCAGCCCCGGATCAGGAGCGCTGAGCGGACCTTGGCCACCGCCGGCCGGGCATCCCTGTCCATGTGCCGCTTTGAAATCCTCACGACCAACCAGCCGGCACGGGCGAAGTCCTCTTCACGGGCAATATCGCGGACGATCTGCACCGACTCGGAGTGGCCCTCGCCGTCGTACTCCACCGCCACCTTCTGTTCCGGATAGCTCAAGTCAGGCTGGCGAACGACGCCGGCGCCCAGCTCGGTGGGCACGTTCAGCCAAGGTTCGGGCAGGCCCGCGTCCTCCAATGCCAGCCGCAGCCTGGTTTCAGGGGCGGAATCCGATCCCACCCGCGCCCGCTCGAGGGCAACCCGGGCCTTCCTGATGCCGGGCGTCCCCTTGTGCCGGTCAAGCATGTCGTCGAGATCCTCCCGCGTTGCATGCGGTCCTGACCTGCCCTCGAAGTCTGGCCTTGGAACGCGAAGCAAGTGGTCCGCGACCACGGTCAGTTCTTCGATGCTCATTTTGCGGGAGCAATCCAGCCAAGTCCTCACCCGCGAAGTGACCAGCAGGCCGGCATGATTTACGATCTCGTCAGCGAAAAACTGCCCGCGATGTCCCTTCACACCGGGCCGACGCATGATGGCAACGGTGTCAGGCCGCGAGATGTGCAGCAGTGGCTCATCACTGCCCGGGAGGAAGCCCGGAAACTCCCACAGGAGAAAGGCCGAGACGTGCGAAGCGGCCGCAAATTCAGTGACCAAAGTGTAGGGACGGATACGCGGGGCGAGGTGCGATGCGTCGCTGGCATCCGGCACACGGATTCCCCGGCTTGGCCATAGCAAGCCATGGTGACGCAGACGTCGTCGGCTGATGCCGGCGTCGACCGCTTCCTGGAACGTGAATGGCAAAGATGCCAGAGGGTCAGGCAGTTGGCTTGGAACCTTCATTCGCCCATCGTGGCAGGCGTGGCGAGAAGCCGCAGAGGTTATCCACAGCCTTGCCCGCCCGTGCCCAACTAGGTAGCGCTAAGTGTCGCTTTGAGGGCTGAAAACGACACTTAGCGCTACCTAGTTGGGAGGGGAGGATGGGTTAGGCGTGCGTCGGGTGGGTAGCGGCGAGCGTGGCCAGGGTGGACACCAGGAGCCGGCGCTCCACCACCTTGATGCGCTCGTGCAGGGTTTCCTCGGTGTCGGACTCCTCGATGGCCACGGCTTCCTGGGCGATAATGGGCCCGGTGTCCACGCCGGCGTCTGCCCAGTGCACGGTGCAGCCGGTGACCTTAACGCCGTATGCCATCGCGTCCCGCACGCCGTGGGCGCCCGGGAAGGCCGGGAGCAGCGCAGGATGGGTGTTGAGGTATTTGCCGTTGAAGGCGTCAATGAACTCCGGGCTGACGATCCGCATGAAACCGGAGGAGACCACCACATCCGGTTCGAACGCCGCTACGGCCTCGGTCAGCGCAGCATTCCACTCTGCCCGGTCCGCATAGGCCTTGAAGTCCACCACAAAGGTGGGAATGCCGGCGGCTGCGGACCGTTCCACCCCGAAGGTGCCCGGCCGGTCGGCCCCCACTGCGGCGATTTCAACGTCCAGCGCCCCTGCCTGAACCGCGTCGATAACTGCCTGAAGATTGGACCCGGTTCCGGAAACGAGGACTACGATGCGCATGGCACTAGCTTATGGGCAGGCTCGCGTAGGCTGGAAAACATGAACAGCACACCGGAACCGGCTGGGCGGCAGCGCACGAAGCAGCCGCTCAGCGAGGCAGCCAAGGCCTCGCTCGGCAAAACCCACACCCTGTTCCGGATCTTCGTGGTGACGGTGCTGGGCGCCTTCTTTGTCTACCAGCTGGACGTCAGCTACCTCTGGCTTACCGCAGTCCTGACAGCCGCCAGCATTGCCTTCGGCGTGGTGTTGCTGGTCCGGGCCACCCGGCTGAAGGAGTCCCGCCTTGTCCTTATCGGCACCATCTCGGGGCTGGTGGTGTCAGCGATTATGGTGCTGCTGATCCTGGTCACGGCACTGTTCTTCGACGAAGTGCGCGAATACCAGGCGTGTGTCGGCCGGGCGCTCACGGACCAGGCACAGTCGGCATGCCGGGTGCAGCTGGAGGGATCACTGCCCTCACAGCTCCCCTAAGGGCCGCCCCTCCCCTGCAGGCGTCAGCTCCCGAAACTACCGGACCAGTTCGGCGTCTGCTTCCTTTGCCGCCTGCTCCCGTTCCAGCCAGGGTCCCGCTGCGTAGCCAATCACGACGCCGGCGCCCACCTCCGCCGCCACCCAGACTCCCGTCCAGAACGGGTCCGGACCGATGTCCGTGAGGCGCCCGATTCCGGCCGAGCCCCGTGCCAGCCAGGCCAGGCCGGCGGTCAGCAGCCCTGCGGCCAGCCCGCACAGCACGCCCAGCACCACCGTGGAAACGGTAGCTGTGAACCAGCGCGCGCGGACCTTGATGGCAAGCCACTCGTCAAAATGGTTTTCCCCTTCGCGGAGGAACCACCAGCCCGCCAGCACCCCGGCCAAAACCGGAACGATCAGGGCAACGAAGGCGTAATCCAGGGGTCCGGACGGGATGGCAGCCAGCAACGGGATGGAAGGCAGCGGGCCAACAGCAGTGCCGAGCGGGCCAGCTTGGGAACCGAGGCCCATCGCAAAGCCGGAGCCGGATGACCAGGCCAACGCAAAGACCACCAGGTTGGGCAGGAACCCCAGTTGCGCAACGGTGAGGGCGGCACCTCCCACTGCCCCGGCGTCGAGCGCTTCATAAACCGCAACCACCAGGTTCCAGTGGATAAACAGGTTCACAGCCAGCAGCAACGCGGCCAGCGCCAGCGCTGACCCCTCAGCCACAAAACCGGCCGTCGCGGCGGAGGCGAGGTAGGACCCTGCCCAGCGCGAATGCTGGCTGGTGCGGGAGATCCAGTCCACGGCGTCGACGCCGATCAGCCGACTCCAGGAGCCTGCCTCCCGGCGGGCGCCGATCACCATGCCGAGGGCGTAGGGAATGAGCGGGATGAACATCGCGTGGAAGGGATTAATGGCGACATCGGGCGTGCGGCAGATGAAGCCTGTGGCCGCTCCGAAGGCGGAATACACCAGCCAGGAACCGAGGAGTGCTTGCCACAGCTGGTCCGTATAGGAGGCCCGGGCCAGCCGGCGGCCCGCCCGCCACGCGAGCAGGAACGGGATCATGGTCAAGCCAAGCGGAAAAAGCGTGAGCAGCCCAGAGCCGGAGTTGGCGGCGTCGGGTCCGACAGCGATGAGTTCCAGTGGCACCCCGTGGACCAGCAGCCAGGACTGCCCGGCCAGTCGCGCAAGAAAATCAACGGCGCCGTCCTGGAACCCGGCGGTAGCCCAGACGGCAATGATCGGGGCAAGCACCACCAGTGCCGAGATGATGGCTGCCTGGGCCGTTTCGAGGGCACCCTGCAGCCACAAGGGCATGGGAAGGCCACGGTCTCCGGTCTGATCAGCGCGCAGTTTCATCGTTTTCCATGGTGTCACGGCGGCGCCGCCCGGCCCGGGACCGACAGGCGCCATGCCGGAGCGATACCTTCGATGAGCCTTGCACCGGCGCTTTTCACCTGCGCCCGCCGTAAAATTTAAACCGTCCACAATTAGTGGTTGGAGGCAAGAAATGACTACCGCATCCCACCATGCGCACGGCGTTCACTTTGGACGGGCAGACGTCCAGAACGTGGGCATGGGAGTGGGAATTGTTTTAATGCTGGTGGGAGTCCTGGGCTTCATCCCGGGCGTCACCACACAATACAGCGAACTGATGTTCCTCGGACCGGCTTCGCACGCCATGTTCCTGGGGCTGTTCCAGGTGTCCATGCTGCTCAACATTGTGCAACTGGCCATCGGCGCAACCGGCTGGGCTATTTCCCGCACAGAACATGGAGCACGGAATTTCCTCCTGGGAGCAGGCGCGCTGTATATCGTCCTGGCTATCTTCGGGCTCATTGTCGGAGTGGACTCAGCGGCGAATTTCCTGTCGCTGAACATGATGGACAACTGGACGCACCTGGTGCTGGGCATCGTGATGATTGTTGCTGGCTGGCTGTTATCGCGGAATACAACCGCGGACAGGACATAACCCGGAATCCGTAACCCGGGAAAACAGGAGCCGCGAATGAAGGAAGAACCCTAAGTTCTGAAGATATTCGTCCTACTGGCTGGTGCAGTCGCCGCTTCCGGCGCGGCTGCACCAGCATTTGGCGAGGCCGGCCCGCACCAGCAGCTGGCCGGCCCGGCACAAAAAGTTCCGCATGCACAACGACGCCGGGAGCCCCCAAGTGGACTCCCGGCGTCGGTCGCTGTGCGGGTGCGTCAGCGCCGGTCCGTTCAACGGCGCGTCAGCAGCACGCTAGCGGTAGTGTGTCAGCGGCGCTGGTCGCGGTCTACGCCGTGGCCATCGGCCTCGATGTGCTCCTTGCGGACTTCCTCGTTGACCGTGACGTCTTCCTGTACCACGTCCTTGTCCAGGCGGACGCGCTCCACCGGGACCGCTTCCTTCTGCACCACGGGGCGTTCCTCGTGCAGGATCACCTCGTGTTCTTCTTCGCTGATGTCCGGACCATCAAGGGCCGCGCCGCGGTTAGCGCCTGTGATGGGCTCCCGCTCCAGGCGGACCTCTTCGCGCTGCACGGGAACCGTCTTGGTGACGTTTTCCGTGGTGACGTACTTGCGGAGCCTGGCCCGGCCGGCAGCCTCACGCTCTGTGCCGACGTGGAGCCGTTCCTCGGAGCGGGTCATGGCGTCATCGGTGGTGGGACCAGAGGTGTCGTGGCCCACGGTGTCGCGGTCAGAAGCGTAGCCCGCGGTGCCGGTGCCGGATGCGTAGCCGGCGGTACCGGCGTTGGGAGTGCCGGCGTTCAGGTCGGCGTCGCCCTGCAGGTCCACGTCGCCCCGGGTGTCATAGCCACCGGTGTCGCCGCGGGTGTCGGAGTAGGTCCGGGCGCCGCGATCGTAGTAGGTGTACAGGCGGTCCTCTTCCTCAGGGGTGAGGTGTCCGTCGACGTCGACGCGCGGGGCGTCCTTGACGTGGTCCTTGCTGTACGGCACCACCAGGTCGTCGCCCTGGCTGTGCGCGCCCTCAACGGGGACGAAGGACTGGGACGTGCCAAAAAGGCCCGTCTTGACGGTGACCCACGTGGGCTCGCCAGTATCGTCGTCTGCGTAAAGCTGACCGATCGAGCCGATCTTTTCGCCATCGGAACCGACGACGTTGCCGCCCTTGTGGAGCAGGCTTTCAATGTTTTCCCGGTTGAGCATGACGTCTCCTTGGATGTGTCGTTGCGCTGGGCATTAGCTGGCAATTGGATGTCCCGGCACCGGTTGTCCCGGCACTCAGTCTCCGCCCCCTCTGCTGAAGGCTCTCGCTAGCTGCCCCCATACCGTAAGCATGCTTAGCATCAAAAGGGAAGTCTACTTAGTAATTTTTCTTTGTGCCGAACGGCGAAACCCCCGGCTGACGAGCCACTTTGTCCGGAAAAATTTCCGGCCGTTAGGGGAGCGACACGTGCCGGTGCCCGATGCCCAGCAGGGAGGCGGCAGCCTTGATGTCGGCCGCCCGATGACCAAGGCACAGGGCCCAATGGTGGCCCGTTCCGGTCTGGCTCCACCGGTCAACCCAGAGGCCGGGATCGCCACCAAAATCCACGCGCGATGTGGTGTTGCCAATGGCCAGCAGCGGGCCTGGCACCACCGTCCCTTCCGATGTTACGAAGACGTAGCTGCCGTCGGGGTCCTGGCCCAGGCCGAGAGTGGTGACCGGTCCGGGCTGGACGTCGAACTCAACTGAAACTCCCCAGCCGCGCTTCCCGTGGTAGACGCCGAGTCCGCGCAGGAGTGGATCTTTCGAGGAGACGGCAAGGTGGGCGGGTCCGTCATGCCCCATTTCCACCACGTTGTCGAAAAAGTTCAGCGCCTGGATCTCCGTAAACGAGCCCCCTGCGCCCATGGCCTGGGCAGCAAGCATGGCGATGGAAGTCCGTAGCTCGTACTCCCCCGCCATGGGAATCCCGCGCGCCGTAAGGATGGAGGAGCCCAGGATCATGCCGGCGCCCAGCCGCTCGTGCTGTTCTCCCGCCAGCCCGCGGTGGTAGTAGGCCACCGAGTCCAGGTCGAAGTCCTCCACCAGCCGGTCCAGGCCCACGGAGACCCTGGCACCCCAGGCGAAGTCGTCGTCGTTGACCGACTCAGCGAGCACAAACAATTCCCGTGCCAGGTCGAGCCGTTCGGACACCTCGGCGTCGGTGACAGCCTTCACGCGCTCACGCAGGTCATCGAACTCGAGCACTTCAACGTGCGAACCGAATGTAGTGGAAACCGTGGTCAGGTCGGTGGCGACGTCCAGCATGCCTGGATAGAGGTGGCCCATCAGGCCGTGCCGCGCGTTCCGAAGCCTCGCGCGGACGCCGGCTGCGTGCACCCACCGGTTTATGCGTTCCCAGGCGGAATCCTGCTTCAAATGCCCGGAGACGGACCGGAAGTCGATCCCCGCCCGGCGGAAGACGTTCGCCACTTCCGGGACCGGGCATTGGCCGCAGTAGGCGAGCCAGGCGCCCGTATCGAAGTTCGCGTGGTCCATCGCTTCCGTGGGCTGGAGGTCGATCACCAGTACCGGACTTCCGGAGCGCTGGGCCACGGGTAGAACCATCGAGGAGGTCAGGTAGGTGGCGAGGAAGATGACGATCAGGTCGCAGTCAGCCTGCCGAAGCTTTTCCCCCGCCGTTACGGCCTGGGTGGCATCGGAGATGAATCCTGCGTCCACCACCTCAGCGTCCAGGTCCTTGAAGCGCGCCGTGACGTACCGGGCTGATTCCTCCAGCTGCGGCAGGAGTCCGAGGAACTGGGGCCAGTAGGCTCCCAGCCCTCCGGACACCAGGCCGATCCGGGTGGGCCGCCGCCGATGGGGCTCCAGTAAGGCAGCAGCGTTCTTTTTAGTGGGCGGCATTGCAACCTTCCATTCCGCTGACGTGGAGCAGCGCGGGGCACGGAAGACCGGGCGGAATGAAGGAGCCCGCCCGGCCTGAGCACCAATGCGCTAGAAGTTGTACTGGTCGATGTTCTGGGCGTTGAAGACGGTTGGCGGGCCAACAATGACCACGCCGCCTTCTTCAATGGTCCGGTCCCCCAATTCACCTGCAGTGAACGAGTCGCCCGGAGCGCCCGTGATCTTTCCCTCCACAAGTGCCTTGCCGGCGAACGCAGCGACGTATCCGAGCTGGGCGGGATCCCAGAGGGCGAATTCCTTGACGGTGCCGTCCTTGACGAACGGCCGCATCTCGTTGGGCAATCCCAGTCCGGTCAGCGCAACCTTGCCCTTGTAGGCCGAGGTGGAGAGGTACCGGGCGGTGGCGGCGATCCCCACAGTGGTGGGCGAAATGATGCCCTTCAGGTTCGGGTGCGCCTGCAGCAGGCCCTGGGCTTCCTGGAACGACTTGGTGTCATCGTCGTCACCGTAGACCTTGGCCACAAGCTTGATGTCCTTGTAGGCCGGGTTGGACGCCAGGTCCTCCTCCATGAACTTGATCCATTCGTTCTGGTTAGTGGCGTTAGCCGTGGCGGACAGGATGGCGATCTCACCCGAACCGCCGATCTGATCCGCGATGAGCTTCGTCTGGATCAGGGCCACTTCCTTGGCCACCACCTGGCTGATGAACACATCACGGCAGTCGGGATTGGCGTCCGAGTCGAAAGCGACGATCTTGGCACCGGCGGAGCGTGGCCCACCCAAAGCCGTGCAGACGGCGTCGGGATCGTTGGCGGCGATGACGATGACGTTGGTCCCCGCCTGGGTTTCGGCGTTGATGAACGAGACCTGGCTGGACGCCGACGCTTCGAGGGGGCCAACCACCTGGGAGGAGGCGAACCCGGCTTCCTGGGCGCCGTCCTTTCCGCCGCCGAGGACAACGTCGGTGTAGGGGTTGTTCAGCTGTTTGGGGATGAACGTGATTTTCTGGTCTTCAACGGCGGCGGAGGTCTCCCCCGTTGTTCCCGTGCCGCCGCTGCACGCCGTCAGGGCCAGCGCCGCGGCGGCCGTGATGGCCAGCAGCGGAGCGAAGTGTGCGCGCCTGCCGGTGCTTATTCGGTTCAACATCATTGTTTTTCCTTTTCCCTCGTGCGGTCGATTGGGGACGTGCTCCGGCTGAAGCTCTGCCGGACCCGCCGGGTGTGCCGCCATTCCCGGACGGCGGCGCCGATGCTGGGTGCCACCACCGAGAAGATGAGCAGCAGGCCAGTCACGGTAATGAGGACGACGTCGGACACCCTCCCCAGGCGCAGGGCATAGTTCAGGCTGCCGATCAGCAGCACGCCTGCAACCACACCCGGAATGGCGCCCTTGCCGCCAAAGATCGAGACGCCGCCGAGGAGCACAGCAGCAATGACGGCCAGCTCCAGGCCGGATGCGTTGTCGCTGCGCGCACTGGTGTAACGCAGCGTCCAGTAGATCCCGGCCAGGGCTGACACCGCGCCGGAGGCCACATAAAGCCAGAATTTGCTCCGCGCCACGTTGATGCCCACGAAGTTGGCTGCCTCCTTGCTGTAGCCCATCGCGTACAGCCCGCGCCCAAAAGGCGTGAAATGGAGCAGTACGCCGAAGAACACCATGATGAGTACGACGCCGATCATCACCGTGGGGATGCCGGTGGCGCCGAGTTTGGAGGTGAAGAAGGCTGTCAGCGGCTTGGGAAAGTTGGCTACCGCGTTGTCCCCGATGACCACCAGGGCAAGGCCCCGGAAGAGGGCCAGCGTTCCGATGGTGACAGCCAGTGAGGGCAAGCCAAGGACGGCAATCAGGAAGCCGTTGAACATGCCGGCCCCTATTCCCGCCAGTAGGCAAAGGGCCAGCACCAGCCAGATGTCCAGCCCGGCGGCCCAGAGCACGCCCATCAACGCGCTGGTCAGCCCGGCGATGCTTGCCACCGAAAGGTCGATTTCTCCGGTGACGATGATGAGCGTCATTGGCATCGCAATCAGCAGGACGGGGATAACGTCCAGGAGCAGGAAACCCGTGGTCACCGGCGAAGCGAAGCGCGGGATGGCGATGGCGGCGTACATCAGGAACGCCAGCAGGACGTAGATGGTGATGGCGTCACGGCTGGCCAGGATGCGGGCAGCACCCGTTTTTCCTTTTGGCTCCGTGGCCAGCGGCTTTGTGCTGTCGGCCACCGGCACGGCTGTGGGAGTGCTGCTGGGGGTGGTGGTCTCAGACATTCCGGGCCTCGCTGATCCGCAGTTTCCGGGCCGTCCTCAGGCTGGCCAGGCGGTCAATGACGATGGCCGTCAGGATCAGGATGCCCACGATGGCCTGCTGCCAGAACTTGTCCACCCGAAGAGCGGTCAGGGAACTGGTGATGGTGGTCAGCAGCAGGGCTCCGAGGGCCGCACCGGCAACCGTCCCGCTGCCGCCGAAGATCGCCACTCCGCCCACAACCGCCGCAGCCACCACGTCGAGTTCCATCCCGGTCCCCGTGGTGGCGCCGACCGAGTTGAAGCGGCTGGCGTAGAGCACTCCGGCCAGGCCGGCGAGGGCTCCGTTGGCGAGGAAGGCCAGGAACACGCGTTTGGACACTTTGATGCCGAGGACCTTCGCCGCTTCCGGGTCCGATCCGATGGCATACAGGTCCCGGCCGGGGCGGGTGCCCGCCATATAGACCGCAACCGCGGCGACCACCGCAATGGCCAGCAAGGTGATGATGGGGAAGCCCAGAACCGTGTCCACGGACAGCGCGCCGAATGCCTCCGGCCGGTCCCCGGCGAAATACTGCTTGCCGCCGGCCCACGCGTTGTTCAGTCCGCGGAACACGTAGAGGGTGCCCAGGGTGATAACCAGCGCCGGCACCTTGGCCACAGTGACCAGGAACCCGTTCACCGTGCCGAGCAGGGCGCCGAAGACCATGCCAAGGAGCAGGACCACCAGGATGGGAAGGCTGGGCATAGCGGCGAAAATCGAGCCGGTGCCGAAGGCAACCAGCCCCAGCATGGAGCCCACGGACAAATCGATGTTCCGCGTGATGATAAGCAGGGTCTGCCCGGCCGCCAGGATAACGATGATGGTGGCGTTGAGGAGCAGGTCCTTGACTCCCTGCGGGGACAGGAACAGCGGATTGTTGAGGAAGGTGATGAGCACCAGCAGCGCCAGTGCAATCAGGACGGGAAGTTCACGCAGGCGCAGCAGCGCACCGAACCCGCCGCTGCCGCCGCCGGCGCGGGCCGCCGTCGTGCCTTTTTCCTCGTGCCTCAGCGTGGAACTCATTCCGTAACTCCTGTCGAGGAGGTGGCCGCGTGCATCACGGATTCCGGGTCCGCATCCGCCCTGTCCAGGTGGGCGGTAATCCGGCCCTCGCGCATCACGAGGACACGGTCTGCCATGCCCAGGACCTCGGGGAGCTCGGAGGAGATCATCAGGATGGCGATGCCACGGCCGGCCAGGTCGGAGATGAGTCGGTGGACCTCGCTCTTGGTGCCCACGTCAATGCCGCGGGTGGGTTCGTCGATGATGAGCAGCTTCGGGTCGGTGGCCAGCCACTTGGCCAACACCACCTTTTGCTGGTTGCCGCCGGAGAGCGTGGAGACGGCGTGCTCCTGGGAGCCGGCTTTGACCTGCAGCCGCTTGCTCCACTCCTTCGCGGCGGCACGCTCCTTGCCGCCGTTGATGAGCCCGGCGGTTACGAATTTGTTCCGCAGGGTCAGCGTTACGTTCCGGGCCACCGACAAATTCATCACCAGGCCCTGCTTGCGCCGGTCCTCCGGCACAAAACCCAGGCCTGCGGCGATAGCGGCCTGCGGGTTCCGGGCCTTCAGCGGCTTTCCCTCCACCGAGACCTGTCCCGAGTCGTAGGGGTCGATGCCAAACACGGCGCGGGCCACCTCGGTCCTGCCTGCACCCACCAGGCCCGCGAGGGCAACGATCTCACCGGCCCGGACGTCGAAGCTGATGTCACGGAAAACTCCGGACCTGCTGAGCCCGTCAACCTTGAGGACGGTGTGCCCGATGTCCGCCTCGGCCTTGGGGAAGAGGGTTCCGATGTCCCGGCCCACCATTTCCCGGACAATCTTTTCAACGGTGACCTCGGCGGTCCGGTGGGTTGCAATGTAGCGTCCGTCCCGCATCACCGTGATCCGGTCGCAGAGATCGAACACCTCATCGAAGCGGTGCGAGATGAACAGGATTCCGGTCCCTTTGTCCCGCAACGCGCGGGCTACGGCAAAGAGCCGCTCCACTTCCACCCCGCTGAGTGCGGCAGTGGGCTCGTCCATGACCAGCACCCTGGCGTCCAGCGAAATGGCCTTCGCGATCTCGATGATCTGCTGGTCCGCGATGGAAAGCCCCTCCGCGGCGCGGGACGGATCGATGGGGACTCCCAGCCGGCCGAACAGTTCACTGGCCTGCCGCCGCATCTCGGCACGGCTGATCAGCCGCGACCGTCCCTTGGGCTGCCGCCCGATGAAGATGTTTTCCGCCACCGTGAGGTCCGGGAACAGGGTGGGTTCCTGGTAGATCACGGAAATGCCGGCGGCCTTGCTCTCTGCCACACTGCGGAAGTGGACGGGTTCGCCGCTAAGCCGGAAGTCCCCGGAGTCGGGGTGATAAAGGCCGGCGAGGATCTTCACGAGGGTGGACTTGCCGGCCCCGTTCTCCCCCACCAGCCCGTGGATCTCCCCTGCCCGGATCTCCACCGTGCCGTCTGCCAGGGCCACCACCGGGCCAAAGGTCTTGGCAGCGCCGGTCAGCGAGAGCACCGGCTCGTCCTGCCGGGTCCCTTGACCGGGCTGCGGAATTTCACTGCGATCTTGCTGCATAAAGGAACCGCGTCTCTGAGGTTTATGCTTCGCCAATGAATCGTTTCACAACAACCAAGTGACCTGAATCATAAATCCCGCGGAACAGCACGGTCAATAGAATTGGCCGGCCCCGGAGTATTCGTGACTGATCCGTGTTCAAAAGGTGCGGACCGGCGTCCTGATGTTTCCCAAACTTTTCCCCCGGCGTCACATCCGGTCCCCCGCGCGGCAACGCCGCCCGCCCACCGTGGAGGGGTGAGGATCGCAATTGTCGCTGAATCATTCCTGCCGCTGATGAACGGCGTAACGCATTCCATCCTGCGTGTGCTGGAGCACCTCGAGGACCGGGGCGATGACGTCCTGGTCATCGCGCCCTCCACGCTGGACGGGGAAGCGCCGGACCGCGTCAAGGGCGCAGAGATCCACCGGCTGCCTGCGGTGCCGTTGGCAGGATATACAAACGTCAGGGTGGCGATGGGCGGTGTGTACCGGGTCAAGCGAATCCTTGCCGACTACGCACCGGACGTCGTCCACCTGGCCTCGCCATTCGTCCTGGGCTGGCGGGCTGCCCAGGCGGCCCACCAGCTGGGCATCCCCACCGTGGCCATCTACCAGACCGAAGTTCCCAGCTACGCGGCCCGATACGGCGTGCCGATCCTGGAGAACTGGGCCTGGAACCGGGTGGAAAACATCCACATGCTCGCCACCCGCACGCTGGCGCCGTCCACGTTCGCACTGAACCAATTGCGCGGCCGCGGCATCCCTCGGGTGGAGATATGGCGCCGGGGCGTGGACACGGCCCGGTTTTCGCCGGAAAAGCGCGACGACGGGTGGCGGGCTGCCGTGGCTCCCGGCGGTGAGCGCATCATTGGCTACGTGGGCCGGCTGGCCGTGGAGAAGCAGGTGGAGGACCTGGCTGCCCTGGCCGGAATGCCCAACACCAAACTGGTGATTGTGGGCGACGGCCCGCAGCGGGCGGCACTGGAGGAAGCCTTGCCGGCCGCAGCTTTCACCGGGTTCCTGGGCGGCGAGGAATTGGCACGTGCTGTTGCATCCTTTGACCTGTTCGTCCATCCCGGCGAGTTCGAGACGTTCTGCCAGACCATCCAGGAGGCCATGGCGTCCGGTGTGCCGGTAGTGGCCACCGGCCGCGGCGGGCCTCTTGACCTGGTGGAGAACTCCCGGACCGGCTGGCTCTACGAACCCGGGGACCTGTCCGGCATGCGCGCCCGGGTCCTGGACCTGATGGGCGATGACGCCAAGCGCCGCGCGTTTGCGGCAGCGGCCCACGCCTCGGTGCAGGACAGGACGTGGCCTGCACTCTGCAGCGAACTGGTCCGGCATTACCACTCCGTGATCAGTGGTGAGCCGGTGGTTGCGCCGGGCCCACGCCCGCCGGGTTTCCTGGCCGGGCCCGCGGGGTTAGGGCGCGGGTGGGAACAGTGAAAATTTCCGTGATCGGGTGCGGCTACCTCGGCGCAGTGCACGCCGCCACGCTGGCGTCCATGGGCCACACAGTGGTGGGCGTCGACGTCGACCCCGGCAAGGTGGAGCAACTGGCACGCGGCGCGGCCCCCTTCCACGAACCCGGGCTGGACGAACTGCTGCAGGACGGGCTGGCGACCGGCAGGCTCACCTTTGCCACCACGGCGGCTGCCGCCAAGGGCGCGCAGGTGCACTTCCTGTGCGTGGGCACGCCCCAACACAAAACGTCCGACGCCGCCGACCTCACCTACCTGGTCTCCGCCGCGGAGGCGCTGCTGCCGCACCTCGCGGCGGGCGCCGTCGTCGTCGGAAAATCCACAGTGCCAGTGGGCACAGTGGACATGCTTGGTGCCCTGCTGGCCGCCCGGCCCGATGTGCTGCTGGGCTGGAACCCCGAGTTCCTGAGGCAAGGCACCGCGGTGAAGGACTCGTTGGTGCCGGACCGGCTGGTTTACGGTGTGGAAGGCGGCCGCACCGCCGCGTTCAACCTCCGGACCGGCGCGCCGTTGGGCGTGACGGCCGCCCTGGACGCGGTGTACGAGCCGCTGCTCGCCGCCGGGATTCCCCGCCTGGTCTGCAACTTCGCCACCGCGGAACTCATCAAGTCGGCGGCGAACGCCTACCTGGCCACCAAAGTCAGCTTCATCAACGCCATGGCAGAGTTCTGCGACGCTTCGGGCGCGGACGTAGCGGAACTGAGCGAGGCAATGGGGATGGACCCGCGAATCGGCGGGCGGTACCTGCACGCCGGGCTGGGTTTCGGCGGCGGCTGCCTGCCCAAGGACATCCGCAGCTTCCGGTCGCAGGCCTCAGCCCTCGGCGTCGCTGCCGTGGACGACTGGATGCGGCTGGTGGATACGGTGAACCTGGGCCAGCGCGGGCGTGCCGTCTCCCTTGCCGCTGAACTCTGCGGCGGCAACCTCGCAGGGCGCTCCATTACCGTGCTGGGTGCGTCCTTTAAACCGGACACGGACGACATCCGGGATTCCCCCGCCCTTGACGTTGCCGACCGTCTCGCGGCTGCCGGTGCGCATGTGACGGTCACGGATCCCAAGGCAGTGAACCACGCCTGGCGCCGCTATCCCCGCCTCCGGTTCGAAGCCTCCACCGAACGTGCGCTCGAGGGCGCCGAGCTGGTACTGCTGCTCACCGAGTGGGACGAGTACCGCCGCCTTTCCCCGGCCGTTGCGGGCGGGCTGGTACGGCGACGGGTGGTGCTGGACGCGCGCAACGTCCTGGCTGCTGCGGCCTGGCAGGCGGAAGGCTGGCTGGTGCGCGGCCTTGGGACAGGCACCACGGAAGATCAGGCGTTGGAGAGGGCTCTCCCCCGGGCCTAGCTCAGGAAGCATGCCCAGCTCAGGGGGAGGCTCAGCTCAGGGGGAGGCCCAGCTCAGGGGGAGGCTCAGTTCAGAAGGCCGAGCTCGGCGAAGGCGAGCGCCACGCCGTTTCCGGATGGACCGGCGGTAATGCGGTCAGCAACCGCCAGCACAGCCGGGTGCCCGCCTTCCACTGCGATGCCCACACCGGCGTACTCAAGCATCTCAATGTCGTTGGCGCTGTCTCCGATGGCCACGATGTCCGCCCGGTCCAGGCCGAGGTGTGCCTCCACTACCTGGATGCCTACCGCCTTGTGGGTTCCGGCCATAAAGATCTCCCCGGCCCTGTCGCCCAGGGCGGAGAGGGAACTGGGGATCAGTCCAACCTGCGGCCCCAGCCCGTCCACCAGCTGCTGCAGCGGCACCGGCGAATCGAAGCAGGATATTTTGGCGTATGACGTGGTGCGCAGGTTGTCGCTGTACTGCATGGGGCCCAGGATGTCCTCCAGGGGATCCACATCAGTGCTGAGGATTCCGTCGTGCTGTGGCCGTCCGGCGAAAATGGGTCCAAGCACCTCCCGCAGCCTCTGGTCGACGCCCGTGCGGCCGTGCAAGGCCTCGGGTGCTTCCAGGATGTAAGCGGCGCCATGGGCGTCCAGCGTCTCCACAATCCTGGCGGCCAGCTCCGGTTCGAATCGTGTGTCCTTCAGGACTTGTCCCCCACATTCCACCCGGGCGCCGGCTCCGGTGATGCTGCCGTCGAAACCGGCTGCCAGGATATGGCCGGGGACCATGGACAGCGGCCGCCCGGTGCAGACGAAGACCAGGTGTCCGAGCCGACGGGCGGTGCGGACGGCCTTCACATGGGCTTCCGGGGCCAAACCGTGGTCAGCGTAAGTGCCGTCGATATCGAGGAAGATGGCGCGCGGGCGGACGGTCTGCTTGCTGGACATGCCGGAACTCCTAGCTGGATGGCGGGACAGTCAACTCTATCGAAGAGCGTTCACACCCGCGGGATCCCGGATTTCGCTGCTGCTCCCACAGCCCTGCCAAGAAGCTGCATTTCCCACCGCCCAAACTGACAGCCATCCCGTAATAAACAAGCCTTGAAGTGTAGTAAGCACACTGCTTGAATTATGGAACCGGAAATGGGGGCCCGGCACAACTTAACTGATTAAGGAGTGACAACATGGGTATTCTAGGATTTCTCATTTTGGGCCTGATCGCCGGAGCTATTGCAAAGGCCATCCTGCCGGGCCGTCAGGGCGGAGGCTGGGTGATCACCATGGTCCTTGGCGTTGTCGGCGCTCTTCTGGGCGGCTGGATCGGCTCCCTGATCTTCGGTGGCGGACTGGCTGAATTCTTCGATCTCCGCACCTGGCTCCTGGCAATTCTGGGCGCGATTATCGTCCTGCTGGTTTACGGGGCAGTCACCAACCGCAGCCATCGCCGGGTGTAGCCGCCAAACACTTTTCGTAAGGGCAGGCGCCGTTCTCCGCATTCGGAGGGCGGCGCTTTTGCTTGCCCGCTCGCCCCGACCGGTTCCGGCAGTATTTCCGATTCCCCGGAAACTGCTTCCGCCGGACCCATCAATTTGCCGCGTCCGCACTTTATGATGTGCGAGGGGGGTGGTGACATGGCTGGTTCACGGAGCCAGAGCAAGAGCTTCACAGCACAAGCGTTTGGGGCAGTGCTGGACGCCAGCCCGGACGCACTCCTCGCACTGGCATCCGACGGCACCGTTACCATGGCCAACGCCGCCGCCGAGCGGCTTTTCGGGGCCAGCCGGGAAGAATTGAGGGGCCGCAACCACCAGGTGCTGCTTGCGGAGGGCTTCCGCGACGAGGTGGACCAACTCTTCCAGCAGCTTCTCGCTCAGCCCGGGAAACACCCTCAGCCGCGGGAGGTTTACGGGGTGCACAGCAGCGGGACCGAGTTTCCGGCGGAGGTAGCCGCATCGCTGATCCCTGCCCTTTCCGCCACCAGCCAAGCCGGCGGCCAGGCAGCACCACAGCTGCTGTTGTCCGTCCGCGGCACGTCGCACCGGAAGTCAGCGGACGAGGACCTGCGCGAGGCGATGTCCCTGCTCGCTGCAACGTTGGAGTCCACGGCCGACGGCATTTTGGTTATGAGTGCCGAGGGCCGTGTGGCCGGTTTCAATGACCAGTTCCTCCGAATGTGGGGCATCCCGCCGGAACTGCTGGATGGTGACAGTGAAGAACCGATTATCCGGCTCGTTGTTGCCCAGGTGGCAGATCCGGTCGCTTTTATGGGCCGGGTCAACGAGTTGGAGGACAACCCGGCAGCTGAAAGCCACGACGTAGTGGACTTTAAGGACGGCCGCACCTTCGAGCGGTATTCGCGGCCGCAACGCGTGGGCGACAACATTGTTGGCCGGGTGTGGAGTTTCCGGGACGTTACTCCGCGACGGAAGGCCCAGGAGCAGGCGCACCAGGCGATGCTCGACCTCGCCGCCCAGGCGGAGAAACTGCGCACCATGGCCTTCCAGGATCCGCTGACCGGACTCGCCAACAGGGCCGTCTTTATCGATGGCCTCGGTGCAGCACTGACAGAGCCCCGATTGAAGGCAGTGGACGTCCTCCTCCTGGACCTGGACGATTTCAAGGAAGTCAACGACATCCTGGGGCACCAGGCCGGCGACGACATGCTGATCGAGGTGGCCCGCCGGCTGCGTGGCTGCGTGCCCACCGCCGATGTGGTGGCCAGGCTCGGGGGCGACGAGTTCGTGGTGCTGCTGACCGCCTGCCCGGACCCGGATGCGATTGCCGCCTGCATTGTCCGGTGCCTGCACGTGCCCGTGACCATCAACGGAACTGTGCTTCGGCCCAGCCTTAGCCTGGGGCTGGCGTCCCTGGGCCAGGAAAGCGTAGGAGCCTCCGAGCTGCTGCGGCACGCGGATATCGCGATGTACGCTGCCAAGGCTGCCGGCAAAAACCGCTTCCTGAGGTTCCACCCGGACATGATGGCGGCCCTGGTGCAAAGGACGGACATGGAAAGCGGGTTGCAGTTGGCCGTGGCGCGGGGGGAAATATCGGTGGACTTCCAGCCGATTGTCTCGCACCGCATGGGCCAGGTTGTTAAGTTCGAGGCGCTGGCGAGGTGGGACCGGGGCGGCGAGCGCGTCCCGCCGTCGGTATTTATCCCGCTGGCCGAACGCACCGGGCTGATCAGCGAGATCGGTGCGGAGGTGATGGCCCTGGGCATGGTGCAGTTGGCGTCCTGGCTCAGCGAGGACCCGTCCCGCTCCCTTTCCGTGAACGTTTCAGGCGTCCAGCTGCAGGAACCGGATTTCGCCGAGCAGGTCCTCCGCCTCGCCGAAGCCAGCGGAGTGGCCGCGTACCAGCTGGTGCTGGAGGTGACTGAGAGCGTGTTTTTCGACGCCGACTGCAGCCTGATCAAACAGCTCAGCACACTGCGGGATGCGGGAGCCCGGGTTGCTTTGGACGATTTCGGGACCGGCTATTCCTCGCTGGGCAGGCTGCAGGACCTGCCGGTGGACACGGTGAAAATCGACAAAACATTTATCTCGATGGTCCGCACGGGCGCCGAGCGGCTGCCCATCCTCAGCTCGATGATCAATATGGCGCACAGCCTGGGGCTGACAGTGACGGCCGAAGGCGTGGAGACGGCCGCGCAGGCTGACTACCTGGCCGCACTGGAGTGCGATTCGCTGCAGGGGTACCTGTTCTCATTGCCTGAACCCGGTGAGCGGCTGGAGTATGCCCTGCACCACGCAGAAGAAGCCCTTAACGCTCTCAAGGCCCGGTAGGGCCAGGGAAACCAGCCGGTCGCCCTGTGTGAGGGATAGCATAGGAGAGCGTCTTCACCCAGGTCTCGGGTGGGCTCCGGTCTCAGGTTTTCGGGGTATGCGGCGCACTCATGGGGAGGTACCCGCGTGTCTCAGATTGGTCTCCTGCAGCGCCGGCATTCCGGCAGCGGCCACACCATAGGGTTCGCAAGGCCCGCCCTGTTCACTCTTGCGGCGATGGCCGGGCTGGGACTGTATTTCACCGCAAACAACGGGACACCTGCGGCCCTGGTGACGGGTGACTTCCTGATCCTGGCGGCCTCACTGCTGGCGGGAGCAAGCTGCACCCGCGCCGCCCTGCTCGGCGGCCCCAATACCAGGGCCTGGGCGTTCATGGCTGCTGCTGCTTTCATTTGGGCCGCCGGGATGGCGGTGTACGCCTTCTACGGCCTCGCGAACAACCACGTTTATCCGTTTCCTTCCCTCGCTGATGCCTTGTTCATCGGCTACTCCTTGCCCGCCGTCGTCGCGCTTTTTGCCTTCAAGAGGCGCGGCGGCAACCAGGTGGCGCTGTACCGGGCAGTGATGGATGCGGCGGTGATTGCCTGCTCCGTCCTGGTGGTCAGCTGGTACGCAGTGCTGGGCCCGGCATTCAACGCAGAAGGGGACGCGCTGGTCCGGCTCACCGGCATGGCCTACCCGGTAGCCGATCTGGTGATCACCTCCCTGGTGCTGGTCCTGGCCATGCGGCGGCGGCCGGGTGAACGGCTGCCCTGGTTGTGTTTTGGCGGCGGACTGCTGATGCTGGCCACAACGGACAGTATTTACGTGCGGATGACGTTCGACGGCGTCACCGGCGCCACGGGTTCGCCCCTCGCCCTGGGCTGGATCAGCGCCTTCCTCCTGATCGCCCTTGCCCCGCTTGCACCGTATGTTGAAAGCGCAGGGCCGGACCGGAAGGCCTACACACTGGCGCTGGAACTGTTGCCGTACGCGCCGCTGCTCGCCGCCGTCGTGCTGTTCGCCGGACCCCACCTTGCCGAACTCGAGCCGTTCCTGCTGGTGGCCGGCACTGCCGTGCTGGTATTCGTGCTGGTCCGGCAGCTGTTGATCATATTGGAGAACATCACCCTGACCACGGGCCTGGAACAGGAGGTAGCCGTCCGCACCAGGGAGCTCGAGGCGGCCAGGGCTGAGGCCATGGAGTCCAGCCGGTTGAAGTCAGAGTTCCTTGCCACCATGAGCCACGAGATCCGGACACCCATGAACGGTGTGGTGGGCCTGACCGCCCTGCTGCTCGAGACCGGGCTGGATCAAACGCAGAAGCAGTACGCGCAGGGCGTCAAGGGCGCCGGGGAGGCGCTGCTGGCCCTGATCAATGACATCCTGGACTTCTCCAAGCTGGAGGCGGGAAAGGTTGAGCTGGACGTGCGCCCGTTCGATCCGCGGGTCCTCGTAGAAGAGGTGGCCGGCCTTCTGGCGGAACCGGCACAGGCCAAGAACCTGGAACTGATCGCCTACTGTGAGCCTGAGGTTCCGGCGCGGCTCCTGGGTGACTCGGGACGGATCAGGCAGGTCCTCCTGAACCTCGCTTCCAACGCGGTGAAATTCACTGCCTCAGGGGAAGTGGCCGTCCGGGTGAGCACGGATGGATCCGGTGCTGGTGCCGGGAGCACAGCCGTGGTGCATTTTGAGGTCCGTGATACAGGTATCGGCATCGACCCCGCCCATCACGCCAGGCTTTTCCAGTCGTTTTCCCAAGCGGATGCCTCCACCACCCGGCGGTACGGCGGCACCGGCCTGGGCCTCGCCATCTGCAGCAAACTGGCCGAGGCAATGGACGGCGCGCTTGGCGTGGAAAGCGCGCCGGAGCAGGGCAGCACGTTTTGGTTCCGCCTGCCCTTGCCGGTGGCTCCCCCCTCCACCGACCCTGTGCCCGCTGCCGGTTTCCTTAACGGCCTGAGGGTGTTGGTGGTGGATGACAACGCCACTAACCGCCTGGTCCTTGAATCGCAGCTGCGGGGTTGGCGGCTGCAGCCCCAGGCAGTCCCGGATGCCGCCACGGCACTGGCCCGTGCTCGCGAGGCCCACGCGGCCGGTCAACCCTTCCACCTGGCAGTTCTGGACTTCTGCATGCCGGATATGGACGGACTCGAGCTGGCCCGGCTGATCAAGGAGGATGCCAATCTGGCGGGCATGGAACTGATCATGCTCACCTCCACCATGCAGGTAGATCCCGCCGACATCACCAGCGCAGGCGTGCGGGAATGGCTGATGAAGCCGGTTCGAAGCTCAGAGTTTTACAACCGCCTGATGCGGTTGATGTCCACGCACGAGCCCCAGCTTCCTGCCGTTGAGGCATCGCCGGGTCCTGCGCCGGCTGCGGGCGGACCATCACGGGGGCACATCCTGGTGGTGGAGGACAACGAGGTGAACCAACTGGTGGCCCGCGCCACTGTGACCAGGCTCGGCTACACCGTCCACGTGGTCTCCAACGGCGCCGAGGCCCTCAGCGCCACACAGGCTTTCCCCTACGCTGTGGTCCTGATGGACTGCCACATGCCCGTGATGGACGGATTTGAGGCCACGCGCCGGATTCGCCAAAGGGCAGGCCTGCGTTCCCGCCTGCCCATCATTGCCATGACGGCCGGGGCGCTGGACGGCGACCGCGAGCGGTGCCTCGCGGCCGGGATGGATGACTACCTCGCCAAGCCTGTGGAGGCCGCAGCACTGGAGGCCGCGCTGGCACGGTGGGTTCCTGAGCCTGGTTCCTCCAGGGGTCCGCAGCTTGCCCCGCAGCCGCTTGCTGCCACCGGTGCCCGGACACCGGACAGCTCCGCGTCAGAACCGGCCTTGGACCATTCCCGGCTTGCCATCCTGCGGGACCTGGGACCGGACGACGGCCTTGGCCTGCTGCCCGCGGCGGTAGCGGCCTTCCGGCGGGAGGTCCCGGCCCGCGTCGCGGCGCTGCAGAAGGCGTTGGACGGCGACGGCGGGTTGGCGCTGGCGGAGGCGGCCCACGCTCTGAAGGGGTCCGCCGCGAACATCGGTGCGGCCGTTGTGGCCGGGATCTGCGCGCAGCTGGAAGGCCTGGGACATGCTGGGCACCAAGGCGGCGGTTCCGCCCACGTCGCCCGGCTGCAGGCTGAACTGCAGCGGCTGGACGAAGAACTAGAGGCGGTCCTGAAGGTGGGAAAGTGAAAGTCCTGGTGGCAGATGATGACGCAGGCTCGCTGCTGGTGGCGAGGGCCGCCGTCGAGCGTTCAGGTCATGACTGCCTGACGGCCGCCGACGGCGACGAGGCATGGGCGATGTACCTGGAGCATCAGCCGGATGTGGTGGTGACCGACTGGATGATGCCGGGAATGGACGGAATGGCCTTGTGCCGGGCCATCCGCGCGCGGGAAGCGGACCTCTACACGTACGTTGTGCTGCTCACCTCGCAAGGCTCACGGGACGACGTTCTGGCGGGACTGGAAGCCGGAGCAGACGACTACGTCACCAAACCGCTGGACCCCTTTGTGCTGCACGCCCGGCTGCTGGTGGCGCTGCGCGTGACCACCCTGCATGCGGACCTGGCGCATTACCGCAGGGTCCTCTCGCGGCAGGCGCGCACGGACCCCCTGACGGGCCTGCACAACCGGCTCAAGCTCTCGGAGGACCTAGAACAGCTTCATGTGCGGAGCCTCCGGTACGGGGAGGACTACAGCCTGGCCATGTGCGACGTCGACAACTTCAAGACCTACAACGACCTCTACGGCCACCAGGCAGGCGACCTGGCCCTGCGGGCGGTGGCGGCGGCGCTGCTCAGCACCGCCCGGGAGAGCGACGGGGTCTACCGGTTCGGCGGCGAGGAGTTCCTGCTGGTACTGCCCAAACAGTCGCTTGGCGGGGCGAAGGCGCTGGTGGAACGGGCGCTGGACGCTGTCCGGGAGGCAGCGATTGCGCACGCAGGCGATCCTTCGGGCCAGCTGCGGCTCAGTGCAGGGATATCCGCATTCGCTGCCGGGAATCACGTGGACGCGGAGACACTTTTGGGGAAGGCCGATGGCGCCCTCTACGCAGCCAAGGCCAGGGGACGGAACAGGGTGGAGCTTGCCCGGTAGGCCGGGCTAAGCGGCTTTTTGCGAGCCGGACTTCTTCTGGACCGGATTCTTCTGCATAGGCTTCCCGGGCGCCGGCCGCTGTTGCTGCTGGACCGGCTGGTCCTGCACCGCCACCGGTTGGGCTGCAGGTGCTGCTTCGGCTGCGAAGCCTGCTTCCTCTGCCTGAGCCCCTTCGGTGATGCCGGCTTCAGCCGCGTAAGCTGCGGCGGCACGGTTTCGCTTCCAGCGCCGGACCAGGTCGACGGCGGCCAGGGCTCCGGCCAGCGGGGTGAGCACTGCTGCACCGTAGACGAACAAAATCCAGGTCAGGGTGGTCAGCGGGGGCTGGTTGTTGTGCAGGAGCGACAGGCCGCCCAGGAGCCCAACGGCCCAGAAAAGGACCACTGCGGCGAGTACCGCGGCGGCCGGGAAATACTGGTTGGACACGATTTTTTTCAGGGTTTCCATGCACTTCCTCCTGCCTGGCCGGGGCACGGCAACAGCCGCTCAAGACCAGTATGGGGCTGCCGGGCCGTGAATTCCGGCAACACGCAGGCGGTGGTGATGAACCTAACGCCGGGGCCGCCGCAGAGTTCCGCCGGCGGCTCAGCGGGCAGCCCTCTTCCCTGCCGCGGATGCAGCTAATACGGTGGACCTGTCCGGCCGCCTGGAGCCGGCTTGCCCGTACCGATGGTGCAACCTGGAGGTTCCCATGCGTAAAGTCACAGCCGGTCTCTTCCATTCCGTGGACGGCGTGGTGTCGGATCCTTACAAGTTCCAGTTCGACAGCTTTGATGATGAACTCGGCGTGGGCCTGACCCGGATGATGGAAACGGTGGACACCGTGGTGCTGGGCCGGGTGAGCTACCAGGAATGGGCGGGCTACTGGCCCAACGCCTCCGTGGACGAGGACTTTGCCGGCTTCATCAATCCCGTGGAGAAGTTTGTGGCTTCCCGGACGCTGAAGGAACCGCTGGAGTGGCAGAATTCGCAGCTGATGGACGCCCCGCTGGAAGAGTTCGTGGCCGAGTTGAAAGCGCGCGACGGCGGTGAGATCGCCGTGTGCGGCAGCATCTCGGTGACGCGGCAACTGTTGTTCGCCGGGCTGCTGGATTCCCTCACGCTGATGACCCACCCGGTGGTAGCCGGCAGCGGCCGCCGCCTCTTTGAGGACGGCGACCCGACCACCCGGCTGGTGCTGCAGGACCAGTACCGGACCAGCAAGGGCAATGTGGTCAGCGTGTACGGGCGGCTGGAGGGCTAGGTGCCCCGGATGGCAGCTGCGACCGCGGCAATATCGCCGGGCGTCGTCCGGCAGCAACCACCGATGATGCGGGCACCGGCTTCACGCCACGCTGCGGTACCCTCGGCGATGCTGTGTGGCTGGTTAACGTCGGCGGCGGCGGGAACCGATCCGGTGCTTTCCGTTGCTGCGGCGGGTGCCCAGGTTTTCGTGACGGGATCGTAAGTCTCGCCGGAGTTGGGGTAAGCCACCAACGGCTTATCAGTGGCCTGGCGCAGCGCGGCGAGCGCGGGCGTCACAAGCTGCAGCGGCACGCAGTTCACGCCGATTGCGGCCACCTGCGGCTGCGCGTCAAGGAGTTCAGCCACGGCCGCCAGGGGTGTTCCGTCGCTGATGCGTGCCCCATCCCGCAGCGAGAAGGAGAACCAGGATTCGACGTCGTATTCCTGCGTGAGTGCCAGCAGCGCCTGGGCTTCGGCATAGGACGGGAGTGTTTCGCACGCGAGGAAGTCCGCGCCGGCTTCCACCAGCGCGGCAATGCGGGGGCGATGGAAGTCTCGGAATTCATCCGGCGTCAGGGCGTAGTCCCCGCGGTATTCGGAGCCGTCGGCAAGGTAGGCACCGTACGGGCCGACGGAGCCGGCAATGAGCAATGGTCCGGCGTCGGGGGCGGCGGCAAGGTGCTCCCGGCGGGCTTCGTACGCCAGCCGCACCGACAACGCCACCAGCTCCAGCGCCTCCTGCTCCCCCATCCCCCGCGCGGCAAAACCCTGGGGCGTGGCCTGGTAGCTGGCGGTCGTCGCAATCCTTGCACCGGCAGCAAAATAGTCGCGGTGGACGTCCTTGATGAGGTGCGGCTGCTCAAGCAGGACCTTGGCCGACCACAAGGGATCATCCAGGTTGCAGCCGCGGGCCTCGAGCTCGGTGGCCAGGGCGCCGTCCGCGGGCAGGTATCCGCCGGTTTCCAGCAGGGATGACAGGAACGCATTCGAAGGCATGCCAGTCATAATACGCATTTCCTTATGCTTGTAATGATTATTTCTTTCTGACACGATGGCAGGCAACCGTCAGCCCGGCGGGAGGAAAAGAGGACAGGCCTTGAACGTTCAACTGCACACGGTACGCAAGCTGCGCGTGCACTGGCCCATCAGCGGCACCACCTTTGCACAGCTCGCCAAAGGCAAAGCGAGTGCCTTCCGGGAAGACCCGGGCATCGCCCATCTGCTCCAGGCCCTGACACAGTTCCGGGAACTGGGCGATTTTGGCAATTACAAGCACGTGTTCGAATCCGGCCTGGGGTTCGAAGGGTTCACGACGGCCGAGGGCGCCAACCCCACGCTGGGACGCGTGGGCGAGCAAACCCTGTCACCAACCTTCGTTTTTACTACCTACTTCGATGCGTCCCTGGACGACGCCGCCGTCGAACGCTTTATGCGGCAGATCGTGGAGATCCACCCCTGGGAAGTGCCTGTCATCGAACTCACCGGACCCATCAGGGTTTCCAGCAGTGCGCTGGCACCGATCACCGAAGGGGCTGCTGCATCATGACGGACACCGCCACCGTTTCCCTCTGGGAGAGCCTGCAGCCGCTGCTCTCGGGCAGGAAGTTCGTTGACCTTACGCACGCCTTCCACCCCGTCCAGCCACACTTCGCGGCCTTCCCGGATGAGGAACGCGAAGCACTCTTCGACCTTGAGAAGGGTGACGGGTTCACGGCCCACCGGTACACGATCGTTGGCCAGTGGGGAACACACGTGGACCCGCCCTTCCATATTATCCGCGGCGGCAGGACCCTGGACCAGATCCCGGTGGAGGAGATGATCCTTCCGCTGGTGGTCCTGGACATCACCTCGCGGGTGGCCGGCAACCCGGATGCCACCCCCACCCTGCAGGACGTGCAGGACTGGGAACACCGGAACGGCAGCATCCCGGCGGGCGCTTTCGTGGCCCTGCGCACCGGCTTGAGCAGCCGCTGGCCGGACCCGGACGCCATGGCCAACCGGGACGAGGACGGGTTGTGAGCCACACGCCAGGCTGGTCCTTCGAGGTGCTGTCCTTCCTGGTCAACGAGCGGTCAGTTGCAGCCGTGGGCCACGAGCAGACGGACACGGACCCCGGCCTTGCCACCTCCCGCCAGGACTTCAGCCTGGAAGCCTACGTCCTGGAGCAGGACCGCTGGCAGATTGAACTGCTGGCCAACCTGGATGGGGTGCCGGAAGCGGGCGCCGCCGTCGTCGCAGCCTGGGCCAAACCGCTGGGTGGCAGCGGTTTCCCGGCGCGGGTGTTTGCCATCTGCTGACGGGGCGGGCCGGTTATTCTGCTCAGCTGCGCCGTGGTCGCCCGAACAGTGCGGGGTCGCGGGAACGCTTCAGCGTGCGGGCACTGTTCCGGCGATTCCGACGGCGTCCTGGCGCCGCTGCCCGCAGCCGCCCTGCCAGCGCAGGGCCAGGAAAGGCCGTCCACTAGACTCAACTCCATGCCTAAAACCTCCAGCATGGGCCGCGGCATCATGGCCGTCCTTGCTGTTGGCGCGCGCCACGCAGCGGGACACCCCGGCGGAACAGTGGCCGACGTCGCCCTGGACCTGGGTAAGGACCGCAGCCAGGTGTCGCGCAACCTGCGCAGCGGCGAGCAGGAAGGCTTCCTTAGCCGGACCAGCCAGCGCACCTACACCCTGGATTGGTCCGTGCTCACCGACGCGCAGCTGCTGATGGAACGGCGCTTACACTCCGACGGCGGCACTGCCCTGGACACGCTGGCCCGTGAAACCGACGAGGCGTGCTTCCTCGGGGTCCTCCATGGCGACAGCACGGTGACCATCGGCGAAAGCGTCCCGGCCAGCAGCAACCTCGTGGGCTCCTGGCTGGGCCGGCCCTACCCCGCCTACTGCAGCGACGCCGGCCAGGCAGTCCTCTGGCAGGCATCGGAGGCAGAAGTGCGGACTGTGTTGGCGGATGTGGATTTCGTCCGCCACGGCCCGAACACGGCCTCCGGCGTGGACGACTTCCTGGCACGCCGGGAAGCCGCCCGCGCACGGGGTTACACAATCGTGGACGAGGAGGCCGAACCGGGGCTGTACTCGCTGGCCGTGCCCATCCGGGATTTCAAGGGCGACGTGGTGGCGGCGCTGCAGATCGTCGGCATCAAAGAGCGGCTGGAACCGCGACAGCAAGAATGCGCCGCGGCGCTGATGGCACAGGGCAAGTGGCTCGAACAAAGGCTCGGCTACCAGCTGCAGGACTAAGCCCGATAGGCTCCGAGCCGCTCCGCAGCCTGGCCAAGCACTGCCGCAAAAGAGCCCGCATCAGTCCCGATCTCGGAACGGCTGCCCAGCACGCTGAGCGAGGCCAGGATTGCGCCACCGGCGTCCCGAACAGGCACCGCGAGTTCCACCACGTCGTGCTCAAATTCCTCAGCGGCGGCAATGAACCCTGCGGCGTGGTCCCGCGTCATCAGGTCCCAGACCTCATCCGTGGAGTGGGCAGCACCCGGGCCGCCGATGCCGATGTAGTTCACGTCCCGGAGCAGGGCATCCAAGGCGGGTCGATCAAAGTCCCACAGCAGGGCCCGGCCGGCGCCGGTGCACCAGACGGGAGTCACCATGCCCGGTTTCACGAAGCTTCCGGGAACGGCGTCGTTGCTTGAACTCCGGAGCAGGATCACGCGGTGGCCGTCGCGGACCGAGAGCCGTGCCCGCAGTCCGAGTGAGGCCACCAGCGCTTCGAGTTCGGTTCCAGCTTCCCGGACCCAGCCGGTGTTCAATGACGCGGCGAGGCTGAAGAAGCGCTGGCCGGTCCGGAACGGGCCGCGGTCCACCCGCTCCAGCAGCCCGAGGTCGCACAGTTCCTGGGTCAGCCGGGAGACGCGGCTTTGGTCCATCTCCAACTCGGCGGCGAGCTGCGAAACACCCAGCAGCTGCCGGCCCCGTTTCTCCCGGTCGGCCACCAGCCGCACGATCCGGAGGCCCTGCGCCATTGATGACGCCTCAGCGGAAGAATCCACGCTCATTGCCCCTCCCCGCCGGAAACCTCGCCCTATTCTTCCACGGCACCCGTCCGTAAAGGAGCGGCAGGAAGGGCGCCGGAAAGAACGACGGCGGCCGTCCGGGAAGGTGCGCCACGCCCCCAACCCGGCTGCCGCCGTCGTCCGCTCCCGCTACGTCCGCTTTCGCTACGTGGCGGACAGCTACTTCCCGGGCAGTTACTTCGCGGGCACAGCCTTGCGGCCGTGCCGGAAGTGGAACCAGATATAGCAGGCGGCCACAAACGGGATGCCGAAGTAGAGCGCGGCGGCCTGCGCGGGGTCCAGGGCGATGCCGATCAGGGAGACCACGCAGAGCGAGAACGCCAGGATGGGCACCAGCGGGAACAACGGCGCTTTATAGGCGAGGGCGGACACGTCGCCGCCATTGCTGACGAAGGCGCGGCGGTGGAAGAAGTGCGAGGCGGTAATGGACATCCACACACCCACCACGGCGAAGCCCGCCACCGAGACCAGCACCAGATAGACCGTTTCCGGGGCAACCACGCTGCTGATCAGCGACGCGACGCCGCCCACCATGCTCACCGAGAGCGCGATCAACGGGATGCCGCGGCGGGTCAGCTTTTTGAAGGCGCGGGGTGCGTGGCCTTCGTCGGCGAGTGAGTAGAGCATGCGGGCGCAGGAGAAGAGGCCGCTGTTGCCGGCGGACAGGAGGGCGGTGATGATCACGAAGTTCATGATGTCGGCGGCGAACGGCAGGCCGATGGCGGAGAAGACTGTCACGAACGGGCTCTCGTCGAGGCCCACCTCGTTGTACGGGATGGTGGCGGCGATGACAGCGATGGCTCCGACGAAGAAGATGAGCAACGGATCACTGTGGTGCGCATGGCTTTGGGGATGCTGGTGGCGGGGTCCTTGGTCTCTCCGGCCGCGACGCCGATGAGTTCTGAGCCGGAGAAGGCGTAGAAGACCGCGAGCACCGTGACCAGGACGCCGGTGAAGCCGTTGGGGAACAGGCCGGCTTCGGTAGCGAAGTTTTCGAACAGAAAGGGGTGGCTCTCGCCGCTGCTGAGCGGGCGGAAGCCGAACAGGGCGGCGCCGCCCAGGACGATGAGGCCGATGATCGCGGCCACCTTCACGATGGCGAACCAGAACTCGGACTCGCCGAAGAACTTGGAGGAGACGGCGTTGAAGCCGAAGAGGACCGCGGCGAAGACCAGGCACCAGACCCAGACGTCGACGTCCGGGAACCAGCGTTGCATCAGCAAACCGGAGGCGGTGAATTCGGAACCGATGGCCACCGCCCAGCACAGCCAGTACAGCCAGGCGGTGGCGAAGCCGGTGGCGGGGCCGATGGAGCGGGCGGCGTAGATGTGGAACGCACCGGACACCGGGTAGGCGATGGCGAGTTCACCCAGGCAGGCCATCACCAGGTACACCACGAAGGCGCCCACCAGGTAGGCGATCACGGCGCCCAGAGGGCCGGCCTGCGAGATGGTGTAGCCGGAGCTCAGGAATAACCCGGAGCCGATGACACCTCCCATGGCGATCATCACCAGGTGGCGCGGGCCCATGGAGCGGCGAAGTCCGGACTCTGGCTGCTGCGTAGCCGGGCTGGCTGACTGCTCATCCAGCGTGAGCGGTGCTGAGGGTTCCACGGGCGTCTCCAATATGGGGTCGATCGGTGCGATGGGGCGCGCGCAGTTCCCCTGGTCCCGCTCCCGGGAGACGAAGAAATGCACGTCGGCAGTGCTGAAAGTAGCACGGCGGCCGAATTTCCAGTCATCAAAGACATAAGGTCATGCCTATATTGCACGTTGTTACTTCGGGCGACCACCCGAGTAACGCCCGACGGCGGCACTCGTTGGGTGCCGCCCCTCGCCGTCTGCAGTCAGGACCAGGGAGCCGGACTAACAGCACTTTCCGGAGTGGACGGATACCGCTCTGCTGGCCTCGGGGCGGGAGCCGGGAGCAATCCGGTCTGGCGCGCGCTCTGCAGCGCCTCGTTGACCGCCTGTCGTAGCGTGAGACTTCTTCCGCTTTCCCAAGCCAGGCCGAAGCGGATCGGGCCGACGTCATTGCGCGCCCTGGCGAGTATTGATGAAATGTGTTGCTTTTCAGCGGGATAGAGCGGAAGTCCACGGTCGACGCGGTAGCAGTCAGTGGCGGCTAATAGGTGGATAGCGCGCTCCACGTGATGCCGGCTGACGTAGACGTCGGCAAGTTGTTCAAGGAAAGCTACAACATGGCCCTGCGCCTCGAGCTCGAGTGCTGCGGTGACTGCCTCGACGACGTGGCGCTCCGCGGCGCCATAATCACCGGCCTGCTGTGTGCTTTCGGCCAGGTTGGTCAGGGCTATTCCGAGCAGCCATTGATCGCCGATCGGGCGGGCGAGCTCGACGCTCGCATGGCGCAATTCCAGGGCTCGAGCATGGTCGCCAGCGTAAAAGGCGAGTATGCCCAGGAGAATCAAAGCGCCAACCCTTGTGCGCGGGCCGGCAAGTGGCATCGACAATACTCCTTCAGCGAGTCGCTGGGCGTTGGCGGCGTCGTCACGCTGCATCTCCTGCACCGCCAGGCACATCGTGGCCCATGCAACGCCTTGCTCGTTGCCAGCGTCACGGAATGCTTGAAGGGCTCGATGATGGAGCATTGACGACTGGTCACTGCGGCCGAGCATCCAGCACAGCGTGGCCGCTCCGCTGAGGGCGGGAGCCTGCAGCGCCGGTGGAGCGCCAGGTGTTCCGTCGAGCAGCTTCAGGGCGACCCCGCACTGTTCCGCCACGTCGCCGGTCAGCTCCCAGTAATGCCAGAGCTGCCCCACCAGACCGAGCGCTACATCTTTGGAGCCGTCAGCTCCCGCTGCCCATAGCAGTGCGGCGCGCAAATCCGGTGCATCAGCTTTCAGCAACCGGAAAGCGTCCACCTGGTCCCTGCTCCACAGCTGCGGGCCGACTGCCTTCGTGAGGGCAAGGTAGTGCTCGGCGTGCCGGCGCCTGATTTTGGATTCCTCCGAATGCAGCGCGAGCCGGTCCCGCGCAAATTCGCGGATCGACTCGAGCATGGACACCCGTTCCCGCCCTGCGTCGTCGGTGTAGCGCCGCAGCAGGCTGTGACCAGCGAGTGCAGAGAGCAGGACTTCTGTAGACGTTCTGTTAGGTGCGGTTAGACCAGAAACTGCGTGAATCGCCGTCACCGTGGGATCCCCGGCAAAAACGCCGAGTCGATCGAAGACCAGGCGTTCAGGGTCCGGGAGCAGCCGGTAACTCCACTCCATCGTGGCGGTGAGTGTCCGTTGCCGGTCCGGGAGGTCCCGGAAGGTGTCGGGCAACGCGGCCAGGCTGACCTCCAAATCATCCAGGAGGTCCCGCTCATTGAGGCGGCGCAGTTGGGCGGCGGCCAGCTCGATAGCCAGCGGAAGGCCGTCCAAACGCTGGCATAGACGAGTTAGTACGGCGGCATTGTCATCGTTGACGTCGAACTGGGGGCGAACTGCCCGTCCACGGTTCAGGAGCAGCTTCACGGCCGGCACGGCGCGTAGCAGGCGCGGTGGCAGCGGCGGGTCGACGGGCGGCACTTCAAGCGGGGCCAACTCAAATTCGTACTCGGGACGGAGCCCGAGGCGCCGCCGGCTGGTGGTAAGGATCCGCAGGTCAGGAGCGGCGGTCAGCATGTCCAGCACCACCGGCCATGCGTCCTCCAGATGCTCGAAATTGTCTAGGACCAGCAGCAGCCGGCGTGTGTGCAGGAAGCGGGATGCTATTTTCAGCGGATCCTCGCCGGCACTCGCTTCCAGTCCGAGTGTCGCCGCGATAGCGCCGGGCACTTGCTGAACCCGGGTGAGTGGGGCCAGATTAACCCAGCCCACGCCGTCGGCCATGCGCTCGCCCAGCCGGGCAGCAGCCGCCAAAGCCAAGCGGGTCTTGCCCGTTCCTCCCGCACCCGTCACCGTCACCAGCCGGCAACCCTCCGAGCGGTACAGCGAACACACCTCCCCCAGTTCGGCCTCCCGCCCTACCAGCGGAGTGAGGGCAGCAGGCAGGGTGTCGACGCGCTGCCGAGTCCGATGATGGCCGTTAGCGGCCGGAGCACCGAGTGACGGGTCCTGTTGGAGCACCAGTCTTTCGAGCTCCTGCAGATGCTCGCCGGGATCAATACCAAGTTCCGTTGCCAGGGTTTTCCGCGCTTCCCGGCACGCTGCCAGGGCATCTGCTTGCCGGTCTGAACGGTACAGCGCGAGCGCGAGCGATGCCCATAGCCGTTCCCGGAAGGGATGCTCCGAGACCATCCGCTGCACCTCCCCCACCACAGCGGTATGCCTGCCCAAGGCGAGTTCGATGTCGAAGAGATCCTGGTACGCGTCCAGCCGTGCTTCTTCCAGCGCGTCCAGATCCGGTGCCAGCAGCTCGATGTCGGCAAGGTCAGGGAAGGCCGGCCCTTTGAACAGGTCCAGTGAATGACGCAGCCGCTCCGCACCTTCAACAAGCTTGCCCGCCTGCACCGCCTGTTCACCGGTGGCGACGTACTGGCGGAACTGGAGCAGGTCGAGTTCGTCGTCCCCGACTGCCAGCAAATAGCCGCCCGGCCTGCTGGCAAGTCTATGGGAGGCCGAGCCTTTAGGCCGGCCCGGTTCCAGCAGGCCCCGCAAATTGGCCGCATAAACCTGCAGCTGCGGTAGCGGATGCGCGGGCGGCTGGCCGGCCCAAACAGCCTCGGCCAGGAAGTCGGTGCTGACAACGGTGTTCGGCCGCAGCGCCAGGCATTCGAGGACGATCCGCAGTTTCCTGCTGGTCACCGGCACCGGTTCGCCGTCGGTTATGACCTCCAACGGACCCAGAGCCCTGATCCACAGTGCGCCCATCCCCGAGCACCCCTCACCGACCGGCTGCGGAAGCGGGCCACGCCCGTCCCGCAGAACCCTCGACCAGCGACCCCTAGCGCCCGCCCTTCACACACAATGTGCCCCTGGAGGCAACATCAACCCCATCATGCTCCTGGCTCCAAAGATGGTCCAGAGTTCCGGCGCAGATTAAGGATCCGTTAAGCGGTGGGGGCCAATCTTGAGCCACTCACCCGAGTACATCTGAAAGGAAATCCCATGAAAACCAGCAGCATCACCCGCGCACTCGCCCCGGCTGCATTGGCTGCAGCCGCCCTCGTCGCACCGGCGCCAGCGGCCCTTGCGGCGGCCACGCCAGGGCCGATTGAGGGCTCTTTTAGTGTGCCTTGCCCGGGATTCAAAGTAGTCCTCAGCGCGAACGGTAAGGTCGGAGTCGTTACGCTGCCCGGCGACCGGGAGAAAATCATCTGGCCCGGATTGAGTATTACTGTCACAGACAACTCAGGTGAATCGATAACGTATACCGGCGCTTCCGGCGTGACCCACATCCAATACTTGGACGATGGCAGCCAGTTCGTCACCGCGACCGGGCCCAATGTCGTCACTGTTCCAAGGGCCAACGGACATCCCGCGGGGGTTTACTTCACTACCGGAAACGTCAGCTGGACCCTCGACCGCAGGGGAAGGGAAGTCGGCGGAATGTTCACAGGGAAAGGCACAGTGACTGACATCTGCGCGGCGCTGGCCGACTGACTGCTAAGCCAGGTTCCGCTCCAGCATCTCGCCGATGATCCGGGCGCCCTCTGGGAAGGCGCCCGGATTCGTTCCCGAGTAGTTGAGCCGGATGAAGGGACCCGCCGGTTCTGCGGGGAACCACTCGTTTCCCCCAGCGATGATCACGCCCGCGGCCTCACAGTCCCGGGTAAGCCGCTCAAGGTCGGTTCCATCGGGCAGCCGCACCCACAGGTTCAGGCCGCCCTTTGGCACCTGCATGATGTGTGCCGCGGGGGCGTGCCCGCGCAGGCTGGTGACCAGCAGGTCGCGGCGGGACTCCAACTGGTGCCGCAGGCTTCGCAGGTGCGTCTGCCAGCCCGGCTGCGTGACGACGTCGAGCGCTGCAGCCTGCAGCAGCCCGCTCACGTACATCGATTCGGCTGCGCGGTCGGCAAGAATGCGCTCACGCGCCGGACCCCGGGCGATCACCGCGGCCACCCTGATGGACGTGGACACACTCTTGGTCAGCGAGCGCAGGTACACCACGTGCCCGGAGTCGTCCCGTGAAGCGACAGGAACGGGGTTGGAGCTGATGCCGAAATCGTGCGCCCAGTCGTCTTCCACGAGGAAAGCTCCTTGGGCACGCACCACGTCGAGGACCTGGTCGCACTTCTCAGCCGACCACTGCGCCCCCGTCGGATTGGCGTAGTTGGGCTGGGCGTACAACACCCGCGCTCCGGTCTCCTCAAACGCACGCGTCAACTCCGCCGGGTCCGGCCCGTCCAGGCCCGTGGGCACCGGGACAACGTGCACGCCCGCCTGCGCCGCGGCGAGGATTGCGCCCCAGTAGGTGGGCGATTCCAGCAGGAGCGGCTGGCCCCTGCCCACCAGGGAACTGAAGATCGAGCTCAGCCCGCTTTGGCTTCCGGGGAGTACGACGACGTCGCTTGGGTTGGGCGGCGTGGTGCCGGCGGGCGTCGACGCGCCAAGTTCATGGGCGAACCACGATTGCAGTTCCGGTATGCTGGCCGCCGGCGGCCGCGCCGGCGCCGCGTCCCCGCGGGCGGCGCGGGTAAGGGCAGCCCGTACAAGCCGCTCGGGCAGCAGTTCCCGCGCCGGGTAGCCGGAATGGAAAGAGATGGCATTGAGCGGCACGTCCCGCATGGTTGAAGAAGCTGGCGGCAGCGCCGCCAGCGGCGACCGCAGGGCTGCCGTTTGCCAGCCGTAGTCCGACGGCTTCGCAGTCCTGGCGGCACGCACGAACGTCCCCACACCGGGCCTGCTCTCGATGAGGCCCTGCGCAGTGAGTGCCTGCAGCGCCTTCTGCACCGTCACGGGGCTGGCCTGGTATTCGGCCACCAGGGAGCGGGTGGACGGCAGCTTCGCACCGGGCGCGGCTGCGGCCATCCACGATTTCAGGTGCGCCACGATGCGGGAACTGCTATCGTTGTTCATGAAAAACAATAGTAGCGCTACTCTTTCGAAGCGCACAGTGATACCGCGTTCGCAGCCCTCCGGATTGTGGCTGGGCCTTCTTGGCGTCGCGGCGTTCTCCTTCACGGTTCCGTTCACCAAGGTGGCTGTTGCCGGCCTGTCGCCGCTGTTCATCGGCTCGGGCCGGGCAGTAGTAGCGGCAGTGCTGGCCGGTGTCGCCCTGGCACTGACCCGGCAGCGGCTCCCCCGCGGAATGCACTGGGCACGTCTCGCCGTGGTGGCGGCCGGCGTCGTGATCGGCTTTCCGCTACTGACCTCCTTTGCCCTGACCAGCACGCCCGCGAGCCACGGTGCCGTGGTCATAGCGCTGCTCCCCGCCGCAACGGCTACCGCAGCTGTTCTCCGCGGGCGCGAGCGTCCCCCGCCCGCGTTCTGGCTTATCACCGCCGTGGGCGCCCTTGCGGCGATCGTCTTCGGTTCCCTGCAGTCCGGCGGCCTCGGCCAGCTCCACCGGGCGGACCTGTTGCTGCTGGGTTCCGTACTGGCCGCGGCGATCGGCTACGCGGAGGGCGGTCTGCTGGCCCGTGAGCTCGGCGCCTGGCAAACCATCTCCTGGGCGCTGGTCCTGGCTTCGCCGTTGATACTGGTCCTGGCCGCGCTTTCCGTCGCCGCGCAGCCACCGTCCGCCTCGCCGGCGCAGTGGCTGGCCTTCGCCTACCTCGGCGTGGTGAGCATGTTCCTGGGCTTTTTCGCCTGGTACCGCGGCCTGGCGATTGGCCCTATCGCCCAGGTCAGCCAGATCCAGCTCATCCAGCCCGTGCTGAGCATTGGCTGGGCGGCCCTCCTGCTGGGAGAAACGCTGACCTGGGCCACCATCGTCGGCGGCCTGGCTGTGATCGTGTGTGCCGGCGCCGCAGTTCGGGTGCGGCTCAAGCCTGCCCCGGCGCGGCCCGTCCAGCTTCTTCAATCCACCACATCCCTTCAGCCCGCAAAGGACTAGCACCATGTACACCCCAGCCCATTTCGCTGCCACGCCTGAAACTGTCCGCGGTCTGCTTTCCCGGCCGGGCGCACTTAACCTGGTCACCATGACGTCGCAGGGCCTGCTGGCAACGCTCCTGCCGTTTGTCTTCGACCCCGATGCCGGGGAGCACGGCGCGCTGCAGGGGCACCTCGCGCGGAACAACATTCAGTGGTCCGAACCGGCCGTTGGGGAAGCGCTGGCCATCATCCAGGGCGCAGACGCTTACGTTTCACCCTCCTGGTACGCCTCAAAGGCTGAGCACGGCCGCGTTGTACCAACGTGGAACTACACCACCGCCCACTACGGGCGGCTGGTAATCCATGACGATCCGGCATGGCTGGAACGGCAGGTACGGCGGCTCACCGGCGTGCACGAAGCCGCGTTTGAGCACCCGTGGAGCGTGGACGATGCACCTGGGCGCTATATCGCCGGCCAACTGCGGGCAATCGTGGGAGTTGAACTGGTGATCACCAGGATCGAAGCGAAGGCCAAGTTGAGCCAGAACCGGCCCGAAGCGGACGTTGACGGCGTTGTTGCCGGGCTCTCAGCCCGGGGGCACACGGAGGCTGCCGCCGACGTCGAGTGCGTCCGCTGACGGAAGGTTAGATCGAAGCCCGGACCAGCTCTTCGCTCTTCTCCCACAACCCGCGCGCCAGTTCGGCATCGTAGGCCTGGGGGTTGGCTTTGGACATGGCGCGCTTCTCGTAGAAGGCCCCCGAGAACCAGTCCTTGCCTGCGGTGCCGTTGATAAGCCACAGCATGGTGTCGGCGCCCTGGTCCGGGGTGAGCATGAACCTGTTGAGCAGGGTCTTGTACGCGTAGCGGAAGGGGCTGGTGGACTCCGCGGCGAAGTTGGTGCGGACCACACCCGGGTGGAAGGCCGCCGTCGTAATGCCCTGGTCCCTGTAACGGCGGTCCAGTTCGGCGGTGAACAGGATGTTGGCCAGCTTGCCGGTGCCGTAGGCGCGGTTGGTGGAGTAGCTGCGTTCGGCGGCGAGGTCGGAGAGGTCCAGCCTGCCAAAGCCATTGGCGGCGCTGGACGTGTTGATCACCTTGGCGTGGCTGGCAACGAGCGTGTCCATCAGCAGGGTGGTGAGCAGGAACGGCGCCAGGTGGTTGATCTGGAAGGTGGATTCGTTGCCGTCCACGGTGAGGGTGCGCTTGCCCATGATGCCACCGGCGTTGTTGGCCAGGACGTCGATGCGCGGGTAGTCGGACTTCAGCTGGGCGGCAAGGGTGCGGACCTGCGCGAGCTCGGAAAAGTCGCTGACGAAGTAATCGGCGTTGAGCTCCTTGGCAATGGCGCGGGTCTTCTCTTCGGAACGGCCGACGACGACCACCTGCTCCCCTGCCTTCACCAGCGTCCGCGCGGCTGCTGCGCCGATGCCGTCGCTGGCGCCGGTTATCACGATGGTACGAGGAGTCAAGGAGTGTCCTTTGGTCGGTGGAACGTCAGGCGCGAGGCTGGAGCACGCCGCCTCTGGCACAACGACGCCGGCAGGCGAAGTGTTCCCTGCCGGCCCTGCCACGGCATATCCTGCAGACACCAGCCGAGCCGAGGGAGGACCGTCATGGAGATGCCAAAAGCAACGGACGGGGACAAGGAGCGCTTCAAGTCCTTGGTACCCGACCGCCCGGACGTTATGGTCAAGCCAATGTTCGGGAACCTCGGCGCCTTTGTGAACGGCAACATGTTCGCCGGGCTTTTTGGGCCTACCATCGGCATCAAGCTCTCGCCTGAGGACCGGCAGGAACTCGAAAGCGCGGAGCGGACGGTGCCCTTCGGGCCTGCCGAGCGCCCGATGGGCGGCTACACCGGTCTCCCGGAGATGTGGAACGAGGAGGGCGACGGCGACGACGCACGGGCGAAAGCCTGGATCCACAAAGCCTTCGAGTACGTGGCGGGGCTGCCGCCAAAGGAACCCAAGGCTCCGAAGGCCCGAGCAGCGAAGTAGCAGCGGTTAAGGCTAATGGGCCGGTTCGAGGGCGAGCTTGAGGCCGAAGCCCACGAGGACGGTTCCGGTGATGCTGTCGATGATGCGGATGCTGCGGGCACCTTTGAGCCAGCGGGAGGCATAGCCGGTGGCGAAGATCAGAAGGCTGAACCAGGCCATCGCCAGGATGCAGTGGACGCTGGCCAGCAGAATGCCCACCAGCAACGGTGACGCCCCTGCGGGCATGAACTGCGGGATGGTCGCGATATAGACGACGCCCACTTTCGGGTTGAGCAGATTGGTTCCGGTCCCGGTCAGCCAACCCCTGACCATGCCCTCCCCGCCCGCAGGCACCGGGTTGTCGCCCGTCGGCTCAGCCTTGCCCTGGCGCAGGCTCTTCCATAGCAGCGACAGTCCCAGCCACATCATGTACGCCGCCCCGGCGATGGTCAGCATCCGGTAGGCGAATTCGGAGGCAGCCAGGAGAGCGGAGACGCCAACCGCCGCAGCAACTCCCCAGATCATCGCGCCAGTGCTGATTCCCAGGGCCGTGGCGAAGGCGAAACGGCGCGACTTGGAAATGGACGAGCGCAGGACAAGGGCAGTGTCCAGGCCGGGAACCAGCGTCAGAAGTCCGGCAACCAAAGCAAACGACACAAGAGCCTGAAGGAGAGTCACCGTCCAAGGATATGGGGGCCAGGCGCCGGGGCCATGATGAGGGATGCTGACAGAAGCCGCGACTGTATTTGTCACGCAGTTAACCGCCCATTCATGTTGTCCTCAGAGCCCGTCCAACCGGCCTCCATACCGTCGGTGGCATGGATAACATCTCACGCAGATCCCTGATTTCCGCCGGCCTCGGGGCCGGCCTTGTTGCTGCCCTGCCGGGTGCCGCCACCGCCACTTCCATCGCGGACGACGCCGGCCTCCGCACCGACCCCTTTATGCTCGGCATTGCGTCGGGCGAACCCTGGCCGGACGGCTTCGTCATCTGGACTCGCCTGGCGGTGGACCCCCTGGCCGAGGACGGCCTGGGCGGCATGCCCTCGCGCCAGGTTCCCGTCGCCTGGGAAGTCGCAGAAGATGCCAACATGCGCACCGTAGTAGCCCGCGGCGTCGAACACGCCCGGATCGAAACCGCCCACTCCGTGCACGTTGAGCTGAAGGGCCTGAAGCCCGGCCGCGAGTATTTCTACCGGTTCCGCAGCGGCCGCCACATCAGCCAGGTGGGCCGTACGCTTACCGCCCCAGCACCGCACGAGACGCCGGCCGCACTGGCCATGGCCTTCGCCAGCTGCTCACAGTACGAGCACGGCTACTTCACCGCCTACACCCGCCTGGCCCAGGACCACCCCGACCTCGTACTGCACCTGGGCGACTACCTCTACGAATACAAGAAGGACAGCTACGTGATCGGCGGCGGCAACCCGCGCGACCACCAGGGCCCGGAGACCACCACGCTGCAGGGCTACCGGCAGCGGCACGCCCAGTACAAGTCCGACGCCGACCTGCAGGCGGCGCACGCGATCGCGCCCTGGCTGGTGGTCTGGGATGACCACGAGGTGGACAACAACTGGGCGGACGAGGTCCCGGAGAACCGGGACGTCGGCCAGCTCAATGACACCACCGACCGCTTCCGCCAGCGCCGGGCGGCCGCGTTCCAGGCGTACTACGAGAACATGCCGCTGCGTGCCTCGTCAGTCCCTGCCGGTTTCGACATGAAGATCTACCGCACCATCCAGTGGGGCCAGCTGGCCAACTTCCACATGATGGACACCCGGCAGTACCGCGACGACCAGCTCGCCGGCGACGGTTGGAAGAAAAACGTGGCCGAGCGCCTCGCTGAGAACCGCACCATCACCGGCACGGAGCAGGAGAAGTGGCTGCTGGACGGATTCAAGAACTCCACCCAGCGCTGGGACATCCTGGGCCAGCAGGTGTTCTTCGCTGAGCGGGACCGCGCCCAGGCCCTGGACGTGGACGACGTCTCGATGGACGGCTGGGACGGGTATGCCGCCTCCCGCCGCCGCATCACCCAGGGCTGGCTGGACGCGAAGGTGCGCAACGCCGTCGTACTGACCGGCGACGTGCACCGCAACTGGGCGAACGAGCTCAAGGTGGACTACAAGGATCCCGCGTCGCCGGTGGTGGGTTCGGAGCTGGTGTGCACGTCCATTACGTCCACCGGCAACGGCTCCGGCTCCACAACGGACCCGACAATGGCGTGGAACCCGCACCTGAAGTTCTACAACGATTCGCGCGGGTACGTGAACACCAGGATCACCAAGGATGTGATGACCGCGGACTTCCGGGTGCTTGATTACGTCACGACGCCGGGCTCCCCGGTCAGCACGAAGGCCTCGTTCCGGATCCAGGACGGAGTGCCCGGCCTGCAGGCGTAACCAATCCGCCCTCTTAAAGTAAGTAGCGCCAGGTGTCGTTTTGGAGGTTCGAAACGACACTTGGCGCTACCCAGTTGGGGATGGGCCAGTTGGGGGAAGCTATCCCGCCAGGCCGGCGAGCAGGAAGATCACGGCAGCGATGGCAAAGCCCATCACGCCGATGAGGGTTTCCATCACAGTCCAGGTCTTCAGGGTGGTCTTGACGTCCATGCCGAAGAAGCGGCCCACCAGCCAGAAGCCGGAGTCGTTGACGTGGGAGACCACCACGGAGCCGGCGGCCACGGCGATGACCAGCGCTGCGACCTGCATGCCGCTCAGTCCTGCCAGCGCGACGGCCGGAGCGATCAGGCCCGCAGTGGTGGTGAGGGCCACGGTGGCGGAACCCTGGGCGATGCGCAGGATGGCCGAGATCAGGAAGCCGGCCAGGATGAGCGGGATGCCCAGGTTGCCCAGGACGTCCGCCAGTGCGGCGCCGATGCCGGAGGTGCGCAGGACGCCGCCGAACATACCGCCGGCACCGGTGATCAGGATGACGGAGCAGACCGGGCCCAGGGAGGATTCCAGCAGTTTCTCCAACGCGCCGGCGTCCTTGCCGCGCTTGGCGCCCAGGACGAACATGGCCACGATCACGGCAATCAGCAGCGCCACGGGCGTTTCACCGATAGTGCGCAGGACCTGGAACCACTGCTCGTCCTTGACGCCTTCGCTCAACACGCCGGAGGAGGCCAGCGTGTTCAGTCCGGTGTTCATGAAGATCAGGACCAGCGGCAGGAGCAGCAGCCCCACGATGGTGCGGAAGCGCGGCGGGTGGGACTCGGCTTCGGCGCTGGCGTGGCCAAGAATTTCCGGAACCGGCAGGACGAGCTTCCTGCCCGTGTAGAGGCCGAAGAGGTAGGCGGTGACGTACCAGGTGGGGATGGCGACGATGAGGCCGGCGATGGTTACGAGGCCAATGTTGGCGTCAAAGAAGGCGGACGCGGATACCGGGCCCGGGTGCGGCGGCAGGAAAATGTGCATCACGGAGAAAGCGCCGGCGGCGGGCAGGCCGTAGCGGAGCACTCCCCCGCCCAGGCGGTGGGCGACGGCGAAGACGACGGGCAGCATGACCACCAGGCCGGCGTCGAAGAAGATGGGGAAGCCGAAGATGAGCGAGGCAAGGCCCAGGGCGAAGGGGGCGCGCTTCTCACCGAAGATGCCAATGAGGTAGTCGGCCAGGACCTTGGCGCCACCGCTGGTTTCGACGATGCGGCCGAGCATGGCGCCCAGGCCCACGAGGAGTGCCACGGTGCCCAGGGTTGTGCCGAAGCCGTTGATCAGTACGGGCACCACCTGGTTGGCGGGGATGCCGGTGGCGAAGGCGGTGGCGAGGCTGATGACGATCAGGGCAAGCAGCGCGTGCATGCGCAGCTTGATGATCAGGAACAGCAGCGCGGCGATCGCGGCCGCAGCGATGAGCAGCAGTGGGCCTGCACCCATCGTTTGAGTCCATCCTTCGATGGTCATGGTTCTCCTTTGAAACAGGGTTTTGTTGGGGTTTGGGGAATCGAAAGTGTTTAGGACGCCTGGCCGGCGGAAAGCTTCAGCGAGGCGATGATGGTTCTAACCAGCTCTTCCGGGGACTTGGAGATGTCCAGGCGGAGGCTTCCGGCCGCCAGTTCAGCGTCGCTGAGCGGTTCCAGGGTCGCCAGCTGGCTGGGCAGGAGGGTGGGCGGCATAAAGTGGCCCTCGCGGCCCTGCATGCGCTGGCCAATCAGGTCCGCTTCACCGTGGAGGTGCAGGAACAGGACGCGGCCCTCCGCCTGGGCAAGCAGCTGCCGGTAGCTCTGCTTGAGGGCGGAGCACGTCAGCACGGTGCTCTTGCCGGCCTTGGCCTGGGCGGTCATCCAGTTCTGGATCTCCTGCAGCCAGGGCCAGCGGTCCTCATCCTGCAGGGGAATGCCCTGGCTCATCTTCTGGATGTTGGACTGCGGGTGGAACTCGTCCGCTTCGGCGCAGGCCCAGCCCAGCTGCTGGGAAAGAGCTGCCGCAATGGTGGACTTGCCGGACCCGGCAACCCCCATCACCACCAGGTGCGTGGCGGGATACTGCATGTTTTACCTCCGAAGAAGACGCCGTTGGCTTAGTGAAGAAAGCTCGTCGCGCATCCCGTGAGGAGTGCGCTTGAAATAAGGTAGCACCTTTTCGGTCGATAGATACTATCTTTTCGTGTCACAAGTCATACCTTTACATCTTTTTCAGTAAGCTAGAACGGCGCGCAGGCGCAGAGGAAGGCAGGAAAGATGTCGACGGCGACACCACAGGACGCGGACAACGCGCACGACGGCGGGGCTTCCCCCGCCATGCATGAACGCGTTTTGGAGGCGGTTGGCGTTGCCATTGCTTCCGGTGAATTACCGCCCGGAAGCCGGCTCACCCTGGAGGGGATCCAGCAGGAGTACGGCATCTCCCGGACCGTAGCCCGCGACACTATGAAGGTCCTCGAGTCCATGAACCTGGTGTATTCGCGCAGGCGGGTGGGCATCGTGGTGCAGGAGCGCCGGCTCTGGAATGTCTTTGACCCGAAGCTCGTGCGCTGGCGGCTCGCCTCGGACCGGCGCGAGATCCAGTACAGCAGCCTCACAGAGCTGCGCATCGCCGTCGAACCTATTGCTGCTGCCGGCGCCGCGCGCCGGGCGAGTGCCGCTGAACGGGCGAAGCTGACGTCGCTCGCTGCCGACCTTCGCCGGCTCGGCGAGGCCGGGGAGCTTGAGGCATTCCTGGCGGCGGACATCGAATTCCATTGCCTGCTGCTGGAAAGCTGCGGCAATGAAATGTTCCTTGCGCTGGAAGGCATGGTGGCCGAGGTGCTCACCAGCCGCACAAAGCAGGGGCTGATGCCCTTCAAGCCGCGGAACGAGGCATTGCAGGCGCACGAGGATGTTGCTGCTGCTGTCGCGGGCGGGGACGCTGTTGCTGCCGAGAACGCGATGCACCACATCCTCGATGAGGTGCGGAACGCGATGGGGCTGCACTGAGCCACTTGGCGGCCTTAGTTCAATGGCGGCCCGGGCCCGCACGAACGGTGCTGGCCGGCACCGTTTAAGCGGGCCACGGCCGCTAATGCGGGTTAGCGGCCGTGGCCCGCTAATGCCCCGGGTCGAGTCGGTTAACAAAAGCAGGGCCGGTCAGTGACCGGCCCTGCTTTCACAATTTGAAACCCTTAGGCCCCAGTTTCTCTAAAAATTAGAGGGACTGGATGTTTACGGCCTGGGGACCCTTGGGGCCCTGCTCGGTTTCGAAGGAGACCTTCTGGTTCTCTTCGAGTGAGCGGAAGCCGGAGGAAGCGATCGCAGAGTAGTGTGCGAAAACGTCCTGTGAGGAGTCATCGGGGGAAATGAAGCCGAAGCCCTTTTCAGCGTTAAACCATTTGACGGTACCAGTAGCCATTATTTTTGTCCTTCGTGAAGGTGGAGGAAAAGTCCCGACTTTCGGGTCCTCCGGTGTGGGGTGTTCAAAACCGCTACTTCAGAAGAACGAGGACTTTCGACCCCGCGTACTGCCTGAACTACCAACTGCATAAACACAACAACAGGATCAACCCTACAGGAGATTTGGAGCACTAATTACCACCGGCTTCAGCGGGCACATCCTGCCACCAAATTCAGCCTGTCACTCCCCCGGCGAAGTGCGGAGCAGACCGTCCGTTTCGGGGCCTCGGCCGAGGCTCAGCCGGGCCTCACCACGGGGCTGTCAGGAACAAGCGGACCGGGCGTATGGTTCGTTTATGGATCGGATTCGGACCATTCTGCTGCCGGGCTCCATTCTCCCGGCCCAGCCAGCGTATGAGGCACTGATTCAAGCCCTGGGACCCGAGGTGCAGGCCGTCGCCAAGGACCTGGACCTCTATGCGGGCGACGAGCCTCCGCCTGGCTGGACACTGGACACAGAGGTTGCCGGCGTGCTGCGCCAAGCCGACGCCCTTGGTTGGGAGACCTTCCACCTGGTGGGATACTCCGGCGGCGGCGCAGTTGCCCTGGCATTCGCCGCCAGGCACCCTGACAGGCTGCTCAGCCTGGCGTTGCTTGAGCCTGCCTGGGCCGGGAACTGGGACTGGAGCCCCGGGCACGCGGAGCTCTGGAAGAAGTACGGGCAGCTCGAGGCACTCCCTCCGGAGCAGTTCCTGCCCGCCTTTATCAGGCTGGGAGTCAAGCCCGACGCCGTCCTTCCGCCACCGCCGCCAGGCCCCCCGCCGCCGTGGATGGCGAAACGGCCCGCGGGCATCAAAGCCTTCCTGCGGTCCTTCAAGGACTACGACCTGGAGAGGGAGCGGCTGGCAGCGTTTCCGCGGCCCGTGTTCTACGCCTTGGGCGGCCTGAGCAACCCGGATGCCTACGGCGAGATTGCCAGCCGGCTGGCAAGGGTGTTCTTCCCGGACTTCCATCTGGAGGTGTTCCCCAAGCGCCACCACTTCGACCCTCCACACAGGATCGAACCCGGGCGGCTGGCGGAGTTGCTCCGGCGTCACTGGGAGCAGGCGGAAGCCAGCAATGCCGCCGGACAGGTGGCAATACACCCGTCCTCCGCAGAAATTGTCGGTGGCGCCGTGTAGCTTGGGCAGATAAGCCATCCCGCCGTAAAACCCGCTCTGAGGACGCCTTGGATTTCTACGCCGTCAACGCCCTGCGTGAGAACCACGCAGGCTGGTCCCTGCTCCGTGCGCAGAACGCCCCGCTGGCCATCAGTTTCTTCATCAAAGCCTTTACCGGCCCGAACCAGCGTGACATCGGCCGGCAGGAGCTCATCGACCATTTGGATGACATCCTGTTTGGCCTGCGCGATGTCTACGGTGAGGACAAGTTCCCGCGTCCTGCCGGCGAGTACCTGGACGATTGGGCTGCCAGCGAGAAAGCCTGGCTGCGCAAGTACTACGTTCCCGGCCAGGACGAGCCGCACTACGACCTCACCCCAGCCGCGGAGGATGTTGTCCGGTGGGTGGAGAACCTTCGCGGGCGGGACTTTGTGGCCACCCAGTCAAGGCTCACCAGCATCTTCGCGGTCCTCAAGGCCCTGGTCCAGCAGTCCGAGACCGATCCTGAGGTCCGGCTGGCCGAGCTGCAGCGCCAGCGGGACGGGATCGACGCCGAGATGCAGAGGATCAGGGACGGCAACGTCAGGGTGATGACTGCCCCGGAGGCGCTGGACCACTTCCAGCAGTTGACAACCCTCGCCAAAGACCTCCTCGCCGATTTCCGCGAGGTTGAACAGAACTTCCGGAAACTGGACCGGCAGGTACGGGAGCAGATCGCCACCTGGGACGGCACCCAGGGCGAGCTCCTGGAAACCATCTTCGCCAACCAGCAGGGCATCAGCAGCTCCCTTCAAGGCCGCACCTTCCAGGGGTTTTGGGACTATCTCATGTCCCCTCAGCTGCGTACCGAACTGCAGGACCTCCTGCAGCGTGCCACGGAAATCGAGGCGCTGGCCGGGGTGGAGGACCTGCACGCGGTGACCAGGCTGCACCAGGACTGGCTGCCCGCCGTCGACCAGACCCAGGCCACCGTACGCCAGCTGTCCGAGCAGATGCGCCGGCTCCTGGATGACAAGGTCTTCCTCGAAAACAAGCGCATCATGCGGCTGATCCGCAGTATTGAATCCGGTGCCCTGGGCACCCGGGAGGCACCGCCGTCGGGCATCTTCATGGACATCGCCGCCCAGTCGGTGGACGTCGCCCTGCCGTTCGAGCGGCCGCTGTACGAGCCAAGCCGGAAGATGATGGTGGACGACGACGTGCTGGCCGCCGATGACACGGACGTGGACGCGGGTGCCCTGTTCAGCCAGTTCCACGTGGATAAGCAGCGCCTGCAGGCGAACGTCGATTCCGTCCTGGCCTACGCCGAGCAGGCAACCCTCGTAGAGGTCACCACAGCCCATCCGCTGCAGCAGGGACTGGCCGAGATCGTTGCGTACTACCAGCTGGCCAGCGAGTCCGCATGGGCCAGCATCCATGACGATGTGCCCCAGCAGTTGCAGTGGAAGCTCCCTGACGGCAGCATCCGCGAAGCCATTATCGACCAGATCATCTTTGTGAGGCCGGCATGAATCCCCAGGACACGATCGAAACCGCAGCCCGGACGCCCGAGGAACTTCCCGGCGTCGTAACCCGGCTCTTCCGGGGCGTCCTGTACGCCGAATCGGATGAGAAGGTCTGGCAGTCGCTGCTCGCCCTTGAGTCCCAGGCCCGGGATTATGTGGCCGTGCTCGGGCTGGACCTCATCCTGGATGAGTCCGAGGGCTACGCGTTCCTCCGGTCCAAGGAGGATCCCGAGGGCAATCTCCCCCGGCTGATCCCGCGCCGCCGGCTCACCTTCGACGTGAGCCTGTTGCTGGCACTGCTGCGCGGCCGGATGCTCGAGTTCGACACCAACAGCAGCGAGCTCCGCCTCATCATGACGGAGCAGGAAATCGTGGACATGGTGGCGGTTTTCCTGCCTGAATCCAGCAACCAGGCCAAGATCCTGGACAAGCTGGGCGCCACCATCAAAAAGGTGGTGGAGCTCGGCTTCCTCCGCAGGCTCCGCGGCCAGGCGGACACCTACGAGGTCGCCAGGATCCTGAAGGCCTACGTTGACGCCCAGTGGCTGGAGGAGTTCGACGCGCGGCTCGCTGACTACCGGGCGTCCCTGGCGGAACCCGCAGGCGCTCGACCGGAAACACCTGAAAGCACCACCGAAGGGGAACTGCCGTGACCGCGGATCTGCAGGACAGCCTGTTCAGCCTTGAGGACCGCGCGGACGCGGCGGAAGGACACACAGCGGACGACGCCGGCGCTCCCCCGGGCTACCGGCTGCACCGTTTGGAACTGCTCAACTGGGGCACGTTCCACCAGGGCGTGCGCACGTTCCGGCTGGACGGGGCAAACAGCCTCCTGACCGGCGACATCGGTTCGGGAAAGTCAACGGTGGTGGATGCCATCACCACGCTCCTGCTGCCGGCCAACAAGATCGAATACAACAAGGCCGCCGGTGCGCAGAAGAAGGAACGCACCCTCATGTCGTATGTGCGGGGCTACCACAAGAGCACCCGCAGTACAGGCGGCGAAAACTCCAGGCCTGTGTCGCTGCGCGGAACCGGCGCGCTCACAGTGGTGCTGGCTGTGTTCCACAACGCCGTGCTGGACAAGTCGGTCACGCTGGCCATCACGCTGTGGGCGGTCCAGGAGGCGGGCCAGCCCAACCGTTTCTATTCACTCGCGGAAACAGACCAGACCATCGCGGCGGACTTCGCCAACTTCGGCCAGGACCCGTTCAAGCTGAAGAAGAAGCTCAAGGCGGCCGGCGCCACGGTGCACGACACCTTCGAGCCCTACGCGGCAGCGTTCAAGCGCCAGTTCGGCATCACCGGGAACCAGGCCATGGAGCTGTTCCACCGGACGGTGTCCATGAAGCAGGTGGAGAACATCACCCACTTCGTGCGCACCAACATGCTGGACGAAGACGACGTGGAGAGCCGGATCAAGAACCTGATCCACCACTTCGATGACCTCAAGAAGGCCCACGGCGCCGTGCTGCGCGCCAAGGACCAGATCGCCATGCTGGCCCCCATCCGCGAGGGGGCCGTCAAACACGCCAAACTCACGCTCCAGGACCAGGAGGCCAGGGACCAGCGGGACCAGCTGCACCCGTGGTTCACCAACCAGAAGCTGATCCTCAGCCTCGAACATGCCGCTGAGCTGGGCAGCACCGGCCAGCGGCTCCGCGAGGACAACGCCTCCGTGACCGGCCGCATCGCCGAACTCCGGCACGATCTTGGCGCCGTGGCCGAGGACATCCGTTCCAACGGCGGCGGCCGGCTCGCGGCAATCGACGCGGACATTGCGCGCCTGGGGCGCGAAGCCGCCGTACAGCGCACCCGGTACCAGACCTACGCGGCCGCCACCGCGGAGCTGGGCCTGCGGGCACCGGAGGACCGGGTGCTGTTCGACGCCAACCGGGACGGCCTGGCCGCCGTCGAATCCGGGCTGGCGGAGCAGAACAGGGACCTGCAGGAGCAGCGCACCGAGCTGACCATGACCCGCACGGTCCTGGCCGAACGCGCCGCCGACCTCACAGCGGAACTCACCAGCCTCCAGTCCCGGCGGAACCTGCTGCCGCTTGACCAGGTGGGGATCCGCCGCCGGCTGTGCGAGGGAACCGGCGTGCCGGAGAAGGCGCTGCCGTTCGCCGGCGAGCTGCTGCGCGTCCGCGACGGCGAAGCCGCCTGGGAAGGCGCAGCCGAACGGACCCTGAGGGGCTTCGCGCTGTCCCTGCTGGTGCCGGTGGAACATTACGCTGCGGTGAGCAGCTGGGTGGAATCGAACAACCTCAAGGGCAAGCTCGTCTACCTGAGGGTGGGTGATTCTTACTCTGCCCGGAGTGCCGAACCCGGAACCCTGGCTGCCAAGATCGCCATCAAGCAGGGCACGCCGTTCCGCGATTTCCTGCTGGAGGAACTGGCGGGCCGGTTCGACTACGTCTGCTGTGACACACTGGCCGACTTCCGGCGCTTCCCCAAAGCGCTCACCGCGAACGGGCAGCTCAAGGGCGGCAGGGGACGGCATGAGAAGGATGACCGCAGGGACATCGCGGACCGGCGGAACTTCGTACTGGGCTGGGACAACCAGGACAAGGTGAACCGGTTCCTCGCCGAGCTGGACACGGCAAAGGGCCAGCTCCAGGTGGCCGCGACGCAGTTGGCTAACGTCGACCGCCAGCTGGGCGACCTCGGCCGGAAGAACCAGCAACTCGGCACCGTGCGCTCGGTAGCGGATTTCGGCGAGGTCAACTGGGAGCTCACTGCCCGGCGGATCGAGGAGTTCAAGGAGGAACGGCGGGCGCTGGAGTCAGCCAGCAACGTCCTGCAGGAGCTGGCTGCCCGGGAGACCGCCATGAAGGCTGACCTGCAGCGTTTCGAAGAGCGGGCAAACAAGATCCAGCAGCGGCTCGGAGCCAATGAGAAGGACACCGAGAACCTTGCGGAGGCCATCGCCGAGTGCCGTGCCGTGCTGGCGGAGGAGCCGCTGACGGACGACGCCGGCCTGCTGGCGTCCGTAGCGGCCCTCGCCGCCGGGGCGCCCGGGGAAAGAGTCCTCACCTATAAGAACACCGTGGCCGTGGAGAGCTTGGTGCGGCAGGAGCTGACGAAGGCCATCGATGCGCTGTCCAAGCGCCTGGCCACGGCGGAGGCCGGAACGGTGCGCCTGATGGCGGATTTCCGGAACAAGTATCCGAACGAAACCACGGACATCGACGCTTCGCTTGACGCCGCCGGAGATTACGACCGGCTGCTCGAGCAGCTGGAAAAGAACGATCTGCCCAAGTTCGAGGCACATTTCAAGGAGTCCCTGAACCAGAACACCATCCACGAGGTGGTGGCGTTCAACGCCTTCCTGGACAGCCGCCGGCAGGACATCGTCAGCCGGATCACCAAGATCAACGAATCCCTGGCCACCATCGAGTACAACCGCGGCCGGCACATCCAACTGGAGCACCAGAACACCACGGACCTGGACGTCCGGCAGTTCGGAACGGACTTGCGGGCCTGTTCGGAGGGAACCATCGGGGACGAGGACCAGTACTCCGAACAGAAGTACCTGCAGGTGGAGCGGCTGATTGAACGGTTCCGCGGGCGCGACGGCTTCACAGCACTGGATGAGCGGTGGACCGCGAAAGTCACTGACGTGCGGAACTGGTTCACCTTCTCCGCCGCCGAGAAGTGGACCGAGACCGGCGAGGAGTTTGAGCACTTCACCGATTCCGGCGGCAAGTCCGGTGGGCAGAAGGAAAAGCTGGCTTACACCATCCTGGCCGCAGCGCTGGCGTTCCAGTTCGGCCTGGGCACGGGGCAGGGCGCGGCTTCGGGGGCCGGGAAAAGTGCGGGCAAGGGCCGCAGCTTCCGCTTTGTGGTGATTGACGAGGCGTTTGGGCGCGGCTCCGACGAGTCTGCGCGCTACGGCCTGGAACTGTTCCAGCGGATGAAGCTGCAGCTGCTGATTGTCACTCCCCTGCAGAAGATCCACGTGATCGAACCGTTTGTCGCACACGTGGGTTTTGTGGCCAACACCAACGGCAACGATTCACAGCTGCGGAACATGACCCTCCAGGAGTACCGGGAGGAACGGGACCGGCGTGCCTAAGCGGCGTCCCGAGGGGCCCGAAGCGAGCTTGCGAGGTTCGGGAAGGGACCTCCGCGCTGACAGCTCCGCGGGCCGGCCACCGGGGTGGACCACCCCGTCTGACCTTCGCGCCCTGTCACTGAAGGCCTGGAGCAGCGGCTCCCTCCTCCGCGAACTGCTGGCTCCCAGCGGGGCCTACCCCCGCCGTCGTACCCTAAAGCGGCCGACGGCGGCGGCCCTCCTGCGTGATTACGCGGATGCGCGCGCATGGGCGGAGGGGTTGTTGGCCGCCGCAGGACCGTTCACCCTGGAGACCACCGAGCTGGGGCGCAATACCATCGGGGCCAATCAGCTGCCGGCTGCGGTGGTTTTCGCTTCGGCACAGGACGAGATTGCCTTTGCCGGCAAGGCCAAGGACGCCGCGCGGTTCCAGGAACTGGCCGAGGGGCTGGCCGGGCTGGACCCGCTGTTCCGCGCTTGGGCGCTGCGGCGGCCCCTGAAGCTGCTGGACCTGGGCGCCAGCGCACTCACAGCAGGCCGGATTGCGTTGTGGCTTCGGGACAACCGGGATCCCGGTGTCTACGTCCGCCAGCTGAGCCTGTCCGGCGTGCACACCAAGTTCGTCGAAGGCAACCGGGCAGTGATCGACGAATTACTCGAAACCCTCCTCGCGGAAACGCCTGCCGATGACGCGCCGGAGGATGCCGCTCAACAGGTGGCTGACGTGGCCGCTGAAGCCGGCTCCCTCCTGGGGCAGGCGGCGCCGCGGACTCCCGCCGCCCGCTTTGCCGCCATGCATGGATTCCTGCACCCGCCGGAGCTCGTCCGGTTCCGTTCGCTGGATGCTGCTGTCCCCTTGCTGGGCGACGCGCGGGATGTCACAGTGACGGCCGGGGCGTTCAGCACGCTGAGGCTACCCGTCACAAAAGTGCTGATCACTGAAAACCTGGTGAACTTCCTGGCCCTCCCGGAATGCCGGGACACACTGGCGATCTACGGCGGTGGTTACGGGTTCTCCTCCCTGCGGGACGCTGGATGGCTCCGCGACTGCGACGTCTTTTACTGGGGCGACCTGGACACGCATGGTTTCCAGATCCTTGACCAGCTCCGCGCAGTGCATCCGCACGTCGCCAGTGTGCTGATGGATGAAGCAACGCTCCTGGCGCATCGGGACGTGTGGGGCACTGAGCCGTCGCCGTCCAAGTCCGGGCTGGGCCGGCTGACGGCGGAGGAGGCAGGACTTTACAAAGGGCTGGTAACGGACACGTATGGCCGGGCGGTCCGGCTCGAGCAGGAGCTGATCCGCTGGGACTGGGCGATGGAAAGACTTGCGGCTGCACCATCTGGCCGGTGATGATGGCGTAGCGCATGAGGCGCGACCGGCTAGGGTGTGGGGTTCCCTTTGCCGGCCCCGGCGCCCCAGAAGGCCTTCGTTGCTTCATTTTCCTTCCGCCAACTCGGCGGCCCACCGTCCCTCCCTCCGCGATGTCGCAAGGCTGGGTGAACTGCTCAACGACGACGTGTGGGCGTTCAGCAATTGCCGCGTGGACGCCCCGGGCAGGCCGGTGGCCGAGATCGACTGGTTCTTCTATAACGTCCGGCACGGGACGCTGATGGTCAGCGAGTGGAAGGGATTCCCCCACCGCGTGGTTTCCGCCACCGATACTGGCGCCCGGTGGCAGCTGGAGGGCGGACTGCTGGTTGCCAACCCCATAGAGCAGGTTTCGAAACAGCTCGACGCCGTACGCCTGGCCCTGCGCAACGGGATCCTGCCGCAGTACTTTCCTGACTTTGATCCGCGGCAGCTACTGCTGATGCAAAGCGTGTACTCCCCGCAGGTGGATGAGCGGACGGAGATTGAACGCATCCGGTGGGGCAAGGTGTATGGAAGCCTGCCGGACCTCGCTGCGGTGATCTCGACGTCGACCAGCCCGGCACCGCTGCACCTGCCCGGCGCCGACGCGCGGCTTGGCCTGGCGAAAGCGCTTTGCGCCCTGTTCCGCACCAGCTGCCCGGCTGATGTGAAGGCCAGGCTGGGTGTGCCGAAGCACGATGCGGGCGTCGACGTGGTGCAGCGGATCAGCGAAATTCATCGGCAGATCGCTGCCCTTCACGTAGAACTCGCAGATCTATTGCTCGCCGGAGCGGGCGGCAATTCCCGCCACGCAGAACCGAAACCGCAGCCCGAGCCACCAGCCCCGGCTGCCGCCGTCGTAAAGGCAACGAAGCCCGCGCCGGCCCTGACGGAGCAGCAGCGGATGCATGCCCACGTGGTGCGGAGCTTCCAGGGCGTGAACGGAAGCGTTGACGCCGCAGCCAGGGCCTTGGAGAAGGCCTGGGCCGCAGTGCTGGCCGATCCGCTGCTGCACGGCGCCGCCGGCATCAGCGTGACATCGTTCGGCTCTGCGGGATCACCCTTAGTCAAGGAAAAACACGGTTCGCTGTCAAAGGTGCTCGGAATGCAGCTGCGCAAATGGTGCATCCTCCAGGCTGAAGCGGCCGGGCTGAAACCGAGGGACGTCGCGGGGAAGCCGTCCAACATCCGGGTGCGCTGAGGTACCCGGATATTGTGCAACGACGGCAAGTGCGTCTTGCACGCGCCTAAGGCGGCCCATCGGTGCTAACAGCCACCGGACCAGCGCAATGGCCCCGAAAAACAGCTTCGGCTGCGGTCGGGGCCATTGTCACGTTTCCGGGAAAGCGAGGGGCACGGCGGGCTACAGCGGTTTCGGCTACAGCGGTCTCGGAGCGCCCTTCCAGCTCACCGCTCGCTGACCGCGTCGTCTGCGTCCACGCGGCCGTGCTCCCAGTAAGTGCCGGTGCCTTCGATCGGCTCGGCCGTGGATTCGATAGCTTCGCGGACTGACGCGTTGGTGGTGCGGGGATGGGAGCTCCAGACAAGCGCAGCAACACCGGCAACAATCGGTGAAGCCATGGACGTTCCACTGGCAAGGTCATAACCGGTCTGGCTGCCGCTCTGGATGCCCAGCACAAACGGATGGTTGGGGAACGTTGAATAGACGTCGACACCCGGCGCCGCCACATCCACCCACGTTCCGTAGGTTGAGAAGGGTGCTTTCAGATCATTATTGTCGGTTGCCGCCACGGCCATGACCTTGGGATAGGCGGCCGGATAGATCTGGGCCTGGGTACCGGCATTTCCCGCTGCGGCCACGAGGACCACGCCCTTGTCCCATGCGTTCTGGATCGCGGTTTCGAGGGTGCGTGACGGAACGGACTGCCCCAGGCTCATGTTGATTACCTTGGCACCGTTTGCCACTGCCCAGTCAATGCCCTCGGCAACGGCTGAGCTGGAACCGGCCCCGGTGTCGTCGAGCACTTTGACATCCAGGATGCTGCAGTCAGGGCACACCCCGGCGACGCCGGCGGAGTTGTGTTCAGCGGCAACGATCCCGGCGACGTGGGTGCCGTGGCCGTACCTGTCGTAGTCGGCGGGTTCATCAATGATCGTGCTGCTGAAGTTGGCCCGCGCAACCACCTTTTGCGAGATGTCCTCGTGGTCTATCGCCACACCTGAATCGATGATGGCCACCTTGGTGCCGCTTCCCCTGGTGATGTTCCACGCTGCCACAGCGTCCACGTCGGCGTCCCTGGTGCCCGCCGGCACGGTCAGCGTGTTGGCGGAATCCGTGAACGACTGCCCAACGTTATGAAGAGCGTACTGGCGTTCAAAGTAGGGATCGGCCGTGGTGGCAGTAACCACCTCATCCGGCTCGGCGTACTCAACGTCCGGACTGCTGCTCAACTCCCGGATGAGTTGCGCTTCTTTTCCGGGAGGCGCTTTCACGCGGACGGCGCCAGTGCTTCCGATCGTTGCGCTCGAGCGGAGGCCTTTCTGGCGAAGCAGGCCCGGTGCAGCAGCATCGTCACGGAATTTGACCATAATTTGCCCTGCGTCGGGGGATGAGTCAGGCGCTGCATTGCCGGGGGATGCCAGTGCGATTCCACCAAGCGACATCATCGCCGCTGCGAAACTAGCCACTATACGTCTTTTCATTTCGCAATTTTGCCCCTACCCGCACCGGCCGGGGTAGGGGAGTTCGGCTACTCCCCTACCTAATCCCGCCCTAACCAGGTGCCATTGTGCGGCATAGGGGCAAACGCTACGATGCTGCCGGGGAGAGGTCCTGGTCTCGCATAACGTACCAGCAACTGGCCGAACGGGCACCGGCGTGCGCCCTTCACGTGGGCCAGATGCTCGAGCAACACCGCCAGGTGACACAACGGCTGGAGAATATCGAACCCGTCCGCCTGAGCTGGATGGAAACGGCGGACGCAGAGACCGGCCAGGAACTGGCTGAGCGCTACGAGGACCTGAAGGCTGTCCTCGACGTGCATCTTCGGCGTGAGGTCACCGAGGTGATGCCCGCCGTGGACAAGGTGATGACGCAGAAGGAGATGAAGGCAGCCGCGGAGCACGGGAGCAGGCAGGTCAGCAACAAGTTCCTGGTCGGCTACCTCGGGATGGTGCTGGCAACGAATCCGCCCGTAGACCGGAAGGAACTGTTCAAAGAGATCCCCGCGCCGGTCCGCCTGGCCTACCGCCTCATCGGGCGCAGGATGTACCGGAAGCAGTATTCGACGCTCTTCCCTGGACGCCCGGTTCCGGAGACGCTTTAGTCCGGGCTGCGGCTTCGACAAGGCCCAGGGCCAGGCTGCCGCCGCCGCGCCCCTGGACCTAAAGGACGACGGCGGCGCCGCCATGCTGTTCTACGTTACCGCTGCCTCGTCCGGGGCTGGGCGGTGGGTCTTGATCACGGTGCGGAACGCGTACCCGAATCCGTGCCCGACCCCGACGTTGGAACGAAGTTCCAGTCAAAAGACCCGTCCTCCCGCAGTGTCATCCGAAGGAACCCGTGGGTGTCGCTGAACCGCTTTTCGATGTAGGACGGAAGGGTAGCGAAGGAGCGGAGACCGATACCTCCCGTGGAAACCTGGAACGCTGTCATCCCGTCATCGACGCACTCGTCCTCGTTGTTCACCGGACATGACCGTTCGTAGTTGTGTTGTGACCCTGACAGGGTCAGCCGGACCCGGTGCTTCCACATCACGTCAATCCACGGCTTCAGCTCCGCGGCCCGCTCATGCTCTTCCGTGTTCGATGTGAAGTACGGGTCGTGGTACACCACTGCCAGGTGCTTTCCGGCCGCCTTGGCAGCAGCAAGGTCATCGTCCAGCCACTTCGTCGTCTCCATAGCCTTCGTTTTGTCGTACCGCCACTGCGCGGAGGACAGGAACGCGAAGTGCCAGTTCCCGAACTCCTTGGAGTACGGTTGCCCGTTCTCGATAAACCCACGCTCCTGGTTGATCGCAGCTTTCGCCTCAGACCCCGGGCATTCGCCATTCATGAAGTTGTCGAGGTCTTCGTTCCGGCCAGGCCTCCAGTCATGGCTCGGGGCGGACACCCAGTACAGCTTGGGCATCGTGCCACCCCACAGCCGCGCCCAGTAGTCCACGTAGTCCTCGCATTGCGCGATGTCGTACTGGAAGTCCCCGAGCCCCAGGAAAGCGTCAACCTCGTTGTTCTGCACGAGCCGGGTGATCGCCGCGCCGTTCAGGCCGGACGGGCTGTCAGTCTTAGTTGTCTTGGGACCGTTCATGTCACCGACAGCAGCGATCCGAACATCACCAGGGGACGGCGGCGGACCCGTCGTAGTGGCCGTTGGGGACGGCGGGTCAGGCGGCTCCGGAGGGCTGGTACAGCCCGCAACAGAGAACGCCAGGAGGGCAGCGGCGGCTGCGGCCACACTGCGGAAGGATCTGTGACGAGGGAGTGCTGCATGCATCCGATACCCCTTCGAGAAGCCGGACCGGAGGCCGGCTTCCAAGACAGCCAAGCTCAGCGGCACCTTGATAGTCCTTCAGGCCGAGACTGGCTGTCAAGGGCGTGTGATGCTCTGTCCTGCGACAGCAAGACGTAGGGGCAATTTGCGGCAGAATCCAACCCTGATCCCAAGGTTTTTACAGGGTGCAGTCCTAGTCTTTAAGCAGCGTGTATTTCGTCTCCGGTGAAGAAGGCGGGCCCTATGCGGGTGCTGATGGTCGAGGATGAACAGATGCTGGGTGAAACGGTGCGCCGCGGCCTGTCCAACGAGGGGTTCGTTGTTGAGGTCACCCATGACGGCGTGAGCGGGCTGTGGGCTGCGACGGAGAACATCTACGACGTCATCCTCCTGGACGTCATGCTGCCGTTGAAAAACGGTTATGAAGTCTTGAAGGAGATCCGGGAACGAAGAATCTGGACGCCGGTGCTGATGCTGACGGCGAAGGACGGGGAATACGACCAGGCCGATGCCTTCGACCTCGGGGCCGATGACTACCTTACGAAGCCGTTCAGTTTCCTGATCCTGGTGGCCCGCATCCGCGCCCTGATTCGCCGCGGTGCCCCCGAACGGCCTGCTGTGTTGTCGCTCGGGTCGCTGGTCCTGGACCCTGCCCGGCGGACGGTCTGCCGGGGCGACCGCGCCATCGTGCTGACAGCCCGGGAATACGGACTGCTGCAATACCTGATGCGGCGCCACGACCAGGTGGTGTCCAAGGCGGAGATCCTGGACAACGTGTGGGATCCGGCCTTCGAAGGCGGCGACAACGTGGTGGAGGTGTACATCGGCTACCTCCGGCGGAAGATCGACGTCCCGTTCAACCTCCATACCCTGACCACTGTTCGGGGTATGGGCTACGTCCTCACCGCGGACGCAGCTTCACTACGGACTTAGCTTGGGTAACGGAGACGGCAGCCGGTCACCTCGATGATCGTCCGGAAGCCCGTCTGGATCGGTCCGCGGGAAGACGAGCTCGAACCGGCACTCGCCAGCAGGGCTTTCGGTCGCACTGATGGTGCCGTGATGCGCCGCCATAATGCTTTCTGCGATGGCCAGTCCCAGGCCGCTGCCCCCGCTTCCGCGCGTCCGGCTTGCATCCAGCCGGACGAAGCGGCCGAAGATCCGGAGACGGTCGCCTTCCGGCACGGGGTCGCCGTCATTGTCGACGGCGAGGACGGCCCCGCCGGGGCGGGTGTCGAGGGTGATCCTAATGCGGGAGCGGGCATGCTTGTCCGCGTTGTCCACCCCTTTCCGCAGCACCTGCCCAAGCCGCATCGGGTCACCCTGGATCCGCACCGGCCGGAGGTCCGCCTCGACGCGGTGCGCGCTCGTGGCCCGCAGGCGGCGGATCTCATCCTGCACCACATGGTCCAAGTCGACGTCCGTCACGTCGATGCGCAGCCCGCCGTCGTCGGATTTGGCCAGGGTCAGCAGGTTTTCGACGAGATAGCGCATCCGGGCTGTTTCATCGGCAAGGACATCCTTCAACTCGTTCCATGTTGCGCCGGTGGGGTCCGCGGAAGCCACCTCAACCGCAGCACTGAGGGTTGCCAGCGGACTCCGGAGCTCGTGGCTGGCGTCGGAGATAAACCGCCGCTGTTCCTGTTCGGAGGCCTGGAGCCTGTCCAGCATGCTGTTCATCGTCAAGGCCAGGGCAGTGATTTCATCAGCCGTCGGCGGCACGTCCACCCGTCCGCTGAGCCTATGGACGTTGATACGCGATACTTGGCGCCGGATCCGCTGCACCTGTTGCAGGGAACGCCCCACCAGCTCCCACACCAGCAGGCCCACAGCCACGAGCAGCACCGGCATCAAACCCAGCATGAGCCACGCGACGGTTGAGACGGTATCCGCCTGGACCTGGACTGTGGACGCAACCGCCACCGTGTAAGTCTTCCCGCGTACCGGGACCCCCTTGGCGACGACAAGGAAATCATCGCTGTCGCCCAGTTCGGGCAGTCCGGGCACTTTCTGTGTCAGGACCTCTCCCGCTGATGGCCGCAAGGAAGTCACGGGCTGAGCAGCTCCGGCGGAATCAGAGGACGCGAAAACAGTTCCGGCAGGCGTCAGGATCTGCACGTATTGTCCGGCATGAGCGGTGGTCATGATGTATTCGGCCGCTTCTTCCACGTCATTGTCCGCCATCTGGGCAATCACGTCGTCGGCCTTGCGCAGGGCGGCCGTCTCAGTGGATGCGCTGAGATACGTCTGCAACAGGATCAGCAGGATGGACCCGGCGACGAGGAGCGCGCCTGCCACCACCACCACCGCGCTGGCCGTGGCACGCTTGCGGACGCCCCAGCGTGTCCTGCCGGAACGGAAGCGCGCCGCAAGGGAGCGGGGACCCGTGCTTTCGGGATCCATGCCTTAAGGATGGTCCGTTCCGGGGCAAGGAACAAACCCCATTCTGTAGGGTTCGCAGAGAGCCCGATTCCGGAGGTGAATTCTCAGCTTCCTCTTATCCAGCACGGCGTACCGTCCTCTTCATGACGGACATGGCGATTCAGACCACCGGCCTGGTCAAGCAGTACGGTGGGAAAACAGCACTCGACCAGCTCACGCTCTCCGTCCCCGGGGGTGAAATCTTCGGGCTGCTCGGACACAACGGGGCGGGCAAAACCACGACGGTGAACATCCTGACGACGCTGCTGCCGCCCAGCTCGGGAACGGCATCGGTAGCCGGGCGGGACATTCGGACGCAGCCGGCAGAGGTCCGCCGGATCATCGGTTACCTTCCGGAAAACGTCCAGTTCTATGACAACCTCACGCTGAATGACAATTTGATGTTCTTCGCCCAGCTTTCCGGTGTGCAGCATCCAGCCGCCAGGATCCGCACGGTGCTGGACATTGTCGATTTCCCCGGCCACGACCGTGAGCGCATGGGCACCTTCAGCAAAGGCATGCGCCAGCGTGCCGGCATAGCCCAGGCCATCCTGCATGAACCGGAGGTCCTGTTCCTCGATGAACCGACGTCCGGCCTGGATCCCCAGGGCGTGGCCACACTGAGGAACATCATCATCCGGCTCAACCGGGAACTGGGGATGACAGTCTTCATGAACACCCATCTCTTGGGGGAAGTGACGCGCAGCTGCACGAGCATCGGCATCCTTAGTGCGGGCCGGCTCATCTACCAGGACTCCATCGCCGCGACCCTGAATTCCTTTCCCGGGCAGGACTCCCTTGAGGAGATTTACCTGTCGATTGCAGCCGGAACCCCATCATGAGCGTCTGGGTTGCCACCATCAGGCAGGAGACCGTCGCAGCCAGGCGGGAACGGCTTCCCCAGTTCCTGCTGGTGGTTTTTATGGCCATGGTCGCAGTCTCGGCATTTATCGGTTCCGCCGCGAAAGGCACCGTCACGGAGGTGTACCAGGAGGCCGTGAGGGAGGGGCTGACGTCGGCTCCGAACCCGTTTTCAACAATTTCACCGTTGTACTATGCCCGGAACACGGTGATCTACATCATCCTGATCGCCGCCCTGCTGGCCATCGTCATTGGCGCCCAGTCCACCCTGCGTGACCGCCGGGCCCGGACCATTGACCTGGTGCTTTCCCGGGACGTCCCCCCCGCCAAATACCTTGCTGCCAAGCTGGCTGGGACCGGCTTGCTGCTGCTGTTCATCCTTGGCGTTGCCGCCTTTGTGAACGTTGCCTGCATTGCCGTCGCCACCGGCTCCTTTCCCACGCCAGCCCAGGGCGCCCGCATCCTGGCCCTGTTTGGGGTTGCGTGGCTGTTCCTGATTCCCTTCGTCACGCTCGGAATGCTCAACGGCATCCGCTGCGCGACCGCAACCTCCGGGCTCCTGGTCCCGATCGTGGTCTGGAGCATCGTCATCTTTATCCTGCCTCTGCTGGGCACCGCGGCCCATCCCGTCTCCCTGCTGAACCCGGTTTCCAAAACTGCGCCCGTGGAGTCAGGTTTTTTCGAGCTGACCAGCGCACTGACGGGGCCGTTGTCCCTGGGCGAACAGTTCAAGAGCACCACGGCGCTGATCCTCGAAGATCCCCAGGCAGCGGGCACTGCGGAAGGCGGCCTGCTGGTCATTCTCGTTTTCTTCGTGGCCGCCTGGCTTGTCCTGCTGGTGGCGGGCCCGAGCCACATGAGGAGGGAACTCCATGGCTGAGGTCGGAGTCCTTTGCCGGAAGGAGCTGAAGGACCTTTCCCGCAGCAGGGCAATTGCGATGCTCCTTGTTTTCCTGAGCGCGGTCATCCTCCTCTCGGTGCTGGTCGCGGCAGCCGACTACCGCGTGAAACTGGCGGAGTACACCGCCTATGCTGACGCCCTGAAGGCCGCAGGTGGCTCCCCCACCCCGCCGCCGAACCTCTTCCCCCTGCAGATGCTTCGGGCAGGCATCGAATACCTGGAAATTGTTGGCAGCCTTTTCGCGGTAATCCTCGGCTACGGGCTCGTGGCTAAGGAAAAAGGAAGCAACACACTCCAGCTCCTCTTTACCAGGCCGCTGGGCAGGCACGCCTTTGCGGGAGGGAAAATCCTCGCAACGGTCGTTGTCTGGCTCGTGGTGGTAGTGGCTCTGTTTGCCGTGGTCGCCCTGGCAGTCCTGCTGGCCGGCCGGGCACAGCTGGGGGGCCAGGACTTCCTCCGCCTGGCCATCGCCGCAGCGCACACCTGGGTCTACTTCATCATGTGGTCACTCCTGGCCCTTACTCTTGCCTCGCTCACCCGGCAGCCAGCCAGCGGGCTGGTCCTGGCCCTCGTTCTCTGGCTCGTTATCGTCCTGGTCATCCCGCAGATAGGAGACACCATGGACCCGGACAACCAGATCCCCGGCGGCCTCTTCACCAGCCTGCACATCGACAGGACGAACGAGAAGGCGCTCCTCACACACTTCGCCAGCTATGAAACCGGGCGCGATTTCGTGGAGCAGACGTCCACCACCAAGCAGTACGAGCGTGCCGTCTTTGCCTACCTGGGAGTCAAAACCCAGTACAACCAAGTGCCCCTCGGCGCCGTCTGGGACGCCACCTCCCACAACAGCCTCTGGCTGTTGGCCACCTCCCTCTTTACGGTGGCCGCAGCTTTCCTTACCACCACCCGCGAGACCCTACTGAGAAAGCTCCCCTGATATGAAAAAGCTCCTTTCCCTGGTATTCATCCTTGCGGCAGTCCTCACCGGCATCGTAGCCTGCGAGGCGTCACAGGGCAGCGGCAACGCCCCGCGGACGGAATCTCCTGCCGCCTCCGGTGCCGCATCCGGCCCGGCTGTCCTGCCCGTTACAAAGAACCCGATCACCAATACCGGCACAAAAACGGGCCTGGCCATCACCGAGACCATGGTGGAGAACAACATGGACAAGGCGTCAGGCAAGGAGGTCAGCGACAGGCTGCAGTTCACCCTTAAAAACTCCTCTGGCGAAGAGATCACCGGGGTGGAGGTCTACTACACGATGACCGAGACGCCGAGCGGAAAGACCGAGTCCTACTACCAGAAGCTTGATGGGCTGACCATCGCCCCCAACAAGGAAGCAACGTTCTACTTCGACAACGAGTCGGGAGAAGGCCACTACCCGGAGAATAAGTTCAGCATCTACCGGACTTCGCCCGAAGAGGTGAAGTTCGACATCGAGGCCAGCGCCCCGGGATTCGCGGCGGCACGGGGAACGGCTGTCAAGGAGGCAGGCCTCGAGGAAGCCGACTAGAAGCGTGTAAGCGGCGGGCTACGCCGTCGGCCTTTCCAATGGCAGGAGCAGATCGACGCACTGAACTCCCGCGAAGAGCCACATAACGACGGCGGCCGGCTGCTTTACGCCGCCCCCCACCGGTGCCAGTCAGCGAAAGTCGGCGCTGCTGTCCTTCGCCACCTCAAGAAGCGTGGCTTGGAAGGCAATTTCAGCGGCAGCGCGGACCCGGTCATGCCGATGTGCCAACAGCACCCGACGCGAGGGGGCACTGGAGCCCAGGGACACAATGCTGACACCGGGGTGTTTGTTCACGACAGCGGTTCGCGGAGCCAGGGCAACACCCAAACCAACACTGACCATGGCCTGGGCTTCCTGGTAGTCGTTGGCATGGAATGAGATTCGGGGCGAGAAACCTGCGGACTGGGCGCTGCGGTGCAGCACCTCGACGACGGGGTGTTCCTCTTCCCGGACAATCCATTCCTCGTTGGCCAGGTCCGCCATGTCCACCTGCTTGCGCCGGGCAAGCCTGTGGTCCTTGCCCACGATGAGGGCTGTGGCGTCTTCAAAGACAGTGGTGAGGGCGAAGTTCTCGGGGCTAATCCGGTTCCACTCGTAATCCCACAGCAGGGACATCCCCACCTGCCCGTTTTCCAGCATCTCGATCAGGTCGTTGAAACGGCTGCTGCGCACGTGCAGGTTTATCGCCGGGTACTGGGCCTTGAACCTGCTGATCACCAACGGGAGGAATGATCCACCCAGAGTGGGAAAAGTCCCCATGGTCAGGCTCCCCCGGTTGAGGCCCGCAATTTCGGCCAGATCCGCTTCGGCCGCTGCCATCTGCCGGAGGATCCTGCGCGTGTGGGCTGTGAGGACATGCCCGGCATCGGTGGGAGCCATCCCCCGGGCCGTGCGCTGCAGGAGCGGCTGCCCCACCTCCGCCTCGAGCCGCCGAAGCTGCTGCGAAACACCCGACGGCGAATAGACGTGCTTATCCGCCGCGGCCGTGATGGAACCCAGCTCCACCACATCCAATAGTAGTTCCAGCCTTCTGACGTTCAGCACAGCCCGTTCCTCCCTGAAGGTTTCCTTCAATCCCCCTCACAATTCTATGCGTTGGCTTCACGGGGCGCGCCATTCCGGAGCTGTCTGCCCCGTTGAATTCACCCCCTTGCCTCGCAGGCGCCGACTTCTGGTCAAAATCGCACCAGTTATTGAAGTAAAAGTGCATACTCATGTAGTTTTTAGCGTTTGTAATTCATCTGCGAGCGGCATCACACTGGGTTATCCGAGGTGGCCAGTAACCCCCGATAAGGCCTCCGGGAAAGGTGTGGAAGCAAATGTTAAAGATCCCTGCCGCGTGGATGCGCGGAGGCACCAGCAAGTGCTGGGTCTTCGAATGGGACAGCCTGCAGGTTCCAGGAAAGTCCGTGGATGAGGTTCTCCTGCGTCTGTTCGGAAGCCCGGACAACCGCCAGATCGATGGCGTCGGCGGCGGTACCTCCACCACCAGCAAGGCCGTCATCCTTTCCCCCTCGATCTCGGACGAAGCGGATGTGGATTACACGTTCGCCCAGGTGGGCATCGAGGAACAGCGCGTGGACTGGGGCAGCAACTGCGGCAACTGTTCCGCCGTCGTCGCACCCTATGCCATCCAGCGCGGCTGGGTGACCGCCGGCCAGGACAGCACCGCCGTCCGGGCGCTGAATACCAACACCAACCAGCTCATCCTGCAGAAGGTCTCCACCCCGGCCGGTGTACTTGCCGACTCCGGAGACCAGATGATCCCTGGTGTTCCCTTCCCCGGCCTTGCGGTGGGAATGGGCTTTTTTGACCCGGCCGGCAGGACTACGGGCCGGCTCTTCCCTACTGGAGACCCGGTGGACAAGGTGACCTTTGACGGACGCCTGGTGACCGCAACCCTCATCGACGCCGGCGCACCGGTGATCGTCCTGGAGGCCGAAGCCGTTGGCCTGACCGGGCACGAGACCGCAGCGGAAATCGACAGCCGGGCAGATCTGCTGGTGCATCTTGATGATGTCCGGAGGGACGCCGCCGTGCGCATGGGCCTGGCGGAAAGCCGGGCGGATGCGCAGCGCGCAATCCCCAAACTGGCCCTGGTGGCCAAAGCGGATGAGGACGACGACGCCGACGTGGTGGTCAGGATGCTCTCGATGGGCCGGCTGCACCCGGCCCTCGCCATCACGGGAAGTGTTGCCCTGACCATGGCCGCCCAGCACCAGGGAACTGTCGTGGCGGACCTCATTACCGGCGACGTGGCCTCAGGAGTCACCATGCGGACGCCTGCTGGCCTGATCCAGACCTGGTCTGAAACCAGGGAGGGAACCCCCGTCGTCGGGGCACTCCGCAGTGCACGCCGGCTTGCCGATGCAGAACTCCTGCTGCCGGACACCTGGTAGCGCCACCCCACCGCACACCGCTTCCGGTGACACCCGTACACCGGCACGGCACAACCGAAGGACACCTCAATGACGAGTCAAAAGTCTTCCCTGGAGCCTCCCCTGGGCTTCGAAGAAGCAGCGGCTACCGAATTGCCTGATCCGCCGCAACACAGCCGCCGGACCGTGCTGGGAGCAGTCGCTTCCTTTGCCGTTCTCGGCCTGGCCACCACCGTCCTGGGCGAAGGCCTCCTCAACCCGCCGTCCAGCACCGAAGACGGGAACTTCAGCGGTGAAACCCTTGAATTTCTGATTCCCCTGGCCTCCGGCGGCGGCACGGACACCTGGGCACGCTTTATCGGCACCGAGCTGACCAACTACATTCCGGGCCGTCCCGGCTTCGCCCCCGTCAACGAACCCGGCGGCGAGGGAATCTCAGGCACCAACAAGTTCGCCCGCTCGGCGAAGACCGACGGCACGGAGATCCTGGTGGGAACCGCCTCTACCGTGGTGCCGTGGGTCCTGGGCCGCTCCGCGGTGAAGTATTCGTTCGAGGACCTGAAACCGGTGGTGGTCAATGGCACCGGAGGCGTCATCTACGCCCGCACCGAAGCGGGCGTCAACGGTATCGGCGACCTCGTCAACAGGGACAAGCCCCTCGAATTCGGCGGCATCAGCGCCACCGGCCTGGACATCACCACCCTGGTCGCCTTCGACCTGTTGGAGGCTGACGTGACGTCCACCTTCGGCTTCGAAGGGCGCGGCCCGGTCAATCTGGCACTCCAGCGCGGCGAAATCGACCTGGACTACCAGACCACCTCCGCTTACGGCTCCGCTGTGGAAGGCATAGCCAAAGAAGGCAAAGCAACTGTCCTGATGTCCTTCGGGCAGCTGGACGGGTCAGGGGACGTGGTCCGCGACCCAAACTTCCCTGACGTCCCCACCGTTCCCGAAGCCTACGAGCAACTGCATGGCAAAAAGCCCTCCGGCGAAAAGTTTGAAGCCTACAAGACGCTGCTAGGGCTGACGTACACCTACCAAAAAGGGCTCTGGGTCCCGCAGGAGACGCCCGAGAAAGCCGTCACGCTGCTGCGTGAATCAAGCGAGAAGCTCGGTACCGATAAGGAATTCCAGACCAAGGCCGCCAAAGTCCTCGGCGGCTACCCCCTCGTAGCGGACGCAGAAATGGCTGGCCGCGTAAGGGATGCCTACACCGTCAGCAACTCCGTCAGGACCTACGTCAAGGAACTGCTGGAGACCACATACAACATCCACGTTGAATAAGGACCATCATGCTTGACTCCGCTATGGCAGCGCTGGCATCACTCGCTGACCCGTCCCTGCTCCTTATGCTCCTGATCGGCACCGTGGCCGGCCTGATCATGGGCCTCATTCCCGGCCTCGGCGGCACCGGTGCCGTCGCCATCCTGCTGCCCATCACCTTCGGCATGGAACCGCCCCAGGCCTTGGCGCTCCTCATCGGTGCCCTCGCCGTCGTCCATACCTCGGACACGGTCTCGGCTGTCCTGCTGGGCGCCCCCGGTTCAGCCTCGGCCAGCGTGACAATGCTGGACGGCTACTCCATGGCCAAGAAGGGCCAGGCCGCCAGGGCACTGACACTGGCCTTCCTGTCGTCCATGGCCGGAGGCATCATCGGTGCCGTCGGCCTGACGCTGGCCATCCCGCTGGCCCGCCCCCTGGTGCTGTCCTTCGCGAGCCCGGAACTGTTTATGCTGACGGTCCTCGGCGTCGCCCTCGCCGCCGTCCTCTCCCGCGGCAACATCATCAAGGGCGTCTCGGCGGGCCTGCTCGGCCTTGTCCTCGGCATGGTGGGCACTTCGCCAACGACGGCCGAGGAGCGGTTCACCTTCGGCAGCCTGTTCCTGGGCGACGGCCTCTCACTGGTGGCCGTGGCCCTGGGCATCTTCGGCCTGGCCGAAATCGCCTCCCGCGCCAGCCAGCGGCGCGGCCAGACGGAAAACATCACCCTCGGCGGCGGCTGGGGCAAGGGCATCCGTGAATGGCTGTCCCACTGGACCCAGGTGATCCGCGGCGCTCTGATCGGCATCTGGGCCGGGGTCCTGCCCGGCGTCGGCGCCACCGCGGGGACCTGGCTGGCTTATGGCCAGGCAGTGGCCACGGCCAAGGACAAGCGGCAGTTCGGTAAGGGCGACCCCCGCGGCATCGTGGGCCCGGAGAGCGCCAACAACTCGGTGGAAGCCGGCGACCTGATCCCCACCCTCCTGTTCGGCATCCCAGGCGGGGTCCCTTCGGCGATGCTCCTGGGCATGCTGCTCACCTACGGCATCCAGCCGGGCCCCTCGATCATCACCGAACACCTGGACCTGATGTACCTGATCGTGTGGTCCTTCGCGATCGCCTCGATCCTGGGCGCCCTGTTCTGCTTCCTCAGCGTCAAGCAGCTCGCCAAGCTCACCAAGGTTCCCTTCGCCGTCCTCGCCGCAGGCCTCGTTGCCGTGATGCTCCTCGGGTCCTTCCAGGAGGGCGGCCAGCTCGGCGACCTCTGGGTCATGATCATCCTCGGCGTCTTCGGCTGGCTGCTGAAGTCCACCGGGTTCCCCCGGGCACCGTTCCTGATCGGATTCGTCCTGGCCATCCCGCTGGAACGCTACTACTTCCTGACGGACAGCCTGTACAACGGGCTGGACTGGATGGCACGCCCCGGTGTGCTGGTCTTCCTCGCGATCCTGGTCCTGCCCATTCTCTGGGCCTTTATCAAGTTCGTCCGCGCCCGCAGGAACACCAACCTCGACGACGGCCACCGCAACGAGCGCCCGGAAGATGACGAGAGCCCGCTAAAGAACTCCACCTGGTCCCTCGCCGCCGCCGGAATCTTCGCCGTCGCCTTTGCCGCTGCACTGATCTCCTCCGCGCAATTCTCACCGGAGGCACGCCTTGTGCCGCAGCTGGTGAGCATCGGCGGGCTGGTCTTCTCCGGGATCCTGCTCTTCACGGAAATCCGGACACGGCTCCGCGCCAGGACAGCTTCAGCCGGCTGGACACTGGACGCCGGGTTCGCGATGAAGACCTTCCTCTGGATGACAGGGTTCCTCGCCCTCACGGCTGCATTCGGCTACCTGATAGCCGTGACGGTCTTTATCCCGGCGTTCCTGCTCATCGTCGCCAGGGCGCGTCTCAAAGTGGCACTGATTTACACAGTGGCGCTGTACGTTGTGCTTCTCGCGCTCCCGTCACTCCTTCCCATCGATCTGCCGCAGGGCTGGCTGAACACGCTTGTCTAGGCGATCCGCGCCTCCAGCAGCGTCCAAACACCACAGGAAAGAACAAAACCATGACGGTTCTCGTTGCCTACGTCCCTTCGCCCGAGGGCCGGGAAGCCCTCAGCCAGGGCATCACCGAAGCAGTCCTAAGGACCTCGGACCTCCTGATCGTCCACGTTGGCCGCGGCCATCACGGCCTCGAACCCGCAGAAATGAGGGACATCGAAAACCAGCTGCAGGCGGCCGGGCGGGAGCTGACCATCGAGTCCTCCATCCTCTCGGACCCCGGAGACGCGGTGATCCAAATCGCGCAGGACCGGAACGCGGACATGATCGTCGTCGGCCTGCGGCACCGCTCCATGGTGGGAAAACTCATCCTGGGAAGCACCGTGCAGCGCATTTTGCTTGACGCCACCTGCCCGGTCCTGGCAGTCCGCCCGGACCGGCTCAACTAGCCACCCAGCGGGACCGGATCTGTCCTGGTCCCGCTGTGGCTGCCGGTCCCGGCCGGCAGGCGTGTCCAACCCCGCATTCCATCGCAACAGGAACCCCGAAGGACGGGCGCGGGACGGGACCACGCACAAGAAGGAGGCAGGGGAACCCCGCGGTCCCCCTGCCTCCTTCCCAAACATCCGTTTCAGCCGCCGTGTCCTCTTCCTCCGCAGCGACGGCGTCACGGTTTACCGGCGCCCGAAAACCGGCGCCACCACCTGAATCCCCTGAGGAACCCATGACTAAAACAGCACAACGCACCACGGCCTCCGAAGCCGGGACCACGAAGCAATCTCCCCCGCGCAGTCCGCGCCGCCGTATCCTACTCATTGCGGTGGCCGCTTTTGTGATTCTGAGTCTGGTCGCCCTCGTGCTGGGAGGGAGCCTCTTCACCCCGGCGGCCGCCACGACCTCGGAGCCGACCTTGACCGCCACCCAGATCATCCCGCTCGTGATCCTTGTCCTGATGTTCATCATTGCCACGATATGGCCGCTGAACATCGGCGTCATGGGCCTGGTGGCATCCTTCGGCGTCGGCTACTTTATGCTCGGGATGACCGACCGGGAGATCCTGGCGGACTTCCCCGCCAGCATCGTGCTGACAATCATCGGTGTCACCTACTTCTTCAGCATGGCCCAGAAGAACGGCACCATCGACATCATCGTCCAGTCCTGCGTCCGCCTGGTCAGGGGCAAGACCATGGTGCTGCCGTGGGTGTTCTTCCTGCTGGCCGCCGCGCTGACGTCGTTGGGCACTTTCTCGCCCGCCGCCGTCGCGCTCCTCGCACCGGCGGCCATCGGCTTCGCCTACGAATCCCGCATCCACCCCGTGGTGATGGGTGCGTTCATTATCAACGGAGCCCACGCCGGCGGTTTCTCGCCGTTGTCCGTGGCCGGCGTCCTGGTGCACAACATCGCCGAGGAGAACGGTTTTCCCATTTCCCAGGGCGGACTCTTCGTCGCCAGTTTCGCGGTCAACTTCATCCTGTCCGTCCTCACCATCGTTGCCTTTGCCCTGCTGGGGCGGCTGCGCGAGGGCGGAACCGGTCAGCTCGTTGACCTGGATATCTCGAAGACCACCCGACCCCACGGCCAGCAAATCCTCACCCTGGTGCTGATCCTGACCATGCTCGTGTGCACCCTGGGCTTCCACATGCCCATCGGCTTCGTCGCCCTCTCCGCCGGGCTCCTGCTGGCACTGATCAACATCAAGGAGCACCAGACCTTCATCGGCGGCATCTCCTGGTCCACGGTCCTGCTGGTGGCCGGCATGATCACCTACGTGTCGCTGCTCCAGCATGTGGGCGTCATCGACACGCTCGCCGAGCAGGCACTGGCCCTCGGCGCTCCGCTGCTCATCGCCCTCGTTCTCTGCTACGTGATCGGCATCGGCTCGGCCTTCGCCTCTTCCACGGCGCTGCTCACCGCTTTTATCCCGCTGGCCGGACCGCTTCTTGCCACCAGCAGCCTCAGCGCCTCCGGGACCGTAGCCGCCCTGGCCATCGCCGCGACCGTCGTCGACGTTTCCCCCTTCTCCACTGACGGCGCGCTGGTGGTGGCCAATGCACCGGAAGCGGACAGGCAGCGCGTGTACCGGCAGCTCATGTTCTACGCCGGGGCCATTGTCCTGGCCGCCCCGGTTCTTGCGTGGGCGCTGCTGGTGCCCACGGGCCTCATGTAACCCTCACTTTTTCTGCAGAGGTTGAGGAACGTCCGACGGCGGGGGGGGGGCTTTTGGTGCGGCGGCCCCGCCCCCGGGGTGTGGGGCGTGGGCGTACCCCCGCGCCGTGGCGGGCGGCGGGGGGGGGGGGGGGGGGGGGGGGGGGGGGGGGTGCTCGGGGGTGGGGTGGGAGGTGTGGGGTTGAGGGGGATGTCGGGGCGTGGTGGGGGTTGGTGAGCACACGGGGGGGCCGTTCTGGCGGGGGG
>NZ_JAMKFI010000001.1:309011-363643 GCF_024494415.1 Pseudarthrobacter sp. R1 | reverse complement strand
CCGCAGGCTTGGGGGAGCTGTTTTGATTCCGAATTGATGAGTTAAAGCGCCCGCTGCCTCCCCAGCGAGAGATCGCCGGGTCGCAGGTCCGCCGTCGGGCTTTAGGACAGGGCCTTTCCCGCTGCTAGAGGCAGGCGGGCTGGTAGGCGGGGTCTGCCGGGCCGGAAGGATTGCCCAGGGCATGGGCTACGATCTGGTGCACTACGGGATCGTTCGGCGTCTGGTCGTGTTCAAAGACATCTGCCGGGCACTTGTCCTGGATGGTGATGTTGGTGACCTGCCGGGCCGGACCTGCCAGGAACTGACTGTTGTAGGGAATGACCACTTCGTCGTAGACCGTGGAGATGACCGTGTAGGACGGTCCCCTCACTGTGTCACCGATGGAGTTGAGCTTCTGCATAAAAACGGAGCCTGCCTGCTGGTCGGCACAGGCAGCGCAGCCCAGACCGGCGAAATCGGGATCCTCGACGAAACTCGGGGGCGGGACGATCAGGCCTTCCGTGCCGTGGTTGGAAGGGGCGATGCCGACGAGCTGATTGACGTACTTCGCGCCGCCGAGGAAGCCCATGTAGTAGCGGGGCATCATGCCGCCTTGGCTGTGGCCCACCAGGTTTACCTTCTTGGCGCCGGTGGCAGTCCGGACCGCATCCACGAAGGGGGCCAGCTCCTTGGCTGATTCTGCCACCGGCGCCGTCGCGTACACGCCGTTCGTCTCGCCGTAATTGAGGGCGAAAACGCAGTAGCCGGCGCTCTTGAGGTACGGAGACAGCGTTGACCAGTTCTTTTCCATGCTCTCGAAGGTTCCCGGCACCAGGATGACCGGATAAGGATGTTCGGCGCTGGGTTTGCAGGACGGCGGCAGCGGCGGCGGACAGGACCCGGGTAAGCAGTGACATGGAAACCTCTTTGTTTGTGTGCCAACAGGGGCGGCCGGTGCTGGTGGACTTGTAGCGCCGTATTAGCACCGGCCGGGTTTTCCATGCTGGCAGCACCGCCGTTGCAGTGGACGTGGACTGCACAAACGTGCGGCGGAATTTGCTCCAAGGGCGCGGGCCTCCCCCTCTTGGTACTCGTAGCCAGACGGTGCATTGTTACTGGTGAGTAGCCGGCTGCCGCCCGAAGGACAATGAACGGCCACTCAGGAATGCTTGCACAAACGTGCAGGAATCTAACCGGCCCTTCGCGCTGGGTTCGCCATGCACGCTGCACGTTCAGGGGAAAACCGCATCAGACGATGGGGCGTCCCGAGGAAGGCCGCGTTGAGTGAGAGAGCGTTGCACGAAAACCCGCATTAAATGAGAGAGCGTCCTAGGGGGCGTGGGGTCAGAGGGAGGCGCCTCCGCAGATGACGTAGTTCTGGCCGGTGATGGATTTGCCGTGCGGGCCAAGGAGGAACGCAGCTAGGGCGGCCACATCATCCGGATCCACCAGGGCACCGAGGGCCGGCATCCGCACCGGGGTTGCTGCCCGGCCGGGGTCGTTCAGCATCGGGGTGTCGGTGGGACCCGGCGACAGCACGTTGACGGTGATCCCCCGCGGCGCGAGCTCCTGCGCCCACGTCCGGCCGAGCCCCATCAGCGCAGCCTTGGTCGCCGCGTACTGGCTCTTGCCCGGCGAACCAGTCGAGGTGCGGCTGCCCAGCAGGACGATCCTGCCGCCGTCGGGCATGGACGGCACCAAGGCATTGGCCAACACGGAAGCCGCCGCCACGTGCACAGCGAACATCCCCGCGAACGCCGCGGGATCCAGCTCCCCCAGCGGCGCGGTCCGCTGGAACCCGGCGGCGTGCACCAGGGCGTCGGCCGGCGCAATGGCCCCAACCACACTATCCAGCGATTCCGGCTCGGAGAGGTCGGCCTGCAGCCACTCGAACTTCCCGTCCAGGGACGACTCGGTCCGGCTCAGCCCGGTCACCCGCCACCCGTCAGCGAGTAACCGCTCAGCTATCGCCTTGCCGATTCCCGAGCTCGTGCCGGTGACAACGGCGTGCAGCTGTTCAGGCACTGAGGGTCCTGTCATTCGTCCCCACCAGGAGTAGTTGTGCCCTCGTAGGCCCACTGCGGGTCAACCCGCACGAACTTGATGGCCTGCCGGAAGTACGTGTACGCGATGTTCAGGGAACCGTCCGGCCCCTGGTGGATGGACGGGTAGGAGTATTCGCGGTTGAGGCCGTCGCGGGAGTTGTTGGACAGGCAGTACCCGTCCCCCACGTCCAGGTTCCGGCGGATGGGCCACGAACGGCCGGAGTCCTCGGAGATGGCCAGCGTCATCGGCGAGCGCGGCGTTCCCCAGAAAGCCTTCCGTGAACCGTCGTCAGCAACCGCGGCAGCATCCGGCTCAGCCAGCTGGCCCTGCTCCTCGGCCAGGCCGTCGTCGTCAATCTCGTCGTAGAGGGAGAGCCTGCGCTCGGTGTTCTCCCCCGCCCGGCTGTGGTTGTAGACCAGGGCCAGGCGGCCGTCGGCGAGCGCGGTGAACTGGATGGAGGAGTTGTTGTTGGGCAGCTCGGTGGGGACCGGCTCGCTCCAGGTGGAGCCGCTATCGGTGGAGCGGGATTCGTAGATCGAGTCGGCCCAGCGGCTGCGGAACAGGGCCAGCAGCGAACCGTCGGCCACGGGCTGGATGTTCATGTGGACGCAGCCCAGGCTGCCGGGCAGGACGTGCTCGGTCCAGGTGGCGCCGGCGTCGTCGGAGATCATCACGGCGCTGTCGTCGCTGTTGCCCACCCACTTCTCCCCCGGTGTAGTGATGCAGCGGAAGATCGGCACCATCAGGCGGCCGGACGGCAGCACCACCGGCAGTTGGCGGACAAACACACCGCCGGTTTCGTTGGCGGGGAACAGTGTTTCCACGTCACCCCAGGTGCGGCCGCTGTCCGTGGAAATACGACGGCGGACCTCGGCGGTGTCCTGGTTGCCCGCCTTCTGCGCGGTGTACAGCAGCCAGAGCGTCTGGTCCGGGGCGGTAAACAGGATGGGGTTCTGCTCAGAGCGGGTGGAATCGTCGGAGAGCTGCTGCGGTTCGGACCACTGGCTGCTGCCCGGCTCCAGGGCGGAGAACCAGATAGAGATGTCCGGCACGCCTTCCTGGGTGCCGCCGAACCAGACGCAGCCCAGCCGGCCGTCCGGAAGCGTGAGCAGGTTGGCCGCGTGGCTCTGCACGGTGGGGGCCGGCAGGTAGGCGTAGTCGGCGCCGTCGGCCCGCTTCACCTGGCCGTTCGGGGTGATGGTGCTGTACGAGTCGGTGGTGGTGTTCGTCATGGTTACTGGTCCTTGGAAGTAGCGGCGTCGAGGTGGGACTTGGCGATCTGTTCCAGGTGCGTCAGGTCCGAGGCGATGGTGGTGAACGTGTAGCCCTGCTTCAGCCGCTGGTTAGCAACAGTGCCGGCGGGGGTGTGGATGCCGGCGGCGATGCCCGCGGAGGCTGCGGCCTCGGCAATGGTCTCGAGGGCTGCGTTGAATTCACTTTCTACGTCGGGATCCCCGGGGAAAGCCCCGCCCACGGCAATCGACAGGTCGGAAGGTCCAACGTAAATGCCATCCAGGCCCGGGGTGGCGCAGATTTCCTTGACGTTGGCCAACCCCTCCGGCGTCTCGATCATGGCGAACACCAAGGTGGTGGCGTTGGCATCGGCGGGCTTCGGCCCGATCCGCAGCGCCGAGCGCATCGGTCCATAGGAGCGGCCGCCCAGGGGCGGGTACTTGGCGGCGGCCACGGCAGCGGCAGCGTCCTCGGCGTTATTGATGAGCGGCACGATGACGCCCACCGCGCCGGCGTCGAGTGCCTTGCCGATCGCGGTGAAGTCGTTGGCTTCCACACGGACCATGCCGACGGCGGTGTGCCCGGCGTCGATGGCCATCAGCCCGTTCAGCACGCCCGAGTAGCCAAGCAGCCCGTGCTGCGCGTCCAGGGCCACGTAGTCATAGCCGAGCCGGCCGATGCGTTCGGTGGCCACGGGCGCGTCCAGCACTGCCCAGTAGCCCACCGCCTGTTCACGGGCGCGGATCTTGCGGGCGAATTCGAGGGCCAGGTCGGAGGTCATCAGAGTCCTTCAGTCAGAGTCGGTCAGGAAAGAAGTCGGTTCGGTTAGTAAGGAGAAGTCAGCGGTTGTAGGCGGGCATCGGGCCGCGCAGCGAGGTCCCGACGACGTCGCAGGCTTCCACAACGTCCGCCGGCAGCGGCCCGTTGGCCACGGCGGCGATGTTGGCCCGGAGTTGCTCCACCTTGGACCCGCCCAGCAGCATCGATCCAACGCCGGGCCGGTATGCGAGCCAGCGCAGCGACAACTCGGCCAGCGAAACACCGGCACCGTCAGCGATGCGGGACAGCTCCCCAATTGCGTCGAACAGCTGCTTGTCCCAGTACCGCTGCGTGTACATCGCGGCGAGCTTGGAGTCGCCGTAGCGGCCTTCGGTGGGCTTGGCGTCGAAGCTGTGCTTGCCGGTCAGCAGCCCGCCGCCCAGCGGGTTGTAGACCATGGTGTGGACGTTGTGGGTGGCGGCAAACTCGAGGTATTCCTCTTCCAGCCGGCGTGCCACCAGGTTGTACAGCTGCTGCGCGACGACGGGCTGCGGCGCCCCCACTTCCCGCGCCGTATGGATGACGTCGGCGATCTGCCAGGCGGCGAAGTTGGACACGCCAAGCGCGCCGACCTTCCCCTCCGCAACCAGCTCGGCCACGGTGGACAACGTCTCAGCCAGCGGCGTGGCCCGGTCCGGCTGGTGCAGGTAGAACAGGTCGATGCTGTCCGTGCCCAGCCGTCGCAGGCTCCCCTCCACGCTGGCGCGCAGCGCGGCAGGAGAAAGCGGCGAATTGGAGCCGGCGTCCGCATGCGGCATGCCCGCCTTGGAAGCCAGGACGACGCCGTCGCGCTTTCCCTTCAGTAGGCGCGCAAGCATCTCCTCGGTCACCCCGCCCACGTAGGCGTTGGCGGTGTCGATGGTGGTGATGCCGGCGTCGAGCGCCTCCTCCACCATCCGCCCCGCAGTGGCCTCGTCGACCGTGTCGCCGAACGTCATGGTCCCCAGGACCAGGCGGGAGATGGGAAGTTTCAGGCCGTCCACCTGTGCGCCTTCGGGCTGCATGCTCATGGGTGATTCCTCGTGGTTGCGTTCTTCGGAAAGGGTCAGTTGGACTGGTTGGGCTAGTTCGATTGATTAGCGAGCGCCAGGGAGCGGACCAGGTGGCGGGGCTTGAGGCCCGTCATGGTGGAGGGGTCCAGGGCCGCGCGGCGGAGTTTGCGGGTGTAGTCCTCCTTGGGGGCGGTCAGGACGGACGCCGTGGAGCCATGCTCCACCAGCTTGCCCTTCTGCATCACCATGACGCTATCGCTGATCTCCTGCACCACGCCGAGGTTGTGCGAGATGAACACGTAGGTGATGCCGGTTTCGTCCTGGATGGATTTCAGCAGCCGCAGCACCTGGGCCTGCACGGAAACGTCCAGCGCGCTGGTGGCCTCGTCGCAGACCAGCAGTTCGGGCTTGGAGGCGAGCGCCCGGGCGATCCCGATGCGCTGGCGCTGGCCGCCGGAGAACTCCGCCGGGTGTTTGTCCAGGGACTTCACGGGCAGGCCCACCTGGTCGATCAGCGTCGCCGCCGCCTTGTGCCGCTCCGCCTTGGACCGGACGCCCTGCAGCTTCAGCGGCTCGGCCACGATCTCCTGCGCCGTCATATGCGGGTCCAGCGAGCCGTACGGGTCCTGGAACACCATCTGGAACTTGGAGCGCAGCGGCCGCAGCTTGGCTTCGCTCATGGCGGCGATGTCCGTGCCGTCCAGCTCGATTCGCCCGCTGGTGGGCGTGACCAGCCGCATCAGCGCCTTGGCGATGGTGGACTTGCCGCAGCCAGATTCACCCACGACGGCGATCGTCTTGCCTTTGTCCACGGAGAAGGAGACGTCGTCCACGGCCCGGAAGGTGCCGCCCGGCACGTGGTAGTCCACCACGAGGTTTTCGACGGCGAGGAACGGCTTCGTCATGGCTTTGCTCCGGTCTGGGTGAGGGCTGGGTCAGAGGTGGCTGAGGATCCGGCGGGGTGTGTGCCGGCGGAACGGCGGCCAGCAGCGGGGGCAGCGGGTGTTTCATCCCACGGCCCCAGCACCGGCACGGCGGCCAGCAGGTCCCGGGTGTACTCGGTGGCGGGGTGGTCCACGATCTGCTGGACCTCGCCGGACTCCACAAAGCTGCCGTCCTTCATCACGTGGATGCGGTCCGAGATCAGCCGGGCCACGCCGAGGTCATGCGTGATCATCAGGATGCCGATTCCCCGCTGTTCCTGCAGTTCCAGCAGCAGGTCCAGGATGCCGCCCTGCACGGTGACGTCCAGGGCAGACGTCGGCTCGTCCGCCACCAGCAGCTGCGGCTCGCTGGCCAGGGCGATGGCGATCAGCACGCGCTGCAGCATGCCGCCGGAGAGCTGGTGCGGGTACTTCTTCAGCTGCTTCTCCGGGGTGGGGATGTGCACCTGTTCCAGCAGCCGGATGGCCCTGGCCTGCAGCGCACCCTTATCCTTGGCGGAGGCAGCACCGGCAATCCGGATGGCCTCAAACAGCTGGCTGCCGATCGAGTGGACAGGGCTCAGCGCTGTCATCGGGTCCTGCGGGATTAGGGCGAGGGTCTTGCCGCGCACCTTGTCGATGGCCTTGGGGTCAGCGCTGATGTCGACGCCGTCAATCAGCACGGTGCCGGACAGTACCGCCAGGTCCTCGGGCAGCAGGCGGAGGATGCCCATCGCCGTCGTCGACTTGCCGGAACCGGACTCACCGATGATGGTGACCGTCTCGCCCCGGTGGATGCTGAAGCTGACGGAGTCAACGGCCCGGATGATGCCGGCGTCGGTGATCAGCTCCACCTGGAAGTCGCGGACTTCCAGCAGCGGCTGCTCCTTGAAAGAGGTAGCAGTAGTCATGTCAGGCACCCTTCTTCTTGCGGCGGGGACGGTCGCGGAGGCCGTCGCCCAGCAGGTTGACGCCCACCACCATGAGCACGATCACCAGGCCGGGCAGGGTGACCATCCACCAGGAGGTGGTGATGTAGTCCTGGCCGTCGGAGATGATGCGGCCCCAGGTGGCGAAGGGCCGCTGCGGGCCGGCACCCAGGAAGGACAATGCGGATTCGAGCAGCACGGCCTGGGCCAGCAGGAGCAGGACCACCAGGGTTGCCTGCTTGATGACGTTGGGGATGATGTGCTGGATCAGGATCTGGATCTTGTGCAGGCCCAGGATCCGCGCGGCGGAGACGTACGGCTTTTCGCGTTCCACCAGCACCATGGAGCGGGTGAGGCGGGCAACTTCGGGCCATTGGGCGATGGCGATCACGAATGTGATCACCGGGATGGAGGGGCCGAACAGGGCCACCACCAACAGCAGCATCATGAGCAGCGGCAGGGACATCTGGGCTTCGAGGAGGCGGGAGACGATGGTGTCCACCCAGCCGCCGAAATAGCCGGCGGCCGCGCCGAGGATGATGCCGATGGCGCCCGAGACCAGCACGGCCAGCAGGCCGATGGTCAGCGAGACCTGGCCGCCGTGCAGCACCCGGGACAGGAGGTCGCGGCCCAGCTGGTCGGTGCCGAACAGGTGTCCGTCCGTGAGCGGCGGGAGGCGCCGGGCACCAAGGTCCTGGAAGTTGGCGTCCGGCAGCGGCAGCACCTGGGCCAGGATGATGGGGATGATTACCAGCAGCGTGCAGATGGTGCCCACAATGAGCTTCCACTTCGCGGCATTACGACGGCGGGTGGCGCCTGCCTTGGCGATGTCCGCCTTGGTGACGGCGCTGGGGCTGGGCTGCCGGACTGTGTTTTCGGCTCCGCCGGGAGTGGGGGTTGCGGTGTCGAGGCTCATGCTGTTGCCGCCTTTCCAAGACGAACGCGGGGATCAAGGAGCGGGTAGGCGAGGTCGATGAGCAGCTGGACAGCCACCGCCAGCAGCGCGGTGAGGAGGACCGTGGCCTGGATGAGGGGGTAGTCGCGGGTTTCGAGGGCCCGCACAATGAGGGAGCCAACGCCGGGCCAGGCGAACACCACTTCCACCACCACCACGCCGTTGAGCATCGCCGCGAAGCGGGTGCCGAGGGCGGTGAAGACGGGGATGGCGGAGTTGCCCATGGCGTAGCGCCACGTGAGGGCGGAGCTGCGGACGCCTCGGGAGCGGGCCACCGTGAGGAACGGGGCTGCCAGGTTGGTGGTCATTTCGCGCCGGACCATGCGGGAGATCAGGGCGATCTGCAGGATGGCGATGGTGATGGTGGGGAGGACCAGTCCGCCCCAGGTGGCGAAGCCGGAGGCCGGGAAGATCGGGATCAGGACGGCGAAGCCGGTGAGGAGCATGATGCCGGTCCAGAAGTCGGGCATGGACTGCCCGGCGATGGTGAGCACGTTCACGCCGAGTTCCTTGCCGGTGTCCGGGCGTCGGGACATCCACACACCCAGCGGGATGGCCACCACGGCGGTGAGGAGGATGGACGCCGTCGCGAGGGTCAGCGTGTAGGGCATCCGCTCGGCCACCACCTGCATGGCGGGGGCCTGGAAGGAGTAGGACTGGCCCAGGTTGCCGGTGAACAGCTGCTGCAGGAAGATCCAGTACTGCTCCAGCACCGGACGGTCCAGGCCGAACTGCTCCCGCACCTTCGCGAGCTGCTCCGAGGTGGCCAGCGGGCCGGCGTAGGAGACGGCAGGATCGCCGGGGGCCATGCGGATGAGGATGAACACGGTGGACACCGTGAGGAACACGGTGAGCAGGCCCTGTCCCAAGCGTTTGAGGATGTAGTTCGTCATGGCTTAGGCCTCCAGCCGGACATCAACGAGGGGGTAGGAGTTGGTGGGTGCCAGGTTGATGTTGGACACCCGCTCCCGGTGGGCGAGGACGGACTTGGGGACGAACGCCCAGGCGCAGGGCCAGGTGTCCCATACAGCCTGCTGTGCGTCGTTTAGCAGTCCCGTCCGGCGGGCCGGGTCCGCTTCGGCGGACGCGGCCTGGATCTTGGCGGTGACCTCGGGGATCACGTAGCCCTGGTAGGTGTCGCGGGTGGCTTCCTTCTCCGGCGTGCCGGAGTACATGCCCTGCAGCATGGTGATGGCCAGGCCGGTGGGGCTGGGGTAGCCGTTGCCGAGGAGGTCCCAGTCGCCCTGCTTGCCCTGACGCCAGGCCAGGATGTTGCCGCCGGGTTCGAACTGCTGCAGTTCGGCCTTCACACCGATGTTGCCGAACATTTCCACCAGGGCCTCCATCACGGAGGTGTCGGAGGCGAACTCGCCGGTTTCCCAGATGATCTTCAGCGTGAGGTCCTTGACGCCGAGCTCGGCGAGGGTGGCCTTAGCCTTCTCGGGATCGTAAACGTACTCACCGGTCTTGTAGTAGCCGGTGAGGCTGGAGGGTGTGACGCCCTCGGCCTGGGTGACAGAGTCCACCAGCACGTCGCGGACCAGCGCCTCGCCGTCGATGGCCATGCTCAGTGCCTGGCGCACGCGGGGATCGGCCAGCGGGTGGCCGGCGGGCTTGCGGAAGTTGAAGAAGATCTGGTTCAGGCGGAGGCTGGACGCTTCCTGGAGTTCGACGCCGGGAAGTCCGGCGAGCTGTTCGCGGGAGTCGGGCGTGATGGAGTCGATGACGTCCACCTCGCCGCTGCGCAGGGCGATCACGCGGCTGGATTCCTCGGGAAGGAACCGGACTTCCACGTTGTCCACCTCGGGCGCCGGGCCCCAGTAGTTCTCGTTGCGGGCCAGGCTGTAGGTGCCGGCGCCGCGGTTGAATTTGGTGACCACGTACGGGCCGGTGCCCACGCCTTCCTGCAGTTCCTCCGGCTTGTTCTGCGCGGCCGGGGTAATCAGGATCATGCTCATGAGCGAGTCCAGGATGGGGATGGGCTTCTGGGACACCATCTTGAAGGTGCGGTCATCCACCGGGACAACCTCGGGGAATTCGGGGAAGAAGCCTGCCACGAACGAGCCCTGCACTTGCTGGTACATCTTCAGCGCGGTGGCGATGTCCTCCACCTGCACGGGGCTGTTGTCCGAGTAGCGGATGCCTTCACGCAGCGTGACGGTCCATTCGGTGGGGCCGGTCATCTCGAAGCGCTCGGCGAGGACCAGGATGGGCTTGGTTTCGGGGCCGATGGCGGTGAGGCCCTGGCGGACGGCGCGCTGGACGGTGACGGCGGCGTCGAACTGGTTGAGCTTGTTGTCCAGGCTGACCAGCGACCGGTTGAGGGCCAGGGTCAGGGTGCTGGGTCCCGGCAGTCCGGTGGGGCCGGCACAGCCGGCGAGGCTGCCGGTGCCCAGCAGAAACCCTGCAGCCGCGCCGAACTGCAGCAGGCGGCGGCGGGAAATCTCACTTCCTTGAGGAAGAACGGTCATCGTTGACCTCTCGGTAGATCGGGGACGGCTGCCGGCCGGATGGCTGCGCCGAATGTTGTGTCCATCACTGTGCCACTCCTGCGCAAATTGCGCAACCCCTCTAGCGTGATTCACGCAACCGTGTCAGAATGTTTGAAAGCATCCCGCACTTGAGCGGGGTTCGAGTCGACTACGGACGAGAGGAGCAACGTGGCTTCCGTATTTGTGCAGGCCGACGATTTCTCCGGCGCCGCCGAGGTTGGCTACTGCTTTGTCCAGCACGGGCTCTCCGCGCAGGTTCTGCTCGGAACGGGCAGCGCTTCAACAACGCACGACGGCGAAGCCTCCTTCATCCGGCCGGCCACCGATGTGGTGGTCGCGGATACGCATTCGCGCGGGCTTGCCGAGGCCGCCGCCGAGGCGTTGGCGAAGGCCGCCTTTTCGGGTCCCGACGCTGCGGGTGCGCAGGTGATGTTCAAGAAGATGGACTCCCTGTGGCGCGGCAACGTGCGGGCCGAAGTTTCCGCGCTGATTAGCCTTGGTTTTCATGCTGTTGTTGCCGGGGCACTCCCCCAGCTTCAGCGCTCCGTCGTGAATGGCCGGCCGCTGATGGCCGGCACTCCCCTGGCGGAAACGGACCTGTGGCAGGCCGAGCTTTCGGCCCCGCCGGCGGACGTTCCGTCGCTGCTCCGGCCGGAAGATCCGGCCTCAGTGCAGACCCTGGATCTGGCCGAGGTCCGGTCGGGCTCGCTGGCTAGGGAGCTGTCCGCATTGTTGGCCTCTGACCGGCCGCAACTGGTGGTTGCTGATGGCGAAACGGTTCAGGACCTGGAGCAGGTGGTGGACGCCCTGCTAGAGCTGGACTTCCAGGCCGGTGGCCGGCGGATTGTGTTGGTAGGCACCGGTGGAACCGCTGACGTGCTCGCGCAACGGCTGGCTGCACAAGTTGCGCGAAATGCGCAAGTTGCGGCAGAAACGAACGCAACCGCCACAGAACCGCAGGCAACCGCAAGGCCGGTGCTCGCCGTCGTCGGCTCCGCATCCAAAACTGCCCAGGCGCAGCTGGCTGAGCTGGAGGGCCGCGGCTTCGAAGTCATCAGGCTTCACCCGCAGTATGCCGGCGCCACTGGTGCTTACGGACCTCAGCTGCAGGAAGCAAGGGTGGCTCTGGCCGCGGGCACCGACGTGGCCGTCACTCTGGCGGCAGGAAAAGTGGATCCGGCACGCGCCGCCAGCATCGTGCAGGCCCTCTCCTCCTTCGCCGCCAAGGTAGCAAAAGGACTGGAGGCGGACCTGATACTCACCGGCGGTGAGACGGCCCGGGAAGTCCTGGACGCCGTCGGCCACCAACGCCTGGTGCCGCTCGCAGCGGTGCAGCACGGCGCGGTGCTCAGCCGCGCCGATGACGGGACGCTGGTGGGCACCAAGCCCGGCAGCTTTGGCGATGACCTCGCCCTTCTACAGCTTTACGACGAAATCCGGGAGCGCCGCGGCCAGTCCGTGCAGGCGCCCGCCAACACCCTTTCCCCGCTAGACCAACCATCTGGAGCAGACATGACAACCGCCGCAGTGACCAAGACCGAGCAGAACGAACTCCCCTACGTGGCCGTGACCATGGGCGACGGCGCCGGGGTGGGGCCGGAGGTGGTGGTGGCCGCCGTGCTGGATCCGCAAAGCAACGCCGAATGCCGACCCGTGGTGATCGGCGACGCGCTGCGCCTGCGCCAGGCCGCTGACGTCCTGGGCATCGAGGCGGACATCCAAAGCATCGAAAACGTGGAGGATGCCGTGTTCACGCCGGGCCGGGTGAACGTGATCGACCTGGCGCTGCTGCCGGAGGACCTGGCGTGGGGGCAGCTCTCCCCTGTGGCCGGGCACGCCGCGTACGAGTACATCCGGGTGGCCAGCGAGCTGGCTATGGCCGGGAAGGTGCAGGCCATCTGCACTGCGCCGCTGAACAAGGAGGCGCTGCACTCCGCCGGACACATCTTTCCCGGGCACACGGAGCTTCTGGCACACCTGACGGGCACGGAGGAAGTGTCCATGATGCTCTCCACACCCAAGATCCGGGTGATCCACGTGACCACGCACATCGGGCTGATGGATGCCATCCGCAAGATCAACCCGGACCTGGTGGAGCGCACCATCCGCCGCGGCCACGAGGCGCTGGTCCGGGCCGGCATCCCGAACCCGAAGATCGGCGTGTGCGCCATCAACCCGCATGCTGGCGAGAACGGCCTGTTCGGCCAGGGCGAGGAAGCGGAGAAGATCGAGCCGGGTGTGAAAGCGGCGCAGGCGGACGGGATCAACGCGGTGGGCCCGCTGCCGGCGGACACGCTGTTCTTCCTGGCCGGCCGGGGCGACTACGACCTAGTGGTGGCCATGTACCACGACCAGGGCCACGGCCCGGTGAAGGTGCTGGGCATCGAAGCCGGGGTGAACATCACGGTGGGCCTGCCGGTAATCCGCACCTCCGTGGACCATGGCACCGCCTTCGACATCGCCGGCAAGGCCATCGCCGATTCCCGGTCCATGGTGGAGGCACTGCACCAGGCGGCGGAGATGGCCACGCGGCCCGCCGTCGCCGTGTAGGCGTTGCTGCGGGGTCTCGTCGAGAGCCGGAACTAGCATGGTTACCACTGCCACGGGAAGGAGACCGGGAATGCTCAGCGCAAACGCGCGGCGCGAGGAGATCTACCACCTTGCCGTGACCACCGGCCTCGCCTCCGTGGAGGAACTGTCCGCCCGGTTCGAGGTGACGGCGTCCACCATTCGCCGGGACTTGGCCCTCCTGAACGGGCAGGGCCGGCTGGCCCGCACCTACGGCGGCGCCATGGCGCTGGGCGCGCACCCGGAGGCGTCGCTAAGGCAGCGCACCGGCGAGGCGTTCGAGCAGAAACACGCCATCGCCCGCTGGGCGGCGTCCGTGATCCGGCCCGGGGAGAACATCCTGCTCGACGCCGGCTCCACCGTAGGCGCTTTGGCCCACGAACTGCGCGGGTTCGAGAAGCTGTCCGTGACCACGCCGGGCATCAACACCATGCAGGAACTCGCCGAGTCCGAGGGCATAGAGGTCGACTGCCTGGGCGGCCGGCTGCGGAGCGTTTCGCAAAGTTTTGTGGGACCGCTGGCCGAGGCGGCGCTGGAGCGGATGAGCTTCGACCGCGTGTTCCTGGGTGCCGACGCCGTCACCGCCGAGGACGGCATCTGCGAGGCCGACCACGCCCAGACCCGCCTCAAGGAACTCATGGCCCGGCGCGGGCGGGAAGTCTACGTGCTGGCCGATTCGTCCAAGCTAGGGCTTAGGCCCTTCCACGCGTGGGCGCGGCTGGCGCTGCCCTGGACCCTGGTGACGGACGACGGCGCCGACCCTGAGCAGGTGCAGAAGTTCCGTGACGCGGGGGTACAGGTTGAGGTGGCGGCTGCAGGCGGTTAAGCAGGCACCGACACGATCCACTTGCCGGGTCGCCGCATTCCCTGACGCTGGTCGCGTGGGGAGACTAGATGAGTAAGTCCTATTGCCGTGGCGGGGCGCGGGAGCTTTTAAAGTAGGGCGGAGAGTGTTAAGCCGGGGTTGTGAACTCGCAACTAAACACTCTCCTGACCACACTTTACGTCTATTTGGATGGGTTGTTCTGGTAGTAGAGGTGGTAGACGCCGTCATGGAAAATCAGGCCGTTGGGGTCATTGAGCCAGGTGTTCCGGGCGGCATAATGCAGGGCCGGCCGGAAGGTCTCGGCTGTCGTGGCGGTCGCGGCAATCATGAAGGTGGCGTCTCATTTCTTGGCAGGTGTGGTCTCTGCGGGTCCCGTGGGAGTACCGGCAGGGGGGTGAGCGGGGCGGGTGGGGGCCGGCGCGGGAAGCGCCGGCCCCCACCCGTTTTTGGGTGTTAGGAGTTCTTTTTGTAGCGGTCGTAGGCCTGCTGGTAGACCTCGATCATCTTGTCGACTCCGACGTTCTTGAGCTGGGAGACGTAGCCGTCCCATTCCTGCTCGATTCCTCCGGAGACGATCCACTTGGCCATGTTCTGCTTCACCAGGGACGTGACATCGGTCTGGATGGTGCTGATCTGCTGGAGTTCCTCGTTGGACAGGGCCACCGGAGGGTAACCGTCGTTGCCGGCCAAGGGCTTGTAGAGTTCCTCCACGGTCTTCTGGCGTTCCGCTGCCCGCGGTTCCGGGGCAACCACCGTGGTGAAGTTCTCAGCGGTGTTTGCCTTCGGACCGCCGGGAGCGACCTTTTGGCGGCGTTCACCTTCGCTGGTTCCGGCCGGGGCCGGGATCTGGGTCAGCAGGCCGCTGGCGTCCCTTTGCAGGGTCTCGCCGATCGGTCCCCAGTTGGCCTGTGCGGACTGGATGGGGTCGTAGAGGTTGTCGGCCCAGCGCATGGTGGCCGCCGGGTATTTGTTGTTCCGGGTGATGGCGAAGGCGCCGCGGGCGATTTCCTGGTTGTTGGCCTGGCTGGCGATCCTCTTGCCGTCCACGCCTTCCAGCACGGGGACCAGGGCGTAGTCGGCGGCGCGGTCCGCGCCGACCATTTCGGGGATTTCCCACCAGACAAAGGAGCCGAGATTTTCGGTGGCGGCCTTGCCCTTTGCCAGGTACGCCTTGTCGTCCTGCGAGAAGGACTCAGGGTCAATCAGGCCTTCCTGGTACCACTCGTGCAGGGTCTGGATCGCCTTTTTGTAGCCGTCCTGGGTGGCGGTGAAGATGACCTTGTCGTCCTGGACAATGCGGTGGTCCATGTTGTCCGGCACGCCGCCGAGGGCAGCGATAAGGTCCACGATGTCCCCGCACCAGGATCCGGGCATAAAGCTCAGCGGGATGGTCTTGCCGGTCCCGGACGCGTCCTGGGTCTTGAACGCCAGCAAAGCATCGTGGAACTCGTCCACGGTCTTCGGCATCGGGATGTTGAGTTTTTTCAGCCAGGAGGTGTTGATGGCGAGTTCGTGGGGGAACTGGACCAGGCCGAGTTCTTCGATGGAGGGCAGCGAGTAGATGTGCCCGTCCGAGGAGGTGATGGCTGCCTTGATGTCAGGCCGTTCGGAGAGCAGCTTGGAGAGGTTGGGGGCGTTCTTTTCGATCAGGCCCTCGAGCGGGATGAGGGTGCCGCTGGCGGAGTACGTGGCGATCTCGGCGTCGGTCAGGCCGGTGTTGAAGAACGCATCGGGCAGGTCACCGCTGGCCAGGATGAGGTTCTTCTTTTCCTGGAAGACCGTCTCGGGCAGGTTCTCCCAGTTGACGCGGATGTTGGTGGCCTTTTCCCATTCCTGCACCACGGTCATGGTGTTGTAGTCCGGGGCCAGTGCGGTTTTGGTGCCGGAGAAGGTCAGGTCAAGTTTCTTGCTGACGATCGGGAAGCCTGTTTCCTGGAAACCGAAGTCAGCGGAGGCGTCTTTGATCTCCGTGGTGCCCGAGCCGCCGCCGGAGCAGGCGGTGAACGTCAACGTTCCGGCCAGGACGGCGCCGAGGACGGCGTATTTGCGGCTGAATGCCATGGTCATTCCTTATCTGAGGTGTAGTTGTTCCGAGGTGGGGTGTTCCCAGGTGGGAGGTGCTGTTGCTGCCCGACGGCGGTTGCCGGGGCGGGAATAGGAGCTATTTGACGGCGCCGATCATGGCGCCCTTGGTGAAGTGCTTCTGCATGAATGGCAGGGCAATCATGAGGGGCAGGCTCGAGACGACGATCATGGCGTACTTGGTGAGCTCTGCGATCCGCTGCGCTGCGGCATAGGATTCGATGTCTCCGCCGGTGGTACCGGTGGATGAGACATCTGACTGGATGAGGATGTTGCGCAGGACTAGCTGCAGCGGGTATTTGGTGTCGTCATTGAGGAAGATCAGTGCGTCGAAGAACGAGTTCCACTGCGCCACCACGTGGATCATGATCATGAGCATGATCAGCGGTTTGGACAGGGGCAGCACCATCTTGAAGAAGAACTTGAAGTCGGTTGCCCCGTCCATCTGGGCGGCTTCGCGCAGTTCGTTCGGAATGGTGTGTTCAAAGAACGACCTTGCGATGATCAGGTTCCACACACCCACGGCGCCGGGCAGGACAACTGCCCAGACGGTGTCGAGCATGCCCAGGTCGCGGACCACCAGGTACTTGGTGATGAGTCCGCCGTCGAAGAACATGGTGATGACGAACAGGAGCATCAGGAATTTCCGGCCCGGCATGTCCTTGCGGGACAGGGCGTAGGCGCCGCAGAGGATCGTGCTGACGCTGACGGCCGTGCCGAGCACTGTGTAGACAACGGTGTTGCCCAGGCCATTCCAGATCCTGCTGTCCGCGAAGATGCGCTCGTACCCTTCGGTGGTGATGCCCGAGGGGAGGAGCCAGACCTTTCCTTCGTAGACGGCGTTCGGGTCGCTGATGGAGGCGATCACGATGAAGTACAGCGGATACACCACGGCCAGGATGGACAGCACGAGGACGGCTGTGGCGGCGATGCCGAAGGCGCGGTCGCCGTACCTGGCCCGCAGCGATTGCTTGGGGCGGACCTGGCTGACGGTCCGGTTCGGGGTGTCGGTAGTGCGGGGGTTGGTTGTCAGAGACATATCGGCATCACCACAGGGTCGCTTGGTTGGCCCGGCGCGCAATCGTGTTGAAAACGAGCAGCAGCGCCAGGTTGAGGAGGGAGTTGAACAGGCCGATAGCGGCCGAGTAGCTGAACTGCGCCTGCTGCAGGCCCGCGTGGTAGACGTACGTCTGGATGATTTCCGAGGATGCGATGTTCAGCGGCGTCTGCATCAGCAGCGCCTTCTCAAAACCGACGTTGAGCAGGTTGCCGATGGCCAGGATGAACAGGATGGTCACCACCGGCATGATGCCGGGCAGGTCGATGTGCCGGATGCGCTGAAGCTTCGAGGCGCCGTCCACCTTGGCCGCGTCATGCAACGCAGGATCGATGGCTGCCAGGGCCGCCAGGTAAACAATCATCGAGAAGCCGGCGTTCTGCCACACATCCGAGATCACGTACACGGGCCGGAACCACTCCGCGGAGCCCATAAAGAACACAGGCTCCCCGCCGGCAAGCTGGATGGCGTTGTTCACCAGCCCGGACCGGGGTGAGAGGAGGACGAACATGATGCCCACCACCACAACGGTGGAGATGAACGCGGGCGAGTAGAGCACAGTCTGGGTGAACTTCTTGAACCTCTCGCTTTGAAGCTGGTTGACCAGCAGCGCGAGGATGATCGGGATGGGGAAGGCCACCAGCAGGCCGAGGATGGCGATCCACAGGGTGTTTCCGACCACCTGGCCGAACTGGTAGGAGTTCACGAACCTGATGAAGTGGGTCAGGCCCACCCAGGGGCTGTCCGTGAAGCCGTCCACCGGGTTGTAGTTCTTGAACGCTATCTGCACGCCGTACATCGGCCAGTACTTGAAGACCAGGATGTAGATAACGGCCGGTGCTAGTAATACGTATAACTGCCAGGCGCGGGAAATTCTCTTGAGGCGGAGCGAAAGAGAATTTTTCCGCTGCGGCAGCGGTGCCGCGGCTGGACTGCCGTGTCGGGCCGGGATGGTGCGGCTCATGGCGTCTCCTTGGGACGGGTCACTGAGTTCCGTTCGATCAGAGGGCAGTCCATGAGCTCGACCCGGCCATCGGGTTCCGCATCCTGGAGGATCAGTTCAACCGCGCGCCGGCCCATGGCGACGAACGGCAATTCAAAGGTGGTCAGGCCCGGCCGCAGGAACGGCGCCAACGTTGCCTGATTATCAAAGCCCACAATGGACACGTCGCCAGGGATTGAAAGGCGCAGGTCAGAGACGGCCTGGTAGGCGCCCCAGGCGCCGCGGTCGTTGGCGCAGAAGATCGCGGTGGGCGGGTTGCTGGAGGTCAACAGCTCCATCGCGTACTTGTAGCCGTCTTCCTCGCCGCCACTGCCGAAGCGGACCAGGTCCGGATCCAGTTCCAGTCCGGCTTCCCCAAGTGCTTTCCGGTAGCCGTCGTAGCGTCCGACGGCGGCCGGCAGCCCGCTTTCGAGGGTCTCAATATTGATCAGCGCGATCCGGGAATGCCCGGCCTCGAGCAGCCGCTGGGTGGCCGCATATCCGCCGGTGACTTCGTCCGGCGCGACACTGGCAACCCTTCCTGCCCGATCCTGTGAGTTCAGCACCACGGACCGGACGCCGGTCAGGGCCTCCGGAACATCCAGGCGGCGGTGGTACATGCCGGCGTAAACCACTCCTGCAACCTTGTAGGAGAGCATTGTGTCCAGCGACGCGGCCTCAAGCTCCTTGTCCCCGCCCGTGTTGACCGTCAGCAGGAGGAGTCCGTCTTCCCACGCCCGCTGCTGCGCGCCTTCGATGATGGCGCCGGCAAAAGGAGTGGTTGCAACGGTGTCGCCGATGAAGCCGATCATCCCGGCCACGCCTTCGCGAAGTGTCTTGGCGTGGGCGTTGGTGCGGTAGCCCAGCTGCTTAACTGCGTCTCGGACCTTCCGGCGCGTATCCTCGGAGAACCGCGAGCCTGAGGCCGAGTTCAGCACCAGGGATACGGTGGCCTGCGAGACGCCGGCGGCAGCAGCGACGTCGTGCATTGTCGGTCCTGACTTTGGCCGTGATCCAGCCATGGGCACCTCCTCGGGCCGGTGGTAAATCGCATAGTTATTCGTATAACTGGGTCAACTGTAGCGGGCGTCACGTTGGAGCGTCAATAGGGGAGTGGATGATGGCACGCAGGAATATCTCTCCGGGACGCGGGCTTGTCCCCAATGGCAGGAGCAGCACACCATGAGGAGGACCATGACCATCGGAACAGGAACAACAAGAAGTACGGGGCGTACGGCTCTCGTGGTGGGAGCCACCGGCATCGCAGGATCCGCCCTGGTGGACACCTTGGCAGGCGAAGGCTGGGATGTCCTTGCGCTGTCCCGCAGGTCCGGAGCGGAGCGCGCCGGGGTTCGGTGGTTATCGGCAGACCTGACCTCGGCTGCATCCCTGGCCAGCGTGCTCGGCCCGGAGAATCCCTCGCACGTCTTTTTCACGGCGTGGTCCCGGCGCGACACGGAAGAAGAGAACATCACCGTCAATGCCGGCATGGTCCGTGACCTGCTCGCTGCACTCCGCGGCAAGGACGTAGCCCACGTCGCCCTGATGACCGGCCTTAAGCATTACCTCGGACCCTTCGAGGCATACGCAGCGGGAGAGATGGCGGACACGCCCTTCCACGAGGAGGAGCCGCGCCTGCCGGTGCCGAACTTTTACTACGCGCAGGAGGATGAGCTCTGGGCCGCGGCGGCGGAGCAGGGGTTCACCTGGTCCGTGCACCGTGCGCACACGGTGATCGGGCATGCGGTAGGCAACACCATGAACATGGGCCTTACCCTCGCCGCCCAGGCCACCCTTTGCAGGGAGCGTGGGGAGCCGTTCGTTTTTCCCGGGTCCGAGACGCAGTGGAACGGCCTGACCGACATGACCGAGGCGGGCCTGCTCGCCGAGCACATGCTCTGGGCAGCCACCGCACCGCAGGCTGCAAACGAGGCCTTTAATATCGTCAACGGCGACGTGTTCCGCTGGCGCTGGATGTGGCCGAAGCTGGCAGCCTACTTTGGCGTGGAGTGGGAGGGGTACCAGGGGGAGCCCCGGCCGCTCGAGCAGTCGATGGCAGGGCGGGAGGACCAGTGGCGGGAACTGGCCCGGCGCCATAACCTCAGTGAGCCGGAGCTGGACCGGGTCGCCTCTTGGTGGCACACGGACGGCGACCTGGGGCGCAACATCGAGGTAGTGACAGACATGGGCAAGAGCCGGGATGCCGGGTTTACCGGCTACCGCCGGACGCTCGATGCCTTCATCGCACTTTTCGACCGCTACCGGGCGGACAACCTCATTCCCTGACCGGGGCGCTCGCAGGGGGCGGCGGCCGGTTTGCAGGCGCCGCTGCCCGGCCCCTTGGCTCCGGCCCTTGGGACGGAGGGCTGAAATCACGACGGCGGGATGCAAGCTCCCGGCCGCATCCCGCCGTCGCTTCCTGCTCGGTTAGAGGCCCTGGCGGGCCAGGTCCTCCGCCACGAGCCGTGCCAGTTCAATGGCACCGGCACGGTTGGGGTGCAGGGTGTCACCGGTCATGAACAGGGCCAGCGTCGCCTGCGGACCAATCTCGGTGAAGTAGCTGGATGACAGGACGTTCAGGTCAACCAGGGGGATGCCCTCCTCCTGTGCCAGGGCAATAGTGGAGTTGCGGTACCAGCGGTTCACCGAGGAGTGGACGCCGTCAACGAAGTCCGTTGCCCGGCCCTGCGGCGTAACCAGGACGGGCGTCGCTCCGGTGGCTGCCACCTGCCGGACCATGTCCCGCATGATCTCCTTAAACTCCGCCTCGGTGGTGGCGTTCTTGGCAGCAGTGTCGTTGATGCCCATCTCCAGCAGGAACAGGTCGCCCGGCTTGATGTACTGCAGGATGGCTTCCAGTTGACCGTCGTTGCGGAAGCCGCGGGCGATTTGTCCGCCGGTTGCAATGTTCCGGATGTCGAAGGCTTCCGGGTCAACAAACTGCGGGAGCATCTGGCCCCAGCCGCCCTGCACGCTGGTCTCCAGGGGGTAGTAGCTGGCAACTGTAGAATCCCCGCCCACCCAAATGGTCGGGTCCATCTCCGAATGGCGGGACACCTTTTCGATTTCCAGTGCGCTCAGCGTGAAGGCCGTGCCAACCTTGCCTTCGGTGACCAGCAGGTTCAACTGGCCATCAGTTACGGGAATCTCGAAGGAAGCCGTGGCACCGTTTCCGGTCAGGTTCATCTCCTGGAAGACGCCCTCGGCCGCAATGCTCGCGCGGGAGGTGTCACCGAGGGTGACGGACACCTTGTACAGGCCTTCCTTCAGGTCCACATCAAAGGTGTTGGCGCTCTTGGTCCCGAATTGCAGGAAGCGGACCGCGTCGCTCCCTGCCCCGGTTCCCTTTGCGGGAACGTTGGCCATGTGCTCGGGCGTTTTGAAGCCGTAACGCTTCTCGGGGCTGTACACGTCGGTGGCGTTGACCCCGATGTAGCCCTCTTCAATCGGTCCGCTGCCGAAGTCAAAGAGGTAGTTGCTGGGCTCAGCGTGGGCGGCAGGTGCGGACACGCTGAGTCCTGCGCCGCTCACCAGCGCCGCAGCCGCAAGGCAACAGGCAAGGGTTTTTCGAGTGGGCTTGCCGGACGTGTTGCGCAGGCTGGGACTTTCGGTCACGTTCATCTCCTTCGATGACGGTGGAGCAGGGACCACGGCGTCGTGTTCTTGTATCGATTCAAAAAGTGGGCCCAACGGTGCTGCTTGATTCGAACCGGGGCTCGCCGGAGGGGGATGTGATGTACCGGCGTTACAACCTTTGTAACAGTGTGCAACGTGAGCGGTCAAGATGTTTTGGGAGAATTGTGTGCTGTTTTGTTCCGCAATGTAGCAGATCCGTGACCCCAAAACTTGGCTCGTGGAAGTGCCCGCTAGCCCAGTTCCCCGGTTCCAGCTGCAGCAAGGGGCAGGATCCTGTCCCAGAAATCCTCGGGAATTTTCGTGCTGGCCAGCTGCAGCGCTTCCTCAACGCGGCCGGGTTCGGACATGCCCACGATGGTGGAGCTGACCCGAGGATCGCGGATGGAGAACTGCAGGGCAGCGGCCGCCAGCGGCACGGAATACTCGGCACAGAGCGCCTCCATTTTCCGGACCCGGGCGATGATCGCCGGACTTGCCGGGCGGTAGCAGTAGTTGGGCGCGGCGTCGGGCCCCTTCACCAGCATGCCACCGCCAAAAGGTGCGGCATTGATGAACGCCACCCCGCGTGCCATCGCGTCCTGGATCAGGGGCTCGGCGGTCTGGTCCACCAGGGTGTAGCGGTTGTGGCTGATGACGACGTCGAACAGGTCCGTGGCCAGGTACTTCAGCTCCAGGTCGATTGGCCCGCCCGCCACGCCCAGGTGCCCGATGACGCCCTGGTCCCGCAAATCAACCAGCGCCTCCAGCGGCCCGCCCTCCCTGGTGCCTTCCTCGAAGGTGATCTTTTCCGGATCGTGCAGGTAGACCAGCTGCAGCCGGTCCATGCCGAGCCGCTCGAGGCTTTCCTCCACGGAGCGGCGGACGCGGTCCCCGGAGAAGTCGTTGGTCCCGCGGATGGGGTCAACTTTAGTGGCCACAACGAAGCCTTCCGGGAGGCTACCGGCCTCGGCAAGGGCCTGGCCGATCCGCTTCTCGCTGTTGCCGCCGTCGCCGTACTCGTTGGAGGTGTCGATGAAGTTGAAGGGGCTTTCCAGGACGCGGCGGATGGTTGCGACGGCGGTGTCCGTCCCGCGCGGAGCAGGGTGGCTGCCCAAGGAGCTGGTGCCCACACAGATGGCTGAGACGGAGAGGCCGGTACGGCCCAGAACACGGTAATCCATTGTTTGCTCCTCAATGGTGGGTTTCCCGGAAAGGCTACCCCGATCTTGAGCCGGAGCAACTGGAGTACGCTCGTCCAGGAGCCGGAGCCTCACCCGGCGCGCCACGCAGGGAGGTGCGGATGTCCTGGGAGATGGTCGCCGGAATTGCGGCCGGATTGCTGCTGGCGTACGCCGTGCTGCTCCTCCTTCTGTGGTGGTACGCGCGCCGCCATCCCGAGACCGTCACCATGAAGGACGCGCTGCGGCTGCTGCCGGACCTGCTCCGGCTCATCAGGAGGCTGGCCGCGGACCGGACCCTCGCCGTCGGAGTGAGGGTGCGGCTGGTGCTGCTGCTTGCCTACCTGCTCTCGCCCATTGACCTGGTGCCGGACTTCATTCCGGTGATTGGCTACGCGGACGATGCGGTCATTGTGGCCCTGGTGCTGCGGTCGGTGCTCAAGCGGGCCGGGCCCGAGGCCCTCGAAAGGCACTGGCCCGGAAGCCGGCCCGGGCTGGACGTCATCCTGAAAGCGGCGGCCCCGGTCCGCCGTCGGCCCTAAATTCTTTGGCTTTGTCCGCTCCTTTCGCGCCGGGTGCTGTTAGCGTGGAGGCCCGGCCACTGAAGGAGGAGCAATGACCATCAACTCACCAGATTCACTGCCCGACGACGAGCTGCAGGAAGGCGCCACGGCCAGCAAGGGCAAGGACGACGGCGGTGTTCCCGGCGGGGAGGATGGCGTCGGCATCGGTGCGGATGCGGAGCCGAACACCTTCGAACCGGAAGAGGACCCGGAGGCAACCGACGGGCCGGAGACGGACTGAAGCCCCGCGGCTTGCTGCTGCCGTCGCCGGCTCAAGGTTCACTCAAGATTTGCGGCAAACGGCCCAACCCGGCTTTCCGGTAGTTACCAGCCGGTAGATTCTTAGGTGCTTCCAACTTTTCCCCCAAAGCGGAAGCACAAGGGAAGCCCCTGCGCTGGAGCATGACTCGCGCAGGGGCTTCCCATCACCCAATTGCGGGACTCGCTCGTCCTTGCTGTCCATGGCTCCAGCTGGAAGATTTGCCGGCATGGCAATCTTCAGCGGATCCGATGACGTGCCGCGTGCCGGGTTTTTGACGTGAACCTGCGAGGGGCGCGGTTCGTGAGGTGCGACCTGTCCGGTGCTGTAATGCGCTCCCGGTGGGCCCGCTGTCACCTAACCGCTGCAAGGTGAGTGGGGCCGGCGACGGCTGGGGGAGGTGCCCGCGGTCTCAGACGGACACCAACGTCGCCGGCCCCAGCCTGGTTCCCGGCAAATATGCCGGGAAATCTAGGGGCTGAGAGCCAGTAGCGGGATTTGCTTTCCCCGCTGTTGAAAAGACTAAATGGCTTGAGCCACGTGGACACGAGTAGTCAGTACTCGTTAACGGCAAGGACTCCACTTAGGAGAAAGATGGCCGGTGGAGTCTGGGGAGATTGCCGGGCCACAGCAAAGAAGGGCGCCGCTCCGGTTGGAGCGACGCCCTTCCCATGATGGGAAATCAGTCTTTCTTGAATGCGTCTTTCACTTTTTCTCCGGCCTGCTTCAGGTCGCCTTTGGCCTGGTCGCCCTGGCCTTCGGCCCTCAGGCTCTCGTCGCCCGTAGCTTCTCCGGCGGCTTCCTTGCCCTTGCCGCCCAGCTTCTCGGCTGCGTTACCGATCTTGTCGTCCAAACCCATGGTGATTCTCCCTTCGGTCGGAATCCGCCCGCATCGCGGTGACGGACTTACGCCACCATCCTAGCCCGGCGGTTTACTGCCGTATCCTCGGATTTTTAAAGAAATCCTTGGCTCTGCGTCTTTTCGTCAGCCCCTCTCACACCGTAGTGATAGGCAAGTTTGCCGCCGAGGTAGCCGGAGGCGCCCACGATGGCGTAGCCCGCGAGGCTGAGGATGAAGGGGACGGTAGCGAAATCCTGCTTGTCGTCTCCCAGCCTGAGGAAGAAGCTGACCGTGAAAGCGCGAATTATGTAGGTAACCTAACTTTAGAAGCCGCGGTGAGTTTAAACAAGGGATGTGTTTTTAGAAGGAGGGAGTGCGGGAACCCGTGTTGCCGTGCGCGGGGAACAGGCTTAGGCCGGGATCAGGCCCCGCTCCTGCAGGTCCTGCCACAGCGCCTCGGGGACCTCGATGGACATGCGTTTGGCGCTTTCGCTGATCTGCGCCGGCCTGCTGGCGCCGACGGTGACGTTGACGACTGCTGGGTGGCGGAAGGGGAACTGGATGGCGGCGGTGGGAAGTTCAACACCGTGTTCTTTGCAGATGGCTGCCAGTTTGCGGGCCCGGTCCAGGATTTCTGCGGGGGCCTGGGAGTAGTTGTAATGCGCATCGGAAGGCAACTCGGGCTTGGCCAGGATGCCGGAGTTGTAGACGCCCACGCTCACCACCCCGGTGCCCAACTCCTGGCAACGGTCAAGCAGTCCCTCACCGGGACGGCCGTCCGAGCCGGGCTGTTCCAGCATAGTGAACCTGCCGGCCAGCATCAGGAGATCCAGGCTGGCCGCTTCCACGCACTGCAGGGCGGCGCCGGCGGTGTTGGTGCCGACGCCTATGGCCCGGACCAGCCCTTCAGCGCGAAGCTTCTCCAGGGCTGGAAGGGCAGACTTCACGGCATCTTCCATGCTGTACACGTCGGGATCGTGCAGGTAGGCGATGTCGATGTGGTCCAAGCCCAGCCGTTCCAGCGACTGCTCGATGCTGCGCCGCACTCCTGCCTCGGAGGGATCCCATTCGCGCCGCAGTTCAGCGGGCACGTCAAAGCCTTCCGGATCCTTCGTGTCCCTGGTTGCGGGTGATGGGACGAGGACCCTGCCCACCTTCGTGGAGAGAATGAAGTCTTTCCGCGGTTTCCGGGTCAGGACCTCGCCGATCCGCCGCTCGGACAGGCCGAGCCCGTAATGCGGCGCTGTATCGAAGTAGCGGATGCCGGCGTCCCACGCCGATTCCACCGTTGCGGCCGCCTGCTCGTCAGAAATGGCGCGGTACAGATTGCCCACTCCGGTGCCGCCAAAGCCGAGGCGGCCCAGCTGATCCCGTAACTGCCCGTTGTCCTCGTTCATGGCGCTGTTCCTCCGCTTCCGTGGCTCACAATGGCAGGAGCCTAAGTTGGGGCGTTGGTGCTGTCAACGACATGGGGGGAGCGGATGAATGTCTGGCCCCCTTGTTGTCCTGCCGTCGAGGATGTCCATGCCGAAGGTGTCAGGGTGGGGTCTTTGAGTTTCCGGAAGCATTGTCCGGAAACGGCTACACCGGCCCTTATCTAACAGTTATTTCGAGGGTCTCCTGACGTCATGTTGGGGTGTACTTCATTTCCAGTACGTCCGCCGTTGTGAAGTTGGCGTTAGTAGCCGTGTTCTGGGAGACGAAGGACTGGTCACGCAAGGGAGAGGAAGAGCTTTTCCAGCTCTTTTTTGTCCATCGTGGTGTCTTCGCGGACGATGCATTGCTCGAGCCCTGTGGCGATGATGGCGAAGCCGGCCCTGTCCAGGGCCTTCGAGACGGCAGCCAGCTGCGTGACGATGTCCTTGCAGTCCTTGCCTTCCTCGAGCATGCGGGTGACAGCGGCTAGCTGTCCCTGGGCGCGCTTGAGCCGGTTGACCACGGGGGTCAGTTCAGTTGGGTCGAGTTGCATGGAGTCTCCAAAAAGGCTGGGTGGATTGGCTTCAACTATACCCCCTCGGGTGTTTTGCATACCCTAGGGGGTATCTGCAATACTCGGTGGCGTATCCACCCTTCCCCCCACCCCACCGAGAGGCCAGCAATGACTTCCCCTTCCACCGCGCCAGCCGTTACCGCCCTTGCTCCCGAGACCCTTCGCAGCTGGATCGAGAACTTTCAGGACCTCGTGGTGATCGATGTCCGGTCCGCCGCCGAGTTCGAGTCCCTGCACATCCGCGGCTCCTACAACGTGCCCCTGCCGCTGCTGTCCGAGCACACCGACGAGCTTGCCGCCCGACTGGGCTCCCGCATTGTCCTGGTCTGCCAGTCGGGGGTGCGCGCCGAGCAGGCCCGTCAGCGTCTTGCCAAGGCCGGGATCGACACTGCCTACGTCCTGACCGGCGGCGCGCCGGGCTTCGCTGCCGCCGGCGGGCACGTGGTGAGGGGCAAGGACCGCTGGGCCCTCGAGCGCCAGGTCCGCCTCGCCGCAGGATCCCTGGTGGTCCTGGGTCTGGCCGGCGGAAAGTTCGTCTCCCCGAAGATCCGCATGCTCGCCGGTGCCATCGGCACGGGACTGACCTTCTCCGCAGCCACCAATACCTGCGCCATGGGTAAGGCCCTCTCAGCCATGCCGTGGAACAAGGCCACCAAGGAACCCACGCGCGAAAGCGCCATCCTGACCCTGCCCGTCGTTGACGCCCGGGTGAAGGCCGAGGTCAACGCGTCATGACCGTCACCCTGGCCCTGGTCCTTGCCCTGTCGGTGGTCATCGGGCTCTCGCTCGGCGTTCTGGGTGGCGGCGGATCCATCCTGACCGTCCCGATCCTGGTCTACGTCGCCGGGTTCGAGGCCAAGGAAGCCATCGCAGCCTCCCTCTTCGTCGTGGGCGTTACCTCCGTGGTCAGCGTGTTCAGCCACGCCCGGGAGGGAAGGGTGATGTGGCGGACCGGCCTGATTTTCGGCGCCGCGGGCATGGCCGGCGCGTTCGCCGGCGGCCTGCTCGGCGGGCACATTCCCGGCCAGATCCTGCTCATCGCCTTCGCCATCATGATGGTGGCGACCTCCGTGGCAATGCTCCGTGGACGGAAAAAGAAGAACGACGACGGCGCCGCGCCAGTCAGGCACGCGCTGCCCCTTGGCAGGGTGCTGCTGGATGGCGCCGCCGTCGGGCTCATCACCGGCCTGGTCGGCGCGGGCGGCGGATTCCTGGTGGTCCCGGCCCTGGCACTCCTGGGCGGCCTGCCGATGTCCGTCGCCGTGGGCACCTCCCTGGTGGTCATCGCCATGAAATCGTTCGCAGGGCTCGCCGGCTACCTCACCACCGTCCAGCCCGACTGGGGGATCACCCTCGGCGTGACCGCCGCCGCCATCGTCGGCAGTCTGATTGGCTCGAAGCTGGCCGGCCGGATCCCGGAAGCGGCACTGCGCAAAGCTTTCGGCTGGTTCGTCCTTGCCATGGGAAGCTTTGTCCTCATCCAGCAGGCACCGGCCCACCTGCAGTGGTTCATCGCCGCCGGAATCGCAGCGCTCACCGCAGCCCCCGTCGCAATCTGCTGGTTCTTGATCAGCTCCTGCCCACTGCGCAATACCCGGCGCAACGTTCCCAGACCCGCCTGATTCACGCTTACCACCCTCTTCTCAAAGGAGATCACTACATGCTTATCGAGCGCATTTACGACGAAGACCTCGCACAGGCCAGCTACCTGATCGGCTGCCAGGCCAACGGCACCGCGGTTGTTGTGGACGGCCGCCGCGACATCGCGGTCTATCAGGAACTGGCTGAGAAGAACGGTATGAAGATTGTGGCCGTTACCGAGACCCACATCCACGCCGACTACCTCTCCGGCACCCGTGAACTGGCCGCAGCCACCGGTGCGAAGATCTACGTCTCGGGCGAGGGCGGACCGGACTGGCAGTACGAATTCGACGGTGAACGGCTCTACGACGGCGACAAGATCACCATCGGCAACATCAGCATCCAGGCCGTCCACACCCCGGGTCACACCCCGGAGCACCTGTCCTTCCTGGTGACCGACGGGGCGTTCAGCGACCTGCCCGGCTTCCTGCTCTCCGGCGACTTCGTCTTCTCGGGCGACGTGGGTCGGCCGGACCTTCTGGACGAGGCCGCCGGCGGCGTCGACACCCGCTTCGAAGGCGCCAGGCAGCTCTTTGCCAGCTTGCGGGACAAGTTCCTGACCCTGCCCGATCACATTCAGGTTCATCCTGCCCACGGTGCCGGCAGTGCCTGCGGCAAGGCCCTCGGCGCGATCCCGTCATCCACGGTCGGTTATGAGCGGCTCTACTCCTGGTGGGGTCCCTACCTCGCGGCGAACGACGAGCAGGGCTTCATCAACGAACTCCTCGACGGCCAGCCCGACGCCCACGCCTACTTCGGCCGGATGAAGCGCGAAAATCGCGAAGGACCTGCCGTGATGGGTGAGCGGACCCCGCTGCCCGAACTCGCAACCGGCATCGTAGCTGCAGGCCTGGCCGAGGACACCCTGACCTTCATCGACACCCGCCCCAGCAGCGAAGTCCACGAAGGCACCGTCACCGGCTCGCTGAACATTCCGGCCGGCAAGTCCGTTGCCAGCTACGGCGCCTGGGTCGTTAACCCGGAAACGGACAAGAACCCGCTGGTCCTGCTGGCTGAGGACCAGGAAGCCGCGCAGGGCGTGTGGGACCATCTTGTCCGTGTAGGCATCGACAACATGGCCGGCTACGTAACCAGCATCGACGGACTCCCCACCTTTACGCCGAAGCTGATCCAACCCGAAGACCTGCACGGCTTTGACGCCGCCATGGTCGTGGATGTCCGGAACAAGACCGAGCACACCGCCGGGCATATCCCCGGCTCGCACCAGCTCAGCGGCGGCCGCCTGATGTGGCACCTCGATGAGCTTCCCGCCGAAGGCACCATCGTCACCTACTGCCAGTCCGGCGTCCGGAACTCCGTCGCCGCCAGCGCCCTGCGCCGGGCCGGGTACGACGTCGTCGAACTGGACGGCAGCTACGCTGCGTGGGACGCGTTCCAGGCCTCCGCGCCCGCGGACACCACGAGCTGATTGACCTCGCAGGGCGGCGGGCCGGGGGACCACGCGGCCGGCCGACGGCGAATTCCCGGAAGTCCCACAGTGGCTTCCCGGGCAGCAGTGCGAGGAACAGGGCGACAGGCCTGAGGAGGATTGCTCCCTGGATCAGCTGCTGGCCCTGGGCTCGGGGAAGCGTTCTACGAGTATGACTTCGGTGACAGCTGGCTTCATCGGCTCGAGCTCGTTTCCCGCCGGCCCGCGGACGACGACAGTCCGCTGGCCCGCCTGGTCGACGGTGCCCGGCGGGGACCGCTGGAAGACTCCGGAGGTTTCTCCGGCTGTGAGGAACTTATCGATGCCTTGGCCGACCGTCGCATCCTCACCACGCCGCACACGCTGCATGGGTGGCCGACATAACCGGTTCCGATGTGCCTTTTGACCCTGCCTTCCTGGACATCCCCGCCGTAAACCGGGCGCTGGCTGAGCAGTTGACGGCCCTTTTCGTCCGCGCAAAGAGCAGGCTCCGAGGATGACGCCCTAAGCGCCCGACCGGACGGACGCTTAGGGCGTCATCAAGGGCGGAAGCAGATAAGGTGCTCACCATGTCCGGATCGCTTCGTTGTGGTGGCAGCTCCTGATTTCTCCTACCGAGGGGGAACCAGGTGACTCTGCTCCGCGCCCGGCTGTGGTTTAGTTCTTGTTTTTGTCGCCCCCGTGATCGTTCGGCTTGCCGGCCTTGGGCTTTTTGTTGTCATCGCGGCCTCCACCTGTGGCGGGTTGTTCCCCGTTCGCGGTTTGGTCCTGTTGCTCCGCTGGAGGGGCATCTACTGCCTGTGCGTCGGCGGGGGTTTCCACGGTAACGGCGGGCGCGGGTTCGGGATTGGAAACAGGAACGGGGTCTGAAGTTGCTACCGGCACGGGCGAGGGGGCTGCGGGCACTGCCTCGGCGGTGGGTTCTGCAGAAGAGGTGATGAGTGTTTGCAGATCGTTGCGGACCAGACGGATGGCCTTAATGATGCTCCGGTATTTTTCGAGCGTCATCCCGTTCCTGTCTGCTTCATTACTTACATCCTTTTCCAGCCGGTCCAATAAGGTGAGGGCAGCTTGAAGGTCACCTTTATTTCCCGCTTGGCGCGCACCTGGCTGTGGGTGGACTGGAAAGCAGGGAAGGGCTTAAGAGCGGTTTCAAGCTGGTCAAGGTGAAAATCGACTGGATTGTTCTGCACCGGTACTGCAGGCCCGGCAGGTGAAGCAGATTTGACGGTGCGGTCGCTGCCAAGGGTTGCACTTGTCACTCCGGTGAGGAGGACCGCCGCGATGGACGCGGCTAGAGCAGCCCGGGCGCGCTTTCCGGGTTTTCGCAACTGCCGGGCAGCAGCGGCTGGCGGATGCGGCGGCAACGGCGGGGGTACGGGAGTCCCTGAACTGCTGACGCTCCGCTCCATAGGTACGATGTCAGCAGTTGTTACTGAGACGGCGTGCGTGTCGTCCTGCAGGGCCAGCCGCTGCAGTGCGGTCGCTGCTTCTGCCGCGCTTAGCCGGTCAGCGGGTCGCCGGGCAGTCATCGCAGCCAGCAGGGCCTTCCAGCCTGCGCCAACACTGTCGGGGATGACGGGGTCCCTGTAGAGCCGCGCCACGCCCGATTCGATCTGGGCGCCGGGGAACTCGACCTGGCGTGTGAAGCACTCCAGCAGCACCAGACCCAGGGAATAAACGTCGCTTGCACCGTTCAAAGGCTCACCAAGAGCCTGCTCAGGGCTTAGGTACGCGGCAGTGCCGACCATGCGGCCTGTCCCCGTAAGATGGTCCTCCTCCATCATCCGGGCAATCCCGAAATCGGCGAGCTTGGCCCGCCAGTGCGTAGGAGGCTGGCCGGACCGGGGGTTGTAGAGAAGCACGTTCCCCGGTTTGAGGTCCCTATGGATCACGCCGCGGCTGTGGACGTAGTCCAGGGCAGCTGCCAGGTCCGACCCCGCGCCGGCGATCCCAGCTGGGTCCATGGGTCCGTCCCGCAGCCTACGCCGGAGGTCAGGGCCGGGCACGTACTCCATCACCACGAAGCTCCGCTCCGTGTCCGGATCGGTGCCGGCGTCGAACAAAGTCACCAGGGACGGATGGATCAGGGAGGCAAGGATCCGAATCTCAGCGTCCTGGCGGGCCAGCAACTCGGGCTCGCCGCCCTCCTTGGAGAAGACCTTAAGTGCCACTTCCCGGCCCAGGGCCTCATCCAGCGCCCGGTACACGCCTGCGGCGGCGCCGCGGCCGACCAGCTCCTGAAGCCGATATCGCCGGCAGAAAAGCTGGCCGGTTACTGCCGACTTCTGTACTTCCGTCATGCGAGCTCCCGTAGCGTTTCTGGCCGTTCTTATCCGGCGGGTAGTTGGCATCGCTGCTCCGCTCGTTGCGGATACAACAAGAGGCGCACCCCGTTCGCTGAGTGCGCCCCTCCTTGCAGCCTGGTCAATCCTTCTTGAAAGCGTCCTTGACCTTCTCGCCGGCCTGCTTTAAATCACCTTTGGCCTGGTCGGCCTGCCCCTCGGTCCGCAGGCTCTCATCGCCCGTGGCCGCGCCTGCCGCTTCCTTGCCCTTGCCGCCGGCTTTCTCGGCAGCGTTTTCGATCTTGTCGCCCAATCCCATGGTGTTTCCTCCTCTGGTTGGCAGCCGTCCGCATTCGGCTACAAACATCATAAGCATGCTTATGATCCTTTTATCAAGTGCCGGCCCGGCCTAACGTGGACAGCTGCCCTAGCTGCATTACCCCTCAGTTCTAGGCACACCGCTGTGCATCAGGATGACTGCTGCTATGCCGGGGGGGGGCGTATTCGTCCGGCGTATGGCCGACGGAAAACGCCCAAATATGGAACGGGAGTTATCACAACTACTTCTACTCCCTTGCTCAGGGCCGATAATGGAGATTGTCCCCGGCTATCGGCGGGCGGACCGGACTGCTCGTTGAACAGAAATCAGTTCCGGTTGTTCTGGGACCAAAACAAGAGAGCCGTGTGCCAGCCTGGAGTTGCCGTGAAAGGCTGCAGTTATGGACACCTCATTTCGGGAACATGACCTCGTTCTCTACGGAGCGACGGGTTTCGTTGGCCGATTGATCGCCGCCTACGTCGCGGAGCATGCACCGGCCGGTATGCGAGTCGGACTCGCCGGCCGGTCCAGGTCCAGACTCGGGGCGGTTCGGTCGCAGTTGCCGGTCGCGGCGCACGGATGGGCGCTCATCGAAGCCGACACGGAGGACGCGGACTCCATCGCCGCCCTGGCCGCGAACACACGCGTGCTCTTCACAACCGTCGGTCCATACGCGAAACACGGACTACCCGTCGTCGACGCCTGCGCACGGGCCGGTACCCACTACGCCGACCCGCGGGTGAGGTGTCCTTCATCCGGGAGGCGATTGACCGCTATGACGCTCTGGCCAGGACGAACGGGGCCAGGATCGTGCACTCCTGCGGCTACGACTCCGTGCCGTCCGACCTCGCTGTACTGCTGCTTCATCAGGCGGCAGAAGCCGACGGCGCTGGCAGTTTGGTCGAGGTCCAACTCGTTGCCACGGCCAAGGCTGGCATCAGCGGAGGAACGCTCGAATCGATGCGCGGGCAGCTGGACGCGATGCGATCAAGCACCGCCCTGCGGTCATTAGCCGCTGACCCGTACGCCCTGAGCCCCGACCGCACACGGGAGCCGACGACACAACAGCCTCCTGACGCCGGTCCTGTGCGCCGTTCCGATGACGGCACCTGGACCGCGCCATTCATCATGGCCCCTGTCAACACCCGGATAGTGCGCCGCAGCAACGCGTTGCAGGGCTGGGCCTACGGCCGCTCCCTCCAGTACGGCGAGGTGATGGGGGTGGGCCCCGGACCGGCAGGAGCAGTCGTCGCCAAGGCAACGGCACTCGGGCTCGGCGCATTCACGGGCGCGATGGCGTTCCCGCCCACCCGACGGGTGCTCGACCGCTTTCTTCCGGCACCAGGCACGGGTCCGAGCACCAGCACGCAGCGCGAAGGCTGGTTCCACTCCAGGGTAACCGCCCGCACAGAGAACGGGCACCGATACCAGGCGATTGCTGCCGGCCCCGGTGATCCCGGCTATGCCGCCACCGCCGTGATGGCAGGTGAGACTGCACTCGCTCTTGCCCTCGACGGTGATCGGCTGCCGACCGCGAAAGGGTCACTGACACCGGCCACTGCACTCGGGAACGTTCTCATACAGCGACTCCGCGCGGCTGGCCACACTTACCAGGTAACCAAACTCGCCTGAGCCCATGCTCCCGCTCCTGGCTTGGCGTAGGTAGTGGTAGACCGTCTCCCTGCTGATCCCGTGATCGCGGCTATTGACGACTTTTGAAATGCGGGGAGGGCCGGCGGCGCCTGTCACGAGCGGGTGTCGAGGTAGTGCAGAATCGCCCGGGCCGTTTCCTCCGGAGCGCTGACGTGGGGGCAGTGGCCGGTGGCCTGAAGCTGCACCAGGGTGCTGTGTTCCAGATTCTTGTGCAGGTAGGCGCCCACTTCCGGCGGGGCAAGCCGATCGTTGGAGCACTGCAGGATCAGGCAGTTGGTGCGCACCTTTTTCAGTTCAGGGCGGGTGTCGGAAAAGAAGGTTACCCCGGCGAAGTGCCGTGCGATGGCCGGGTTTGTCCGGCAGAAGCTGGCACGCAGGTCCTCCGCTAATTCCGGCTCCTGCGGGTTGCCCATAACCAGGGGCGCTACGGCCGCGGCCCAGGCGAAATAGTTGCTGTCCAGAGATGCCAGCAGGCCCTCGATGTCTTCCCGCGAAAACCCGCCCACGTAGCCGTCGTAAGGGTCATCGGTATGACGGGGTGAAGGGGCCAGCAGTACCAGGTGGGAGAAACGGTTGGGGTCCTGCACTGCGGCGATCACGGCGATCATCGTGCTGACGCTGTGGCCCACCAGGATGACGTCCTCAAGGTCAAGGGCGGCACAAATCTCCAGCAGGTCCGACGCGTATCCGTTCAGGGTCCCGTACTTCTCCCAGTCATAGGCGCTGATGTCCGAGTGTCCTGCGCCAACATGATCAAAAAGCACCAGCCGGTAATCATCGACGAAGTAGGGCAGCAGCTTCCGCCACATCGCCTGATCGCAGCCAAAACCGTGGGCGAACATCATGACAGGCCCATCATCCCGGCCGCATATGGTGACATTGTTCCGGCGGATTACCGCAGCAGCTGCTTCGATCACGTTCTCACTGACCCTCGCATAGGGTGTTCTCCTGCCCCAGACTATCCACGGGAAATAGAGAATCCCAGGGATCCTCCCACTATGACCTTCAAGACGACGTCGATACAGCCCACTACATGCCGAAGATTCCGTCAACCTGACTAGGGTCGGACAAACTGACCGTGGTGACTCTGTCCCGTCCCCAGTTCGGGTCAATACGGGTCCGAATCACCACCTCATTCACCACCTGTGGTGATGTTGTGTCACCACACCCATCCGTAGTTTTGGAACTGTCCCCGGCACCCAGGCCAGGGCCAACCACAATAACGGAGCCCGAGATAGCAATGAGTTCGCTTACAGACCATACAAAACGTCGACGGCCATTCCGCCGCACACGCAAAATACTTGGCCTTGTCGCTATCACTGCGTTGGCCATAACGCTCGCATCCACAGGCGCCAACGCGCTCCTGGAACAGCAGGAGAGATCGAGCACTGCCCAGTACGGTGAACTAGTGGAGGTCGCGGGAGGCTCACTGAACGTCGTCCGGGGTGGCACCGAAGGTGGACAGCCCCTGGTCCTTCTCAGCGGTCTGGGCACGATAGCTCCGGCGCTGGACTTCGCCCCTTTGATGAGGGAACTCGTTGCATACGACGTCATCGTCGTCGAGCGCTTCGGATACGGCTACAGCGACATGAATGCACGTGATCGGACGGTGGAGAATATCAACACCGAGCTCCACGAGGCCCTCTCCTCACTCCACCTCGGGAAGCCCTACGTTTTGGCTGGACATTCGATCGCGGGCTTCTACACACTCGACTACGCCAACCGGTACCCAAGCGAAGTATCCGCCGTTATCGGCATCGACCCCACCGTGCCCACCGCCGAGCTGGAGAAGGGATCCGCGGCTGGCGGCGGAATCAATATCATCGGGATACTGTCCGCAATTGGCCTGGTCCGCACCGTGGTGTCGGTCGCTCCCGGCGAGGTGGACCCGAAAAGCGACGACTTCACCACAACTGAATTGGAACGCATGCGCCAGATGACAATCTGGAACTTCGGCAACGCGGCAGTCGCCGACGAAAGTGCCCGAGTCGCCAGCAATGCCGCAGCACTCCACGGAGTGACCTACCCGGAGAACACGCCCGTTCTTCACTTCCTTGCCAGCGACAGCGTGACCGCCTTTCCGGACTGGCTCGAGTCGCACAAGAACCAGCTAAAGAGCGTCAACCGCCACGAAATCGTCGAGCTCAAGGGCATGCATAACCTGCACTGGACGCAGTCAGCGGCCATGGCTCAGAAGATCACACAGTTCCTTGAGGACACTGACAGCAACGGCCAGCCGGAGGACAAGGAACAGTCCTTTTAGCAGGAGCTAGTGAAAGCCAGGCAGACAACATAGCATCAGGCGAACCTCGAATTATTTGAGACCGCCCCAACCACGGAGGATGCACATGACAGAACTTGCAGAGCGCATCGAGCAGTTCACCGTGACTCAGAAGCTCACGTTGATGGTCAATCGCTACGAGATTCGTTCCGTCGCCGGAGACGGGCAGCCTGGGCACCTGCTCGCCGTCGCACAGCAGAAACGGGCCGCTTTCAAGGAACAGGTGACCTTCTACCAGGACGAGTCAAGGACCCTGCCGCTTTTCTCCTTCAAGGCCCGGCAACGCCTCGACCTCGGCGCCACATACGACGTGCTGGACGCCAATGGACAAGCGATCGGCAGCTTCCGGAAAGACTTTGGCAAGTCCCTGCTGCGGTCCACCTGGCACCTCGAAGCGTCCGGGCTAAAGGTCACCGGAAGTGAACGCAGCCTCGGGGTCGCCATCGGCCGGCGCATATGGGAAGCGACGCCGATTGGTGATGCGGTCCCTTCGCCCTTCCGTTTCCACTTCGACTTTTTCGACTCAAACGGAGAAGTGCTCATGACATCAGAACGGGGACGGTCCCTGCGCGACCGCTACCTCATCACCCTTCCAGGCGCACGACTCGACGGCCGGGTTGCGGCTGCGATGGCAGTGGCACTGGATGCTCTCCAGTCCCGATAGAGCCGCCAATTCCACAAAGGGTGCGAGGACGGGAAAAATCCGGTAGAGCGCGGGTCCGGGCCGGCCGCAGCTGCAGCCGGCCCGGACACCAGATCAGCGCAGGTCGAAGCGGTCCAGCTCCATCACCTTCACCCAGGCCGCCACGAAGTCGTTGACGAACTTCTCCCTGGCGTCATCGCTCGCATAGACCTCGGCGATCGCCCGGAGCTGTGAGTTGGAGCCGAAGACCAGGTCCACCGGCGTGGCGGTCCACTTCAGTTCGCCGGTGGCGACGTCGCTGATTTCGTAGACGTTCTCCTCCGCCTCCGACGCCTTCCACTTGGTGCCCGGTGAGAGCAGGTTGGCGAAGAAGTCGTTCGTCAGGACCTGAGGCCGGTCCGTGAGCACGCCGTGGGCGGAACCGCCCACGTTGGTGCCGAGGGCACGCATGCCGCCGATGAGCGCTGTCATCTCCGGTGCGGAGAGGTCCAGCAGGTACGCCTTGTCCAGCAGGAGGGTCTCCGGCTGGAGTTTCTCGCCGGGGCGCACATAGTTCCGGAACCCGTCTGCCCGCGGCTTCAGGTACTGGAACTGCTCGACGTCGGTCTGCTCCTGGGCGGCGTCGGTGCGGCCGGGCCGGAACGGCACGGTGATCGCGAAGCCTGCGTCCCGGGCTGCCTTTTCCACCCCGGCGCAACCACCGAGGACGATCAGGTCAGCCAGCGAGACCTTCTTGCCCCCGGCCTGGGCCGCGTTGAACTGCTGCTGGACCCTCTCAAGCGCCTGCAACGCCGTCGAAAGCTGGTCGGGTTCGTTGACCTCCCAGCCGCGCTGCGGCTCCAGCCGGATCCGCGCCCCGTTAGCGCCGCCGCGCCGGTCGGTCTTGCGGAAGGTGGACGCGGCGGCCCAAGCCGTGCCGGCGAGCTGTGAAACGGAAAGGCCCAAGTCCAGGAGCTGGGCCTTGAGCGAGGCGATGTCCTGCTCGTCGATCAGCTCGTGGTCCACTGCCGGGACCGGGTCCTGCCAGAGCTGCGCTTCCGGAACCCACGGCCCGAGCATGTGCGGGCCAACCGGGCCCATGTCACGGTGCAGCAGCTTGTACCAGGCCTTGGCGAAGGCGAGCTGGAACTCATCCGGGTTCTTCAGGAAGCGCTGCCCAATCTCCTCATAGACCGGGTCGAACCGCAGCGACAGGTCCGTGGTCAGCATGGTGGGCCGGTGCTTTTTGTTGGGATCATGCGCGTCCGGGATGATCTCGGGGGCATCCTTGGCAACCCACTGGTGCGCGCCGGCAGGGCTCTTGACCAGCTCCCACTCGTACTCGAACAGGATCTCCAGGAAGCGGTTGCTCCACTGGGTGGGCCGGTCCGTCCAGGTGACCTCGAGCCCGGAGGTGATGGTGTCGCCACCCTTGCCGCTGCCGTACGTGCTGAGCCAGCCCAGCCCCTGCGCCTCGAGGTTGGCGCCTTCCGGCTCGGGCCCTACGTGCGCGTCGGCGTCACCGGCGCCGTGGGTCTTGCCGAACGTGTGGCCGCCGGCGATCAGCGCGAAGGTCTCTTCGTCGTTCATCGCCATGCGCTTGAAGGTTTCGCGGATGAAGGCCGCAGCGAGTTTGGGATCCGGGTTGCCCATCGGTCCCTCGGGATTGACGTAGATCAGGCCCATCTCCGTGGAGCCGACCTCCTCCGACATTTGGCCCTCGCCGATGTAGCGTTCGTCGCCGAGCCAGGTGTCCTCCGGTCCCCAGAAGATTTCCTCCGGCTCCCACACGTCTTCGCGGCCGAAGGCGAAGCCGAACGTCTTGAAGCCCATGGACTCGAGGGAGACGTTGCCGGCCAGGACCAGCAGGTCCGCCCACGAGAGCTTCTGGCCGTACTTCTGCTTGACGGGCCACAGCAGCCGGCGGGCTTTGTCCAGGTTGGCGTTGTCCGGCCAGCTGTTCAGCGGCGCGAACCGCTGGCTGCCGTCCCCGGCGCCGCCGCGGCCGTCGTGGACGCGGTAGGTGCCGGCGGCGTGCCAGCTCAACCGGATCATCAGTCCGCCGTAGTGGCCGAAGTCCGCCGGCCACCAGTCCTGGGAGGTGGTGAGGACCTGGATGATGTCCTGCTTGAGCGCCTCGACGTCGAGCTTCTGGAACTCTTCGCGGTAGCTGAACGTGAGGTCAAGCGGGTTGCCCTTGGGATTATGGCTGTGAAGCACCGAGAGGTCAAGCTGGTTGGGCCACCAATCGGCGACGGTCCGCGGCCGGTGCCCCTTCGGCTCCGGCGAATCGATCGCAGGGTTTTCACTCTCGCTGCCGTGCGAGGTGACGCTGCCATGCGCCACCGGGCAGCCGCCTTCAACCTTGCTGTCCAGGCCTTGGGCACTTCCGGGGGTGGGGATCGGGGGGTGTTCCGGACGATCGGTCATGTGCTTCCTTCCATCTGGCCGAGGCCGTGGAGCGGACTCGGGCGGCCGGTTCAACCTTCCCATTTGAACATGGACGGCGTGGAGGTGGGAGAGCCCGTCCGCCATAAGAGAAACGGCCGCGTTGCCGTTGCACTTAAGTGATTTCCAGCTCCCGTTACGCGTCCGCTAGTGCGCTGCACCAAGCTCGATGAGCAGGACACCGCCGATGATGAGCCCCAGCCCGAGCATCATGATGGGGGTGATTTTCTCCTTGAAAAAGACGCGGCTGCCAAGGGCCGTCAGCGCGACGCCGGCCGCGGCCCAGATGCCGTAGGCAACCCCGAGACTCATTCCCTGGTCCAGGGTCAGGGTGAGGAGCGTGAACGCCAGGAAGTACCCGACGGCGACAGGTATGTACCAGCGCCGCTTACCGGTGGATGCGACGCGCAGGAACAGGGTGGCGGTTACCTCGGTGAGAATTGCCGCGGCCAGCAACAGCCACATCATGAGCGGGCCATTTCTTTTGCCGGTTCGTTTGCAGGTTCTTTATGCGATCCGAGTTCCACGCAGAGCACGCCGGCGATGACCATGGCGACGCCGATCATCATCACCGGCGTCAGTGCTTCGCCAAAGATGACGGCGGCCAGCAGCACCGTGAGTGTCACTCCCAAAGCAGCCCAGATGCCGTAGGCAACGCCGAGTCCCAGGCCTTTGCGGAGGACCGCCGCGAGGAAAGCGAAGGAAGCGGAATAGCCAAGAATCACCACGATGAAGAAGGCAGGATTATCCAACGCCGCTTTCAAGGAGAGGGACGCCGTCACCTCACTCAGGATCGCGCCGGCGAGGAGAAACCACTTCATGAAATTAGTCCTTGAGATTCGTTGGGGCTTGGTCCCCAAGCATGCAAACAGCGCGAATGCGTCCGGTGTTCCCGGGCTTCCCACCGGTAAAGGCAGGTGGGAAGCCGGGAACGGTTGGTTAAGCCTGGGGCGGGAGCTCCAGCCCGGCGACAGCTGAGCTGCCGAGGTCACTCCTGGTGAGGGCGTGCTGTGCAGTCAGGGCATCGGCCCACGTATCAGTATCGGCCACGGCTGCCCAGTTTGAGTTCAGCAGGGCGAGGAGCGTCGTGTGCACGGTCTTCGCGTCGGCGGAACCGGCGTCGTTGGCGAGGTTGATGGCGCCGGTGGCGTCGGAGAGGACTTCGGTGGTGAAGCCAAGGAACTCTGCCTCCACGGCGGAGGCGAGCACGCAGTTGTTGGTCATGTAGCCCGCCAAGGTGACTGTGTCGACGTCGTGCTTCCGCAGCCAATCAGCCAGGTCCGTACCGGCATAGACAGAGCCGTACTGCTTAACAAGCGACTTCCACTCACCGGTGCTACGGCGTTCAATCTCAGGGTGCAGCTCGAAGCCCGGCGTGCCGGGCGCAAAGACGGGCGCACCTTCGCCGGCAGAGTGCTGGATGACGGCAATCGGAATGCCCGCGGCGGTGGCGGCATCCACTGCCCGCGCAATCATGGGGAGGGACTCCTGGTGCGGCGGGTACTGGATTTCGAGGGGGCCGTCAAAGTACTGCTGCTGAACGTCGATGAGGATGAGGGCGCGGCGAGGGGTGCTCATGGTTGTTTTCTCCCGGGTGGTGACTTCCGGCCGCCGATTGGCAACTTCTCAAGTCTTCCCGGTGCCCATCTGAGCCAACAGTGGCACGAAGGCAGATGTACGATGGATTCGGGCCAAAGTAGCGGAAGGGGCCAGGATGAGGATCGCGGTCTACGCATTTTCTGGGGCGACAATGTTTCACCTGGCTGTTCCGCAGATGGTTTTTGACGAAGTAGCCCGTCAAGGCCTTGCCGAGTGGAAGACCTTTCTTTTCTCCGACCAGGAGGGCGAGGTTACTACCGCTGAGGGTTACCGGCTGGGCGGGGTCAAAGGGCCCAGGGCGGCGGAAGGGGCCGACGTCGTGGTGGTGCCTTCATGGTTCGACGACGGGCGCGTCCTGAGCGATTCGCTGCGGCAGGTGCTTCAAGGGGCGCATGGGCGTGCGGTGCCCATCTTGGGTTTGTGCCTTGGTGCGATTCCCGTTGCCGACGCCGGCTTGCTCGCCGGGCGGCGGGCCGTCACGCACTGGCAGGCTTTTGATTCCCTTGCCGGGCGGCACCCGGATATCGCCCTTGATCAGTCGGTGCTCTACATCGACCACGGGGATGTCCTGACCTCCGCCGGCACGGCCTCTGCATTGGATGCCTGCCTGCACCTTGTGCGAACCAAGCTTGGAGCGGAGGCCGCGAACCAGGTGGCACGCAGCCTCGTCATCGCGCCGCACCGGGAGGGTGGGCAGGCGCAATATATCGAGCGTCCTGTGCCTGCCCGCTCCACCGATGATCCAATTTCCCAATTGCTCGAATGGACCCTGGGCCGCCTGGGTGAACCGCTCACCATCGACCGGCTCGCCGCCCAGGCGCACCTGAGCCGGCGCACCTTTGTCCGCGCGTTCCGGGCCGCAACGGGGACGACGCCGGCCGCCTGGATCCGAGCGCGCCGCCTTGACGCAGCCCGGCGGCTGCTCGAAACCACTGATCTTTCGATAGATCAGATCTCCGCCGACTGCGGATTCGGCAACGCCGTCACCCTCCGGCAAAACTTTGCAGCCGCCTTTTCCACGACGCCAACGGAGTACAGGCGCCACTTTGACGCCCGGGTTGGGCCAGCGGGCTCGCCTTGATCAACGACGCCGGCGGGCGGGCAGCGTAGCCCACCCGCCGGCGTCGAACGTTGGTTTCCAGGGTCCGCGTCAGTCGACGAGGCCTGCTGCGCCCAGCTCCATGGGCAGGACACCGGCTTAGGTGAGCGGCGAGAGGGGAGTGACGGAAAACGGTACTGCCAATAGCGGTTCGACTTCCTTCACAAACTCCTTGACATGGACTTCTTCGTTATGTGCTGCGAGGTCCTCGTTACGGGCCCAGCCTTCGAAGAGAACGAACGTGCCGGGCTGATGTTCGTCAGAGAAAACGGTGTATTCCAGGCATCCTGGGTCTTTCCGGCTGAGCGTCTGCAGAGCGTGGAGGGCTTCCTGGAGGTCGGCTTCGTGCCCTGCTTTGGCGATGAAAACCGGCATGAGCCAGACTTCTGCAGTCTCCTGGCGGACAGGGAGGGAATGTGGCATTTTGTCTTCCTGGGTTAGGGTCCTGGGTTCCGGGAGGGACGGCTTTTCGCCGTCCCTCGGAAACGGGTTAATCGGTGATCTGCGGAACGTCCACCCATGATTCTTTTGCAGCAGATTCGACAATTGCGTCGTCGATGAGGGCCACCTGATAGCCGTCTGCGAAGTTGGGGCTCACGCTGCCGCCTTCTGCAATCGCCTTGAAGAAGTCGTACGCTTCGATGATCTTCGTTTCCCCGTAGCCAATGCCCAGGGCTGGAATGGGCCAGAGGCCTTCTCCGTAGGGATGGGCCGGGCCGGTGTACACGGTGCGGAATCCGCGGCGGTCGGCCTGGTCGGAAGCGAAGCAGACCTGCAGCTCATCGCGTCGTTCGTAGTTGAAGACGATGCTGCCTTCGGTTCCGTGGATTTCGAAGGTGATGTAGTTGTTCCTTCCGTGCGCGTTGCGTGTCGCCTCCACGGATCCCACGGCTCCGTTGGCGAACCGGATCATTGTCATGACCTCGTCGTCGACATCAACCTCACCCCGAGGGCCCTCTCCGCCCCGTACGGTGCCGAGCGCATCGGCCCCGCCCGCCTGGAGGGGCCGCTCGGGGATCCAGGTGGACAGGACGGCGTTGACGGCGCTGAACTCGCCGACGAGGTAGCGGGCCATATCGAAGACGTGCGTGGCGATATCGCCAAGTGCGCCGGAACCTGCGATCGACTTTTGGAATCGCCAGGACAATGGCGAGTTAGGGTCGGCGCTCCAGTCCTGCAGGTAGGTGCCGCGGAAGCTGATGACTTTGCCTATTGCACCTTCCTCGATGTACTTCTTGGCCAGCGCGACTGCGGGGGTGCGCCGGTAGTTGAAGGCCACCATGTGGACGATGTTCTTGTCTTTGACTGCGTCATACATGGCCTTGGATTCCTCACCCGTGCGGGCCAGGGGCTTTTCACAGATGATGTGCTTGCCCGCTTCGGCGGCGGCAATGGCGATTTCAGCGTGGAGATGGTTCGGCGTTGCAATATCCACGACGTGGATGTCCGGATCTTCGATAATGCTGCGCCAGTCAGAGGTGGAGTTTTCGAAGCCGAAGCGACGGGCCGCTTCGGCTGCCATTTCCGGATTGGCCTCCGCGATGACCTTGCGGACCGGGAGAGCCGGTGCCGGCCAGAAGAACATAGGCATGGCGGCGTAAGCGAGGGAGTGGGCTTTGCCCATAAAGCCCCCACCGATGAGGCCGACGTTGAGGTTCTGCATGTGAACGAGGTTCCTTTCGGAAAAGACGGGAGTCGCCGAGGCTGGCTTTCCCTGATGGTCAAAATTGGTTAGAGGATTTTCTCGAGATACTTCTTGCTGATTTCGGCAGCTTCGCGGGGATCGCCGTCGTAGTTGTCGAGTTCGACCATGAGCCAGCTGTCGTATCCGCTTTCCCGGATGGCTGCAATGATGTCCGGGAAGTCGAGTTCGCCCTGGCCCAGCGGGAGGAAGTTGAACGGGTTCTGCTGGAAGTCTTTGAGGTGGACGTGCCGGATCCTGTCGGGATACTTCCGGATGACCGCCGCCGGGTCTGCTCCGCCGGCTGCAAGATGTGCCGTGTCCGGGCAGAAGCCTATCCGGGTGAGCGGCATCAGCTTGTCCAGCTCGTCCGGGCTCTCCACGATGGTGCTGAGATGCGGGTGGTAGCTTGCCGACAGCCCGAAGCTTTCTGCGATGTCCGTTACGCTGTCCAGCGCTTCCCCGAGGCGGCGGTAGTCCTCCTCGTTGGTCCCGGCAGCACGTCGTGCCCCACCACCAACCACGAGCCGTTCCGCTCCGAAGTTCGCCGCCAGCTCGGCGGCCCGGTGGATCCGGTGCATTTCGTCGGGAAGGATGTCGGCGTAAATGAAGTTGGCCCCGGTATACACACTTGCCAGGGAGACTCCGGAGCTGCTCAGGAGCTCTTTGAGTTCCTCCGGCTTTTCGGCGTACTCCGCGAGGTTGCCGTCGAACATTTCCACACCTTCATACCCGACAGATGCGATGTCCCGGACGGCATCGTTCATTGGTCCGTGGGTCATGTAAAAAAGGTCCTTGACGCTCGTCACGCCTTGGGGGTGGCCGACGACGCCGCCCCAGGTGATGGAACAGTAACCAAGTTTCATTGTTTGTGCCTTTCGACTGCAGAGATGGACTGCAAGTTGCGTGCCGGAATCATCGGCACTGTTTTACTTCTTCCGGGCAAGCGCGACGGCGAGAATGATGATGACGCCGCGGACCACCTGCTGCTGGCTGCTGTCGAGCCCGGCCAGGATCAGTCCGTTGTTGATCAGGCCAATCAGCAGGGCCCCGAAGAGCGTTCCGACGATTGAGCCGAATCCGCCAAAGAGGCTGGTTCCGCCCAGGATGACCGCTGCGATGGCGGAGAGTTCGTCGCCTGCTCCCCATTGGAATCGGCCCGACTCCAGGCGGCCGGCGTACAGCATGCCGGCGACGCTCGCTACCATGCCCGAGATGAGGAGCACCTGGAATTTGATCCGCTTGGTGTTGATGCCGGTGAACTCTGCCGCGTTGCGGTTGCCACCTGTGGCGAGGACCTGCCGGCCGAACCGGGTGCGGTTCAGTACGACGGCGCCGATGGCGACGAAGATGGCGCTCCAGACCACCAAGCCCGGAATGGGACCGAAGTTCCCCGATCCGAACAGCGTGTTGAAGGTGTCATTCAGAATCGGCTGGGGCGCCGAGGCGGTAATCCACTGGGCAACGCCAACGGCTATTCCCAGCATGCCGAGGGTCACCAGGAAGGAGGGGATGCCGAGGAGGCTCACCAGGGCGCCGTTGACCGATCCGACCACGAGCCCGACGGCGAGCCCGGCCAGAATGCCGGGGATCAGGCCCCACTGGGAGAGGGCCATAGCGGTGCAGACACTGGAGAGGCCAGCTACGGATCCGACGCTCAGGTCGATTTCCGCGCATGCGATCACGTATGTCATGCCGACTGCGATGACGGTGATGGTGGCAGTCTGCCGGAAGATGTTCAGCAGGTTGTTCGGCGACAGGAAGCCCTGGTCGCGCAGCAGAACGGCGAAGAACAGGAAGACGACGACGAAGCCGATGTAGATGACGTAGCGTCGCCAGTCGAGTTCTTTCAGGATGGTGCCAAATTGACGGGGTGCCGCGGTGGTGTCCCGGGGCGCGATGGTGTTTGCCTTGCTCACTGTTCAGACTCCCTGGACTGCAAGTTGAAGATATTCCTCGTCAGCGATCTCGCTGCGGGGGATGTCGCGGATGATGGAGCCGTCCTTGAGGACGAGGACGCGGTCGCTGACCGCGAGTAGTTCGGGGTACTCGGAGGAGATGACGATGACCGCTTTGCCGGCACTGGCCAACTCACGGATCATGTCCAAAATTTCGCTTTTGGTGCCGATGTCGACGCCGGCCGTTGGCTCGTCCAGGATCAGGATGTCCGGATCGGTGCCCAGCCACTTGGCGATGACCACCTTCTGCTGGTTGCCGCCCGAAAGCAGCCGCACCGGCCGGTGGGGGTGGGCTACCTTTACTGCGAATCTCTTGATCAGCGACGAGGACAATTCCTTGCCTTTGGTGCCGTCCAGGAGGGGTCCGCGCTGAATCTGTCCAAGCAGCGGCAGCAGCAGGTTGTCCTGGACGGAATGCTCCAGGACCAGGCCTTGGGCCCTGCGGTCCTCGGGGATGAGGGCGACTCCTGCGTTGATGGCCTGCTGCGGAGTTGCAAGATTGACCTTTTTGCCGCGAAGCAGGACTTCACCGCTGTCCACTTTGTCAATGCCGAAGAGCGCGCGGGCAAGCTCGGTGCGTCCGCTGCCCATGAGACCTGCCAGGCCGAGGATTTCGCCGGGCCGGAGCGCGAAGGAAACATCCCGGACCCGGTGGCCGGCATTCAGCCCGCGGACTTCCAGAAGGGGTTCCACGTCCTGGTCCACAGGACGGGCACGATAGGAAAGCTGGCCCTCGATCTTTTTGCCAACGATTCCTTCTACGATCTGCTCGGGAGTGACGTCAGTGAGCGGCTCGGTGAGGAGGTGGCGGCCGTCCCGAAGGATGGTGATGCGGTCTGCCAGCCTGTACACCTCGTCCATGCGGTGGGAGATGTAAATGATGGAGATGCCACGCCGCTTAAGGCGGTCAATCAGTTCGAAGAGGGCCTCGGACTCGTGCCGCGCCAGGCTGGCGGTCGGTTCGTCCATAATCAGCACAGTGGCGTTCTGTGCGAGGGCCTTGGCGATTTCCGTCAGCTGCCAGTAGGCGGTGCCGAGCCGCGAGACCTCTGCCCGGGGGTCGACGTCGACCTCCATCTCGGCGAAGACCTCCTTGGCCCGCTTCACCGCTGTTCGGTCGTCGATGAGCCCGCCCGGGCCGAGCGGTTCAGCGGCGAGGAAGATGTTCTGCGCAACGGTCAGGCTCGGCACGAGGCTGAATTCCTGGAAGACCATGCCGATCCCGGCGGCCTTCGCGTCCTGGATCGAGTTGATGGAGGCAGGTTTTCCTCCGACGAGGATCTCGCCGGCGTCTGTCTGGTAGACGCCCTGGAGGATTTTCATGAGCGTGGACTTCCCGGCACCGTTACCGCCTGCCAGTGCGTGGACCTCGCCGTGGCGGACGTCGAAGCTGACATCCTTTAGCACGGAAACGCCATTGAAGCCCTTGGAAATCGAGCGCATCTCGACGACATTGTCTGCGGTGTTCATTGTTGCCCTTTCGGCGCGGTGCGGGGGTGGGGCCCCCGCACCGTCGGGTCTGGCTACTGCTTGTAGGACTCTTGAATGTCCTTAGGGGCGTCCTCGTGGTAAACCTGCTTCCAGGCTTCGAGGACGTTTGAGTGGTCAACTGGGAGGGCGCTCAACGCCACGTAGGCCGGCGCTTCCTTACCGAGCAGGGCGCCTGCGCCCAGCCGTGCTTCAGTAACACCCTGGTCGAAGGGAACCTGTGCTCCGAGGCCGACGACGAGCTCGTCCTTGGCCAGGGCGATGGCAACGTTCTTGCCGAGGTCCTCTGTGGCGATCTTCAAATCCTTCCGGCCGGCGGCGCGGGCTGCTGCCATGACACCTTCTGCCGGGACGTCCCATACCGCCCAGATGCCGGCGAGATCGGGGTACTTGCTGATCATGGCGTTGGCAGCAGCCTGGGCGTCTCCAGCGAAGTCCGGGCCGGCGATGCCCTTTTCCTCCACTATCTGGATCTCCGGGTATTCCTTGGTAATGGTGTCCTTGAATCCTTCGTGGCGCTGCTTGGTCACAAAGAAGTCGGCTTGGTGGAAGACAAGGCCGATCTTTCCCTTGCCGCCGAGCGCCTTGGCCATCTGGTGAGCAGAGACGACGCCGTTGCCGTAGTTGTCTGCAGAGACAACGGAGACGTAGTCCTGGCCGGCGGTCAAGCCCTGGGGAACGTTGTCCATGAAGATGAGCTTCGTGCCGGCAGCAGCGGCCTTCTTGTAGGCGGAGGCGGTGGCAACGGGATCCGTGGGGATGGACACGATGATGTCCGGGTCCTGTGTCATCACTGTCTCGAGGTCGGAGACCTGCTTGTCCGGCTTGAAGTTCGCATCGGTTGTGGCGATGACCTTGATGCCCAGCTTTTCGAATTCGCTCTTCAATCCGTTGACTTGTGCTGTGGCCCAGTCATTGCCGCCGTAGTGCATCACAATTGCTGCTGTGGCGTTGAGTCCTTTGACCTTCTCGATCTCTTCAGGCGTCAGGTCTGCAACGGACGCGGGGGAGGGCGTTTCGCCGTTGGGGCCCTTGCTCAGGACCTGTCCCGTGATCTTGTCGAGGGCCTGTTGAGCCTTTTCGGAGATACCGGCGTCAGGAGCGTTCGAACTAGCCGTTGTGGAACTGCTGCAGGAGGCGACCGAAAGTGACAGGACTGCTGCCACGGCCATGAGGGGAAGCCTGCGGATCATCATTGTTCTCCAGTGCTTTGAGGTGGATGGATGGTTGGGGTGGATCAGGCGAGGGCTATGGCCAGCGCCGGGGGAATTGGTGACAGGACGAGGCCACCGGCCGCGGAGGCCGAGCGGATAGCTGCAGCCTTGTCCGAAGCGCACAGGAGCGCCTGCGCATGCTCTTTAGTGACGAAGAAGCCCAGGGAGCACGGCCCATAGTGGGTTTGCACCCACCTCACTGCCTCGCCCGCCGCTTTGCTCATTTCACCGCCGGCTTCAGCAGCCGGGCCGTCCAGCGTGGACACAGTTGCGCCTCCACCGGACTTGTCAACGGTGATGACCATGCTGGCCCAAAGGTGGTTGTCATCGAAGATGCAGGCAACGGCCGAGGAGCCAGCGGCGACGAAGGCTCGGACAGCTACGGCGAGATCATCGACTGCTTGGTCCGTGAGGAGCATTTCCAGGTTTGTCCACTGCGCCCGGTGAACATTTCGAAGCCTGAAACGGGAATCGAGCGTAAGTGCGTCTGCAACAGTGCCAGGCATGTCCGCTCCTTCCTCATTGAATGTCTGCTTCCGTAAACGCTAACGCTGATGCCGTGAACGTTTACGGAAACGATCGTAAACGTTTACGGAGCCGCGTGTCAAAACTCACAGCAGCAGGACGCGCAGGCTGGCGGCAGGACGCCGTCGACATAGGATTAGGACGCACGAAGCCCGCCGCCGGCGTTGGCGCCGGCAGCGCGAGACAGGAGAGGCATGGCAGACGCTGAAATCCCACGTGGGGCAAGGGGAGGGCTGGCGGACGCCTCGTTGCGCCGGAAGCCGACCATCAATGACGTGGCCCAACTCGCCGGGGTCTCTTTTGGGACGGTCTCGCGGGTTCTCAACAACGCACCGGACGTCAGTACAGCAACCCGTCAGCGGGTTTTGCAGGTCATTCAGGACATCGGGTACCGCCGGAACAGGGCAGCGACAGCGCTGGTCACCAGCCGGTCGACGTCCATAGGGATACTTTCCGACGGCTCCCCGCGGTTCGGGCCGGTGGGGACACTCATGGCCCTTGAGAACGTGGCGCGGAAGAAGGGCTATGCCACTACGGTCATCAGCGTCGACCAGCCTTATGCAGAGTCTGTGCAGCCCGCCCTGGACACCCTCGATGACGTCGGCGTAGGTGGAATCATTGTTATCGCTCCAGTGGTGGACATGGCCGCAGCTGTCTGGAATGCATCATGCCGCGTGCCCGTGGAGATGATTGCCGCAGGTGCATCATCAACCCCCAACGTGTTCACATACTCCGAAAACCAGGAGCTTGGAGCGCGGCTGGCCACCCAACATCTCATCGACTTGGGCCACACAGACATCGCCCACATCGCCGGTTCAATGGATTGGTTCGACGGACGGGTCCGCAAGCGTGGCTGGGAGGCCGCGCTTCGTGACGCCGGGCTTTCCCCGGGCCTCTGCCTCGAGGGCGACTGGAGCCCTCGATGGGCCTACGAAACCGGCCTCCGGTTGGTCCGCGAGGACAGGGTCCCCCAAGCGATCTTCGCGGCCAGCGACCACACCGCCCTCGGGCTAATTCGCGCGTTCGCCGAAAATGGGGTCCGCGTCCCGGATGACGTGAGCATTGTCGGCTTTGACGACATTGAAGGTTCAGACTATTTCCTGCCGCCCCTGACCACCGTCCGCCAGGACTTCACCGCATTGGCGCTCATGAGCATGGAGGTGCTGATCGGCGCCATGGAGGGGCGGGAGGTAGACCGTACTCCCATCGCGCCGACGCTCGTTGTGCGCAGCAGCTCCACCCACGCCGCACCCCGCAAGTCCCAGGAGGCGTAGCACTGCGAACCCTTGCGCGCATGTCCACCACTGCGCACACTGGACGAATGTGAGGAATGAACCCTGCCGGCCCGAGGCCAGGGCGGGGCTGCAACGTCCTTCGAGGAGCATTGATGAACGGTCGGATCCTGTCAGCTCGCCGTGCTCTTGTCTGTGTCGCGGTCGGCGCGGTGGCCGGCATTATCGCAGCGGTGGCCACAGAACCTTCCCTTGGTCCCCTGGTCGGGTGGTGCACCGCCGGCGTCACCGCTCTGGCATGGGTGTGGCGGATCTGCTGGCGGCAGGATCCGGCAGGGACTGAACGGGTGGCCCGCGAGGAGTCCGTTCCCCATGTGACCGACAATGCGATCATCACGGCCTGTATCGCGAGCATCGCCGCTGTGGTGGTCGCCTTGATCCAGTCAAGCAACCAGAACGGAGATGCGACCTCGATCGCATTGGTCATCCTGGGCGTCCTCGGCACGATTGTTGCGTGGGCGCTCGTCAACACCGTCTATGCCTTGAAGTACGCCCGCATGTACTTCCTGGATCACCCCGACGACGGGTTCGACATCAAGCAGGAGAGGCAGCCTACCTACAGCGACTTCGCATACTTCGCTTTTACCGTGGGGATGTCCTACGCCGGGCCTGAGATCGAGCCAATCAATAGTGAGGTCCGGCGCAAAGCTCTTCTTCACGCTCTCCTGTCATATTTTTTTGGCACAGTCCTGATCGCGGTCTCCATCAATCTGGTCACGAACCTGGGGCAAGGATGACGTGCGGGTGTCACCAGCACATGCGTTGCTGGTGACACCCATCGCCGTTCTGGCAGGTCAGTTGTCAGGCTCTGTGCGCTCCTTTCGCAAGGTCCTATAGGCCGTTGCGAGCCCTACAGCCGCCAGCGCCCAAGGGGCGGCCACGATGATCGGGTCGATCCACTGGTGGTTGGTGTCGGCGCGTTTTTGTCCCAAGCGGGAGCTGACACCGTGGCGGGAGAATTCGCTGAGCACGCCGGTTTCAGTGATGGGGTTGTCCGGGCGCAGGGTCGCCAGGGACTTCACGTGGTGTTCCGTGGCGTCCACGCGGTCTGCGGCGACGAGCAGGAGCCAGTGCGCTGCCCGGCCTTCGCTGTATTTGTAGGCGTATTTCCGGAGGGCCCCGGACGCGCCCTTGGGTGGGGTGGAGGTGCCGAAAACGGGGGTCAGGAAGGCGTGTTCGACGGACCGTTCCCGGGGCCATTTCTCGGGCTGGCGTTCGGGGAAGTCCCAGTGCGCGCCGGTCTCGATGCCTGGCTGTTCGCGGGGGTAGGAGGGCCTGTCGGCCGGGTCCAGGTCCGCACCCCAGCCCGGGATCCTGGCCCGCAGGTCCTCTACGGATTCCTTGAGGGCCGGTTTGGTGGCGGTGTAGGGCGTTGGTATGGCAGCCATGATGGTTTTTTTCCTTTCAGGCCGGGCTGGGAACGACGAGCGGTTTGATGCAGTTATCGAGTTTGGCGGAGAAGATGTGGTATCCCTCGGCGATGTGTTCCAGCGGGATGCGGTGGGTGATGATGTCGCTGGGTTTGAGGTAGCCGTTGCGGATGTGTTCGAAGAGCCGGGGCCATTGCCGTTTGACCGGGCATTGGTTCATCCGCAGCGTCAATCCTTTGTTCATCGCGTCGCCGAATTTCACGGCGCTGAAGATGGGGCCGTAGGCGCCGACCACGGACACGGTGCCGCCCTTGCGGACGGAGTCGATGGCCCAGTTCAGGGCGATGGGGGAGCCGCCCTGGAGTTTGAGTTTGCTGCTGGTGACGTGCTGGAGGAAGTTGCCGTCGGCTTCGGCGCCTACGGCGTCGATGACGACGTCGGCGCCGAGGTAGTCGGTCTCCTTCTTCAGGTGGACCACAATGTCGTCGTATTCGGCGAAGTTGTAGGTTTCGGCGTGCGCGAAGGTGCGGGCCTTTTCCAGCCGGTACTCCAGATGGTCGACCACGATGACCCGGCCTGCGCCCATCAGCCAAGAGGACTTGGCGGCGAACAGGCCCACCGGCCCGGCACCGAACACCACCACGGTGTCGCCTTGGGCGATGTCGCCGAGTTGGGCGCCGAAGTAGCCGGTGGGGCAGGCGTCGGTGAGCAGGACGGCGTCCTCTTCGTCCATCCAGTCGGGGATCAGGCCTGGCCCGACGTCGGCGAAGGGGACGCGTACGTACTCGGACTGTCCGCCGTCGTACCCTCCGCAGGTGTGGGAGTAGCCGTAGATGCCGCCCACCGCCGTCGCGTTCGGGTTTACGTTGTGGCAGTTCGAATACAGCCCGCGGGCACAGAAGTAACAGGACCCGCAGTAGATGTTGAACGGGACCATCACCCGGTCTCCGACGGCCAGGTTCTGCACCGAGGAGCCCACCTCGTGCACCACGCCGATGAATTCGTGCCCGAACGTCATTCCCACCCGGGTATCGGGCATCATGCCGTGGTACAGGTGCAGGTCAGAACCGCAAATCGCAGCCCTCGTCACCCGCACGATCGCATCGTTGGGATGCTCGATCTTCGGAATGTCCTTTTCTTCCACGCGCACCTTGTAGGGTCCGCGATACACCATTGACCGCATCAGTACCGCCTCCGGAAAATAGTTATTTCTGACATCTCAAATCTCCTGTCTGGGCTTTCTCAGGCGTTGGCTGGGTGGAGGACGACTTTGGTCCAGCCGTCTTCGCGGCTGTCAAAGTTTTTGTAACCTTCGGGGGCCTGGTCCAGCGGCAGTTCGTGGCTGACGATGAAGGAGGGGCTGGCCTTTCCGCCGGCGATGAGGTCGCGCAGGGCCCGGTTGTATTTCTTGACCGGGCACTGGCCCGATCCCATCGTTTGTCCCTTGAACCAGTAGTTTCCGTAGTCGAAGGCCACCTGCCCCTGCTTTTCGAGCTCATCGGGGCCGCCAGGGTCCTGGGGCAGGAACACGCCTACAACGCCCAGGCCACCGACGAACCGGACGGAGTCCACGAGCCGGTTGAGGGTCTGGTTGGGATGTTCGTTTCCTTCCGGGTCGTGTGCCTGGTAACCGACGCATTCGCAGCCCCGGTCGGCCCCGAACCCCATGGTCTGGTCCTTGACGAACTCAACAGGGTCCACGGCGGAATCATCCACGGGGATTGCGCCGATCTGTTCGGCCAGCTTCAGGCGGTCCTTTTGGCGGTCCACCACCATGACTTTTCCGGCGCCTTTGATAATGGCCGAGTAGGCGGCCATGAGGCCTACTGGTCCTGCACCGTAGATGACCACGGAGTCACCCGGGTACACCCCCGCCAGCTCGGTGGCGTGCCAGCCGGTGGGGAAAATATCGGCGAGCATGACATAGTCGAGCTCCTTCTCCACGGAGTCCTCGCCCAGGCGCAGGCAGTTGAAGTCACCGTACGGCACCCGCAGGTATTCGGCCTGCCCACCCTGGTACGGGCCCATATCCGCGAAACCGTAGGCCGCGCCTGCGAGCTGAGGTTCCGGCTGCATGGTCAGGCAGTAATTAGTGAAGCCCCGATCGCAGTTCTTACAGAATCCGCAGGCGATATTGAACGGCAGCACCACGCGTTCGCCCACCTTAACTTTGCTGACCGCCGGGCCGGTCTCAACTACTTCGCCCAGGTTCTCGTGTCCAAAGGTGCGGCCGGGTTCGAAGCTGGTGCGGCCCTCGTACATGTGCAGGTCTGAGCCGCAGATATTCGCTGCGGTAATCCGCACCAGTACGTCGGCGGGATGTTCTATTTTGGCGTCCGGTACGTCTTCGACGCTGACGTTGTTCGGTCCTTTGTAAACTACTGCCTTCACTTTTCCGCTCTTTTCTTCTATCCCATCCCGATCGTTGGTCCAGTACTGGTAGCTTCCGGGCATAGCAAAGCAAGGGCCGGCAGGCCGGCGACCCGGAAAAGGGGGGGGAGTGTCACCCGATACGCGTATTGGAGCTGGCGAAGGAATGGGGGAACAAGGATGGTGGCCCCTGAGCCCACCCAAGGCTCGTAGGCCAAAAGGTTTTCAGACCGCCAGGCTGTCCGGGAAAAAATCCCGCCTGACGGCTGTACGCAAAAGAGAAACTGCTCGAACCCTAATGCTAAGCAACCTTAGTAACGGTGTCGAGGGGTCACCGGAAAAATGTGGAGACGATGCCGCGTCGAGGATTTGCCGCCGGATAAGACTGGGCCAGTTCGCAGCCTGCAACTCAGGACAAACCGACTGGATCCTTTTTTCACGGCTCTTTAACAACCGGAACATCAGGTTGGAGTGGATCTATAACCAAAAAAGGCCAATGCTGTCTCCAAGCCGAGACTTGAAGACAGCATTGGCGGGATTCTCGACGACTTCGGCCTTGGAACGTGAGCCCGCTGCCTTAGAACACCCAACGACCGAAAATCAGTCCTTACTGCTTGAAGGCGGCGTCGAAGGAGGTGTTCGACGGCGGGAAGTCGAACTTTTTGAGGGCGGCGAGGGCTTCGGGGGCGCCGTGGAGGCGGTCCATGCCGGCGTCTTCCCACTCCACGGAGATGGGGCCGTTGTAGCCGATCGCGGACAGGGCGCGGAAGGATGCTTCCCAGGGGACGTCACCGCGGCCGGCGGAGACGAAGTCCCAGCCCCGGCGCGGGTCGCCCCAGGCGAGGTGGGAGCCCAGGACGGTGTTCCGGCCGGTCTGGCGGACCTTGGTGTCCTTGCAGTCAACGTGGTAGATCCGGTCCTTGAAGTCCCAGATGAAGGAGACGGGGTCGATGCCCTGCCACATCATGTGTGACGGGTCCCAGTTCAGCCCGAACGCGGGGCGGTGGTTGATCGCTTCGAGGGTGCGGA
>NZ_JAMKFI010000001.1:29902-308911 GCF_024494415.1 Pseudarthrobacter sp. R1 | reverse complement strand
CCCTCAAGGGCCAACTCGGCCTCGAAGAACACGGCGGGCGGACCATGGCTGGCGTCTACGCCCGGGTGGCAGCCAGACTCCTCGCCCTCGCCGCAGGCATCTGGCACAACTGGCGCATCAACGCGCCCCGCAAGCGCTCACTCATTGCCTACGACCACTAAATCCAATAGGACTTAATCATCTAGTCAGGTTCGAGAACATATTTGCGCAAGTTCTTGAATATTTCTGCCACTGTTTCAGTGGTCGTATCCGCCGCTACATGAAATTCCAGAGTGATGTTGACGCTAGGACTATTAGGAACATGAACCACCGGGCTACCTACCTGCATCCGGCCCGCAGCGGGAGCCGCGATCACGTCCGGTTCCGCTGAAAGAGAGCTAAGGGTAGAGAACTCGTCGAGCGCTGGACCCGCAGCTTCGTTGCCCGAAGGAGTGTCGTCGGGCTGCGATTCTTCGTTGGCTAGCAAATAGCTGGCGGCGAATTCCTCTATCGCGGGCCGATCACCGCGGAACTTTGTCTCCGGACGGTTCTTTCCGGCTGTGATGAATTTGCCCAGCCCAGCAGCTTCCGCTACCCGCATGAAAAAAATGACGCCGTCGGTCAATGCTGCTCCCTGAGCACCTTGCAACAGGTTGGTGTGGTGCTTATGCCACTGCTCGCCCACGTCGGTTTTTGTCGGTTCAGACCTATTCGAGTGATACATCCAAGACACTGTCTCTCGGTACAGCGGCACCTTTGCCAGCTGCTCGCGCATGATGCGCGCTCCGCCCTCGACAGTCTGGGTGCCCGCATAGGCCCGCCCTTGGTCCGTGATGCGGATACTTTGAGTATCACGCTCGACAAAGCCGAGGTACTTGGCAGCCTCCAGCTTGCGGTTATCTGTGACCTTTGAACCCAAGTTTGCCTTGACTTTGGCGAGATCCACCCATCCGAAGGTGGGCCGAAGGAACTTGAGCAAGGAGTCCAGATCATCAATCGTTGCCTTGATAGGAATCATCGGATCTCCTCGGATAGTCGACTCAGGGATGCACAGTCTACCGCCGAGGGGCCTCAAGATGCACTCAGAATTTTCTATCGCAGGGACTGCGGCGCGGAAATTCGGCTACCTACAGTAATAAGTGATCAACACAGGCCATAAACCACAGTCGAATTTTTGTATATTCTGAGACAACCTTGAGGTCTCCCTAGCCTTCTTGCCGCGCAACCTGCCATCACTTCAAGAAGCTCACAGCCCGGCGGAGGCGCCGCCTCGTCCCCAATGGGGTGCACACACCGCGCGTCCACCACGATCTTCGCGCTCAGTCCTCGCTCGCCGCCGGACAGCCCAATGAAGCCCATCGCCCGGCACAGGTGGTAGCTGCCCGCCCGGCACATGTCACATTCGTCGCCGTCCGCAAGAAGGGTTCGACGACGACGTCGGCTGTGCAGCGCACTGGCGGGATGATGAGGGCACGGTGGTCTATGTGGCTGCCGGCCACCCGCTGCCTCATACCTAAGAAATGGCGGCACTACTTCAGGTCTTACCCCGTGAGCGCCTCTTCTGGACAGGTGGCACGTCTAATTCGGGTACGGCACGCAGCATGAAGCGGTCAAAATGAGGCACAGTGAATCCTGCGTAGCCATGGGAGGGTGTGTAAAGCAGCCCCATATTGATGAGCTCGGACCTGGTAGGAGCCAACTGCGTGGACTCGCGCCCCATGACAGCGGCCACATCCGCGGCTTTTTGTGACTCCGCACCGAGCTGTGCCATGGCCCGCATGTACGCGATCTGTAACTGTGTTGCCCTATCCAAACGGACGCGGAAGAAGGACGAGTCGAGCTTCGCCTCGTAAGCGTCTTTTGCATCCTCTACGTCCTCAAGCGTGATGACCTCGCCCTCAGCGACTGCCCACACCTGGTACCCAAGCTCTTGCACGAAGTATGGGTAGCCTTCGGTCAGCTCGAAAGCCCGATCCAGCGCATCATCGTTGAACTTTACGCCCTCAAGATGAGCCGGCTCAGCTAGCGCCTTTCTTGCGTCCGCCTTGTCCAGTGAGCTGATTTCTGGAAACTTGAAAAGCCGTTCAGCATAGGACTTTGCGTCCCCCGCCAGCTCTGCAATCTGAGGGAGCCCGGCGCCGACAAATGTCACGGGGAGCTTCCTTTGCACTGACTTGTGGATTGCCTGAATCACGGCTTCCAGCTGCGACGGGCTAAGGAACTGAACTTCGTCGAACAGCATGACCAGTCCCGTCCCATGGTCCTTTGCGGCTTCCCCAATGGCGACTAGTACATCGGTCATGTCCAGGGTGAGGTTGCCATGGTCTGCAAAGCCCTCTGCCGGCGTGACATCGAGGGATAATGTGGGCCCACCGGAGGCGGGATCAATGGACAGGCTGAAGGACTGGAGAACTTGGGCGGCTTTCTTGGCCTTTTCTCCCCACTTGGCCTTCGGTGAGATCTGAAAGAGAGCGGCGCGAAGCTGCGAATATACCGTCTGCCTGAAGTGGCTGTCGTCGTGTTTGCTAGCTTCTAGTTCGAGGACCTTCCATTTGAACTCTTCGGCAATTTGTCGGAACTCTCCCAGCAGCACCGTCTTGCCTACTCCCCGTAGGCCGGTAACGATCATCGATTGATTCGTTCGTCCACGGTCCAGGCGGCGAAGGAGCACACTGAAGTCCTCCAGCAACTCATCTCGTCCAATGACGATCTCTGGAGTCGCACCGGCGTTCGGCGTGTAGGGGTTGTTCACGGGATCCACAACGTCATCTTACAAGCTTTAGAAAGATTTATTAGGTTCAAATAAAGTCTGCAAAGAAGAATAAACCTGTCGACGCTGGCACGACTGCTCCCTGCCTCGTTGGTGGCCGGATCTCGTCGGAGCGCAGGAGGATTCCCGCCCCAGTCGGTCACGGAAACAGCCAGCGCCTGTCGCCGCGCCGAACAACCCATACGTCCGGCCTAAGAAAGCAAGGATGTAGCGAGCCGAACTGGGCCGCCGCGAAGTTCCAGATGCCCGGTGTCACACCCGTACTGCAGCCCCTCGTTCAGTCGGGCGGTAATGCCAGCCGTCCTGCGCTTCCCTCCGAACGCCATGGTGGTGTGGCTGTTCGCCTCAGCCATCCTCGCGCTCATGCCCACATCGAACGTGAGCACCGGTGCGCGGCCGTCATCTGCGGCAGCAGTCCTGCGCGGGCTGGTGGATGGCGTCGTCGCTGCAGCTACTCTGCCGGCTGTTTTCACAGCACTCGTCGTCATCATCGCCGCCGTCGTGAACTCCCGGGATGCTCGCCGCCGCGATCCGGTCCGCCGCTTCACCCGTCAGCGGCGGCGCGCTCCCCCTGACTTCAGTCTGGCCGGTAGCCTGGCGGCGTGCATCCTGTAGGCGCCGGTCAGGGGTCAAGCCGCCGGCGCAGGAGGCAGAACTCGTTGCCCTCGGGGTCGGCCAGGACGTGCCATTGCTCGTCGCCCGTCTGCCCGACGTCGGCCGGGCGGGCCCCCAAGCCAAGCAGCCGTTCCAGCTCGGCGTCCTGGTCCCGGTCCACAGGGTTGATGTCGATGTGCAGGGGAAGGCGCCCGGGCCGCGGGTTGCTGCTCGGGCTCAGGATGATGGTCGGCTGCAGACCGCCGAACCCGGCGTCCGGCGGGCCGATCTCGATGGCTCCGTCCTCCCTGTCGAGCTCGACATATCCGAGGACCCCGCTCCAGAACCCCGCCAGGAGTTCCGGATCGGCGCAGTTGAGGACCAGTTCGCTAATACGGGAGACCATGGACCCCAGTGTACGGAGGCCCTGCCCAAACAGTCAGCAACCGGAGGCTTGTCCAACAAACCCGTCACACCGGTAGGCTGGAACTCCCAAGACCCACAAAGCGAGGCATAACGTGCACCAGGACGCCGCCCGGTTCCTGTCCCAGCCGGTGGCCGCCCAGCCCGGCTCACCCCTCCGCGTCGCGGTGTACTCCCGGATCGCCGAGGCCATCCGCAACGGCCTCCTCACGCCCGGCTCCATGATCCCCACCGAAACCGAACTCGGCGCCGACATGAAAGTCAGCCGCACGGTGGTCCGTGAAGCCCTCATGCTGCTTGAGGAGGACGGCCTCATCAGGGCGAGGCGCGGCGTCGGACGCTTCGTCTCGGACACACTCCCCCGCATCGGTATCGAACGCATCCGCCCCTTCGAGGAAGTCCTCGGCAGCCCCGGGCAGCAGCTCGAGGTCAAGCGCATCCAGGTGGTGCGCCAGCCCGCGTCCGAGTTCGCCGCCCCCGGCGTCGGCGTCGAACCGGGCACCGACTGCTGGCTCTGGGAATCCGTCCTGATCCGCGACGGCGAGGCCGTCGCCCACCTGCAGGAAAACATCTCGGCCCAGCCCGTCAGCCTCGGCAAAAGCGCCGCCGCGCCGCTGAGCATAAAGGACGACGGCGGCGCCACCTTGCTTGCCGCGCTCAACAACCAGCTGGGCCGGCTGCCCGGCCCGGGCGAGTGCCAGATCAGCCTCAGCCAGGTGGGCCCCAGCCGCGCGAAGCTGCTGGACCTACGCCCGTCCGATCCCGTGCTGGTCCTCACCCAGTACGTTCGGTACGGCAACCAACCCTTCTACCTGGCCAAGTGCCTCATCGCAGCCCGTGCGGGGCACCTTTCGGTGATGCAGTCGCTGCAGTCCTGATCCACCCGCAGGCTCAAGCGACTGTCCGCACCTGCTGCATTCCCGCCGTCGTACGCTCACTGGAGTTGCGGCCCCGGCAGTGCTTGCACGGGGGTAGGATACAGATATGTTCCCGTCAATGACCGACGAGCTTATCCGCAAGGCAAAAGAGGCTGGAGCGGCAGCCGAGAAGTCGCGATTGGAGATGCTCGCCGCCTCGGACCGGCGGGCCGAAGCCGTTTTCTCGCTATGGGCTGAAGGAATGCCCATTCGCAAAATCGCCGAGGTCATCGGGGTGAGTCCATCGGTCAGCCAGCGCTTGCTTGAGAAAGCCCGCGAAAGCCGGCCGCGTCTGTCACGCCGTGAAGAACGGGTGTCCTACGAGCTGCATCGGGCAGTGGCCGAAAAGCTCGCCGAGGATCCCCAGCCAGTTCTCAGAAAGGCACGGACCAACCTGCAGAGGATGTCCTTACGCGTACGCGATGCCTATGCGCAGGACTGGGTGACAGAGTGGAACGTGCTCGTTAATGGCGGGGACATCAACCGCATCGTGGAGGGCATGCTGCGGGCTGACGAGCGTGGTATCGATCTTCGCCAGATGACACCGTTCGCCGGGGTTCTCTCCCAGGAGGAGCGACTCGTCGCAATTCACAAGGCAGCGCATGCGTCGTAACGAACTTGAGCACGCCATCCGCGCGGCGACCGAAGTCATCCGGCAGGATGCCGTAATCATCATTGGCAGCCAAGCCATCCTCGGGTCTTTCACAGAAGACGAACTGCCTACCGAAGCGACCCTTTCAGAAGAAGTCGATATAGCTCCTTTGAAGGATGACGACGCCCAGTCCCTCGCCACGGAGCTGGACGCTGCGATCGGTGAAATGTCCCCCTTCAATGAGACGCACGGCTTCTACGTGCAGGGGGTCGGCCAGGGCACCGCGGTCCTCCCGGCTGGCTGGCCGGAACGCCTGGTCAGCGTTAAGAACGCCAACACCAGCGGCCGCAGCGGACTGTGCCTGGAGCCCCACGACCTTTGTGCCGCCAAGCTCATCGCTGGCAGGGCAAAGGATCATCTCTTCGTTGGGGCGCTCCTAAAGTACGGCTTGGTGAAGCCCAGTCTCATTGCGGAACGGCTCCTGGCTGTATCCGGTGACGACGTCCGCCGGGACCGTGCCCTCTCGTGGATTTGGAGCGCCCCCGGGATCTGACGGGGTATGTTCGATCCGGCAACCGGCCCTTCTACCTGGCCAAGTGCCTGATCGCGGCCAGGGCCGGGCACCTCTCAGTGATGCAGTCGCTGCAGTCCTGACCCGGGCCCGGCCCGGAACATCCGGTCAGCATGAGGGGCTCACGGCTTTGCAGGCGTTCACGCGGCCATAGGCCCAGAAGGCACTCATTTCAGTCTTCTTCTCGCCCGAGGACAAAACATTCGCACGGACTGTATCGGCAGTAGGCGCGGCACGTGAACTCCAAGCAAGCGCAGCAACTGCTGCGACGATTGGTGCCGCCATCGACGTGCCGTTTCCGATGTCGTAGCTCAAGGACCTCTTGTTCGGCTCCCTCAGCGCAAAGTCCTGGTTCGGGAAGGTCGAGAAGACGGCGACTCCCGGCGCTGCGATGTCCACCCAGCTGGGGCCGTAAGTTGAGAACGACGCTTTGGCGTCGTTGTTGTCGGTGGCCCCGACGGCGATAACGTTGGTGTAGGCAGCGGGATAGATCTTGGTCTGGTTGTTTCCGTTGCCAGCGGCGGCCACAAGCACCACTCCCCTGTTCCACGCGTTATTGACAGCGGTTTCGAGAGTTCGTGACGCCCGCACTGCAAGGCTCATGTTGATCACCTTCGCGCCATTATTGACCGCCCAATTGATCCCGTTCGCGAGGGCTGAGGTGGATCCCAATCCGGTGTCAGTGAGGACTTTCCCAGCGAGGATGGTGCATCCCGGACACACACCGGCAACGCCAATACCGTTATCAGCGTTAGCGGCAACGATGCCGGCCACATGGGTACCGTGGCCGTACTTGTCTTCGTTGGTTTTCGAGGCAGTGAAGTTGGCACGTGCAACAACCTGCGGATTGATATCGGGGTGATCAAGATCCACACCTGAATGAAGAACGGCGACTTTGGTGCCGCCGCCGGTGGTGGTGGTCCACGCTTCGACGGCGTCGACATCGGCATCACTGGCGCCTTTGGCCACGGTTATTTTCGGCGGGTCCACCGGATCGGTGGAGATGGTGCCGTAATTGTTGAAGAACTCCTGCCCCGTATTCTGCAGCGCGTACTGGCTGCCGAAGAAGGTATCGTCCGTAGCAGCAGTAACCACATTGTCCGGTTCGGCATGCTCCACCACAGGGTTCCGGCTCAGCGCCTCGATGAGCCGAAGTTCCTTACCTTCGGGCACTTTGATGAGGTGCGCCCCGGTATCCCCGATGTCAGGGCCGTCCGTAAGCCCATGCTGCCGCAGCACGCCGGCCGCCGCGCGGTTGTCCCGGAACTTCACCATGATTTGCCCTGTGACGTGAGACGGATCCGGCGCCGCATTACCCACAACTGCCGGGTTGATTGTCCCAAACGCCAACATTGCCGCTGCGAAACCGGCCATAACGATCTTTTTCATGGAGGTCATATTGCTCCAACTGGCGCCGGCTGGATAGGGGAACCAGCCGACTCCCGGCCAAATGCCATCGGGTGAAGGGCATTGTGCGGCATCCGGGCAACATCTATCAGGCGAGGGCCGCCGTCGTTCCCAAAACGACGACCGCGGCCCCACCTTCCTATATCCTCCGTCTAGGCTGAGAATCTATCTGCTTCCGGGGTAGATTCATGCTCGGCGGCACAACGACGGCGAGCAGGGGGAAATATGGGATTTTTCAAGCGCAAGGCAAGTGCGGTCACCGCGCATCCCATTACAGGCTTTTGGCAGTGGTGGGCAGCGGAAGGCAGAACCAGGTTCAGTACTGCTGCGGCAACCGGGGAGTGGGAGAATCTTCCCGACGCCATGAGCAAGCAGCTCGCAACCATTCACCCGGACCTTGCCTGGGACACCGCGCAAGGGCAGGTGTCCCGTCACCTCCTCGTTGTCAGCTCCGAAGGCGATGCCCGTTTGCGCCGGATCGCGGAACAGTGGCTACGGGCGGCGCCGACTTCGGACGAGACTTGGGAGTACGCCGCGGCCCGGCAGCCGCAGGCCGGTGTCCTCGACAACGTCCTCGACCTCAACGGCCGTCAGCTCCACCTCGGAGAAATCCGTTTCGAGCTCACCCCGGACCCGGACAGGGAGTGCCTGGACATCAAGGTTTTCCATCCAGCCTTTGTCGACATGCTGGACGACCAACCCCTGCAGGTGTCCTTCCTGGTCCTCGATTGGATTCTCGGCGAGGACGGGGTGGAACGATGGGTGGGCACCATCAATGCGATCCCCAGCGGGGAGGCCGCCACCGCGACCGCCTCGGATCTTAGGGAGGCCATCAACAACATGGCATCCCAGACGCAGACCGATAGATGGGTTCTACTGCAAGGGACAACCCCGGCCGGTGAAAGAATGCTTGTTAATTCCCGCAGCCCGCTGCGCTGGATCGACTACCCTCTCCTGGACCTTCACACCCAAGTACGCCTGACGTATGAAGACCAGCGGGAGGACGGGCTGCCGACACCGGAGGCCCTCGACAGACTTCGCGCGATTGAGGATGACGTCACTGCAGCCCTGGGAACACGAGGGATCTTGGTAGCCCACGAGACAGCAGCCGGTGCGCGGCTGCTGCATTACTACTCGGACTCCGATGACCAGAACGGACGCGAAGCCATCGAGACCGCTGCCCGTTCGGCCGGTGCAACCACCGGCCACGTCTCCGACCCCGGCTGGACCCGGGTGCGCCAATTTTCCTGACCGCCGGCGCGTCCCCTCCGGGCGGGCGTCAGGCGACAGACCATGCTGAGGCGAGCGCCGCCGTCGTACGCTCCTCGAAGCCAAGCAATGCCTCCACCAGGTGCGGGGCGAAGTCCTCCTCGAGCGTGAGGACCACGCGGCACCGCGCGCCCTGCACCTCCGGGTAGCCCGCATACAGCCCGCGGAGATCGCAGATGGTCTGTCCGCGGCCCGGCCCGGATGAGGTGTCGACGGCGGCACGCACCACGGGCGCAACGGCAGCCTTAACGGCACCAACAGCGAGCGCCGCCGCCAACGGATCGTGCATCGCGGAGCAGGGCCGGCCGTATATGTCCTCGTAGAACCGGAAGTAGTAGCCCAGCATCTCCCCCAGCGCCTGCGGCACCGGCGAGGAAGATTTCAGCAGTCGCTGCCGGTGCGTCTCCTCGAGGACAGAGTTCATAGTCACGTCCAGCGGCACCAGGGTCACGTCCCAGTCGGCGGCCAGCACCAGGGCGGCGGCCTCGGGGTCGTTGAAGATGTTGGCCTCCGCCACGGGGGTGATGTTCCCCGGAGCCAAAGCCGCCCCGCCCATTACGGTCACCGACTCCACCAGCGACGGCAGGGAAGGCTCCAGCCTGAGCGCTTCGGCAATGTTGGTCAGCGGACCGATCGCCAACACCTTCAAAGAACCGCGGTACGCACGCGCCAGCCGCACCAGCATCTCAGCCGCACTCTCGGACACAACGGAACCAGCCGCCGTCGTAAGCGTTACCCCTCCGATCCCGTTCTCGCCGTGCACCCACGGCGCCCCGCCGCCGAAGGAACCGGCAAGGGGGTGGTGCGCACCAAGGGCCACCGGCACATCATCGGAGCCGGCAAGCGCCAGCAGGTCCAGGGTGTTGCGGGCGCCGGTGGCGGCGCTGACGTTGCCGCTGACCGTCCCGATCCCGACGACATCAGCAAAAGGAGAGGCCAGCAGGTAGGCCAGGGCGAGGGCGTCGTCGATGCCGGTGTCGCAGTCCAGGTAGAACGGGGAAGGCGTGGTCATGGTGGTTCTCCTACAGTGAAGGGGGTTAGACGGTCTCGCCCTTGGGGGCGGCGACGAAGAGGCTGACGATGAACGCGGCGGCCGTGATGGCCACCGAGATCCAGAGGGCGGTGGCGTACCCGGCGGCGGTGGCCTGGGCTGCGAACGGCGCCACGAGGACGACGCCGAGGCTCGCCCCGATGCCGAAGGAGGCACCGTTGATGCCGGGCAGCGCGGCCGGGGCTTCCTTGGGTGAGAGGAGCACCGAGAGCCCGTTGATGGCGGTGAGGAAGAAGCCGTTGTAGAAGATGCCCAGGGCCGCGACGGCGATCAGCACCGCCGCCTGGTTGTCCGAGAAGGTGGCGGCGGCGATGGCGCAGGCCAGGCTGAGCCCCGTGCCGAACCGGAGGGTCTTGATCCAGCCGCGGCGGTCGGCCAGCCAGCCGGCCAAAGGCGCGGCAAACACGCCGATCAAAGCGGCGGGGGTGAGGAACAGCAGTGCCGAGATGGAGGCTGTGAGCCCGAAGCCGCCGTCGGGGTCCTGGCTGAGCAGCACCACGGTGAAGTTGATGATGGCGAAGATGCCGGCCAGGGTGAGGACGGTGGTGGCGATGACCGGCCACACCTGGCGGGAGCGCAGGTGGTGGACGGCGATCAGCGGGTGGCTGCGGCGTTTTTCGATCGTCCAGAAGGCGGCGAAGGACGCGACGGTCCCGGCCAGCAAAGCCAAAGTGGAGGGCGCGTTCCAACCTGCAGAAGACCCGCCGGAGACGAAGTAGGTGGTGAACACCAGGAACAGCGACAGGGAGCCGGCGCCCCACCAGTCCATGGCGCCGCGCACGCCCTGCGGCCGTCCGGCCGGGACGATTTTGATGATGCAGGCGGCGGCGATGGCGGTGAGGACCAGGACGACCACGAAGATGGACCGGAAGCCGAGGGTCTCGGCCATGAGCCCGCCCACGTAGCCGTCCACGCCGCCCACTCCCCCGTTGATGGCGGCGATAATGCCCACGGAGGTGCCGAAGACCTTGGCGTGCAGGTTTTCGCTGAGCACGATGTAGGCGAGGGCGAAGACAGCGCTGGAGACGCCCTGCAAAAACCGGCCGGTGACCAGCAGCGGCAGGGTGGGGGCGGTGATGCAGAGGAGGGTGCCGGCGCCCATGATGCCGAGGACCAGGAGCAGCGCGGCGCGGCGGCCGATGAAGTCGCTCCACCGGCCGATCACGGGCCCGGCGATGGCGCCGGCCAGGAAGAACATGGACTGGACGGGGGCGGCGCTGTCGGCACCCTGGCGGAACTCGGCGGCGATCTGCGGCAGTGCGGGGGTGACCATGCTGGCGTTGAGCTGGAAGGACAGCACGCCGAGCAGCAGGGTGGAGATCAGCAGGGCGGCGCGGCGGCCGGCGAATTTGGCTTGGTCGTCGGGAAGTGCGACGGCGGAGGCGGCTTCCGCGGGAGGCGCGGCGGCCGCCGGGGTTGGGGTGTTCACATCAAACTCCTTTGTTCTGCAGGCGGGTCCTGCGCTTGGGATGTGAGTTGTTATACAACCATGTATGACAGACAAGTACAACTATGGTCTACACTATTTCTCAATCCGGCCGCTTCCGGCCCCTCCCCCGTTAGGACTTTCCATGAGCAATCGACTTCCTGCCGTCACTGTTGTCGGCAGCATCAACCTGGACCTGATCGCCACCGCCGAACGGCTGCCCACCGCGGGCGAAACCATCGGCGGCGCCGCGCTGTCCGAGCAGCCCGGCGGCAAGGGCGCCAACCAGGCCGCCGCAGCAGCGCGGCTGGGCGGCAGTGCCCGGATGATCGGCGCCGTGGGCAACGATGCGCAGGGGCGGCGGATGCTGGAGGCGCTGGCTGGTGCCGGCGTGGACACCGCTGACGTTGCTGTGCTGCCGGAGCCGACCGGGACGGCGCTGATTGTGGTGGACCGCGACGGCGAGAACCAGATCGTCGTATGCCCCGGCGCCAACTCGCACCTGTCGCTCGACGGAGTGGAGTTCAGCCCCGAGGAGACGGTCTTGTGTCAACTGGAAGTTGGCTTGGATGTGGTGCTGGAGGCCGCGAGGAAGGCGCAGGGCTTCTTTGTGCTGAACGCGGCGCCGGCCATGGACCTGCCCGGGGAGCTGCTTGAGCGGTGCGACCTGGTGATCGTCAACGAGAGCGAGTACGCCCTGATCCCCGCACTGGCGGAGGCGAAGCTGGTGGCGGTGACGTACGGCAGGGACGGTTCGGCGATGTTCGAGCACGGCCGGAAGGCGGCCGAGGCGTCGTCTGTTGCGGTGACGGTAGCGAACACCGTCGGAGCCGGGGATGCATTCTGCGCGGCGCTGGTCCTGGCGCTCCGGCAGGGGCTGGACTACGCCCAGGCGTTGGCGGTGGCCAATGCCGTCGGAGCTGACGCAGTAGGCGACCCATCCTCCCAGCCGGATTTGGCACGGCTGGGCCACTACCTGGAGCGGATCGCAGCTGCTTCGGGCGCTTCCTCGTGAGTCTTGTGTTCCGCCGGGCCGTGCCGGCCGATTTTCGGGAGGTCCGGCGCATCACCCGCGACGCCTATATCCAGGCCGGGCACTTCGCTGCTGACCACCCTTATATGAGTGTTCTGGAGGATGTAGAGCACCGGGCCGAGCATTCGCAGGTCTGGGTGGCGGAGGCTGCCGGGAAGGTGGTGGCGGCGGTGACGCTAACGTTCGCCGGCCAGCCGTACAGTGAGGTCGCGCAGGACGGCGAGCTGGAGTTCCGGATGTTAGTCGTGGACCCAGCGCACCAGGGCAACGGCCTGGGCCGCGCAGTGGTGCAGGAGATTGTGGAGCACGCGCGGCAGTTGCCCGGTATCTCGGCCATCAGCATCACCAGTGCCACGTTCATGGAGCGCGCCCACAGGCTGTATGAGTCGCTCGGCTTCCGCCGTGCGCCCGAGCGGGACTGGTACGTGCTGGGCGAGGACGTGCTGCTGTGGGTGTTCCGGCTGGAACTCGGTGGTGACCGTGTCGCAACCAGGGCGGTTAAGCCTCGTGACTAGGTTAACCAGTCTCGAAATGCACGTGAAGCTTTCGCGGTCCCATGTGCGTATAGGCCGAACGTACCTAGAACCATCCGGGCAACGAGCTAGTTGTGCTCTTTGCCGTGCAATTTCCTAGAACCGGTTACTGGGTGCTGTCCTCGAAGAACTCCAGAGGAATGTGGTTCCTGCGAAAATTCGGCCCGTCGGCCAACTGGCTTCGACGGCGGCGGGGCCTTCCGAGGTTCCGGCGGCCGCTTCTCGTCATCCTTCTTGCCCATAGCTTCTCTCTAACCAACACGAATAGAAACGCCCAGAACCAGGAGACTGCGGAAGAGGATCGAAGCTCCCAACAACAGAAATCCAATCTGGATCAGTCGTCCACGCCAACTTAGCTTTTGAACTTGATCATTGTATGTAATAACTTGCTCATCAGCATGATCCAATTCCGCCTGAGAAGATCCTGTTTCAAGGAAACGAGCACGCAGCTCTTCCAATTTAGGGTAGTTATCCCGCATAGGAAAAACCGCTAGTACCCCAGCCGCGGCCGCCGCCAGGGTAGTAAGAATGGCAAGAATCGCCCATGCATTTCCTGGAACAGAGGCTCCTAACGTTGATGTCAGGGCGGCTGCTGTGATCAGCAACGCAGCTCGCGAGTTGAGCTGTTCTGCGCGCTTTTTCATCCCTTCAACGCGATCGTCTGCAATCTCGCGGAAAAGATGTACTTGATCCGCTAGGTCGACAAGGGCATCCTCAGGCTGCGGTGAACTCATGAGGCTAACTTTATGTCTTTGTTCTCACGTATCTCGAATCTCCTAAACCATGTAGAGGCTGGGGCACGTGGGCACAGATGACGGCTTCCAGATCCCTTGGATTCCGACGCGCTGGGAAAAATATGAACGCCAATCCGTCTCTTCCTTTTATTCCGGATATCACCACGGCAATGCGGCTTCTCGAGCGGTGCGAGCTGGCCCTCTCCCGACTGCACTGTAGAGGCAGCGCCACGTCGACGCCTACAAGGGCGGTGGGCGTGCGGGAAGTGGTTCAAAACGCGCCGTCGATCTTGGTCGTTGCAAAAACGCCCAACGCCAACTTAGTGACATCTGCTAAGGCAGATGCACCAAGTCCCCTTGAAGGTGGAGTCGTCCGTTATCCACGCCGTGCTGCAAACCCTGATTCAGGCGCGCCGTGATGCCTGCCGTCCTGCGCTTTCCGCCGAACGTTTGAATGGTCTCTCGATGCAGCTCTTCTACATGGTGATCGGGCCGCTTCTGCGGCTGCCTAGATCATCTCAGACTCAACGGAGCCGCTGGACGAGGCGGCCTGATCGAGCCGCTATCCGTGCTCACCACGCCGTGGGGGTGTTCCATAGACAAGAGAGTGTCGACAATTGTCTGCAGGGGAGAATGCTGTATGGAAATTGCCGATCACACGACGACATCGATCTCGTAAACCTTCTCACCTGGCTCACCTATGATGTGGACCCGCAGCTGCAGTTTGCCGTCCATCTGACGGCACAGGTGGTAGCTGACCGCCTAGCTGTATTGACCACGGACGTTAGGAACATGCGGCGTGGTTAGGTGACAAAAAGAAGACCTCCAAGTGGAGTGGGGCTTGTCTAGAGTCCGAACCACAAGGAGGTCTTCAATGTCCCATGCTCGATCAGAGACCGAGCGTGTTGCCGCTTTCGCCGACTGGCTCCATCACTACAATCATCATCGAGGCCACACCTCACTCAAAGGTCAGCCACCGGCCAGCCGCGTCACCAACCTCTCAGGTCAATACACCTAGCACATGTCGTAGTCGCCGTCCACGACATAGGGTTCGACGACGACGTTGTCCTCCTTCGCCAGGCCCGTCAGGGACGTTGGTCAGGGCACTCCCGCTGCTGCTTCCGCCGCCGCCATTGCCTGGGAAAACCTGTCCACCGCGAGCTTGTACTCGCCCGGGTGGCGGGGCGGTGCAGCTGTTCTCCGCCGAGCACCCGGTCCGCACCCACCACGACTGGGCGTGCACCGCGGCGCCCGTCATGGACCCGGCCACCGGTCGGCTGCTGGGCGTGCTGGATGTGTCGGGCCCGCTGGACACGATCAGGGCGGACACGCTACGGATGATGCGGTGCGCGGTTCGGGTGGCCGAGTCGTTGCTGGGAACTTCCAACGGCGGTGCCTCCTTGGGTGGTTCGTCTTCTGTTGTTGCGTCCCGGCAGGGTGTGCGCCGGGCTGTAGCTGCTGTTTCTTCGCTGGAGCTTCTTGGGGACAAGGGACTCGAAGCGTGTTTTGCGGCTGCTGCGCGAGAGGCGGGTCGCCGAGGCGCCGGATGCATACAGGATCGACCTAGGTTTTCCGCCGTGCACGCTGAGGCCGAGGCAAGCTCACGGCCAAGCCAGCCCCACGACGAACCTCATCCGAGGCCACTCCGGGGTTTGCCCCGTCGGCGTTGGCGCGGACCGGCACGCTTTAGAATTGATGGACCATGAGCGAGCAGTTGTTTGACCTGACCCCTGACGGAGAATCCGTGCCGGAGACTCCTTCATCCGAGCCGCCTATCACCGAGTCCCAGATCCAACGACTTCGAAACGCCTTCGCAGCCGCCGGGATAGATTCGATGGATGAACGCCAGAGACTCATCGAGAGTTGCACCATTCGTTCTGTGGCATCGATTCGGGAACTTCGTGCCCGTGACGTTCGCCCCGTCCTGAAACGGATTGAAGAACGCGCCAACGGTCCTCAAGATGCGACCGGCTCCGCATGGGACAACCGCGATGAAGACACCTGGATCGACAAGCTCTAGCAGCGTTCTGGTGCCGGGGTGACAAACCACCACCACTCCGCCAGCACCTGAACCGTTTCTCATAGGTCACCCGCCAATTCGGATACTGTTGTCCTTTTCAGGATCTGCGCCTATATGCTGCTGATTCCAAGCCCAAAAGCGCAACGAGAGTACAAGTTCTCACAGGGGAGAGACGATTGAGAAGTGACAGCCCGCGGTGGCACGAGGTCTCCCCGTCATCATTTAAGCACGAGCAAGCCGGTCTGGAGCTCCTCCGGCAAATGCTCCCCGACGAGGCGCCGTTTGAGGTCTGGACTAACTTCGAGTTTCAGGACAAGGACGGCAGCATCCATGAGGTGGATGCACTGGTGGTTGGCCGGAGCCGCATTTTCCTCGTAGAGCTCAAGCATTTCCAGGGCGTCCTCACCGGTGACCAGAGAACCTGGCGCCGGTTCGGCAATAGCCAAGAGAACCCGCTATTCCTCGCCAACCGTAAGGCCAAACGTCTTTCCGGCCTCATTAACGATTGGCTCCGCAGTCGGAACCTGCGCGACGCCGAGGGTCAACTCTTCCGCTCCCCCTTCATCAAAGAATGTGTCTTTCTCTACGCAGACAACTTTTCCTGCCAACTTCCCCAGGACGCGCGGAAGGGCCTCTACGGACCGGAGCGGTCGACGGACAGCAACCCCAACGACGCACTCCCACCGCTGAGTGAGCGCCTCCTCGAGGAACCGGACCTAGAGCGTCCGCTGAACCCCCTTATTGACAAGGAAGTCCTGAACCAGATCTTCGAGATGATCGGGTTCGCTCGTCAGCGGAAACCTGAGGTGGGTGACTGGCGGATCACCGGCCAAGCCCAGTCCGAGGGGAGCGACTGGCAGGAATGGCCCGTTGTCAACCGCTTCGATGAGCATCACGAGGCCAGGATTCGGTTCTACCCGAGCAAGCCGGGGTCCAACCAGGACGAAATGCAGCGTCACCTCAATCGGGTCCGTCGTGAATTCAGACTCACCCGCGACCTTCGGCACCAAAACATCCTCTCACCGTCCAGCCTGGTCATAAGTGACCATTTGGGCCCCGGCGTGGTGATGGACGTTCGCCCTGACGTGCAAGACCTTCGTGTTTGGATGTCGTCGCATCACTCCGAGCTATCCCTCCGCCAACGGATATCCCTCGTCCGCTCGCTCGCGGAGGCTTTGCGGTATGCGCACCGGCACAACGTAGTGCACCGAGGGCTGCGACCAGACGTCATCCTGGTTGACGCGTCGCAGAGGGATGTCGACGGTACGCCCGCCCTGCTCGTCTCGGATTGGCATATGGCCGGAATGACCACTACAGCAGACGGCCAGTTAAATTCGGGAAGTACCATCCTTTCCGACTCGCTGAGCGAAGGCCTCACGGCCTACGTGGCCCCGGAGGGAAGGTTTGTTACGCCCGGCGAGTCTAAGCTTTCACTTGACGTCTTCGCCTTGGGTGCGGTCTCGTATTTCATCGTTACCGGCCAAGAGCCTGCGGACAATTTTAACGAGCTCAGAGATCGTCTGCGGGAGTCGGCGAGTCTGGATGCAGCAGTCGATCTTGAGGGCATCCCAGCGGGACTGCGCGCGCTGATCATGGACGCCACGCAGTCAAGCGTGGCCCTTCGCAGGGGCAAGATTCCAGATCTTGCCACCTATCTGAAGCGTCTCGACGACGCCGACCTTAGTTCTGCTGTTGAAACCGAGCCCGGCGGCATTGTCAAGCTCGACACCGCGCGGCCGGGTGATCGTCTGACATCCGAATTCACCCTTGAGCGCCGGCTCGGCAAAGGCGCCACTGCATGGGGACTACTCGTCAAGGACGACACCGGAGCGCAGTGCGTTTTGAAGGTGGCGCTCACCCCTGAACACAACGCTAGGCTGGCAGATGAGGCTGACGTTCTTCAGACGGTGACGGCGGCGCGTCCGAAGCGAGTTGTTCATCTGCTTCGCGAGGCGCCAATCAATATTGATGGCCACCTCGCCCTTGTCCTGGCTTTTGCCGGGGAAAATACCTTGGCCGATGAGCTCAGGCAACGGCCGCGTCTCAACATTGATAGGCTCGAGCGCTGGGGAACCGATCTCTTGGCCGGCCTTCGCGAACTCGCCGATGCGGGGGTCGATCACCGGGATATCAAGCCTGCTAACCTCGGCCTAAAGAAAGTCGATAAGAAAGAGCGCCTCGTCCTCTTTGACTTCTCTCTTTCCAAAACCGATGCCCAAGTCACCGGTGCCGGCACCCCGCCTTACCTTGATCCCTTTCTCGGTACGCCTCCCCGCACCACTTGGGATTCGGCTGCCGACCGTTACGCGGCAGCTGTGACGTTGTACCAGATGGCCACGGGTGAACTCATCAGCTACGGCGACCAAGACAGCGACCCCGATGTAGTGCAGGGCGGTCCGAACGTGGACTCGAGCCTCTTCGACAGGTCCATTGCCGGACCCATGGGGACGTTTTTCCGCATGGCCTTGGCCCGCGACGCCACACACCGACACGGTACCGCCGCCGAAATGCTTGTGGCTTGGTCCGCAATTTTCACCGACGAGCTCGGTACGTCGCATGACGACGCCGATTCACAGGCCGAGCGCGCAACGCACACGACTCCGTTGTCACGGTCCGGTTTGACTCCACGAGCTCAGTCCGCGCTCCATGCCATCGGACTCGCTACAGTTGCAGACCTGTTGGCGCAGCAGCTTTTTTCGCTCCGCAACGGGCTCGGCACGGACTTTGCGACCCGAGATGAGGTGGTTAAGCGATACCAGGAATGGAAGCAGCGGCTGGGGCCCGGCAATATTTCTCGCAAAGGAACCCCCGCATCGGACGAGCTCGAAGACCAAGCCCGCAAGCTGGTGGATTCCTTACCGACAAGGAGCCGAGCATCACGACAAGCTCTAGCTCTTATCCTGGGGCTGGACGGCAGGGGTGCAGAATTTGATGTCTTTGCGCCGCAGTCCGCACAGTTCGCAGAGTTCGGGCTGAATAGTCAGCCTGTGCTGTCCCAACGATTCACTTCGCTCCGTGAGGAACTTCGTAGTGACGCTGCTCAAGGGATTCTTCGTAAGACAAATTTCATGCTGTACGAAGCTCTCGAGTCCCTCGGCGGAATCTCCAGCGCCTCCGAACTCGCAGATGTCCTGTCGCTGGAACTCGACCAGTTGACGGCGCGGTATCTCCGTGGGCTAATTTCCGCAACACTCAATTTCGTAGATTTGTCCAACGGAGATCCGCGAGTCGAATCACTGCGCCCATCACGTAGGTCCAACGTCGGGATTCCTCATGGGCTAATGCTTGCCACGAAGTCCATCGCCTTCAGCATTCTGCCCATACTCGGAGAGACATGCGATCAACTGATCGGAGAGTCAGCGGCCACGAATCAGCTGATTCCCTCGACCGTGGTGGTTAGCCAGCTTAGAGAAGCACTTCCTGTTTCCCTCTCCTCACTCCAGGACCTCCGCCTTGTCACGTTGGCCGCGTCGTGGTCGCAACGCACGGGTGCCACGCCAAGAGGGGAGCTCTACTGCCTTTCCATCGATGCTGCCGCAAGGATCCGTCTGACAGTGGGGGCCGTTGCCGATAACTACGGCATCTCAAGCGTGGACCTTGTGGAACAGGTCAAGGCGCGCTTCCCCGATGCCGATGCGTTGCCTTCCGGTGACCGGCTTATTCAAGCAGTCCGTGACTCCGGGCTTGGCTTGGTATTGGCGGATGGAAACATGTTCAGCACCGAGAAGTCAGCCGCAGGAACCACCGGGCTATCTACGAATCTCACACGCTCCATCGTCCGTCCGCGTCCGACGGCGTCTTCGCTTCAGTTCCCCCATGAGCTGGTCCGGTCGCTTCAGGAGCACTCGTTCCTGGCGCTCGCGGCGCAGGACCGTCTCTGTGATCATTACCGAGACGAACTCGGACGACAGTTCAATGCGCGTACATTCGATGTGACGGAGCGCCTCATCGCCCTGATCAAAGACGTAGCAGGAGGCCGGCCTTCGTGGGATGCCATCGTGCTTGCTGACGCCGCAGATAAAAGCACACGTCCCGCTCAAGGACTGAATGAGATTATTCGACGTGCCATCCCCCTGCTTAGTGCAGAAATCACAGCTGAAGCAAGGAGTGCCGGCACTGAAAATTCTCCTTTGCTCCTCGTCGACGCATCCCCCCTAGCAACGTACGGGCACATGAAAGTGCTTGCCGAACTCGCCGACGTAGCAGCCGCGGGTCTGCCTACTTCCGTATGGCTGCTCCTGCCGTCCAAGGTTGGCGGTGCCACACCGACGCTCGACGGTGAACCGCTCCCCCTGGCACACACGGCTCAACTTGTTGTCCTAGATTCCGCTGTATTGTCTGCTAAAGGTGCGTAATTGTGAGTGTTGATGGGGCGTTGCTGACACGGTCGTTGTCTGGGCTGGTGGGTCGGTTTGAAGTTGACCTGCTTGAGCGGCTGGAAGGCCCGTTGTCGGGTGACATAAAGGTCCAGTGGCAGGCCGAGCATGCCGAGGCTGTACGCCTGGAGCGTACGGGCCAGTCGTGGTCGGAGTTCTCCGGTGACCGGATCACCCAGGCAGCGGTCGCTTGGGTCCTGACAAGTGTGTTTGTCCGGTTCTGCGAGGACAACCAGTTGCTGGCTCCGGTCTGGTTTACAGGCCCTGGTGCCCGCGCGGACGAGGCGGTGGCACGGCAGGGAGATTTCATACGCACTGAGGCTGCCGTCAATCCTGATGTGACCGTCCGCGAATGGATTCTTGGTTCAATCGAGTACCTCCAGAAGACCCCCGCGACCGCAGGCCTAGTGGACACATATTCGCCGTTGTGGCTGATCTCCCCCAGCGCTGACGCCTGCGCGGAGCTGATTGCTTTTTGGCGTGCCACCCTCCCGGATGGCGGCCGCGTCTGGGACTTCGCCGACAAGGACCTGTCCACCCGGTTCCTCGGCGACCTCTACCAGGACCTCTCCGAGTCCGCGAAGAAAAAATACGCGCTGCTGCAGACCCCCGAATTCGTTGAGGAATTCATCCTCGACCGCACGCTCACCCCTGCACTGCGTCAGACCAAGGCTTCCGAGATTAGGGTCATCGACCCAACCTGCGGTTCCGGCCACTTCCTGCTCGGTGCGTTCGCACGCGTACTTGATGAGCTCTACATCGAAGCGCCGGCGATGACCACCAGCGGTCGGGTCCAGCTCGCCCTGGATGCCGTGCGCGGGGTGGACCTTAACCCCTTCGCGGCAGCCATCGCACGGTTCCGACTGCTCGTCGCCGCCATGAAAGAAGCCGGCAACCACAACCTCGACAACGACGCCACCTCCTTCAGGATCATGGTCGCCGTCGGCGACTCCCTCCTACACGGCGAGACAGCCGGCACCAAGAGAGCCTTGTCCAACGACCTGTTTTCCCTCGAAGTAGTCACCGAACACCAAGAATTCGTTTTTGCCGACGAGAATAAAGCACTGCTCGACGAAATCCTACGCATCGGTTACTACGACGTCGTGGTCGGAAACCCGCCGTACATTCAAGTCGGTGACAAGGCTCTCAATCGACGTTACCGATCAATTTACGGTACGTGCTACAGAAAGTATGCTTTATCAGCTCCCTTTATGGAGCGCTTCTTTCAGCTGGCGAAACCAGGTGAGAATGCCGGGCACGTTGGCCAGATCACGTCGAACTCTTTCATGAAACGTGAGTTCGGAACAAAGCTCATCGAAGAGTTCCTCGCGACCAAGGTCGATCTCACCGAGGTCATCGACAGCGAAGGCGCCTACATTCCCGGCCATAACGTCAGTGGAACCCCCACCGTGATTATGGTGGGCCGGAATCGTAAACCTGGGCTTACCCCCATTCGGACTGTGATGAGCAAAGGCAAGCGTGAACCGACCAGCGGCACACCTGGGACAGGACCATACTGGATGTCGTTGGCAGTCAACATAGATGCCCCCGGGCATGAGGACGAGTGGACCAGCATCGTAGATCTTAACCGAAAGCAGTTAGCGTTTCATCCATGGTCCATGGCCGGCGGCGGTGCTGACGAAGTAGATGAAGCACTTTCGAAGGCCGCATCATCACTCCTCGGAGCCAGCGTCCGGCGGATAGGATTCTTTGGCATTCAAGGCTCGGATGACGCTTTTACCCGTCCGGTTAATTATGCAGCCCGCAAAGGCCTCGAGCGGACCTACTATAGAGACCTAATTCTGGGTGACGAAGTTCGGGACTTCGCACTTTATCCTAGTCATGAAGTTTGGTTCCCCTACGATAAATTTCATGCCGTGTTATCCCTCGTAAACCATGCGGTAGTGCGCGATCTGCAACCGTACAAATCGTTGCTTCAGCAACGCCCAACATTTTCCGGAAGTTCCTACTCCGAGTCTGGGCAAAGCTGGACCACATGGCATCAACTCCCCAAGGACATAGACGCATCGAAATTAGCAATTTCTTTTGCTTTCATTTCAACGCACAATCATTTTGTTCTTGATCGCGAAGGCAAGGTTTTCAACCGTTCGGCCCCTGTGATTAAACTTCCGGCGAATGCCATGGACGATCATCATTTCGAGCTACTTGGAGTTTTGAATTCAGCCGCTGCTTGCTTCTGGCTCAAACATAAAAGCCAGCCGAAAGGTGGGGCCGCGGATGTGGATTTCCTCCGAACGTATGAGTTCACTGGCACAACGCTTCAGGATTTTCCGTTGCCCTCGCGTCGTCCTGTCGAGCCGGTGCGGTCGATTGATGCTTTGGCGCAGGAGCTGTCGAGGTTCGCGCCCTCCGCGGCACTGACCGCCGACGGGTACGCGTCCAGGCGTGAGGCTCTTGATTCGTTCGCGAAGCAGGAGACCTCGATCCGGGGCCGGATGATTGCTTTACAGGAGGAGCTCGACTGGCAGGTCTACCAGTCCTACGCCCTGACCAGCGCCGAGCTGACCTACACCGGGGAAGTTCCGGAGATCACTTTGGGGGAGCGGGCGTTCGAGATCGCCCTCGCGCGCAAAATCGCCGCCGGCGACGCCACGTCCGAGTGGTTCACCCGGCACGGGTCCACCCCCGTGACGGAGATCCCGGAGTACTGGCCGGCGGAGTACCGGGACCTGGTGCAGCAGCGACTGGACCTGATCGAGGCAGACCGGAACATCAACCTGCTCGAACGCCCCGAATACAAACGCCGCTGGGCCACCGAATCCTGGGACAAGCGCCAAGCCGCCGCCATCGCTGAATGGCTGCTGGACCGGGTCGAAGACTCCCAGTACTGGTTCGACCACGGCACCCCAGTCACGCGCACCGTCGCAGGACTCGCGGACCTCGTCGCCCGCGACCCGGAATTCCTGGAAGTCCTGGAACTCCACACCGGCACCAAAGACCCCGACGTTACCGCCGCCCTGACGAAGCTGCTCACTCCTGAGGCAGTCCCCTACCTGGCCGCCTACCGGTACAAGCCCTCCGGTCTGCGGAAACGCGCCGACTGGGAACACACCTGGGAGCTCCAACGCCGCGAAGACGCAGGCACCTACACCCCGCCCCCCGCTGGCACCGACGCCCCCATCTCCGTACCCCCGAAATACAAGGCTGAGGACTTCGCCCAACCACATTATTGGACCAACCGGGGCAAACTCGACGTCCCTAAGGAACGATTTATTCTCTACCCGGACGCCGGACCCGCCCACGACCCCACACCGGTCTTCGGCTGGGCCGGCTGGGACCACGCCCAACAAGCCCTCGCCCTCGCCACCCTCCTCCAAACCGCCGAAGACGACGGCCAGCCGGATAACAAACTCATCCCCCTAGCCGCCGGCCTGGAAGAACTCGAACCCTGGCTCCACCAATGGCACACCGACATCGACCCCGCCTACAGCGCCTCACCCGCCGCGTTCTTCACGCCCATCCTCGACGAATACACCACTAAACTCGGACTCACCCGCCAACAACTCCATACCTGGAAACCCACACCCGCCACCAGCCGTGCACGAACCAAGAAAGCAACACCATGACAACCCTCCTTAAGGACCTTATTGACATCCCTCTGCACGCGGGTGCAAATGACTACGTCCTTAAGCTGACCGATGGCGTAGAGGACCAGGCGCGTACGCTTCGCGACTACGTGGTCACGCCGGAGCTCACGAAGGCGTTCGACAAGGCCCTGGCGATAATCAGCAGCGCCATTGCCGAAGGGAGTTCCAAAGCCTCGTATCTGGATGGCTCCTTCGGTTCCGGTAAAAGTCACTTCATGGCGGTGCTTTACTCTATTTTGGGAGGAAACCCAGGGGCCCGGGGCATACCTGAACTGGCGCCCGTCATCGCAGAGAACGACAAGGCGCTTTCCGCCAGCAAGATTTTGACCCTCGCATACCACTTTGTTGGCGCCGACACAGTGGAGGACGTCATTCTGGGTGGATATGTAGACCAGATCCGGAGGATGCACCCTGGATGCACTCTCCCCGCTGTGCATGAGACAGATCTGATCCTCGCGGATGCGGACGACGCACGCCGGCGTGAGGGAGACGATAACTTCTTCGCCCGGATTTCCCGCGCAGTGATTGCAGGTGACGACGACGAGTGGGGCGAAGTCCTCGGTGCCGGTTCATGGGACGCGGCTTCCTATGACTCGGCACGCAACGCGGCTGAAGGAGACCGGCGCCGTACCGAGCTGGTGAGTGCCTATCTTGATGTCTACAGCCGCCATTCGACTGGACTTGAACGCAACTACCGGCCTTTACCCCAAGGGCTGGCAGCGGTGAGCGATCATGCAAAGGAGCTCGGCTACGACGCCGTCGTTCTGTTCTGCGATGAAATCATCCTCTGGCTAACTTTCATGGTCTCTAACCACGAAAAATTCAGCCGTGAAGTTCAGAAGATCACCCAGCTTGTGGAAACGGGAGCCGGGCACCGGGCCGTCCCTATCATTTCCTTCCTCGCCCGCCAGCTGAATCTCCAGCAGTTCTTCAGCGACAACGCCGGCGTCGCAGGCAACGAACAGCAGGCACTCGAAACAGCTTTCCGCCACCAGGAGGGCCGATTTGCTCGCGTTGAATTGGGAGAGCACAACCTCCCGCTCGTTGTTCACAAGCGCCTGCTCAGCCCAAAAAACGGTGATGCAGCTCGGATCATTAGTCAGGAGCTGGAACGGTTGGCTCGCAACCAGGATGTGAAAGACGTCCTGCTTGACTCGGTCAATGCGGACGAGAACCACCGCGGCTCGACCCTGGACTCGTTTAGGCTGACCTACCCCTTCGCTCCGGCACTGATCTCGACCCTTCAAGAGCTTTCCGGCGTCATGCAACGTGACCGCACAGCACTGAAAGTTATGCAGCGCCTCCTCGTGGAGCAACGAGACACCCTGACCGTAGACAGCATCATTCCCGTCGGCGACTTGTTCGACATCCTCATGGACGGCGGTAATCCAATCAACAACGCTGCTGCGGCGAAATTCGCGAACGCCCAGCGATTGTACGAGACCAAATTTCAGCCCTTGCTGGCGCGCGAGCATAAGCTCGCGGCGTCAGTTCAGCCAAACGAGATGCCGCTCGACCATCCGTACCGGGCAGACGCGCGTCTGGCGAAGACGCTAGTGCTCAGTGCCCTGGCGCCAAATGTGCCAGCCTTCGCCAACATCACGCCTGCACGCATCGCTGCTCTCAATCACGGCACCATCAAATCTCCACTCGAGAAGCGAGTCCCCGCACTCATGTTGGGCAAGTTGCGCACCTGGCAAACCGACGTCCCAGAGCTACGGATCCCGGCCGACTCTACAAACCCCGTCATACGGCTTGGCCTGAGCGAGGTTGACTACGAGAGTGTGTTGCTCGCGGCCCGCAGCGAGGACACCGGTGGCCGACGCCGGGAACTGCTGCGTGATCTCATCTGCGAGTCGTTCGGGATCGATTCGAGGACCCAGACTGTCAGCCAGACGTTCGATCAGAAGCGGCTGTGGCGAGGGACGGAGCGAAGCATCAGTCTGCTCTTTGCGAACGTCTGCGATACCTCATGGATTGCCGACTCTCAGTTCGAAGCTCCGGCGGGACAGTGGCTGTATATCATCGATTATCCCTTCGATGATTCTGGAAAGACTCATCGGGATGATCTTGAACGGGTCGTTGGCGTCCAGGAACGTATTCCTTCGACTAATACGCTGGTCTGGCTACCGAAGTTCTTCAGCCAAAAGCGTCTGGAGGATCTTGGACGGTTGGTGGTCTGCAACTACGTCCTGCAGAGTGACCAGCGGTGGCGCACCTATACTACTCAGCTCAACGAGACCGACAGGGCCGAGGCCCGGCGGCTCATTGAAACGCAGCGCGATGCGCTACTCGAGCGCATCAAGCACACCGTCAACGGAGCTTACGGGATTACGGAGGCTGCTCCAGGCAGTCTTGTCGCCGATGCAACGCACGAGCAATATCTCAAGAGTCTGAATCCGTCGGTGACGATGCAAAAACCGGCTGGCACGAGTATGGCTCAGGCCTTTGCAAATATCGTCGAAAGCTCCTTCGATGCACTGTATCCCGGCCATCCACGATATGCGAAACAGTGGCGTCCAGTTGATTTCGCGACCGCGGCAGACAACATGCGTCGCGCAGCCCAAGACGCAGACGGCCGACACACCCTGCTGCGTCCAGAGCGCGAGGCCACTTCTAACATCGTCAATGCACTCAAGGTTGGACATGTCAGTGAGACCGACATCGTTCTCACACACCAGCATTTCGACAAGTGGTCAGGCGTCTTCGCAGTAAACATGGGTCGCAACAACCTCAGCGAACGTGACAATGTTGAGGTGAAGCAGGCCCGCCTATGGATCGAGGACGCCCCACCGCCAAGTGGACTGACCAAACTCAGCATGGATCTGATTATTCTCGGTTGGGCCTTGCTGAATGAGCGCAGTTTCTACCGTGGAGGCCAGCTGGTCTCGCCGCCTCCGGCCCCGGGCCTGCTTTCCGACGACATGATCTTGGTCCGCGAATCGCTGCCATCGAAGGAGAACTGGGCTGCCGCCGTCGACCGCGCAGGGAGCATTTTCAACATCGTGGCGAACCACTATATGACGCCGACTGCCGTCAATGAACTCGTCAATCAACTCCGCTTCGCGGCAAAAGAGCATACAGAGCATTCGAAACGGCTTGTACTTGCGCTTCAGGACGCCTACGTCCGTTTGGGGCTGGAAGCCGGCGAACGTCTCGAAATCGCCCAAGCGGCCATGGACCTGCTTGAGTCTATAGGGAAATACGAAAGTAGAGTCGACGTAATCGACGAGCTGGCAACCGCACGCACACCGCACAGCGCAGAAGCCATGGGAAAGTCCATCACCACCGCCGACGATCTCACATCAAGACTCGGGCGCCTGGACTGGGAAGATATATCCTTGGCTGTCAAGAGCAGTGCCGAAAATGATGAGATTGATGCCATCATGAGGAAATTTGCAACGGCGCTGGAGACCAACGAGATTGCCACGCATTTGAGCCATGCAATCGCGGATGCAGCGTCCGATGTCAGCGCATGGATCCGAGCGCGGATTGCTAAGCCAAGGCCCCCTGTCGTTGAACCGCCGTCACCCCTCCCCTCGAGCAAGTCTCGGTCGTTCAGCGCTATCCTGAGCACTGAGCAGAGGGACCAAGCGCTTGCAGACATCCGCGATTTTATGACGGAGCACCATGGCCAAAGCGTCAGCATCATCGTAAAGGTTGATGAATGACCCAGCTTTCGGTCGTTTCGAAGGCGGAGATCCTGGAGAAAATTGACACCGCCAAACGGAAAGATTACACCCACGGCGTCATCGCAATTGCGAGCCGTCCTGAATGGGACGGCCCGGATGGATTCAGCCATGGGGTCGACACGGTCCGCGTCCATCCAGTCGTATCCACGCTCGATATCCGGGCTCGTCTTCTTGAACGAGACCAGGTCAAGTGGCTCGTTCTCCTGACGGACATCCCTGACTCTAAGTTGGGGTTGGGCATCCAGTCGCACCTAGTGGGGACTAGGGTTCAACCCCGCGAACCTTGGCAGGCCATCAACGCAGCATTCAAAGCAACCTCAACCGACGTCCGACTCAAGGCAAGGGCGAAGCAGCCGAGCAGCGACTACCCTGGCGAGTTGCTCGCAGCCATTCAAGGGCTCACCAGCACTCCAGCGGCGCCGAGCGGTTTGCTAACTTCAGACCTCGTTTTTGGCACGTTGGCTTCGCACTACCTTGCTGTGCCCGTCATTTCCACTCCCGAAACAATCCTGGAGTGGAGCGCGATCCCAGCAACAGAACGTTTACTTACGGGACTCCCCGAGTCCATCGGCCATGGGCTAGCCTCCGACGTCGTTAATTGGGTTGCTGAACAGGCGGGCCATTCGATCGCTCCCGCGGCCCAAAGGCTGCTCCGTGAGTTCACCCCGCAGGATATTCTGCCGCTCGGCCTCGTGGCCGAGATGGTTGCAGCTGCCGATCCTTTGCATTCGCCGTGGACCCTCTTAAAGGTGCGAACCGGCTCTACGTTCGGGAGCGCACAGCTGTTGGGCTGGTCCAGCACCGCCAAAAGGTCCCTAAGAGCACTTGAAAAGACGTCTCCGAACGCGGCAGATGCAGCCATTCGCCGCGCCGACCAGCTCGTCCAGGAGTTGGAGGCTGCCGATTTCGTTTCAGTCTCAGATGTTCTCTCGTGCGGTTTCGTGGCGCGGCTCCATGAGTTCGCCCGGGCAATAGAACGCACGCTCAAGCCCGCACCCGATTCTGCTCTCAACGGCCAGGCACTCGCAGAGTGCGAGGCCGCGTTGGCGAAGCTACTGGAACATTCCCGTGCGAACACTTCGGCACACGAAGAGGACTCACAGGCCGCCACCTCCGCCATGCGCTTGCTCCGCTGGTTAGCGCTTCCATCGCACGCGCACGGGTCAACATTCACCGGCGCGGCGCTTGCATACAGATCCAGCACTGGCTGGGCTGACAGGGCTCTGAATAACATATGGACTGGAAGCTCCGATCCTACGTTCGCCTCCGCTTTGGGCAGCGTGGCTGAGCGTGCTTTGGCAAGGCGCCGGGAAGAAGACGAGGCATTTGCACGTCTCCTCGTCAACGCTTCTTCGGCGGGCACCCCTGTAAACGGTATCGAGAACTTCATCTCGGACATCGTGGTTCCCATTGCGCGGGCACAACCGGTGGCTTTGATAGTCGTGGATGGCATGGGTGTCGCTGCTGCCTCTTCCGTGATTGAGTCGATAAGCGAGGCTTTCCCGTCCTTCATGCCTTTCTTTCGCAGCCAAGGGGAACCCGAGTACGCCCTGGCTGCAATGCCATCCATTACGAACTACTCGAGGACGAGCCTCTTCGCGGGGCGGATCGCCATCGGCGGGCAAGCGGAGGAACTCGCCGGCTTCTCCGGACAGATGCGTGGGGCCAACCTCGTTGGCCGCCTCTTTCACAAACGGGAGCTCGAATCCTCGATGGCGGGTTCTCGCCTATCCGGAGATGTTCTGGCCGCCGTCTCGGATTCTGCCGGCATCGATGTCTTTGCCTGCGTTCTGAACACCATCGACGATTCTTTGTCCAAAGCTGATCCAATGGCAACTAAATGGGGAGTGCACAACGTTGCCCACCTCAAGTCAATCCTCACCGAATCGCATCGGGCTGGCCGCGCGGTCATTATGGTTTCTGACCACGGACACATCGTTGATCGCAGGGAAGGAGTTCTCCGCCCTGTGACCGGCGACAGTAGCGCGAGATCTCGTGAGGCAAGTACACCTCCTGCCAACGGCGAGATCGAGATCGCGGGTGACCGCGTCATCGGTGGCCGGGTCATTCTTGCCCTTGACGAGACCCTGCGATACCGCTCACGAACGGCCGGCTACCACGGCGGCGCGAGCCCCGCTGAGATGGTCATTCCGATCACGGTTCTCAGCACCAACTCCGCAAAGCTAGCAGAAGCAGGATGGGCTCCAGCGCCGCCCGAGGGCCCAGTATGGTGGCGCGAACAACTCGGCAAATCGGTTACAACTAGCCCACCGGCAAAGAAATTTGCGTCTAGCAAAGCGGCCAAGTCAAAGCCCGAACCCGACGGCCCAACGCTATTCAACATGCCTGTACCGCCTCCCAGCGCGACTGAAGTGCCGAAGCCGTCTGATGCCTCACCCGGTGAGGTACTGATCCGATCGGCCATCTACAAGAGCCTGCAGAGACAGTCCGTATCCACAGCACTAGTCCCCGACACTGCAGTCCGTGCGCTTGTAGACGCGCTCACAGATGCCCAACGACATTCCGTCAGCGACGACACTGCAGCAGCCATACTCGGAGTTGCAAAGCTTAAGCTCCACGGCGTATTCCCACATGTGATGCGGCTGCTCAACGTTGACCAGTACCCCGTTATTACTCGTGATGTGACCGCCCGTAAGGTGATCCTGGACGTAGGCCTGCTCAAGGATCAGTTCCAGCTTTCATGGAAGGACCCTCATGAGTAGCTCGGCCGTGTTGAGCAAACGCCGGCGGGATGAAGTGGTCGCAGCGCTACGAAACGGCACCGTTCCTCGGAACGGATTGGATGTGCTGGCAGTTGGGCTCGGCAAGTTTGAAAAGGCGCTCGGTTCGGACTTAGACACTGCTGTCCAAGGCGGTTCCGTATTCAAAGCCGTCCGCGGCGAATACGGTTCCGGCAAAACGTTCTTCAGCCGCTGGCTCGGAGAGCAGGCCAAAAGCAGGGGCATGGCCGTGGCTGAAGTTCAGATTTCCGAAACCGAAACGCCACTTCACAAGCTCGAGACTGTCTACCGGCGCATCTGTGAGTCCCTGCAAACTTCTAGCTACCCGCCTTCAGCCTTCAGACTGATCCTGGATGCGTGGCTGTTTGCTCTAGAGGCCGAGTCAGACGGCAACCCCGAAGCACTGCTCGAGAGCCGACTTTCTGAAGTCTCCAAAACCACACCTGCCTTCGCCACCGCCCTTCGCGCCTACCACCATGCCGTTGAAGCAGACGATGTGGATGTAGCGGAAGGCCTTGCCGCTTGGCTGGCCGGGCAGCCCAACGTGGCCGGGAGCGTTAGAAGAAAGGCTGGCATCCGGGGCGACCTGGATCATTTCGGAGCTCTTGGATTCCTGCAAGGCCTGCTCACCGTGCTGCGGGACAGCGGCCACCCAGGCCTGCTCTTAGTGTTGGACGAAGTGGAGACACTGCAGCGCGTGCGCACTGACGTCCGTGAAAAAGCACTAAACGCCTTGCGCCAGCTCATAGACGAAATAGATTCCGGTCGTTTCCCTGGGCTCTTCCTCGTCATCACCGGAACGCCCGCCTTCTTCGACGGTTCCCAAGGTGTGCAGCGGCTCCCTCCCTTGGCTCAACGGCTAGCCACAGATTTCAACCTCGATCCGAAGTTCGACAACCCAAGAGCCATTCAGCTGAGACTCACCGGATTCACAATGGAAAAGCTTAACGAGCTCGGGAGACGCGTCCGCGATGTTTATGCTCACGGCGCTGTAAACGGTGAGCGCATCCGCCAGAAGGTCGATGATACCTATATCCACGACTTTGCCTCGTCCCTCGTAGGCAGACTGGGAGGCAAAGTCGGGATAGCCCCGCGTCTCTTTCTTAAGAAGCTGGTGGATGTTCCGCTCGATCGGACAGATCAGTTCGATGACTTTGACCCGCGCCGCGACTACAAACTCACCATTGACTCGCGGGAACTCTCCATCGAAGAGCGCAACTCAATACCCCAGACGCCAGCCACGGACGTAGATGACGTCCAGTTCACATGACCGTCGGAGAGCTTCATCCCATTGTTGTCCACCACATCGTCAACACTCTGCAATGGTCAGGCCTTCGGCCGCTGCAAGAATCGGCTGTAGAGCCGCTCATGAATGGAGTGGACACGTTGCTCCTGGCGCCGACTGCGGGGGGCAAGACCGAAGCCGCGGCGTTTCCGCTCCTCTCGCGCATGGCCACTGAGCGATGGCAGGGACTGTCCGTCATCTATGTATGCCCGCTCAAGGCACTATTGAACAACCTTCTTCCCAGATTGGAGAAGTACGCGGCGTGGACCGGAAACCGCTGCGGTATTTGGCACGGTGATATCGGGGCGTCGGCCAAGAAACGGATGAGGGAGGACCCACCCTCGATCCTATTAACTACGCCCGAATCGCTGGAGTCTCTCTTAGTCTCCACAAAGACAGATCCAAGGGCTTTCTTTGGCGAGGTTCGGGCTGTTGTAGTGGATGAGATTCATGCCTTTGCTGGAGATGACCGTGGCTGGCATCTGTTGGGCGTGCTTGAACGTGTGTCACGGCTGAGCCGGCATACCATGCAACGCATCGGTCTGTCCGCGACGGTGGGCAACCCAGACGAAATCCTGGGCTGGTTCCAGGGGTCATATGCCGGCCGGCCAGGTGTAGTCGTCAATCCGGACGCGCCGGGCCCGGCGGCGGCTGCAGATGTAACGCTGGACTTTGTCGGAGGCGCCAATTCCACTGCAAACGCCGCCAAGGTTATCGCATCGCTTCACGGCGGAGAGAAGCGACTGGTCTTTTGCGAGAGTCGATTGGAAGTCGAAGAGCTGGCCGTGCGGCTTCGGGAGCTGGGGATGACGACGTTCCTCTCGCATTCGTCGCTTTCCGTTGATGAACGAAGGCAAGCAGAAGAGGCGTTCGCCGAATCCCGGGACTGCATCATCGTGTCCACTTCAACTCTCGAACTCGGTATCGATGTCGGAGATCTGGATCGGATGATTCAGATCGACTCTCCAAGGACTGTCGCCTCTTTTCTGCAGCGATTGGGACGGACAGGAAGACGTCCGGGAACTTCACGCAATGCACTGTTCCTCACCAAGACACCTTCATCGCTGCTCCAAGCGGCGGGACTCCTTCATTTGTGGTCGGAAGGGTTCGTGGAGCCCGTAGTTTCTCCACCTAATCCTCTTCATATTGACGCGCAGCAACTCCTCGCGTTGTGTCTCCAAGAGGGGCGAGTCGGAAGAAACACTTGGGGTGAATGGTTCGGGAACGCGGTCCTGACGGAGGCGCAGCGCGGGCAAGCAGAGTACATGCTGGCCCAAGGATTCCTGGAAGAAGACCAAGGAATGCTGTTCATCGGGAAATCCGCCGAAAAACGCTTTGGACGTCGAAACTTCATGGACCTTTTGGCCGTCTTCACTGCACCGCAGGAGTTCAAGGTACTTCATGGCGGCAGGGAAATCGGACAAATCGATGCCAATACATTCAGCACATCTTCCGACGACGCGCCGATTTCTTTCGTCCTGGCTGGGCGCCGGTGGAAGGTCACGGGAATCGAATGGGGCAAGAAGCGCTGCCATGTGGAAGCATCCGACTTTGCCAAGAAGACCAGGTGGCTGGGCAGCGGTGGCGGAATCGGCTACGCGCTGGCCCAATCCCAGCGCTCGGTGCTTTTGGGCGACGATCCGGGGGGCGTTCGTCTCAGTAAGAGGGCCGTGTCTGCGTTGCAGGAAGTGCGGGCCGAACTTGTCAACACCGTGTCCCCTACCTCCACTGTTCTCGTGCAGGACGGAGAGTTCGGCTCCGAGTGGTGGACCTGGTCCGGAGCGAGTTCCGAATCCGTGCTCGCCAGCACCCTCGGGGGCGTTATCGAGCCGAGCCAGCGCTTCGGCAGCGGGGGCCTCCGTCTCGCAGAGGGATGTGGTCCGGGCGAACTTCGGCGCGTGTCGGCATCATTCCTGAACTCGCCGGACCATCAGTTCATCTTGCCCTATGTCAGCGAGTCGGCAGTTGCCGGACTGAAGTTCAATGAATTACTGCCCCCCGCCATCGCGTCCGCCGTGTTGGCGGAGCGATGTGCGGACGTAGTTGGGGCGCAGCTCACTCTTGAAAGGCCGGTCCGGACTGTGGATACGACCTCAGGCTAAAGGCAGATCTGCCCTGGCTCCGAAACCAGCAAAACGGCGGATTCGACCTTAGCGAAACAGCTTTCCGTTCATGCGCGGTCTTCCACTTCCGAATCACGGCAAGCGTGAACTTCTCCGGCGCTCTGTCCACGATTGTGGGACAAGTAGGACATAGCAACAGCAGGTTATCGAAGTGCGTCAACTGCTCTTCTGAGGCTTCGGGATCCGTTCGTGGTCCTTCTTCGCCCGCAGCGATCATGTCTGGGACTTCAGCCAGTTTGACTGTCGTGTCATCATCAACCACGTACCAAAGAGATCCACTACTACAATTTGGCCTGTAACACAGGCCTGCCCCGGCTGCTACAAGTCGAACAACAGTTTCGTGGGAAATTTTTTCTCCCACTTGACGTTGTACAGCGAGACGAGATTGTTTCGGGACATTGTCGATGATTAGCCTTTGAAGCTTTATTTTCGATTACGAATCGCTGGTCTCGATACTTCCGGTTCAGCACTCTGAACCCCCTTCTGGCTCCGAGTAACGATGGTCAGACGGAGACTCCCCCCAGTCCGCGGCCGGTACACCGAAATACTGCGTTAGGGTGAACGAGGGTAGCAGTATCGGGCCATCCTGCAACTGCCGTTCAGGGCTCAGAACCGCGTACCTTTAGAACCCAAGCAGGCAGAAAGGAGCCTCTCACCCAACCCATGCCCTCCCTCATTCCCTAGAGGGGCCAACCTCGGCTCATTGTAGTCAACACCCGTCCGGTTCCTGCAAGGCACCGGTAAGCACGACGGGCCCAACAAACGGCCATCGACGCTACGTCGGGTGTTGAATATTCGTTCATGAGGCATAATTCGGCGGTGTTAGATCTATGGCTGGCCATTCAGCGCCGGGGCCAAGCAGCTGGATGAGGTCCTCTTGGCGGGGCTGTCCCATCACCGAGCGGTACGCCCCGAGTGTCCGCTGCAGGCGACGGTACTGTTGCGCCTCGCGGCTGAGTGGCATTGCGGGGACGTAGCGCTCAATCGTAGCTTCACCTTCGAACACCCAGTACGGGCTCATAAGCGAGCTGCCAACCGGCTCTGCGGACGCAGCGGCATCGAATAACGACGCCCAGGGATCGTCATAGGCTGGGTCCACGGCAGCCGCTCCGTGCGCGGCAGCAACGTTCTTACGGATCGCGTGCCCCTTGTACCGATGCACGCGCCCCTCACGCTGTTCGAGGTCAACGGGATTGCTGGGAAGGTTCCAGTGCACCACGGAGTGGCTGTAGGTGTGGAAGTCGAGTCCCTCTTGCCCCACGGAGGTGCTGGCAAGAATGAAGGGCCAGAACGGCGAATTATAACTGTCACGGACCGATGACTCGCGTGCACTGGCAGCCTCGGACGTCTGAACACGGCCGAAGCGAGCAGCGATGTGCGAATGCATACGCTGCTGGTTGATGGAGACGTGTCCTCTACTGGAGTCCAAGTCGTGCACGACGTTCTCGGTAGTACGAATTGTTGCTGTTGCCGCGATGTGTTCTGCCAGCGGCAGGGCGCGATTCAGCGGTTCATCAGCAGCGAAGCCTTGGGAATCGATCAGAGTGTGCACGTACTCGTCGAGCACGGACTGGAGGTTGCCGTCGGCGCAGTAGCGTAGGACCTGAAGCCAGTAGCTCCCGCTGTCGGCGTCGGCCATGTCGGTCTCCGCGTTGCGAACAGCCGCCATAATCTCAGGCCGGTTGAACAGCGAGATAAGACCGCGGGAGACCCGCAGCGCGGCGCCACGGACCCGCACCTCGGTCCATGAGTCGACGCCACCGGTCGCGCGGCCGAGGGCGCGGAGTGCGCAGACGCCGGGTCCGGCTACTGCCACAAGCGCGAGGACCCGGGCAAGGTCGGTAGGAACCGGGCCGAGCATCGCGAAGTCCGGATCGGAGGCAAAGGCGAGGTGATCGGCGAGGCGGGAAGTGGCGTCTTCCTCCCCTTCACTTGATTGGAAGGCGCTCAGCAGCCCAGGGTCCTCGAGCACAAGCGCCCGATCAAGGAGGTAGGGAGCGACCCCGTACCAGGCGCGGCCCGGGCCGGGCCCAGCGGCCTCGGCGAGCGGCAGGGCGAGGGCGTCGAGCTGTCGCTGGACTCGAGCGGTGACCTCGTCGAGCAAGAGCTGGGGGTCGAGTGGGAGCGAAGCTCCGAAGGATCGTGCGACTTCGAGCGGATCTCCGAGTCTGGCCAGGGCGACCGAAGGGTGGAGCAGCGCAAGGCTCGGCAGATTCGCCGGGCGGTCCCGCTGAGCTTCCCAACCAAACCGGAGCAGCGGACTGGGGCGGCGGCCATCGTAACGGAGCGGGTTTGACTTGCGAAGCCGACCTGAGGACTCGACGAGCCGGCGCTCGGACTCGTAGCTGACCATCGCAGCAATGGCTTTGGGAACGACACTCCACGCGGAGAATACGAGTCGCTTGGTAAAGGTGCGAACGCCTTCGGCGGCGAACGCACCCCCGGGCTCAACGTAGGGCATCGAGGGCGGCATCCAAGCAAGACGCCATACTCCGCGATCCATTGTGTCGTCTATGAGGGCTCGCATCTTCGGGTTTCCGGGCTCCAGCTTCCGGTAGCTCTGCACGTCCTTCCAGGAGAGCAGTCCCTGGCTGTGGGAGGCGAGTAACGCAGCGAGTTCTGGCTCATCATCTTCTGCAGCTGTCAGGACCCGGCTTGCGACTTGGTACGAGGACCGGTCCATGAAGTTGAAAGGGTATGACGCGGATCGCCAGTACTCAAAAACGTCGTGGCCGCGCACGTGGCGGGCGATGCTGTCGCTCATCATCCAGACGTGCAGATCAGACGGGTGCAGTTCGAGCGGAGGCAGGTGCTTCTCGACCAGCATGCCGTCCTGCTTCGCGGTGGCCCGAAGCCGTTCTGTCCGCGACATAACGTGCCGAAGCTCGGCCGAGACCGCCGCCGTCGCCTGCTCGGCGGTTCCTCGGCCCTCGGTCGTTCCGAGAAGCATGCCCTCGCGGACCTTAAGTAATAACTTCGTGACGCGTTCGGCACGCTCGGGACCCGCCAGAAAGCCGATGGTGGCTTGGAAGTCACGTTGGTGGTCTTCGCCCGAGGGTTCGTCAGGCAGGGTGAACATCTTGTACGGAGTCGCCGACAGGATGAGCGTCTTCGTGCCCGGGCTAGTGATGATGCGTTGCGCGAGTCGTTGGGCATCATTCAGGTGCTGCTCATCTGTGCCAACGCCCGGGAAGAGGTCCTTAAATCTCTGGAACTCATCGAGGATGACAAGGTCCGGGGAGAGGCAGGCGACCGATGCCTGGGCCATGGCGATCCGCAATGCTCCGATCATGGTGCGGCGGCGGCGCTCCATGTCGGTGGATTGGGATTGCTTGCCTCTCCAAGTGCCGAGATCTTCGATCAGGTCGTCGAGCAATGAACCCGCGAACGGGCCGGGGCGAGTGCGCAGGAGCTCTTCGAAGTCACGCATGAGCATTGGGTCAAGATCTGGGCGGCTGCTTTCCCAAGTCAGGCGGGACTCAAAGCGTGCGAAGTCCACGGTGCAAGCGAAGTACCGTATTGCGCTCTTGCGTTGCAGATCACGACCTCCGAGCACCTGCCTGAGCATCCAATGCAGCAGCGCTCTCTCTTGGACCTTGCCGGTGGAGGTGCCGAGACGGAAAGAGGTTCCCGGGGTGAAGGAGATTACGTTGAGGCGTTGCCGGTCCAAGCGACCCATGGTCTTCGGCAGCAGGGTCAGGCGGTCTGCATTGTCTTGCTTCTCGCCACCGGTCAGGTCGCGCAGGCGTTGCAGGTTCTGCCGTGCGATCTGGCTGTTAGAGCAGATGTACACAATCGTGAGCGGCTGGCCGGTGTCCCAGAGGTGGTCAATGGCGCGGGCGGCGACGCCTTTGGCCACGAGGGTCTTACCGAGCCCGACCTCGTCGGCGACTAGGAACCGGTCGACCCGGTCCTCGGCCAGCCAGAGGCGGCCGAAGGCGTGGTCGACCGTCGCCCGTTGAAAGGGTTTGAGACCAGACAGCATCGCCTCGACATCTGGTCGTGCCGTGTCGAGGTCAATGACGGTCATGCAGTCCTCCGGGTGCGGACGACGTTGAGCACGACATCCCACATCTGCAAGAACTCGGCAGGTATCAGGGTCTCGGCCTCCGGGAGTGCACGAATCTCGGCGATCTGATCGGCGACCGCGGCGAGGCGGCCAATGTTCACACCGACCGCGCGGACGAGCGGTTCAAAGAGAACGACTGGCGGAGGGGGAACCGTGTAAGAGGCCTTGGTTCTGGCTTCGCCGACGGGGATCGCGATCGTACCCTCGGTGCGGTCGGAGGCCATCGCCCGGCGATCGTCGTCGATGCCGAGCAGAAACGCCAAATACCGGAGGACACGCTCGGAGCTGTTGAGTATGCCAGCGAGGGCCCGCTGCCGGCGCTCTAGCGGGTCCCCGATAATTGGCACCATGATGAGGCACCGTCGGGTGAGTCGGGCGGCTCCAGAACCGGCGGTGGTCTCGATTGCGATGAACGGGGTGATGTTCTCGATCGCGATGTCCCAGATCGTGGTCTTGCCCAGAGGCCGCCGCTGACCGGGAACTGTCGACAGCCAGATCTCGGTCTCGCCCGGCACTTCGGCCGGGAGAGTGAGTGTAAGGCGTGCCGAGGCGGACGCATCGTCGCGCGGGATGATGTCAAGCCGCGGACGGGGGTCCGACCGCGCGAGCTCGCGATGGAATCCTTCGAGCAGGTAACTGGTGGCGATCGCCGGGTCCTCGGAGGGGTCTTCGGCTGCCGGGGTGTAGGGCTCCATGATCATTTGGAGTCCGGGCTCCTTGGACTCCCGACCCAGGACGGCCTCAACGCCGCAGGTGGCCGTAAGACCCGTGAGGACGGCGTTGAACTCGACGTTACGGCCCCATGCTGCGGCTGTGATGTTGGCGCTGCCGGTGACAACCGTGGACCGGCCGCGAGGATGGTCGACGACGACGGTCTTAGCGTGAAGGCCCGTAAGTTCTCCGCCGGAGACCTGAGCAGCAGCGTCGCTCAGACTCGCGCCGACCTCGTCGGTCTCCTTTTCGGACTCTTGGAAAAGGTCGACGCCGGAAGACAGGACCTGAAGGTCCCAGCCAGCGGTGGCCCGAGCACCGAGCTGATCGAGCGACGCGGCGCGGCTGAGGAGAGTGGCTTCAGAGGTCGTCGCACGCAAGCGTTTTAGGGTGCCAGCGGTCAGGAACGGACTGATCGCGAGCATTCGGTCGGAATGCTCGGTGAACGGCCAGGAACTGTCGGCTGCAAGCCCGAGCGGGAGCAGCTCTCCCCCTGTGAATGGCTCTGGTGACTCGAGCCGCACGGTGCGAAGCGTGGTGCAGAGGTCTTGGATCGCGGTGGCGCGGGATTCGGGCAGCTCGTCAGTGCAGAGAGTCGGAAGCTGGGCGACAAAGTCCGCGGCGGGCGCGGCTTTGATCGTGCCATACGGCCCCTCGTCAAGGACGAGGGCCGTGTCCCAGGAGCTGTCAAAGGTGAGGTTCCTGCTGGCCACGACCACCCGATGGTGGAGGGCACCGTCGTTGGGTCGTACAAAACGGAGTACCCATAGCTTCGGGTGGAACAGTGCGTCCTCGCCCGGCGGTTCGACCTGGAAGATGCTGTCTTCAAGGAATGCGAGGATGCGGCTGTGGGTCGCTGGCACATGAATCGCGGCGGCCTGGCAGAAGACAGTCGTGTGGCCGATGTGCCGCTTGACCGCGTCGAGCATCTGCACGGGGTCGCCGGATCCGATGGCACGTGCGTCGTCAACGTTGCCAAGGGCGAAAGCCATCGGGGCGACGAGCACCGCGGTGAGGTCCAACGAGTAGGTGGTCACGACTGCGACGTCGACGTCGAAGCCGGGCGGAGGAAGCAGCGCGTCGGTGAGCAGGACAGTGGTGTCGGGATTCAGCATTAGACGGCTTCCAGCCCGTCGTAGATGTCCTGCAGGTGGCGTCGAGCGTAGATCCACCGGAACTCAATCCGGTCAACGCCGGATGATCCGCCCCAGGCATCTAGAACTTTCCAGTTTCCTGGGCGGAGCCGAGCGCGGCCGCCCTTGACGGCAGACTCGCGCTCCCTCACCAGACGACGGGCCAGACCGCTGTCAGAGACGGCGTGCGGTGTGCGCGCGAGATCGAACCAGGAAGTGAGGAAGCGCTGAGTCGACGGCGTGAAGGCGCGGCGGCGGTCCTTCATGAGGCGACCGATCGCACGGTGATCAGAGGCGTCGAGCGGGCGGATCTCATTGACACGGTCGGCCCACACTGCGAGCTTCTCCCGGTAGCGCTCGACCGGATCGCCTTGGTAACGTCCGGCATTACCGGATGTCGCCTCCCCGAGCAGCAGGTTGTAGAGCAGGTTCGCGCCTTGGATGACCAGGCTGAAGCGCTCGGCGAGATCGACGAGATCCAGGAGGTTCGGCGGCAGGTCGCGGCGCACCTCTGAGTCCCACAGGTGCGCTGGCGCCGAGGCGGCATCTGTCCAGGTGGCCGGCCTCCGGTGCACGAGGTGTGCCAGCAGAGTGCCGGCACAGGAACGCGTGATCGTCTCGGCGAAGAAAGAGGCCTCCTCGTGTCGGAGATCGAAGGTCGCGCTCTTCAGCAATCCTTGAGGCTGAGAAGGAACACCCGGCACGATGCCGGTAGGCGTGAGCTCGATTGGGGTGTCCACCTCCTCCTGACGAGGCGCCGATCGAAGCTGATCGCTGCGCAACACGCACCGACGGAAGTAGCCTCTGACTGAGAGACCAGACTCGACAATGCCCCAAGAAATTAGCGTTCCCCAATACACCGCGCTCGGTACACGTTGCAGGTCCCGTCCGGCGCGGCGACCGATTATCCCTTCCTTGGCATCTCCCATTCCCCGTTTAAGAGCGTCGATGAAGTCCCGTTCAATGTCGTGGAACGCCCAGGCCATGTCCTCGGCCGTGTCCTTCTGCGAGGCGATCTCAAGGAGCCAAGACACGAAGAGCACGTAGCGCAGACGGGTGTGCAGCGTCGAGGTGCCTGGAAACAAGGTGTCGCTGATCCCGTCCCGGATCGCGCCGATGCCGAGGTCATCGATCGTTCCATGGTCCCGAAACAGCTCGACCGCTTCCATCATCCGTCGGCGCTGTTCTGGGTCGACGGCGAGCCACGCGAAAGTACTAGCCATACCGCAATTATGCAGGCTTGCACCGACAACAGACTGTTGGCAGTCCTTGCCGACAAGTAGAGTCCGGTTTTACTGCCTCGCAATAATTTCCGAGCACGGCCCAAGGGAATCTAGCGGCCGCGAGAACACAGCTCCCCGGCCCGAGCTTAAGGAAGCTAGCAGATTTGGTCTCTGTCTACCCGGAGCCTGTTCGATATACACGGAGACTTGGTGGGGTCACCAAATAGCCCCTAACTACAGTGAAGTCGTAGGAAATCTCGTTACTCGAACAGATGGATCTTCCCGGTAGAGGATCATCTGACCGCCGTGGGCCCGGAAGAAGCAGCGCGTTGTCCGCCAGGTCGGCTCCTCCGAGGTCTCCACCACGCCCGCCGCCGAGGTGATGCGGCAGCGGCTGGCACTTTCCAGTTTGATTGGTTCGGGCTGTCTTTGAAGTAGCTCTGTTCCTGCCTACCCTTACTGCGCCACCGCAGCCGCGGTCGCAAATACATCCGCCGGCATCGCCCGGTGCAGCTTCCAAGTAATCGCGATCGGCTTCTCCCCGGAGTGCTGCACGTAGTCCACCTGTCCGAGACACGCAGGTACGGGAACTCGTCCTCGACAGCCTTCTCCAGCTCCTTACGCCCGTAGCCGGTGAGCGCCCGGTAGCGCAGATCAAAGCGGAATTCACGGCGCTGCTGGCCGATGAAATCCAGGACCGTCAGCACCGCTTTGCCCTCGGCACGGCGCAGCCCGCGTCCCAGCTGCTGGAGGAAGACGGTGGCGCTCTGCGTGGGCCGGAGCAGCAGGATGGTGTCCACCTGCGGCAGGTCCAGGCCTTCGTTGAAGAGGTCGACGGCGAAGATGCAGTTGATCTCCCGTTTCCCCAGGCGCTTGAGGGCTTCCTCACGGTCAGCATTGTCAGTGCTGCCGTCGACGGCGACGGACGCAATGCCGGCACGGTTGAACACCTCGGCCATGTGTTTCGTGATCAAGCTATGACATACGCCGGATGCAAAGGACGAAAGCAAGCAAAGATTCATTACTTTCCAAGGTAAGCAACGCTTATTCCTCTGCAAGCAGGGAAGCTTCTGTCCATCCTCTGTCCGTCAAGGCCCATGTCCCGCTAGTTCGCTCCCTAAGAAGACCATCGCGGACTAAATCTGCTCGTGCAAAACTCGCTCTATTCGCCCAATTCGTTTCGAATGGACGTGATTTTGGGGCCATCTCGTCCTCCGCCGTCCATCTATCTTTATAGGCGGCCCTTAGCCTCATTAGAACTTCGGATCGGCGCAGGCTTCCGTTCTCGCTGCTATGCAAGATAAGTAAGATCCGTGCTTTGAGAGTTTCCTGGCTCGTGAGGGTCATTTTTCTATTATGCGCTCCCCCTGTGATCAACCGCCTGCTTGGGCGGCGGGGCCGGAAACTACATTCCTGCTTGCCTGACCTAGCCAGTGCGAGAGCCAGCTCGGCAATTGTCTCTACGCTATCGAGTTTCCGCAGTACCTTCTTGTGCGGTCCATCAATTTCATCAGTTACGGCTCCATATTCATCTATCCCCGGAGGGTACCCCCAACGCACAGTCTGATCTGGCTGAGGATTCTTTTCCTGTGAGATGACAAGGGGACGTCACTTGCGGCGCTAGTAGGAGGAGGAGCTCGAGCGGGACGGTAATGACATCAAGATGGGGCAGATGCGACCATATCGAGCGACTGAAATGCTAAATCTTCGACGTTTACGTGATGGGTGTCGAAGCCTTCAAAGGCGCGAGCGTCGGAAGGCCTTGCCCTTAGAAGAGCCACCACTTCACTCAATTCACGCCTGTCGGAGTCACCCGGATCCACCAATCGCAAGTAATCATAAATGGATTCAGCGATCTTTTTTCCGAGCGGCACAGGGACTGCGTTTCCGATCTGCTTGGCGATTTCAGTCTTCGACCCGCACCAGCGGAAGTCATCAGGAAAGCCTTGTAGCTTGGCCGCCTCAAAATGCGTGATGGGCCGGTTTTCTGTCGGGTGTAGGTAGCGACCCTTCTCGGGCTTGAAAAATTCGGTTCGGATTGTGACGGCCGGGGCGCCGGAACGCATCCGCCCCATAACATCTCCTGTCCCCGTGTCATGCTCGTCCCACGCTTGAGTCGACAGGTATTCAAGGGTGGCATCATGAGACGCACGTCCGTCCCAGACTTCTACTCGATACACTGCGCTCTTGCTCCGGCGAAGGGACACGCTTTCTATCTCAACAGACCTAACAGCCAGCGATTTGAGAGTGGCGCCTCCGTCGACGACTACCTTGTAGGTACCAAGCACATCTAGGCTCCCCTGCGGGTCACGAGGCGCTCCTCCCTTTTCTAGGATCAACTCCGCACCGCTATGGAAGCGACATAGATACCGGCCACGCAGGTTCTTGCGGTTTCCGTTTGTCGGAATTGCCTTATAGCGGGCGAGCGAAATCGGTTCGGGGCGCCTAGCAAAGTGCAGTTCCGTGGTAAGAAAGGGTCCCGCGATGCTCGACGCGATACCTTTGACTGTCGTCGCTCGCCCTCCGGGAAGCTCTGTCGTTTCGAGTTTCATGCCAGCGGTCCTGCTGAACAGATCCTCGACTGTTTCCCATGGGCTAAGGCTGGTTAGTGCGCCGTCAACACGTTTTCGCTTCAGTTGAGTGGTGCGCGAATGAGTGGGCTCGGGGTATCGCATTGTCTCAACGGGCAGTCCTGCATCCGTTCGAACGCCGATTACAATTGACCGTCGACGTGCCTGACTCGCACCGTAGTCGGCGGCGTTCAGCAGGTAGCGCCGGGCACGCTCCCATTCGGTGTCGTTCTCGTTCGCTCCCGGCGGCTCGACAAGCTGATAATTCGCGAGGTCCCCACTCCCAATCCGGTCCTGGAGATCATTGAACTCAGCTGAGCGAACGAATCGGTCGACATTTTCGATGACGAAAAGTTTGGGCTGGAGTGCGATAACAACACGGATGAACTCTTGCCAGAGTTTATTTCGATCTGCGCGCACCTTGTGCCGATTCAAACCGGAAAACCCCTGGCAAGGGGGACCTCCGACGACAACGTCGACATCGCCTGGACGCCATTTTGGCTCCCACTCGACGATGTCACCACAAAAGATATCCGGTGGATCAAAATAGCGAGTTCGATTCGACTCGGCTCCGAAGTTCATTGTGTAGGAAGCTGCAGCTGCTGGTTCCCATTCGACCGCGCCAATGCTACGAAAAACTGGAGTACTGCCACCCTTCGGACGGAACTGATGAAAGCCTTCAGAAAGCCCCCCGCATCCCGAGAACAGGTCAAGGACCGTAATAGGCGCCTCGACTGTGTTCTCTGCTGCCATTCGTCCATCCTAACTGGCGTGCGGCCCCCTAGCCGCCAACCAAGCGGGTGACAAACATCAGTTCCAGAAGTTTCTTGACCACGGCCAGCGTTCCTCACAGGATCACGGAAAACTAGTTCCGTGGGCAGCACTGGGCTTATTATGTGGACCTCGCCAACGACCTGACTTCCTCCAGCACGCCGTCCAGCAACCCCGGGACGTTGCTTCCGCCAAGGACAAGCTGTCGGTCGAGAAGCCGGTTGGCGGTTTCACACGAGGTTTCGCTGACCAGCGAACAGCCGTGGCAGGCCGAAAGGTTCAGGCTTGACGTGCCCTGCCGATCGCTCTCAATGCACACAGGGTCGTTCGAGCAAACGTCTGCATCGTCAAGTGCTGCGAGGAGCAATGGCACCAGCTTGTCGGGATCGCCGAGTCTTACGAGACCTCCAAGTGTGCCTTGGGCATCCCCGGCTGCTGTATATATCAAAATGCCTGCAGTGCTGTCCGGGCGGTCAGCGTGTGCATAGATCCGCTCTTGGAGAGACGCCGAGGCATACCCACTGGCATATGCGAGACGGCGGACTAAAAGGTGCGCGAGAGTGTGCAGAGCGACATAGCGAGGCTCGGGGAAGTCGAGGCGCTGCGCCCAAGGGGTCTCACTGCGCCTGCCCACGAGGATGCCTGCACGCGCCTGAACCTCTGGCCGGTTCTCCCACTCACTAAGGAACTGCTCGTTGAACTGAAGAAATATCCCCTCGCCGTACATCTCGATTGCAGGAAAGACTGGCCTTCGTTTAGCGTCGATCGAGAGGTCTGCACTGATCATTTCGGCATCCGCGGAATAGCGTCGGAACCCCTTGAGCACCCGGACTTCACGCACCCTCCTGACTTGTCCAACGGCAGTCAGGCGAGCGGCGAGAGCTGAAGGAACGTCCTGACGACCGCTTAGGGTCCAGCCATCCACGACAAAGTCGCCTTCGCTTCGGTCTCGTCCTGGCTTATCCAGCTTCTTGAGGAAAGCTGCCCATTCGCCATCCTTCAAGTCGAGCAAGATGTCGTCTTTTGGTTCGTCTCCTCCGGCCGCGACACTCAGGACGTCACCAGAGCTAATACCGAGCTCGTCCGCGATCCATCCAGCGATGACCTCCGCCTGGGGGCCGCCGTTGTCGGCGACGACCTTATCGAAGAACATGTGGCTGCGGATGGTGTCGGCCATCTCGTCCGAACGAGGGCGCTCCTCTGGAATGTCGAGGGCGGATATGCGTTCCGCGATGTAATTGCCGGTCGCACCGCGCTGCACTGCGAAGAGCGTGTGATCACACGCGTTGCCGGGGGTGGGGTCCTGCCAGGGCTGGACGCCCTTGCAGCGGATCCCGTCCCGGGTGAGCGCGTCTTTTGTAACAAGCTCAGACAGGGGCCTTGACCGTTTGCACCCGCCGCATTCTACGCGCAGCGACTTCAGACCTTCACCGTGGCTAGCCGAGCGGACGAAACGAAGCTCCTTATAGGCGCGACAAAAGCGGACGGGCTCCGTCACGCCGGCGTCGCGGCCACGATGGGCCCACATGAACCATGGGATGTCTTGGAGGTGGCTGCCCTTTTCGCAGACGGCAACGTAACGCATAGGGACGAGCGACCCTTCGCAGGAGCACCTATTTGTCCATTTTCCCTTTTTCTTCCCCGTCTGTTGTGACAGTCGCGAGCACCTTTCGCAGAACCTCCAGGTAGGAAACCTCCAGTACAGCAGGCCGAGCGTATCTTTTCCTGCCCGGTCAGAGTGGGTCGGAGCCTCGCGCAGAATGCTCGACCCGAGCCGCTCCACAAGGCGTTCGCAGTGAATCTCGAGAGCGAACCGTTTGTCCCACCACGACGTGTCGGGTGCAATCAGGGACTCACCCCGAACGTCTACGATTGCTCCCACACCGAACGGCGACACGGTTTCCGACAGCCGCAAGTCGTGCTTAATCCGTTCCACTTGTTCCCTCCTCGAAAGGCTCGCGTACGCCCACGGCCACGTTCGGTTCTACGGACCGCATGGAGTCGGCAACGAGCCAGCCCTCTCCCGGCTGCCCAAAGCGCTTGAACAGTGCAGCATCGGATTGTTTTTGACGGTCGTACATCAGGCCAGAACCGGATTCGCGGGCCTCCCTCGCCCGCCGGTCCCACTCGTTGAGTAGCATCCTGACGCTTTCGCCGGTGTCGTCCATTTCGATTTTGTCGGCCCGTCCCACTAGGCCAACAAACCTGTCAACGAGCCCCACGATAGTGTCCCTCTGGCGGACATCGTTCAGGTCCAGGCGGATAGCGGCATCGTTCCCAGCGAGTTCAGGTACCAGATGACGCAAAAGGGCGGCAAGGGCTCCGGCGAGCGAGCGAGCGCGTGAGGCCAACGACCACGGCGTCACACTGGTCGGCTCCACATTGCGATACAACACTTCGTGGTAGCCGCGGAAGGTCTCGAAGTGCGAGCGGTCGCGCGCGCGGTTGGACCGGAACAACGTCGTGACGACCCCTTGGACCTTGCCACGTCCTACGCGGCTGGTGGCCTGAATGTATTCTGAAGTCGTTTTGGGTTGTCCGACCATCAACATCAAAGCAAGGCGAGGGATGTCAATTCCTACGGAGAGCATGTTGGACGAGAGCACGACGTCTATCGCCTGGTCAGAGTCGTCTGCGCTTCGCTTGAGTTCACGGAGATCGTTCGGGAGCTCCTCCGGTCCGCGACGGCTGGTGAGCTCAAGAACCCTTTCTGCCCTAACCGCGCGAAGGTCATGCCCGAGCCGCTCAGCCCGCGGTTCCAGGCGAGCGTTGACGTCGTCGACGACTAAGGTGCCGGTTCGACCAAGTTCACGCAAGCTGTTGTGGTACATCACGGCGGTCCAGTAGGCGTCACGGCTGACGCCCGGGCTTCCCAACTTATCGAGCACTGCTGGGATCTCGATCAGTGGTGAGGCCGCTGAGACCGTGGCCGACATCTGCGACAGCGCTTGCGGCATCAGACCGAGATATAGGCGCCCCTCTCCGCTCGTGACGGGCCGCGAAAAGAAAGTGCGGTCGTCGTCGAGACCCGACGGCGGATACAAAGCGACGGGTCGCCCGTACAGCCCTTGAACCTGTTCGTCAGAGGACCTGATCGTTGCCGTCGAAGCAACGATCTTGGGGATGGCTCCCCCGGCGGAGAGCAGCAGCTGAATCACGGCATCGAAGACTGCGACCGTCGTTCCCAGGGGCCCCGACAGGAGGTGCAGCTCGTCCTGGATGATCATGGACGGCTGCCGGAACGCTGTATTCAGGCCCAGCAAGCGACCCGCATCCGGGCGAAACTGCAGGCGGGCAAACTTGTCAACGGTCGCGAGTAGGATCGTTGGCGGCTTCTCGTAGAGCACCTCATCTACAACCGCAACGGGAAGCTCATCGTTGAAAGGGCATGAACTACTGGTGCAGTGGATGACAACGTCACGACCTATAAGCTTGACGCCATACTCATTCAGCTTCGACGATCGCGAAATGGGTAATAGTACGGTGGCGCACCACGGGCAGCTCTCAATCTGGAACTGGTTTGCCTCTTCTGGACGCGCCGCTTTGTGAAGTCTCTCTAGTGCCCCTTTAGCATCACGTCGCGTTCCCGGGGTGACCTCATTGCCCACCCATAAGCCGATGGTGAATGGCGCCATCCCCTTAACGCGTGGGTCACCTAGTCCATCAGCCCTGCGAAGGATTTCCATCGCGCAGACAAGGGAGGCAGCGCGCTGGAACTGCTGGGAGGTGAGTAGGCGAAGAGTGTACCGGGTCAGTACTGCAGTGCCGCCTCCTGCCGGTCCATGGGAAATTCTTCGGCGGAAGATCTCGATCGCCGCGAGCCCAAGGTACGCTTCTGTCTTGCCACCACCCGTTGGAAACCAGATCAGGTCGACGAGCTCGCGCTCGGAGTGGGTCTCGTCGACGGTGGAGGCGAGAGCAACCAACAGGAATCCGAGCTGGAACGGCCGCCAACGAGGCTCCGATGGTGCATCAGTCCGATTGCGCGCCGCCTGCCGCATTTGAAGGCCCATGGCTGCCATAGCAAGTGAGAAGGCCGAGCGGAGATCAGACTGATCGTCCTGTCGCAAAAGAGCGACGGTTTCAAGCATGCGGGAGAAGGCCACTTCGGAGCGATCGACAATCCGTGTGGCGACTGGGGCGTCGGATCCGAACGAACTTACCCGGACCTTTTCGGAGGCAACCCATGTCCCGAAAGCGTCCACGAAGGCGTCCAAGGATGCGAGAACTTCGACCGGCGACGAGTCGAGACGCGAGAGGTGGTCGAGACGCAGGGCCTGCGCCTCAGGGGTCGACTCATCGAAGGCTGTGGTCTCGATAGCCGGCACCACGAATGATGGCACCGCGTCGAGCCACACGCGATTGCAGTTACCGTCGGACAGCTCCCAATTGGCAGCCATGCCGTGGCCAACGGCATAGACCTTTCGGTTCCGGTACCGGAGGCGAAGCTCGGCCGATTCGTCGTCGAAATCAAATGCCCTTGTGGTGTCGTACTCCAGGATCGAACCCGGTTCCTGCGGAGTGACCGCAAGCGAAACCTGATAGAGCATGTTGGCCGCGTCAATCCGGTCGTCGCCGGTCGAAGAGGCCATGATGCGCACATGAACGGTCACTAGGAATGCATCGCCAAAGGACCTCCACCGCGACCCAATCTGGATCGGTACGGCACCTGCTGCGTCCTCGTGGTGCGGCTGATCCCGCCCTAGCACAAGTCCCTCAAAGCTGAAGGGGGCACGGCGCCAGCGTGGCGGGCCCTCCCCCTCAACAGCAGCGTAGGTCGCACCGGTCAGGTCGCACCGGATCGCCAAGTGGTTAGTGACGAAGGAGATCGCAACCGATGACGGCCGCCAGTCTTCCGCGATCGGTACTCCGGCACCTGCCTCCTCCACCTCCCCGGACGAGGAGACCGCCGCGTCGACGTCGACGTCGTCGACGTCTGGCAGAGCAGCGCCCTCGTCGACAACTGGCGAAGCGTGCTCATGTGGGAAGAGCATGCCAACGGCATACTGCCTGCTCGGAAGATTTTCTATAACCTCGTCGTCGCCTCCGTCTGGCCCGACGTATGCAGACCGAAGGTGCTTAAGCACACACTCTTGTTCATGGGTGAGGGTCATTGTGCAGATACCATCCGCTGTCTCACGAGCTGCTTTAGTCGCCGCTTGTCATCCTTAGACACGATGACGTGGAGCGAGACCCGTGCCCGGGTAACGGCGACGTAGAAGGCCGCTAACCCTGCATCGTCGAGGGGTTCGGGCAGGCCACATACGATTACGTGCTCAGCTTCGAGTCCCTTGGCGAACCTGGGGGAGGTAACCGTAATTCCGTCGGCGCCGCGCGTAGGCGCCTTGTTCGAGGTTGGGTCTATTACCCAGATCTCACCCCGGGGGACCCCGTCGTTTACAAGCTGCGCTGCAGCAGCCGCACCGTCCAACAAGGTGACCCGACCCTCAGTGGTAATCCAGTTGACTCGTTCGCCGTGTACGATCCCCGGGTCGCCGACATCTGCGCCGAGGTACTCCTGGACGACATGTACGATCGCACTGGTGTTTCGCACGTTTAGGTCGAGATCGACTGTCACGGCCTCGTCCGTTACGAGTGCGGCAACGTCAGGGTCGTAGTCACCGTCGACGTGAGCCTGGTTGTTGGGGTCAAGGAACATACGCCAACGCCCGCCGGCCCGACCACCGACAATCACGGCGTCTATGCGGTCCATAGCTTCCGCTGTCATCATGTCTTGGGCCTCGTCGATCAGCACCACGTCATAGCGACCCACAGTAGGAAGTTTTTCGAACGGTATAAGGTCAACGGGCCGCCCAGCGAGGTGGGGAGCAAAGTACCCTGCAAGGGCAGGCGACCGGAAGGTTACCAGCACGGACCGCCCTTGATCCGCCTCTTGCTTGGCTGCCTCGACCAGGACCATTGATTTTCCGGTTCCCGCACCGCCGTGCACGAGCATGCGTTGGTTACGCGCGAGGGCCGCCAAGACCCGCGATTGCCCGGCAGTTGCGCGGTTCTGTTCCTCGATGACCGCGCCGCGCTGCGCGTCCACAACTGGCATCCGAGTGAACTCTCCAAAGAGATGCGTTCTGAGGTCTTTCATTCGCGCAAGCTTTTGACCCGACGGAGCATTCCGCGCCCCTGCCACTACCTCGTCGAGTGCGGTAGCTATGCCAGCAGCGGTCATCTTGTCTCGGGCAAGCCAGTGCGTGGGTAGCCAGCCAACTGCCTCTGGAGGCGCGTCGATGTCAGGGGTCACTACGACTGCCTCGTGTGCGAACCATCCGATCCCCTGCTCCTGGAGGATGCTTCGGAGGGCGAAGGCCGCGGAGCGAGCCTGCTCCATGGGTGAGCTCGCAAGCTTGTGCCAGTCCCCTCGCCGATCGACCGAGTACCATGCGCCGTCATGTTTGCGGACGCCTCCGCCTTTTACTTCTATCAGGATCAGGGTACCGCGCCACAGTATGACAAAGTCTGCCTCGGCCTGCTGCTTATAGGCGTGCGAGCGCAGGCTTACCGAGAAGAAAGCTACTGCGTCAGGATCGGCCTCGACATCATGCAGCAGCCGCGCGACGGAACGTTCAGCAGGGCTTACTGATTGCTTCTCGATATCTGCCAGGGTTGGAACCAGGATCATCCCTGCTGCTCCTTCCAGAGCTCTTCGTACTCGTGGTAACCGAGGAAGTTGTTCATAGCACCCCAGTTGTCTGCAACGTCGACGATCAGACACTCCTCCTTACCGCCGTTTTCCTTGCCACGCAGCCCACGTCCAGCCATCTGGATGTACGCGCCTGGGCTGAACGTTGGTCGCGCAATGTACAGCGCGCGAACGCCGGGTGCATCGAAACCCTGGACCAACAGGTCGCAGTTGGCAAGCACCTTGATCCCGCCGTCCTGGAACTCCTTGATGACCTTCCGGCGTTCCTGGCGTCCGGTCTGGCCACTCACCGACGCCGCCTTTACACCGCGATAACGCAAGGAAGCTGCAAGCACCTGGGCTGAAAGCACACTAGGTGTGAACACGAGAATCGGCCATTCCGGATCCTGTTGCAGGATGTGCTCCACCAGTATCCGCATACGGTGCTCGTTGCGGCCAATGCGCTCATAAACGTTTCGGTCGATGAGACGACTCGACTGGAGCGCGCTGCGTTCATTCATGCTGAGATCAACGTCGACCCCCGACGGAAGCACCTCGTGTCGGACGCTCGCTAGGACGCCGAGATTGACGAGCTGCTTATAGGCGTCGGACTCGAACGCCGTAAGTCGTTTCGTACCGAACCTCGCGACCAACTCCTTGGTCCCGCTGTGGTCCCCTGCCCGCCCCTTGAAGGGGGTCGCCGACAAGCCCACCAGCGGACGTTCCCAGCTGCGTCCGTCGACTCCGAGCCATCGCAAGATGGTCGTGTAGCGCGTCGAGCCCCCGGCACGGTGTGCCTCATCGATAAAGACGGCAGTCGGCCTGCTCAGCCACTCGTACTCAGGCCGGGCCATGATCGCTTCAATTTTGGCGTCTGTCGCCACAACGACGGAGAGTTCGGTGTCAGGTTCGTGGACGGAGTTGGTGTCCCACAGTCGGCCGATGGTCAGAGGGCGTTCGTCTCCCAAGTAGCGCCAGACTGTCTGGAACGTCTGTACTGCCTGCTCGCACAGCTCCGCGGACTGGGCTATCCACAGGATTGTGCCTGAGAGCACCTCGTCAACGAACAACTTGAGCGCGGTTTCTGTCGCCACACGGGTCTTGCCCGCACCGGTGGGCAACTCGACCATGCCCTTCTGCGCCGGTCCGTCCGCGGACGGCTGGGTTAGTACGGTTCGGAGGTCTTCGCTGATCTTTTTTTGGTAGCTGTGAAACTTATTAAGGCGCACGGCACCCACGACGACGAACTCTTCCGGACGCGGCTGGTTTCGCTGGCCCGCGAACTCCGGGCCGAAGCCCATTTTACGCACCCAGGAAATTGCTGCCGGCGTTCCCGCCCACGCCGACGGGACGTCAGAGAACCCCTCCTCCCGGAAGCGCTCCGCAAGGATCTTCAGCGAGTCGGAACCGTAGACCGTCAGGAACAGATCGGCTACGGACGTGTGGTCATCGACAAGTCCTTGCACCTCCAATGCCGTCCAGAGGCCGGTCGGCAGCGCATCCCGCAAATCGTCTGGCCCGATGTACAGGTCGAGACGTTCAGCATCGGACTCAATCGCCTGCGCCTGCTGACGTAGAAGCTCCAGCCTATGGTCGAGGCCAGCCCTGAGCACGGCGGATAGCCGGGCGTTGTCGAGGCGAAGATCGAATGCCTCGTTCACGAAACCGAGGATTCGTCGCTCGTCTGAGTCGCCGGCGACTACCAGTTCAAACCCATCACGGTGCCAGTCCAAGGGCTGGTCTTCAACACCATCCTCGGTTGTAACGCGTTTAGCGATCAGCAAGGCACGGGAGACCTTTGAGGCATATAGCTGCACTCCGAACTCGCTACGCAGTCCGGTGTAAACGTCAAGAACCTTCTGAGCTTCCTGCTGGCCCTCAATAACCATAGAAAACGAGAAACTGTCCTCAAACCTGCGACAGCCGACGACGGCGACCAACTCATCAACCTGCTCGGGCATTGCGCGCAGATAAGGGCGATGGCGGGCGCGAAGGAAGTTTTCCTGCTCATCCGTCTTAGCAAGGTAAACGGTAGACGGCGCATGTGCTTCCACCGTCTGCCTTACTCGAGCCGGAAGAGACTTCGGTTTAGCACCTTCTAGCCCGATCCTGCTTGCGGTCAAGACGAACTCCACCAAGATGTCATCATCTACCCGGGGGAAAAGTTCTCCCTCGAGCATCTCTCGCAAAACGTGAGGGGGAACGTCGGTGAGCTCGTCCGGAAGGTCAAGCACGGTCAGCGCCTGATGTGGACCCTTGTAGAGCGGCAGCAGGCCAGAAAAACGCACCAACGAGGGTGCGACGACATCACGGAGTGGACGAAAGCCTCGAGTCGTGTTGAAAAGGCCCGCCTGCTCAATGGCCCAACGAACGGGTGAGCAAACGGAAAATGTGCGTCCAGTGCCCGCGTCCTCGACAACCCAGTCTCCCTCGGCGAACGACAGGAGGGCTGTCGTCCAGCTCGCACGAACCTGATCGGGAGCGCCCGCGTCGCGGAGCATAAAAAGCACCGAAAATGGACCTGGTCCCTCGGCCGGGCTGAAGTCTATCGACTTTATCGGCCGTTCACCTGGCCCCTGCCCCGCGTTAAGCTCTGCGAGCATAGCCTCAACATACGCTTCGTTCGCCAGCTCGTCCTCCAGGGCAAAGTTTTTCACCGGCTGCTGCACTACACCCAACCGGTGCGCCACATCGGGTACGCAGCGTCGTCGATCGAGGAGCCTCGACGCGAAATCCTCTGATAGAGCAACATCGAGGTCTATCACCTGCTGCGGCCAAGCCCAGCCGCCGTCACGAGTTGGCACCTTGATCGCGGCCCTAGAACTGCCCATAAGCTTTGCAGCCGCAGGGGCGGCAACTGACAGGACCGCGTCCCATAGCTTGACGAGGTCGGCGTCATTCGGCTCCACCGGAAGCGTAGCTAACCGTGCGTTGAGAATCGCTTCAGGGTCGAGGTCGCGGAACCCTCGCCCCCGGAGAAGCATTTCGATGCCTTCCTCCGCGAGAAATGCGGCGTCGACGAAGACGGCTCCTTCGATTTCAAGGTCTGCCTCGCGGTGGAGGAAGACGATGTCCTTGTCGGCAAGTGCTCGCATACCTGCCGACGTAGGGATCACCTTCGCGGTGGCAATCTCATCAAGACCAGGATTCTTAGTAACAGTGCGGAACGCGTTGGCCGCGGACTTCGGATCGTTGCCTTCCGCCCACTCTCGAAGCCACGTCAGAAGGCCCCTCTTCGGCATCTGCTCCAGAGCGAGCCTAATGTCACGTTGACTCGGTTCAATGGCCGAGTTGGTCGCGGATAGCAGGAGGTCTCTTAAACGGCTCGCGCGCGTTGAAGTCGAGTAACAGCGCCAATGCGGGACGTCGTCTCCTGTATTGGGAGATGCGATCCAGCCCTGATGAACCGGCTCCTCGAAGCGGACTGTCAGATCTAGCGGCCGCAGCGCTGAACCGTTGCAAAGCTCGGCCCTAGCATTTGGGATTAGCTCTGTGGCGCCCGCGAGTTGCAGCACGTGGGTTGACAAGTTCTCGTCCCCAAACCCGTGGCTTTCCTGGCCCCGACCACGCGCGGGCATGTAATCCAGGTGGGCCGCGGGGTCGCTTTCAGTCCTCAGTTGAGGCAGCAAACCTACGAAAATCTCGGCAAGTGTTCGAAGCATTTCCCGGTTGTACTCGTTTTTGAGCAAAGTAGTCCGGTCATCGTTTACGCTCCAAGGCGCGTTGAATAACCCCGATGCTGACGTCGTGTCTTGCAGCCGAAAGTATGACCAGAACTGGCCGATCTTCAGCTTGTTTTGCTGAGCTGGTACAGCGACGGTTACTTTCACTTCCGCCCGCGATACCGCTTCTCCCACAAGTTTGCGCGACTCGGCCGAGGGGGCGTGCATCCGGCTCCCTACAATCCATTCGCTACCTTCACCATCGGGGCCTTCAATCCGTAGGACTCCACCACCCAAGTCTCGAGAAACGTGGCTTGTCTCAAAGGGATCTGGACCTACCACGCGGAGCTTAACTTCTCGGACAGCGCTGACGAAAAGCAAGAACTCCGAGTTAAAGTTCTCGATCTCCTCGCGAAGATGGTCAAGGTTGGACGCGCACGGAAGCTTCACAATTGTGGACGCCCACATTCCCAGCTCAGCAAGGACCGGATCTTCCTGAATTTCCTCTGCTGCGTCCAAGAGGGTCGCCGTACGTAGGACCGGAAAACGTTGGCCAGCCAAAACGCTAGCAAGGGCCTGTCGAGCCTGTGCGGAGTTGAACTCGAACGCGACGGAGCGGCTGAGAACCTGTGGCGAGTCACTGACGGCAAGGACCGACTTAAACCCGAGCCCGAAACGCCCAATCTCGTCACCACGCTTCCCACTGAGATGCGCGTGGGTGATAGCGATCAATCCCGACTTGGAAAATGGCCGTCCCGAGTTTGCACAGTAGAGCGTCCGAGAAGCAGAATCGAGCACAATCTCAACTCTTCCGAGGTCTCCTGACCCGGCGTCTTCGGAACCAGCCATCGCGTCAGCTGCGTTCTGGACAAGTTCGAGAAGCGTGCGATTCGCGTAGCCACCCGTGCGGATGGACTCCTCATGATTAGCGTGTTCAGCGATCAGAGTTGGCTTAGCCTTATAGGCTGCTATCGCACTCGAGAACTGCTCGTTGATCTCACGAACAAGAACTTCGTCGGCAACCCACTCGACAGTTGTTTTTGCCATCTATTCCCACCCCAACCTTGCTGGCGCTCCCTCGCACCGTATTGCAGCCACTGAAGCATAGACAAACATGGAAATCATGTAGGGACAAGTTGCGCCGCGTTCACTACTGATGCCAGTGTTGCAGCACACCCCGCCATGAGCCCCGAGTCGCGGACGCGGTCGATCCAGCAACTAGAAAACCATTTACCACTACCAAGGTAACGCCGCAAGAACCCGTTGAAGCCGGTTTTCGCTTGATCCTGATACGGCCTTCTAGACCACTCGGCATCTAGGTTGAACGAGGTTGGTTGACCTAGGCGGGACGCGGCAGTGCGGTGAAACCGTTCGGTTCAAGGACGCAGGTGGCTTCGAGATTGCCGCGCAACCCAAACCACGCAGGGTTATGCCCGAAATTGAAAACCCGAACCAGTTGGTAGATGTCCGATTGCTCTTTGGACACTTTCAGCTCGTTGGCGGTTACAAAAAATGGAGTTTCCGCGCGTGATTTAGTGGTCTTTACTTCAATAAGCTTTTCTTTACCGCTATCTTCAAAGGAAAGGATGTCGTAGCCGTCCCCGTCTCCCCGTGACTGGCTCACGTGCTCAATCTTTCGAGCTAAATAGGCTTTTCCTGCTTTGACCAGGCGCCGATATTCGAGGTCAGCTACAGCGAGCTCGCCGGCGAGACCGAGGGCACGGTTTCTTGCTTCAATCGCCGCGTAGTCTGGCCGTCCCGTCTGTTCGCTAGTCCACTTCGATGCTTTGGGGAAGATGATCGAGGGGATTCCAGCACTACTGAAATCCAGCGTCCCGATGGGGCTGGCTGTCGGTGCTTGTAAAGCTTCTGCCAGAACGAGCTCGATAAGGGACGGGGTGGCTGCCAACTGGCGCTGAACTTCGGGAATTAAGGACTGCTGGTAGTTCTGAGCTGGCTGGTAACCGCGAATTGGCCGTAACCCGAGTTTCATCAGCACTGCGGAGATGTTCTGGTATTTAAATTCAACAGCAGATTCGGTACGGTTAGATAACAATGGTAAGAGCATCTTCCGGAAGTGCGTCTTCACGTATGGCTGGCCCAACACTTCCTGTCGCAACATTTCTAGGTAGCTTCCGACAGTTGCTGCCACTTCAACCTCGGACCAATCCGTTACTTTGCTTGCCATGCCACCCCAATTCCCCACAATCTCGCTTGATTCGGCCAGGCTACATCACGATCTTGGGCGCCGCACTTCAGACCCCGCAGAGTGAGTGGCTCCATGAAGGTCACTAGCAAGCGAAAGATGAAATCAATGGAGCAACCGTAGCCTCCCACCCTCTGCTACTGCCGGTTCAAAGTCGCCGTTTGACCGCCCTCGGAATGGCGCTCCGATCAGGCTCATGGAAATAGTCCTACGCACCGCATGGTTGCTGGAGACGGTATTCCCGTGAAACGCGCAAGACCGTCTGTCGGCTATGACAAGATACCGTCATGGCACGCATGCTTGAATCGCATTTATTCGTGACAATGGGAAACATCCAGAACCTCCGCTGCGACTGCTGGCTGGCTCCCACAGATGAAGATTTGAATATCGAACCCGGTTGGACAGGCAGCGTTGCTGGCCTGTCCGAGGCTGCCCGTCTAAGCACAGGTCCGTCATTCCGGGCAGGGAAAAGCTTTGCGGCAGCCGCTCTAAACTGGCCCGAGACTGACCCGCTTCCTGTGTTCACTTCCGTTCCTGTCAAAGGTGTTCAATCGGCCGACGAACTGCGCCCGAGAATTTCAGCCTTCCTCCGGGAGGCCGCGCGCGCAGTGTCTGCGATGCCACGCAGGGAAACGGCACAGACCAGAGTAGTACCCTTACTAGCCCTTCCGTTCTTCGGAACAGCGGCGGGAGGGGGCGACCTTCAACGAGGCGAGATTATGCGCGCCATTCTCGGCACAATCGTTCGCGAGTTGCCGACCTTGGGTTGTGATGTCGTTCTGGTTCTTCGGGACGAGGCAGCGTTTGCCCTAGCGCAGGATATCCGTAGAACAAATGTGACGAACTATTGGTCACAACTATCAGAGGAACACTTGGACCAGGCTAAATCGCTTGCTCAAAAAGCGAAAAAGGGGCGATTAGTCCCGTTCCTGGGGTCCGGGGTAAGCGTCACGGCAGGCGCACCTTCATGGGAAGGACTACTCGACAACTTGGCCGAAAGCGTGGGACTAGATCCTAGAATGGCTGAGCAGTTTCGGAAGCTAAGCCCTCTTGACCAAGCCAATATCTTGCAGTCACTGTACGAATCAGCGCCTTCAAGCGCTGAAAAGCCAAAGGAACCATTTGGCTCGCTTGTGTCGGCATTCGTTCGGGTCGAAAGATACGGGCTGGCGCCTACCCTGCTGGCGAATCTTCCATCCGATGGGGCGATCACACTCAATTACGATTCACTTTTTGAGCGAGCAAGCGCAGATGCCGGACGAAGCCGAGCCGTCATCCCCCAGGATTCCATGAATACCTACGCTGATACCGACTCGCGTTGGCTCCTGAAGCTTCATGGTTCCGTTTCACAGCCGGACTCCATCGTTCTCACTCGCGACGACTACCTCGGTTTCAATGCGAACCGGGAGGCCTTGTCGGCGCTCGTCAAAGCCCATCTGATGACTCATCATTTGTTGTTCGTAGGTTTCGGTTTGAAGGATGATCATTTCCATGAAATCGTTCACGACGTCCGCCGGGCCATGCCTCACGATCCTGGCCGACCCGCGAGTCTCGGTACCGTGCTCACTCTGAACACAGACCCTCTCCAAGAGCTCGCGTGGAAAGACAAACTGACTTTTATTTCTATGGAACATCCCATGTCGGGGGATTCCGCCCGAACTCTCGAAATCTTCCTGGACGCGTTGACCTGCTATTCAACCGCAAGTCACTTCTACTTCTTGGCACCTAAATATGAAATGGGCCTTAATGCGAAAGAAAGACAGCTGAGAAGAGAGATCCTCAAATTAAAGACCCTGCCAGCAGCTGTTGGCGACAGTAGCGTGGTCGGTGTGATCGATGAAATGCTGAGGACCTTAGGCTGGTCAGAAAACGCCTCATATCAAGAGGAGATTTAGCCAGCTTAGGTCCTTTGTCCCGTAAACAATCAGGAGTGATCGGAAAGCTTTACAGATCTAGCGTCGCCTCACCCACAACCGCGACGGCCTCCCCCGCGTTCCGTCGGACATCTGCCCCGTAACGGACAGCTTCGGCTCCATAAACCGCCGGAATGTGTCCCGCATCAATGCGGCACCCGCCACCGCCTCGTGCAGCTCCCGCAAATCCTTCAACGTAAACGGCTCACCCAATACTGCACCAGGATCAGGAGCCTCAGCGTAAGCGGCACGCAGCCACTCAACCGCCTTGGCCACGATATCCGCGTGCCCGTAAGGCAGTCCGGCAATCAGCTCCGGTTCCCCGGTCACGGAAGCCAGCCGGACGCCGTCGGACGTCAACGCCTCCTCCAGAGCCGCCAGCGGAACCACGTCCACGTGTGCCACTGACAGCACCCAGCCGCGGTCATCACGGCCCGGCTCGTCAAACACCTGCAGCTGCCGGGGCACCCGCCCGGAGATCCCCGCCTTCTCCCGCAGGCACCGGAGCACCGCGTCCGCCAGGGTCTCGCGCTCGCGCAGGAACGTTCCTGGCAGGGCCCACTTTCCGTGCTGGTGGTCCTTCGCGCGACGCACCAGCAGCACGCACACGCTCGCGTCGGAGACGGTCAGCACCGCCGTATCCACCGCCACCGACGGCCGCGGGTAGTCGAGCAGGGACGGGCCTGGAGTGTTCTTGGGATCCTTCACATCTCCATTTATCGCAGTCTTGCGCTAAAGAAGCAACCCGTGCATACTGGGACCGATTAGCGCAGAAATGCGATAAATCAACCGGAGGTTCCCATGAAAGTCCCGCAGCTTTACGTCGGCGCCGGCAGCAGCCTCGGCCCGCTCAGCATCTTCCCCGTCTGGACCTCGGCACCGGGAAGCCTCGGCATCAGTACCGGCACGCACGCCGACGTCGCTGTCACCGAACTCGCCAGCGGCGCCCAGGTGTCCCGCCTGACCGTCACCAACAACGGCCCGCACCCGGCACTGCTGCTGGAAGGCGAGCTGCTCGAAGGCGGCCAGCAGCACCGGACCTGCGCCCGCGACGTCGTCCTCGGCCCGGGCGAAAGCCGCGACATCGACACCTTCTGTGTCGAGGCTGGCCGCTGGGAAGCCGGACAATCCAACCACCGGCGGCAGGCCCGCCGCGCGCCGCTGAACGTGTGGTCAGAGCTGGCCAACGGCCTGAACGGGCAACGCGGAAGAAGCCGGCAGGACCGCATCTGGGAACGGGTCCGCCGCTTCGACGCCGCCCGCGGCCCCTCCGCCACCAGCTCCCTCCTCCAGCACATGGACTGGTTCAAGGACGACAAGGAGGCTCGGAACCGGTTCAGCGCCGCGGACGCACCCGCTCCCCTGGAGGGCCAGCGCGGCGTGGTGATCGGCCTGGGCCGGCAGCCGCTGCTCCTGGAGGTCTTCGGCACCCACACTCTCTTCCGGCGCCACTACCGGCAACTGATCGAGTCGGCGCTGCTGGACCTTGAGCTCCTGCCACCCCAGGCACTGGCGTCCGGGCCGATGCCCGGCCAGCGAGCCCGCGACTTCGCTGCCCGCGTCCAGGCGATGGACTTCGGAACGTTCGACGGCGGCGCCGCGGCTGTGGAGGTACGGAACCACGGCTCCCTCCGGAGCCGCAACGTGACCCGCGCCGCCGGAGCGGTCACCGCCGCCGGCATCGCCGTCGCACTCCCCCAGCGCCGCCCGCAGCTGGCCCACCTGACCGGCTGGAACACCCAACACCCCCTGATGGAGATGGCATGAAACTGAACTCCCTGCAGAATGACCGCGCGGCCGGCGTCCTCGTCGCCCTGGCCGCCGGCGACGCCCTCGGAGCCGGCTACGAGTTTGGCGCCCCGCTGCCGGACGGCACCGAAGTCACCATGAAGGGCGGCGGCCCGTTCGGGTTCGCGCCGGCCGAGTGGACCGACGACACCTCCATGGTGATCCCGATCGTCGAGGCGCTGCTGGAGTCCGCGTCCGACGGCGGCCCCTCCTCCCCCGCGGGGCTCACCGCTGTGGTTCGGGCGTGGACTTGCTGGGCAGGCGAGGCGAAGGACGTGGGTGCGCAGACGAGTGCAGTCATCGCTGCTGCCCGGCGGCTGGCTGTCGCTGCTGGCCGCGAGGTTGAGGCCGCGGACTTCACTGCCGCCGCCGCTGACTTCCATGCCCGGACCGGACGGAGCGCCGGCAACGGGTCGCTGATGCGCACTGCTCCTTTGGCTCTCGCGTACTTGGACCGGGAGCCATCTGAACTGATGGCTGCTGCGGGTGTGCTGAGCGCCCTGACCCATGCCGATCCTGATGCGCAGGAGGCGTGCGGGTTGTGGTGCGTGGCGATCCGCCATGCAGTCCTCACCGGGCTGCTCGATGTCCGGGACGGGCTGCCGCTGCTGCCCGCCGCTCGTGCTTCCCTGTGGCTGGAACGGATCGAGACGGCCGAGCGGTCCCGGCCCCGCGACTTCACCCGCAACGGCTGGGTGGTTGAGGCGTTCCAGGGGGCATGGAGCGCCATCCATGTCTCCGGTCTGTCCGCTGTTGGTCCCGCCCACCTTCGGGCTGCCTTGGAGGAGGCGGTACGGGGCGGGCGGGACACCGACACAGTGGCCGCCATCGCCGGCGGGCTGCTGGGCGCCGCGTACGGATACACCGCCGTGCCGTTCGAGTGGCGGCAGCGGATGCACGGCTGGCCGGGACTGCGGGCCCGTGAGCTGATGGTCCTGGGCATGGAGCTGGGTCGGGGCGAAGGCCACCGGTCCACGTACTGGCCGCGCGCTGAACGGCACGACTACAGCATGTGGAGCCGCACCGACGCGCTGGTCCGGCATCCGCACGACAACGGTGTGTGGCTGGGCGGTGTCGACTCGCTTGAGCGTGTGGTTGAGCTGGGGATCGACGCCGTGGTGTCGCTCTGCCGGCTGGGCACGTTGGACGTGCCGGGCGTGGCTGCTGAAGACCACGCGACCTTTTGGGTCGTCGATTCCGCTGTTGAGGACGACAACGCGCATCCGGCCTTTGTCCTTGAGGAGGCCGGATGCGCCGTCGAACGCTACCGCGCGGAGGGCAAGACAGTACTGCTGCACTGTGTCCGGGCAGAGTCCCGGACGCCAACTGTTGCTGCGCTGTACGGGGCGCGGGTGGCCGGCATTTCTGCGATGGAAGCGTTGGGGGACCTGAAGCGCGTTTTGCCTGGCGCCCGCCCGAATCCGGTGTTCATGCGGGTGCTGAGGAACAGCGGTGTCGGCACTAATTCGCTCCAGGGCGGAGCCACGCCCACTGCTGCTAAGTAATGTCCGTGCCTGCTGATAGGAATATGACCATGACAACAACTCCTGAACTCAGCCGGGAGCAGCGCGATGCTGCAATGGTTGAGCGCTACGCGGACGGCGAGACGCTGGACGCCATCGGCCAGAGCTTCGGCATCACCCGCGAGCGGGTCCGGCAGATCATCGCCAAAGTCGGTGGGACGAACGCCGAGGAATCCCGTAGGAACCGGATTGCAGCACGAGAGGCGGCTACACGCGACGCGCATGAAGCCTTCCTGGCAGAGTACGGGGATCTTGCCCGACAGATGGCCAAGCGTGGTGTGACCAGGCCCGATGCAGTGCTGAAGCTCCAGGCGCTGTACCCGGCGATCGACGTCGATCTGGCCGAGGATGCATTGAGGGGGTCGGCGATTCTCTTCTCGAAAGCGCAGATCGATGACATCTTCTCCAAGGAAGCCCTCGCCGCGGGCATCTGGTTCCTGCTGGGCTCGGACCGGAACCTTTCACCCGACCGTGAGTGGGCAGCGGTCAACCTGGATCTGTCCCTCATGAACGAGCTGCGGGCAGCCCTGGAATCCGCCGAAGCATCGCCCGACGACGTGGCCACCATCCTTGGCGTGATTGGTGCCGCCCACAAGCTTGTCGCGGAAAACCCGTTGGCGAGTATCACCGGCGCACGCTACCAGGAGCTCCGTGAAGAGCTTGTGGTGGCCCTGGGTCTGGTGTCCCGGCAGGGAGCATTCCCTTGGCCGCCCACCCGGCAAACCGTGATGAAGCGCTTCGGCGGCTGGAATGAGGCATTGGAAGCGATGGGAATCGGGACCACAAAACAGGGGCGTTCAAAGGGACTGCTGAAGTTCACCCGCGAAGACTACGACGACACTGTTCGTGACTACTGCTTCTATGCCTCGGCAGCGGAAACGAAGGCAACTTACTCGGGCTACGACAATTGGGTTAAGCAGGAGATAGCCGCTGGCCGCGAAAGGCCGTCCGGAGCTTCGGTCCGGAACATCTACGGCACTTGGGCGGACGCAGTCCGTTCGGTGAAGGGGTAGGTGCCGGACTTGGGGGAAACAGTGGATGGGTCCGTTTCTGATTTATGGGCGTTTCTGGACATGCCTGATGATTCGGCAGCAGCAAAGCAGGGAGCCTACCGAAGCGGTGATCCCTTGCGGACCATTGCCGCCGCCCATGGCGTAGAAATATCCGATTTGGCTAAGTCGATGGTCTCCATCTTGGACCAGTCCGACGAGCTCGAACGTTTCCGGTCCGTCCGGCGGCGAAGCGTAGCCACGGCCATCGCGCTCCTGGCCCAAGAGGAACTGGTGGACCGGTTGTCTGCCTCAGGTATTGCCCGAACGGACATCCCCACGATCCTGAAGGCGCTGGGCACCCAGATCGACATCGAGATGGCCATCGAACTGTTGGGCATTCCCGGCGGCCCCTTACCCGTTGAACCTCGCCGCGCCGGAGACAAGTTGAGCCTTCTTTTCGTGGCGGGAAAGCATCACGGGATCGAACCCGACTACCAACTGGCGCTCGGAAAGATGTCGCTCGACGCCGTGGCTGAACTCAGGCACCTGCTGCGCCCGGAGGTCCCGTACCGGTATCTGGCAGATATCCTGGCGATCATCGAAGCCTCTGCCCGCGCCATCCAGACCAGGAATATCACGACTCTCGCCTATCAGGAATATGAAGACACCGCCCGGAAAGTCACGCGTGAACTTGGCATGATCACGCGGGATCCTGCGGCTCCATGGCCCGTGCCTGCACCTACGCTGCGGGGCCGCTACGGCCGGGGTTTTTGGGAAGACGCACTAACGGCAGTGGGCCTGGCACTTCCCTCCGCCGAAGCCCGTCTGGGCCGGGACGACTACTTCCATGCTCTCGACCACTTCACGGAAGAATGCCTGGGCGTTGACTCTCCGATGGATATCGGGACCTACGATCGCTGGGTGGTTGCCGACTCTGCCATGGGCACCGACCGGCCGTCCGCCGTCGAGATGGTCCGCCACTACGGCAGCTGGGAAACGGCGATGGAAGCCATTCTCCCGTCGGGTCACCCGGAGGATACGCAGCCCGGTGAGCCCACGTACATTGACTGCGACTCCGGCTGGGGAACGGAGGAAGAGCTGGCGGAATGGGAAGCTAGGGAATTCGAAGAATGGCGGGTCGTCGGGAACCTCGTTGCCGAAGCAATCGAAGCACTGCCATCCGGTTCCTTTTTGCACATCCAGTACAGTCACACCGCCGCGCCCTATGCTCGGGCGACGCCTGGCAGCAATGGAGTTATGTGCGAAATCGTCTCCGATCTGGGTATTCCGTCTCACGAGTGGCGCATGAGCACGCATTGGCTCTCCGACAACGGTTGGTCGGCTCCCAGCCCGGAAAACACCAATTGGTTCAAGGAAGGGATACCGCGAACGGAAGCCGCTGCCCAAATTCTTCTGGCCATTCAACGAGGCCGCCATGCGGTCGAGCCGAAGGAGTTGAGGTGGAATGTCGGAACGCGTCTCTAAATGTCCCGGACCGTCCCGCGGAGTCAGCGTGAGCCATGCGCTTCACGGAGAGATCCAGACCCTGCACAATGCCCAGGGGAGACCGCACTATGACTTCCGCACAATCTGAGCCATCACCGGCCACGGACCGACAACTAATGATTGCGCAAGTTGTCGTGGGTTTCCTGGCGGGAGATCCGCTCTGGTCGATCGCAGAAGCTGCGAACATGAGCAGCTGGGCTGCGTTGGGTGTCCTAAGTAGCAGAATTGCAGAACGGGGAGAGCAACAGCGGTTCCAGGCGCTCCAGAACCGGTGCGCTGACACTGCCGAAGTTCTTCACCAGAATCAGGAGCTCGTCTGGCAGTTGTTGGATGCGGGCATTGAAGGCAAGGATGTTCCCAAGGTCCTTGTAGCTCTTGGAATCTCCATTGACCTCGAAAACGCAGTGGACCTGCTCCGCAGCCCGGAATCATCCATGAACATACATGTGATCAGCGAAGCGGACACGTTTTCGCTTCCCAGCGACAGGTTCAGTTTGCTCTATGTTGTCGGCCGCCGTCGAAAGGTTGTGCCCGACTTCAAGTTCGCACTTGGAAAGGTTCCTTTGCCCGACATGGGGGAGCTCCGTCAGATTCTGATTGGTTATCCTGAAGCCCACATCGCCGAGATTATTGCCATGGTCGAAACAACAGCTAGGGCGGTCAGCACCGGGGACGCGAGCGGGATTTCCTATTCGGCCTACATGGATACATTCAAAGCGTTGAACCAAGAACCTGGCAGCGCTGAAGTGACACAGTGGCTGGTACCGGCACGGGCCCTTCGCGAGGGCATGGGAGGAGGGTCCTGGACATCCGCCTTGCAGGCCGCCGGGCTGACGCTCCCGTCGCCGACTCAATTTATCCCCTCCGATTATGCGGATGCCTCCAGAGCATTCATGACCGTATACAGCGACTTCGGATCCCCGAAAGACGTGGCCAGCTACGACAGCTGGGTGACGGCCGAAGCCGCCGCCGGACGCGACCGTCCATCAGTGATTGCAATGCGGCGGTACTTTGGCGCCTGGGAGTCCGTGATTGGTGCGGTCATGCCCTCCGAAGTTGAAGGTGAGTTCGCCGGAATGGTGAAGCAGCTCCGGGAGGAAGGCCTTGCCGAAGAACGCTGGGCGCGGGCGGGCGAAATGGTCTGTGAAGCCCTGACCAACATGCCTTGGAATTCATTCCTCAGTATCGACTACGGCGATGAAGCTGACGGGCCGAACCGACCCTATGCACAGGCAACCCCAAGTGCAGACGGTGTTTGGTGCGAGATCGTGTCGGAGAAGTTCCTTCCCGCGGACAAGTGGCCAATTGATGCTAACTTCTTCAAAAGAAACGGCTGGTCAGCGCCTGACGAAGAAGTCCCAAACTGGCACAAGCAGGGCGTCCCGCCACTCGAGGCTGGGCACCAGATACTAGAGGGCCTGGTACACGGACGGAGTTGCCCTGATCCACAGAAAGTCCGGTGGCACAGCGGAGAATTCCCCGGCGGCCCCGGTCCCGATGGGGGCGTCATCCTGGACTTCGAGCCCGGCGGAAAAGTCCGGAACCTGCGGCGCGCGAGCTGACATTCGGCATCGCCGGGGAAGTACACCCGCTACGAATGTCAGTGACCGCCTATAGCCTTCCCAGCAACCGTTGATCTGCTGCAAGGAGGCCCACATGCCATTCCCTACTCCGCCGTCGCGCCGAGTCCTTTCGGCCGCTGAAGCTGTCGCAAAGCGTTCCGGACTTACAGTGCTGATCGTTTCTCGACGGGGCCTTATCCTGTGGGCGGTGGCACGAACGGTCGAAGCTGCCGTTCTGGGAGTGCGGTCGGGCTGGATCACCGAGGCCGCCGCAGGGCCGCATTGGGGCAAAGCCTACGCGGAAGCCGCTCGCGCCGTTACGGAACTGGCTGCGGGCGGGAACGAGCCCGTCTTTTCCGCTGTGGATACTGCGCGCGAACGGTTGCTGGGGCTTGGGCTTCCTGTTGATCTTTCCTACCCGCCCGCTGCAGGCGTCGTGGTGACAGAAAAAGCCGTGGCCGAGAGGATTGGTGCACTGTTCTACCGGCTAGAGATTGCCACAGACGCCTCCATCGGACACCGCACTCCCTGGGCAGGGCACGGCTGGGTATTGGATTTCGGAAAAGGCCTGCCGCTTCGCCCCGGCCTGAAGGCCGTGGGCGGCGGAAGCATCCTGGAAAGCGAGCTTCGGGCGATTCGGCTGGCTCTCGGTGCTGCCAAGAACGCGTACACCGGCGTATTGGACGGACGCTGCGCCGTCACCGTTTCCTCCGACAACCTCACAGCCGTGAGGATGCTCAACGACAACCGCCTTCAGCCCGGACAATCAACCGCAGCGTGCCGCGACGAGATCCAACGGATCCAGGTCCTGGCCGCATTTGCCGACGTTCAATTCCAGTGGGTCAAAGGCCACGCCGATCATGAACTGAACGTTCTCGCTGACCGGCTGGCAGTGATGTCCCGAAGGCACAAGGAAGCCGAGCTTCCGGCACACGAGACCTTGCGAATGGCCGCAGGCGTTGTCGAACAGCGAAATATGGGCTTGGCTGCGTGAACAGCTTCCGGGATGAAGTCGTCCTGCCCACAGCGGAAAGCCAAGCCAAGATCGTCAACGTCACGCGGTTTGGCCGCATACCTGTCGAAGCTCCAGACTTGAGCTGGACCATGGGACGCCCCTGATAGTCCGGCCCGCCCGACTAAGTCATATTGAATCTGACCTTCACGGGTGGGCCAAACTCTGCGGCCAACGGCCAGAGTTCTTACACTGCATTAGGAAGATGGAACGTGCCATGGAAATGCTGAGCGATTTCAGTGTTGATACATTCAAAAATCTTGTTTGGGTCGCTGCCTTTATTGTCGGCGGTTTCTTTGTCATTGGCGCTCCCGTGTCCTCGGCATGGAAAATTGCCGCGAGGGCGGCCAATGCTTTGCTTGCTGCCACCGTGTCATACGCTGTGGCGAATCTGGCCGTAGTGTTCTATATCCTTGCCCACCTCACAGACCCGCGCTGGTCTGTCGGGAAAGATCCAACACTTGACAGTCCCGAGCTGTCTGCCGGGCCGTTCTTCCAGTCGATCACCGATACATTGAATGACATTTTGAGCAGTCTGACGGGAAGCCTGAACAACGTCATCGCATTGAAGAACGCGTTCTCGACCATGCCGGACTTCATCATTGCGGCGGGCTGGGCATTCTTACTGTTGCTTCCACTCGTGATCGCAGTCCGCATCATTGCCTGGTTCATCGAAAGAGATCAGGTCAAACAGATCGAGCGAAACACACGGGATTTGGCTGACATCCGAGCCCAGTTTGGTTTGGCCCCCTTCAAAGACGCGGCCAGATCGCGCTCCTGATATTCAAGTACGTTACCTCGTTTCGTGTCGCGAAGGTGAAGCGCCCGGCCCCCGCTAACGTTGGATGAGTGCGAAACCGGGAGGCCGGTTCATCAGTATGGAGGCGGCAAATGCGATGCGTTCCGGAAGAACCTGAGTTCGGCGAGGGACAGCTGGCGGAAAAGGCCGTCTGGACCGCACTGAAGGACAGCCTCCCCGATGACTGCATCCTCGCCCACTCCGTCCACATCCGGGACGGCCGCAGCGAATACGAGATTGACCTGCTGGTCCTCTGGCCCAACGTCGGGATGGCCGCCATCGAGGTCAAGGGCGGACAGGTTTCCATCGACAACGGCCAGTGGTACCAGTCGGACCGAAACACCAAGCGCAAGATCAAAAGTCCGGTAGCGCAGTCCCAAGGCTCACTCCATGCCCTCAAGAAGTGGCTCGAGGACCAGTTGGGTTCCCCCATAAGCAGCCGCTGTGCCTACCTGGTCAGCCTGCCGTACACCGCTGTGCCGGCCGGCTGGACCATGGCAGGCTGCGCCCGGACGCTCATACTCGACCAGACCGACAACAAGTCCCCCGCCGACCTCGTGCGGCACGCGATCGAGACCGAAGGCGGCGGCGCCGCCCCACTGGCCCCGGCTTTCCTGGAACGCATCATCCACAAGCTGGGCGGAAACCTGGACACCGCCGTCGTACCCTCCACCACCTCCCAGGAGGACGAGGCAGCGCAGGACCACCTCACTGAGCGCCAGTCCGTGCTGCTCCAGGCTACCCGCTCGCTCCCCCGGATCCGCTTCACGGGCGGTGCCGGCAGCGGAAAGACATGGCTCGCCGTCGAAAAGGCCCGCATGCTCAGCAAAGAGGGCAAACGGGTAGGCCTTTTCTGCTACAACAAGGGCCTAGGGCAATACCTTCAGGACCGCGTCGAAACATGGAGGCGCCAGGCTAAGCCGGTGTTCACGGGCGAGTTCCACGAATACGTGCGTGGGCTCGGCGTTCCGGACGGTTCCGGGCAGGACTACTTCGACGTCGAAATGCCCCGCCTCCTGAAGGAGTTGGCAGCCGGAATGGCGCCGCACGAGCGGCTGGACGCCGTCGTCGTCGACGAAGCGCAGGACTTCGCGCCCCTGTGGTGGGACGCGCTCCTCGCCTGCACCACCGATCCCGCCGCGGGTGAGGTGTACGCCTTTATGGATGACCGGCAGGACGTCTACCAGCGCTGGGGAGGCGCGACGGCGGATCTCACCAACGGTCCGATGGCCACTTTGGTGCCCATCCACATCGACGATAACCTCCGGAACACCGTCAAGATCGCTGAGACGTTCAAGCCGTTCGCCGGCGAATACTTCAAGCCCCGCGGCAGCACGGGTCTGCCCGTACGGTTCGTGGACTGCCCAACCGAGGACGCGCTCGAGGTCGCCGGGGACTGTGTTGAGGCGCTGATTGACGAGGGCTGGGCGAACAACCAGATCGCGCTCCTCACTACCAAGGACCGCCACCCCATCCACCTGGACTATTTCGAGCGGGGCGCCACGGAGGAGTACTGGCGGGACTTCCACGCCAACGAGGGTGAGTTCTACGGCCATGTGCTGGGCTTCAAGGGCCTGGAACGCTCCGTTGTTGTCCTTTGCGTCAACGGCTTCAAGGACATGGGCCGGGCCCGGGAACAACTCTACGTCGGACTGTCCCGCGCCCGGAGCCTGCTGGTGGTGGTGGGTGATTCCGGGCTGCTGGAGGAGGCCGGCGGCCGCGAACTTAAGCTCGCGCTGTCCCGCAGCCAGGCCTGGAATCCAATGTTGGAAGACGGGTAGTGGCGCTGCTCACCTGAATTGTCAGTGCCTCGCCATACTCTTCAGGCACCAGATCAGAACCGTCCAATGGGGGATGAAATGCCAGAACTAGCCGACGCCGGGTCCCACCCGATGGCGACGCTTCCGCGGGTGCCCGTCGCGGCCCCGCCCGCGGCGGTGCCTGCCTCCTACGACTACGCCTTTCTGTACCCTTGGCAGCAGGAAGCCCTGAAGGCGTGGCACTCGAATGCGCGCCGCGGCGTCGTGGAAGCCGTTACCGGTTCCGGCAAAACCCGCGTTGGTATTGCCGCAGCTTTCGAGGCAGTCCGGCAGGGCATCAAAGTCCTGATTCTGGTGCCAACGGCCGAGCTCCAGCGCCAATGGCTGGTGTCCCTCCGGCGCGATCTGCCCGCTGCCCGGCGTGGCGCCCTCGGTGACGGCCGTTCCGATTCCTTGGACAACGTCGACATCCTCGTTGCCATCGTTCATTCGGCATCCAACCGGGAGACGCTCCGCTCCCACAAGGCCGGCCTCATCATTGCTGATGAGTGCCACCGTTATGCGGCCCCCATGTTCACGGGTGCGCTGCAGGAAGGGTATGCGTGGCGGCTTGGGCTGACAGCCACGTTCGAACGGGCGGATGGCGAGCATGAGAACCTCCTGACGCCCTACTTCGGCGGCGTCATCTACAACCTTTGGTATGACCGGGCGCTGAAGGACCAGGTCATCGCCCCGTTCGACATCGCTTTGGTTGGCGTTGACCTGACCCCTTCCGAACAGGTTGACTACGACGAGTTTTCTACCGTGATGGTGGAGGCGGCACGGAACCTCGAGACGTACGCCGGCATCCCGCGGCGGCCCTTCCCCCAGTTCATCACTGCCGTGGCCGCGCTGGCCGCTTCGGATTCGCCCAGCCGGGAAGCAACCATCGCGCGCAGGTACATGCGGGCAATGTCCTCGCGGCTCACCCTGCTGGCGGAGGCGAAGACAAAGTACTTGGCGCTGGCAGCTCTGAAGGGAACGGTTGACGGGTCCCGCGGGACCTTGGTCTTCACGCAGACCCAGGACTCAGCCCGGCGGGCACAGGAGCTGTATACGTCCCTCGGATCGACGGCGTCGGCCGTGTTCAGCGGCATGGCCAAGGATGACCGCCGGCAGGGCCTTGAGGATTTCCGCACCGGCGCATCACAGGTTCTGACCGCGCCGCGGCTCCTCGATGAAGGCATCGACGTCCCGGAGGCCGACCTCGGGATCATCGTTGCAGCCAACCGCAGCCAGCGGCAGATGGTGCAGCGGCTCGGCCGCGTTATCCGCAAGAAGGCCGACGGGCGGCCCGGCCGCCTGGTTGTCCTCTACTCCAAGGGCACGGTGGAGGATCCGGACGTCCAGGGTGAGGAGTTCCTGGGCAAGGTCCTGCCCTTCGCCCGCAACGTTGGGTTCTTCGACATCAAGACGGACCAGGACGGGTTGGAGGAGTTCCTCCGCCAGGCCGAAGCTGAAGAGGCACCTTCGCCCGGGACTGGTGAGCCAACCGTGGGTACGACCGGGAGCGGAGCGGGAGCCGAGGACGGCAGTGCGCCTGAGCCAGTGGTGGAACGTCCAGTGGAGGACGACGACGAGAGCGCACCGACGTCGTTTGATCTTGAGGACTCCGGCTGGCTGGAGGAGCTTCAAGGGCTTGAGGGGTTCAGCGACGACGGGGTTTCGGACTACCTGCAGCGGGCAGGGCGTGCGGATCTGCTGACAGCCGAGCAGGAAGTGGAGCTCGCGAAGGACATCGAGGCTGGCCTCTATGCTGCGCACCTGCTGGCGGATGGCACTCCGCGGGGGCGCCGCGAAAACCGGGAGCTGCGGATGATCGCGCAGTTGGGTGAGCGGGCTGCGGACGCTTTGCTCGAGGCGAACCTCCGGCTTGTGGTGTCCATTGTCAAGAAGTACGTCTACAGGGGGATGGACCTGCTGGACCTGATCCAGGAAGGGAACATCGGCCTCCACCGGGCAGTCTGCAAGTTCGACTACACCCTGGGTAACAAGTTCTCCACGTACGCGACGTGGTGGATCCGACAGGCTGTCACCCGCGCCCTGGCCGACCAGGCCCGGGTCATCCGACTCCCGGTCCATATGGTGGAGCAGATCAATAAGGTGAAGACCGTCCAACGCGATGCGTTCCGGAATGGCGTTGAGTACACCTTTGCCGAGCTCGGCAAATACACGGATCAGTCGGCCGACAAGGTGGAGCATCTTCTGTCACTGGACCAGCCCGTGCTTTCCCTGGACTATCTCGTTCCGGACGGCAAAGGTGGTTTGGAATCATTGGCAGGCCAGCTCATCGATCCATGCGGCGTTGATGTTCTCGACAAGATCGCCAAGGAGCAGTTGAAGGCCGAAGTGCATGCGGTCCTCGACACGCTGACGGAACGGGAAGCCGGCGTCATTGCGATGCGCTTCGGCCTTGACGACGGCGAGGAAAAGACCCTCGATGCCATCGGCAAGGTCTACGGCGTCACCCGTGAGCGCATCCGCCAGATCGAATCGAAGACGATGAAACTGCTCCGAGAACCAGAACGATCCCAGTCCCTCCGGGAGTGGAACTTCGGCAGCGCCACCAGGGCCAGCGGCGTCGAGGTAGGTGCAGCTTGATGCCGGGGCCAGGCAAATCGCCATGGCCGGCCAAAAGTACGGGACCGGTGGATAACTACGAGGAATTCATTGGCCGTCTTGATGCCGCCAGTGCCAAACTCAAGGTCCGGCGCAACACCCTAAACGAAATTGTTGAAATCCTGGCTCTGCTGATGAGGCAGAACACCACGGGTCTTCAGCTCTGGGAGCAGCGGCTTCACGTGTGCGAGGAGCTGCTAGCGGGTACCGCTGGAAAGTCCACACGGAGAACTGCCCTGGTTGAGCTCCATGAGGTTGCGCTCCAGATGGAGCCCCTATTCAGAAACCGGGTGCAGCGGGTCGATGTTCGATTAGCCGCCGTCCGGGCGCGCTGGGACGAAATCAACAGATCCCTCCAGGCGCTGGAGAAGAGCAGGACCAAGCTGACGTCATCCCGGATGCTCTCGCAGGAGCGCGAGAACCTCAGCAGGGCGATCGGCGAACTCAGCGGAACGGCGAACGCAGTGGCAGCGGTAAACCCGGACCCTGGCCTGCGCAGCGATCTCCAGGACGCACGGCAGGCCATCATCCTGGCCGAGGCCCTGCTCGAAGCGAAAGGGGAGAAATGATGACCAATCGACAGCCGGAGTCCCGCGTCCTGAAGGCATTTACGTCAGAACAGTGGAGCGGCCGGCCAGCAAACGGCGTCGGAAGCATGTTCTTTGGTTTTGCCGTGATCGGCGCTGTTGTAGGTCTGATCCTGATGATCTTCGTGCCGGTCCTCAGGGGCGGCGGAGCTTTCATGGTCTTCGCCGCTGCATTCGCCGTCGTTTTCACGGTACTCGCAATAAGGGGGAAGGCCTCCGCTGAGCGCAAGTGCCTCGAAGGACTGACGGGCACGGTCAACGAAATACTCGTGGGACTGACAGGAAATATTGCCAACGAATTGTCGGTGAAGCAGTTCAGGTCGCTGATCGAAACAGGCAAACCCCTGCCCCTCCTCGTCAACGGTGTTCCCGGACTGGAGCTTCTGGCGACTAGGGAGCAACCGCCTGCCCAGTCGCGGAATTCTGCCATAAAGCGCGTGGACAACGTGGTCTGGATGACGCGCATCGCCATCAGTGCCACCCCTCCCGACTACGGAATAACGAGCTTTGACCGCTTGCTTGTCGCAGCCACAGAATCTGGTGGGGACAGCAGCGCGCAGAATAGGGCACGGTAGGCCGATGACACTTCCGTCAGGGCCGTGCCATACCGTGGTACAAAGGCAGCAAACAAAGCTTGGGGGCACCAATGATCGTTGAATTCGGCTGGTTTCTGGACCGGGCGCCATGGGCCCACGCCCATCCCGGCCTCAACCGGGTCCGGGTAGGCCGCAAGGGATTCACCACCCTGCTGCAGACACGGCTGGGCATTACCCGCCCTGAAACCCCGCACGCCGAGCGCATCGGCCAGTACCTGCAGCGACTGCAGTCCATAGACACACCGGCCGAATGGTTCCATGCCTCGCTCCAGGTGGATCCATGGTCCACCGCCCGGGAGCTCCTCGACGACCGGGACGACGCCGTTAGCAACGGATGGGACGGCACACTGCCCGAAAACAGTCCCAACATCACGGGTCCTTCGCCGTTGCTTCGCACGCTGGCTGCTGCGGAACATGCCGCAGGACCTTTGGCCCCCTCGCTTGCGGACGACACCCTGGAACTGCTCGACGCCCTCGACACTCCCCTGCCGCTCGGGATCGACCAGCTGATCCTCCAGCACCCCGAGACATCCTTCCCCGCAATCTGGCAACGCATTATCGCCAAACTTCGCGGGCACGGCGTCCAGGTCAGCGATGCCACTCAGGCCACTGTCCAGCCGCGCCTGACAATTCTCACAGCCGAAACAGAGTGGGAGGCTGCCGAGCAGGCAGCCCGTTGGCTTTCCTACGGGGACAACGCCAGAACAGCTGTGGTGTGTTCGGACAGCACCTCCGTCCTTGACCAGTACCTTGCCGGGCATGGACTGCCCCGCCTGGGTGTGGGCGCCCGCTCCCCGTGGCGGGTACAGGACCAGCTAATTCCCCTCTTCTTCGAGCTTATCTGGGCCCCGGCCGACGTCCGGCTCCTGGCTGAGTTCCTGTCGCTCCCCGGCAGCCCGGTCAAGCGACGGGCAGCGCACCACCTCCTGCAGGCCCTCCAACAGGCACCCGGCACAGGCGGCGCCGCCTGGAAGGAGGCCATACGGAAGATCGCCGCCAACGAACAGCTTGGTCATGATCTGGCCGCCATCCTCGACCGTACGTTCAACGCCGGCCTGATCAGCGGGGACAGCGCCAACGGAGCCGAACTGGCGGGGAGCGCGGCTTGGTTCGCCGGGCGGCTGCGGGCCCGGGCCGCCGTCGACGCCGTCTTCCAGGCCCCGTCCACCCAACTACAGCGGATTCTGGAGCTCGTCGCGCCCCTCCCGTCGGTTTCCCGCCGCGAGCTGCGGCGCATCATCTCTGCCGTGGTGACGCCAACGTCCAGCCCCTTAGTCGCCGCGGAAGCCAGTCCTTGGCTCCGGCTCAACCATCTGCACGAACTCGGTGAAAACGTTGAGAACGTACTGTGGTGGGGCTTCCGCAGTGGATCCACGGCTCCGGGGCGGCGCTGGGACGCGCATGATGTCGAGACCCTCGCCAGGGCGGGTGTCCACCTGCCGTCACCGGAAGGTCTTGCGGCGCTTTCGGCCGGGCAGACGCTCGCAGCCGCCGGCCGGTGCCGGAACCTGGTCATCATCCAGGCCCAGCAGCTCAATGGCGAGCGGACCGAAAGCAATCCTCTCCTGGAGGCACTGGCCGCCGCCCAGCCCCCGCCCCCGGAAGAGGGAACTGCGAAGTCATTGTCCGAGCGCATCGCCCTACTGAGCGCGACGCCGGCCGAGCTCACCGACCCCGACGGCCGCTGGCGGTTCGCCGGGCGGAGCGCCCAACTGGTTCCAGTGGACCGGCACCTGCCCGTTCCACCCCCGCCTGTCCACGAAGTTGGCCCGAATCCCTCGCTACGACCGGAGCGGCTGTCCTTCAGCCAGCTAACGACGCTGCTCGGCTGTTCCCTTGCCTGGGTGCTGCAGAAGAAGTCACAGTTGCACGTTGCCGACGCCGCCGGCATCCCCATGGACAACCAAATGCTCGGGAGCTTCGCGCACAAGGTGGTGGAGGTCCTCCACGACCGCCTTCGCCCCGAGAATCGGGCAGTTCCAGACGAAACAGAGATCCGGCTGGCCGTCGACGAACTGATTCCCCACTACGCCTCTGAACTCCTGCTGCCGGGCCAGCTCCGCCGCCGCGCCGCAGTCACGGCCACTCTCCTGGCCTCGATCAGCACATTTTTCAGCCAGCTCTCGCGCGGGGGCATAACCCTCCAGGACGTTGAGCGGGAATTCGAGAAAGACGTTCTGCTCTCCGCCTCAGGGGAAGAATTCAGCGTCGCCGTGACAGGCAGTGCGGACGCCGTGGGCATCGACACTGAAGGCCGCACCGTCGTCGTCGACCTCAAGTGGACCAACAACGCGAAGTACCGCCGCGAGGAAATCCAGCAGGGCACCGCCCTCCAGCTGGCGCTCTACCAGTGGGCCCTCCATTCCGGCGATACCCCGCCCGATGACCCGACGGCGTTCTACCTGCTCAAACAGGGCGCTTTCGCGTCGGCCCATCCGCACTTCGGAACTCCCCTGCCCCGGGCGGTTGAGCCCGCGCTGCTTTGGACACAGGCTGTGGCGGCCGCCGAATTCACTGTTGAAGAGGTGCTCGCGGGCCGGATCACCGCAACCCAGCCGGCCGACGACGCCCGCACCGCAGACGCACCTGATCGCGCCCAGGTCGACGCCGACGCTGGCAGACACCACATAAAGCCGCCTTGCCGTTTCTGCGATTTCGGTGTGCTCTGCGGATTGAAGGGGGACTTTTCATGAACCTGCTGGAGAACGTCACCATGGTCTCGGCGAGTGCCGGGACCGGCAAAACGTTCCATCTCACCCAAGTCATCGCCGAGAAGATCGAGGACGGATTGCCTGCCGACGCCGTTATGGCGACAACCTTCACCAAGAAGGCGGCTGGTGAGCTGAAGGAACGCATCGGGGCGCGGCTTCTGGACCAGTCGGGTTCAGCCTCCTCGTCTGGAGAGCTCCAGCTGGCCGAGTCATTGCAGCTCGCGGCGCAGCAACTGCCGGCGAGCCTTATCGGGACAGTGAACAGCGTCTGCGGAAAACTGCTTCAGGAGCATGCCATCGATGCAGGGCTCTCCCCGGCACTTGAAGTGATCGGTGAGGAGCAACTCCACGGGATCTTCCACCTGGCCACAGACACCATCCTCGCTGAGCACGGAGCCGGTATCCTGCCCATCGCCCGCAGGATGGGCACTGACGGAAACGGAGCCCGGGACGCCCAGCCGTGGGAAGAGACTGTTCGCGCGATCGTAGACGCCGCGCGCACCAACCTCCTTGATGCCGATGATCTGGCTGCCTGTGCCGAGCAGTCCTGGCGCGGGCTCCGGGAACTGCTGGACGAGCCGGGCCAGGACGACCGGCAGGTGTGGCACCGGGAGTTCATCGAGCGGCGGATCCAGCTCGACACCGTTGCGAGGACGGGAATCGGCCCGGACGGAAAGGCCGCGAAAATCACCACGAAGGCTTTCTGCGAGCAGTACCCCAAGGTGATCCAAAAGCTCGACCAAGCGGTCAACGTCGATGACACACCTTGGGAGATCTGGCGCGGTTTCACCGCGTCCGCCCCTGCCGCGCCGATCAAGTCAATCTTCTGGGACCTGCGGGAACGCATTCATGAGGGACTTCTCTCCAACCCGGCGTTCCACTCCGATCTTGAGCAATACATCCGGCGCATCTTTGCCTGTGCCAATGAATGCCTCCTGACCTACGCCGAGTTCAAACGGCTTCACGGGCTCATGGACTTCGTGGACCAGGAGACCCTCGTCCTCCAGCTCGCCCGGAACAGCGAGGCCTTCCGCGCGTCGTTTGGCCGGCGCATCAGCTTCCTTGTTGTCGACGAGTTCCAGGACACGAGCCCACTGCAGCTGGAACTCTTCCTCCAGCTCAGCAGCCTGGTGAAAGAGGCCGTGTGGGTGGGCGATCCGAAACAGTCGATTTACGAATTCCGCGGCACCGACCCGGACCTGATGCAGGCGGTAGTTGACCGCGTGCCAACAAGACAGCAGCTTTCACAGTCCTGGCGGTCTCACCAGGCCGTCGTCGAGCTGTCCAACGCGGTCTTCGAGCCGGTGTTCGCCCAGCACGGCATGGCGCACGACACCGTGCACCTCGAGCTGCCGGACGCTCACAAAGACTGGTCCGCCGGAAGCCTTGAGGCCTGGACGCGTCCGCAAACCAACGACGGCGAGCGCTTGCGCGCGACGGCGGCCGGCGTTGCTGAGTTCCTGGCGCGCCGCACAGAGTTCCGCCCGGGAGACGTTGCTGTGTTGACCCGGTCCAACGCCGATGTCGAGGCGCTCTCCGCGGCCCTTGACGGCCTGGGTATCCGAGCAAGCCGCAATCCGCGCAAGCTTGCCGACGCCCGTGAAATCCAGTTGGCCCGCGCAGCCATGGCGTATGTGGCGGACGGCTACGACACGGTGGCACTCACCGAGATTGCGGCCCTCCACCCCGGCCATTCTGCGAACCTGAAATGGCAGTCGGAACTGCTGTCCGCCGCCGACCCCGCACCGGCGCTGGACCGCTGGAGAACGGAACCATTGCTGACAGCGCTGGATGCGCTGCGCACGCAGGCCAAAACGGCCACGCCGACCGAAATCTTCGAAGCGGTGGTCGGTGCGCTGGGCCTCCCGCGGCTGATCAAGTCCTGGTCCGCGCCAGCGACACGGCTGCGCAATCTCGACGCTTACCGCGGCGCCCTTGAGGACTACTACGAGCGTTGCCTGGCGCTCCGCTCGCCCGCCACCTTGCGGGGATTCCTGACGTTCTTCGGTTCGGAGCAGCAGCAGTCGGCTGAGAACGCCGGACCGGACGTCGTCAACGTCCTCACCTACCATAAAGCCAAGGGGCTGGAGTGGCCCGTGGTGGTCATGGAGGCACTGGACAAGGACCTGCGCTTCGCGGCGTTCGGTGCCGCCGTGGAACAGGACGGAACGCTCGATCTTGAGCAGCCTCTTGCTGGACGCTGGATCCGCTTCTGGCCCAGCCCTTTCCCCTACATGGGTTCACCGCTCGATGCCCGTGGCAAGGAAAGCCAAGTGGCTTTGAACGCAGAGGAGCGCGAGCGAAGGAACATGGCACGGCTGATGTACGTCGGAATGACCCGGGCGGTGGAGACCAATGTGCTGACGGGCAAGGGAAACGTCCCCGGCCTGCTGAACAATCTCGGCGTCGAAGCCCTTCTGTCCTGGTCTGCATTCGGGGGCCCCGAAGCCCGGGACACCGGGGCGGACCTGTTCGAGGACCCTGAGTCGCCAGGCGCCTCAGGGACCTTGAACGTTGCCGGCGACGGCGTCTTTCCGGCTCAGGTTGCGACACTCGAACCGGCGGAGCGCGCTGTGGCCGCACCTGCATGGGCCGCGCGGTTCACGGATGCGCCGAGTCAGCTACCTCCCGCGCTGTATCCGCCGTCGCGCCTCACTGCCAGCTCCGAAGGTTCCGGCGGCAATGACGCAAAGATATTTGTGGTTGCAGAGCTGGGCTCCCGCTTGGCAGAGCATGGCGCGGACGAATGGGGCGCCGTGGGCAGCGCCGTCCATGCATACCTCGGCACGGCATACGGCGTCCTCGACGCCGAACAGCAGCTTGACCTTGCGGAACGGATCATTGAGCGTTGGAAGATCGGACATCTGGTGGGCCCTGATCTCCTCGTGACATCGGGAACCCGCTTCGAGGAGCACTTGAACGCAGAGTTCCCCGGCTGGATCCGGTACCGGGAGGCCGCCATCGGCTGGAGGCCAGAGAACAGGGTGATGGAGGGATGGATCGACCTGTTGCTTGAGGGTCCGGAGGGATACGTGCTTGTGGATCACAAGACGTACCCGGGCAGCGATCCCGAAGGGCATGTGCGTGAAAAGTACTTAGGACAAATGGCGGCCTACAGGAGCGCGGTCCTCGCAGCCACTGGAAAGCCGGTATTGCGGACCCTGATCCACTTCCCGGCGTTGGGAAGTGTGTACGAGGTCAGCGAGGCATAGAACACGGTTGCGGCTACCACCAGCGGTGGCCGCAACCCGGATTCTGGCACGCCCAAGCCGGCGTTCCCCACTCCACTTTGCCGGTGGCAGGATAAATCCGTTGTTCCTCCACCATGACGCAGCCGGCAAACTCCGCTTTCGGATACTGCTCCCTGACATCGGGCATAACCATGCCGTAGATGATCCGCCAAGCCTCATGCCCGCAGACCGGGCATCTCCTTGTCGCAGCTCTTTTCCTCGTCGCTTCGTCTCTAGCCATGCGAGCAACATAGCGGCAGCCATAGACATTCCTCGACTTACAAAAATTTCTCAGCCGCTAAGCGCTTTTTGTATCGCTTAGAGGGCACACCACCAAGAACGGCAGATGAGCATCAGCGGATAGAGACGTCCGCTTTCTCAGTCACGCTCGTTCTTGTTCGGTGTCATCAGGAGCGGCGGCTGCGCTTGCGGCTGAGTTTTCGGAGGCGGGAAAGTTTTTCTTCGCCCAACTTCCGGCGGCGCGGGTGCTGGTGAAGTTGACACCGCCGCCGACTACGCCACCCACGAGAGGTGCGAGCTTGGTTAGGTTCACGATGCCCTTGCTGCCGGCCTTGGTGATCAGCCTGTAGCCGACCTTCTTGTTAATCTCGATGAGCACACGGCCTGGGACTTGCTTGATGGCGCTGATGGCGGACTTCGTACCGATCTGGACGCCGGCCTGCGCCAAAGCCTCGGTGGCCGAGGACCCGACGAGCGACATAAGAACGACGGAACGCACCTCATCCGAGCGGACGTCGTAACCGCGCAGGTGCGCGATTGCGCCGGCGAGGCGCGCCTGGGTTATCCAGAGCGTCGTGAAGTCGGCGGGCAGCGTGACGGGCAGGGTGATCAGCCCTCCGAGGCCGGTCAGGAAACCGGTGCTGGAGGTGATACGGACGTGAGTGGCGATAAGTCTTTCAATGGCCTTTTCAACGTCGCCGTGCTTCGCGAGATGCTCCTCCGCGACCTGTACGGATCCCTTCCATGCGCCCATGCCACCGATGCCGACGTTGGAGATCTTATCGCTGACCTCCAGTGCCTTGCTGGTGAGGCGCTCGAACCGTGTGGAATCGGTAGCCGGGGACTCGTCGTCGACCAGGACCTCGAAATCGTTATCGCTCATCCGAAGAGAATAGCGGGCAGGACATACGTTCGGAGGCGGCAACCCACCGTGTCGCCGTCAATGGCACTGGTGCCGTTACGTGCTCGTCCAACGACCATTCAGTAGGGAATAATTTGTCCTGTCCTACCGACGTTCCGAGTCAGGGGTAGCGCTCTAGGCTGTCAAGCGTTCTGTCGCGTACTTGTTGAGAGGCATTCCGTGATTGGCCGCTTCAATCGCCAGTCTGCGGTGGAGTTCGGGAGGGACCCGGAGGTTGAGGCGGCCACTGAACTTTTGCGTCGCGATCGGCTCGGGCACGGGCTCACCCGACTGTGTAAGTTCATCGATGACGTCGGTCACCAGCCGTTCAATGCCGCGGAGCGCCTCGAACTTGTCCTCGTCTAGCCAGGAGAGGGAAGGGAATTCGAGAACAGTGGCAACAAACTCTCGATCCTCCGGCGACCACTGGACCGAGTACCGGTACTGCGCCACGGCAGACGGCGCAGCAGCTGCTTTTCGAGTGGACATCTACTTCTCCTTGCTCCGATCGATGGCGGCTATGGCTTGCTTCACCTGGTACGGCTTGGCCTTGCCATTCTTGTTCTGCAAATTGATCCTGGGATCCCCCGCCCAAGGCATCTTAAATATTGCGTTGTGACTCCCAGAACCTGACCTCGGTTCTCCGAAGTAGTGCCTACAGAGTTTGAGCATGTCACTGTACGAGACGTTCTCAGGGGAGTTTCTAGCTTGCTTCTCGATCTTGTCGATGCTCGCCACATGTACAATGGTGCCACTTTTGGCACCACTTCTCAAGGGGTCCATAGATCACGTCTCCATGGGGGAAAAACTATGACGGAATTCGATCCTGCCGACTCACCAATGTGCATAGTCCGGACGGAGGGCTGTCGTGGCGCGGGGCTCCTCTTCGCCCCGAACAGCCGTTGCGTCGCCGGGACGGCTACCTGATATTCACTGACTCTTCCGGGACCAGGCATTGGTACGGCAGCGACGCCGTTACCAACTCCTACAACAGGTGGCTACAGCCGGAACCTCGAGTCGCAGCCATCGCCGGCCCGAAGGAGAAGCAGCGGGCCCGCTACCCCGACATAATGGTCCGCGACTAGCACGGCCGACGGCGCGAACTGCCTGACCTTCGCCCCTACGATCATTGGCCTCAAGTATCTCGCATACGACGTCGCCGTAAGATCATTTACCAAGGGCTTCAGGACGCGTCCGCTGATGCTCTGCTTTATTGTCGGGTACGCTGCTGCGTTTGCCTACCCTCGCCCTGACACGCACGCGGCAAGAAGGGCCCGTTACGCACCCAAGCCGGATGCCGCCGTCGTTACTTGCGAACCCTGGTCCCCACCGGGTGTCCGATCCTGCCTGCCCAAACGGAGGACATCGCACAGGTTCGTCAGCCCACGCGGATGCCATTGTCGGCTAGGAACTCGCGCGCACGGCCCATCTGGCGGTCGGCGGAGAAGGTGTACCACTGTTCGCTGAGGTTCTCGCCGTGGACGAGGTCACGGAACCTCGAGAAGGCACCTTTGCCTTCGATGGCATGCTCCAGTCGCTCTCGGAAGGCCTCATCATGCTGCCGCTCGGCGAAGGCCGCCATGTCCTGCCAGGCTTTCCGCGAACCGGTGCGACGGAGTCGAAGCCAACGGTCCGGCTCTTCCTCCACATCGATGGCGGAATCCTCCCCAACCATCGTCGGGTCAGTGGCATTGTCCTCGTACACCTGCCCGGTGCGAAGGTCGAGGTAGCCGCCGGTTGATAGGTCGGGATCGCCTTCCAGCACCATGCTGAGCATATCCAGGTCAACCGGCACCACCCGGCCTGACAGCGGCTCGCGGCGCAGAATGTCCAGCAGGTCCTCGGCCAGCACCTGGTCACCGTTTCCGCCGCGCCGGCTCAGCCGGTTGATGACCGAGAGTGCCACCGGCTCGGCCTCCTGCCTGCGGCTCTCCAACGCCATCGGTATGCCCGCCCCCACCTGCTGCAGAGCGTCATCGATGTCGTGTCCTGTCACCGCCGCCGGAAAGCGGCCCGCGTCTCCTGCGCCGATCGCTATACGCAGTTCGGACAGGTCGATCTCCGGAACTTGCGCCGGTGCGGGCCATGCGTGAAGCAGCATCGGGTGCCGCCAGCCCGGTTTCCCCGGCGGATTGCTCTCGCCGTCGTCGGTAGCCCATCGGCGCCCATACTGGTCGGGGATGGTGCCCCAGCCCCAGTACGGCAGGGGAACATCAGGACGAACACCCAATACCTGCAGCGGGTCGACCTTCACCTCCCCGACGACGCATCGGTGGGTCCAGGCGTCACCGAGGTCGAACGTGAACTGAAACTCGCCCCCCGGCTGCACCGTCCGCATGACTTTAGCTACATGGATGTCAATCGGTGCGATGATCGGGCCCCGGAGTGATGCGGCCATCTCGGCTCCTGTCTCTTCATCGGTGATGACCCGACTGTCGGACAGGGTGAACATGGACAGATGTGAGCGGTCCCACCGGGCGAACGCATCATTTATGGCATTGGCGAGATCCATGAAGGTGTGCGACGGTCCGACCGCGAAGATACGCCCCGGCCACGGCCAAAACTCCTCACCACGTCCGCCGAGCAACTCCACCGTCACCGATAACCAGGTTCGTGCCATAACCCAAGGATGGCATGTGTCGAAGCTGCTTTCGAAAGGCAGCGGGTCCAGATCCAGCCGCTGAGATTAAAGCGCAGAGAACACCTGCTTTGTCAGTCCTGACGGGTAGCTTTAAGCCGTGACTCTCGAGCACCCTCCCGTGATACACGACGCCGTCATCAGTTCCCTTGTCGGCAGCTCTTTCCTGAGCCGCGGCCGGACCTACTCACGCAAAGGCGCTGTCTTCGGCGTCGAGTGGAACCCCAAGTCCCTCGAGCTCAAAGGAAAGGTGCAAGGCACCCGAAACAACCCCTACAAGGCTAAAGCATCCTTCAAGGACGGCATCAGCGGCCTGCGGCTCGACTGGGGGCACTGCTCCTGCCCCGTGCAGTTCAACTGCAAGCATGTGGCAGCCCTGCTGCTCGAAATCAGCTGCGGTCCCGTGATGGAACAGCCTCCGCTGCTGGAAGTAACACCGGCGGCAGCTCCCCCGGCGCCAAAGAAGAAAGCCGCGCCTGCCCCACCAAAAGCTGCCGGGCAACAGGTGCGCAAGGACGCATCCCCCGCCCCCTGGCAGGAACAAATCCAGTCCCTTCTTCATCCGGAGGCAACGCCACGCCACGCCGGTGTCAGTGGAGGGAAGGGCCGGTCTACCGCCGCGCTTGGGGTGCAGCTGGAGCTTAGTGAGTCTTCCTCCGGGCAGTCCCCCTGGTACCAACGGGGACGGAGCGACCCCTGGCAGGGCAATTCGGCACCGCAGGTAACCCTAACCGCCCGGCCGGTAAAGCAGAACGCCAAGGGCACGTGGGTGGTGGGCCAGCTCCGCTGGGACACGTTCCGCCGTTCGAACTACGGTTATCAGCTCGACGAATTCTCCACCGGACAGGTGCGCTGGATGCAGGCCTTTGACGCCCTCTTCGCCGCCGGCGCCAGCCAGCCGCCTGGCACGCACCTGCCGCTGGAACGCTTCGATAACCCGCTGCTCTGGGAGCTTCTCGCCCAGGCCGGCCAAGTCGGGGTGGCGCTGCTCATGGCAAAGTCCGGAGACGCCGTCGTCGTAATTCATGACCCAGTTGACCTTTCGCTGGATCTCCGCGATCACGACGGCGGGCTGCGGCTGGCACCCCATGTGGGCTCCGGGGACTTCGCCACCCCGGCGGAGACCGCCGCCGTTGGCGCCATCGGAACGCCCGGGCACGGCGTTTTCTGGTGGGACGCCGCCACCGGGCCAGGCACCAGCTCGGCGGCCCGGGACCTCCACCTCGCTCCCACCACGGCAACGGTCCCCGCCGCCATCCGTACCCTGATCCGGCACCGAACGGAGCTGCTGGTTCCGGCGGATGCGCGCGACTCCTTCCTCGCGGACAGCTTCCCCCAGCTGGCGCAGTCGGCCCGCATTACCTGCAGCGACTCGTCCGTCGATTTGCCGGAAATCCTGCCGCCGGAACTGGTCCTGACCGCCGCACACACTTCCCGCGAACTGCAACTTGGCTGGCACTGGGAGTATCACGCCTCCGGTACCGTCACCCGCCTGCCGCTGACGCCTTTCGGCGAGGGATACCGGGATCACGCATTCGAAGAACGGCTCCTGGCCCAAGTGGCCGCCTCGCTGGAACAATTCCCGGTGGCCTGGCAGGAGCAGTTCCCGGACAACGGCTCCGGACAACCGGGCAGCACTGTGCCTTCGATCCTCAAGAATCTGTCCGCGGCCCGGTTCACCACCGAAGCACTGCCGCGGCTGAAGCAGCTGGAGCACGTCCGGGTGGTCACCACGGGACCGGCGCCGGACTATAGCGAGCTGACGGACAGCCCGCTCATCGGCGTCCGCACCCAGGAAACGGACGACGCCGACTGGTTTGATCTGGGCGTCACCGTCACATTGGGCGGGGAGGATGTCCCGTTCGACCTCCTCTTCCGCGCGCTGGCCGCAGGCGACGATCATCTGATGCTGGCCAACGGCAACTACTTCCGGCTGGACCAGCCCGAGTTCCTCCAGTTGCGCCGGCTGATCGAGGAAGCCCGTGCCCTGCAGGAGAACGAAGGGCCGCTGCGGATCAGCTTGTACCAGGCCGGGCTCTGGGGCGAACTCGAGGAACTCTCGGCCAACGCAGAGCAGGCTGAGTCATGGCGGCGGAGCGTTGGAGGCCTGCTGGGGTTCTCGGAGATCCAGGATGTGCCGCCGCCAGCGGGTCTCGATGCGTCCCTCCGGCCCTACCAGCAGGAAGGCTTTAACTGGCTGGCCTTCCTCTGGGAGCACGGGCTGGGCGGGGTTCTAGCGGACGACATGGGACTGGGCAAAACCCTGCAGGCCATCGCCCTAATCCTTCACGCCAAGAACGGCATCGGCGTTCCGGACCGGGACAAAACCGCATGCCACCCCTTCCTGGTGGTTGCCCCCACCTCAGTGGTCCCCAACTGGGCCGCCGAAACCGGCCGCTTCGCCCCCGGGCTCCGCACCACTGCCGTCACGGACACACTGCAGCGCAGCGGCACTGATCCCGCAGCACTCGCGGCCGGGTCCGACGTCGTGGTTGTCTCCTACACGCTGTTCCGGCTGGACTACGAAGCCTACGCATCAAGCCAGTGGGCAGGGCTGGTGCTGGACGAGGCGCAGTTCGTGAAGAACCCTGCTACCAAGGCCAGCCAGAACGCACGCCGCTTCCCCGCCACTTTCAAGCTCGCCATCACAGGCACACCCATGGAGAACAACCTGATGGAGCTGTGGTCCATGTTCGCCATCACCGCCCCCGGGCTGTTCCCGTCATCGAAGAATTTCACTGACTACTACCGGACCCCGGTGGAAAAGGACGGGGACGCCGCGAAGCTGGCGCAATTACGACGCCGGATCCGGCCGTTGATGATGCGGCGCAACAAGGAGCTGGTTGCCAAGGACCTGCCCGCCAAACAGGAACAGGTGCTGGAGCTGGACCTGGCGCCGAGGCACCGCACCATCTACCAGCGGCACCTGCAGCGGGAACGGCAGAAGGTCCTGGGGCTGCTGGATGACATGGAGAAGAACCGCTTCGCGATCTTCAAGTCCCTCACCACACTGCGAAGACTAAGCCTGGACGCGTCCCTGGTGGACGAGAAACACGCATCCGTCCCGTCCAGCAAGCTGGACGCCCTGCTGGAGCAGCTCGGCGATATTGTGGCCGAAGGCCACCGCGCGCTGATTTTCAGCCAGTTCACCGGCTTCCTGGCCAAAGCCGCGGACCGGCTCGATGCCGAAGGCATTCCCTACGCCTACCTGGACGGCAAAACCCGCCGACGCGCGGCCGTGCTCGAACAATTCAAGGCGGGCAGCGCCCCGGTGTTCCTCATCTCCTTGAAAGCCGGCGGATTCGGCCTGAACCTGACAGAGGCGGACTACGTCTTCCTACTGGATCCGTGGTGGAATCCTGCCTCAGAGGCGCAGGCCGTAGACCGCACCCACCGGATCGGCCAGACCCGCAACGTCATGGTCTACCGGCTCGTCGCCAAGGACACCATCGAAGAGAAAGTCATGGCACTCAAGGAAAAGAAAGCCAAGCTGTTCAGCGCCGTCCTGGACGACGACGCTATGTTCGCCTCGGCGCTGTCAGCGGACGATGTCAGGGACCTGTTCGAAGGCTGAGGCACCTCGGCTGCCGGCAGCGCGGCAACAGCACGGCCATCCTCCAGTTTCAGCACTCTGCCTTGACTCGTCCTTCAGCACGTTAAGCCCGTGCCCTTCCGGCAGGTGGCCGGAGAAGAAGAATGGCAGAGGTCCTCAGTCATGAGTCATAGCCCTTCCACCGCTCGTACGAACGGAGGCACCCGCCCCAGGTTCCGCCGTCGTACCCGTTAAGTCGTCGTACCCGTTAAAACGGAGGCGACACCCCCGCAATAGCCGGGGCGCCGCCGTCGTGCATGTCATTCCGCCTGGTTCAGTCGATGAGCACCGGCTGCTTGTCACCCTCCGAAGATTCGACAGGCGGCTGAGCGTCCCGCTTACGGTGGTTCAGCCAGCACCCCACCGCAAGAAGCGCTACGAGTCCAAACGTGCTCAGGAGCTGGGGACGGGAATCCTCGCCGATGAAGCCCACCGTGAAGATCGCCGCGAGGATGAGCAGGCCAAAGCTTGTAAGCCACGGGAAGCCGGGCATCCGCAAGGGAAGCTCTGTTCCCTCACGGTCGGCGCGGAGGCGCAGCGCGAGCTGGGCCAGGAGCGCGGACGTCCATACCAGAAGGCACGTTGAGCCCACGATGTTCAGCAGAACGCCAAGGACCATCTCGGGGAACGCCAGCTCCAGCACCACCGTGATAACGCCGAACGCGACGCTGGCCAGAACTGCGACAACCGGAACCCGTGCCTTGGACACCGAAGCAAGCAGCCGTGGCGCTTCGCCCCGCTCCGCGAGGGAGTACGCCATCCGGGAGGCGCCGTAGAGGTTGGCGTTGAGCGCGGAGAGCAGTGCCGCGACGGCCACCAGGGTGATGGCAGTTGCTGCGCCGGGCATGCCGGCAGCGTCCAGCACGGCGGCGAACGGGCTCTTCAGCCCCTCAGAACCGACGGGAACCACGGCCGCAATAATGAAGATCGCTCCGATGTAGAACACCAGGATGCGCCACAGCACCGTGCGGACTGCCTTCTTCACGCTCCGGGCCGGTTCGGCGGTCTCAGCTGCCGCCACGGACACAATCTCGGTGCCGCCGAACGCGAAAGCCACCACGAAGAGCGCCGTGGCAATCCCGGCGAAACCGCTCGGCGCGAACCCGTCGCCCATGAAGTTCGACAGGCCCGGCGACTGCACGCCCGGCAGCCAGCCGAAGAGAAGGGCAGCGCCCACAGCCAGGAACGCGACGATTGCCGCCACCTTCAGCAGGGCGAACCAGAACTCGAACTCGCCGAAGTTCTTCACACTCGTCAGGTTCACCGCGGTGAGCACCACGATGAACACGAAGGCCATCAGCCACACCGGCAGGGCCGGGAAGATGGTGGCCAGCAGGCCTGCCGCACCGAGAGCTTCGGCCGCGATGACCACCACGAGCTGGATCCACCAGAGCCAGCCCACGGTGGCGCCGGCCACCGGCCCGTACGCCTTGGCGGTGTACACGGAGAAGGCGCCGCTGTCCGGATTTGCGGCGGCCATCTCGCCGAGGGCCCACATCACCAGGATGATGAGGGTGCCGGCCACGAGGTACGAGATCAGCACGGCCGGGCCGGCCGCCTGGATGCCCGCGCCGGAGCCGATGAAGAGGCCAGCGCCGATGGCGCTGCCGAGGCCCATCATCGTGAGCTGGCGTGGTTTGAGGGCCGCGCCGAGGGCGCGGGCAGACGTCGTTGTCTGTTGTTCCATGGGGATTCCTCTAGCTAGTAGGTGGAACGGATTGGGGGGTTGAGGTTCAGTCAGTTTTAAGGGCCGCGTGGGCTTCGAGGATCCGAAGCACCCGGTCATTGGAGGCGGCGTCGGCAACGGTGATCCGCACGCCGTCGCCCTGGTACGCCCGGACCAGAATGCCGGCGCCGTCGAACGCCTCGATGAGCCTCGCCCGGAGCCCGTCGTCGGCACGGATCCACAGGAAATTGCCCTGGCTTGGCTGCAGTTTCCAGCCTTGGGCTGCCAGCTGCTCGGACATCCGTGCGCGCTCCTGCTTCACGACGGCGACCCGCGCCTCCATCTCCTCCCCCGCGTCCAGTGATGCGATGGCTGCCTTTTGGGCCAGTGCGCTCACTGAGAAGGGCAGGGCGGTCCGGCGCAGCCCCTCAGCAATGGCCGGGGCGGCCACGGCGTATCCCACCCGCAGGCCGGCGAGTCCGTAGGCCTTGGAGAAGGTTCGCAGGATGCAGACGTTCGGGTACTCGCGGTAGAGCGCCAGGGAATCGGGCCCGCTGCCCGCTTCGGCGTACTCCACGTAGGCCTCGTCTATCACCAGGAGGATGTCCGAGCGGACGGCGCGCAGGAAGGCGTCGATGCGTTTGTGGCTGATCGGCACTCCGGTGGGATTGTTGGGGGTGCACAGCAGGATCACCTTCGTGCGCTCGCTGACGGCCGCCGCCATGGCATCGAGGTCGTGGCCCTCAAGGTGATTCAGCGGGATGCGGACCGGCCGGGCACCTGCCAGTTCCACCAGGATGGGGTAGGCCTCGAAGGAGCGCCATGCGAAGATCACTTCATCCCCGGCGTCGCACAGTCCGGTAATGATTTGCTGGAGGACGCCCACGCTGCCGGGTCCCACCGCCACTTCCCCTGCCGTGACGCCCAGGTGACTGGCAAGCCGTTCGCGGAGTTCGACGGCGGCCGAGTCAGGGTAGCGGTTCATGGTACCGGCCGCCGCGGCCACCGCAGCAGCGGCAGCGGGCAGCGGCTCGTAATGGCTTTCGTTGCTGGCGAGGGCGGCGATGTCCGTGCCGGCGCTGCGCCTGCCCGGGACGTAGGACGGAAGGCCGGTCACCGCGTCGCGAAGGGTGGGGCGCGCGGTATCCGGTGAAGTCCGGAACTGAGTGATGGTCATGAGGACCGATCATGATTGTGATCCGGGGCACATTGCAAGATACGCTCATGCCATTGGGACTTCTGCTCAACTTCTACTGTGTGTGGTGAAAATATGACCATCGCGAACTCTCGTACCCTGGATTCCCTCGACGGCAGGATCATCCTGGCCCTCGACAAGGACCCCGAAGCCAGCGCCCTGGCACTCTCCCGGACACTAGGCGTCGCACGGAACACCGTCCACGCCCGGCTGGCACGGCTCGAGCGCAGCGGCGCCCTTCGCTCCTTCAGCCGCAGGCTGGACCCCGCCGCGCTCGGTTATGACCTAATGGCCTTCCTCTCGCTGGCCATCAGCCAGACACGGGCAGGTGCGGTGGAAGACGGGCTCGCGGGGATCCCGGAGGTGATCGAGGTGCACGCCACCACCGGGGACGCGGACCTGATGGCCAAGGTGGTGGCCCGGAGCACGGCGGACCTCTACCGCATCACCAACCAGATCCTGGCCATCGACGGGATCCAGCGGACCAGCACCGCCATTTCCGTGGTGGAACTTATGCCGCCCCGCTACGACGGCCTCCTGGCCAGGCTGACGGAACAGGAATCGCGCCCCTCGGAGTAAACCTGAGTGACGGGCGCCACAGTTGGTCAATTTGTCACTGTTGCCATCGCATGCTGCCAATTCTCCCAAGCTCTTTTCGCTCTATTGCCTCTGTGAGAAGCAGCCCACAAGATTCCTGCATGACCACTCTCACTGTCTCCGGCCGCGTGGCGCAGGTTCTCAGCAGCTACCTCAGCGATGTCTTCGGCGTCATGGGCAACGGCAACGTCTACTTCCTGGACGCAGCCGAAAAGCTGGGCCTCCGCTTCTCCCCCGTCCGCCACGAAGGCGCAGCCATCGCCGCGGCCGACGCCTACTATCGGACCTCGGGACGTCTCGCAGCGGGCACCACCACGTACGGCCCCGGCTACACCAACGCCCTCACCGCCCTCGCCGAGGCGGTCCAGGCGCAGATCCCGGTTGTGCTTGTCACCGGGGACGCACCGAGCAGCGGCGCCCGGCCGCAGGACGTGGACCAGGCGGCCATCGCCGCCGGCCTCGGCGCGGCCACCTTCACCGTCACCCGTGACGCCGCGGGAACCATTACGCAGCAGGCGGTGGAGTACGCACTCACCAAACGCACCGCCGTCGTCATTGCCATTCCCTACGACCTTGCGTCACTCGAGGCTGCGGACGAAGAGCTTCCCGAACTGCCGGCACCGAAGGTGACGGACGACGTCGACGGCGGCCTTGGACAGGTGGCCCGCCTGCTCGCCGGGGCCAAGCGGCCGCTGATCCTGGCCGGCCGGGGTGCGCACCTCGCCGGCGCCGGGCCGGAACTCCGCAAACTCGCCGACCGGCTCGGCGCACTGACCGCCGGAACCGCCCTGGCGCTCAATCTCCTCAATGGCGAGGGGTACCTGGGCGTCGCCGGCGGTTTCGGCACGGACACCGCGACGGGCCTCATGGGTGAGGCCGACGTGGTCCTGGTGGCCGGGGCGAGCCTGAGCCCCTTCACCATGCGGTTTGGGCATCTGCTCGGCCCGGACAGCACGGTAATCCAGATCGACACCGCCCTGCAGCCGACCAACGAGCGGGTGGACCTGTTCGTCAGCGCGGACGCGAAATCCGCTGCGGGACGCCTCCTGCAGTTGCTGGATGTCGAGGCTACCGCGGAAGGCTGGCGTGCGGAAGCCCGCAAACGGCTGGCCGAAGGACCGGCGCACAGCCCCGGTTCCGATGTGACCGAGGACGGCCGGCTGGACCCGCGCTCTCTTGCCATCGCGCTGAATGCCGTGCTGCCGGAGCGCCGCACGGTGGTTCAGGACGGCGGGCACTTCATCGGTTGGGCACCCATGTACTGGAACATCCCGCGGCCGCAGGACCTGGTGATGGTGGGGACCGCCTTCCAGTCCATTGGGCTGGGACTCGCAAGCGCCGTCGGGGCAGCCCGTGCATTGGAGGACGGCCGCACCCTGGTGCTGGCGTCCGGCGACGGTGGTTTCCTGATGGGCCTGCCCGACCTCGAATCACTCATCGGTACGGCAAGCAGCGCCATCGTGGTAATCTACAACGACGCCGCCTACGGGGCCGAAATCCATCAGTACGGCTCCCAGGGCCTGACCGAAAAGCCAATGCTGATCCCCGAGGTGGACTTCAGCGGGATCGCCCGCGCCCTCGGTGCCGAGTCGGCGATTGTCCGCTCACTGGCTGACCTGTCCGCGCTTACGGAGTGGATCGACGCCGGCACGCAGGGAACCTTCGTGGCCGACTGCCGGATCACGTCCAGCGTCCGGGCGCCCTGGCTGACCGAGTGGATGAACGCCAAGCAGGCGGCGAAGGCGGCGGTGGCTGGGTAGCTCGCCCTTCACCGAATGTGAACTTGCACGGGCCGTTAAAACAAAAGCGCCGTGGATACCTTCGACTGTATCCACGGCACTCCTGTTTGTGGCTTGCTTACTTATCGCAGCCGATACCGTCGCGGTCCCTGTCCAGGTGGGTTCCGTAGCCGGGCGTTCCGGCGTAAACCGGTGCTGCACCTGCCGCTCGAGCGGCGGCGCAGTTGGCGAACGGAGCGGCTGCGGGAGCCGGTGCCGGTGCAGGTACAACGGGCGCAGGCACCACAGGCGCGGGCGCGGCGGGGACCTGCGGGGCAGGACGTGCTGCCGCCTCCCGAGCGGCCTGCTCTGCAGCAGCTTGTGCAGCTGCAGCTTGTTCCGCTGCAGCCTTCTCGGCGGCGGCCTTCGCCGCAGCTGCTGCTTCTGCTGCGGCTTTCTCGGCTACCACCTTTTCGGCGGCAGCTTTTTCAGCCGCAAGAACGTCAAGGGACTTGACGCCGAGCTTTACCAAGGAGCCCTTGTCCGCGCTCTTGCCTTCCGTGGGGTCCTGGGAGATAACCTGCCAGTTTTTCGGCGCCATAATCGTTTTGCCGTCGACGACGTCAACAGCTTCTACTTCGAACGCAAGGTCTTCCAGCTGATCTGTTGCCTTATCCAGGGTCAGGCCCACCACACCGGGAACCGTCACCGTTTGTGCAACAGTCTCGACAGCTGTGGCAGCAGCCGCGGGCTCGACGTCCGCCTGCTGGCCGCCACATCCTGTCAGCATCAGGCCGGCCAGCACGGCCAGCGCCAGTGATTTCTTCAAATTTCCAGTCTTTGTCATCGTTTCCCCCGTAGGAATGTTGGTTGTTGTTGTGTAAGTGGAATGCGAACCCCCGAAAAGCTGAGCAGTTATTCGCAGGCAACGCCGTCCGAGTCGCGGTCCAGTGCAGGCCGGTAGCCGGCGTGCCCGGCGAAAAGGGGCGCGGCACCGGCAGCCCTGGCGGCGGCACAGTTGGCATAGTAGGCAGCCGCCGGCGCGGGCACGGCGGGGGCAGGAGCGGGTGCCACGGGGGCAGGGGCGGGTGCTACTGGAGCGGGTGCGGGAGCAACCGGAGCGGGCGCCGGAGCGACGGGAGCAGGAGCTACAGGTGCAGGAGCTACGGGCGCAGGCTCAGCAACAACGGGCGCGGGAGCCTGGGCGTTCGTAGGCGCCAGCTGCCCCGAGCAGTCCCCCAGAATCCGCGCCATGGCGTCGTGCTCGGCTTGAGTCACCCACAGCATGTACGTCGCCTTAACTGAAATCTGTCGGGCGACGTACTCGCACCGGAACCCCTTGTTCGGCGGCAGCCAGGTGGCGGCGTCGCCGTCGCCCTTCTTCATGTTGGTGGGACCGTCCGTCGCCTGCAGGTTCAGCGGGTCATTGGCAAACGCGGTCCGCTGCTCCGTGGTCAACTGCTGCGCGCCCTTCTGCCAGGCATCGCTGAGTGCGACCACGTGGTCGATCTGGACTGCGGTGCTTGTAGCCTGCCCGCGCAGGAAACTGATGCTCGTACCCGTGTACGGGTCTGCCAACGTTCCCGATCTCACCTTGCACGGCACGCTGTTGACGTAGGTAATGGCAGTAAGGTCGCGGTTGAGCATGTCGTTGCGCGTGTCGCAGCCGTTGCGGTCCACGTCCGCCCATGCCTGTCCGAACAGCGCCCGGTCATACCCCGTTTTAGGAGCCCTGCCCTTGATGGGAAGGGTTGCCAGCAGGTCCAGCGCCTTCGTGGCGTAAGAAGGCTGCTGGTTTGGTGCCGTCACCGAGGTGCCTTGTGCGACCACGGCCGCTGTCTCCGGGTCCAGTGGCGCGTCGGTCTCGTTCACTGTGGGAGTGGCCGACGGCGTGGCGCTGGCTGAAGCGGTTGGGCTGGCACTCGCGGTCGCGGTTGACACGGTACTGTCCGACGCGGCAGTTACCAGGTCCGCGGTGGCCACCGGCGGCAGGGCGAGCCCACCGGCGATGAAGAGGGCTAGTGAGGTGGCGAGTGCGACGGCGCCCGCTTTGCGCCTTGCCGGCAACATGGCCCAGGAGCGGCGACCCGTTGCCAAAACGTAGAGTCCAGTCAGCGCACCGGCAATGGCGAGGAAGACTAGGGCGAGTCCTATCCCGCTGCTCAACGCTCCCAGCAGCATGAAAAGCGCGGTGATGCCTCCGACGATGAAGGTGGAGATGCGTGTTTTGCGCTTCGGCTTCGGCGCAGACGGTGATGGACCCAGAAGGGTGCGGTAGTTCGACAATTCTTTCCCCCATGAAGCGGGTCGCACAGTGACCCGTGATTCGCTGGCTTCGAGAGTCCAACGAATGTACTGCCGTCAAGCCTATTTCCTTGCTATGTGCAGAAAGCGAAGATCACAGAGTCCTGTGGCAAAGCTGAGCCCTTCTTGATTGGGTCTTGAGCTTGGGTGTCGCGCTCGGGCTTTTGCGCTTAACAATTGCCCGCAGCGGGCAACCATTTCTCCCCGCTGAGCGTGGAAGAGCTCCGGTATGCAGGCCTACTACCGCGCGACTGCCGGATCACGCCCGGCGCCCGGGGCGCCGTGGCTGAGCGAGTGGATGAACGCCAAGCAGGCTGGGAAGGCAGCGGTGGCTGGGTAGCCAAGTCCTGCGGCCATCCGTGTGCCGGGTGCCCCGCGCCTAAGCCGTGATGACAAACGACACCGCTGCGACGAAGGCCGGCAGTGCCAGGAGGACTGCCAGCGCGAGGAACGCCCTGCCAGCCCACAAATACCTGGGAGACAACGTCCTGTTTGGACGAGCCGCCACGCCTGGCCATGCCACGACGAGCAAAGCGCCGAGAAGGATCAGGACAGCCGCCGGTGGAAAGACGATGACCGCCAGGAGCGGCAGGTAGGCCGGAACCGCCCCGCGCGTGAACAGCGGCAGCCGTTGGCTGTACCAGCCGGCAGCGGCTGCCACGATCGCCCCGGTCAGAACGGCGAGGAGGATGAAGAGCAGCACGGACAACCAGCCCGGGCCGATGAACGTGAAGTCGATGTTGCTGGTCCTGAACGGTTCAACACCCGCCCCGAACACGACGATTCCCAGGAGTCCTGCCAGCGGACCGGAGAGCCTTCCGGGCGGGAGCCAGCGGTGGATGGTGAGGTAGATCAGCGACGCTACAAACGCCGTCGGCATTCCACCGAACACCAGCAGGGCCAGGGTGCCGTCCACGGTAATGAAGCCCACGTTGGCCTGGGCCTCTGTGAGGCGTCCCTGCGCCGAATCCGGGGAGGTCGCCGCCAAAATCCGCATGAGAAGACGGCCACCGGGCCAGGTCATAAGCAAACCGGTGATCAAGGCCGTAAGGCACCAAAGGTTGGCCCACCAGAAGTACCGGCGTATCGCAGCAACCCTGGCGGTTCGACCGTCCTGATCTGGGCCGCCGCCGGCGGGCGGTTTGATCGCCATGCCGCCCCAACGGACGATAAGCCACAGTCCGGCCAGGAACAGCAGCACCGAACCCGCGAGGATTGCAATGGTCATCGGACGGCGCCTGGGTCCATAGCCGCCTCTGTCTTTGTGGCCATGCAACTTCCCTGGAACATTTCCGCCTCCGCGGTCGCCACGGCTAACACTCAGGGCATGCAGTTTCCCCCCCCCGGCCGGGCCCGCGTCAATGCACCATCTGGAAGGCGGGCACCCCGGCGAGCTGGGCCGACGTCGTCCGTTACCGGGAGTGCCTCGGACACGGAAAGGCCGCGGCACACACGTGCCGGCGCGGGCTGGCATTCCAGGCACGGAACAGGAGCTCTGGACGTTGACCTGGCTATGAGGAAGCGCGTTGTGGTCCCGGCCGTGCTGCTCGTGGCTGTCATCGCATTTGCTGTGGGACTGTACCTGTTCCAGCCCTGGCGCATCTTCACCAGCTCAACTGTGATCGAGGATATTCCAGCCGTTGCTACGCCTGCAGCCACGCCTGACGTCGGGTCGCAGGAGCCTTCGGCAACACCCACTGCAGCGCCCTCCGCCGTCGCCGTTCCGCGTGAGCTGGCATCAGGCCAGCTCATTAGCCATGAACACGCCAGCTCGGGAACTGTGAAGATTCTCGAGCTCCCCGACGGGAGCCGGATCCTCCGGTTCGAAGGCCTTGACACGTCCGATGGTCCCGACCTCCGCGTCTGGCTCACCGACGCTCCGGTCATCGAGGGATTGGCCGGCTGGCAAGTATTCGATGACGGCGCCTACCTCGACCTCGGCGCGCTCAAAGCCAACAAGGGCGACCAGAACTATGACATCCCGGCCGCCACAGTGCTGGGAGACTACACCTCGGTCAGCATTTGGTGCGCCCGCTTCACCGTGTCCTTCGCCGCTGCCGAGCTGAACACTTAATCGCGCTGCAGCTGGCCTAGCCGGCGGGCCGCCGTCGTAAATGTACGACGGCGGCCGCTCACCACAGTGCCAAACTCCCCTACAGTCCCGGGGCTTTACTGTCCCGGGGCTTTACTGTCCTGGCGCCCGGTAGGACGGCGTCTTCTTGGCGGCTTCATCGAGGTCTTCAACCGTCAGGAGCGGCTTCAGGCGGACGTTGACGTTGCCCGACGAATTGATCAGCAGCGACAGTGCTGCAGCACTTGCATCATCCGGCGCCTCAAAAACGCCAAGGACGTCGTAGTAGCCAAAAGCGTAGTAGAAACTCTCCAGCGTTCCGCCGACGGATTTCAGTGCCTCGGCCAGGGCGTCACGGCGCTTGGTACCGCCTTCCTGCATGAGCCCCTGGATTCCTTTGCCCACGTACGTCGCTTCAAACAGATACTTTGGCATGGCCTTTCCTTTCCCTAGATTTCGATTTCCATCCGGCGCTCTTAAGGCTGTCCCGAGTGCACAACGCAGCCCGGACGCACGCGGTGCTGAATGGGGCGCACACAGAATCCTCCTCACCTGGCTCCATCGCCGTGCAGGAGCGGCCCAGATCCGGCCCCTCATTCCGTGGAAACGGGGCGTTTGACCCCGCTACCGCAGAAACTATTCCTCCGGCTACAGGCAGTCAATAGGCCGGGGAAACCATCCCGCCGAACGGCTAGGCCAGCATCGGGGAACCGTAAGGGCGGCACCGCCGCCAGCGCAGTCGTACTGACGAAACGTAGGCGCGGCAGCCGGATTGCGCACTACCGCCAGCGGAGCAGGCCATGGACTTCGTCCCCCTGTGCCGAGGACGGGACCGGGAATATAATGTGCCATGCCTGTGACCGGCCGAATCGTTTCTGCCGTGCTGCTGCTCGTCGTCGGGGCAGGACTGGCGGTGTTGGCGGTGATGGTCCACTACGAATTCATGAGAATTTACGGCGATGTAAGCGGTACCGCGTTGGAGGGTCTCACGTGGGGGCTCACGGCCGGACCCTCCGGATTGGCGCTCGGTCTGGTCGCGGTGGTTGCCATGATCGGCTTCATGATCTCGACGCGACGGTGGATGCGGCTTACGGCCGTGGCCATCCCGGTCCTCATGCTGATTGGGATGTTCGCTGTCACTCCCGCGGCTCTGGGGCAGAAGATGGATAAACAATTTGTTTCCGCTCCGCAATGCGTGGCTGACGGGGCCGAGGAGCCCATGGCCAGCGCAGATCGCGAGGCCCAGCAGGCGTTCGATTCCATCAGCCACATCGGTCATTTCAGCGGTGGCGGCATGAGTGGCGTCGGCGGCTGTACCCGCTGGTTTAAGCTCCCAGGAGACGGCGATGTGTTGCAGCACTATCGTGGAGCGCTGCCAGCGGCGGGCTGGGAAGTGGTCGAAGATGACGGGCGGCATCTGAGGGCGCATCTTGATGGCCGGGCTTTCGACGTGATGCCCTGCCCCGGAGGCGGTGTCATCTGGGCGGGAAGCGACGACGAGCCTTCATACGGGCAGGGAAGGCCTCAGCTGGCGGGCACTGAAATTTGTCCACACGATCTCTGAACACAAGATTTCCGGTCACCGGTTTAGAAGAACGAAACCAATCCCAGTAATAATTTCGACGCCCGCCCCGGGTCCCCACTGGCTGGCGAAAGCCTCGTCGATGCCGAAGGATCCTTCCGATTCCCCATGGATGCCCATAGCGCGGAAGGTCCGCGTCTCGAATGCCCACTCCAGCAGCCGTGTGCCTGCGTGGCCGAATGGAGCGTCCAGTTGCTGGCCCCTCGCCCGTGCCGAAGCCGTCGAGGGAGACTGAGAAGTTATGCACGCGAACAAGGGACATGCTGCTCTCCTGAGGGCAGTCACGGTATGGCGGTTGGTCCCGAACCGCTCAAGGCCGGATGCACGGCGATTAGTTAGTCACGGGGTTCATCGGCCGCTGCCTCGCCACCACCTGCGCCTGGCTTGTTGTGAACCCTTTTCGGGATCTTACCCTCAACGTCTGCCGGCACGGGAGGGTCCTTCTCTTCATCAGTAGACATAGGCCAAGCCTAGGCTGCACCCCTTTGTCGCCGCACGTGCGGCGATCGCACACGCCCTTAGGTGTTGGTGACCGCGGCGGTGCCTGCCGCCGTCGTCCGACTCTGTAGGAGGTGACGGAAGGGCTCTTCCGTGTTTCAGGCCGCAGGTTTGATGTTCTGGTTGATATGGAACAGGTTGCCGGGATCGTACTTTGCCTTGATCCTGGCCAACCTGGCGTAGTTGCCGCCGTAGTTGTCCTCGATGCTGGACTGGTCGTCGGCATCAAGGAAGTTAACGTAGCCCGCGCCGGCTCCATAAGGATGCAGGGCCTGGTGGTAGTCCCTGACCCACCTCGTGTTGGCCGCGTTGTCCGCCGGGGACTCCCACATTCCGGCGATGGCTACCGAGAAGTTGGCACCCCGGTAAGGAAAGGCAGTCTCGTCCTGTCCCACGCGCTGCGCCGCACCGTTGATGGGGTAGTAATGATTGGCGGTTTGGGGACTGGGAATACCGGCTCCGAACTTCCGGGCAACGCCGATCACATCGTCGCTCAGCTCCGGAAGGAACTCCGCCTTCCAATACGCTTGAAGGCCTTTCGGGAGCATCGGGTCGAACAACGTGTTCAGCACCGGGTACGGGAGCGGGCCGACAAAGGACCCGGCAACCGGGGCGACCTCAAGGAACTGCTGCCACTGCCGCTCGCCTTCATCGTGGGGACCGGTCCAGCCGCCCACCACAACCACCACAGGTTTGCCGTGGTGCTCCTCCGGCAGGAAGGGAACCGGCGGGCCCTGGTGGAATCCGAGGAAGATGCCCATGTCTTCGGGAGCTGTGGCGATGTAGTCCCGGTACAGCTGCCCAACCGCCTCGGCGTGCTCGAGCAGGTAGATCACCACACCGCCGTAAACCACGTCCACCGGATGCAGTGTGAACTCCAGGGACGTGACCGCGCCGAAGTTTCCGGTGCCGCCGCGTAACGCCCAGAAGAGATCGTCGTTCTCGGTTGCGCTGGCCGTGAGGAACTTCCCGTCCGCGGTAACCACATCCGCGGATACGAGGTTGTCGCAGGACAGGCCGTGCTTGCGGGCGAGGTAACCGATGCCGCCGCCCAGCGTCAGTCCGGCAACACCTGTGGATCCGATAATGCCGCCGGTTGTTGCCAGCCCGAACGCGTTGGTGGCGTGGTTGAAGTCGGCCCAGGTGGTGCCTGCCTCAGCCCGGGCCGTCCGGGCAGCAGGATCCACCCGCACACCGGTACGGTCGGCGAAGTCCAGCACGAGGCCGCCGTCGCAGGTGCCAAACCCTGGGGCGCTGTGACCACCACCCCGCAACGCGAGGTCCATGCCGTTGTCGCGGGCAAAGTTCACTCCGGCAATGACGTCCGCGACTTGCGACACCCGCAGTATGGCGGCGGGGCGTTTGTCGATCATGCCGTTATAGACGGTCCGCGAGGCGTCGTAGAGGGGGTGGTCTGAAGTGATGACGTGGCCCCGTACTTTGTCCTGCAGGGCCTGGAATCCGTTGTTGTCCATGGGAGACTTCCATTCGCCCCGAGCATGCCTGGACGCTCGGGGACTTGGCACGGCATCCCCCGGCCGTGCGGGACCTTCATGATGCAGCCGCTGCGGCCCGGAAGAGTCCGGGAACAGGCCTGGCGGCCTGAAGCAGCGGCGGAGACCGGATGCGCCGGGGCTGCATGCAGACGCATGCAGTTGAGGCGTGATTCTCGAATATGCGCCTGCCGGCGACGTTGCCGGGCGAGGCTTGGGACGCCCTTGGATGGACGACTAACCGTAAGCTACGCCCGCCCGTTGTCAAGGTCAAGAAGCGGTAGGAAAAGGCATCGTCCCGGCGTCGGTGGCCGGGACGATGCGCACCGTGCGCCGCGCGGACGGCGCGGCGCACGGTCTACTCGCGCTAGATCCGCGCGGTTTCCTTCTCGCGGTCGGCCTTCTTGTAGGACTCCCAGAAGGTGGCCCCGGTGATGCCGAGGGGCTTCGGGTCGAAGACCGGGTCGAGGCCAAGCTTCTGCTGCCGCTCGAAGTCCTTGAGGGCCTTGAACGCGGGCTTCTGCAGGATCAGGATGCCGACGATGTTCAGCCAGGCCATCAGCCCGACGCCGATGTCGCCCATCACCCACGCATCGGCGGCCGTGTTCACGCAGCCGTAGGCAGCGGCGACGAGGATGGCTACCTGCAGTGCGATGGTGGTGGCGCGGCCGAGGCTGGTCCGGAGGCCGGGAATCATCGTGGCCGAGGAGTTGCCCAGGAGGAAGCGCAGGTTTGTCTCGGCCATGTAGTAGTACGCGATGACAGTGGTCAGGCAGAAGAAGATCAGCGTGACAGCGATGAACGCGGCGCCGACGCCGGGGAAGACGGAGTCGAATCCGGCCTGCACATACTGGGGCCCGACGACGGCCGAGGCGGACAGCAGGCCGCCTTCGGCGAGGATGTCACCGTCTTCGCTGCCGCCCGAGAAGACGCGGTAGGCACCGGTGGAGAGGATCAGGAAGCCGGTGGCCGAGCACACGAACAGCGTGTCGATGTACACCGCGAAGGCCTGGACGAGGCCTTGCTTGGCCGGGTGCGAGACTTCGGCTGCAGCCGCGGCGTGCGGGCCCGTTCCCTGGCCGGCCTCGTTCGAGTAGACGCCGCGCTTGACGCCCCACATCACGGCCAGGCCGATGATGGCGCCGAGGGCCGAGTCCATGCCGAAGGCGCTGCGGAACACCAGCGAGAGGATCTCCGGCAGCTGGGCGGCGTTGATGACGACGACGATCAGGGCGAGGATGATGTAGCCGGCGGCCATGAACGGCACCACGAAGGCGGCAACGCTGGCGATGCGCTTCACGCCGCCCATGACCACAAGCGCCAGGAGGATGACCGAGCCGACGGCAACAATCCAGGGCTCGAGGGCCCAGGCGCCGCTGATCGCGGTGGCCATGGAGTTGGTCTGGACACCCGGCATTAGAACGCCGCAGGCAAGGACGGTCACGGCCGCGAAGACGTACCCGTAGACCTTGAAGAAGCCGGCGCCCTTGGTGTGGGCGAACCCGCGGGAGAAGTAGTACGCCGGGCCGCCGCGGTACTCGCCGGTCAGCGGATCCCGGGTCTTGTAGATCTGGCCGAGGGTTGACTCGATGAATGACGTGGACGCTCCCAGGAAGGCGACCGCCCACATCCAGAAGAGAGCGCCCGGTCCACCGAAGGCGATCGCGGTGGCGACGCCGGCGACGTTGCCGGTGCCGACGCGGCCGGACAGGGACATGGCCAGGGCCTGGAACGAGGAGACGCCGGAGGCGGACTTCTCGCCGTGAACGAGCTGCTGGAACATCCCCTTGACGTGCCGGACCTGCAGGAAGCGGGTCCGGATGGAGAAGTAGACTCCGGTGGCGAGGCAGAGATAGACGAGCCAGTCGCTCCAAATCACGTTATTGATGGCTGATAAGGCATCGCTCATAAGTGTGGGTTCCCTCCAGGAAGAGCGTGGGTGATGCGTTTGGTGCTGCGCGGCGTCGGTTGACGCGATGTGGCGCACCACACCAAAACCTGTGAAGCTTCTCACAAAGAATTAATCCAGTCCATTTGGCTTCCCTGTGGGGGCTCTGGGAGCACCATCCCGGCATGTACCAGGCGGCCGGCCCTGGTGGTGCAGCGGCACTGGAGCCCGCCCATGCAGCCGGGCTGCTGTAGTCGCCGCCCAGTACGCAAACTGACGGCCACCCCAATCATTCGGGTGGCCGTCAGTTTCATGTGCTTTGGGGTTACTGCTCCTCTTCCCCGGCGGCAGCAGCTTTGATGGCGTCCTTCTCGGCGCGCAGGGCCTCGGCGTCGTGCTGTTCCTCGGCCTTTTCCTGATGGATGACCTCTGCGAAAAGCTTCTCCATCTCCTTGGCCACGCCGGCAGCCGACGCCGGGTTTTGCCCGGTCACCAGCCGGTCGTCAACCACAACCTTTTCCTCGAAGACACCGGCGGAGACGTGGGTGGCGCCCTGTTCCTCGAGCCGGTCCGCCAGGAAGAACGGGATGACCTTGTCCTTCCCTGCGGCAACCTCCTCGTCGTTGGTGAAGGCGGCCACCCTCCGGCCCTCGACGAGGCGTAGCCCGTTCTCCAATTCCACGTTCAGCAGTCCGGCCGGTCCGTGGCAGACCGCGCCCACCAGTCCCCCGGCGTTGTAGACGCTGGCCACCAGATTCTGCAGGCCTTCGCTGTCCGGGAAGTCCCACATGGTGCCGTGGCCGCCCACGAGGTAGACGCCGTCGTACTGGTCCGGATCCACCACGTCCACCCGGGCAGTGTTGTAAAGGCCGGCACGCGTAGTCTCATCCTCCGTGAAGGCGACCTGGATGGGATCTTTCGAGTCCACCTCGTCGCGCGGCGGCTGCCCGCCCTGGATGGACGCGAAGTCGACGAAATGCCCGGAGTCCTTGAACACCTTCCACGGATGTGCAGCCTCGGCCACGTTGTAGCCGGTCTTCTCTCCCGTATCGCCGATCTCGGAAACGCTGGTCAGTACCATGAGGATTTTCTTCATGACATGCTCCTTTCGTCCACCTTCCACCCTACGCGCAGCCCATTCGGGCCCTCCGCGTCTTGGATGGTGAACTGTGAGGTCACGCCGCTGAAGGTATCGGCACCGAATCTGCGGCGCTTCCCCATCCGGCCAGCAGCGCCGGAGGCACAATCATGCTGCCGGTATGGGCGTGCCGCAACGTGTCCAGCATGGCTCCCAGGGCGCCGTCTTTCGGAAGGAATCCGCAGATGCCCGTGCGGGCGGCTTCACTTAGGGCTTCCTGGGACGGGTTGCCCGTCAGCATGATGATCCTGGTTTGCGGCGCCTCCGAGAGGATGCGCCCGGCAGCTTCGAGCCCGGTTCCGTCGGGGAGGTGCAGATCCATAATCACGACGTCGGGCGCAAGGTCCCGGAACATCGTCACCGAAGATGCCACAGACTTCGCCGCTCCCACGCTTTGCAGGTCCGGCTCACGGTCCAGCGCCCCGGCCAACAGCTCGGAAAACGTGGTGTGGTCATCAACAATCAGGATTCGCAGGCGGTCCGTTGGCTTTGTGGCCGCCGCGGCAACGGGACGGCTTTCCGTGACCGCGGGACGACGGCCCCCGAACTCCACTGGCCCCGACGATGCGGTGCTCCTCAGCAGCCTGGCCTGTGCTTCCCTTAGCGTGGGAGCGGGGGCGCAGCCCAGTTCCTCATCCATGACCCTGCGGCAGCGGTCGTACGCCCGCAAGGCTTCCGTGCTCTCGCCGTTCTGCTCAAGCCCAAGAATCAACGCCGTCCACGCCCGCTCGTTGAGGGGATCCTCCTTGGCCGCCGCCCCGGCCCAGGCAATGGCCTTGCCCGTTTCTCCCACGGAGAGCGCGATGCCCGCAGCCGCAACGCGGGCCAGGCCGACGCGCGCTGCGTGCGCGGCGCGCTCCTCCTCTGCCCACGCCGGCAGCAGCTCGTCTCCCAGCAGTGGAGCGGAAGCCAGGTCCAGTGCTTCGGTCAGCAGTGCCAGCGCTTCGCGGGGCTCGGCCTGGGAGGCCCTTTTGGTCAGTGTTTCGAAGCGGTCCAGGTCCAGTTCCACCAGTGACCGGTCGATGGCGTAGCCGCCGGTGACCGTCCGCAGGGGACCGGTCCGCCCGGTGCCGGGCTGCAGGTTGCGCCGGAGGACGCTGACATAGCTTTCAAGGGTGGCCAGTGCAGCGGCGGGGTGGTTGCCGCCCCACAGCAGATCCATCAGCCGGGACTTTGACACTGCCGAGCCAAAATTCATCAGGAGAATTTCCAGTACCTGGCGGGGCTTGGGCCCGCCAAGGTTGTTGGCGCTCAGCTCGATGTCGCCGCGGCGGATTGTCAACGGGCCGAAAACCGAAATCGAAAGTGCCGGCGTCGTCGGCGGAATTTCAGGGACGAGGCTCGCCTGGCCGGTTTTGTTCGGCAGTTCCAAGGTAATCACGGTGGTATCCCCCAAGTAGTCCTGTGCTGCGTGGTTCCCATTGAAGTGGCGGGTAGACACACAAACCACAGTGGTCAGTACTCGCTTTCTTGTGCCGGCTTTCCGTCGAGTACTTGCTTCGGGGCGCAGCTACGCAGAAATTGTTGAGCGGACACTCAGCAAGGAATCGGGGAAAGTGAGCTGCCCGGAAGCCGTTTGCGCTGGTGAGATCCCGGATCATGATCCATGCCGAAGGTTGGAAAAACCCTAGGTAGTGCTGCGGGGGCTGCTCCTGGGGGCAGCCAGCCGTTGGCGCTCATTTTTTGGGAAAATTCCGAGTCGAACACCGCAGCGCCTGTACGTTACGGAATCCCTGCGCCCGCTCGACCACATGACTCGACCACCGGTCAGGTGCCGGAGGTTCGCTCATCAATCATGCGCTGCAATTCCGCCTCATCGGGACACGGACGGTTGTCGAGAGGGCATTGCCGGTCCCCGGGTAGCGCACCCATGCCTTCAGCAGCCTCGATGCACCCCGTGCACACAATGTCCGAGTCATGCAGCAGCGCCGGCTCGTTTTCAATGTGGCCGCAAAGGGCCCGGCGCCACTCCGCATCCCGGCAACACACCAGGTGATCCAGTTTGCCTGGGTTCTCCATGAGGTTGTACGTAGCTCCCCGCGCAGGGCCGCGACCCAACTCCACAGGCCCGGCTTTCCCGGCTGCCTTCGGATTTACCGCTGATGTCCCAGTCATCGCTCCCCGATGGAAATCATTCAGATATTGCTCGCCCCATTGGACGACATCGGTAAACGATTGTAAACCCTCGCTCCTGAATGGGACCGATAGTGCTCGGCCAGCCTCGCCAGCCCCTCATCAATCGAGACGGCGGGCGTCCAGTTGAGGAGTTCCCGGGTTTCGCGCTGGTCGAACCAGTGGGCGGTGGAGAGCTGCTCGGCGAGGAACCTGGTCATCGGCGGCTCCTCTTGCCGCCCTGCCCGGGTCCAGAGCTTTTCCACCACGGCTCCTGCAGCCCGTGCCACCGCACCCGGCACGGACCACGACGGCGCTGGGACGCCTCCCGCAGCGCAGATTCCGGCCAGTAATTCACCCACCGGTCGGGGCTCGCCGTTGCTCACCACCACCGCCCTGCCATGGACGTGTTCCATGCGGTGCAGGGCTGCGACGATAGCCGCGGCGGCGTTGTCCACGTAGGTGGTGTCGATCAAGGCCGCACCGGCGTCGAGCAGCGGCAGACGACGGCGGCTCGCCCGTGCCAAGACCCGCTCCACCAGCTGCGTGTCCCCCGGACCCCAAACGATGTGCGGGCGCACCGCTGCGACCCGGAAATCCGGAACGTTCGCCGCCAGCGCCAGGAGCTCCGCCTCGGCCTTCGTGCGGGAGTAGTCACCGTGCGCGCGCTGCGGGTCCGCCGGATCCGCGCCCAGCCCGGCGATGGCGGCGCCGGAATTCGCCACGGACGGGGAGGACACAAACACCACGTCCCGCACCCCGGCGGCCCGGGCAGCACGGAGCAGGCGGCGGGTCCCTTCGACGTTCACCTCATCGAACTCGGCCGCCCGGCCTGTAAAGGAAACCTTCGCCGCCAGGTGGATGACTCCTTCTGCGCCTTCCACTGCTCCCCGAAGCGCTTCACTGTCCGTAACGGACCCGCAGAAGTCCGTGGCGCCGTCGACCCCTGACGGACGGCGCTGGAAGGTGGCCACGTCATGGCCCTGGCGCACCAGCAGCCCGGCCACCGCTCCCCCAAGCAGCCCGCTGGCACCCGTGACGAGGACTCTCATGGCTTTCCCGGCCGGCCGCCGGCCAGCACCCGCGACGCCCAGCGGGACAGGCGGGTCCTGTCGATCTTGGCGTTGTGCCGGATGTCGGTGGGCTGTGCGGGGACTTCGAGCACAGCGGAGACCTGGACGCCGGCCTCGCGGGCCGCCCTGCGGACGTCACCGGCGAGCTGCGGCGCAGCAGGGCCGGCTTTCCGGGCAGGAGGGAGGGTCTCGACGACGGCGACCACCGCCTGGGTGCCCGCCGGTCCGACGCCGGTAATCGCCGCTAGCCGGACGGAGTCCAGCCGTTCGATCGCCTGTTCGGCACCCACCGGCGTCACGACGGCACCGGGCGCCGTCACAACATGGGCGAGGCGGCCCTCCACCCACAGCCGGCCGGCGGCGTCGAAGTGCCCCACATCGCCGGTGCGGTGCCATCCGGGCAGGCTGGCACTCTCCTGCTGGGTCAGCCACAGCCTGTCGTAGGCTTCGTTGACGTGCGGGGCGCTGACCAGGATCTCCCCCGTCACGCCGGGCTCCGTCACGGGATGGGTCCCGGGGGCGGTGCCATCTTCGGCCAGTGGGACGACGGCCACCCGGGCGCCATGCACCGGCCAGCCCACGCACACGCCGTCGCCTGCTCCCGCAACAGCGCCGGAGGGATTCTCAGCCCCGGCGGCAGCGTCGGCGTCGGCGGCCTGGATTTGTTCGAGGCTGATGTCGGTCACCGGCAGCGCCTCGGTCATCCCGTACGGGGTGTGCAGCTTGGCCCGCGGCAACAGCCGCTGCACCTCAGATAGCAACGGTTCCGGGACGGGGGCGCCGGCAGACAGCAGCAGCTCAACACCTTCCAACGCCTGTTGCCCTGCGGCACTCAAACCGTCCCGGGTGGCGAGGACATTGCGTAACGCGGCCGGCGAGGCGAAAACTACCGAAGCGTCTATGGCCGCGGCGGCGTCGGCGAGCCCACTGGCAGTCAAGGTGCGCGGCGCAGTGACGTCCATGGCCGGCGTCACCGACACCGCTCCGAGCGCCGGTCCCAACAGGGCAAACGGTGCGAAGCCTGCCACCAGCCGGGCACCAGAACGGATCCCGAAGGTTGCGGCCACCGTGTCCCGCATCGCAGCCAACTGCCGGTGCGTATAGAGCACGCCTTTGGCAGGGCCGGTGGAACCCGAGGTGAAGAGGACGGCGGCCGGGGCATCCGGACCCACGGTGTCCGCCATCTGCTGTGGACCTCGGCTAGCACCGGAACGGGCCAGGGCTTCGAGGGAGGCCTCGACCCCCAGCATGCGACGACGGGCGGCCGGGAGCTCCCGCACGCTGATCCGCCGCCCCGGCCAGCCGAGCACGGAGGCAGCCGCGAGCGCCTTGTCGATGCCGATGAGGAAGTCGGGGGTGGCGCCTTTCACGGCACGGCTGAGGCCCTTGGTTCCCAATCCGGCGTCGGCCACCACCACCACGGCGCCGAGCCGCAGGCAGGCGTAGAGGGCGACGGTCAGGTCCACCCCGGGCGGAACCATCAGGCTCACCCGGCTGCCGCTTTGGACTCCGGCCTCCCGCAGCCCCGCGGCGAGGTCCAGGATGTTCCGGTCCAGCTGCTGCCAGCTGAGCGAGCGGGCCACCGTACCGTCCGGCGCCATTTCCGCGACGGCGGTACCTCCTCCCGCTGGCCCTGCAGCCTGCTCGCCGAGCAGGTCCCACAGCAACCGGAATTCCGACGGCGCCGGCTGGACGGCGTCCTGCCTCTCCCCCTCGGCGGCTGTGGCTTCCGCTGCCGGGGGTACGCTTCCGCTGCCACCAAAGTTTCCGCCGAGCCACTGAAAGACCGGTGCCGCGATGTTCCGGTCCTCCGCCACAAGATGGCCGGCGCCTTCGAAGCGGTGCACGCTGGCGTGCGGAAGCCGGTTGATGAGGTCCTTGAGGTACCGGTCCGAAAAAATGGGATCCTGCGGGCCCCAGAGCATCAGCGCCGGGACCTTCAGCCCGTGCAGCCCTTCCGCTACGGAGTTGAGCGCTGGAAAACTGGGGTGGGACTCGTCCACCGGAATGTCCGCCACAAAGTTCCCCACCCCGGCTCGGCGGTGGGCTCCGCGGTAGGGCGCCATATAGGCGTTCCGGACATCGGCGGGCAGCGGCGGGTGGGCCAGGGAGTGCGTCACCCGCAGAAACGCGTCCGACGTCGTGGTTCCCCACGTGTGCACGGCGGGATGCAGGGCAAGCCGCAGGGCGGGCGGGATGCCCAAACAGGCGGGCTGGTGGACGGCGGTGTTGGTCAGCACCACACCGGTGAGGAGCTGAGGGTGCGCCAGGGCCCAGCCCAGGCTGATTACCCCGCCCCAGTCGTGGCCCACCGTCACCACGTTCCCGTCCAGGCCAAGTGTGGCCGTCAGGTCGCCGAGGTCGTTGACCCGGTCGGCCAGCCGCCGGAAGGTGCCGGTGCGCTCCGAGAAGCCCATGTCCAGCTGGTCCACCGCCACAACGCGCCACGGGTGGTCCTGATCCGATCCGGCAGCCAGCAGCGTCCGCCACAGATAAGACCAGGTGGGGTTGCCGTGCACGCACAGCAGGGTTCCGGCGGGAGTCAGACCGAGGCGGGAGAGCTGTGCGCCGTTGTCCAACAGGTGCCAGCGGCGCACTGTGCCGGGCCCATCAGCGTGGGACGTGGACGCAACCTCCACTTCGCGGGACCATTCCGGGTCCACGCCAGGCCAGTCTGCGCCTACCAAACGATTTCCATCATGGCGGTGTTCAGCCCGGATCCGACGCCCATGCAGAGGACCCGGTCCCCGGTTTCTAGGGATTGCGCTTCGGCCGCGAGGGTCATGGGCAGGGAGGCCGGGCCCACGTTGCCCCAGTGCGGGAAAGTGATGGGCACCTTGGCAGGGTCCAGGTCAATGGCGTCGATGATGGCCTGCGTGTAGGCATTGCTCACCTGGTGCGTGACGTACCGGTCCATGTCCGCCCAGTCCCACTCCGGCCGGGCTTCGTGCCAGGCGTCGACGACGAGCTGGAGGCCGCCGTCGAGCAGTCCCTTTGTGTCGGTGGCCATGCCGTCAATGCCGCCCACACACAACTCATGGTGTTCGGTGCCGGCGCGCATCACACCGCCGATGATCCGGTGCGCACCCGGGTGCTGGTCTGCCGGGCCCAGGACGGCGGCTGCGGCCCCGGAGCCCAAAGTGAGGGTGGCGAACTCCCGGTTGAAGTCCTCGCGTGTGGTCTCGGGCCGCTGGAGACGGGCCAGCGTGGCCTCCTGCGTGGCCTCGGCGTCCTCTGCGTTGACGATCATCGCGTACTTGATCTGGCCGGAGTCGATCATGTTCGCCGCCAGGGTCAGGCCGTTCACGAAGCCCAGGCAGGCGTTGGCCAGGTCGAAGTTCATGGCCGACGACGGCAGGCCGAGTCCGTGGTGGATCTTCACCGCGACGGACGGTTCCAGGTTCCGGCGCGTGACCGAGGTGTTGATCAGCAGTCCGACGTCGGACGCTTCAACCCCGGCCTCGGCCAGGGCCTTCGCGCCCGCTTCGGCGGCAGCGTCATCAAAGGATGTCCCGGCCGCCCACCAGCGGCGGTGCGTGACGCCGGCAACGCGCTCGAGCAGCCGGGGCGGGAACTTCAGCCGCTGCAGCGTGGACGCCAGCCTGCTGTCGAAATCCGTGGAACTCACGATCCTCGGAGCCTCCACACTGCTCACCGAAAGCAGCGCGGTATTGCTGTGCCGGAAGGTTGCGTTTCCTGCCAATTCGAGCCCCTGTTCCTGTCCGTCCTGCAGCCATGCGCTGACAGTACGTTAGCCGACTGACCCGAGACGCGATGGTAAGCATGCTTAGGATATGTTACAGGTGCAAGCACGGGCCGCCAACCGGAACAGGGAGCAAAACGGGATCAGGCGGCACGCCCGGGGATGGTTTTTCTTGATGCCCGCGGAGCGCGCCGCGACGTGAATGCTTATGAAGGAGCGCCCCGAAGGCGCATAGTTGGACGATGACAGGTCCATACACCCGGGGCGACTCCTTCAGTTGCGGCGCTTCCCGGGAACACATTCGACAAGCGCTCGTGGACTACGGGGCGACGGACGTTCTGTTCAGCCAACGCGGGAACCGGAGCGCCATCGCGTTCAGGGGCGGCGGGAGGCAATTCCGTATCGTCGTTTCCTTACCGCAGCCGGATGGTGCCTTGACAGGTTCCGGGGACGCAGCGGAGGGCCCCATCCGTGAAGCGAAGGCAAAAGAGCTTGAACGCGCCCCCCGCAGGTTTTGGCACGCCCTGTCACAGTCGATAGATGCCAAACTCCGGGCGGCCGCGTCAGGCATCGCCACCCTTGAATCCGAATTCCTGGCCCACGTGGTACTTCCAGGGAACCGCACAGTACTGGACGAACTCGAACCCGTCATCCACTCCGCTTACCGGTCGGGCCGGCGTCCCTCCTTCGGCGATTTCGACCCGGCTTTGCGGCTAAGCCCTGCGGAGCAATAACGGCGTAGATCGTCCAACTTCCGCTGAGGGCAACACAGCGGAACTGGTTCTGGTGGAGGACACCAAAGCTGTAGCCTCCTGCCCGCGGCAGTGCCAGTATGTGGAGAACCAAGTTCACCCCGGCGCCCCTCCCGGGCAGCAAGGACGCGGTCATGACCTATATCAACGATTTGAGCGATGTGGGGCCAGACGACGTCGCCGTGGCTGGCGGCAAGGCTGTGGGTCTCGGTGGCCTGATTCACGCGGGGCTGCCGGTCCCGCCGGGGTTTGTCCTCACCACCGATGCCTATGCGCACTTTGTCGATGACAACCACCTCGCAGCGGACATCCAGGACATCGCCACGCTGCCACCGCAGGCGGAGCCGCAAACCTACGAGGACGCCTCCCAGCGGATCACCGCACTGTTCAGGACCGGCACTATGCCGGCCGAAATCGCAGCCGAAATCGGCGCCGCCTACGGGCATCTCGGCAGCAGGGAGACGGCGGTGGCCGTGCGCTCCTCTGCCACAGCCGAGGACCTTGCCTCCGCCAGCTTCGCCGGCCAGCAGGAAACCTACCTGAACGTCCGCGGCATGGTGGAGCTGTCCACGGCGGTGATCGACTGCTGGGCTTCCCTGTGGACGGCGCGGGCCATGGCCTACCGCGCCCGGGAAGGTGTGGGACCGCACGAGGTGCGCCTCGCCGTCGTCATCCAGCAGATGGTGGAGGCCGAGGCAGCCGGGGTGATGTTCACCGCCAACCCCTCCAACGGCCGGCGGGACCAGACGGTGATCAGTGCGGCCTGGGGCCTTGGCGAGTCGGTAGTCAGCGGTACGGTCACCACCGATGACGTGGTGGTCGACGCCGGGACCGGCACCGTGGTGTCGCGGCGGACAGCCGACAAGGACGTGATGACGGTCTACGCGGAGAAGGGCACCCGGGAGCAGCCGGTGGCGGCAGCCCGCCGTCGTGAACCCGTGCTCGATGACCGGGCGGCGGCGGAACTGGTCCGGCATGGACGGCGGGCAACGGATCATTTTGGCGCACCACAGGACATCGAGTGGGCGCGGGCTGCCGGCAAGTTCTTTATCCTGCAGTCCCGCCCCATCACGGCCCTGCCCGAACCAGCGGCCGACATCCCGGACACGTGGCCCCTGCCCTATCCGAAGGGGCTCTACTTCCGGGCGAGCATCGTGGAACAGCTACCTGACCCGCTGTCACCCCTGTTCGCCGACATGATCGACGGCTCCGTGGCGAGGTCGCTGACAGCCTTGCTGGCCGATGCCCTGGGCAAGAACGTCATCCGCGACGGCGACGTCGGACTGCCTACCATCAACGGCTACGCCTACTACTATTACCGCACCTCCGGCATGTGGCGGATGACGGGCAAGGCCCCGGCCGCCGTGGGCGCGCTGGCCCGCGGCAAGGCGCACATGGGGGTGGCCGGCTGGCGCGAGTTTTCGCATCCCCGGTACGAACGGGTCATCAAGGACTGGCAGGCGAAGCCCCCGGCGGAGCTCACCGGCGAGGACCTGCTGGAGGGCGCGCAGGCATTGCTGGACGCCGGCACCGTGTACTACACAGCGGTGCAGTCCATCATTCCGCTCGCCGCCACCAGCGAGCTCTCCTTCCGGGCGTTCTACGACAAGCTGGTGCGGCGCGACGGCGATCCCCCGGCCCAGGCGTTCCTCCTTGGCTACGACAGCGAACCGATCCGGGCGGAGAAGTCACTGCATGACCTGGCCGGCTGGGCCCGCAGCGATCCCGGGCTGACGTCGGCTTTGCTGGAACGGCCGACGGCGGCGCTCGCCGAGTGCCAGCGCACCGGTTCCCCGCCCGCCGGTGTGGACAATCCGCTGTGGCAGGAATGGCGGTTCGCCTTCCAGGAGCATCTGGATCTCTACGGCCACGCGGTCTACAACCTTGATTTCGCCAGCCCGGTAGCCGCCGACGATCCCTCCGCCCTCTTGGAGACGGTGAAGTTCTACCTGCGCGGGCAGGGCACCGACCCGCATGAGCGGCAGCGGGAGCTGACCGAACGCCGGGAGTCGCTCACTGAACAGATGGCCGGCCGGCTCGGGCCGCGCCGGCGGGCAGCCTTCCTCCGGTTGCTCCGGTGGGCCCAGGAGATGGCGCCGATCCGCGAGGACGCGCTGGCCGACGTCGGACTTGCCTGGCCGCTGCTGCGGCGGATGCTGCTCGAACTCGGGCAGCGGCTGGTGGATTCCGGTGTCATCGCTTCCCCGGATGACGTGTTCTGGCTGCGCCACCAGGAGCTGCGAAGCGCCGTCGACTTCGGCCTCGCCGCGCCGGGAGTGCGGGCCGCCGTCGTTATTTCCGGTGCTGCCCGGCCTGTCCGCGCCGCAGTCGTCGAGGAGCGCAGGATGCTGTGGCGGGGCCAGGTGAAGGCCGCCGCCCCGCAAATGCTTCCCGAGAGCCGGTGGATGGAACGGGCCTTCGGGTCGATGATGCCGGCCGGCTCGCAACACCAACGCGGCGATGTCATCAAAGGCGTGGGGGCCAGTTCGGGCCGGGTCAGCGCTCCCGCCCGCGTCCTGGCCGGGCCGCAGGACTTCGGCCAGATGGAGCCCGGAGACGTCCTGGTGGCCCGCATCACCACTCCTGCGTGGACGTCGCTGTTCGCGATGGCCTCGGCCGTGGTGACTGACGTGGGCGGCCCGTTGAGCCACAGCTCCATCGTGGCCCGTGAGTACGGCATCCCCGCCGTCCTCGGGACGGGAGTGGCCACGCAGCGGCTTGCCACCGGCCAGCAGATCCTCGTGGATGGCGACGCCGGCACGGTCACCATTGAGCATCCGGGCGCCGCGGATGCCGCGCAAGGAGGGAACGTCGTCGGTATTTAAGAGTTCAGGGATGCCGGCGGGCGCGGTCAGCTTTCAAAAGGCCATGCGTTCCGTGGGAGCTCTTGCCTATCGCTTGGCGGAACCAAGTGGAGTAGGTTGAGCCTACGCCGTACGAGTAGGTGCTGCTGGGCACTGTCATTCCGGCCACCATCGCCTGGACTCCCACCGCCAGCCCGGCTTGAACAACGACGTCCGTGCCAGGGCAAAAGCTCAGCCACTTCGAAGATTCAAATCCATGACCTCTGCAACCATTCCCCGCCCCCGCCCAAACGCCAAAACCCGGTGGCTCGTGCCCGCCGCCCTGATCTTCCTCAGCCTCGTGCCGATCATCGCCGGGGCTGTCCGCCTGACCGACCTCACGGGAGGCCAGATAACGCCGGATAATGCGCGGTTCTTCGATTCGCCTGTCCCCGTGCTGATCCATATCCCCACGGTGACCGTGTACTTGGTGCTGGGCGCTTTTCAGTTCGTTCCCCCGCTCCGCCGCGGGAAGCGGGGCAGGGCAAGCTGGCACAAAATCGCCGGACGCATCCTCGCGCCCACCGGCCTGCTGGCTGCCCTGTCCGGCCTGTGGATGGCCGTTTTCTACGACCTTCCCCCCTTGGACGGGTCGCTGCTGCTCATCCTCCGGCTGGTGTTTGGGTCCGCGATGGTGGCGTTCATCGTGCTGGGATTCATTGCCGTGCGGCGCCGGAACTACGTCCGGCACAGCCAGTGGATGTCCCGGGCGTACGCCATCGGCATCGCCCAGGGAACGATCGTTGTGGTGACCATCCCCTGGATTGTCCTGGTGGGTCCGGTGGACGAGCTGACCCGTGCCCTGCTGATCGGGGCGTCATGGGTTTTGAGCCTGGCCGTTGCCGAGTACTTTATCTACCGTCGGGCACATGCTTCAGCACGGAAGCCCCGCCCCGCTATCCAGCCTGCCTAGGTTGATCGCTTGGAACGAGCCGGTAGGCGAAGCGGCTGTCCAGGCCACCGGGCCCCATCCTGAGGTCCACTCCTTCGGTGGGCAGCAGCACGGGCGCCTTGAACACGTTCCCGCCGCAGGGGATCTGCACAGGGGCGAGAACCTCAACACCTCCCCACGTGGAGACGGACAGTTCAGCCACCGGCAGTCCTGCGCAGACCAAGTGCAGTTCGTACTGGCCTGGTTCGGCCGTCAGGCTGGCCGTGGTGGTGGTTTCCGCGCTGCTGGTGCCGCGTAGTTCACCAGGCAGGCGCGGCTGGAGCTGCTGGGCTGACCACTCTGACACGTCTTCCAGCTCCGAAGCCCTGCGGTCCGGGTTGTTCTGCACTTTGACGCCCGTGGCGGACGGTTTGCCGGTCGGTGGAACCGCGCTGATGGTGATGGGCCCGCCGTCGTGCCTGACAAAGCGGTTCAGCGTGGAGGTGCACTCAAAGCTAGACGCCTCCGGAACGCCATCCGCCTTCACAATGGTGAGCTTAGCGCCGTAAACCCCCGCACAGGCGCCTGTGACCATGTAGTCGCCGGGCGCCAGGACAAGGGATAGTTTTCCGGCGGGCTCCGCCTCTGACGGCATGCCGGGGCCCGCGGGGGAAGCCTCGAGCAAACGCGCCACTTCACCGACGTTTTCCTCGAAGGACCGGGGCTGCGGCGTTGCCGCCGGCGGAGATGTTTGAGCCGGTTGTTCGGACGGGCCGCTGTACTCGCACCCGGCAACTGAAATAACCATGGCGGCTACAGCGAACAGAACTACTCCGCGCCGCGCCCGCATCCCCCCAAGAGCTGACATGGCTCCGAGTCTACGGCCCCCCTCTTCTCAGCTGGACGTTTAGGTGGCCGCGGGTGGGAGGTCCTGGTGAAACCCCCTAGCCTTGGAACATCGGTTGCAAACAAACCAGTTCGGAAAGGTACGCACCCATGCGGATACTCGTCGTCGGAGCCGGAGCCACAGGAGGGGCGTTCGGTACCCTCCTGCAGGAAGCGGGACGGGATGTCACGTACCTGGTGCGGCCGCGCAAGCAGGAGGTCCTTCGCCGCGAGGGGTTGCGCTTCATCTCCCCCACCGCTGACCGGACTCACCAGGTGAAAACCATCACCGCCACGGACGGGTCAGGGACATTCGACCTGATCCTCGTCACGGTCAAAGCCACCGCGTTCGAGGGCGTCCTCGGCGAGATCGGGGCTTTTGTCGGCCCTGGAACCGCCATCATTCCCATCCTCAACGGCATGGCCCACGTGGACCGCCTTGAGCAGCTGTACCCGGGACAGGTGCTCGGCGGCCTGGCCCGGATTGTCGCCACGCTCGACGGCGACGTGGTCCGCCAGCAGGTGCCCCTCACTTCCCTCATGGTGGGCGGGCTGAACGGAAACCCTGTCCCAGTGGATGTTTCCGAAGCTCTGGACGTGCCCGGCGTCGACTTCTCGGCAGTGGACGACGTAGTAGGCGCACTGTGGGATAAATGGGCGTTCATCGCTGCCGCAGGGATCATCAATTGCCTGTTCCGGGCGCCGGTTGGCCGGATCATCACTGCCGGCGGGCGGTCAAAAATCCTGGAGGCCATCAGTGAAACCGAAGCGGTGGCGGCCGCGGCAGGACATCCCGTTTCCGACGCCGCTCATGCACAAGCGATCGGAATCCTCACTGAGCCGGGATCGGCCTTCACGTCCTCCCTGTACCGGGACCTCAGCGCAGGGCTCCCATCGGAAGCCGAGCACATCCTCGGTGACCTCGCCCGCCGAGCCCGGAACCTCGACGTCCCGACGCCCCTGCTGGACCTCACACTCATCCAGATCAGGGCGGGCCTCCCGCTCTGAATCCAGGCAGTTCGACTGCAATCCCGCCCGTGTCATCAATCCACGCTGATTCTGAAACAGAACTCTCACTGTGATAGTCCGGTAGGCATGTCTTCCTTACCCTCGCCCTCCACGTCGGCAGTTGCCGCTGAAGAACGCAGCGCCCGCATCGCCGTCACTCTCTTTCCCGTGCTGATCCTGGCCGGAGGAGCCGTAGCGCTTGCCGCGCCCACAGCCTTCACCGGCCTGGCCCCCTGGATCACTCCCCTGTTGGGCGTCATCATGTTCGGCATGGGCCTGACCCTCACACCTCCTGACTTCGCCGTCATCGCCAAACGGCCCGTCCCAGTAGTTATCGGTGTTGTGGCGCAGTACGCCATCATGCCCCTGCTGGGCTGGCTGATCGCGGCGGCGCTCGGCTTGCCGCCGGCCTTGGCCGCGGGCGTCATCCTGGTGGGCTGCTGCCCCGGAGGAACGGCGTCGAACGTGGTGTCTTACCTTGCCAAGGGCGACGTCGCCTTGTCCGTTGCCATGACCACCGTTTCCACCCTGCTTGCTCCGGTGTTGACCCCGGTGCTGGCACTGTGGCTGGCAGGCCAGTACATGCCGGTGGACGCCGGTTCGATGGCGTGGTCCATCGTCCAGGTCGTACTGATCCCTGTGCTTCTGGGACTCGTGCTCCGTACATTCCTGCCGCGCCTGGTCACCAGAGCGCTGCCTGCCCTCCCCTGGATTTCCGTCCTCGCCATCACCCTTGTTGTGGTCGCGGTGGTAGCCGGAAGCGCGAAGGCCATCTTTACTGCAGGTCTGCTGGTCCTCGCGGCCGTTATCCTGCACAACGGCCTGGGGTACGCCCTGGGCTACGGCGCGGCCCGCCTGTTCAAGCTGCCCGTTCCATCCAGGCGCACCACCGCAATCGAGGTCGGCATGCAGAACTCAGGCCTGGCAGCAGCACTGTCACGGCAGTATCTGACTCCCGAATCGGCCCTGCCCGCCGCCATCTTCTCGGTATGGCACAACGTTTCCGGTGCTGTCCTGGCCGCTTATTGGCGACGCCGGAGCACTCCTGCTGTACGCGGCGGCGAAACAACAGCTCCGGTGGCCGTTGTGGAGTAAGCGTAGTTCCAGCCGAAACCGGACTGACCGCTTACACCAAAAGCGCCTGCCGCCCCTTTTTCGGAAAGGGCGGCAGGCGCTTTTGGTGTTTTGCGGAAGTTAGCCGATGCGGGTGTAGCTGATTTCCGTCTTATCCGCAGGAACCGAGTGAAGCGTCATGTACGTGCCCTGGGCTTTGTTCGCGTTGCCGGGAAGGACGCCGGGCAGCGAAACGTAGTTTCCCTCGACGCGGCGGAGCGGAACTTCCCGGCCTGCCGGGAGGCTGACGTAGCTGCCGCCACGCGGGGTGCTGTTTTTGGCGGTCGTTTGGGTTTCCTGGGTTACGGCCAGTTCGGACTGCAGAGTCAAGTGATCTCCTGTGGTTGTGGGGGCTTGCCGGCGTCGCCGATGCTGGTGCAGTACCGCCTGCACGCCATTCAGAAAGGGGCGCGGGTTCAAGCATGGGCAGTCAGACGCGGCGGCCGACTGCCGGCACGCGAGGACGTTATCCCTGCGGCAGCACTTAAGGGCTTCGGCGGCCTGGTAACAAGTCTACGGAATTAATGTGAGTAACTCAGAATAAGGTGGGCGATCTCACGGGGACTTCGTCCGTCCCTCGCGTGAGAGTCACAAGTGTTTGTTTTCCGTTTGGCCAGGCCATACCGTGAAGGGACGCTCAGCCGAAGCAGGTGCAGCCATGCGGACTATCTCGTGGTCAACGCGCTGCCTGCTGGTGTGCTTCCTCCTGACCGGAACTCTCGGCGGCGCCGCTCCACCCCGATCGGTCCACCTTGGCCTGATGCCCACCCAGCCCGGCACTCCGGAGCAAACCTACGAAGCTGTGGACACCTTCCTGCGGGAGCAGATCGAAGTCCTGGGGATTCCCGGTGCCGCCGTCGCCGTCGTCCGGGATGGCACCCAGGTGCACGCCGCCGCTTTCGGCCGCGCGGACCCCTCCGGGCGGCCGATGACCGCCCAGACTCCCGTTCTGCTCGCCTCCACCAGCAAGTCACTGACGGCCATCGCCGTGATGCAGCAGGTGGAGGCCGGGCGCCTGCGGCTGGATGAACCGGTGCAGACCTACCTGCCCTGGTTCACCCTTGACCACCCCCGATCGTCGGCGATCACCGTCCGGCAGCTGCTCCACCAGACCAGCGGTATGTCGGCGAGGGACACCGCTTTTGAAGCTTCCCTTGCACAGGACCCGGGAGCCCTCGAAAAAGCAGTCCGCGCGCTCGCCGACTCACCGCTGGCGGGCGAACCGGGGCAGCGTTTCCACTACGCCAGCGCCAACTACAACGTCCTGGGCCTCCTGGTGCAGACCGTCGCCAACCAGCCCTTCGGGGAGTATCTAAAGCAGCACGTCTTTGGGCCCCTGAACATGGTCCACAGCCATCCCACCCGCACCGCGGCACGGGCGGACAGCGCGGCTGCTGGGCATTCCCGCTGGTTCAGCTCGTTCTGGCTTCAGACCGACGTGCCGGCACCCACCGCCGGAATTCCCTCCAGCACCATGTACTCCTCGGCCGAGGACCTGGGCCATGAGCTGATTGCCCTGCTCAACGGCGGCCGTTACGGGGATGCCCGGATCCTGAAGCCTGAGAGCGTCGCGGCGATGTTCGAGCCCCGGACCCGGGTGGACGAGGCCAAGGGCTACGCCATGGGCTGGTACACCCGGCCGCTCGTGGAATCAGCTGGTCCCGCAGCCCCCGCTTCGGAGGACTTGCCGCTGCTGCTGGAGCACCAGGGGGAATGGGGCAACAGCCACACCTACCTGGCCATGGTTCCGGACTCCGGGCTCGGCGTCGCCCTGGTCATCAACGGCAACGACACCGCCGCCCCCTCCCGGCTCAAGGCCATCGACACGAACATCCTGCGGATCCTCCACGGACAGTCGCCGGTACCCGCCGTCGTATATGAGGACTGGCTGCAGCAGTTCAGCTGGGCGGTCTCGCTGGCCTTGCTGCTGGCGGAACTCCTGAGCCTGTGGCTGGCGCTCTCGGTCCTGCTCCACGGCCGGTTCGGTGCCGGCAAACGCTGGGCGCACCTGGCGTGGGCCGGTGGCACCCTGGCGCTCGACGCCTTCGCCTTATGGCTGTGCCTCGTCTACGCGCCCGCCCGGTTCGACACCGACCTCCTGGTGATCATCCGTCAGTTCCCTGACGTCGGCGTCTCGCTGGTGCCCGTGCTTGGGCTGGCTGTCGTGTGGTCCATCCCGCGAACGGTATGGCTACTCGTCACCATGCGGTCAACTCAGTGACCACCGTCAGCGAGCGCGCGGCCTACTCCCCCATGGCGGGATGCACCGGAACGAAATCAATCGTGTTGCCGGAATTCGTTCGGCCCGCAGGAGTCCTGGAGTATCCCCGCGCATCGAGGCCGTTCTTGGCACGGAATTCCGCGAGGGCTGCATCGTAGGCGTCGTTGAGGGTTTGCCCTGAGAACTCACCGGTGCTGCCGTCGGTGAAAGCGATCTTAATGCGGACGCTGGCGGGGTAGTGCCGGTTCATCCGGATAAAGCCTTCTGCGTCCTGCTGGAGGGTAATCAAGGAGAGCTGCTTTCGTTAGGGGCCAAACTCCAAGTGTGGCGCAGATTGCGCGGCACAGATACCAGCTCTGCCGCTTCGAAACACGCCGCCCTGCACGTACGCAGTTAGTTCACCGGGTAAACTTGGTGGAGGAATTGTTGGGCCAGCAGCGCCAGGTTCCGCTTCCCTCCCCCTTGAATGGAACATTCCTCATGTCCTCCGCGATTTCCGCGCCGGCTCCCCAGCGTTTCCCGCTGGCCGCCATGATGGTCCTGGCCACCATCGCCTTCACCGCCATTACCACCGAACTGCTGCCGTCCGGCCTGCTCCCGCAGATCAGCACCGGCCTGGACGTGTCCGAGCCGGTGGCGGGCTATCTTGCCGCCGCCTACGCCGCCGTCATTGTGGTCACCGTGGTGCCCGCCGCCCGGCTGCTGGCCAATGTACCGAAGAGGCCGTTGCTGGTGGCCCTTGTCCTCACCTTCGCGCTCAGCAACGCATTGGTAGGCCTCGCGCCCGATTTCACGTTCGCGATGGTGGCACGGCTGGTGGGCGGCCTGGCGCACGGACTGCTGTGGACCACGATGGCTCCTTACGTGGCCCGCGTGGTCCCGGCCGACAAGGTGGGCAAGGCCCTGGCCATCGTCTTCAGCGGCAACAGCCTGGGCCTGGCTATTGGCGCCCCGATCGGGACCGCCTTGGGCACGGTCCTCGGCTGGCGTGCGGCGTTCCTTGCCCTCGCCGGATTCGGCGTGCTCCTCGCTGTTCTGGGCTTTTTGTTCCTCCCGTCTGTGCGGCGCAGCGCAGGCGAGATCCGCCCGTCGATGCGCGCAGCCATCGCCCAGCCTGGCGTGAAGCCCGTTGCCATCGCCTGGCCGCTCCTGGTCCTGGCACACTTCGCGCTTTTCACCTACATCGCCCCGTACATCCGCGAAGCCGGCCTGCCCGACTACGCCATCAGCCTCTCCCTCACCGTCCTCGGAGTGTCCGGCCTGCTTGGCATCTGGATCGCGGGGCTCACCGTGGACTCACACCCCCGCCGTTCGCTGCTGATTACGACGGCGGCAATCGCCGTTTCGATGCTCGCGCTGCCGTTCGTGGGTGGGAGCCTGCCCATCGCCCTGGCTTTGATGACCGTGTGGGGCGCCGGGCTGGGAGCCATCGGCATCTACAACCAGTCCGCCATCCTCCGGGCCGGCCGGGAGAACAAGGACGCCGCCAACGGGCTCACGGTTCTCACGATCCAGCTGGGCATCACCATCGGCGCCCTCTACGGCTCTGCTGCCCTGGTGGTGGCCGGCCCGCTGCTGGTCCCGGCCGCCGCTGCTCTGCCGGTGATCGCGGCGCTGGTCATCACCTTTGCCGGCCGGAAAGCGGCCTACCCGCCCGGTCCACGCGAGTCCACGTGGAAGCGGCCCCGGCCCGTTGGCGAGCGCGAAGGCAGCCACTAGCAGCGCCAAGTGCTGTGCCAATCAGCACGCCTGACTAAGCGCGTTCACCGCCGCTTCTGACATCTTCAGCGATTCCGGATCCTCAAAACCAACCAGCTCCGGCTTCCGTACGCCCGCCACGGCCATGGCAATCTGCCGCGATCCGTCGGCGCTGATCAGCGCCAGGGCAGCGTATCCCCGCACCACTCCCAGGTGGCCGAAGTAGTCGTTGTTGGAGCAGGAGTCATAGCGGCGGACAACACCGAGCCCGTACTGCTGGTACTTGGGATGGTGCATTTCCGCCACGCTTTGAGGAGTCAGCAGTGTCCCCTTCTGCAGCGCGGCGAAAAACGTGTTGAGCTCGGGGACAGTCGAGATCATTCCGGTGTCCGGGGAACCGCTGTGGAATGGAGCCAAGGCGTTGTCCACCAGCTCACCGCTTTCCGTCTTCGTGTACCCGTGAATCAGGTTCTGCGGACCAGGCTCGTTACCCGCCATGTGGGTGCCCTGAAGCCCCAACGGCTCTACCGTGTCCGTACCGATGACCGCAGCGATGTCCTGGCCGCGCACCTTCTCGACGAGCAGGGCCAAGGCCGAGTAGTTGGTGCCTGAGTAGCTGAAAAGGCTGCCCGAGCCTCCCGTCCAAGGGTCAGCGGCTGCGGCCAAACGTTCCTCATGGCTGCGCTTGCCATCCGCCGGATCGCCGGCCCTGAGCAGGCTTTCCCAGTAGCGCGGAATGCCGGACCGGTGGCTGAGCAGGCTGCGGATGGTGATGGGTCCCGGCGGCTTGATGATGCTCTCGAAGCCCGGAACGTGCTTCTGGACAGGATCATGCAGCTGGATTTTCCCTTCCTCCACGAGCTTCATCACGGACACCGCCACCATTGTCATGGTGATGTCGCCCACGTGCGTTTGATCGGTCAGCTGGACGGGCTCATTGGTTTCCAGGTTCCGGACTCCCTCCGCCGAGGACCACTCACCCAGCCGGGACTTCACCTGGATGACGACGGCGGTAGCTCCCCCGGCGCGGATGTCCTTGCTGTACTTCTTGAGCACGGCTGCGAAGGCCGGCGCAGTTGCGGTTGCAGAGGCAGTAGCGGTGGCACTGGCGGACGCCGATGTGGGCGCCGACGTTTGTTGGTCCGGTGCGGTGGGCGCCCTGGTGCAGCCTGCAACTCCAAACAATACGAGCGCTGCGGCGGCTGCGGCCGCACCGTGGAGCGGGGTGAAACGTCCTGACTGCATCTCAAATCCCTTCGAGACGCCGTACCACAGCTGGACCCCTGGGAGACCGCCAGTTGCACCGACACTTCCGATGTTCCTCATGGCCGGAAAGGGTGTCAAGACCGCCTGCAGCCCGCAATGTTAACGCCCGGAACACCGCCGTTAACCCGCCCTCCAACTCCCCGCATCAAAGACGCAACCTGCCCTCCTTAGCGTTGGCGGGTCACCGGCGAACAGCCGGTCCCCGTCATCCCAGGAGGAACCACCCATGCGCCACGTCCTGACTGCCGCAGCAGCCGCCGCCCTGATCGCCGCCATGGCGAGCCCCGCCGTCGCCGCCCCGGAGGACGAAGCCGGGACGCCGTCGTCGAACGCTGCCGGAGCCGCCACGTCCGCCCTGAAGGTAAACGAGCGCAACGGCTCCTTCGACCTGCAGAGCCACCGCGGCGGCCGCGGCGAATGGACAGAGGAGTCCCTGGCCGCATTCGCGAACTCCCTGGCACTGGGCGTGACCACCCTTGAACTGGATACCCACCTGACCGAGGACGGCAAGGTGATCGTCTGGCACGACGACACCATCCAGGCCACCAAGTGCGCGGACACCGCACCCGCCACCGCCGGTGACCCCGAGTTCCCGTACGTCGGCGACCGCGTCGCCGAGCTCTCCCTGGTGCAGATCAAGACGCTCAACTGCGGCTTCGTGCAGCTGCCCGGCTACCCGGAACAGGACGTCATCGAAGGCAACCGGATCGCCGAGCTCAAGGACGTCTACCAGCTGGTCCGCGACGCCAGCGCCGGCAAGGTCCGCTTCAACGTGGAGACCAAGGTGGAGAGCAGCGAGGTTGGCGGCGCCGGCATGGAGTCTCTCACCCGCGCCGTGGTGGCCGAGATCCAGGCTTCCGGCATGGCGGACCGGACCACCCTGCAGTCCTTCGACTGGTCCTCGCTGAACCTCACCAAGGAGATCGCGCCCGAGCTCCCGTTGGTGGCTCTCTCCAGCGGCGACGCCTGGATGGGCGTGGGCCAGCCCGGCGCGAGCCGCAACCTGGGCGGCATCGACATCGACGACTACGACGGTTCCCTTCCCAAGGCGGCGGCTGCCCAGGGGTACGACGTCGTCTCCCCCACGTTCCGCTCGGTCACCCCGGAGATGATCACCGAAGCCCATGACCTGGGCCTGCCCGTCATCCCGTGGACGGTGAACACCACCGCTGACATGGTCCGCCTGATGGACCTGGGCGTGGACGGCATCATCACCGACTACCCCACCCGCCTGCGCACCCTCATGGAGGAGCGGGGCCTGAAGCTGCCGAAGGCTTACGACGTCAAGGGCTGACTTCCCCTGTGTGTCCGGCCCGGCTGCAGCTTCCGCAGAGCTGCTGCCGGGCTTTTCCATTCGGTAGTGTCTGTTCATGGACAGCGACACCCTGCTCAATTTCCTGTTGGTCCTCTTTTTTGTGCTGCTGGGCGGGGTGTTTGCCGGCACGGAGATGGCGCTGGTTTCGCTCCGCGAGAGCCAGGTACGCCGGATGGAGAAGTCTGGAAAGCGCGGCGCCCGAATCGCAGCGCTGGCCGGGAACCCCAACCGGTTCCTCTCAACGGTCCAGATCGGCGTGACGCTGTCCGGCTTCTTCTCGGCTGCCTACGGCGCCTCCACCATCGCGCCCGATGTCGAACCCCTGCTGGAAGGCATCGGTTTCGGTGCCTCCGCGGAACCGATCGCCTTTATCGGCATGACGCTGCTGGTCGCCTACCTCTCCCTGGTCCTCGGCGAACTGGTGCCCAAGAGACTGGCCATGCAGAGCGCCGTCGGCTTCACGAAAGTCCTGGCCCCTCCCTTGGGTGTTCTCTCCGAAATCATGCGGCCCGCCGTCTGGCTGCTGTCCGTGTCCACGGACGCCGTCGTGAGGCTGTTTGGAGGTGACCCGAATGCCAAGCAGGAGAGCGTCAGCTCCGAGGAACTGTGGGACATGGTGGCCGAGAGCGAGGTACTGGAAGAGCACAGCCGCAGCATCCTCTCGGACGTCTTCGGCGCGGGAAACCGCTCGCTGCAGGAGGTCATGCGCCCCCGCACCGAGGTGACCTTCATCAATGGCAACCTCAGCATCGCCGAGGCGTTCAGCATGGTCAGGGACGCTCCCTATTCGCGCTATCCCGTGATGGACAAAACGCCCGACGACGTCCTTGGCTTCATCCACGTCCGTGACCTCGTGCCCCGGGACGGGAAGCACGACGACGGGCACGTGCGGGACATCGTGCGGGAGATCCTTCCGCTGCCGGGGACCAACAAAGTGCTGCCCTCCCTGCAGCGGATGCGCAGGCTGGGCCAGCACATCGCGCTCGTGGTGGACGAATACGGCGGCACGGACGGCATCGTCACTCTTGAGGATCTCGTGGAGGAACTAGTGGGCGAAATCTACGACGAGTACGACGCCGGCGTGGACGCCGAGGACCGGGTCACCAGGGCCAACGGATCGCTTGACGTGGACGGCGGGCTCATCCTTCAGGAGTTCGCCTCGGCGTCCGGCATCGAACTGCCGGAGGGGCATTACGAGACAGTCGCAGGGTTCGTCATTGACCGGCTGGGGCGGCTGCCCCGGACAGGTGACAGTGTGGAAGCGGACGGCCATGTGCTGACCGTAACGGCGATGGACCGGCTGCGTATCGCTCGGATCCGGGTGACGCCGGCGGACGGGCAGGAACCGCCGTTGACCGGAAAGTAGACCGGGAAGCCCGGCGGAAGCCCGGGGCGCGGCCTCCTCCACTTCTTCATTGACAGTGATCCGAAGCGGATATCCAATTAAATTGGCTCCAGCAGTCGGCCGGAGCCAGTCCACGAAGCGGCCTCCGCTTCCGTGAGGCCGCCCAAAAATTGGAGGTCCCAAATGGGACAGGCACGCGAAGTCATGGATCGCCTCACCACCGCCATGAATGACAAAGACAAAGATACGCTGGCAAGTTGCTACGCCGCAGACGCCGTTGCCTACACCCCTGACGAAGGGGAACTGAACGGGCGGGATGCCATCACCAGCTACCTCTTCCATTTCTGGGAAGCCCTGCCCGACGTGCACTATGAGTACGCGGAGAGGCACGAAGCCGGCAACGTGGCGGTCGACGAGGGGTACGTTGTCGGTACGAACACCGGACCACTGCGCATGCCCTCCGGCGAAGCCCTTCAGCCCACCGGCAAGCAGGTCAGGATCCGGAGCTGTGACGTCGCCAGGGTTGAGGGCGGGGAGATCGCCTCCCACCACTTCTACTTCGATCAAGTGGAGTTCCTGGCACAGCTCGGGCTGATGCGCGAGTTGTCTTCGCACTAGGGAGCTTGCCTGCCGCCCTAACTAAAAAGCCGTGGATACCTTGAAGGAAAGGTACCCACGGCTTAGTCACGAACGCCTATTAGCAGGCAGCTCCCGCTGGTAGCCGTACGGAAAGTGACGCGGCCGGACGTTGGCGAGCGCCGACGTCGTACGTTCCTTCGGTCAGGCGCCCTGACGCGTCCGCTCAGATGCTACGTGCGCTGGGTGATATTGAGAATGTTCCCCTCGCTGTCCAGGAACCAGGCGGACTTTCCCCAGTCGTCAGTGACAAGGCCGTTCTCCGTCTTCAACCCGGGCTGATCGTAATCCTCAAAAACAACGCCTCGGCTCCGCAGTTCCTCCATGTCGCGTTCGATGTTGTCCGATTCCCAGCCCATCTGGGTGTTCTTTGCTGTCCCTGCGTTGTCCGTCTGATAGATGAGGAAGCTCGTTCCGTTCCCGCAGCGGTACAGCAGGCTGTACTCCTCCATGGCCTCGGAACTTTCCAAACCCAGCTTGTCCCGATAAAACTCCTTGGCCCGGTTGATGTCCTTCGCGGGCAGGACAGCCATAATTGCTGAGTCCTTGAGCATGATGAATTCCTTTGTGCATTGTTCGCGTTGGCGGGGATGCTCTCCCCTCTTACGTTCCCGGAGTATCCCTATTCCGGGGCCGCGTGGCCGCCCGTTCCGCCATAACCGTCCAGCCACCTGGGACCCTGCTGCGCCCCCCAGCATTCATCGCCGCAGGGGTCCCCGACGCCTACGTGGCCATTATGGAACCGAATTCCCTCTACGGAAATAGGTAATTCATTCTTTCCTATGCCCGCTTCAAGCCCTTGGCGTAAGCGGCCTGCCCCACGTGCTGCAGGCAGTCCGCGATGGTGCTCACCAGCCGGACGCCGAGGGTGACCGGCGGGTCCCACCGGGTGTCCACTATGCGGTCCAAATCCTCATCGCCGAGCGTCTGCACGAACTCCACCGTTTGCCGGTGGACTGCGTCGTAGTAACCGAGCAGCAGTTCCGGCGGCGCCTGTACCGCGTCCACCTGGTCGCTTGAATGGCCGTAGCCGGTGTCGTTCCTGGACAGTGGGAGGCCGAAGCGGCCCACGAAGTCCTGCGCGGTCCATACCTGGTCCAGTCCCCCAGCGTCGGCCACCTGCACATCCTCCACCCGGGCAAGGTGCCAAATCAGCCAGGCGATTGAGTTCCCGGTGCCACCGGGCCGCCGGACCAGGGGCCCGTCGTCGAGCCCTTTCAGTGTGGCTTCCACTGTTTCCCTGATTCTGCTGAAGGAGTCCAGCAGCAGTTCGTTGGACTTCATTGGTGCCCCCTCGTCGCTTCAGGCCTGCCGACGACCCGATAACTAGTTCTCCTGGCCGCCGTTTTCGTCGTCTGGCTTGTCGCGGGCCGCCCGCAGACGCTGCTCCAACTTGGACTCTGCGTCCCTTCTGCGGTAGCCGATGGAGCGGGCCTGCTCAGCCGTGGGATGGCGGGGTTCCCGCTCCCACGCATGGTCGTTTACCCCGGTTACCGGCACAGCGGCCGCGTCCGGTTTGTTGTTTTCACCCATACCGGATGGTCTCACACCCGGGGGTGGGGCAACAGGCCCGGGCCCTCCTGCGGGACACGTGATGGCGGTCCGGGCAGCCCTTACGAATCCCGTCAACGCCTTCTCCTCATCGGTTGTTCACCACGCGTTTGGAACCCGGACGTCGGGGCTTCCTACTGTCACAGGGACGGCGGCGGAAGCGTGGCCGCGCACCATGCAGGAAGGCAGCCATGACCATCAAGATCCACCAGCCCAGGTTCAGCCGGAGGGCCGCTTTGGCAGCCGCAGGAACCCTGGGCGCGCTGGGAGCCACAGTGGCGGCGGGAACCGGGGCCACTGCGGCACCGGGCGCGAAGGCGCCCAAGCCAACCCTTGCGTTCCGCCCTGACGGCCGGTTCAAGGTGGTCCAGTTCAACGACACCCAGGACGACGAGCAGACGGACCGCCGCACCATCGAACTGATGGACCGCACGCTGGACGCGGAGAAGCCGGACTTTGTGGTGATCAACGGCGACGTCATCAACGGCGGCTGCGATACGGAACTGGAGGTCAAGCAGGCGCTGAACCACGTGGTCCAGCCGATGGAAAGCCGGAAGATCCCGTTGGCCATCACGTTCGGCAACCACGATGAGGACTCCGTGGCCAGGACCGGGATGACCGAAGCCCGGATGCTCCAGTTCCTGCAAACCTACGAATACAACGTTAATGGCGACACCACCGACGGCGTCACCGGAACGTCCAACTCGCTGCTGCTGGTCCAGTCCTCCAAGTCCAAGGACCCTGCCTTCGGCCTGTGGCTCATCGACACCGGCCGCTACGCCCCGGACAGCATCAACGGCCAGGACTTCGAGGGCTACCCGGACTGGGACTGGGTACGGATGGACCAGGTCACCTGGTACCGCAACCTCTCGATCGCTACCGAGCAGAAATACGGGAGGAAGATCCCGTCACTCATGTGGGGGCACATCGCCCTTCACGAGCACCGCAACATGTGGTTCGCCAGCATTGATTCGCGGACGGATGCGGACCACCAGCGCGCCGTGCAGAAGCACAACATCACGGGCGAGCGGAACGAGGACGAGTGCCCGGGCCCCTTCAACTCCGGCCTGTTCAACGCTTTCCTCGAGCGCGGGGATGTGCGCGGCTACTTCGTGCGCCACGACCACGTCAACACCTATGTGGGCAACTACTACGGCGTGGAGCTTGGCTACGGTCCCGGGACAGGGTTCGGCGCCTACGGGCTGCCGGGCGCCGACCGGAACAGGCTCCGCGGCGCGCGCGTCTTCGAACTGGACGAGAACCAGACGGGACTCTACAAGGAGACACGGCTGGTTTTCGCCAAGGATTTGGGCATCGACCTGACGGCGAATGACCAGCCGATCACTCCCCTGCCCCTGGGCCCGGCGCAGCTATAGCGGCTACTTCCGGATCTCTGCCCGGCGCAGCCGGACCATCTCTTCCACCACGTCATCTGGGACGGGGTGGTCCGGCGTGAACCTGACGGTGCCCTTAGACAGGGAGTGGCCTTCAAGCTTGGATGCGACGGCGTCCACCACGGCGGGCGAGAACGGAAAGATGGACAGGTGCTTGGCAGCCGCCACCACTCCGATCAGGGGCTTGCCGTCCAGTTTCAGGGCCGACATCCCGTAGCTCATCCCTTCTTCCGCATCCGGGGCGATGCTCCGGGCTATCGCGACGACGCGCTGCAGGCAGGATCGGTCCGGCTCCGACATGGCGGCAAGGGAATCGTCAACGGCACCCATGCGGTCATCTTAGTCCTGGCAGGAGTGTCCGACGGCGGCACCCGGCTTCCAGCGCAGGCCTCGCTTTGCGCGTGCTATAGGGCGCTGGGTCTGGCCTGCAGGAGTGGCCTCTTTCCCTCCCGGCCGGATCGGGGAACCATAGGGTTTGGCGGAAGGAGTTCACCGGTGAGCTATGAAAAGGACCCGCGCGTTGACCACTACATCGACGCGCTCCCACCCTGGCAGCAGGACATCTGCCGGCAGGTCCGGGACCTGGTCCACGCCGCCGATCCCGAAGTCGAGGAAACCATCAAACGAACCGTCCAGCCGTACTTCGTCCTGCAGGGCAACATCTGCGCGCTGCTCGCCGCGAAGGATCACGTCAACGTGTTCCTGTACGACGGCGGCATCACCCCGGACCCGCACAACATCATCACCGGGGGCCACGGCAACAAAACCGGCCGAATGATTTCGTACTACGAGGGCGAGCCGCTCAACGAGGACGCCCTCGTGGAGATGTTCCGCGCGATCATCGCCAACAACCGCGCGGGCGGCTGGCGGAAAATCAAGGCTGGGCAGTAACAGACCGTCGCTTTCCCATGCACCCACCATCGCCGGGGTCTGTCAATTGCCGCGGAAGGCTTCCGCCCCGGATTCCCAAAGGCGGAAAGCTAGTCCTGCGGTGCCTCGGCCAAGGACAGGCTGTTGCCGTCCGGATCAAGGACGACGACGTGGCGCACCCCGTTGCCGTAGGTTTCCATCGGCTCGTGGTTAACGCCGCGGGCGGCGAGGCGGGAAAGAGACACATCAAGGCCTTCCACCCCGAGCGTCAGCAGCGCGCCGCCTGCCCGGTCCGGCTGCTCCGTGACGAAAAGCCAGGCGGTTTCGCTGACCTCCCGGAGCGCCTCATCGCCGATGATTTCGTCGGCCGGGCGCCCGAAAAACGCGGCGAACCACTCAAGTGCCCGCGCCTGGTTTGTCACCGGGACACCTGCATACAGGTATGACATCGAGCCCATATCGCCTGATCCTAGTCCCGCACCCAGCCGATTTTCCTGAGCCAACCGGTCAGGATAGGGAGCACCACCGAACTGTGCATCGCGCCAAGATGGTCCAGCCCGGGAAGGACCTGCACGTCCCAACCGGCGGCAACGAGCGCGTCGCGGTGCCTGGCCAGCGGCTCCCCGATGCTCACCCGGACGCCGCCCCACTGCGGGCTGTAGTCGATCTGGTCCTTGGACCCAGCGAATGCCAGCCGGAACCGGCCGGGCGGCAATGCGGCGGCGCCGTCGTCGAAATCCTGAAGTGCCTCGTATAGGGTGACGAACTGCCGGGTCTGCGCCTCAGTGGTCTGCACGGACACCGAGTCCCAGTCCCCCGGCTCGGCGTCGTCGACCGCGACGGCGGACGGGTCAGGTGGCCGCACGGACGCGGCGTGGGCCGCGCGGGTCACCGCCAGCATGCTCCGGTACGGCCCGCCGCGGGGCGGAAAGCCACCCATGGCCAGCGCCCGGAGGCGGTCAGTGCGCAGGGCCAGCTGGAGACCGGCAAGGGCCAGCCAGGAGTGTCCGTAGTAGCCAAAGGCGCCGGCGCCGCCCGCACCGGCAATGGCCAATAAGTCGGCGGCGAGGTTCTCAGGAGTGAGGGTTTTCGCCGCGGGCTGGGCCATCCGGTGGCCTTCATAGTCGGCAACGATGAGCCGGTTCGAGCGGGAAAGCCCTTCCACCAAAACTGCGCCCAATCCAGGATCGCCGCCCCACTTGCGCATGGTCTCCGCCTCGGCCGGCGGATGCGGGGCGAGCCGGACCGGCAGCAGCAGCGCAGGACCGTCGCCATGAACGGAAACAGGAATGACGGTGCCGTCATGAAGAACAGCCTCAGCGGTAGCAGCCATCACCGGCCCCTTCAGTGGTCGTGCCCAACCCGGACCATCCGCATCTCGGGCACGCTTTCCCATTCGGGTGGCAGCAAACCCCGCTTGCCGTCGGGCCGGAAACCGTGCCGGCGGTAGAAAGCCTGGGCCCTTGGGTTGTCCGCCGGCACCCAAAGGTACGCCGGCGAGTCACCGATCGCGGCTTCCAGCAAGACCGCTCCCAATCCCATGCCCTGGGCACGGCCGAGGATGTAGATCGAGTACAGCTCCAATGGAACGGGACCGTCCTCGTCGCGGCCTGGACCGGCGTCGGCAAATCCCACCACTTCATCATTGGAATCCACCGCAATGATCCGCGGGTCAGGGCCGTCCAGGTGCTTCCGACGGCGTTCCACCCGTTCCGGAATCGCATCGCGGCGGGCGGCGAAAAACTGCGGGGACAGCAGGTGGGGGTAGCACTCCTCATGGGACAGCGTGTGCATCAGCACCACCGCCTCGGCATCTTCCGGCGTAGCTTGGCGCAACTGATAGTCCATGCTTCAGCCTAACTAAGCTGCACGCAACCTCTCCGTACCCCGGGAAAAGCGCCCTTCGTACCGCTCGGGTGATGCATATCAACCTCCTAAAACCTTGCCCTTTCTTGGGGACAGAAGCATACTTGTTAGCAGGACTAATTAGCATTGCTAAGCATCTTCAGGAGGCGCAACGCAAGCGTGACCACCACCAACACCGAGAACACTGAAACGGCAGAGTCCGTCAGCCCCGACAGCCTGGCCATAGACCTCCGCACGGCCGTAATGCGCACATCCCGCCGGCTCCGCGTCGAGGCAACCGGCGACGTCATCACACCGGGCCAGTACACCGTCCTTGCCCAGCTCAACGGGAACGGGGCGCAGACCCTCCGCACCCTCGCCGAGCGGGAACATGTGCAGGCTCCGTCCATGACCCGGATCGTCAACGCCCTGGCCGAGCAGGGTTTCGTTTCCAGGGCCGCCAATCCCGACGACGGGCGGCAGGTCCACGTGGACATCACCGACGCGGGCAGGGCCGTTTTGGCGGAGGCCAGGAACCAGCGAACTGCCTGGCTGGCACAGCGTGTGGCCGGGTTGAGTGAAGAGGACCGGCTGGTGCTGAGCCGCGCGGCGCACATCATGCAGGAGATGAGCGGCAAATGAGTGCGATGTTCAGGGCCCTCGAAAACCGCAACTACCGGATCTGGGCTGGCGGTGCGCTGGTGTCCAACGTCGGCACCTGGATGCAGCGGGTGGCCCAGGACTGGCTGGTCCTGACCGTCCTCACCAACCATTCCGGCGCCGCCGTCGGCATCACGACCGCCCTGCAGTTCCTTCCCATGCTGCTGCTTGGCCCGTACGGCGGCGTGCTGGCGGACCGCTACCGCAAGCGGGTGATCCTGCTGTGGACGCAGGTGGCCATGGGCCTCACCGGACTGGCGCTTGGACTGCTGGTGGTAACCGGCACCGCCCAACTGTGGCACGCGTACCTGGCCGCCCTTTGCCTCGGCATCGCCAGCGCCATCGACGCCCCCGCCCGCCAGTCCTTCGTCTCCGAGCTCGTGGGGCAGGACAACATCTCCAACGCGGTGGCGCTGAACTCCGCGTCCTTCAACACCGCCAGGCTGACCGGCCCCGCCGTCGCCGGTGTGCTCATCGCCTGGGCGGGCACCGGCCCGGTCTTCCTGCTCAACGCTGCCAGCTACGCCGCCGTCATCATCTCGCTGTTCCTGATCCGCACCTCGGAGCTCGCCCCGGCCGCCCGGGCAGGGCGCGGTAAGCACCAGGTGGCCGAGGGCGTGCGCTATGTCCGCCAGAGGCCGGACCTGCTGCTGATTATGGTCCTGGTGGGCATCCTCGGCGCCTTTGGCATGAACTTTCCCATCATCAACGCGCTCATGACCACCACCGAGTTCGGTGTGGGCCCCAGCGAATTCGGGCTCCTCGGCTCCATCATGGCGGTGGGAACCTTGGCCGGCGCGCTGCTCGCGGCACGGCGGGCCGGGCCGCGGCTGCGGTACCTGCTGGGCGGGGCGCTCGGGCTCGGGTTCTTCACGCTCCTTGGCAGCGTGTCGCCGTCGTTCTGGCTGTACGCCGCGGTGCTGATACCTGTCGGCCTGGCGTCCATCACCTTCCTGAACAGCTGCAACACCAGCATCCAGCTCTCGGTGGAACCCCGGTTCCGGGGGCGCGTGCTGGCCCTGTACCTGGCGGTCCTGCAGGGCGGAACTGCAGTGGGGGCGCCGCTGATGGGGTGGATCGGCTCAGAGTTCGGCGCGCGCTGGTCCGTAGCTGCCGGGGGTGCGGTCGTTCTGGTGACCGCCCTGGTTGCCGTAATCGTGGTCAGCAGGCGGAACCAGCTAACGTTCCGCGACAACCTGCGAACCGTGTTCCGCAGGCGGCGCGAGCCCGCGGTTTAGACACGAACCGTTGTGTTCACGTTGGCGCGTCGCAAGGTACCAGGAGGCAGCAGCGCCGTCGTCAGCTCTTTCTTGCGGCCACAGCCTCGGTGAGCGATTTCAGCCCGCGTTCGAAGTCCGATCCCACCAGCTTGTCCATGTTCATAAAGACGGCGAACACCTTGGCGGCACCCTTGTTCTCGCCAGTCATCCGCCACGTCACCTCGGTACCGCCCGGCGCTGGGGTGAACGTGAACGATGTGGGGTTCAGCGCCTTGAAGGGTTTGGTGAATTGCAGGCGGACCTTGATTTCGCTTGACGGCACCGACTCAACGATTTCCATCGTTCCGCTGCCGGCTTTGCGGTTGCCGCTCCACTCGTAGCCGGCGCCCACACCGGCGTCGGTGCCAAAGTAGCGGCGGTCCATGCCCGGATCCACCGACTCCCACGGAGACCACTTGGTCCACTCGTGAAAGCTGTTTACCAGCGGAGAGATGTCTTCGGCGGGAGCAGGAATGACCGCGCTGCGGCGGACCTCATAAGTGGACATACGCCCAGCTTAGGAGCCGGGGGCGTGCTGCAAAGGCAACACGGGGTCACTCTTGGCCCCAAATATCAATTATTGGGCAAGGAGTGACCCCGCGTTGCAGTACGCCGCGGTGTTAGCCCCGGGACGGACCGCCCAGCACCACGTTCACTGGCTCCTTGCCATCGAGCATCAGGCCGATCTGCTGCCTGATCAGCCTGACCATCCGCGGGAACATCGCCGAGCTGGCCCCGCCCACGTGCGGAGTAATCAGCACGCCGGGGGTAGTCCACAGCGGATGGCCAGCCGGGAGCGGCTCGGGGTCCGTGACGTCCACAGCGGCACGCAAACGGCCGGACGACGTCTCCGCCAGCAAAGCGTCGGTGTCCGCCACCGGGCCGCGTGCCACGTTTACCAGCAGGGCGTCATCGGGCATCGCAGCCAGGAATTTTGCGTCCACCAGCTGCTGCGTCTGCTCGCTCAGGGGCACGCTCACCACCACGATCTCGTGCAGCGGCAGTTGCTCATACAGCGAGTCGATCCCGAAAATCTTCCCGGCATGGTCCTCACGCTCACGGCTGGCCATCCGGGTCACGTGCGTCTCGAACGGCAGGAGCCGCGCCTCGATCGCCTTGCCCACTCCCCCGTAGCCCACCAGCAGCACGCGCCGGTCCGCCAGGCTGGGCCGCTGGCTGTTGTCCCACGTTCCGCTGGCCTGGTTCCGCACGAAGTCGGCCATTCCGCGCTGGCTGGCGATCATCATTCCCAAGGCAAGTTCCGCCGTCGAGGTCTCGTGGACCCCGGCCGCGTTCGCGAAAACGCAGCCCTTGGGCAGGACGTCCGCGACGCCGTCGTACCCGATCGACTGGCTCTGCACGAGCCCAACGTCGACGCCCTCCAGGGCCGCCAACGCGGCCGGCTTGCCCATGTAGGCCGGTACCAACAGGTCCAGGCGGCCTTCCGGAGCAGGGCCGGTCAAGTCCCAGAGAACGAAGTCGACGCCGTCGATCGGCTCCAGCGCATCCAGCAGCTTTTGGTCGGGCAGGCACACCCGCAGCCGCCGGCTCATGCGGCTACCACGAGCTTGACATTGGCGGCAGCCAGCGCGTCCTCGATCTCCGGCGGCGGCGGCGCGTCAGTCACCAGCACATCGGCAGCATCAAAGGCCGCAAGCCTGGCCAGCGCGTACCGCAGCATCTTCTGGTGCGTTGCCACCACTACCACCTGTTCCGCAGAGTTCATGAGGGCGATCTTAGTGGCCCGCTCCACGTCCCGCTCAATGTAAAACGCCTCGTCATGGATGCCGCTGACGCCGATAAACGCCGTCTTCGCCCGGAGTCCGGCTGCGGCACTGACCGTCATCGGCCCGTTAAACGCCTGGCTGTCCAGGAGCAGCTCCCCGCCCAGGCAGATGGTCCGGGCAGCCGTCAGCTGCAAGCAGCGCTGGATGGCCGGAGCTGAGTGAGTGATGATGGTGCCCGTAAAGGAAGCGGGCAGTTCCTGCGCAACCTGATACGTCGTGGTGCCTGCATCCAAAATGATGGCGTCCCGCTCCCCGATCATTGCAACGCAGGCGCGGGCCACCCGCTGCTTGGCGTCGGCGTCCTCGCGGACACGGGCTGCGAAGTCCGCGTTCTGGCCTTGGCCATGAATGGCGCTCACCCCGCCGTGCACCACCCGGACCAAACCCAGTTTGGACAGCACGCGCGTGTCCCGCCGCACCGTCATGTCCGAGACCGCAAATGTTTCAGCCAGATCGGTGGTGGAAATGAACCCCCGGCGGCCCAGCTCGTCCAGAATGGTGCGCTGGCGGGGCGTCAGCGGCGCCTCCTCACGTGCCATGCTCATAACCCCTTCTTTCCTGGTCCTCATACTGGACGTCCGCACCGCGGAGTGTTGCAATTCCAACACCAATCTACTTACTGACGTACCCCGGCACCGCATTCGCAAGCTCAATGGGGCGTCCTTCTATGATGGAGCGCTCCGCCGCCAACCCCATCCGCACGGACTGCAGGCCGTCCGCGACCGTAACTTCCACAGGTCCTTCCCCCAGGATGGCCTTCCGGTAGCCAAGGTGCTCATAGTACGTGGAGCCGTGGTGGGCACCGGCGGCCAGGACCGCTTCATCCACCGGAACCTCATGCTTTTCAGGCCCCAGCGGCGAGCGCGGGCTGAACTCCACCGTCGCTTCCGCCTCATCACCTGCGATCCAGTGGTTGGCCGCCACCGGGATGAGGGTTTCGATCTTGGCAGCGTCCCCCACGATCGAGATCCGCTCCTGGAACTTGGACCCTTCGGCGAACATGGACAGCTCCAGCATGGCTCGGCGGCCGCCCTTGAAATCGACGATGACGTAGGCGTTGTCGATCATGTCCGAAACACGGCCGTTGTAATCCTCGTCCATATGGTTCACGTCGTGGCCACCGCTTGCGTAGACACGTACCGGCTCGTCCTGCAGGATCAGGCGCATCAGGTCAAAGAAGTGGCAGCACTTCTCCACCAGGGTTCCGCCGGTCCGCTCGGAGAACCGGTTCCAGGCGTCCACTTTGTGCAGGAACGGGAAGCGGTGCTCCACGATCGAGAGCATGTAGATGTTGCCGAGCTTGCCATTGCGCGCGGCCTGGATGACCTCCTGCACCGGCGGCATGTACCTGTATTCCATGGCAACCCACACCGGCGCCGGGTAATCCGCTGCAAGCTTTTCGAGTTCGTCGGCCTGGGCGGGACAGGTGCAGACGGGCTTCTCCACGAGAACGGGCAGGTTGGTGCCGCTGGCAAAGATGTCCTTGAGGATTCCCAGGTGCGTGTCATTGGGGCTGGCGATCACCAATGCATCCACCAGGCCGGAGGCCAGCAGTTCCTGGTGCGAGGGGAAGGTCTGCACCTCGTAGCCGATCTCAGCCACGGTCTCCTCCAGGGATGAGGGCTGGGGATCGGACACTGCGGTGATCCGGCTCCCGGGAATCAGGGCGAGGTTCCGAACGTGTTCGCGGGCCATGTGGCCGGCGCCGATGAGGCCGTATCGAATGGTCCGGACCGTTTCCGCAGAAGGCAATGACATGTGCTGCTCCGTTTCTCTACGTTGAGTTTGGGGGACCGCGGCGTTGCATCCCAAACAGAACTATACAGAAAGTGTTGTTATTCCAACATAGCGTGTGTATATTTCTTCAGTACCAGCCGGAACTACAACGAGGTGGAACGTGCCCCAACCGTCAACTGGACCCCTGCTCTTCGTAGGCTGCGCCACTCTTGACTCCATTGCCTTGGTGCAGGAGTACCCTGCCGCGGACAGCCGCACCGTTGCCACAGACTTCGCTATGGCGGGTGGCGGCCCCGCAGCCACCGCCGCGGTCGCAGCGGCCCGTGCCGGAGCCCGGACAGCCTTCGCCGGCGTCCTTGGCACTGACGAGGAAGGGGATCGCATCATCCAAGGACTGGAAGCAGAAGGCGTCGACACCTCAGCCGTCATCCGCGACGCCAGCGTCAAAACCGGCGCCAGCGTGATCGTCGTCGCCGCCGCCAGCGAAAGCCGGGCCATCGTCACCCGTCCGGTCCCGCCGGTCAGCTTTCCCGCAGGCAGCCGCTTCCACGAACTGCTGGCCACCGCACCCTGGGTCCATGCAGACCATTTGGGCTGGAACGCGGTGGCCAACATCCCTGGCGTCCACTCAGCTGAAATCAACATCAGTGTGGACGCCGGCAACCCCATTCCCTCCTTTACCCCCAACGGGATCGCACTCTATGTCCCCACCATCGAACGCCTCCGCTCGGAATATGGCGAGAGTCTTTCCCCGGAGGCCCTCCTGAGGAAAGCAATGGACGACGGCGCCTCCGCCGTCGTCGCCACCGCCGGCTCTGAAGGGGCCTGGGTCCTGGAACGCGGCGGGGACCCGATCCACGTTCCTGCGGCGCCGGCCACCATCGTGTCCACCCTGGGCGCCGGTGACGTCTACCACGGCGCGCTCCTCGCCGCCGTTGCAGCAGGCCTTTCCCTGGTGGAGGCCGCAGCATTCGCTGGCCGCACCGCCGCAGCCTCCTGCGCCGGGCTGGACGGCCGGTCCTTGATTCCTCACCAAACCGTCACCCCTGCCCTCTCCTCCAAGCCTTAACCTCCAAAACCCACCGCCTAGCTGAAAGAAGCAGCCCATGAGCCCCACCGACCTTTCCCCGCTCCAGCGCCCGTCAGGCGCATTCGCCATGCTCGCCGTTGACCAGCGTGAAGCAATGCGCAACATGTTCGCCGAGCACACCGACCAGCCCGTAACCGACGAGGACCTCCGGGACTTCAAACTTGAGGCAGCCCGGATCCTCACCCCGTACGCCTCCGGCATCCTCATCGACCGCCAGTTTGCGCTGGACCAGGCCATCGAGGCCGGCGTGGTGGACCCGACCTGCGGGCTCATCGCTTCGGCCGACCACTTTGAATCCGCGCACGGCGAGCTGGTGGGCGAGGTGACCATCGACCGGCTGGTGGACCCGCACAAGTACGCCGCCCTGGGCGTGAAAGCGCTCAAGCTGCTCGTCCTGTACCGTCCGGACGAACCCGCCGAGGGCCGAGTGGCAATGGTCCGCGAATTCGTCGAAAGCTGCCAGTCCGCCGGGCTCATCAGCATCATCGAGCCCGTCTCCCGCAAACCACTGGCCGGCGGAGACTTCGACTGGAACGCAGGCATCCTCGCCGCTGCCAAGGAACTGGGCAGCCTAGGCGCCGACCTTTACAAGGCGGAGGTCCCCTTCCACGGCCAAGCACCCGAAGAGGACGTCCGCGCCGCGTGCGCCGAACTCACCAAGGCCATCGACGGCCCCTGGGTGGTTCTCTCCTCCGGCGTCCCCGAGGACGTCTTCCCCGACGCCGTCCGGTGGGCTTGCCTGGAAGGCGCGAGCGGCTTCCTCTCGGGCCGCGCCGTCTGGGCGTCCTGCATCGGCACGCCCGACGTCGTCGAATCCCTGTCAACAGACGCCGTCCGCCGGCTGCAGCGCCTCTGCGCCGTGGTGGACGACGTCGTCTCCACCCAAAGGACCCACGCATAAGCGCTCCCGGAGCGCCAAAGCGTTCTGACCGTGGCAACCCCTTTTTCGCGGCCAAGTAAACAAGGCACAGCAAAACTCAACGAGGAGATTATTGTGAGTCAGATTTCACGCAGGCAGGCCATCGCGCTTCTCGGAGCCCTGGGCTTCGGCGCCAGCGCAGCAGCGTGTGCCGGACCTGGCGGTACCACAGCCCCGGGCGGCGCCACCGGACCGGCGGCTCCCACCACCGGCAACATCACCGGAAAGGTGTCATTCGCGCACTGGCGCGGTGAGGACAAGGTGGTGTTCGACGAACTGGTCAAGCGGTTCGCTGCACTGCATGACGGCGTGGAGGTGGCCCAGGATATCTCGACGTCCAACGACTACAACGCCCAGGCCCTGCAGAAGCTGCGCGGCGGCTCGATCGGCGACGCGTTCGCCACTTTCCGCGGCGCCCAGTTCAAGAACTTCACGGATGCCGGCATTTACACCGATCTCAAGGGCAGCAAGGCCGCCGGTAACTACCAGCAAGGGCTCCTGGCTGCCGGCAAGTCCGGGGACAACCAGCTTGGCCTGCCCTACCAAGTGGTGTTCCCCATGCCCATGGCCAACCTGGACCTGTTCGACAAGGCCGGTGCCGAGATCGCACCCAAGGACTGGGATTCCTTCCTGGCCATGTGCGAGAAGCTCGCATCCTCCGGAGTCATCCCCATCTCCTGGCCGGGCGGCGACGTTGGAAACGGCGGCCAGCTGTTCAACTGCATGATCGCCAACAATGCCCCTGTGGATGACATGTGCGCCCAGATTGAGCAGGGCAAGCTGAAAGTCACTGACGACTGGTTCATCAAGATGCTGAACCAGTACAAGGACCTGGTCCCGTACCTGCAGCCGAACGCCACCGGCACCGCAGTGGAGCCGGCGCAGAACCTGTTCTCCCAAGGCCAGGCCGCCATGCTGGCCACCGGCTCCTACCACATCGCCGCAGTCCGCGGCCTGGGCGCCCAGTTCCCCATCGAGCTGGTGTTCCCCAACACCTCCGACGGCAACGGCAAGTACGAGGGTGCCTACAATGCCACCTTCATCCTGGGCGTCAACTCCGCCAGCAAGAACCAGGCGGCAGCGGCAGCGTGGATCGACTTCCTGTCGGAGCCGGAGAACGCGGGCTACTACGCCAACCAGACGGCCCAGCACGTCTCCGTGAACAACGTGGAATACACCAACCCGGACCTGAAGCGCCTGAGCCCCTGGCTGGAGAAGAAGACGGCGCTCGCCGCACGGTTCCAGTTCCAGAACCTGGACGTCCGCAACGCCGTGGAAGCCAGCGCGACGGCGGTCATCTCCGGCACCAGTCCGGAACAGGCTGCCGAAGCTGCCCAGAAGATTGTTGATGAACGGCTATGAGCACCCACGCCACCAAACCGGCCGCAAAGCGCAGCAAGGCTCCGCACAGCGCTGACGAGGCCGCCGCTGCCAAGGCCCGCCGCCGCCGCTCCCCCACCCGGGTGAATCCGGCACTGTACCTCTTCCCGCTTCCCGCCGTCGCCATCATCGCCTTCTTCCTGGTGATGCCCACCCTGCAGGCCTTCCAGTACGCCATTACGGACTGGAACGGCTTCTCGGCCGCGTTCAACTATGTGGGGCTGGACAACTTCATCCGCGCTTTCACCAGCGATTCGCTGTTCACGAATGCGCTGGCCAACAACCTGAAGTTCGTGCTGCTGGTGGTGATCGCGCAGACGCTGTTCTCCCTGATCCTTGCCCTGATGCTCACGAAGAACTCCCGGGGCAGCATCCTGCTCCGGGCCCTGTTCTTCTTCCCCACCATTCTGTCCTCCGTGTCCGTGGCCTTCATATGGAAGTTCATCTACGACCCCAACTTCGGCCTGGCCAACTCGGTCCTGGGCGCCGTAGGGCTGGAAGCACTTCAAGGCTCTTACCTTGGCAACAACGCCCAGGCCCTCTACTGGGTGGCCGTCACCCAGGTGTGGTTCCACGCCGGCCAGATGATGGTGGTGTACATCGCGGGCCTGCAGTCCATCCCGCGCGAACTGTACGAAGCAGCTGAAATGGACGGCGCAGGCAAATGGCAGCAGTTCAAGTCAATTACCTGGCCGTTCGTGGCCCCGGCAACGTCCATTGTGGTGGCTTACACCACCGTCCAGTCGTTCAAGGCCTTCGACCTGATCCTGGGCATTGCGGGCAACCCGCCCAAGCAGTCCCTGGACATCCTCTCCACACGCATCTACAGCACCTTCGCCAACTCGGAGTTCGGCTACGCCGCCGCCCAGTCGATCATCTTCATGGCGATGATCGCCCTGGTCACCTGGCTACAGCGCCGCCTGCTCCGCCTCACCCCGAAGGGGGAATGACAGCATGCTCGCTTCAATAACCCGCCGCGGGATCCTTGCAATCTACGCGGTCATCATCATCGTTCCGCTGACCGTGGTGGGGTTCGGCAGCTTCAAGTCCACGCAGGAACTCTTCGCCGGACCGTTCAGCCTGCCGCAGTCCCTCTCCCCCGGCAACTACGCGGAGGTGATTGGCGGCCAGGACCTGGGCTCGTCCTTTATGAACAGCGTAATCGTCACCGCCATCTCCGTGCCGGTCACCCTGTTCCTGGCCAGCTTGGCCGGCTACGCCATCTCCAGGCTCAAGGGATTCATGTCCTGGGCCATCTTCGGCTTCCTGGTCCTGGGCATGGCCATCCCGGCGCAGGCCAACATGGTGCCGCTGTACGTGCTGTTCGGCAGGCTGGGGCTGCTGGACAGCCTGACCGGCCTAATCCTGGCCAACGTGGTGTCCACGCTGCCCATCGCAGTGTTCATCCTTGGCGGGTTCATGCGGACCCTGCCAAAGGAACTCTACGAGGCATCATCCATTGACGGCACCGGGCCCTGGAAGACCTACCAGTCCATCGCCCTGCCGCTGTCGGCACCGTCCATTGCTGCCGCCGCGATCTTCCTCTTCGTTATCCACTGGAACGAGCTGCTCTACCCGCTGCTGTTCATCCAATCCCCAGGCAACCGCACCCTGCCGCTGGCACTGCTCAGCTTCCAGGGCGAGTTCCAGACCGACTACCCGCTGCTCTTCGCTGGCGTCATCCTGGCCTCCCTGCCCGTCGTCGTGGCTTACGTCTTCCTGCAGCGTTACTTCGTCGCCGGTATCACCGCAGGTGCCAGCAAGGGATGAGGATGACGACAACGGCGGGCCGCACCCGCCCCTCCGCGCTTGAACTTTGCCAGCCCAACGAAAGGCACCATTCGTGAACCTCAAATCAGCCCGACACCTCGTGAACGGCAGCTGGCACACCGCCGGAACCGCCAAGGACGTGACGGACCCCGGCAACGGCAGTACCGTGGGCGAGGTGGCCTGGGGCACCGCCCTTGATGCGACCAAAGCGGCCGACGCCGCGGCGGAGGCCTTCGGTTCCTGGTCCCGCACCACCGTCCGCAACCGCGCTGACCTGCTCCGCAACGCCGCAGATCTCCTGGTAGAACGCCGCGACGAACTCGCCCACACCCTGGCGCTCGAAGCGGGCAAACGGCTTCCGGAAGCGCAGGGCGAGGTGGATTTCTCCGCGGAGTACTTCCGCTGGTTTGCCGAGGAAGTCCGCCGCGCCACCGGTACAGTCAGCCCACCGGAGCTGCAGGGGCGCCGCCACCTCAGCCTCCGTAAGCCCATTGGCGTCGCGCTCAGCCTCACGCCGTGGAACTTCCCGGTTTCCATCCAGGCCCGCAAACTCGCCGCGATGCTCGCTGCCGGCTGCACCGTTGTGGGCCGGGTGTCCGAGAAGGCACCGCTCGCCGCCACCGGCCTGTTCGAGGTCCTGCACGACGCCGGGTTCCCGGCCGGCGTGGTCAACCTGGTCCACGGCCCGTCCCGCGAGATCACGGCAGCCCTGCTCCAGCACCGCGCAGTGCGGGCCGTCAGCTTCACCGGCTCCACCGGTGTGGGGCGGCAGATCATGGCATCCGCTTCCGAGCGTGTGGTCCGGCCACTGCTGGAACTTGGCGGCAATGCCCCCTTCATCGTCTTCGAGGACGCTGATTTAGACGCCGCCGTCGAGGGCGCGGTGCTGGGCCGGCTCCGTAACACGGGCCAGTCCTGCGTGGCCGCCAACCGCTTCCTGGTCCAGGACAGTATCGCAGACGAATTCGCGGCAAAGCTTGGTGCCCGTTTCGACGCCATGAGCATCGGGCACGGAGTTCCCGACGCTGGAGCGCCCGTCCCGGACCTCGGTCCCGTGATCGATGCCGACCGGGTTTCCGCTGTCCAGGCTCTGGTCGATGATGCCCTCAACCGCGGTGCCCGCCGTGTCACCCAACGCACCGAAGTCCCCGGCCAGGGCTCCTTCCTGGCACCCACCCTGCTGACGGACGTGCCGGACGACGCACCCCTGGTGACGGAGGAAGTGTTCGGCCCGGCGGCCGGCGTCGTGACCTTCTCCTCGGAGGAGGAAGCCATCCGGAAGGCCAACGCAACCGAGATGGGCCTGGCCGCCTACATCTGGAGCGGCAGCCCGAAGCGGGGCTGGGACATCCCGGAGCAGCTCGAAGCGGGCATCGTAGGTGTGAACGATCCCCTGCCCTCCGTGGCCTTCGCGCCGATGGGCGGCGCCAAGCAGTCCGGCTTGGGCCGGGAAGGGTCAAGCCTCGGCCTGGAGGAGTTCGAGGAGGTCCAGTACGTGGCCTGGCGGCCGTAAGTGCTGACCACCGGGTTGGTGCTGGGCGCCGTGGTGATGGGTGCCGGGATGCAACGGATCACCGGGATGGGCTTCGCCCTCGTGGCCGCCCCCTTCCTGGTCCTGCTCCTGGGCCCGGTGGAAGGTGTGGTGCTGGTTAATGTGTGCGGTGCAGTCACAGCGGGCGCCATCATCTTCCGGGTTGCCCGGGACATCGACTGGAAGCGGTACCTGTGGCTCGCGGCCTCCGCCCTGCTGGGGATCATTCCGGCGGCGCTCCTGATCCCCTTCATCCCCGCGGCGGTCCTGGAGATCTCCATCGGGGTGATCCTCGCCGTGGGGCTGACCGTCCTGCTGGTCCTGAAGTCGGCCACCCTCCCGGCCCGCCGCCGCTACCTCTTCACTGCCGGGGGCCTCAGCGGATTCATGAACACCGCGGCGGGCGTGGGCGGGCCGGCGGTGAGCATGTACTCCATCGCCACCCGGTGGCAGCACAAGTCCTTTGCCGCCACAATGCAGCCCTACTTCTTCACCATTGGCGCGTTATCCCTCGCCTCCAAGGCGATCACTGCGCCGGCGACGTTCCCTGTGATGCCGTTGGGCATGTGGGTTGCCGTTGCCGTGGCCTGCCTGGCGGGGCTGGTGCTGGGCGACATCGCGTCGAAGTTCGTCCCCGCCCGCGCCGCGCAGATCCTGCTGATCATCCTGGCCTACCTGGGAGCGGCCGCCACCATCATCCGCGGCGTGCTGGACGCCGTTGGGTAACAGCTGTGAACCATCCAATCGCTACTTCGTACTTGCACCTGCAACAGAGAGAGGAAATAACATGACGTGGCTGAACAGTGCCGCTCACGCACGATGGCTCGAGGCGGAAACCGATCGCCTGATCACTTTCGCCGTGAATTCGAAGGTGCCCACGGGATTTGGCTGGCTCGACAACTACGGCAAAGTGTTCGCCGACAAGCCAACCCATCTTTGGATCACCGCACGGATGACGCACAGTTTCGCTGTCGCCGCTTTGATGGGACGGCCGGGCGCCGCAACACTCGTTGACCACGGCATCGCAGCACTCAATGGAGTCCTCCACGATGATGAGTTCGGCGGCTGGTACGCCGAGGTGGATGAGAACGGTCCGGTCAACGACACCAAGTCCGGCTACCAGCACTCCTTCGTGCTCCTCGCTGCTGCCAGTGCCGTTGCAGCAGGGCGCCCCGGCGCCCGGGAGTTGCTGGACGAGGCGTTGCGGATAGCTGACACAAAATTCTGGGACCACGAAGCCAACATGTGCTTCGACTCATGGAACCGGGAATTCACCGAAACCGAGGCATACCGTGGCGGTAACGCAAGCATGCACTCGGTGGAGGCATACCTCATCGTCGCTGACGTGACCGGGGAGACCCGCTGGCTTGAACGGGCCCTGCACATCGCCGAGGTGCTCATCAACAACTTCGCGCGCAACAACAACTACCGGGTCTTTGAGCACTTCGACCCGGAGTGGAACCCCATGCCGGAGTACAACACCGATGACAGGGCCAGCCAGTTCCGTGCCTATGGCGGAACCCCCGGCCACTGGGTTGAGTGGGCGCGCCTGCTCCTCCACGTCCGTGCCGGGCTCGAGGCCCGCGGCCTGGACGTCCCGGCCTGGCTGCTTGAAGACGCGCGGGGCTTGTTCGACGCCGCCATCCGCGACGCCTGGGAGCCGGACGGCCACCAGGGATTTGTCTACACCGTCGACTGGGAAGGCAAGCCGGTTGTCACCACCCGCATCCGATGGGTTCCCGCAGAGGCAATCGGGGGCGCTGCAGCTCTCTACATCGCCACCGGCGAAAAGAAGTATGCGGACTGGTATGAGCGAATCTGGGACCACGCCCGCGACTGGTTCATCGACTACGAGCACGGATCCTGGAAGCAGGAACTCGACGAGCACGGCAACGTCACTTCTACCGTTTGGTCCGGCAAGGCCGACATTTACCACCTCTGGCACTGCCTGGTGGTCCCGCGCCTTCCGCTGGCACCCGGACTGGCTCCGGCAGTCGCGGCAGGCTTGCTGGACGCCCGCATCAGTGGAGCCAGGCCAGGCCTCTAAAGCAATTTCACCCAGCAACCATCCTCACCCCTCTCTGAAAGGACAGCCATGTCTGCCATCTCCTCCAAAGAAACCGTCCTGCACGTCTCCGCCGCGGACGCCGAACCCCTGAATCTGCGCCTCGACGCTGGCGCCGCAGTGAACGTCCGCGTCGAGGTGCAGGGCAACTGCACCTGCCAGGGTGGCGCGGCCCGCCGGCCGGGTTCCTACACAGACACCGACTTCGGCACGCGGTAGCCCGGTACGACGTGGAGGACCCGCTGCCAGCAGAGTCCGAGGCCGGCGCTAGTTCTCCTTCAACCGGATCACAGGTGACGCGAAACGGGCCGGAAGTTTTCAGCCTGGCAGCATCGTAGGTGGCTTTCGGCCCTCGGCCGTGGCCACCACGATGTCGCGCTGTTCCGCATAGTGTCTGTTCAGCCCCGCAACCAGATCGCTCAGCCAACCCTCGCCGTCGGGCCCCCTATCCATCACGTCCGAAGCTTCCGCCAGTTGCTGCGCGGCGAAAGCTGCCCGGTGTAGCAGGAGGGCATCCAGGGTAACTGCATGGCCTGCTGTCCGCCGATATCCATCAACGAAGGCAGCCAGCAGTTCCGGATGCAATGGCGCGGCGGGCCGTGGACCCAGGAGGTCACGCACGGCAGCGGACATGTCAGCAGCCGCAGGCATAACCCCCGCTTCATCCAAGTCGAAGGAAGTGGGTCTGCCGGCGGACCACCTCAAGTTGTCCAGTTCGAAGTCCCCGTGGCCCACCACGAGCGGACCGCTCTCCGGGCCCCAATGCATCGCCAACTCCTGCGCCGCTGCCGCGAGATCGGGGTCTGTCATATGCCGGGCCAGCACGGCGAAAGGATTCCGCGGCGGCGGCGCTGACGGCGGCACCACCTCTCCCGCCGTTCGGTGGAACTCCGCGAGCGCTGCACCCCAGGCGGCGGCAGCGCCGGCGTCGAGCCCGTCCACATCCAACTCCTCGCCGTCCACCCTTTTCACCACACATGCCGCCATCTCGCCGAGAGGCGTGTGGATTAGCTCCACCGCCCGGCCCGCGCATGACCTCACGAGTTCCGCCACGGGTGCTCCGGCGTCGGTGAGCCGGTCATGCAGCTGCGCTCCACGCTGCAGGTGCGCTCCTGACGCGGAGCCGGCCGGGGCGAAGCGCGCGTAGAGCACTCCACGGGCGTCCCCGCCAGGCGGCACTACGAACACGTGCGCCGCCGAGGAACGCCAGTACCGCAGGCCACCGGCGGGAATGTCCCAAGCCCGGCCGACCGCATCTGCCACCGGCGACCGCCACTCATCGTCAACGGTGGTTCGCAACGCGGCGATCTGAGTCAACGGCAGCATGTGGCCATCCTGACACGCACCACGCCCAAGTCCGGGTCAATTTCGCCCCCCTCCCACGAACTTGATACAGGTTAATAAATGCAAGACCTACTGAATCCCGCCATGCCCCTCATTGCCGTCACGCTGGCAGTGGCCGCAGGCCTGGTCCTGTCCTGGCTGCTGCGCAAGCTCGTCCTGCGCCTCAACCGCAAGCGTCCGGAGCTCCAGGCCACCTCGCGGGTGGCGCGGCAGCCGCTGCGTTTGGCACTGTGCCTGATCGGCGTCCGCACCGCGCTGGGACTGACAGCCGCGGACAAAAGCTGGCTTCCCGCCGTGGACCATTTGCTCCTGATTGCCCTCATCGGTTCCCTTGCCTGGCTCGCCGTGGCAATACTGCTGATCATCGAAGCGGTGGTCCTGGGCCGGTACAGCGTGGACGTCGCGGACAACCGGCGTGCACGGCGGCTGCGCACCCAGATGATCCTGGCCCGCCGGATCGGGGTGGCGCTGGTGGTGGTGCTCGCAGCCGGCTCGGTGATGCTTACCTTCCCGGCCATCCAGGCCCTCGGCGCCGGGCTGCTGGCCTCCGCCGGCGTCATCTCGATCGTGGCTGGCCTGGCCGCCCAAACCTCCTTGGTGAACGTCTTCGCGGGCATGCAGCTTGCCTTCACGGACGCCATCCGCGTGGACGACGTTGTAGTGGTGCAGAAGGAATGGGGCCGGATCGAGGAAATCACGCTCACCTACGTGGTGGTCCACATCTGGGACGACCGCCGCCTCATCCTGCCCTCCACGTACTTCACCACCACGCCGTTCGAGAACTGGACCCGCCGCCAGTCCGAGGTGATGGGCACCGTGGAGTTCGACCTCGACTGGCGCGCCCCCGTGGAAGCCATGCGTGCCGAACTGCGCACCGTCCTGGCGGGGACAGACCTGTGGGACGAGCGCGTGGGCATCCTGCAGATCACCGACGCGACCGGCGGCTTCGTCCGGGTCCGCATCCTGGTCAGCGCCGCGGACAGCGCCGCGCTCTTCGACCTGCGCTGCCTCATCCGTGAGGCCATGGTCAGCTTCCTGCAGCAGGGCCATCCGGAGGCCCTTCCCCAGCAGCGCTGGACCGAGGCAGTGTCCGACGGCGGCGCCTCCTCCCACCGTCAGCGGCCACTGCGCGGACTGGGGACCTCCGCCCGCGAGGGTTCGCGCCCTCCGACTGAGCCGCAGGAATCCCAGCTTTTCACCGGCTCAGTCGAAGCTGTCCAGCGCTCACGGGCCTTCACCGGTCCCGGCGAGGATGTGTTCCAGGACCGGGACCAGACGCTGGCGTCCAGAAACTGAAAAGCCTTGATAGGTGACCATATGGTCACCTATCATTATTCCCATGGATGCCGTGTTCAAGGCACTCTCCGGCTCCACCCGGCGGGACTTGCTCGATGAGCTCTTCCGCGAGGACGGGCAGACCCTCGGCGCCCTCGAGGGCCGGTTCGACATGTCCCGGTTCGGGATCGCCAAGCACCTCAGGATCCTGGAGGAAGCCGGGCTGGTGGTGACCCGGCGCCGGGGGCGCGAAAAGCTGCATTTCCTGAACCCGGTCCCCATCCGGCTCGTCCACGACCGCTGGGTGAGCAAATATGCAGAACCATGGGCCGCTGGCCTCAGCGACCTCAAATCCAGATTGGAAAGCCCCATGGAAAAGATCTTCGAAATCTACATCAAGACCACGCCGGAGCGGCTCTGGGAAGCCATTACGGACAGCGGGATCCGCAGCAAGTACCAGTTCGGGAACACCATCGAATCGGACTGGACTCCGGGCGGCAGCTTCACCATGAACAACGTCAAAGCAGGCGCGCCCCTGGGTGAAGGCGTGAACCTGGAAGTGGACCCGCCGCGCCGGCTCGTCCAGACCATGCGGGCCCTCTGGGGCGAGGACGTCAAGGCCGAGGGGACCTCAAAGGTCACCTGGGACATCGAGCCGGTCGGCGATTCCTGCCGCCTCACCGTAACCCACAGTGACCTCCGCGAGGGCGCCAACGAACAGCTCTACGGCGGCTGGCCCATGATCCTCTCCGGCCTGAAAACCTGGCTGGAAACCGGCGAGAAACTCACCACACCCGGCTCGCTGATGTACTCCTAAGTCCCTCGCTGCACAGCTGAGGAAATACGACGACGGCGCTCCGGCGCCGAGGAGGAATGGAACCTGTCTCTGCGGGCAGCCCCTCTGCCCGGGGGCGCGCTATCGGGGGTGGGCGCGCTATCCGGCCAGCGGCCGGTTGGTGCCGTCCCATCCCCTGCGCCGCAGGTTGCGTGTGGCCACCAGCGAACCCCCGATGAACAGCACACCCAGGACCACGGTGGCAACGCCCACGTAGAACCATCCGCCCCGGCCGAAGATCATCAGCGCGGCGCCGAGAATGCACAGGCCTTTCGCCGTGATATCCAAGTACAGCTGCACCTTTGGATTGTCCATAGCTCCACGATAAACCCCGCGCAGGCAGCCCGTCCCGGGCCCTCCGGGGCAGGCCCTACTCTGCGCGCTGCCGCCATAGCAGGAACACACCGAACGTCACCAGGCACAGGACGAGCATGGCCAGCACCATGCGTGCCCAGTTTTCCTGGTCCACGCCGCCGGCCGCGAAAACGCCGATCATCACGGTGGCGGTGATGGCGCCAACATACCGGCAGGTTTGGTAGATGCCTGCCGCGACACCACGTTCCTGGGGCCGGGTGGAGACAAACATGCCCTGGTTCGTGGCAATACTCACCGTTCCGTAGGGGACGCCCATCAGGGCAGTCAGCACCACCACCAGCGGGATCACGAGCGTGCCGGTCAGGAGCCACATCAGCGCGGCCGCCGCGGTCAGGAGCACGACGCCGGCAATCAGCACCCGCCGCACGCCGAACCTGCCCATCGCCCTGACTGCCCACGGCGTGGCTACCACCGACATCGCGGCCAGCGGCAGCATCAGCAGGCCAACGACGCCGGGATCGTAGCCGCCCGCTTCCTGCAGCAGCTGGGGAAGGCCGAAGAACACAAAGTAGTAGACGCTGCTGAACACTGCGAAGCCCAAGTAGACCAGCATCAACGGCCGGTTACGGCCCAGCAGCCGCAGGTCCAGGAAGGGCCTGTTGAACCGCAGCTCGCGCCAGGCGAACAGCGCACCGATCGCCGTTCCGGCGGCCAGCATCCACCAGCGGTAGCCGGGCGCCACGTTCAGCGCAGCCATCATCACCAGGAGCAGGGCGGACACGAACCCCAGGATTCCCGGGATGTCCGAGTCCCTGACAAGTTCGGCGACGCTGCCACGTTCCCGCGTCTCATCGTGCGGCGCCGCCTGCCTGACGATCAGCAGCGCGGCCAGCGCCAGCGGCACGTTGATCAGGAACAGCGCTTCCCATCCCACGAAGCTGACCAGCAGGCCGCCCACCACCGGGCCCACTGCGGCCGCCGAAGTGTTGGCCATCTGGAGCCGGCCCAGTGGGCGCGCGGAATCCACCTTGGCCCGGTGGGCGACGGCACCCACCATCACCACCGCGCTGGGATATGCAGTTGCCGTGCCCAGCGCCATCACGGCCCGCGCCACGCAGAGCAGGGCGAAGTTCGGTGCGAGCGGTGCCAGCGCGCAGGTGACGGCAACCAGTGCCATACCCAGCATGAACATCCGGCGCGGTCCGAACCTGTCGGCCAGCCTGCCCATTACCGGCTGCCCGGCCGCCGAGGCGAGGTAGAACGACGTGACCACCCAGGTGACGGCGGCGACGTCGAGCCCGAAGTCTGCGCGGAGCACCACCAGGGCCACGGCGATCATCGAGGAGTTGAGGGGGTTCAGTGCCGTGCCCAGGCTGAGGCCGGCGACGGCCAGGGGAGTCCGGGGTTTGTTGCTCACGGAAACAGTCTGGTGCACCGGAACAGGCATGCGCGACTTTGATGACCTAACGTGCCTGGCCGCCGGCCTGCACGGGCGGAAACAGCGATTCTTCGACCAGGCCGGTGAGCTCGCGGATGACGTCAGCCTGCCCCGGTGCTTTACTGCCCTCGGGATTCTCGGTGTAGACCACCAGCACAAACGAGGAGCCCCGGTACGTCAGGACCGCCGCGTCGTGAAGTTCGCCGCCAAATTCCCCGTACTTATGAAAGACCTCGACGCCGGCCTGCGACCCGGCTGGGATCAGTTCCTCGTTATTGGTGTCCTGCATGTAGCCGAGCAACTGGGCGGTATTCTCCGCGTTCAGCAGGTCCCCGGCGTAGAGCCGCTTGAGGACCAGTGCCATTTCCGCAGGAGTCAGCAGATTCTCCTCGGGATCGTAGGCGACGCCGATGGAGGCGGCATATTCAGTGAGCTGCGGGTAGCCCACTGCGTCCATCAGCAGCAGCCACGAATCGTTGTTGCTTTCGTTCACCATGGCTTCGAGCTGGAACGCCGCGTCGTAGTCCCCTAACGGCTCATCCAACGCGGCCTCGCCGTTTTCAACCTGGTGGTAGTACGCCGCCGCCGTGATGATCTTCGCGGTGCTGGCGGCCGTAAAGGCTTCCTGGTCGCCGAAGGTCAGCGCCGCATCGCCGGACACGTCCGCCAAAGCCAGCCCGATCCTGTAGTCATCGTTCTCCTCCAGGACGGAATTGATGCGGTCTTCGAGGGCATCCGGGGCCACAGCCACGGGGGCTTCCGGAACAGCGGCGGGGACTGGACCGGCTGCGCCAGCCAAGGGCCCGGACCGGACGGCTGCGAAAACAAGGCTGGCCCCAATGACCAGCGCGACGGCAGAGAACAGCAGCGCCAGCAGCAGAACTCTTTGCCCTTTCCGGGACGCGCGGAAGTGACGCCCTGCCGGGCGCAGCGCTGGGTCCGCCGACATAGAACTCCTGCAACTCGGATGATCATAAAATCACATCGGGCGCCCAGCGCACACCGATGCTAAGGCTGCTGATTAAATCACACGAGCTTGGGAGTTGCCTGAACGTCCGAGACCCGTCAGCGGGCGCGTGCCGAGAGTGCCGTGTCCAGGAACTCGAGGTGGGCTGGAGCGGTGCGGACCGTATTGCCGTCGTACTCCGGGTGTTTCGTCAGGAACTTTTTGATGTACGGGCACACGGGAACGATGCCCCGCCCGGCGCCCACGGTTTCATCCAGGGCCGCCGTGGCGAGCTGGCCTGCGAGGCCCTGGCCGCCGTATTCCTCGTTGATCACGGTGTGGTAGAAAATCCGCTGGGGTGAGGCGCCGCCGTCGTAATCCTTGTAGGCTGCCTTGCCGATTACGTTGCCGGCGTCGAGGATTTCGAAACGCTGGCGGTCGGGGTTGTGGCGGACGGTGATCTGGCTCAAGGGAACTCCTTCAATGCGGTGACGTTGCTGCCCTTGCAAAGCCTAACCCGGGCAGGGCAGCCCTTATTTCCGCATTGATTTTCCCGGCTGGACCACCGCCCGCCGTGACGCCTTAGCTCAGGTATCCGTTGGGGTTGAGGACGTACTTCGTGGCTGCGCCGGCGTCGAATTCCGCGTAGCCCTTGGGCGCCTCTTCCAGGGTGATGGGCTTGGCGTTGACGTTCTTGGCGATGCTCACCCTGTCGTGCAGGATGGCCATCATCAGTTGCCGGTTGTACTTCATCACCGGGCACTGGCCCGTGGTGAAGCTCAACGACTTGGCCCAGCCGGTGCCCAAGCTGAGGCTCAGCGCGCCCTTCTTGGCGGCCTCGTCAATCCCGCCCGGGTCACCGGTGACGTAGAGGCCCGGGATGCCCAGGGCGCCGCCCGCCGCGGTGATGTCCATCAGCGAGTTCAACACCGTGGCCGGCGCCTCCTCTGCGTCCTTTCCATGGCCGTGTCCCCTGGCCTCGAAGCCGACGGCGTCCACGCCACAGTCCACTTCCGGTACGCCGAGGATCTGTTCGATCTGCTCCGCCGGGCCACCCTTGGTGAGGTCCACCGTTTCGCAACCGAAGCTTCGGGCCTGCGCCAGCCGGTCCTCGTTAAGGTCACCAACAATCACGACGGCGGCGCCCAGCAACTGCGCGCTGGTCGCCGCTGCGAGGCCAACCGGGCCCGCTCCTGCCACGTACACGGTGGAACCGACACCCACCCCGGCGCTGACCGCGCCGTGGTACCCGGTGGGAAAGATGTCCGAAAGCATGGCGAGGTCCAGGATTTTCTCCATCGCCCGGTCCTTGTCCGGGAACTTCAGCAGGTTCCAGTCTGCATACGGCACCAGCACATAGTTCGCCTGGCCGCCCACCCAGCCGCCCATGTCCACGTATCCGTAGGCGCTGCCCGGGCGGTCGGGGTTCACGTTCAGGCAGATGCCGGTCTTGCGTTCCTTGCAGTTCCGGCAGCGGCCGCAGGCAATGTTGAACGGCACCGAACAGAGGTCTCCGACTTTGATGAATTCGACGTCGCGGCCCACTTCCACCACCTCGCCGGTGATCTCGTGGCCCAGCACCAGATTCGGCGGTGCGGTGGTGCGTCCGCGCACCATGTGCTGGTCGGACCCGCAGATGTTTGTGGCCACGGTCTTGAGAATTACGCCGTGGTTGACGGCCCGCCCCACGTTCGCCGGATTCACGCCCGGCCCGTCTTTCAGTTCAAAGCTGGGATAGTCGATGTCAATAAGTTCAACCTTGCCTGGCGCTTTGTAGGCAACGGCTCTGTTCCCTGTCATCTGTTTCTCCTGAAGTCAGGCCGGCCCGGTGGGGCAGCCGTAGTTTTGGGTAGGTGTAGTACCCCTGCAGGCAGGGCCCGGCCTGATCAATCTGGCGCCTTCTTTGGTGCCAAGTGATCGGTGCTGACGCTCCTGGCCTGAGGTTCGGCCAGTCTAGGCGGGGCTTGGTGGCAGTTCCAGAGCCAGCCGGGAGGGAGATCTACCCTGTTTGGGATTAGGGGTTTTAGGGACCCCATGACTTCCGTTGCGAAGCCTTGTAATGTCGGCACCGGAAAGACGCCACTCAGCAGCTGGCCCGATACTCACGACAGGAGCGAACCATGGCAGTCAGTGACGAAGAAGCACGGGTACTGGACCAGTGGAGCAACCGGCTTGCCCAGGCGCTGCAAATTCTGGATTTGGACGTGGACAACGAGTTACTCCTTGACCTGGCCCGCAGGTCGGCGGACTCGATAATCCACCCTGCCGCCCCGGTCACCACCTTCCTGGTGGGCTATGCCGCCGGGCTGGAAGCCGGTACCGGCAGCGCGGGGACGCGGGAGGCCTCCAGCGCGGCGGTGGCCAGGGCTGCCAGCGTTGCTTTCGGGCTCTGCGACGACGGGCACGACGGCGGCCCGGCCAGCAAGGGCTGGGCCGACACAGCGCAGTAGACGGACACAGCGCAGTAGCCAGGCACAACGCAGTAGCTATCGCGTCGCCGTCGCTAAGCCACGCGCGGTCTTGGCCGCAGGAACGGTGCTGGCCGGAACCGCTCCTGCGGGTGAGGGCCGTTCCTGCGGTTGATCACCAGCTAGCCCGCCGCCGTCGGCTCCTCTTCAAGTACGGGAACGGGTTCCAGCCGGACAATCACGGCCTTGGATACCGGTGTCTGGCTGCCCTCGGCCACGCTCTCCAGCGGCACCAGGACATTGGCTTCAGGGTAGTAGGCAGCCGCGCAGCCGCGCGCGGACGGGTAGGACACCACCCGGTAGTTCCGAAGGACCCGCTCCACCTTGTCCGGGTACACACCGCGGACGTCCACGTGCTGCCCGTCCTCAAGCCCCAGCTCTACCAGGTCCGCAGGGTTAACAAACACCACCTCGCGGCCCTTCTTGATGCCCCGGTAGCGGTCGTTGTGGCCGTAGATGGTGGTGTTGAACTGGTCGTGCGAGCGCATGCTCTGCAGGATCAGCGTGCCGGCCGGCCGATCCACGTGTTCGAGTTCGTTCACGGTGAGCATGGCCTTGCCGGTGGGAGTGTTGAACGTGCGTGAGTCGCGGGGCCCGTTGGGCAGGACGAAACCGCCCTCCTGCCGGATCTTTCGGTTGTAGTCCTCGCAGCCCACCACCACGTGGGAGATGTGCTCCCGGATCAGGTCGTAGTTCTTCTCGAAGCCGGCCCAGTCGGCCGCAACCCGGTCCCCGAGCACCCGCTGTGCCAACCGGCAGACGATGGCCACCTCGGAGAGCAGCCCCGGCGCCACCGGCTCCACCGTGCCGTGGGAGGCGTGAACGGCGCACACTGTGTCCTCCACCGAGACGAACTGCGGACCGGACTCCTGCCGGTCGATCTCAGTGCGCCCGAGCGTTGGCAGGATCAGTGCCGCGGCGCCGGTAACGGCGTGGGAGTGGTTGAGCTTGGTGGAGATCTGGACTGAAAGTTCGGTGTTTTCCATCGCCGCTTCCGCCGCATGGGTGTCCGACATGGCGCCCACGAAGTTACCGCCCAGGGCCATGAACACCTTGATGCCGCCGTCGCGCATCTGTCGGATGGTTTCCACCGCGTCCGCGCCGTGTCCCCGCGGCGGTTCGAAGCTGAACTCCTTGCCCAGCGCGTCCAGGAACGCCGGCGGCATCTGCTCCCAGATGCCCATGGTGCGGTCCCCCTGAACGTTGCTGTGCCCGCGGATGGGTGAGGCGCCGGCACCGGGTTTGCCGATGTTCCCGCGGAGCAGCAGCAGGTTGATCATCTCTTTGATGGTGGCCACAGCCTTTTTGTGTTGTGTGATGCCCATGGCCCAGGTGATGATCACCTTTTCCGCGCGCAGGTAGCGGTCCGCCAGTTCGTCGATCTCCTCGGCGCGCAGCCCGGTGGCCTCAAGGACGGCTGCTTCATCCAGCGTGGCAAGGTGCGCCCGAAGTTCCTCGAGCCCCAGGCAGTGTTCCTCGAGGAACTGGTGGTCCAGCACCGTCCCCGGCGCCGCAGCCTCGGCATCCAGGACCCGCTTGGACACCGCCTGCAGCAGCGCCATGTCCCCGCCGATCCGGACCTGGAGGAACTGGTCAGCCAGGTCGGTACCGCGGCCGATGATTCCCTTCACCCGCTGCGGGTTCTTGTAGCGCATCAGCCCCGCCTCGGGCAGCGGGTTGACGGCCACGATGCTGGCGCCCGCTTCCTTGGCTTCTTCCAGCGCGGTGAGCATCCGTGGATGGTTGGTGCCGGGGTTCTGCCCCATGATGATGATCAGGTCCGCTTTGGCGTAGTCGTTATAGGAAACCGTGGCCTTGCCGACGCCAATGGTCTGGCCCATGGCCCAGCCGGAGGACTCGTGGCACATATTGGAGCAGTCCGGCAGGTTGTTGGTGCCGTACCCGCGGATGAACAGCTGGTACAGGAAGGCCGCCTCGTTGGAGGTCCGGCCGCTCGTGTAAAACGCTGCCCGGTCAGGGCTCGGCAAAGACTTCAGTTTGTCCGCGATGATGCCGAACGCTTCATCCCAGCTGACGGGCTTGTAATGGTCCTCGCCCGCGGCTTTGTAGACGGGTTCGGTGAGCCGGCCCTGCATGCCCAGCCAGTACTCGGACCGCTCCCTGAGCTCGCTGACCGGATGCTCCGCCCAGAACTCCGAGCTGACCACCACCGGGGTGGCTTCCCAGGTGACTGCCTTGGCACCGTTTTCACAGAATTCGAACGTCTTGCGGTGGCCGGGGTCCGGCCAGGCACAGCTCATGCAGTCGAAGCCGTCCTTCTGGTTCAGCGCCAGCAAAGTTTTCCGCGCCCTGTCCACGCCCATGTGCTTCAGCGCAGGCTGCAACGAGTAGTAAACGCCGGGCACTCCGGCGGCCCAGGACTTGGGGTGTCCAGTCACCTCAAGCTCGGACTCGTCGGCTTCTTCGACCTTCGGGTTTTCGCGCGTCACGCTGCACACTCCTTGCTTGTCCTGGCCCAAAACTTCACAGCTTCTGCCGGCGGACCAGTTCCTTCCACAGTTGTTCAGGGTGGCTGGGAAGTCAAGGATGGGGCACCCCGTATGTGGACAACGGGAAAGAACCGGAGTGCCGGTTTGTCCACATGGCAGATGGACCAGGACAACGCCGGGTCCCGGCCCGCGCTAGGCTTGGTACCTCGGCTGAAGCAAGCGGCCGCAGGACCCACTGTGCGGAGCCGCTCCCTAATGTCCGACGATCTTGCCCTCAGCGCCCTTGCGGCGTCCTCCTTTTCCCTGCCCCACCTGCGCGACGGCCAGCTGGACGGAATCCGCGCCCTCGTTGAAGGCCGCGATGTCCTGGCCGTGATGCCCACCGGCTACGGCAAATCCGCCATCTACCAAGTGGCCGCCCGGCACCTTCACAACACAACGGGACGACCCGCCGTCGTGGTTTCCCCGCTCATTGCGCTGCAGGAGGACCAGCTGGACGGGTTGGCCGACGAACTGGGCGACGGGGCCGCCGTCGCCGTCAATTCCGCCCGCAGCGACGGCGAGGTGGAGGCCGCCTGGCAGGCGGCTGAGGCGGGCGAGGCCACTTTCCTGTTCCTCGCGCCCGAGCAGCTGGCCAAGCAGGAAACAGTGGACCGCATCGCCAAACTGGACATTTCCATTTTCGTGGTGGACGAAGCCCACTGCGTCTCCTCCTGGGGCCACGACTTCCGGCCGGACTACCTCAACCTCGGCAACGTCCGGGAACGGCTGGGCAACCCGCCCGTGGCTGCCCTGACCGCCACTGCCTCGCCGCCTGTGCGGGACGAGATCGCGGAGCGGCTGGGCATGAAGGACCCGCTGGTCCTGGTCCACGGCTTCGACCGGCCCAATATCTCCCTCGATGTGGTCCGCCACCAGGAGGACAAGGGCAAGCGCAAGGCGGTGCTGGAGCAGGTTGGGGCGCTGGCCCGGGATGACGGGCAGGGGCTGCTGTACGCCGCCACCCGCAAGGACACGGAGAAGTACGCCGCGAAGTTCGACAAGGAAGGGTTGCGTGCGGAGGCGTACCACGCGGGCCGGTCCGCAGGAGACCGCGAGCGCATCCATGAGCAGTTCCTGGACGACCAGCTGGACGTTGTGGTTGCCACCACCGCCTTCGGTATGGGCATTGATAAACCCAACGTGCGGTTCGTGGTCCACGCGGACATCCCGGAGTCTTTGGACGCGTATTACCAGGAGATCGGCAGGGCGGGCCGTGACGGCGACTCCGCTTCCGCGGTGCTGCACTACCGTGCAGAGGACCTTGGCCTGCGCAAGTTCTTCGGCACCCACTCCCCCGATCCGGACTCGCTGCTGGCGGTGTTGAAGGTCCTCAAGGCTGCAGGCGGGCCCGCACCGAAAACCTCCCTGGCGGAGCTCACCGGCTTCCCCGCCCGGCGCATCACCGGGCTGGTCAACCAGCTGGAGGAGGCTGGCGCGGTCACCACCGGCAAGCGCGGCATCCGCCTCACCTCCAAAGCCAAACTGCCCTCCCTGGTGGACCGCGCCGTCGAGCTTGCCGAGGCCCGGCAGCGCGTGGACCAGTCGCGGCTCACCATGATGCGCGCCTACGCGGAGACGGACAGCTGCCGGCGGCAGTTCCTGCTGGGCTACTTCGGCGAGGACCTGCCGGAACCGTGCGGCAACTGTGACGCCTGCGCGGATGCTGCCAGCCGCGCGGATGCTCCTGCCCATGCTCCTGCCCGGGGAACAGGGAGGCACGACGACGGCGGCCCGGGGTCCGCGGAACAGGCGGCCCCAGGTGCCGGGGACCCGTTCCCGCTCCAGTCGTCTGTGGTCCACAAGGAGTGGGGTCCGGGGCTGGTGATGCGGCACGAGGACGACGTCATCACCGTCCTGTTCGAGCAGGAGGGATACAAAACCCTGTCCCGTACCGCCGTCGTGGAGCATGAACTCCTGAAGCCTGCTTAGGTGCTGCCGGCTTGGGTACGCTGGAAGGACACCCCGACGAAAGGCCCGCCGCGTGGAAGTACCTTCTTATGTCTGGACCCTGACCATCGCAGGGATTGTTGGCCTGCTGGCCTTCGACTTCTTTTTCCACGTGCGGAAGGCCCACACGCCGTCGCTCAAGGAATCCGCCATTTGGTCGGCCATCTATGTGGGTATCGCGCTGCTGTTCGGGCTTGCTGTGCTGGTTTTCGGCGGGCCCACCATGGGCACGGAGTACTTCGCCGGATATGTGACGGAGAAGGCACTGTCCATCGACAACCTGTTTGTGTTCCTCATCATCATGGCCAGCTTCAAGGTGCCGCGTGCGGACCAGCAGAAGGTACTGCTGTTCGGCATCGTCTTCTCGCTGATCGCCCGCACCGCGTTCATCTTTTTGGGTGCCGCGCTGATCAACAGCTTCGCCTGGGTGTTCTACATCTTCGGGCTCATCCTGCTCGTCACCGCCGGCAACCTGCTCCGTCCCAATTCCCACGACGACGATTCCGAAGGCCTGGTGGTCCGGCTCGCCAAGAAATTCCTTCCGGCGTCGGAACACTACGACGGCGACAAGCTGTTCACCATAGAGAACGGCAAGCGCGTCCTCACGCCAATGCTGCTGGTAATGGTGGCCATCGGCGGCACGGACATTCTTTTTGCCCTTGATTCCATTCCCGCGATTTTCGGCCTGACCCAGAACGTGTTTATCGTCTTCACGGCCACCGCTTTCTCCCTGATGGGCCTGCGGCAGCTGTTCTTCCTGATCGACGGCCTGCTTGACCGGCTGATCTTCCTGTCCTACGGCCTGGCAGCAATCCTTGGCTTCATCGGCGTAAAGCTCATCCTGCACGCCCTCCACGAGAACACGCTTCCGTTCATCAACGACGGCCAGCATGTCAACGTGGTGGAAATCAGCACTCAGGTCTCCCTGAGCGTAATCCTCGGCGTCCTGCTGGTCACCGTCCTGGCATCCATTTTCAGCCCCAAGGGCAAGGCCAAGAACGCTGTGTCCGGCGCCAAGCGCCACGCCAACGAGTACCTGGACCTCAACTACGAGACGGACATGGTGGAGCGGGACAAGATCTTCGCAAAGATGTGCCGCGAGGAGGACCAGATCCGCAAGCTGCCCGAGAAGTACAAGAAGCTCGTCCGCAACGAGACCGAGTTCCTGGACCTGTTGCGGAAGGCCCACATCGAGCACGACAAAGCCCAGGTGCGCGCGGACGCGAAGGGCTGACCCGGCCGTATTGTCAGGGCCCCTTGCTAGGTTAGGTTCGTAGCCGGGGGAAGCCTCCTTTGGCTAATGATCACAGCCCGGCATTCGATGGGGAGGCCCCGTGTTCTTGCTCGAAGCTGCAAAAGCCGGCGCGCCGCCGGACCTGGTGTTTTCCGCCAGCGACCTGGTGGCGGCCAGCGAATGTGAGTACCGCACGCTCCGGATCCTGGACGAAAAGCTGGGCCGCACGCCTAAGGCCGAATTTGCGGCTGACGAGATGCAGGTCCGTGCCGGTGAGCTGGGTGACAAGCACGAGCAAACCGTCCTGGCCAGCCTGATCGCCAAGTACGGAGAATGGGATGCCACCCGGGCTGCGGGCGTTTACTCCCTCGAGCGAGGGCAGAACCTGCGTGGGGACCTACAGGCAAAGCGCGCCGAAACCGAGCTCGCCCTCCGCTCCGGGGCCGACGTCGTTTTCCAGGCCACCTTCTTCGACGGCGAATTTCTCGGGTACGCGGACTTCCTCGTCAATGAAGCCGCCGGCACCGGCAGCCCGGGGCGCTACGAAGTCTGGGATACCAAGCTGGCCCGGCACGCCAAAGTGGGCGCCCTGCTGCAGCTGGCCGCGTACGGGGACCAGCTTCTTGGGATGGGACTCGAGCCCTCCCCCACAGTCACCCTGGTGCTCGGCACCCGCGTGGGTGACGACTGGCTCCGCAGCAGCCACTCCCTTCCGGATTTACTGCCGGTTTTCCGGGAACGACGGCGGCGTTTCCGTGACTTGACGGGCCGGCACCGGGCGGCCAGCACCGCCGTGCAGTGGCAACAGCCCGGGATCGTCCACTGCGGCCGGTGCGACTACTGCGCCGAGCAGGTTCAGGTCCATCGGGACTTGTTGATGGTGGCCGGCATGTCCGTGGTGCAGCGCAGGAAGCTGAATGCTGCAGGCATCCGCACCATCGACCAGCTAGCGGCAATGCCCCTCGAGGAAGCCAAAAATTCTGTGGTCCGGCTGCGGGCCCAGGCCCGGATGCAGCTGGGCCTGGACGCCCCGGCCGGATCCCGGACCTTCACGAAGGACGGCCAACCGTATACGGTCTCGTTCACGGTGCTACCCGAGAACACCATCGGGTCCCTTCCGGCTCCCAGTCCAGGCGACATCTTTTTCGACTTCGAGGGCGACCCCCTCTGGCAGGACCCTGCCACCGGAGCCTGGGGCATCGAGTACCTGTTCGGTGTGATTGAGGCCCCGGGTGCGGGCAATCCCGGCAGCCCTGTTTTCCGCCCCTTCTGGGCCCACTCCCGGTCTGAGGAGCGCCGCGCCTTCCTGGACTTCCTGGAATACGTGGAGGAACGGCGGGCTCGCTACCCGGACATGCACGTCTACCACTACGCCGCCTACGAAAAGACAGCGCTGCGAAACCTCTCCCTTGCCCACCAGGCCGGCGAGGACACTGTGGACGCCTGGCTTCGGGAGGGCCTTCTCGTGGACCTCTACGCCACGGTCCGGCAGTCCTTGCGCATTTCCGAAGCGTCGTACTCCATCAAAAAGCTCGAACCGCTGTACATGGGCAGCAACCTCCGCTCGGGGGACGTCAAGGATGCCGGGGCCTCCGTCGTCGCCTACGCCGCCTACTGTGCAGCCCGGGATGCGGGGAACGCCGCAGAGGCGGAGAAGGTCCTCGCCTCGATCTCGGACTACAACCAGTACGACTGCCTTTCCACCCTCCGGTTGCGGGATTGGCTCCTGGAGATTGCCGGGCAGCCGGCTGCGGGTGCAGCCCCGGAAGCAGAAGAGGCGGGACGACGCCCCGGGGCCGCGCCGGCGGAACGCCCGGCGGCCCCGGAAGAAACTGCCGAGGAGGCAAGGCTGCGCGAATATCTCGCCGGGCTGCCGGACAACCGCCCCTGGACGGACGACGAACGAGCCATCGCCATGGTGGCCGCCGCAACTGGATATCACCGCCGGGAACGCAAGCAGTTCTGGTGGCAGCACTTCGACAGGGTGGAAGCACCGATCGAGAACTGGTCCGACCAGCGGAACGTGTTTGTGGTGTCTTCGGCGGAAGTGACGTCCGACTGGGCCCTTGCCAAGCCCCGGGAACGGATGCGTACCCGGATACTGCGCCTCCATGGCACCATGACGGAGGGATCGGACTTTCGAGCGGACTCCAGCTGGTGCCGGCTCTACGATGCACCGCCGCCGGACGGCATGGCCGATCCCGACGCCGCTCCCGGCACCCGGGCGTTCACCTTCGGGACCAGGATCAGTGAGGTTGGGCCGGCGCCGGACAACCCGGAGCACACTATCATCACCATCGCCGAGCGTGAGTCCGGAAAGGTTGCCGCCTACCCGCACCTTCCCGTTGCCCTCACAGAGGACCAGCCCCTGGCCACCGCCAGCATCGAAGCTGCCATCGCGGAAATCGCCGGCAGCGTCGGCGCTTCCGTCCCGCACCTGCCCGCCCAGCCAGGACTGGACATCCTGCGCAAACAGCCCCCGCGTTTCCGCACGCTCCGGCAGCCCGTGGACGTCCCGCACGCGCCCGACGGTTCCGCGGATTACGCCGCCGCGATCACCAATTCCGTCCGGGACCTCGACCGTTCCTACCTTGCCGTCCAAGGACCGCCCGGAACGGGAAAGACGTACGTCGGCGCCCACGTCATCGGCCGGCTCATTAGTGAAGGCTGGAAGATCGGGGTTGTAGGCCAGTCGCACAACGTGGTCGAAAACCTGCTCTGCTGCGCCATCAAAACCGGCGGCGTGGATCCGGCTGTGGTGGCCAAGAAGCTTGCGTCGCCGCACGACGTTCCTTGGAAGTCCTCCTCCGATGGTGACGTCGCCAGGCTGTTGGCTTCTCCCGGCGGCTGCCTCGTAGGCGGCACCGCCTGGACCATGACGGGCAAGGAAGTTCCGGCCGGCTCCCTGGATCTGCTGGTCATTGACGAGGCGGGGCAGTTCTCGCTCGCCAACACATTGGCTGTCTCCCGCGCGGCCAAACGGCTCCTCCTGCTCGGTGATCCGCAGCAGCTGCCGCAGGTCTCGCAGGGAGCACACCCGGAGCCTGTGGATGAATCAGCGTTGGGATGGCTCGCCGCAGGGCACGCCACCCTGCCTGCCAACCTTGGTTATTTCCTGGCCGACAGCTGGCGGATGCACCCGGACTTGTGCCGTGCAGTATCCCGGTTGAGCTACGAAGGGAAGCTCCAGGCCGCCCCTGCGGCTTCGCAACGCCAGCTTGAGGGACTGCCCGCCGGGGTTGAGACTGCCTTCGTCAACCACACTGGCAACACCACCGCCTCGAAGGAGGAAGCCGACGAGGTTGTGCGCCAGGCGCGGCGGCATCTTGGGCTGAAGTGGACTCCCGGTGCGGATGCAGAGTCACGTCCCCTTGGACAGGAAGACCTCTTGGTGGTGGCCGCGTACAACGCGCAGGTCCACCTGATCCGGAAATCCCTCGAAGCGGAAGGCCTGGCCGGGGTCCGGGTGGGGACAGTGGACAAGTTCCAGGGCCAGGAGGCACCGGTGGTGCTGGTTTCGATGGCGTGTTCGGCCGTCAGCGAGGCACCCCGCGGGGCGGAGTTCCTGCTGAATAGGAACCGGATCAACGTGGCGGTATCGCGTGGGCAGTGGCGGGCGGTCATCATCCGCTCCCTCGAACTGACCAGCTACATGCCGCACCGGCCGGCCGCGTTGGAGGAGCTCGGCGCCTTCATCGGTCTCAGCCCGCGGGAGTGAGGGGGCCTCGGGTTGAGGGGGCCTCGGGTTGAGGGGGCTCGGGATTGAGGCAATCCCGCGAGCGCCTGCCAAGCCTGCGGGTTTGCCGCTCAGCGGGCCCTGAAACTGCGGAAGCTGCCTTCAGCGGGTGACAGCGAGTCCTCCACGCGCTCCACCCGGCCGGGCGTGGCATCGGAGTTCAGCCACGCGCGGAGCTCGTGGATTTTCCATTGGGGGCCCTCGGCCACCAGGGCGACCGAACCGTCGTCGAGGTTCTTCACCTCACCGGTCAGGCCCAACTCCTCCGCCTTGCCCATGGTCCAGAAGCGGAAGCCAACCCCCTGGACGATGCCGAAAACGCGGGCAGTCAGCCGCACGGCCTCCGCATCCGACGGATCGGACGTACCGGACGCCTCGAACGCATCAGAGGCACCGGACGACGAAGATTCCCTGCCAGTCATAGGAGCTCCCCTCTGCTAACCAACTGCTGGGCGGCCGCCGTCCCAACTGGGTCGCAATTAACACTCGGAAAACGGGTTTTCACGACGTTAACTGCGACGCAGTTGGGCGAGCGGTGGCGCTTAGTTGATGGTGATGTCGCGGGTGCGGTGGTCGTATCGGATGGTGACCGTGCCGCCGTCGTGGTGCAGTTCGTGGTTGGGACCGTCGAACGTGCCGAACGCGCCGTAGTTCTCATCCCAGGACCGGTTCAGGGCGATCTTGAAGGTGTAGTGGCCGGCCGGCAGTTCGGCGCTCTTCTTCCAGAGCTGGTCCAGGAAGTCGAACTCCATCTGCGCTTCGTCGTACTGCGGAGCCCAGTTCTCGGGTGCACCAAGGATGGTGTTGAAATCGCCGGCGAGGGCCACCGCTTCGGGCTGCGGGTGCGTCTCGACGTCCGGGTCCTCGAAGGAACCGACAGCCGCAGGCGCTTCAGCCTCCGTTGTCGCGGCCGGAGCCTTGCCCTTCCGCACAGCCTTCACAACGGGCTCGACGGCGTCTTCGAGCACCTTGGCTGCCTTGCCCACAGCTGCAGCGGCCTTCTTTGCCGGGGTCTTCTTCGCGGGCTTCTTGGGCTCCGTCTTGGCCACGGCCTCCACCGGCGCGGTGGTTTCGGCGGTTGCGAAGGTCGGGCGCACGAATCCTGCGGGAGCCGTGGGAACCGGGGTCTCGGCAGGAACGGGGGTGCCGGCGTCGAGCGCGGAGGCGAAGGACACCGGATCCGGGAACGCTACCGTGGCGCGCATCCCGTCTTCGGTGATGGTCCAGCCGGAGCGGCCCTTGACCAGCCAGCCGGCCTTCACCAGCTTGGCGGTGGCTGAAGTCAGCGTCTTGTGGCCGCGGGGAATACCGCCGCTGAGCAGCTCGCGCTCGTGGTCGTTGAACGGCACCCGGGCGGTGGCCTCGGCGAGGACCTGGCCCGCGTTCAGTGCCTCACCGGACCACACGCCTTCGGTCAGGACATCCAGCACGGTCTTGAGTCGAAGGAAGGTGTTCTCTGCGGTGGACTTGGCCATGATTCCCCTTTTATAAAGCGATCGGTCTTAGGCATCATGCCAACTGCCCGTTAAATCGCGCGACTTGAAATGGTTAACTCTGCGTGTCGTGACCGACTATGAAGCGGACATTCCAACAAGTGAGTCTGGAGTATCGGGTACAGGGCTGACTGCACAACCCCTGAGCGCTGGCATGAGTGCCACTCCGCACCGTCCCAGATACGCCTGCGGCACCAAGTTTAGCGGTATCAGTGCGGGCTCGTTGCGTGAGACACAGCAGGCGTCAGTGCGTTACTTCGCCGCCGTTCAATTCCTCCAGCAACTCCGCCTTCCGCTCCTCCGAAGCGAAGGACGAATGGATAGAGTTTGCGGCCAGCCGGGCCTTGTCGAAATCAGAGAGCTCAAACACTGTTTCCAGCTGGGCGAAGTTGTCGTCCACGTAGCCGCCGAAGTAGGCGGGATCGTCGGAGTTCACCGAAACATTGAGCCCCGCCGCGAGCATTGCGGGCAGCGGGTGGTCGGCAAGGGTGTCCACGGCGCGCAGCCGTACGTTGGAGAGCGGGCACACGGTCAGCGGGATCCGGGCGTCCACGAGGCGCTCCACGAGGTCCGGATCGTCCATGCAGCGGATGCCGTGGTCAATCCGCTCCACTCCGAGGATGTCCAGGGCTTCAATGATGTACGACGCCGGTCCCTCCTCGCCCGCGTGGGCGGTCAGCCGCAGGCCCGCTTCGCGCGCCTTGTCGTAGAGCCGCTCAAATTTCGACGGCGGATTGCCCACCTCCGCGGAGTCCAAACCGATCGCACCAATGGGGGCATTCATGGCCAGCAGTTCGCCCAGGACTTCCAGCGCTGACTCCTCCGGGAGATCCCGCAGGAACGCCGCGATCAGCATGGTGGAAATTCCGAAGTCCTCCTCGGAAGTCGCCAGCACCGATGCGACACCGTTGACGCAGGTTTTTAGCGGGACACCGCGGGAGAGGTGGGCCTGGGGGTCCATCATGATTTCGGCATGCCGCACACCGGCAGCGGCGGCCCGCTCAAGGTAGGCGTACGTCATGTCCGCGAAGTCTTCCTCCGTCTGCAAAACGGCCATATTGGCGTAGTACAGGTCAAGGAACGACTGCAGGTCCGTGAACTCGTACTTTTCGCGAAGTTCGTCCAGGCCGCTGTACGGCAACGCGATGCCATTCCGCTCCGCCAGCGCAAAGATCAACTCCGGCTGGAGTGTCCCCTCAATGTGGAGGTGCAGTTCCGCCACCGGCAGGAGCCTGCCAGGGACCTCGGGCTCAACTGCAACGGGTTCGGTTTCAGGCGCGGCAGCACCGGCCGCAAAGTTATCCATCCGGTCAGGATAATGCCCACCGCCGGAATCACCACTAGAGTCGAACCAATGCAGAACACCAAGCAAGCTGATGACCTGCAGTATTCATCTCCCACCCACGCAACCGTTGGTTTTGTCCGGGTGCGCGGAGCCCGCGAGAACAATCTCCGCAACGTGGACGTTGATGTTCCGCGCGACGCAATCGTGGCGTTCACCGGAGTATCCGGCTCCGGGAAGTCATCACTTGCTTTCGGCACGATCTACGCGGAGGCCCAGCGCCGCTACTTCGAATCCGTAGCCCCGTACGCCCGCCGCCTCATCCAGCAGGGGCACAATCCCAAGGTGGAGCTGATCAGCGGCCTGCCGCCCGCCGTCGCGCTTCAACAGCGGCGCGGCGCACCCAGCAGCCGGTCCACGGTGGGTACGGTCACCACGCTCTCCAATTCCCTGCGGATGCTCTTTTCCCGCGCGGGCAGGTACCCGGCCGGCAGCAGGCAACTGGACTCGGACGCTTTCTCTCCCAATACAGCCGCCGGGGCGTGCCGGGAATGCCACGGCCTGGGGATAGCCCACACCGTCACTGAATCTTCGCTGGTCCCGGACCCGTCATTGAGCATCCGTGATGGCGCCATCGCTGCCTGGCCTGGCGCGTGGCAGGGAAAGAACCTGCGGGACATCCTTGCCCACCTGGGCTACGACGTCGACGTCCCGTGGCGCAAGCTGCCGAAGAAACACCGCGACTGGATCCTCTTCACCGAGGAACAGCCCGTGGTGGAGGTGACTCCCCAGCGCGACCGCGTGGCCAAACCGTACAAGGGGCGGTTCTGGAGTGCCAGGAGCTACGTGCTCCATACGCTGGCCGATTCGCAGAGCGCCGCCATGCGGGAGCGGGTGCTGGCGTTTATGGAGTCCGGGCCGTGCCCGCTCTGTTCAGGTACGGGGCTGACACCGGAGGCCTTGGCTGTGACATTTGCCGGCAGGACAATCGCGGAACTCAACCGCCTCCCCATGGCGGACCTTGCGGAAATCGTCCGCCCCACGTCGGAGTTGCACGACGCCGGCACGGCCTCACGCACGCACGTTTCCGGCGAGTCGAACGAGGTGGCGGTAGCGATTACCAGGGACCTGCTCCAACGCATAACTGTCCTGCTGGACCTGGGTCTCGGCTACCTGGCCCTGGGCCGGGCCACCCCCACCCTGTCACCGGGAGAGATGCAGCGGCTGCGCATCGCCACTCAATTGCGCTCCGGCCTCTTCGGCGTGATCTACGTGCTGGACGAACCGTCAGCCGGACTCCATCCGGCCGACGCCGAACCCCTCCTGGACGTCCTGGAGCAACTGAAGACATCCGGCAACTCGGTGTTCGTGGTGGAGCACAACATGGACGTGGTCCGCCGGGCCGACTGGCTGGTGGACGTGGGCCCGCGGGCCGGTGAAGGCGGCGGCGAGGTGCTCTACAGCGGGCCCGTGGACGGGTTGGCCGGCATCGAGGCGTCCGTCACCAGGCCATTCCTGTTCGGCGACGCAATGCCACAAGTGCCCGGTGCTGTTACCAAGGGCCACACACGGGAGCCGGCGGGATGGCTGGAGCTGACGGACGTCAGCCGGCACAACCTGCGCGGGCTGGATGCCCGTTTTCCCCTTGGCGTCCTCACTGCTGTGACCGGTGTTTCGGGTTCGGGAAAGTCCACCCTCGTCAGCCGGGTGCTTGGCGAGGTGGTTGGTGCCGGACTCAGGTCGCCTGTTGAGCCCGAGGAGTCCGCGGAGCCCCTGGCGCTGGGATACGTCACGGGAAGCGACCACATCGACCGCCTGGTGACCGTGGACCAGAAACCCATCGGGCGGACGCCGCGCTCCAACCTGGCTACCTACACAGGACTTTTTGACGCTGTCCGCAAGGATTTTGCGGCCACCGAACAAGCCAAGCTCCGGGGCTTCGGTGCGGGCAGGTTTTCGTTCAATGTGGCAGGCGGGCGTTGTGAGACCTGCCAGGGTGAGGGCTTTGTGGCAGTGGAACTGCTCTTCCTGCCCGGCAGTTACGGGCCCTGCCCGGAATGCGCCGGGTCCCGCTACAACCCTGACACGCTCGAAGTGGAGTACCGGGGCAAGAACGTGGCGGACGTGCTGGCCATGACGGTGGACCTCGCCGCGGAGTTCCTGGCCCACGTCCCTGCGGCCGCCCGGAGTTTGAAGAGCTTGCGGGACGTGGGGCTTGGCTACCTCCGGCTCGGGCAGCCGGCCACGGAGCTCTCCGGCGGAGAGGCGCAGCGCATCAAACTGGCCACTGAGCTTCAGCGGGCGCAGCGGGGGCACACCCTGTACCTCCTGGATGAGCCCACCACCGGCCTGCACCCCGCCGACGTGGAATTGCTGATGGCTCAGCTCCACGGACTGGTGGACGCCGGAAACTCGGTGGTGGTAGTTGAGCACGAAATGGCAGTGGTGGCCGGTGCGGACTGGGTAATCGATCTTGGACCGTCAGGCGGGGACAAAGGTGGGCAGGTCATGGCAACCGGGACACCCGTCGTCGTCGCGCAATCTCAAAAAAGCCGCACAGCCCCGTATCTGGCTGCGGCCCTCGGTCAGGAAAGCACCAGCCAACGTCCAGAAAAATCTCGATTTGATAACGGCCGGTTGATGTCCTAGCGTGAAGTGCAAGCCCGCGAACGTGGGCGCATGAATGCCCGGTGCTGCCTCCACCAGAACTGCCCAGCTGGCAGCCACCGAACTTGACCTCTATTTGTCAGGGGTGGGCAGTGGCGCGATGATCTCCGGGGACGGAACCAGCGCAGGTGGCCTTCAGGAGCATCACCATCATGAAAAACACCACTTTCCGTACTGCCGCGCGCCGCGGAGCAACCGTTGCCGCCATTTCGGCCGCCGGCATCGCGCTTTCCGCCACCGGGGCCAACGCCGCCACCAGCACGTCCACCTGGGATGCCCTCGCCCAGTGCGAGAGCGGCGGCAACTGGGCCATCAACACAGGCAACGGCTACAGCGGTGGCCTGCAGTTCAGCCCGAGTACCTGGGCAGCATACGGCGGCACGGGATCAGCCGCTGACGCCAGCCGCGAACAGCAGATCGCCGTGGCCGAGCAGGTTCAGGCGTCGCAGGGTTGGGGCGCCTGGCCATCCTGCGCTGCGCAGCTCGGCCTGAGCGGAGGCGCCACCGGCGTTGCACCGCAGAGCGTTCCGGTCCAGAGCGCGCCGGTCCAGGCTCCCGTCCAGAGCGCGCCGGCGCAGGCAGCTCCCGTCCAGGCCGCGCCCGTCACCTCGGCGCCGGCTGTCCAGGCGCCTGTTGTCCAGGCGCCCGCTGCCAAGCACGTCACGGCGGTTGCCCTGAGCGGCGAGACTTACACGCTGCAGGCCGGCGACACGTTGAGCATCGTGGCAGAGAAGCTGGGCATCCAGGGCGGCTGGCAGCACCTTGCCGACGCGAACCTGGACACCATCTCCGACCCGAACCTCGTCTTCGAGGGACAGGTCATCCAGCTTCCCGCGTAAGCGACGGCACCTTAGTTTGTGCCTGAGTCCCGCACGGGCTCCCTAATCGGTCGGCGATAGACAAATTCCGTTGACCACAGAACGACGCCGGCACGCCCCCAAAGGGGCGGGCCGGCGTCGTACTTTTATGTGGTGTAGCCGAAAGCCTTAGCTGGCCCCAGGCAGTTCGCGGACGATCCGGACCTTCCAGGCAGAGTCGTCGGTGGTGTCCAGGAGCGCAACGGTGCCGTGGGCCAGGTTGAGGGCGACGCGCTTGGCGGCCAGGAGCTCCAGGTAGAGGTGCTCATTCATGCGGCTGGGGGTATCGATCATGTACTTCACGGCGTCGCGGACTTTGCGGTAGTTTGCGCTGCGTTCGCGGTGCAGGTGCAGCTCCAGCGCCGACTGCTGCTTGAGCCGGGGCTCGTGGCGGTTCAGCCAGGTGACCGCGGCGTGAACGCCGACGACGAGGGTGAGCGAGACGGCATAAATCCACCATCCGCTGGAGAGCAGGAAGAGCGGCAGATTGGCGATGGCTACGATCGCGATGACAACGCGCGCGGCCGCGATGCGGCGCATGGTGGTGGCGACTGCGGCCATGCCGGCGCGGAAGCCGTGCTGCTCCTTGCGCGCGGCCTCAGGGTCAAGGGTAAATTCGTCAAGGACCAGGATGCCCTTTAGTTCCGGACTCAGCATCTGCCCGTAGCGGGGCACGAAGGAGTGGGCGTTTCCGGCGGTTTTTTCAACTGAAGATGTCATGAGAAGGCTTCCAAAAGGCTGGGGTGGTTGCGGTGATCTTAGTGGTTCCGCCCACCCGATGTATGCATAGGTCCACGATGTGAACACTTTAGGGTCGGGTCTGTGGCGCCGGGCACTGCAATTGGCACATTCGCCCGCTGCCGTCAGACTGAAGGGATGCAAACTTTCCTCCCGTACCCCGATTTCCGGCAGAGCGCCGCCGCCTTGGACACCGCCCGGCTCGGCAAGCAGCGCGTCGAGGCGCTGCAAACGCTCCGGTCCCTGGTGATTCCCGGATACGGCTGGCAGACCCACCCGGCGATCCGGATGTGGATGGGCTACGTGCCGGCACTGACCATGTATGGGCTGGCGATGGTGGACGAGTGGACCAAGCGCGGGCACCCCGACAAGACCCGCGAAAACATTACCGAGTTCGCCCCGCAGGCCGCCCACCCGGACTACGCCTCGAAGATTCCGATGCCGCCGTGGCTTGGGGATCCGGACTTCCACCTCAGCCACCGCTCCAAGCTGGTGCGCAAGGAACCCAAGTTTTACAGCTCCGTCTTCACCGATGCGGTACCGGACATGGATTACCTCTGGCCTGAACCCAAGCACGAGTTCCTGCCGCATGAACCCGAGGGTGACATTCTCTGGATCCTCCGTTCGCCGCATGCCGACGTCGATCCCCAGACGCTGGACACCGTGGCCCTGCCGCCCGTGCACGGGTTTACCGCTGCCGCGGCTGCTGATTCAGACGACGACTACACCCCGGTGTACATCGAGGACGGATCCCGCCGCCCCTCGAAGCAGCCCCGGAAAGCCCCGCCGAAGCAGCTGGTGAAGAAGCCCACCCGCAAGCGCCTGGCGCAGGAGGAGGCCTTCTCCACGCTGCCCGGAAAGACGCCCGTGGCTGTCCCCTTCGAACACGGTGCCAAGTTTGCCGTAGGACAGGTGGTGGGCCGGCCCATCACGCTCGATGACGGCAGGTTCGGGCGGAACTTCACTGTCACTGAGATCATTGACCGGTCCGCCTTTGCCTACCCGGCACTCCTGCAGGACCCGCGCGTGTTCTTCCCGGTAGAGGCACCGTAAAGGACCCTTCCTGCAGCAGCTGATCGCATACAGTAGTGCCCAAGTGCGTGTAACCGCACCAGCATTGGGGGCAAAATATGGGTGCAGGCGGCGGGGCTGCTGAGCAGGCGAGAATAGCGGCTGAACGCGCAGCTAAGCTTCGGCGGCAGCTGGAATATGCGGAACGGTCCGAGCGGGCTTGGGCGGCTGGTGCCGCTGGCGAAGCCAGGGTTGCCGTCATCCTTGAGACGCTTCAGTCACAAGGCTGGATGATCCTGCACGACGTGCACTGGCCCGGGCGGCCCAAAGCGAACCTGGACCATGTCCTGATCGGACCCGGCGGCGTCATTGTGGTCGATGCGAAGAATTGGTCGGGGAACGTGCAACTTCTCAACGGCGTCCTCCGCCAAAACGGCTACTCACGGGAGCGGGAAGTTGGCGGCGTGCTGCAGCAGGGAGCAGCAGTTGCCGCGCTCCTTGAGCCGCAACACCGCCGATATGTCCAGGCCTGGCTGTGCATGGTCGGGCAGCCGGTTCTTCAAGGGGCAACCGCCAGCGGTGCACGGATCCAGGGCATTGATACTTTGCATGACGCCGTAGCCGCACTCCCGCCAGTGCTAGATTCGAACACAATCGGCGCGATCCACCATTACCTCACCAACCTGCTCGCCGGCAGTAGTAGTCCCTCGCTGCTAACCACTGGAAACGTACCTACTGGGTCAGCCGATTTCGCCCACTCCTCCGGACCAGCAGCGTCCTTGGCGCAGTGGCGCACGGCTCGTGACCCCGCAGACGACCCGCGCACCGTTCGCCCTCCGGTTACAACCCGGAGCAGGACTGTAAGCAGGAAGAAATTGGGCTGCCTTGGGGTGTTCTTCCGGCTGGCACTGATCATCTTTGCCCTCGGAGTTCTACTTAATGTGCTCTCGCACCTTTCACCCCAGCCGCCGAGGACCCCGGTTCCGGCACCCGCGATAGTCTCGACCCTTCCAGCGCCCTGAGCTGACTCGGCGAATACGAGTCGAGGCTGTGGGAATGGCAGACTGTCAGCCATGACAATCCTCCTGGCCGGCTGTGGCGATCTCGGAACCGAAGCGGGACTGCGGTTCGCGGCCCAAGGACATCGTGTGGTTGGTTGGCGCCGCTCGCCCCAGAAGCTGCCGGCCGCGATCGAAGGTGTGGCGGCTGACCTGAGCGCAGCCGACCTGCCGCCGGTCCCGGGCGACACCACCGCCGTCGTGATAGCCGTAGCTGCCGACTCACCAACGGAGGAGGCCTACCGGTCCGCGTACGTGCAGGGCCTCGCCAATGTCCTTGACGCGTTGGAGCGCGACGGCGTGACGCCCTGGCGGGTGCTCTTCGTCTCCTCCACCGCTGTTTATGGCGACGCCGGCGGCGACTGGGTTGATGAGGGCACGGCGGCGGTTCCCGGCGGCTTCTCCGGGCGGGTCCTTCTGGAGAGCGAGGAACTCCTGCAGGCAAGGTTTGCTGGGACAGGAACCGAGGCCGTCGCGCTGCGTCTGGGCGGCATTTACGGCCCCGGCAGGACCCGGTTGATCGACCAGGTACGCAGCGGTTCAGCCATCATCCCGGAAGATCTCCGCTACACAAACCGCATCCATCGCGACGACGCTGCTGCTGCCATCGTCCATCTGGCCACTCTGCCTTCAGCGCCGGAACCCGTGTACATCGGCGTGGACGACGACCCCGCCGACCTCGGCTCCGTGCTCCGCTTCCTGGCGGCAGAGATGGGTTCGGTTGAGCCCGCTGTGGGAGATGCAGGCCCGGCCCGCGGGGGCAACAAGCGCTGCCGGAATGCTCTCCTGCACAGCACTGGTTTCGAGTTCGTTTTTCCGTCGTTCCGCGAGGGTTATCGGGACATTCTCGCCGGCAACGGGGTCCGCCACCCATAGCTCAAAGGACACTACCCGGCGTGCCGGCGCTTAGGCTGTCCCCTGGACGGCAGCGACTTTGACCCGACGCGCGTGAGGAAGGCAGCCTTGGATTTTCGGCACATCATTGAGACAGTCGGAGAGTTCGTCGACTTTGCCGGGGTGGCTGTTATGGTCATCGGTGCCCTGGTTTCCATTCCTCTGGCACTCCGCGGGCACCAGCCTCGTAACCTTCCCGCGGGGGCTGAAAGCCTCAGCGTTTACCGTCTCTACCGGCAGCTGCTGGGCAGGTCCATCCTGCTGGGCCTCGAACTCCTGGTCGCCGCCGACATCATTCGCACCGTGGCTGTCACTCCTACCTTCGAAAGCGTCGGGGTTCTGGCCATCATCGTGCTGATCCGGACCTTCCTCAGCTTCTCGTTGGAGCTGGAAATTACGGGCCGGTGGCCGTGGCAAAAGGAGCCACGCAGCCCGGATGCCGCGGAAGCCCCGGGGCGCTGATTCCTTCAACGCGGCCTCAATGTAGGTTTTCCACATAGCTGCTTTGGCCGGCCCTTTTGTCAGTGGTCTTTGGCAGAGTAGGGCTATGGAAGCCAGTGGGGAGCAGCTTGCGGAGTACGGCGGTTCTACCGCTGTGCTGACGCGGGCTGGCAGCGTTTCCTCCCGTGGTTCTAAGGCGTCCGACGGCGACGCCGGCCGAGGTTTTGCGGGCCGGCTCCGTGCCGTTCCCGGCTTGCCCCTGGCTGACGTGGCTGAGCCCCTTCCTGTGGCGCCCCTCCCGGCTGGCAAACCGTCCGGTCCGGATCGGCCGCCTGCTGCGGTGCCCCACCCGTCGGACAGCCCTTCCAGTTCAGATCAACCGCCTGCTACGGCGCCCCTCCCGACTGACAACCCGTACTGTCAGCAAGTGCCGCTTGGCCTGGGTGAGATCGGCAGACTCCTGGCTGCTGCCGCGGCTGCTGCCCCCAGGATTCTCGCGGCCGCTAACTATGTCGAGGCCGCCGATTATGCCGGGAAGGTCGAGGACCTCTCCCGGTCCGTGGAGTACCTGCAGGTCCTGGCCGCCGGGACGGTGGACCGCACCCGCACGCAGGCCATTTCCGCGGCGGACGCCGCCCGGGCAGGCCGCTCCCGGACGGGCAAGGGCTGGGTCACCGGCTGGGACAACGGCGTGGAAACCCTGAACGAAACCGATGCCGCCTGGCCCGGAGACTCAGGGGAAAGCGGTTCTGTGGCAAGCGTGTCAGCGGCCAACGGTCCACTGGCCAGCGAGTCAACGGCAAGAGGCGCGCGGGCGCAGATCGAGACGGACAGCCCCGCCCGGGTGATCACCTCGCCGGCTGATGACGGGTGCGCGAACACTGCAGAGTTCCTGCGGCTCCGGCTGCGGATCGGCAAGAGCGAGGCCCACCGCAGGCTCGCCCTCGCAGCGGACATCCTCCCCAGCAACACCATCACCGGCGACAGCATCCCGGCCACCCGCGGACACCTCGCCGCCGCCCTCGCACCCGCACCCGCAGCCGCCGGGAACGTCGAGGACGACGCGGACACCGAGGACGGGGGCGAAGACCCGGCCATCACCAGCCAGGCCACGACCAGCCCGGTGGTCTCCTCCCGGGCCGGGACCATCATCGCGCTGACCCTGAACCGGCTCGGCCACCTCGTTACACCGGAGCGGTTGGAGCTGATCGAGGAAAACCTCACCACCACAGCCGCCACCGCCGACCCGGACTTCCTCGCCCGCGTCGCCCGCCGCTGGGCCGACACCATCGACGCCGACGGCACCGAACCCAGCCCCACCAACACAGACAACGGCGCCCTCCTCTGCTCCGGCCACCACCACCTCATCCACAAAGAACAATGGACCATCACCACCATCAACAACACCCCCTGGTACACACCCCCAAAACACCTCGACCCACACCAAAAACCCCAACAAAACACCTACTTCAAACCACCACCCCCACCAACACCCCGGGAATGAAAGCGCGAAATGTGCGCTTACCCCCAAATCGTGAACAGTTGATAAGGCGGCTTGTGCCGGCTGAGTTTTATTGCTGATGAGGAATTGTTTTGGGGTTAACGCGAAATGGGGTTGACCCGAGAAAGGGCAGACACAGGAGAGGCGCGAGTGGCTAACACCCTGCGTCTAAAAAGCCGTCCTTCAGCGGAGTGGTCTGCTGCTTTCCGCAAGGCTCCGTTAGGCTTCACAGCATGACGGAAACCAACAATGCCAAGGCCGCTGAGCTTCTCCGACTTCACCAATCAGATGAGATCCTCCAGGTGATCAATGTCTGGGATGCCATCACAGCGAGAGTTATCACCGCAGTCCCTGGCACCGTGGCCCTGGCTACGGCAAGCCATTCCATTGCGGCTTCGCTGGGTTACCCTGATGGCGAGAACATCCCCGTGAACGAAATGATTGGCGCGGTGGGCCGCATCGCCGCGGCTACTCACTTGCCGGTGAGCGCCGACCTGGAATCCGGCTACGGGGACCCGGGCGAAACAACGCGCAAGGCTATCGGCGTTGGCATTGTCGGTGGGAACATCGAAGACCAGATGCGCCCGCTGAAAGATGCTGTGGAACAGATGTCAGCGGTAATTAAGGCTGGAGCATCCGAAGGAATCGACTTCGTGCTGAACGCCCGGACGGATGCCTTCCTCAAAGGCAAAGACCGCGATCCCGCCCACGTTCTGGTCGACGCCATCGAACGCGGCAGGGCATTCCTGGATGTTGGTGCCACCACCGTCTTTGTACCCGGCCTGCTCGATGAAGCCTCGGTGGTTGCGCTGGTGGACGGTATCGGCTGGAACAAGGTTTCCGTCATCAATGTCCCGGGCTCCCTGCCTCCGGCCAGACTGCAGGAACTGGGAGTCGCACGAATCTCTTATGGCCCCTGGACGCAACGGGTTGCGCTGACAGCACTGGCGGACGCCGCGGCCACCCTTCTAGGCGGCGGAGAGCTTCCCGCCGGTACCCGCGCCCTGAATTAGCAGAAGCGGTGAATCAGCACCAGGACAGGTCGGCACGATGGCCGCTGCCAGAGGAACTGCCTGTGCCTGTCATCATGGATCAGCGCTGGATGGACGCCGTTTTCCTCCATTGGCGCATTCCGGAATCTGTTGCTGTCCGCTTTATGCCCCGGGGCGTACTGCCAGACACCTTCGACGGAAGCTCATGGGTTGGCCTCATCGGCTTCCGCATGAAGGAGGCAGGGATTGGACGCGGACCAGGCATTCCCTATCTGGGCAGCTTCAATGAGGTTAACGTCCGCCTTTACTCCAGGGAACCTGACGGAACCCGTGGTGTCGTATTTCTGAGCCTGGATTCAAACCGGCTGCCCGTGGTCCTGGCCGCCCGGGCGGCTGGCATTCCCTACGTCTGGTCGCGCACGGGTTACGCGCCGCCCTCAGCCCGGACCCCGGTCACCAGCTACTCCGTCCGCAGGTTCCGGCGGGGCGCCCACAGCACCTTTCGTGCTGCGGCGGATCTTGGCAGGCCGGTTGAGGATCCCCTGTCAACGCACCTGACTGCCCGATTCGGGCTACACAGCGTTTTCAGGGGCCAAACCATCTACATCCCCAACACGCACGAACCGTGGCCCCTTTACGCGGCAGACCTGCTCGAACTGGACGACGGATTGATGGGAGCCGCGGGGATCACAGTGGATGGCCCGCCTGAGTCCGTGTTGTACTCCCCCGGTGTCCGGACTCAATTTGGCCGGCCCCGTTTTCTCGGGCACTAACTGGACCTGATGCGATATGTCCTAAACGTCCTGCCAGCCGCGGCCCTCGTTGAAAGTGGCAACGAGGGTTCCGACTCCAGCGTTGAGGGAGTTGGACGGGTCGAAGTACAGGGACGCCTCAGAGGCACGGCTGTGGGTGATCAGCTGCTCTGCTTCCAGTTTTGCCTCGGGAACGGTAGCGCCAATGATGCCCGTGCGCGCCGGGAGCTCAGGGGTATGCACAACATCGGCATCCGTCTGGGTCAGCGGGATGGTAGTACCGGAGTTGATCTCGTCATGCGGAAACTCAAACTCGGCATCGTTGGCTGCGGGAGGGATCGTGTACTCCAGGAAATAGGTCATGGATCCACCTTTGCAGAAACCCATCGCCATCGAAAGTGCGCCCAGAGGTGTGGGCATGACGTATTCCCGTCAAGGGCGCACTCCTATACTTGCCGCATGATGATGTCGCTGTGGTTCGGCGTCATAGCATCCAGCGTCGTGCTGTCGCTGGCGTAGGCCATACCCGCCGCCGCGCCGCACCTACGCCATCGAGCCGCCCCAATGGGCTACTTACCCAGGCCCGCCTTCCGCAGCGCCTCAGCCATGGCGGTGTTCACCGGGGCGGCGTGGGGAGCAGAGGTGCGGCCGGACACTGGCGCATTACGCGTCGGCTTTCCGCCCGATCGCCCCTGTTCCTGCTTCCCGCCACGCTCCGAACCCTGGGAGCCGCCTCGTCCGCTACTGGGGCCTGCGCCCCGCCCGCCGCTTTGGTTCCTCCCCCGCTCCTGGTTCTGTGGCTGACCGCCGGACTTCCCGGCCGATGCGGCACCCGAACCCGAGCCGCCCGAGGAGGGCTCGTCGTCGAGCCGCAGCGTCAATGAGATCCGCTTCCGCTCGGGGTCCGCCTCCAGGACCTTCACCCGGACCACTTGCCCCGGCTTCACCACCTCGCGCGGATCGGAAACGAAGCGGTTGGCCAAGGCAGAGACATGGACCAGTCCGTCCTGGTGTACGCCCACATCCACGAATGCGCCGAACGCCGCGACGTTGGTCACAGTCCCCTCCAGGACCATCCCCGGCTTGAGGTCGGAAATCTTCTCGATCCCCTCCGAGAAGGTGGCAGCTGCGAAGGCGGGGCGTGGATCCCGGCCCGGTTTGTCCAGCTCTACCAGGATGTCCTGCACCGTGGGCAGCCCGAAGGTGTCATCCACAAAGGCACGCGGGTCCAGCGAGGAGGCAGGCGCAGAACCAGCGGCAACGAGGATCTTGCGTGCCACGGCGTAGGATTCCGGGTGCACGCTCGAGGCGTCCAGGGGTTCCGCACCCCCGGTGATGCGGAGGAAGCCCGCGCACTGTTCGAACGCCTTGGCACCGAGCCGCGGCACTTTCTTGAGGTCCGCGCGCTTGGCAAAAGGCCCGTGCTCGTTGCGGTACGCAACAATGTTTTCACTGAGCAGAGGCCCGACGCCGGCCACCCGGCTGAGCAGCGCGGGCGAAGCCGTGTTGACGTCCACTCCCACGGCGTTAACGCAGTCCTCCACCACGGCGTCCAGGCTGCGGTCGAGTTTCGAGGCCGTCACATCGTGCTGGTACTGGCCCACACCGATGGACTTCGGATCGATCTTCACCAGCTCCGCAAGCGGGTCCTGCAGCCTGCGGGCGATCGATACAGCCCCGCGGAGGGACACATCCATACCGGGCAGTTCAGCTGCAGCGAGAGCGGAAGCAGAGTAGACGGATGCCCCGGCTTCTGACACCACGAGCTTTTGCGGTTTCCGTTCCACGTCCGGCAGCCGCTTGATCAGCTCGGCGGCGAGCTTGTCAGTTTCGCGGGATGCTGTTCCGTTGCCAATGGCCACGAGCTCGACGGCGTGCTGCCGCGCCAGCCGAACCAGCGTCGCCAGCGCTTCGTCCCATTTGCGGGCCGGGGCATGCGGGTAGACGGTGTCCGTGGCCACGACTTTGCCGGTGCCATCCACTACAGCTACCTTCACGCCGGTTCGAAGTCCGGGGTCCAGGCCCAGCGTGGCCTTGTTCCCGGCTGGCGCGGCCAGCAGCACGTCGCGAAGGTTCGCAGCGAAAACGCGGACCGCCTCATCCTCGGCGGCTGCGAACATCTTGCCGCGGAGGTCGGCCGTCAGCCGGGCCAGCACGCGGGACCGCCACGCCAACTGGGCTGTTTCCATCAACCAGCCATCGGCGGGACGCCCACGGTCGGCAACCCCGAGGCACCTGGCCACCGCCGACTCATAGCGTGAGCGCGCGGCCGCAAGGGCGCCGTCGTCCGTGGGGTCTGATTCGGCAAGGTCGAGCTCAAGGACACCGTCCTTTTCCCCCCGCAGCAAAGCGAGCACGCGGTGCGACGGCATGCCGGCCGGCGCCTGGGCAAACTCGAAGTAGTCAGCGAACTTCTGGCCTTCTGCCTCCTTCCCCTTCTTGACGCGTGACACCATGCGGCCCTGCGTCCAGAGGCGCTCGCGCAGGGTGGCAGCTAGATCGGGGTCCTGGGCGACGCGCTCAACGAGAATGGCGCGGGCACCCGCGAGCGCGGCGGCGGCGTCACCAACGGCATGTTCAGGGTTGAGGTACTTCGTAGCCTCGCGCTCCGGGCTTAGCTCGGGGCGTTTCAGCAAAGCCTCAGCCAGCGGCTCCAGGCCGGCTTCGCGCGCTATCTGCGCTTTGGTTCGCCGCTTTGACTTGAACGGCAGATAAATGTCCTCAAGCCGCGACTTCGTGTCAGCAGCGAGGATCGCTTTCTGCAACTCGGGCGTTAGCTGGCCTTGCGACGCAACAGCGTCGAGAACCGTACGACGGCGGTCCTCCAGTTCACGGAGGTAGCGCAGGCGTTCGTCGAGGTCGCGGAGCTGAGTGTCGTCCAGCGTCCCGGTAGCTTCCTTGCGGTATCGGGCGATGAACGGGACGGTGGACCCGCCGTCGAGCAGCTCCACTGCTGCCTTCACCTGCCAGGCTTTGACGCCCAGTTCGGTGGCGATCTGGCTGTAGATTCCGTCCTCCCTTTTCGTGGGCGTGGACGGAGCAGGGGAAGGGGCGTGCGGCAGTTGAGTCACCAGAACATCTTGCCCTAAGCGGTTGCCCGGCTCCACTGCCGTGGCAGTCAAGGACGTTGGGCAAGGGTATTCCGCTGCCGCCCGCAAAGTGCTGTAGTTGAAATGCCGTCACAGGCACCGAACGCTCGAGGAAGAGGGCATCATGCGGGAACTGCTTATTATTTTCCGGGAGGGGTTCGAGGAAGCAAATATCACCGTGACGGTGAACGGCAAGCAAGCGCGGCGGGACCTGGACGTTTCCACCAATCCGATCCTCGGCATCGCATCCGAAGTATCCGTAGAGCTGCCGGCGAAGGGCGCGCAAGTGGGAGTCGAGGTTACCAACCGGGGCCTGAAAGCGATCAAGAAGGTCAGCGGCAAGCCCAAAAGCGTGCTCGTATCCATCGAGGACGGCAAGCTGGTCATGACGGAAGGAACCGGCCGGGAGGCGCTTCTCTAGCCCACCCGGAAGGTGCCGAAACGGACTCTAGTAAAACTCCATTTGATGGAGTAGCATCTGATCACCGCTGGACCCCAGAGGAGCCCGGTGGGCCAACTTCACCAGCCGAAGGCCGTCGGATGGCCTGAGGCTTCCGCTGCCGGGACAGCACACCGAGCAGCAAACGACGGCGGCACCCAAAGCCGGGTGCCGCCGTCGTCGCTGTTTCGTAGTTGCTGTTTGGAAGGGGCTGTTAGCCGGCGTAGGCCGGGTAGTCCGTGTAGCCCTCGGCTCCATCGGCGTAGAAGGTGGAGGGGTCCGCTTCGTTCAGCGGCAGGCTCTCGTTCCAGCGCCGCGCCAGGTCCGGATTGGCGATGGCGGGACGGCCCACCACTACGGCGTCAGCATGGCCGTCGGCCACCAGGGCAACAGCTTCCTCGCGGGTGGTGACGACGCTGAATCCGGTATTGACCAAGAAGGTGCCACCGAAACGGGCGCGCAGATCCTGGACCAGTTCTCCACCGGGTTCGTGGTGCAGGATGCTGAGGTAGGCAAGGTTAAGCGGGGCGATGCTGTCCACCAGAACCTCGTACGTGGCACGAACATCAGCTGCATCAGTCTCGGCAATGCCCTGGACGTTGTGCTCCGGGGAGATGCGGATACCCACCCGGTTGGCTCCGACCGCCGCCACTACCGCATTGACCGTCTCGATCACGAAACGTGCCCGGTTCTCCGGCGAACCGCCGTAGCTGTCCGTGCGGACGTTGGCGTTTGGCGCCAGGAACTCGTGGAGAAGGTAGCCGTTGGCTGAGTGAAGTTCGACGCCGTCGAAACCGGCTTCGATGGCATTCAGCGAGGCGGCGACGAATTCCTGGATCACCAGAGGCAGTTCGTCAGTGGTCAGTGCGTGCGGCACGGGGTACGGCTGCTTGCCGGACGGGGTGCGGACTTCGCCCTCGATGGCTACGGCGCTGGGGGCGACGATGGTGTTGCCGCCCGTGATGTCCGGGTGTGAGACCCTGCCGCCATGCATGATCTGGGCGAACATGCGGCCGCCTTCGGCGTGCACTGCGTCGGTGACCTTCTTCCATCCGGCCACCTGCTCTTCCGTGACGATGCCAGGCTGGCCGGGGTAGGAACGACCAGCAGGGCTGGGGTAGGTTCCTTCGCTGACGATGAGGCCGAGGGAAGCACGCTGCCGGTAATGCTCAACAAGGAGTGGACCAGGGATGCCTTCTTCGCCGGCGCGGAGCCGGGTCAGGGGTGCCATCACCAGTCGGTTGGGGAGCTCGAGTTCGCCAAGGGCCAGAGGGGAAAACAGCATGCGCGTCCTTTCGAAGTTTCAACGTTCTGTCTGGCCCAACTGGGAGGCGCGTGCAACTATTCCGAATGCGGCGCGAATCACATCACTTTTGACGGCTGGCGCTCTCCTATTTGGGCTTACATCACGACTGTTTAGCGCATTGCCCCAACTCCCGGACAGCCCTGCCCCTGGGGGTTTGTGTTGCAGTCGTCGGCATAGTTGCGGGTGAGGGACCGCCAGACACTTATGGTTTGTGGCGGCGCGTTGAATTGGCCCTGGCCAGGGATGGGCAGAGGTGGCCCGGCATTGACGGAGTACGTTCCTTGGAAGGATGTGGTCAGGACGACCTGGAAGTCACCCGTGGCTCCGTAGGCGTGGCTTGTCCTCGTCTTTTCACCCCAACGGTCCTGCGGTAGCGGCCCTCCCATTGACGGCTGGGGACCGAAAACAGTTCCATCGCCGTAGTTCCAGGTGTACTGAACCGGCGTCGCGACAATGTGCACCTGCTGGCCGAACATGGTGACATCGAACTGCTGTTCCACGGCCTCCGCGTAGAAGTTGGTTTCAGCGCCCCGGAGCGTGTGGGGGCTGGGCTGGGCCACGACTGTTCCCGCGTTCACCGGCAGGCTTTGGAACTGCCGCTGGATGTCGGCAGCGATGCGGGGCAGCAAGTCCTCGGGCCGAGCGTCGTAGAGGCAGGTCGGGCCCGAATGGTGGGCCCAGACTGCGCCGGGAACTCCCCGGGGCCTTGATAGCCAAGTGACAGGGATGCCCTCTTCACCGTCAGGGCCGTCCTTGCATTCGATTTGCCGGGCAAGGCATGGAGTATCGAAGTCGCCCCCGCCAAGGTGGCACTGAAGCTCGTACTTGTACTCGTTGGGATCGGTGAACACGGCCCCTGGCGCTGCTGGCCCTACTTCGCCAGTTGCCGGATCGACAACCCAGACAGCAACGTCAATACCAGCATTGCCGAATCCAGAATCCGCACCGCTTTCGGCAAAGGCAGGGTTTGCAGAAACGAGTCCGACAGACACCAGCAGTATGACGGTAAGTAACGCTCCGTGCAGGCCCTTCATGAGGTTTACCGAAGCGGGTGAAGGGCATTGACGCGCCATGCGTTGTCCTCGAATCCGACGAGCAAAACGTTTCCTGTATTGGACGGCTTTGTTGCTGCTCTGAATTCGGACCCACCGGGCGCATAGTAGGTTATCGTTTCCTGCTGAACTTGGACGATCACCTGATAATTCCCGTCGGCCGCACGCTCAAAAGTCGTGGTTGCGGCGGGAACTGTTATCTTCCCACCCGCAAGCCATCTGCCCTCTTGATAGTTCGTGGTCAAAGAGGATGTGATGTTGGAGCAGAAGTCACAATTCGGAGACGTAACACTCTGAACACCAGCGATGTCACCGGTTTCGTATGCGTAGTTGACCTGCTGAAACCAATAGGCCGTAAACGCCTCCGCGCCCTCCTTCGTCTCCGTCTTCGCCACGTCGGGCAGCACGGGGACGGGAACGTTTTGGGCGGGGCCGGATGCGTCGGCCGGTTTGTAGGCCGCGCTGGTCGTCGGCGTAGGGGTGGCGGAAGGACTAGGGGACATCGACTCTGTAGCTGTCGGGGATGCCGTTCCTGGATCTGCAGGTGCTCCACCTGCGCAGCCAGCCAACATCACCGTGGCAGCAACAAGGATGGATACAGCGCCGGAGCGCATGAGGCGGGACGTGAATACGTTGTGCGATGTCATGGGCCGCTAATCCCCCAGTAGTTTCAAGACGGCATGTTCCGGACAGTGACTTAAGGGTAGCCCAGGTCACATTTCAGCGATCAAACTTATCCACAGGCATCCCGTCCTTGGTTTCATCACCGAGGCCGAGGATTAGAAAGTAATAAAGCAGGCCAGCAACTAAGAGCACGCCGCCCCCATCGCACCTAACCAAGAACGCAGGGCGGGCACCAACAAACTGCCCCTAGCGCATTTCTACGTAACGTAGAAGAATGATGGCATGATGTTTGAGCACACAGATGGAAATCCGGTCCTGGAACTCAGTGACGAGCAGTCCTGGCGCCTGCTGGAGGGGACCAAGCACGGACGGCTGGTAGTTTCGGTTGCCGGGGAACCGGATATCTTTCCCGTCAACTACGTCAGCTCGAACGGCAAGCTGTATCTGAAGACTGCCCCGGGCAACAAGCTCGCCCAGCTGACCATCAATTCGGCGGTGCTCTTCGAGGCTGACGGCATCCTCTCTGACGAGGCGTGGTCCGTGGTCCTTCGGGGAAGAGCCCGGGTGCTGAGCAACTCGGCCGAACTGGCAGAGGTGGAGGAACTGGGCCTGAAGTCGTGGGTGCCAACGCTCAAGGACTTCTACGTCGAGATCGAGCCCGTCGCCATTACCGGGCGCCATTTCCAGCTCGGGTACCAGCCGGAGCTCGATTTCTAGGAATCTAGACTGAAAGCATGGCGGATAAGCTGAGCCCGGAACAGCGCAGCTGGAACATGTCACGAATTCGAGGGAAGGACACCAAGCCCGAGCTGTTAGTGCGCAGGCTCCTCCACGCCAAAGGGTACCGCTACCGTCTGCACGGTAGGACCGGGGGCACGCGGCTTCCGGGCAATCCGGACTTGGTCTTCGCCGGCCGCCGCAAGGTCATTTTCGTCAACGGCTGCTTCTGGCATTTCCATGACTGCCGGGTGGGCCAGCACGCCCCCAAAGCGAACGCGGAATTTTGGGAGGCGAAGCGCTCCCGTACCAAGGAACGCGACGCCGGCCAGCGACGCTTGCTGGAGGACGCCGGCTGGGAGGTGCTCACCGTGTGGGAATGCGAACTCAAGGATGCATCGGCCCTTGAGTCGCACCTGGTGCAGTTTCTGGAAAAAGAACCCCACGCTTCCAATGGGGCCCCGGACAGACACATTCTTGAGCGAATCTTTAGCCTCTCCCGCAGCAACCCTTGATGTGGGTCCGGAAGGATGACTGCGTTGTCCCGTTTGGAGGACTGCAGCACCAAGAGTCCGGAGCACCAGCATCCCCTTTCGCCAGCTAACTGCGCCGCGCCAAGAGCGCCGCATTCAAGGCAGACGCCGAGGAAGGACTGCTGTTGATGCGCCAGTCGGCCTCCTTCTGCAAGTGGAACCAGACGAACCCCAGAACGTCGGGCTGGGCGGCAAGGTAGGACACCAGGCTGGAGTTCCATTCGGCTTTCGAACCGCCGGCCTCGCTGGACGCCGTCTCGGCAATCAGGATTGGTTTACCCGGCGCGAGGGTTCGGAGCGCCGCAATGCCCGGGGCAAAAAGATCCTGGGGCGAAGCCCAGCTGCTCCACGCTGTGGACGTGCCCCAGTTGTACCCGTCGAGGGCCACAACGTCCACGTAGCCCGCGCCGGGATAAAGCCCCGCCAGATCCGTAGAGCCCCAGTAGGGAACGTTTGGAGACCACACCCATTGGACGTTGCTGGCTCCGGTAGAGGCGACGACGTCGTAGACGTGCTGCCAGGCCTGGACGTAGTCGCCCGGCTGATTTCCGTTCGCCGATTCCGCCCACGGATACCAGTTGCCATTCATCTCATGGGCAAGGCGGAGCATCACCGGCTGGCCCCAGGCAGCAAGGGACTGGCCCCACTCACGAATGCGCTCATCAAAGTCGCCGGCGGTGATTCGGTTAAGGGCATACGCAGGCTGCTCAACGCCGCCGCCCCAAACCCACGGCTCCCACGTCACAAGGGGAACGGCACCGCGGGCGCGCACGGCGTTCAGCTCCGTCAGTGGAGGCGACTGAAGAAAGTCTTTGTAAATGAGGACCATGGAGGGGCTCTCTCCCGCCAAAGCAGATACTTCGTCGAGTTCTGCGGCAGCCAGTGCTCCGCCAGGAGTGGCCACTCCAAAGCGCAAAGAGTCCGTGCTGACGGTAGGCGGCTGGGGCGCCGGGGCTGCCTCCACAACGAACGGTGCGGAAGCCTTGATGGACGACGTCTTGGCTGTGACTATGACGGTGCCGCTGGACTCAACAGGAATGGTGATGCCGGTACTGAATGCGCCCGTAGCTGTGGTTTTGAAGGGAAAGGTAGTGGAACCCACAATTACCGTTCCGGTTGTTGATGCCTTAAATCCCGTGCCGGAAACGGTAACAGGAGAGCCCGCCGGCCCGGATGAAGGACTCAAGACGACCTGGCCAGCGGGGGCAGCATGTGCAGGCTGGACAAAGGCCAAGGCCATTCCGGCTGCCACCACAAAGGCTACGACAAAAGTTCTCAGCGACCTCAACACAACAACTACTCTCCACGTCTCGATGCGGCCCGCTGCCGCTGATCTTTTGTACGGAATGCACTGGCTCAAGTATTGGACCTAAAAATCCGCAGCCTCATCAAGAAACACACAATTCTGTTCGGAAACCACTCCCGAGTATGAGCAGCAGCCCTAACCTGAAGGGGCGTTGATGCCCCACCTACCCCCCGGTTTACGGAGTGGAAGACCACAGCCGAAAGGACCATGATGACCCCGTCCATTGATGCCGGTCGCCCACTGGTGGACCAGGCCGTCCTGGACCGGCTGCGTGAGGAACTCGAGGAGGACGAAGGGTATTGCAGGGTCTTCGTGGGGAACTTCATTGACTACCTCCCGCATCGCATCGGGCGCCTGCGGTTGGCCCTGACCAGCGGAGACCTGGACGGGTCGGTGGACGCCGTCCTCAGCCTGAAGACATCCAGCCAGATGGTGGGCGCCCAGCGGCTCGCCAGTCTGGCAATGGCCCTGGAAGGCGAAATCAGGACCGGAGGGCCGGACGCTGACGCCGCCGTCGTCCTTCCCAGGCTCGCGGCCTCGTTCCTGAGGCGGATCAGCCAGTGCAGCCGGCAAACGATGAGCAGGCTGCAGGATCAGTGCTCGCCCGGGGCGAGCCTGTAGCCTACGCCGCGAACCGTCTGGAGCCAGCGCGGCTTCTGCGGAGAATCACCAAGTTTCTTGCGCAGGTTTCCCATGTGTACCTCGACGGACCGCTCGTCGGCTTCGCTGATGTAACCCCCGACGTCGTAATCCTCGTCCCGTAGCCGGCGCACCAGGTCCGATTTGGTACGGACAGTCCTGCCTGCCTCCAGCAGGGCGTGCAGGAGTTCGAACTCGGTGCGGGTCAGGTTCATCTCGGCGCCGTCCACGGTTACAGTGCGGGAGGCATAGCTCAGCTCCAGGCCGTTATGGCTGTAATTTCCCCGCTCGGGATGCGCTTGGCCATCCGTGGACGCCTCCACCCCGGCAGCTTCCGCGGCGTCCGGGACGGTACGGGGGCGTCGCATCATCGCAGCGATGCGGGCGCGCAGCTCCCTGGGGCGGAAGGGTTTTGTAAGGTAATCGTCCGCGCCGGACTCAAGGCCGATGAGGGTATCCAGCTCTTCAGTCCGGGCCGTCAGCATCACGATATATGCGTCCGAAAACTCGCGGATCTGCCGGGAGACCTCAAAACCGTCGATGTCCGGCAAGCCAAGGTCCAGGGTGATGACATCCGGATTGAGGGTCTTCGCGGTAAGGACACCTTCGGCACCGCTGCTTGCCACGGTCACGTCAAAGCCTGCCTGGGTCAGCACAGTGCGAACCAGTTCCCGAATGTCGTGGTCATCCTCGATGACCAGTCCGACACGTGCATCACTCATAGTGCCCCCTCAGCAGCCAACGTCAGAAGTATAGCTGGCTGCGGATATCCTGCTGATATGGCCTCGCACACCTTGTCCCGTAAGTTTCTGCGCCATGACTAACCCTGATGCGTGGTCCTCCGGCCGGATAAGGTTCTTTCGGCGTCCTTTCCATGAGTACCGGCTAACGGACCGGGTGGCGCTCAGTCAGATGCCCCTGTTTGTGACGACGATCCTGACAGCCTTCCTGATGTGGGCGTTCTTCCCGGCCACAATGAACAATCCGCTTTTTGTTGCGTTCCTGGTGTCGCAGGCCGCCATCATGGCCCTGTGCTATCTGGTTCCCTGGGAGCGGTTGCCCTACACGAGCTTCCTGATTCTTCCGCTGCTGGATTTCGTCTCCATTGCCCTCGGCAGGGAAGGCGGGCAGGAAAGCCTGACGGGTATCAGCCTGCTTGCCGTGTTCCCGGTGATCTGGCTGTGCGCCTCCGGCTACTACCCGAGGGCTGCTTTGTGGCTGTCTTTCCTGGCACCGCTGGCAATCATCTGGGTTCCGCTGCTGATCAAAGGAAGCTTTACGGCGCAGGACTTTGCGCGGTCACTGCTCCTGCCCGTCATGATGCTCGGCATCGGTGTTTCCGTAAGTGTCCTGACGCTCAGCATGATGCGGCAGCAGCGTGAGCTGGAGGATAAGGACGCGCAATTGCAGGCCAACCTGCGCACCAGCCAGCGCCAGGAAGCACTGTTGAACACCGTCCTGGACACTGTCCATCTGGGCGTCCTCGCCGTGGACGCGGACGGGCATGACGTGCTGATGAACCGGAAGCAGCGGACCAACCACGAACTGGCGCGGCCCAAGGAGATAGCTGACCCGAACGAGTCCCAGCTGCTCGTGTTCGGGCCGGACCGGAAGACTTTGGTTCCAGTGCAGGAACGCCCGGTCCGCCGTGCCGTCCTCGGGGAAACCTTCACGGATTACCTTGTGTGGCTGGGCTCGGGCAAGGAGCAGCGGGCTTTCGTGACCACCGCCCGGGCCATGAAGGACGCCGAGGGGAAGTTCTCCGGCTCCGTAATTGCCTTCAGCGACGTCACGGACCTCGTCAATGCCCTGGCGGCAAAGGACGACTTCGTCTCGAGCGTCTCGCATGAATTCCGGACACCCCTGACGTCAATTCTTGGGTACGTGGAAATCCTGCTCGAAGATGAGCCGGCGGAGTCGCAGCGGGCCATGCTCGAGATCATCCGCAGGAACTCGGAGCGGCTATTGACGTTGGTCAGCGACCTGCTTGCCAGCCGCCACGGACAGCTGGTTGTTACGCCCCACTCCGTGGACGTGGCCGACCTGGTCCGCAGCAGCGTTTCCTCCGCGATGCCCAAGGCGGCCGCGTCAGGAGTGGTGCTGGCCGCTGATACGCCGGAGCGGCTGGAGGCCCACGTGGACGGGCCGCGGATTTCCCAAGTGCTGGACAACCTGGTGTCCAACGCCATCAAGTACTCCCCCGACGGCGGCAACGTGCTGGTCACGCTGGCGCAGGAGGACGGCCACCTTACGTGCAGGGTCAGCGATACCGGTATGGGCATGAGCGCCGAAGACGCCTCAGAAGTGTTTGCCAAGTTCTTCCGCACCAGCAACGTCCGCAGGACAGCCATCCCTGGTGTTGGTTTGGGCCTGCCGATCAGCAAGGCCATCGTTGAGGCCCATGGCGGGAACATTGAAGTGGCAAGCGCGCTGGGCCGGGGAACCACGTTCACGTTCCGGGTTCCGGTGTAACAAGGCCAGCGCGTACGACGACGGCAGGCAGTCCGAGCGTTAGGCGCCGGTGCGGGCCTGGCTTGGCCAGCGCGTACGACGGCGGCAGGCAGTCCCAGCGTTAGCCCGCGTTCCGGGCCTGCCGAATCACCTCGCCCCAGGACTGGCGGGCGAGTTCCGCAATCGAGGCGAGGATTTCCGACGGCGGCCCGGACAGGTCCAGCGGGAACTCCACAATGTCGATGTCTGTGTTCAGGATGCGGCGCAGCTTGACCTCACCGGATCCTGCGTAGACCACCCAGGCCGTGGGCACCGCCAAAGCGGTGCAGTGGGCGAGCATTTGGTAATGGTCGGTTGTGAGGGAGGCGCCGAGATCGGACGCGGCCTTGTACTTGGCGTTGTAGACCACCACGGGCCGTCCGCCCAGCAGGTGCACGGCATCCGGCCGCACGGACAACCGGTCCGCATCCCGCACCGCCTCGCTCAGGAGAGCGTTGTACTGGAGCCGGAGCTCTCCCGGGAAGGCAGCCATCGCCGCCCGCAATGCCGTGCCGACAAAATCCTCGAACACCTGGGCCATGTCCACCACGAACGCAGCCGTCTGCTGCTTGCCCTGGCCCGCTTCAGCCGAGGCGTTCCGGAGAATGAGTTCCGCCAGGCGCAGGACAGCGTGGTAGCGATGGTTCATCCGGCTGGCCGTCCACGGCGGGAGCGGTGCACCGGCGGGAAGGCGGGTGACGGCGTCGAGCTTTCCCTTGAGCTGGCGCAGCCGGCTCAGCACCTCGGGGCGGACCCGCGGCACCTGGCCCATCCGCTCCAGCGCGGCACGCAGGATACGGTTTTCAGCGATGTCCTCGCTGAACTCGTCGTAGGACACTTCCAGGGGCACCAGCATGCCGGGCCGCCGGGAAATCTGGTCCGAGATGCGGATGCGTCCTTTGACCGTGCGGAGCGACTCGTCCACGCTGCGGTACCCCTGCAGCACACCGCGTCCCAGGGCCCGTTCGGCAAGCTGCGCCAACGACTCAGCCAGCGCACTCCAGAGTTCCCGGTCCTCCACGGCGGCCACGGAGTCGGGACGGAATCCCTGTTCACCTGCGTAGCTGAGCAGGAACAGGAGCCGGCTGAGTCCCAGCCGGTCCTTGGGCCGGACGTCCAGCTGCACTGTGGGAGTCCGCACAGAGCCCACCTTGCCCACTGGCTCGATCCGGTACAGGCCAAGGCCCATGGGCGACGCCTTGGCGAGGCCACTGGCGTTCAGGAACGAGGCACTGGCCGAATCCAGCCGTTCCACCATCCCGCGGGACAGTTCGTCCAGCACCAGGTGCCGGACAGATGCACCGGGGTCAACGGCCTGCAAGGCGTTCCAGCAGCCGGTCCAGTCCGAAGCGTTCCTCAAGCTGGGCCCGGGTCAGCTGGCCATGGTAGGGGTCCGGGCGCAGGGGCATCAGCTCGTACTTCCAGATCCGCCGCAGCCCGGCAGGGGTTTGGGCTGCCGGTTTCATAAAGTACGACGGGCCGATCATGAGGTCCCGGTCCCACTCGTCAATGGCGGCGTTGAGGGCATCCAGCAGCAGAGCCGGGGTGGTGTCCAGCTGCCGGGCTTCGAGGAACCGGAGCAGCGAGCCCTTCACCGGTTCGGTCTGCGGGTGCAGCTCAATGAAGGCAAAACGGCGGCGGATGGCGGCATCCATCATGGCGATGGACCGGTCAGCAGTGTTCATGGTGCCGATGATGTAGAGGTTGTCAGGCAGCGTGAACGGCTCATTCGGGCTGTATTGCAGGTAAATCCGGTCGTCGCGGTACTCCAGCAGGAAGTACAGCTCGCCGAACACCTTGGCGAGGTTGGCCCGGTTCATCTCGTCGATGATGAGGAAGTACGGTTTCTTCTCGTTGCCGGGCTTGGCCGCTTCTTCGGCGAGGCGGCGGAGCGGACCGGCAACAAGTTTGAAGGACACCTGCCCTTCGTCCGTCTTGTCCGGTCGGTAGCCCTCAAAGAAGTCCTCGTAGGCATACGAAGGGTGGAACTGGACCAGTTTGACCCGCTCGTCCGTGGTGTCGTCCGCAAGTTCCGCCGCGAGGTGCTTCGCCAGGTAGGTCTTGCCGGTGCCCGGCGGACCGTACAGCACCAGCTGCCGGTTCTCCTCCAGCAGTTCGGCGATCTCCTGGAGCGGCTCCAGCTCCATGTGCAGGGAACCCGCGAACTCGCGCGTCAGCGGACGGAATCCCTCCTGGACGGGAGGGACGACGGCGGCCGCTTCAGCATCGCCGTCGGGCTCTGTTTCCGCTTCTGCGGGCAGCAGGCCCTGCAGGGCCTGCACCACCTTGGTGAGATCAACAACGATTCCGGGGGTGGCCAGCTGCCGCTGCACGTGGCGGGGAAGGCTGGTGGTGGCGTGGCCTTCGTCGAACCAGCGGACCTTCCGGCGCAGCCGCCGGTTGTCCTCGTTGGGTTCGGGCTCCCCCAGTACGACGCCGAGCCGCACCTTTCCGGCGTGCTGGTACAGCGCCAGGTCCCCGGGCTTCATCACGGTCAGGAACGCAAAAACAGCGGTCTTGGTGTCCTCGCGCTCCACATAGCCAAGGTGCTTATAGTCCTCGTCCACGGCATGCTGGACCAGTCCCGCCGTGACGCCGGGGCCCAGCAGGCGGAGATGTTCGACGTCGAGCGTCACCTTTTCCTCGCCCTGCCAGGCGGTGAGCAGCTCGGTGTTGTCGCTGTGCGTGCGCAGCAGCCATGCCCGGCGCCCGGGGTCGCCTACCTTGCGCCACTGGCTGACCAACTGGCGGGCATACCAGTCAATGCGTTGCCCGGCCTGCTCATCAAGGTGGAGGCGGATGCGGTGGATGTCTGCGGTGATGTCCTCTTCCGCGTCGCCTTTTGCGCCGCCCACCAGCGAGGCGAAGGCATCGCGGATTTCCTGCCGCTCCACGTCCGCCACCACGGGCTCGAAGTAACTGGGCCAGGTGAGGAACTCGATGCTGCGGCGGATCGCGGGTTGGTCCTGTGGAGTGGCAGCGGCGAGGCGGTGGAACTTCAGCGGGTCCTGCAGGGCTTCGGCAATGTCTGCCGTCGTCTTCTGGTCCACCTGCTGGACAAAACGGCAGAGCCAGCTGAGGTGGTCCCAGATGGTCCAGTTGAATTCGGCGGTCCGGTCGCGGATGACGCCATGGTCGGTGAGGCCCTGGTACAGCTCCTCGGGCAGCTCCAGGGGAGGTTCGAGCCAGGAGGCAGCCTCGGCCACACGGGCGCGCTTGACCTTCAGCGACTTCACCTCGTGGGCCAGGGGCAGCGACTGCAGGAACAGCAGTTCCACGGCCAGTTGCTTCGCTTCCCGGGACGCGCCCTCGAGGTTCTGCCGAAGGTTGGTCATCATGGGTGCCTTCGGATCCGGGGTACCCCGTTCCAGCCTGTCCAGGAGCTCCGCTGCCGCCTCCGACGTCCAGGTCATGGTGCGTCCATCCAGCGCAGACGGCTTCCCGAGGAGCCCGGGGCCAAGCACGAACCACGCAGCCTCCTCAATTTCCCGGGAGACACCGAGGGCACGGGAGGCACCGAGGGCACGGGGCATGGCAGCAGTGGAGGCGGGGGTCATGAATTCAAATTTACAGGGTGAAGCTGGATGGGCGCTCAGAGCCGCTGTGCGCCCCGTGATTCTGGGTGGCTACCAGCCGCTCCCGGCTTCTTCCGGCCGAACGTAAAGTAGCCCACCGGTCCAATGAAGTTGATGAACGATGCCGCCCGCCAGGCAGCCTTGGGACCGTTGATCATCGCCGCCGGGCGCTTTGAAATGTCCCGCTGCGCCGCCACCAACAGGGACACCTGTGCGATGGCCACCAGTATAATGCCGGCCTTTCCGGACGGGGACATTTCCTTCCAGGTCTTTTTCTTCGCCATGCCTATTCCTCCTTGGTTGGGGTTCTTAGTTTCCGATGCCGGCCGCTCCTGCGCAACGGGCGCACCTGCCAAAGCGCCTGCACAGTCCGATCACACACATTCCGCTCACGCAGTGAATGGGGCCAGCCGTTCCTTTTGTTCAGGCGTGAGCCGCTGCACCCGCCCGGTGGCTTCGTGCACGAACGCCAAATGGCTGCTGGCCTTGACGCAGTCCTCCCGGGTGACAGGGTCCTGGAGCAGGTAGTGGATATCGAAGCTGGCTCCCTTGACGGCGCCGATCCACACCTGCACCACGGCAGGGACGTTCCGGTACTCCAGTGTCCTGACGTAGCGGATCTTGTGGTCCACCACCAACGCCATGGTTCCCTCCGGGACGTCATTGAACAGGGAGACGTGCGGCTCGACGCCGGGCAGCCCTGCTCCCCGCGGCGGTCCGAAAGCGGCAATCCGCGCTTCCTCGAGCATCCGGACGATCTGCACGTTGTTGATGTGCCCGTACGCGTCCATGTCGCCCCACCGCATGGGAACCAGGACCTCGATCCGCCGGCCGCCCTCGCTTAGCGGCTTCGATTGCGGATCCTGCTGCGCTGTGCCGTCCTCCTGCGCCCCGCCGTCCTGCCGCGCCGCGCCGTCCTGCTGCGCTGTGCCGTCCTCCTGCGCCCCGCCGTCCTGCGAGGCGTTCTCCTGCACGGGGGCCTCCTGCGCGTTCAGCTGTGCACCGCCGTCGAATCATCCACCGGCAGTTCCCCGGCGTCCGCACCGGCGAACTGGGACATGTACAGCCGGTAGTAGGCGCCTTCCGCAGCGAGGAGGACCTTGTGGTTCCCCTGCTCCACGATCCTGCCGTTCTCCATGACCAGGATGGTGTCGGCGTCGCGGATGGTGGAGAGCCGGTGCGCGATTACAAAGCTGGTGCGGTCCGTCCGCAGCGCCGCCATCGCCTTCTGCACCAGCAGCTCAGTACGGGTGTCAACGGAGCTGGTGGCTTCATCGAGGATCAGCAGCGACGGATTGGCCACGAAGGCGCGGGCGATGGTGATGAGCTGCTTTTCGCCGGCGCTGACGTTGTTCCCTTCCTCATCGATCACGGTGTCGTATCCCTCGGGCAGGGCGCGGACAAAGCGGTCCACGAAGGTGGCTTTGGCCGCGGCCATGACCTGCTCCTCGGTGGCGTCCAGGTTGCCGTAGCGGATGTTGTCGTAGATGGAGCCGCCGAACAGCCAGGCGTCCTGGAGCACCATGCCCACCTTGGAGCGGAGTTCGGACCGGCTGAGGTGGGTGATGTCCACTCCGTCCAGCGTGATGGATCCGGAGTTGAGCTCGTAGAAGCGCATCACCAGGTTGACCAGGGTGGTCTTCCCGGCTCCGGTGGGCCCAACAATGGCCACCGTATTTCCCGGTTCCGCGGTGAAGGACAGGTCTTCGATCAGCTTCTTGTCTTCGGTGTAGCTGAACGTGACGTTCTTGAACTCGACGTGCCCGTCCGTCTTGGCCGGAAGGTGTTCCGTGGCCGTCTCGACGTCCTGTTCTTCGGCATCCAGGAATTCGAACACCCGCTCGGAGGATGCCACGCCGGACTGGAGCATGTTGGCCATGCCCGCCATCTGGCCAAGCGGCTGCGTGAACTCGCGGGAGTACTGGATGAAGGCTGTGGCATCGCCCAGGGACATGGAACCCGAGGCCACCCGGAGCCCGCCCACCACGGCAATGCCCACGTAGCTGAGGTAGGAGACGAACTGCATCACCGGGAAGATGATGCCCGAAACAAACTGCGCCCCGAAGCTGGCCTTGTACAGGGCCTCGTTGCGTTCCTCGAACCGTTCCAGCATGTCTGCATCCCGGCCGAAGACCCGCACCAGGTCATGGCCGGAGAACGACTCCTCAATCTGTCCGTTCAAAGCACCGGTGTTTTTCCACTGCGCTGCAAAGAGCTTCTGGCTGCGCGAGCCGATGATCCCGGCAGCGACGCCGGACAGCGGAAGCGCCACCAGGGCAATGAGGGCCAGCTGCCAGGAGACGATGAACATCATGATCACAATGCCGATGACCGTCAGCAGCGAGTTGATCAGCTGGGCGAACGCCTGCTGCAGCGCCTGCTGGATGTTGTCGACGTCGTTTGTCACCCGGGAGAGGACGTCGCCGCGCTGCCGGGTGTCGAAGTAGTTCAGCGGAAGCCTGTTGAGCTTCTTTTCGGTGTCATCGCGAAGCCTGCGGATAACCTTCATCACGATGCGGTTCAGGACGTAGCCCTGCAGCCACAGGAAGATGTTGGCAACGAAGTACATCAGCAGCACCACGGCAATGAGGAAGGACAGCTTCTGGAAGTCGATGCCGCTGCCGGGCACCAGTTCCATTTTGGAGATCATGTCTGCGAAGTTGTCCTGCCCCTGCTGGCGCAGTCCCGCCACGAACTCTTCCTTGCTGGCGCCTGCCGGGAGTTGCTTGCCAACCACACCGCCGAAGATCACGTCCATCGCCTGGCCCAGGATCTTGGGGGCAATAACGTTCAGGACCACCGCCACCACCACCATCGCAACCACGGCGTAGATGCCCGCAGCCTCCGGCTTCAGCAGTCCCATCAGCCGCTTGGCGGACGGCCAGAAGTGTTCGGCCTTCTTCGCCGGCATGCCGCCGAACATGTCGCCGTCGGCTTCGGACGGCTTGTATTCCTCTTCGAAGAATTCCTCGTCCTCCACCGCGCCGTCCTCCGCCAGGCCCGGGTCCGCCTGGTCCTGGGAGCCTGTTGTCTCTTTTATGTCGGTGGAGTCTCTCTTGCGGGGGCTCATGCCATTTCCTCCACGCTCAGCTGGGATTCAACAATTTCCTGGTAGGTGGGTGAGGTTTCCAGGAGTTCCTCATGCGTTCCGCGGTCCACGATGCGGCCGTTGTCCAGGACCAGGATCTGGTCCGCTTCGGTGATGGTGGAAATGCGCTGGGCCACGATGATGACCGTGGCGTTCGCAGTGGTGCGCTTGAGCGCCGCCCGGAGGCGGGCGTCAGTGGCGACGTCAAGGGCGGAGAAGGAGTCATCAAAGAGGTAGACGCGGGGCGTGGTGACCAGTGCGCGGGCGATGCAGAGGCGCTGCCGCTGGCCGCCGGAGACGTTGGTCCCGCCCTGCGAAATCCGGGAGTTCAGCCCGTTCTTCTTGTCCCGGACAAAGTCGGCGCCCTGTGCCACCTCGAGTGCGTCCCAGAGCTCCTGGTCCGTAGCTTCGGTCTTTCCAAACCGGAGGTTGTGTTCGATGGTGCCGGAGAAGAGGTAAGGCCGCTGCGGGACCAGTGCCACGCGCCTGGTGATCTCCGCCCGGTCCAGGTTGTTGACCGATACGCCGTCCAGGAGCACCTCGCCCTCGGCGATGTCGTAGAGGCGCGGCAGCAGGGACAGCAGGGACGTCTTCCCTGCACCCGTGGAACCGATGATCGCGATGGTCTGGCCCGGCTTGGCGGTGAAGCTGATGTTGCTCAGCACCGGCGACTCGGCGCCCGGGTATGCGAACGTGACGTTCCGGTACTCCACCACGCCGGCCAGTGCAGCAGGGGTCTCCGGCCGTTCGGGATCGTGGATGGAGGGTTCGACGTCGAGCACCTCGCCGATGCGGTCCGCGCAGACGGAAGCGCGCGGAATCATCATGGCCATAAAGGTGCCCATCATGACGGCCACCAGGATCTGCAGCAGGTATTGGAGGAACGCTGTCAGCGCCCCCACCTGCATCTCGCCCGAATCCACGCGCTGCCCACCGAACCACAGCACGGCGGCGGTGGACAGGTGCAGGATCATGCCGATGGCCGGGAACATCAGCACAAACAGGGCGCCGATCTTCAGGGACACGTCGGTAAGGTCCTTGTTGGCTTCGCCGAACCGCTCAGTTTCAAAGGGTTCGCGGACAAAGGCCCGCACCACCCTGATTCCGATGATCTGTTCGCGCAGGACGCCGTTGATGCGGTCGATCTTCTTCTGCATGGCACGGAAGAGCGGCATCAGGCGGACCACCAGGTAACCCACCACCACCACCAGGACGGGGACGGAGACCCAGACCAGCCAGGACAGGTTGATGTCCTCACGCAGGGCCATGATGATGCCGCCGATGCACATGATGGGAGTGGCCACCATGAAGTTCAGCCCCATCAGCACCAGCATCTGGACCTGCTGGACGTCATTGGTGCCGCGCGTGATCAGGGTGGGCGCACCGAAGGTGTTGACGTCCTTGGCTGAGAAGCTGGTGACTTTGCGGAAGACCCCGCGCCGAAGGTCGCGCCCCACGGCCATGGCGGTCTTGGAGCCGTAGTAGACGCCGGCGATCGCCGTTCCAACCTGGATGAAGGCGACGAGGAGCATCACCCCGCCAGTGCGCCAGATGAAGTCGGTGTCCCCGCGGGATACCCCCTCGTCAATGATCTGGGCGTTCAGGCTGGGAAGGTACAGCGCAGCGATGGTTGACGCCAGCTGGAAGACGATGACGGCCACGATGTATGGCATGTACGGCCTGGAAAACCGCCGTATGAGGGTGAGGAGCATGCCCACGTGTCCTTAGAAGAGTTCGCGAAGTGGTGAGGGTTAAGTAGTACCAGCCGGGGCTGACATCCTTAGCCTTCCCACTCTACGAAACTCCTTCCGGGGGTGAAACAGCCCGGCGAAAGATCATCCGGGAGGAGTAGTGCCCACGGCTTACCGGGCAGCGGAGGCGGGTTTCGCCGCGGCGCCTTCCTTCTGGTGGGCCGGCTCCTGCGCAGGCTGGATGTCAACGGTGCGCCGCAACGGCTTTTCCTTGATGAACAACACCGAGACCAGCGCGATGACGGTCACCGCCGCGGAGATCAGGAAGACCTCCGCGGTGGCATCTCCGTAGGCGGCCCGCATGATGTCCCGCACCGGTTCCGGCATGTGGGCCAGGTCCATGCTGGAGCCGGCTGCGCCGCCCTGCACCGGGATGCCGGCCGCTGCGAGGCCCTTGGTGGCAAGCTCGCTGACCCGGTTGGCCAGGATGGCGCCCAGCACGGCGACTCCGATGGCGCCACCCACGGACCGGAAGAACGCCACCGAAGCGCTGGCCGTTCCAATGTCCGCGGCCCGGACCGTGTTTTGCACGGCCAGGACGAGGTTCTGCATCAGCATGCCCAGTCCCAGGCCGAGCACCGCTGTGAAGACGCCGGCGTGCCACAGCTCGGTTGTGTGGTCCATGGTTCCGGCCAGTCCCAGTCCGCCGATCAGCAGGATGGAGCCGGCGATGAGGTAGCCCTTCCATTTGCCTGTCCGGCTGATCAGCAGGCCGGATGCCACCGAGCCGGTCAGGTTTCCGGCGATCATTGGCAGCGTGAGGAGCCCTGCCTCGGTGGGGGTCGCTCCGCGGGCCACCTGGAAGTACTGGCCCAGGAACGTGGACGAGCCGAACATCGCAATGCCCACCGCCACCGAAGCGATGATGGCCAGTGCCGTGGTGCGCTCAGAGATGATCTTCAGCGGGATGATGGGCTGCTCAACCTTGGATTCCACCAGGACCAGCAGCGCAAGCAGGACGATGCCGCCACCCACCATCAAAGCGGACTGCCAGGAAACCCACTCGTAGTAGGCGGGGTTGCCGGCGAACGAGACCCAGATCAGGAGCAGGCTCACACCGGACGTGAGCAGGATGGAACCGAGCCAGTCGATCCTGGCGGGCCGGCGGACGTGGCTGATTTTGAGGGTGACCTGCAGCAGGATCAGTGCGACGACGGCGAGCGGCACGCAGACGAAGAAGGTCCAGCGCCAGCCCAGCGGGCTGTCTACGATGAAGCCGCCCAGCAGGGGGCCGCCGGCGGTGCCGACTGCCATCACGGCACCCATGTAGCCGGAGTACTTTCCGCGGTCGCGCGGCGGGATCATGGTGCCGATGATGGCTTGGGCAAGGGCGGTGAGGCCGCCCATGGCGACGCCCTGGATCACCCGGGCCCCAAGGAGCAGGGGGATGGTTTCGGACAGGCCGGCCATCACGGAGCCGGCCACGAAGATGACGATGCTCAGCTGGACCAGGACCTTTTTGTTGAAGAGGTCCGCGAGCTTGCCCCAGATCGGCGTGGTGGCTGCGTTGGCCAGCAGCGCAGCGGTGATGACCCAGGCGAAGTCTGTCTGGGTGCCGCGCAGGTCGGACATGATGGTGGGCAGCGCGTTGGCCACGATGGTGCTGCTGAGGATCGCCGTAAAGAACGCGGCGAGGAGCCCGGTGAGGGCTTCCATGATCTGGCGGTGGGACATCTCGGGCGGTGCCCCCGCCGGTGCGGTGGATATTTTGGCCGGGGCGGCGGTTTGGCTTGCCGCAGTGTGGGTTGCCACTGGTTCAGCTCCTAGGAGGTGTGGGTTGTGATGGTGCCGGCCGCCTTTGCCCGGGCTGATTGCTTAAGTGAGTCGGTGAGCTTGTGCAGGATTTTTGCCGTAGTGCCGGCGTCTTCCTCGCTCCAGTCGCGCAGGTAGTCCTGCAGGGCCGCCGCTCGCTGCTCCTCGATGGAGCGGAGCTTCTCCGCTCCCAAGGGTGTGAGGGCAACCAACTGGGCCCGGCCGTCGTCGGGATCCTGCCTGCGGATCACCAGGCCATGCTCTTCCAGGTCCGCAATGTGCCGGCTGAGGACCGGGGCGCTGACGCCCAGCCGCTCGGCGAGCCTGGTGGCCCGGGACTCCCCCTCCCCCACGAAGCGCAGGACACCCTGGAGTGCTACTCCGGTGTCCTGCCCACGAACGCTGGCAGTGGCGATGCACCGCACTGCGCGCTGAAGATCGAAGATCTGGTACACGAGATCCGCTGCCGTATCCGGTGCTACTGCCATGGCTTCAGGCACTCCTTACTTGTTTGCCTGAAGCAACTATATCCCAAGTTGGTTGCTTTGGGAAACTAAGTGCACGTGCGGGGCCAAGGCTCGCAGAATGGGGCGCAACTCCCCGCGAACAGAACCGGTCGCGGCCGCAGCTTGAAACGTAAGCATGCTTTCTATTACTCTGGTTTCAGCTACTCCGCTTGTCCCCCATCAGGCGGAGCGGTTGCCAAAAAGGCCCCGCAACACGGACTCGTGCTGCGGGGCCTTTTGCTGTCCCGGTTCCGGTGCAAGACCGGAGCAGTTATGCGGGCAAGTGGGTGGGCGCGAACATCTTCAGGAGCGTTTCCACCACGACGACGTTGGGCCCGTCGGTTGCGAAGCCCGCCTCCAGCGCCTCCCCCACATCCTCGGGTGTCACTTTTGTGGCAGGCACGCCGAACGCTTCGGCGAGCTTGACGAAATCCGGCCGGGCGAGTTCGGTGGCGGTGGCCTTGCCGAACGCACCCACCATGTATTCGCGCAGGATGCCGTAGCCGCCGTCGTCCACAATCAGCCAGGTGACCGGGACGTTGTGCTGCTTGGCGGTGGCGAGTTCGGAGATGGAGTACATCGATGAGCCGTCGCCGGATACGGCAAGTACCCGGCCGGGCCTGCCCACCGTTTCCAGTCCCACTGCCGCGCCGATTGCTGCCGGGAAGCCGTAACCCAGCCCGCCGGCACCCTGCGCGGAATGGAACTGGCCCTCCCGGGCATCCCAGCAGCTCCAGCCCCAATATGCGGAAATCGTCATGTCCCAGAAGGTTTGCATGTCCGCGGGGACGGCTTCGCGGATGTCGGCCATGAACTTCAGTTCCTTGCCCAGATCCTGGGATTCCAGGCGTTCCCGGACCTTCGCCAGCGATTCCTTCACCAGGTCCTCCGGCGACGTGCCGTGCCAGTTCGGCCTGGTTTCGGCATGCCCAACCACCAGCGCTTCGTCCAGGGCGGCCAGCGCCTGGCCGGCGTCGGCACGGATGCCCAGCCCAGGCCGGTTGGATTCCAGGACCCGCGGTTCGGCGTCGATCTGGATGATCCTGCCGCGCGGCTCAAAGGTGAAGTAGTTGGAGGTGACCTCACCCAGGGATGAACCAATCACCACCAGGACGTCCGCGTCCTCCAGCACATCGGTCATGTGGCGGTCCTCGATCCAGGACTGCAGTGACAGCTCATGGCTCCAGGGGAACGCACCGTTGCCGCCCGGGGTGCAGATCACGGGGGCGCGAAGCTTTTCCGCGATGGAGAGCAGGGACTTCTCTGCCCGGCCCCGCCGGGTGCCGCCGCCGGCAATGATGGCCGGACGTTCCGCGGCCTGCAGCCATTTGACCGCTTCGCGGACCAGCTCCACCCGCGGGGGGTTGTCCGCCGCTTCTGCCAGCGCGTCCTCAACGGGAGGCACCATGATCGGGTCCAGCAGGACGTTCTGCGGGATCTCGATCCACACCGGCCCCTGGGGAGACGAGATGGCTTCGGTCCAGGCGTCCTGGATGGCTGACGGGATGCCCGATGCGTGCTGGATCAGCCGCTGGCTCTTGGTGACGTTGGCGGCCGACGCCTTCTGGTCGTCCAGTTGGTGCAGCATGCCCTTGCGCCTGGCGCCCAGCCCCTCAAGCGGGATCTGGCTCGCCACCACCACCATGGGAACGCCAGTGGCGTACGCTTCCTGCAGCCCGGCCAGGGACGTCAGGGCGCCGGGGCCCGTGGACAGGAAAAGGACACCCACCTCACCGGTTGCCCGTGAATAGCCGTCAGCAGCGAACGCGGAATTGTTCTCCACCCGCGATGACACGAACTGCAGGTTGCCGCGCCCCATCGCGTCAAAGAGCCCCAGTGCATGCTGGCCCGGAATGCCAAAGACGGTTTTCGCGCCCAGGGCTTCCAGCGTTTCGACGACGAGGTCCCCGCCATTGCGGGCACCCGTGCCTGCACCGTCCCCTACGGGCGCGGCGGCCGATCCCGGGTCGAAATCGATCATCCTGCTACTCCTTGCCGGCCGCGGCGAAGCCTGCCGGGCGGCGGATTTCCTGGCCGAGGGCCTGGGCTGCGTAGCCCGTGGCTGCTCCGAAGCGGTCCCCCGCCACGGCATTGTCTGCCATGAGGGTGACGAGTTCGAAGGCCACGTGGCTTGCGGCCACGCCGGTTATTTCGGCGTGGTCGTAGGCGGGGGCAACCTCCACGACGTCGGCGCCCACCAGGTTCATGCCGCGGAAGCCGCGGATGATTTCCAGCAGCTCGCGGCTGGTGATGCCGCCGGCTTCGGGTGTGCCGGTGCCCGGGGCGTGTGCCGGATCCAGGACGTCGATGTCCACCGAGATGTACAGCGGGCGGTTTCCGATCCGGTCCCTGACCTTGGCCACCGTCTCCAGGACGCCCTGGTAGTAGACGTCCGCGGAGGTGACGATGCCGAACCCAAAGCGATGGTCGTCGTCGAGATCCTTTTTGCCGTAAAGGGGACCGCGGGTGCCGATGTGGCTGATGGCCTCCGTGTCCAGGATGCCTTCCTCGACAGCACGGCGGAACGGCGTGCCGTGGGTGTACTCGGCGCCGAAGTAGGTGTCCCAGGTGTCCAGGTGCGCGTCGAAGTGCAGCATCGCGATGGGCTCGCCGGCACGCTCGGCGGCGGCGCGGAGCAGGGGCAGCGCGATGGTGTGGTCACCGCCCAGCGTCACCAGCTTGCTGCCGCCGGCGGTGAGGTCGAGCGCGTTCTGCTGCACGGTCTCGATAGCCTCGTTGATGTTGAAGGGGTTGACCGCCATGTCACCGGCGTCGGCCACCTGGATGTTTTCGAAGGGGCTGACGTCCCAGGCAGGGTTGTACGGGCGCAGCAGCCGGCTGGCTTCCCTGACATGGTTGGCACCGAAGCGGGCGCCGGGGCGGTAGGAGACGCCGGAGTCGAAGGGAACACCCACCACCGTGACGTCCGCTTTCTCCACCTGGTCCAGGCGCGGAAGGCGGGCATAGGTGGCAGCGCCGGCGTAACGGGGAATACGGGATGAATCGATGGGGCCAAGGTTGCCGTTGGCTTCGATGCGCAGCTCTTCCAATGGAGGCCTCTCCTTCGAGGAGTTGAGGGACTGATGTGACTGCCATCATACAGCTTGTTTCCCTGTGTGCACCAGCTGTTTACTTTCAGATCCTTGCAAGGGCGCGGCCCAGCCGGGCAGGAGCGGGATTAGGGGCAAGGCCGGCTTGGAGTCAGCGGCTGGCAGCCGGGACCAGGACCCAGAGGACTTCCACCGGCTCGTCGGTGGGGTTGATCCACGTGTGCGGCTCCCGGCCGGGGAAGGTCACGGTATCCCCGGCGCTGAGATCGTACTCCTCGTTGGTGAGGATCAGCCTGATATTGCCCTTAATGACATGGAGGACGTCCACGTCGCAGTCCACGGCATAGAGCTCGGTCTCGCCGCGGCCGTGCGGTTCGATGCAGGCCTGGATGATCTGGATGCGCCGCTCTGAACGGGCGGTGAGCAGGCGCTCCACGATGCCCTGGCCGCCGAGCGAGATCCGCGGCCCGTCATTGCGCTTGGTCAGGTGGGTCTCCGGAGCAGCAAAGAGTTCCCCGATGGAGATCGAGAGAACCTGGCAAAGCGTCACAAGGGAAGCCACGGAGGGGGACGTCAGGTCGCGCTCCACGCGGCTAAGGAATCCCTTGGTTAACCCGGTGGCGCCAGCCACCTGTTCAATAGTGAGCCGCTGGGACTGCCGCGCGGCCCGGATCCTGGAACCGATGGCAACAGGTACATTGCTCGGCTCAACTGGCAGTGCCTTCATCTGCGTACCTTTCATGGCCGGCCGCCCGGCCCCACTCTGGAGCAATACTAATGGCCAGCCGCGTCTATGACGCCTGCGTGGCGCGCGTGGCCGTCCGCAGCAGCACCCCCTTGACTGTTACCACGGTCACAGCCTACTCTTTGGAAAACACTTGTTGCCTATAAGGCAATATCTGAGAACTTACTCTCATCCCGCCCCTCGTGCAGCGGCTTCCGGCTTCCCCACCACTTCCCGGAGACCACCCCGGCTGCCAACAGCTCCAAGGAGTCCAACGTGGACGCAAATGTCATCAACATCGCCATCGTGGTGGTGTATCTTCTCGCCATGCTGGCATTCGGCTGGTGGGGCAAGTCCCGCACCAAGAACAACAGCGACTTCCTTGTCGCCGGCCGCCGCCTTGGCCCCTTCCTCTACACCGGCACTATGGCCGCCGTCGTCCTGGGCGGCGCCTCCACAGTGGGCGGCGTAGGACTCGGCTACAAGTTCGGCATCTCAGGCATGTGGCTGGTCGTCGCCATCGGCGCGGGCGTCCTGCTCCTCAGCCTGCTGTTCGCCGGAACCATCCAGAAGCTGAAGATCTACACCGTCTCGCAGATGCTCACCCTGCGCTACGGCAGCAGGGCCACCGAGGCATCGGGCATCGTGATGCTCGCCTACACGCTGATGCTCTGCGCCACGTCCACCGGCGCCTATGCCACTATCTTCGTGGTGCTCTTCGACTGGGACCGCGCACTGGCCATCGCAGTCGGCGGCGCCATCGTGCTGGTCTACTCCACGGTCGGCGGCATGTGGTCCATCACCCTGGCGGACCAGGTGCAGTTCATCATCAAGACTGTTGGCATCTTCTTCCTGATGCTCCCCTTCACCCTCAACGCCGCGGGCGGCATCGACGGCATCCGCAGCCGGGTTGACGAGAGCTTCTTCCAGATCGACGGCATCGGCCTGCAGACCATCATCACCTACTTCGTGGTGTACACCCTCGGCCTGCTGATCGGCCAGGACATCTGGCAGCGCGTCTTCACGGCCAAGACAGCCAAGGTGGCCCGGTGGGGCGGCGCCACCGCCGGCATCTACTGCATCCTTTACGGTGTTGCCGGCGCACTGATCGGCATGGGCGCCAGTGTGGCCCTGTCCAACATGGAGATTGCAGCCAAGGACGACGTCTATGCCGAAGTGGCCCAGACCCTGCTGCCCGTCGGCATCGGCGGACTGGTCCTGGCGGCCGCTGTTGCTGCCATGATGTCCACAGCTTCGGGCGCCCTCATTGCCGCCGCAACCGTTGCCCGCGCCGACGTCCTGCCGTTTGTGGCCAGCTGGTTCGGCAAGACCATCAACACGGAGGACACGGACAACCCCGAGCACGACGTCAAGGCCAACCGCATCTGGGTCCTGTCCCTGGGCATCATCGCCATCCTGATCGCGATCATCACCAAGGACGTGGTCGCAGCCCTGACCATCGCGTACGACATCCTGGTGGGCGGCCTCCTTGTGGCCATCCTCGGCGGCCTGGTCTGGAAGCGCGGCACCGGTGCGGCCGCGGCCGCCTCCATGGCTGTGGGCTCGGTAGTCACGCTCGGCACCATGATCATCCTGGAGATCAACGCCAAGGCGCCGTTGGACGGCATCTATGCGAATGAGCCCATTTACTACGGCCTGCTCGCCTCTGCCGTGGTGTACGTCGCTGTCTCCCTGCTGACCAAGCCCACCGACCCCCAGGTGATGCGCAACTGGCAGCGCCGGGTCGCCGGGCAGGAAGCGCCGGAGGCTCCGGCGGAACCGGTGTCCGCCCCGTAGGGGCAGCTACTGCGTCACGCACGACGGCGGCACCTCCCCTTCGCATTCCATCGAAGGGGAGGTGCCGCCGTCGTCCGTCCTATTCCGTGTCGCGTTCCGTCTCGCGGACCTCGTCCGGGTCCAGCGGGACGGGGCGGTCCTCGGCGTCAATAACTATTGGGGCCGGCTGCACCACCGGCTCCTCTTCGTCCAGGAGATCATCCTCGGTGTCCCAGTCGTCCTCATCGACGGGTGCATCCTCTGCGTAGTCGTAAGCAGGGTCCGCTTCGACGGCTTCCAGGTGCGGCATGTCCGCGTGCGGTCCGGTGGTGCCCATGATCCAACCTCCGTTTGTTCGCCTGACGTGCTCTTACAGGGCGCTGGCGTGCGCCACAGTTTCATCACAGCACCGCCGCGAGCCGCGGTCAAGGGTTCGCTGCTTGCCCCAAATACCTCCGGAAGCCCGCTGGTTTTAAGGGTCGCCGAAACTCCGGAGTGAGGGAAGCCAGCCGAAAATCCGCGGATTTCCTCGGTAAGCTGGCCGTGCAATGGGGCCGAACCATGCCCCGTCCAGCCCAGGAGTTTCCGTGTCCCAGCACGCCAATCCAGACCACCACCGCGACTCCCCTGCGGGGTCCCTCCCCTCACATTCCGTCCCGTCGGTTCCCGCTCCGTCCCTGCCTGACGCGGCAGCCCGGCCCGGAGCCCAGCCCACGTCCGCGGACATCCGCCGCTGGCGCCAGTATCTGGCGGACGAGCGCGCCGAGGCCGCCGTCTACCGGGACCTGGCGCAAAACCGGCAGGGCGAAGAACGTGACATCCTGCTCGCCCTGGCCGAAGCGGAGGGACGGCACGAGGCCCACTGGTTGGGCCTCCTCGGCGACCACGCCGGCAAGGCCCGCCCGGCGTCAATCCGGAGCCAGCTGCTCGGTTTCCTGGCGCGCCACTTCGGCTCCGTCTTTGTCCTGGCGCTGGCCCAGCGCGCAGAAGGCCGCTCCCCCTACGCCAAGGATCCCAACGCCACCGACGCCATGGCTGCCGATGAGCAGATCCACGAGGAAGTAGTACGGGGGCTCGCCACCCGCGGCCGCAACCGGCTGGCGGGCACCTTCCGCGCCGCCGTCTTCGGCGCAAACGACGGCCTTGTCAGCAACCTTTCCCTGGTGATGGGCATGGCAGCATCGGGCGTAGCCAGCAGTGTGGTGCTGCTCAGCGGCATTGCCGGGCTGCTGGCCGGTGCGATGTCCATGGGAGCCGGCGAATTTATCTCGGTCCGCTCCCAGCGTGAGCTCCTGGCAGCCACCCGCCCCACCCAGGTCACGCTGGCAGCCGCCCCGAAGCTGGACCTCGAGCACAACGAACTGCTGCTCGTCTACCTGGCCAGGGGAATGTCCCAGGAAGCGGCGCAGCACAGGGTCGCCGAACGCATGGGCCTCCTGTCCTGCGACTGCGACCCCAGCCTGTCCCTGCAGCCGGAGCTTCCCGAGGCCGAGGACCAGCACGAGGCCGTGGGCACCGCGTGGGGCGCAGCGCTGTCCAGCTTCTGCTTCTTTGCTTCAGGCGCCATCGTCCCCATCCTCCCGTTCCTGTTCGGACTGACCGGAGTGGCTGCCCTGGTGGTGGCGGGAGTACTCGTGGGCCTCGCCCTGCTGGTGACAGGCGGCATCGTGGGCCTGCTCTCGGGCACTTCGCCGCTGACCCGCGGCCTGCGGCAACTCGCCATTGGCCTGGGCGCCGCCGCCGTCACGTACCTGTTGGGGCTGGTCTTCGGCACTGTCGTCCACTAGCAGTAGGGTTTCACTGGCAGTAGTGGATAAGCGGGGGACAAAATAATGGGGATGCAGTAGTGGAGGGCCAGCCGCCGCGCCATGCCGGAAGGCGGGCACGCACTGGAAGTGCCGGCAAGGCCCTTCGTTTCGTGCTCACAGGCGCCCTGTTCTCCGCAGCGTTGGTGGGGGCAGCGCTGGTGCTTGACGATCCGCGGTTCAAGGATCTCCTCGATGTCCGCCTTGGGCCGGGGCCTTTTGGGCAGGGCAGCGGCGGGCAAGGAGGCGGCGGGCCCCAAGCCGGGACTGCCGGGGAGGCCGGAGGGCAATCCCCAGCAGAGGCGCGGACGGGAGCGCCGCCGGTGGGAGTTGGGGAAAAGGATGCTCCCCTCGGCCAGCCCACGCCACCTACAGTGGGCAGTGACGCGTACCGGTTCCTGGCAGTCAACGGCGACGGCAGCCCAGTAGGTTACTCCCCGTGCCGGCCACTGCATTATGTCGTTAACGACGCCTTGGCGCCGGCGGGGGCGCAGCAGCTGGTCGCGGACGCCATCACTGCTATTTCCGCCGCCACAGGCATTGCTTTCATTGACGATGGCACCACCACCGAACAGCCGTCGCCCCAACGGCCCCCGTACCAGCCTGATGCCTACGGCGAGCGCTGGGCTCCGCTGCTCATTGCATGGACAACACCGGAGGTGGCGCCCCAGCTGAAGGGCAAAGTAATCGGCACCGGCGGCAGCACCCACTACAGCTACGGCGACGGCCCCAAGACCTTTGTTACCGGCGGCCTGGACCTGGACGCACCGCAAATTGCGGACGAACTGCTGAACCCCGATGGCCACCTCTATGCCACGGCAGTGATCCTGCACGAACTCAGCCATGTGATGGGCCTTGACCATGTGGCGGACCCCACCCAGCTGATGTACCCGGAGATCGGGACTCCTGAGGGGTTGTCCGCAGGGGACCTCAACGGTTTGTTCGAACTCAGCAAGGCCCAGTGCCGGAAGGACCTTTGAATCGCCCTACCGGCGCCGGCCTGGCTAGCCCTGCAGGACGGCCACCGCCTCGTCCACAGTGTCCACCAGGAAGATCCGTTCGGCCATGGGCCTGCCCTCAGCCAGGCTGCGGAGCATGGGCCACGCCGGATACTGGTGTTCCCAATGGTGCCTGCCCACCAGCACCATGGGCGTAATTTTTTCGCGGGCGCCGTAGTAGTTCTCGCAGGCGTCCTGGAAAATCTCCTGGACCGTCCCTGCGGCTCCGGGCAGGAAGATGATGCCCCCTTGGCAGAGCTCAAGCAGGATGGCTTCGCGGATTGCGTTGGCGAAGTACTTGGCGATGTGGGTGGCGAAGTAGTTGGGCGGCTCGTGTCCATAGAACCAGGTGGGGATGCCAAGCGACGGCGTTCCGCCCGGAAAACGTTCGACGACGGCAGCGGCCGCCCGCGCCCACGCGGACACCGAGGGACGGAACCCCGGGACGGAGGCGAGGCCGGCCAGCGCAGCATGCAGCCCGCCGTCGTCCGCGTCGCTCAGGTAAGCGCCCAGGTTGGCTGCCTCCATGGCCCCCGGTCCCCCACCGGTCGCCACCACGTGCCCGTTTCGGGCGAGCAGCCGGCCGAGCCGTGCGGCCTGGGTATAGTCCGCACTCCCCCGTTGGGCAGCATGTCCGCCCATCACACCCACCACGGACCGGGCCGCGAACGGCCCGGAATGGATTGCCTCCTCGAGGGCATCGCCGACGGCGTGGTCGTGCAGCGCTGAGGCGAGGGTGGCATCAAGCCGGTGCCGTTGCCCCGGTTGGATGCTCCATTGGTAGATGCGGGCGTCGGGCAGTTGTTCATACGGGGCATCGGCGAGCCCGGCGTAAAGCTCTGCGGGCGAATACAAACTGCCCCGGTAGGGGTTGAACGGAACGGACTCGAGGCGCGGGAAAATCAAGGCGCCGCGGCGGCGGAGGGTATCCTCCGTCCCATCGTCAAAGGTGCAGCCAAGGAAGATGGCGCCTTCAACGTTCACCTGCTCCAGGACAGCGGAGCGCCCGCGGAGATCAAGCGACTGCGCGTGCCAGCCTTCCAGGTCCGAGCTGCCCGCCCTGACCAGGCTGTCGAAGGTGGCGAGGTCGTCCACGTCAAGGCTCCGCGGGCTGGGGCCGAGGTTTCCGGAGAAATTCATGGGTACCTTCCTCTCACGCTGCTCATCCACCCAGCGTAGGGCACCATCCAAAAGCAACGCGGGGTCAGATCCTGCCTATCCGGAACTCCGGAGAGGGCTGGGTCTGACCCCGCGTTGCTTGGAGGGGTGGAGCGCCGCCTACACGCGGACCGGTGCTACGCCTTCCCGGAAGTGCGCTTCCAAATCCTCGAGTGAGTGGCCCTTGGTTTCGGGGACGAATTTGGCCACGAAGGCGAGGGAAGCAACGTTGACCAGGACGAAGAGTCCGAACGTGCCGGTGGATCCCAGGGCTTCGACGACGATGGGGAACAGGAAGGAAATAGCGGCGTTGACCGTCCACAGCGCGAAGACGGCGACCCCCATCGCGAAGCCGCGGATGGCCAGCGGGAACATTTCCGAAAGGAGCAGCCACACGCAGGTTCCGATGAAGCACTGGACGAAGGCAACGAACAGCATCATTGCGGCGAGAATGGTGTAGCTGGCAAGGTCAGACTGGGGAAGCAGGAAGACGACTGCCAGCAGGGCCTGCGAACCCACCACCCCGGAGAAGCCAATGATCAGCATCTTCCGGCGGCCGATAAAGCCCAGCAGCCAGATTCCGAGGATGGTCATCAGGACCGAAGTGACACCGACGCCGATGGTGGCAACGAGGGACGCGCTCACACCCAGGCCGCTCTTTTCGAGGATGGTGGGGGCGTAGTAGTTCACGGTATTGATACCGGTGGCCTGCTGGACTGTGGCAAGGCCAATGCCGATCCACAGCAGCCGGCGCATCCACGGGTTGTCCCGCAGGTCCCGCCAGATGTGGCCGCGTTCCTTCTTTGCGGTTTGTGCGGTCAGGGCGATTTCTTCGAATTCGGCGGCTGCTTCCTCCGGGGTCCGGCTCAGGTTCAGAACGCGGCGGCTGTCCTCGAAGCGGCCGCGGATGGCGTACCAGCGGGGCGACTCCGGCAGGAGCAGCATGCCTGCCAGCAGTGCGAGGGCGGGCAGCGAGGCGATGCCGAGCATGGTGCGCCAGACTTCCGTGTCCTGGATCAGTGCATCCAGGAGGGCGTTGATGGCGAAGGCCAGCATCTGGCCGGTCACAATCATGAGCTCATTGATGGTCACCATGCGGCCCCGAAGGTGGGCCGGAGCCATCTCGGCGAGGTAGAGCGGGCAGGTGACGGCGGCGGCGCCCACGCCGAGGCCCAGCAGGATACGGGCCGCGATCATGAAGGTAACAGTGGGGGCGATGGCGCAGCCAATGGCGCCAAACAGGAACAGGAGCGCGCAAACCAGCAGGGAGCCTCGGCGTCCGAGTTTATCGGCCATGCGGCCGCCGGCCAGGGCGCCAACCGCCGCGCCAGGAAAGAGAAGCGCACTCACCACTGTTGCTTCCTCAACGGAGTTCATGTTCAGCGAGTCGTTCATGTACAGGAGCGCGCCGGAGATAACGCCTGTGTCGTAGCCGAAGAGCAGGCCGCCGAGGGTGGAAATCACTGTCAGCCGCGCGAGGTAGCCGCGGCTCCTGGTGCCAGGGGATTGGTTCTGCAACAGCATTGTTGCCTCTCAGATTCTCTTAGGGACGGTTGACCGATCCGGAATGTGATGCGTGCCACTGATTTTAGAGCGCTCTAATGACATTCGTCAAGGAAAAGTCTTAATGTCAGAACAATTGGCTCGCCGCACCGGGGCGCCTTGAGGCCCAGCCCCACCTCTTGACCCGCCCCGCGCGCCTGCTACGATCAAAGGCGAAAGTATGTCCTATCAAGAGAACATATGATGGCAAAGCCGCCGCTTCGGCCTTACAGGGCCGGGCTGGGCCGCAACCAGGAACAGGAAACAAGACGTGGCGAACAACCTGGGTCTCAGCATCGACCGATCCTCTCCCGTCCCCCTGTACCACCAGGTGGTACAAGGCATAGAAGCAGCGATCTACAGCGGCGTCCTGGAACCCGGCAGCCGGCTGGATAATGAAATCGACCTCGCGGCCCAGCTGAACCTTTCCCGTCCCACGATGCGCAAGGCCATGGATGAGCTGGTCAGGTCAGGGCTCCTGGTGCGCAAAAGGGGTGTGGGAACGCAGGTGGTGTCGAGCCAGGTGCGCCGTCCGCTGGAGCTCTCCAGCCTCTATGACGACCTCACCAACAACGGCAAAAAGCCCACTACGGAGGTCCTGAGCTTTTCCCATGTGGAAGCCGATGACGCCATCCTCGCTACCCTGCAGCTTCCTGCCGGCTCCAAGGTGTACCACTTCACCCGGCTGCGGAAAGTTGGCGGCAAACCACTGGCACTCATGGAGAACTGGGTGCGGGATGACATTGCCGCCATGGACGAGGCAATGCTCGCGGCCGAGGGTCTTTATGCAATCCTCCGCAGGGGCGGGGTTAACTTCCGGCTGGCCAACCAGCGCATCGGCGCCATGATCGCCAACGATTACCAGGCGTCCATGCTCGACACCGCGGCCGGGTCCGCCCTGGTCACCATGGAACGCACGGCCGTGGACGATACCGGCCGCCGCGTGGAAACCGGGCACCACGTGTACCGGGCGGATTCCTACAGCTTTGAAATGACACTCGTACAGCGCTAACACAAGGAGCCACCTCTATGACCAACTGGGTCTACCCGCTCGGCACCGCCACTGACGGCACATGGGATGTCTCGATCGGAACCTCCGACTCTTCCCTCACCGTGGACGGGTGGGCACACACGGGCCTGAAGGTCGCCACCCTTACGGCAGGGGCCGACGTCGTACTCCCGGCGGCCACTGAGGAACGCATCGTTGTGCCGCTCAGCGGCTCCTTCACCGTCACCGTGGCTGACGTGGAGTACAAGCTGAACGGCCGCCGCTCCGTGTTCCACGGACCCAGCGACGTCCTCTATTCAGGAACAGAACGCGACGTCACCATCAGCTCTGCCGACGGCGGCCGGGTTGCCGTTGCCACCGCTCCAGCGGGCGTTTCCTACCCCACACGGTTGGTGACGGCGGCAGAAACGCCGGTGGAACTGCGCGGGGCCGGCAACTGCTCCCGCCAGGTCCACAACTTCGGCACCCCGGCTGCACTCGAAGCCGACCGTTTCATTGTGTGCGAGGTCCTCACCCCGGCCGGCAACTGGTCTTCCTACCCTCCGCATAAGCACGACGAGGAAAAGGACGGCGAAACCCATCTCGAGGAAATCTACTACTTCGAGACGAGGGTTGCCGACGGGTCTGCTGCGCCTGCTGACGCCGACGCCATCGGCTACCAGCGCGTTTACGCGTCCGATGAGCGCCCCATCGACGTCTCTGCCGAGGTCCGCACAGGTGACGTGGTCCTGGTCCCCTACGGCTGGCACGGCCCGGCCATGGCGGCGCCGGGCTATGACCTCTACTACCTGAACGTGATGGCCGGCCCGGGTCCGGTCCGCGAATGGCTGATCAGCGACGACCCGCACCACGGTTGGGTGCGTCAGAGCTGGGACGCCCAGGACATTGATCGGCGGTTGCCGTTCGGATCCTAGGTACCCCGCTTTCACTGGCATGATGGAGTCTTGTGAAGCAGACTCCCGCCGCCAACCGGCCCGTCACCATGGAGGACGTCGCCCGTGAAGCAGGCGTAAGCCGGGCACTGGTGTCGCTGGTCATGCGTGACTCGCCAAAGGTCTCGCCGGGCAAGCGCGCCGCCGTCCTCGAAACGGCCGACGCCCTGGGCTATTCCCCCAACCGGTTGGCGAGCCGGCTGGCCAGCCACCGCACCAAAACTTTGGGCGTCCTCTTCCTCGATCTTCACAACCCCGTTTTTGCTGACATCTACGACGGCATCGCTGAAGGCATCGAGGGCAGCGGCAACCAAATGATGGTCGCCGTTGGCTCGGCAGATCCCGGGACAGAACTGGAGGCGGTCCGCTCATTCGTGGACCTGCGGGCGGACGGCGTACTCCTTGCCGGCTACACCGGTTCCGAGGCAGATCTGGCATCGGCCCTCCGGGGGACTCCCGCCGTGGTCATCACACGGGAGCTGGATGCCGACGGCGTTGATTCTGTCCTCACTGACGACTTCCAGTCCGGGGTACTCGCCGTGGAGCACCTCTATGAACTGGGACACCGACGCATCGCCCACGTAGACATTTCCGACTGGCTTCCCTACACCGCCCGCAGGGAGGGCTACCTTCACGCGATGGAGCAGTTCGGTTTGGAGCCAATGCTGGTCCACAGTGATATGACCGAGCGCGGCTCACGGGAGGTGATGGAGAATTTCCTGGCTACCGGCACCCCGTTGCCCACAGCGATTTTTACCCACAACGACCTCACCGCAATGGGCGTCATGGAAGCCCTGTACGCGCACGGTCTGGCGGTTCCGGACGACGTGGCCATTGTCGGCTGCGACAACATCGAAGTGGCGGCCTCGCCCCTGATTGGGCTCACGTCCATCGACCAGCACGCCCGGGAGCTCGGACGCTCTGCAGCAGAAGTCATGCTGGATCGGATTGCCAAGCCAGGTGGGCCCGCTATCACCCGCAAACTTGAACCAGCCTTGATGGTCCGCAATTCCACCGCCGGGAGCGCCAAGCAATAACTGCCCGGCGAAACGCCTTCAACTCATTGACACGGAAATTAGAGCGCTCTAATCTGAGGGATAACCTCCCGCACTTCAGAAAGCCGAGCCATCCCATGCCTGAAAACCACATCAAGCTAGGCGTCTACACCGCCGTCCTGCACCAGTACGGGTTGCCCGAAGCCCTGAAGACCATCAAGGACCTTGGGCTTGACGGCGCGGAGATCAATGCCGGCGGCTTCATCGGCACCCCGCACCTGCCGGTTGAAGACATCCTCTCGTCCGACGCCGCCGTCGACGACTACCTCGGGACGTTCGCTGAAGCTGGCATCGCCCTCACCGGACTGAACGTCAACGGCAACCCACTCCACCCGGACACGGAAGTCCGCGAAAAGCACAGTGCGGACCTGCAGCGCTCCATCGAAATTGCTGCCCGCCTCGGCGTGAAGCGCATCGTCGCCATGTCAGGGCTCCCGGGCGGCCACCCGGGCGCGACAGCGCCCAACTGGGCGGTAAACCCTTGGGACAGCGCCTACCTGGACATCCTGGACTACCAATGGGACATCGCCGTGGACTACTGGAAGGACATCAACGCCCGCGCCGCCGGCCATGACGTCAAGGTGGCCATCGAAATGCACCCCCAAAACCTCGTCTTCAATCCGGCCACGATGATCCGCCTCGTAGAGCGGACCGGAGCGACGCATGTTGGCGCTGAGATGGACCCAAGCCACCTTTTTTGGCAGGGCATCGACCCGGTCGCCGCCATCAAGCACTTGGGCCCACTCGTGTTCCATGCGGCCGCGAAGGACACCCGGATAAACGAAGCCTGCAAGATTAACGGGGTTCTGGATGACCGATTCCGGCGCCTCTCCCCCGACGAGGAGCGCCTCAACATCGGCGGCCGCTACTTCGTCAACGAGTGGCCCAGGAACTCGAGCTGGGACTTCGTCGCTGTCGGCCGCGGACACGACGTCGAGTTTTGGCGGGACTTCCTGGCCGCCCTTGCCGACGTGGACCCGGGCATGGCCGTGAATATCGAACATGAAGATCTGGAACTGGGCCGCGTTGAGGGCCTCCAGGTCGCCGCGGCCACCTTGAAGGCAGCACTCTAGAGGCCGGCGTGCACCTCCCGCACTGCAGGCTTGGCTGGGTCGGCGGGGGAATCTGCAGCATTGCCTAACCCGCCGGCTACTACACCTGACCGGCGGGCCTTGGCTGCCGCCAATGCCATGACCACCAATCCCGCCAGTGTGATGCCGGCACCTGCCCAGATGGGTGAGGTGTAGCCGAGCCCTGCTGTGATGGTGACACCGCCCAGCCAGGCACCCAGGGCATTGCCCACGTTGAACGCGCCGATGTTGGCACCCGAGGCCAGGGTGGGCGCGGTGCTGGCGTACTTCATCACCCGCATCTGCAGGCCGGGAACAGTGGCGAAGCCGAAGCCGCCCATCAGGACCAGCGATGCTACGGTCACCGCCTGATTGGCGGCAGTGAGCGCGAAAACCACAAGGATTGCAGAAAGTGCAGCCAGCACCACCAGCAGGGTCCGGTCCACGTTGCGGTCAGCTGCCCTGCCGCCCAGGGTGTTGCCGGCGAAGAGGCCCACGCCAAAGATAATCAGCAGCCACGGAACGGTGGTGGAGGCGAAACCGGAGACTTCGGTGAGGGTGTAGGCAATGTAGGTGAAGGCGCCGAACATGCCGCCGAACCCAAGGATGGTCACCACGATGGAGAGCCATACCTGCCCCGAACGGAAGGCCTGCAGCTCGCGGCGCAGCCCACCGGCGTCGCCCTTTCTCCCGGCAGTGCCGGGGACCAGCGCCAGGATCCCGGCGAGCGCCACCACACCGATTACCGTGATGGCCCAGAACGTGGCGCGCCACCCCGCAGCCTGGCCCAGCAAGGTTCCGAACGGAACACCCAGGACGTTTGCCGCCGTCAGCCCGGTGAACATCAGGGCGATGGCGCCCGCCTTCTTTGTCGGGGCCACCATGTCCGCGGCCACGACTGCACCAATGCCAAAAAATGCTCCATGGGCGAGTGCCGCGATAACCCGCCCCAGCATCATGGGCCAGTAGTCTGCGGCTGTGGCGGACAGCAGGTTGCCCACGATGAAGAGGACCAGCAGGCCGGCCAGCACGGGTTTACGGTCAAGGCGCGTTACCGCTGCCGTCAGCCCCAGTGCTCCCACCACCACAGCCAGCGCATAACCGGAAATGAGCCATCCTGCCGATGCTTCAGTGACGCCGAAATCAGCCGCCACTTCAGGGAGCAGCCCCATAATGACGAACTCCGTCAATCCAATTCCAAACCCGCCGAGGGCAAGGGCAATGAGGCCGATAGGCATGGGGGTGCTCCTTTGAGCTGTACTCCACAGGGAAAGGCGCCTAGAATAGTTGCAGACGCGCTGTATTTATTGTTGCACATGCAAATATCCCGCGCAAGCAACTACTTATCGCTGCAACAGGTGTACCTTGTGGGGCCGCCTCTGAGGAGTAATGTCATGGGCATTAAGGACGATGCTGTTGAGGTCCGCGCGCAGGGGTGGCGGACCTTGGCGGCCCTTCACGGCCTGATCGAGAACCAGCTGGAGCGTGCCCTTCAGGCTGGCTCGAAACTGTCAGTTGTGGAGTACACAGTCCTGGACGCCCTCAGCCGGCAGGACGGCTGGCACATGCGGATGCAGCAGCTGGCCCGGGCCAGCGCCCTCAGCCCCAGCGCTACCACGCGCCTGGTCAACCGGCTGGAGGACAGGGGGCTCCTGACCCGCGTTCTTTGCGACGACGACCGGCGCGGCATCTACACGGAACTGACGCCGAGCGGCATCAGCCTCCTGGAGGAAGCGCGGCCCGTACATGACGCCACACTGGAGCATGCCCTGGACGAGGCCCAGGGCATCCCCGAACTGGCCGCTCTCGTGAACGCGCTGCCAAAGCTGCACGCCCGGAGGTAGCCAAAAAATAATGCCCCCTTGAGACAGGCTCAAAGGGGCATCATTCGAAGTGTTCCGCGGTGGAGGTTGACTAAACGCTCGGGCCGGCGGCGGCGCCAGCTTTCGTTCCCGCCACATTCTTGAAGTAGTGTTCCAAGTCCTCAAGGCTCTTGTCCTTGGTTTCCGGAACGTACTTTGCGGCGAAGGCAATGGCGCCCACTCCCAGTACGGCAAACACGAAGAACGTGCTGGACAGCCCGATGCCGGCCAGGAGCTGCGGGAAGCCGAAGCCCACCAGGAAATTCACGATCCACAGCACGAAGGCGGAAGCGCCCATTCCCAGGCCGCGCATCTTCAGCGGGAAGATTTCTGACAGCATCAGCCAGGTCACTGGTGAGATGGCCCCCTGCTGGAACGCGAGGAAGGTGACCGTCAGCGCCAGGATGACGAAGCCGCGGGCGGCGCCCTCGGGCAGGATCAGCGAGAACAGGCCGATCAGCAGCAGGGCCGACGTCGTTCCCACCTGCCCTGTGATCAGCATCCGCCGGCGCCCTACTTTGCCCAGCAGCCAGATGCCCACAAACGTGGCGAGCACTGAGATCACCCCGTTGGCGATGTTGGCCGTCAGCGCTGCTTCCCGGCCGAAACCTGACTGCGAGAGGATCTGCGTGCCGTAGTACATGATGGAGTTCACGCCGGTGATCTGCTGGATCACGGCAAGGCCGAGGCCTACCATAAAGATGCGGCGGAGCCACGGGATGTTCAGGTCCTTCCACGAGCCCATCTTGGACTTATAGTCCTCCACGGCCATCGCCTTGACCTCTTCGAACTCCGTCCGTGCCTCGGCGTGTGACCGGATGCGCTGCAGCACGGAGAGCGTTTCGCCGAAGCTGCCCATCGACGCCAGCCAGCGCGGGCTCTCCGGCATGAAGTTCATGCCGATCCACAGGGCGATGGCCGGAAGCGTAGCGATCACCAGCATCCAGCGCCAGATGCCGCCAGCTTCTCCGAAGGTATTGCCGAGGTAAGCGTTGAAGATGAACGCCAACAGCTGCCCGGTGACGATCATCAATTCGTTCTGGGTGACGATCCTTCCGCGGCGTGCGCTGGGCGAGACCTCGGCGAGGTACACGGGCACAGTCACGGAAGCGCCACCAACAGCCAGGCCCAGCACGAACCTGGCGGCGATCATCACCTCGGTGTTCGGTGCGAAAGTGCAGGCGAGCGTGCCCACGAGGAAGATGACCGCAAGGACCATGATCATCTTGCGCCGGCCGTTACGGTCCGCGAGGCGGCCGCCAAAAAGGGCGCCGAACGCTGCGCCGAACAGCAGGGAGGACGTCACCAACCCCTCCGTCAGCGGCGTTAGCCCCAGGTCCTCCTGCATGTAGGGCAGGGCACCGTTGATCACGCCGGTGTCGTAACCGAAGAGAAGGCCGCCGAAGGTGGAGATGATGGTGACGGTACGGAGTGCCTTTTGATGGTTGCCCGGCTTCGCCCCGGTTTTCCCAGGAACAGGGGCACTCATACGCTGACCTTTTGCACGTACTGCTTCATCGTCTCCAGCTGGTACCGGGAGACGTCCTCGGCGTGCTCGTCCTCCGCAAAGACGCTGGACACCATAACGGTATCGTCCCGGTCCAGGAAGCCGATCTCCTTCAGGCCGCCGAAAAACTCGTCCCAGTTGACGTCGCCGTCGCCGATCTTCAAGTGCTGGTGGACGCGCACCGGATTCCCCGGCGGGTTGGTGATGTAGCGGAGCCCGTGCGAGGCATGGTGGTTCATGGTGTCGGCCACGTGAACCAGGCGCAGCCTGTCCCCCGCCGCCCGCATGATGTCCAGCGGCTGGTTCTTCATGTGGAAGCTGTGCGACGCCACGTACACCAGGCCCACGTTCTTCGAGTTGAGCCCGCGGATGACGCGGACGGCGGCGAGGCCTTCCTCCACGAAGTCGTCCGGGTGCGGGTCAATCAGCAGGTCGATGCCCTCACGCTCGATGATCGGGAGCAGTTCCTCCATGGACCGGTAGAAGGCGCGCTCGGACTCCTCGGCCTTTTCCGGCCGTCCGCTGAACTCGGTGTTGATGGTGCCGACTCCGAGGTCAACCGTAATCTGGATGGCACGCTTCCAGTAGCGGACCGCCGCTTCGCGGGCGTCCTCGTCCGGGCCGGACCAGCGAAGGACCGGCAGGACAGAGGCGATTTCGATTCCCGCATCCCTGCAGGCCTTGTTCAGCTGGCCCACCAGCTCATCGTCCGCTTTGGGGTGGTTATAGAACGGGATGAAGTCCGCGTGCGGAGTCATCTGCATGTACTTGTAGCCGAGGTCCGCGACCACTTTGGGAAACTCAAGCAGGCTGTGCGTGTGATGAAACGGGGTGGGATCAAGTGCGATTTTCACGTAGAACACTCCATTGTGGATCAGTAAGGCTGGAGGGTGGCTGGCCGGCTACTTGTAAAGGTCGGGCTTTGGCGCGAGCTTTACGGCCACCTTTTCGCCGTTCTTCTGCGCCTCGACGCCGGCCTCGCAGCAAGCCGCTGTAGCGTAACCGTCCCAGGCAGTGGGACCACCAATTTCGCCCTTGAGCGCCGCATCCACCCATGACTGGATTTCGACGTCGTACGCCGCCCCGAAGCGTTCTTCGAAGCCGGGGGTGACGTTGCCGCCCCAGCGGCCAGCGCTGCGGGTGTAGGGACCCCTATCGCCGCCGATGTTGACGATGCCTTCTTCGAAGGAGGCCTGGGTGGCCACTTCATAGCCAAATTTTGCATTGACGTAGATCTCGACGTCGGCCAGGACGCCGGACTCGGTCTCGAGCAGGACGTGCTGGGGATCGTGCTGGCCGGAGGGCGCGTTTTTGGTGGCCTTGCCCAGGCGGACCTGGACGCTGGTAATCTCCTCGCCGGTGAAGAAGCGGATGGCGTCAAACTCGTGAACTACCGAGTCATTGATCAGCATCTCGTTCGTGAAGCCTGCTGGGGTGGTGGGGTTGCGGTGCTGGTGGTGCAGCATGAGCAGCTCGCCCAGTTCATGGTCGCGAATGATCTTGCCCAGCGAGGCGTACTCCGCGTCGAAGCGGCGCATGAAGCCCACCTGGATGCGCTTGCGGCCCAGGTCAACCTCGGCCTGCACGATCTTCCAGGAGGACTCGGCATCCGGCGTGAGGGGCTTTTCGCAGAGGATCGGGATGTCCTTGGCGATCGCCTTGAGCAGGATGTCCTCGTGCAGGAAGCCGGGGGTGGCGATAAGCACGGCGTTGACATCGCCGTTGTTGAGGGCTTCCTCGGCGTCGGCGAGTGCGACGGCACCCGGGATTCCTTCGATAGCGGCCTGTGCACGCGAGAGGTCAACGTCCACGACGGCGGCAACTTCGGCTCCATGAATCCGGGTGTGAAGGCGCTGGATGTGGTCGGCGCCCATACGTCCGGCACCGATGACGGCTACGCGGAGGGTTTCAGTCATTGTTTTGTCCTTCGATGTCTGGAATTGATGGGGTTAGCTGACGGCGGTACGGGAGCCGCAGGACAGCAGGTAGTTGCGGGTCCGTTTGGCGATGGGCATGGGCACGTCGAAGGCGACGGGGTACATGTCCTGCTCAACGATTCCGAAGATGGGGCGGTCCAGCGCTTCCACGGCTTCGATGACGGCGCGGAGGTCCGGCAGTCCGTTCGGCGGCTCGGTCATAACGCCGGCCAGGTTGGCGGCGGCCCAGGTCATGTTCTCTTCATTGACCTTTTTGAGGATCTCCGGGTTGATCTGTTTCAGGTGCAGGTAGCCGATCCGATCCGGGTAGTTCTTGATGAGGTCCAGGCTTGAGGCGCCGCAGTATTCCGCGTGGCCGGTATCGAGGCACAGGTTCAGGTACTGCGGATCCGTGGCGCCGAGCAGCGTTTCAATGTCCGCCTGCGCCCCCACGTGGGAGTCGGCGTGAGAGTGGAACTGCTGCTTCAGGCCGAAGTCCTCCAACAGGGTTTTGCCCAGGCGGTTGTGCCCGGCGAACAGGTCGCTCCAGGCCTTGTCGCTGAGCGTGCCGCTTTCCACGGCTTCGCCGGTGACGTCGTCGCGCCACATGGCCGGTATGACCACGATGTGCTCGCCGCCCATGGCCGCCGTCAGTTCAGCCACCTTGCGGGCCGGCTCCCAGGCGGCTTCCCACTGGTCCAGGCCGCGGTGGAAGGCGGTGAACACGGTGCCGGCGGTGACCTTGAGGTCGCGCTGCTTCAGTTCCTCCGCCAGGCGCGTGGGGTCGGTGGGAAGGTAGCCGTAGGGTCCCAGCTCTATCCACTTGTAACCGGACTCGGCCACTTCGTCGAGGAACCGTTCCCAAGGGGTCTGCTTCGGATCGTCCGCGAACCACACACCCCAGGAGTCCGGAGCGGTGCCGATAATCAGTTTGTTCTGAGTCATGACAGCGTTGTCTTTCTTCTGTGCCTGAAGTTAGTTGGAGGGGAAGTTGTAGGAGGCGCCGGAGGCGTGGTGGGTTTCGGGCCAGCGGGAGGTGATGACCTTGCCGCGGGTGTAGAAGGAGACGCCTTCGGGGCCGTAGATGTGCTTGTCGCCGAAGAGTGAGGCTTTCCAGCCACCGAAGGAGTGGTGGGCTACCGGGACGGGCAGGGGGACGTTGATGCCGATCATGCCGACGGTCACGGAGCGCTGGAACTTCCGGGCTGCTGCGCCGGAGGAGGTGAAGATGGCGGTGCCGTTGCCGTAGGGGTTGGCATTGATGAGGTTGATGCCATCCTCGAGGGTGTCGACGCGGACCACAACGAGGACGGGGCCGAAGATTTCCTCGGTGTAGGCGGTCATTCCGGTCTTGACGTGGTCGATGACGGTGGGGCCTACCCAGAAGCCGTCTTCGTGGCCGGGGACCACGAGGTCGCGGCCGTCCACAATCATTGCCGCGCCTGCGGTTTCGGCTTCGGTGACGATCCTGACGATGCGTTCCTTGGAGGCCGGGGTGATGACCGGGCCCATTTCGGCGTCGGGGGCTGTGCCGTTGTTGACCTTGACGGCAAGGGCGCGTTCTTCGACCTTCTTGACGATCAGGTCCGCTGCGTCCCCGACGGCGACGGCGACGGAGATGGCCATGCAGCGTTCGCCGGCGGAGCCGAAGGCGGCGGCGGCGAGGTGGTCGGCGGCGTTGTCAAGGTCGGCGTCGGGCATGATGATGGCGTGGTTCTTCGCCCCGCCCAGGGCCTGGACGCGCTTGCCGTGCTTGGTGGCGGTTTCGTGGACGTACTGCGCAATCGGGGTGGAGCCGACGAAGGAGATGCCGTCCACGTCCTGGTGGGTGAGCAGCCCGTCGACGGTTTCCTTGTCGCCGTGCAGGACCTGGAACACGCCGTCGGGCAGTCCTGCCTGCTTCCACAGCTTGGCCAGCAGCATGGACGCGGAGGGGTCCCGTTCGGAGGGCTTGAGGATGAACGTGTTGCCCGTGGCGATCGCCATCGGGGCCATCCACAGCGGCACCATGACGGGGAAGTTGAACGGGGTGATGCCGGCGACGACGCCGAGGGGTTCGCGGAAGGAGAAGACGTCGATGCCGGTGGAGACCTGGTCCGAGTAATCGCCCTTGAGCAGGGTGGGGATGCCGCAGGCGTATTCGATGACTTCCAGGCCGCGGCCGATCTCGCCCTTGGCGTCGGAGAGGACCTTGCCGTGCTCGGCCGTGATCAGGGCGGCGAGCTCGTCCACATGGGCGGCGACGAGTTCGCGGAACTTGAACAGCACCGCGGTGCGCTTGGCCAGGGAAATATCGCCCCAGGTGTCCGCGGCTTTGCGGGCGGCCGCGACGGTGGCGTCCAGGTCGGCGCGGTTGGCCAGGCGCAGCTCCGCGCTGACCTGCCCCGTGGCCGGGTTGTACACGGACGTGGTGCGGTCGCCTTCGCCGGCGGTTTCGGCGCCGTTGATGAAGTGGTTGATGACGGTGGTCTGTGTATCGGTGGTCTGGGTGGTGGTGGCAGTCATGGGGACTCTTCCTTGAGTAAGAGGTGCGGGGTCAGCCGAGCAGTTTGCGCTGGCGGTTCTTGTGGTCGGTGTAGGTCTGGAAGGCTTGCTTCGTGGAGTCCAGTTCGGAAACCTGGGAGACGGGGACGTCCCACCAGGACTCGGAGCTGGGGGCGTCCAGCAGGGGATCGGATTCGACGTGGATCAGGATCGGTCCGCCGCGTTCCGGTGCTGCTTTGGCATCGCGGATGGCCTGTTCGAGCTCGGCGATGACCTTCTCCCCCGGTTCGATCCGGATGACCTTCACGCCCAGTGACTCTGCGTTCAGGGCCAGGTCCACGGGGAGGGTTTCGCCCTCGTCGAAGCTGTGCTGCTCCTCGTTCAGGGCACGGTACTGGGTGCCGAAGCGCTGGGAACCAAGCATCTCGGAAAGTGAACCGATGGAGGCGTAGCCGTGGTTCTGGATCAGGACCACAATCAGCTTGATGCGTTCGGCGACGGCGGTGACCAGTTCGGTGTGCATCATCAGGTAGGAGCCGTCCCCTACCATCACGACGACGTCCCGCACCTCTGCCGTGCCCGTCCCGCCGGTGCCGCCTGCCGCCGTCGTCCTGGCCGCTTCGGCGAGGGCTGCACGCTTGACGCCCAGGCCGCCGGGGATCTCGTAGCCCATGCAGGAGTAGGCGTATTCCACGTGGTAGCCGAACGGGTCGCGGACCCGCCACATCTTGTGCAGGTCACCGGGCAGGGAACCGGCCGCACAGATCACCACATCGCGGGCGTCCATGGCCCGGGAGGTGGCGCCGATGATTTCGTTCTGCGCAGGCAGCGGCGTGTAGCGGGTATCGAAGGCTTCGTCCACGGTGGCGTCCCAGCGCTGCTTCTCGGAAGCAACCTTCTGCTCAAGGTCGGCGCCCACACGGTAACCGCCCAAGGCTGCGTTGAGCTTGACCAGTGCCTTGCGGGCATCGGCCACGATGGGAAGCGTGCTGCCGTGCTTGTACGCGTCGATCGGTGCGACGTTGATGTTGATGAACTTGACGTCCGGGTTCTGGAACGCGGTCCGGGACGCGGTGGTGAAGTCCTCATAACGGGTGCCGATTCCGATGATCAGGTCCGTCTCCGCGGCGATGGCGTTCGCCGCCGTTGTGCCGGTGGAGCCAATGGCGCCGAGGGAGAACTGGTGGTCCCACGGCAGGACCCCCACACCGGCCTGGGTGTTGCCCACCGGAATGCCGGTCAGCTCCACGAACTTCGCAAGTTCCTTGTTTGCGTAGGCGTACAGGACACCGCCGCCGGCAATGATCAGCGGCCGCTTCGCGGCACGGATGGCGTCAGCGGCGCGGCGGATGTCGTCGTCGTCCGCATCGGGGCGGCGGATCCGCCACTCCCGCTCAGCCAGGAACTCCGCCGGCACGTCGAACGCTTCAGCTTGAACGTCCTGCGGCAGGGAAATGGTCACCGCGCCGGTCTCGGCCGGGTCGGTCAGGACGCGCAGGCCGTGGTGGAACGCCGAGAACAGCTGCTCGGGACGGTTCACCCGGTCGAAGAACTTGGACAGCGGCCGGAACGCGTCGTTGACGGTGATGTCGTAGGCGTAGGGCTGCTCCAGCTGCTGCAGCACCGGGTCCGCGGCACGGGTGGCGAACGTGTCGGACGGCAGCAGCAGGACCGGGAGCCGGTTGGTGGTCGCCAATGCGGCACCGGTCAGCAGGTTCGATGAACCCGGGCCAATGGAGGTGCTGACCGCAAAGGTCTGCCGGCGGCGGGTGTGGCGGGCATACCCCACGGCCTGGTGGACCTGCGCCTGTTCGTTCCGGCCCTGGTAGTACGGCATGATGGCCGGGTCCAGCTGCTGGTACTGCTTCAGGGCCTGGCCCACACCGGCCACATTGCCGTGGCCGAAGATGCCGAACGTGCCGGGAATGAGACGCTCACGGTACTCAGTTCCGCCGATGGAATCGACCGTGTACTGCTTCGAAAGGTACTCGACGACGGCCTGCGCCACCGTCATCCTGCGTGTTCCTGTTGTTGTTCCCATGGGAAGCTACTCCGATACTTCTGCGGTGTGGTGAAGGAGCGAGGCTGCTGCCGCGACGGCGCCCGCGACATCCCCGTCAGCCGGGTAGAGCAGGGTGCGGCCCACGGTGAGGCCCTGGACGCCGGGCAGTGCCAGTGCGGCCTGCCAGCTGGCGAACACCTCGTCCTGGGTACCGGCCGGGTCCCCGCCCAAGAGGACGGTGGGCATGGTGGTGGCGGCCATCACCCGTTCCATCCCTGCCACCACGGGCAGCTTCATCCAGGTGTAGGCGCTGGTGGAACCCAGGCCTTCGGCAATCGCGATGGACTTGATCACGGCGTTGGTGGACAGATCGTTGCGGACCCTGCCGTTTTCCCGGACCGACAGGAATGGCTCCACCATGGCGATCAGCTTGCGCTCCGCCAGGGAATCGATGGCCTTGGCAGTGGCCTCCAGGGTCACCACAGTGTCCGGGTCACCGAGGCAAATGCGGGTGAGCATCTTGCCGCCATCAGCGCCCAGTGCTTCCAGCGCCGCAGCGGTGTGGCCGGTAAAGCGGTCATCGAATTCGTTGACCAGCCCCGACAGGCCACCTCGGTTCATGGAGCCGAACACCAGCTTGCCGTCCAGGGCGCCCAGCAGGAGCAGGTCGTCCATGATGTCCGGCGAGGCCAGGACACCGTCCACGGCAGGGTTCGCCAGTGCAATCTGGAGCCGGTCCAGGAGCTGGCGGCGGTCCGCCATGGCCACCGGATCATTTCCGACGGCGAGTGCACCGCGGGCCGGGTGGTCTGCCGCCACGATGAAGTTTTGCTGCCCGGCCTTGACGCCGGGGTGGCGGCGCCGCGATACCGCTGCACGGGCTACAGCTTCCGGGTCTTCGAGCCGGATGCTGCTCAGGTGCTCATACCGGCGGGGATCGTCATCCACCTCGAAGGCGAAGGCGGCGGTTTTGGGGCTGCTCTGGCTGGTGTTGGAAACGTTGATGCTCACAGTGCTGCTCCTTCGGTGGCAAGCTGCGGAGCGATGCCGGGAATGTGGCGGCCGCGTTCAGCGAGCAGCGAGGTGACCTCTTCCGGCGTCGGCATGGCATCGGCGCACGAGAGGCGGGAAGCGACGATGGCGCCGGCGGCGTTGGCGTAGTCCAAAACTTGGGCCAAGGGCCAGCCGGACAGCAGGCCGTGACAGAAGGCGCCCCCAAACGAGTCGCCTGCGCCCAGGCCGTTGAGGGTTTCCACCGGAACCGGGGCGGAGACAACGCGCTCACTACGGGTCTTGGCCATAACGCCTTCGGGGCCAAGTTTGACGACGGCGATCTCAACGCCGGCGGCCAGCAGCCGGTCCGCCTGCTCATCGGGAGTGCCCTCGCCTACGGCTACGGCGCATTCCTTGTCATTGCCGATCGCGACCGTGACGTGCGGCAGGACCTTGGCCACCTCAGCCCGGGCCTCTTCCTCGGAGGCCCAGAACATGGGCCGGTAATCCAGGTCGAGGATGGTGAACTGGCCATCGGCCAAACCGGTCCGCGGGCGTGCCTCGTGAGCCCTGATGTGAGCCTCACGGCTGGGCTCCTGGCACAGGCCGGTTACGGTGGACCAGAAGATCCCCGCGTCGCGTATGGCGTCCAGGTCAAGTTCGTCGGCCTTGATCTGCAGGTCCGGAGCGGTGGGAAAGCGGCCGTAGAAATACAGCGGGAAGTCTTCCGGCGGCTTGATCGCGCAGAACGTGACCGCCGTGGGGTACTCCTTCACAGGGGAAACGAAGGCGTCGTCGACGCCGAACTTGTGCAGTTCCCGGTGCAGGTACCTGCCGAAGGCATCATCGCCGGTACGGGTGATCACGCCTGCCCGGCGGCCGTGCCGGGCAGCGGCTACCGCTACGTTTGAAGGGGAACCCCCGAGGTATTTCCCGAAGGACGTGACGTCCTCCAGGTCCACCCCGATGTCGTTCGGGTAGATATCAACGCTGATGCGCCCGATCGTAAGAAGCTCGTGGGTCACGATAATCGTGGACCTTTCTGGTGTGGAACTCGGGACCTTTGAAGTGCAGGTGCTCCGGGACTGGCAGGCCGTGGTGCAGGCCACAGGCACTACTTTGCCGTAGATTGCATGTCCTGTCAAAGGTTTGTACTGACATACTTACAACGAGTTTAGAGCGCGCTACTTTTTTCCCATGACGGGCAGCGCCTACTTCCGGGGTACAGCCAATTCCCCGGTGACGTACTGGGCCCGGCCGAACCCGAAGGACCAGTCGCCGGCAGTGTTTTCCACGTAGCCGATGAAGACATCCTCGCCGGCAACCCCTACTCCGGACAGCTTCTCTGCCACGGCCGCGAACAGTCGCTGCTTCGCCTTCTGCGTCCGGCCGGCCTGGGTAAAAATCTGGATCATTACCACTCCTCCGGTCCGTTCGAACCCGAGACCGGCGTCCTGGGCGAAGATCTGCCCCTGCGGGTGTTCGGTGAGGATATGGAAGTAGTCCCGCTCGGGGATGCCATATTCGGCAAGGATTGCGTCATGGACGCCCCGGCTAAGCCGCTGCAACTCTTCTGCGCTGCGGCCGTCATTCACATCAATACGTACAAGTGGCACTTTTGCTCCTCTTCCAGAGTTTGTACTGACATACTAACAAAGCTGGGCTTGGCGAAACAAGGGTCGCGGGTCTTGAAGTGGATGGCACACAGGCGTAGTCTTAAACAACCAAAAGGTTGATAAACATTTAGGTTGAATAAGAAGGCCGCGATGGACACCGAGAGCGTAGGGCTGGACTCGGCCTTTATGGCCCTGGCCGACCCCGTGCGGCGGAGCATCATCGCCCGGCTCAGCCGGGGGCCGGCCACCGTAAATGAACTGGCGGAACCATTCGAAATTTCCAAGCAGGCAGTTTCGAAGCACATCCAGGTACTCGAGCAGGCGCAGCTGGTCACCCGCACCCGGGAGGCCCAGCGCAGGCCCGTTCACCTGAACCCCGCACGGCTGGAGGCACTCACCGCCTGGATCGACCAGTACAGGTTGGTCCGCGAGGAGCAGTTCCGCAGTCTCGACGCCGTGCTTCAATCCAGCGCCGGGCATGACGGCGCCAAGGCAAAGGAAAAACAATGACCAACGCACTGAAGCTCTCGGTTCCCGAAGGCCTTCCCTTCATCGACTACGAGCGCGAGTTCGATTTCCCCGTCGCGGACGTCTTCCGGGCCCACAAGGAACCGGACCTGATCGTCCAGTGGCTTGGTCCGCGGGGCTACAAGATGGATATTGACCACTACGATTTCCGGACTGGAGGCAGCTACAGCTACCTGCATACCGGACCGGAGGGTGTCCCCTATGAGTTCAAGGGCATCTTCCACACGGTGCGCGAGAACGAGTTCGCCATCCAGACCTTTGAGTTTGGCGGGTACCCGGATGTGGTCAGCCTGGAATTCATGACGTTTGAGGACCTCGGGAACGGCCGGACGCGGCTGCGGGGCCACTCGGTCTACCCCTCCCAGGAGGCCCGCGACGGGATGGCTCAGTCCGGAATGGAAGGCGGCATGAGTGAAGGCTACGAGCGCCTGGATGAGCTGCTCACCGGCGCCACCGTCTAGGACGCAGGAGTACGACGGCGTTAGGTCACCTCCCGGGGGAAGGTGACCGGACGCCGTCGTACTTTAAACAGCAACGCGGGTTAAACAGCAACGCGGGGTCACTCCGCGCCCATCCACGCGTGTGGAAAGGGCGGGAAGTGACCCCGCGTTGTTCTAACTGAGCTATCAGAGGGCTGCGAAAACCTCGCGCAGCAGCTTGGCGGTTTCGGACGGCGTCTTGCCGACCTTGACGCCTGCAGCCTCAAGGGCTTCCTTCTTGGCCTGGGCGGTTCCGGCAGAGCCGGAGACGATGGCGCCGGCGTGGCCCATGGTCTTGCCTTCGGGAGCCGTGAAGCCGGCGACGTAGCCAACAACCGGCTTGGTGACGTTGGCCTTGATGAAGTCCGCCGCACGCTCTTCGGCGTCGCCGCCGATTTCGCCGATCATCACGATCGCCTTGGTCTCGGGGTCGGCCTCGAACGCGGCCAGGGCGTCGATGTGGGTGGTGCCGATGATCGGGTCACCGCCGATGCCGATGGCGGTGGAGAAGCCGAGGTCGCGCAGTTCGTACATCATCTGGTAGGTCAGGGTTCCGGACTTGGAAACCAGGCCGATGGGGCCCTTGCCCGTGATGTTCGCCGGGGTGATGCCCACCAGGGCTTCGCCCGGGGTGATGATGCCGGGGCAGTTCGGGCCGATGATGCGGGTGACCTGGTTGCCCTCCGCGTCCACCGTGGCCTGGGCGAGGGCCCAGAATTCGGCGGAGTCCTGGACCGGCACGCCTTCGGTGATAACGACGACGAGGCCGATGCCTGCCTCGATGGCTTCTACGACCGCGCTCTTGGTGAATGCCGGCGGGACGAAGACGATGGAGACGTCAGCGCCGGTTTCTGCCATGGCTTCCTTGACGGTGCCGAAGACGGTGATTTCTTTGTCGCCGTGCAGGACCGTGGTGCCGGCCTTGCGGGCGTTCACGCCGCCAACGATGTTGGTGCCGGCCTTCAGCATCAGGGCGGTGTGCTTGGTGCCTTCGCCGCCGGTGATGCCCTGGACGATGACCTTGGAGTTTTTGTTCAGATAGATAGACATGTGGCTGTCCCTTTACTTAGCTGCGTTGGCGAGCTCGGCGGCCTTGTCGGCGCCCTCGTCCATGGTTGCGGCCAGGGTAACCAGCGGGTGGTTCGCCTCGGCCAGGATGCGGCGGCCTTCCTCAACGTTGTTGCCGTCGAGGCGGACTACCAGCGGCTTGTTCGCGTTGTGGCCCAGCTCGGCCAGCGCACCCACGATGCCCTTGGCGACGGCGTCACACGCGGTGATGCCGCCGAAGACGTTCACGAACACGGACTTGACCTGCTCATCGCCCAGGATGACGTCAAGGCCTGCAGCCATGACCTCGGCGGAAGCTCCACCGCCAATGTCCAGGAAGTTGGCGGGCTTGACGTTGCCGTGGTTTTCACCGGCGTAGGCAACAACGTCCAGGGTGGACATGACCAGGCCGGCGCCGTTGCCGATGATGCCCACTTCGCCGTCCAGCTTGACGTAGTTCAGGTCCTGCGCCTTGGCCTTGGCCTCAAGCGGGTCAGCAGCGTCCTTGTCCTCGAGGAGGGCGTGCTTGGCGTGGCGGAATTCGGCGTTTTCGTCGAGGGTGACCTTGCCGTCCAGGGCGACAATCTCGCCGGCGCCGGTCTTGACAAGCGGGTTGACCTCAACAAGGGTGGCGTCTTCCTTCTTGAAGACGTCCCAGAGCTTGAGGATCACAACGGCCACCTTGCCGCGGAGTTCCTCAGCGAAGCCGGCGGCTGCGACGATTTCGTCGGCCTTGGCCTGGTCGATGCCCACTGCGGGGTCGATGGCGATCTTGGCGAGCGCCTCGGGGCGTTCGACGGCGAGCTGTTCGATTTCCATGCCGCCTTCAACCGAGCACATGGCCAGGTAGTTGCGGTTGGCCCGGTCCAGAAGGACGGAGAAGTAGTATTCCTCGGCAATGTCGGCACCCTGGGCGATCATCACCTTGTTGACGGTGTGGCCCTTGATATCCATGCCCAGGATATTGGTGGAGTGCTCAAGTGCCTCGTCCGCGGACTTTGCCACCTTTACGCCGCCGGCCTTGCCGCGGCCGCCAACCTTGACCTGTGCCTTGACGACAGTTACGCCGCCGATCTTATCGGCAGCTGCCTTTGCTTCTTCTGGGGTGTGCGCCACGATGCCGGCAAGCACGGGTACACCGTGCGCCTCGAACATATCGCGCGCCTGGTATTCAAACAGGTCCACGGTTTAGTGTCCTTCTACGTCGAAGTAGTTTCTGTACAGTCGGACACCATCGAAGACGATGACCGGGCTGCGGAATTGCACGCACCGGCGGCCTGTTGGAAACGAGCCACGCGGCGTGATGCTCCACTGGGAACTCTAGTCCTTTGAAGGGACCGGCCCGTCCAAGACTACCGCTTATGTGAGTAACGACACTATTCTATGGAGCGTAGAAAAACCGCGGAATTACGGGGTTTTTGGGGCCTCCGGCGGTGCCGGGGAGGCACTTTCGGCGGACCTGGAAATCAACTCGTAATGCTCCGGTGAAACAAAGAATCCGACGCCGGCGGACACGTTTCCGCATGCCACGCCACCGTTGTAGGCCGAACAGCGAAGTCCGTTCCCTTCGAGGTTCTGCCCCTCCCCCAGCACCTGCAACTGGGCCAGGGGACCGGCCTTGCTGCCGTTGGGGCCATACGTTGCTTCCATCTGTGTGACGCCGGAACGGCATTCTCCGTAGCGTGCGCTGTCCGGGGCCAGTACCGCAACGCCGCCCAAATAACCCAGGTTGGTTCCAGCGCAGTCGTCCTTAACGTCAACCTGTTCCGGCTTGGGGTACCGGGCGAGTTCGCAATGCGCCACCGGCACGGTTGCGAGTTTGTTGTTGGCGGTATCGCTGAAGTTGTTGGGCTCATAAGGGAGGTTGACGTGCTCACCACGGGCAGACGTGAGGGAACACGCAACGCTGCGGTCTTCCGTGATGAAGGAGATAGTCCCGTCACCGCTGGAGAATCCTTCGGGGCTCGCCAGCGCCGCCCGTTCCAGCTGTTCCAGCGGCGGCAGCGGCGCAGGCGGGACGTAACCCGGATCTTCGATGGTGATGGTGCAGGCCGTGGCCGCCGCCAGGATCAAGGCGGCGAAGATCCCCAGAACAGTCCGTCGCATGGCCCCCATTATGCTGTATGGCGCCGGTTCACCTGGCGCTGGGGGGCCCTTGCGGTTCCGCTTCCGCACCTAGGCGTCGAGCTTGGTGAGCGGCGCGTACCGCAGCAGCAACCGCTTTTCACCGACGTCGAACTTTACCTTTGCCACGGTTTTGTCCCCCGCTCCCTCGAGCGCCAGGACAGTTCCGTTACCGAAACTCGTGTGATTGACCTTGTCCCCCACGCTGACCGCAACGATCTCCTTCTGCGGCTGCACCCGGTTTCGGGCAATGACGGCCGGGACATCTGCGTTGAAACCGGCCGACGAATCAGCCGCTGCCCCTCGGGCTGTTCCGGCGCCCCAGAAGGATCCGCTGTAGCGGTTCGAACCGATGGATCCGCCACCCCAGCCGCCGGCCTGCCTGCTGGTTCCTTCACGCTTCCATTCCACGAGTTCGGCGGGAATTTCCTCCAGGAATTGGCTGGCGGGGTTGTACTGGCTTTGACCCCACATGCTCCGGACCTCGGAACGCGTGACATAAAGACGTTTGCGGGCCCGGGTAAGGCCCACATAGGCGAGCCGGCGTTCTTCAGCCAGTTCCTTCGGGTCCGTGGCCGAGCGCTGGTGCGGGAACAGTCCGTGCTCCATGCCAGTGAGGAATACCACCGGGAATTCGAGCCCCTTGGCCGTGTGCAGGGTCATCAGCGTGACCACGCCCAGCCGCTTGGCCTCCGCCACGGCGGCAGCAGTGTCCTCGGCGTCTCCACCGGGGGCATCGGGGATCTGATCGGCATCCGCTACCAGTGACACCTGCTCCAGGAAAGCGGCCAGCGACCCTTCCGGGTTCTCCTGCTCGTACTCACGCACCACGGCCACGAGTTCCGCGAGGTTCTCCACCCTGGACTCGTCCTGGGGATCAGTGCTGGCCCGCAGCGCGGCAAGGTAACCGGTCTGCTCCAGGACCGCTTCAAGGGCCGCAGCGGCGCCGGAGCCCGCGGCCACTTCGGCGAGGTCATCCAGCAGCTTCACAAAGCCGAGGACCGCGTTGACGGAACGGGTTGCCATGGCCGGCGCCTGCTCGGCGCGGCGGGCTGCTGCCATAAACGAAATGCGCTCACGCTGGGCGAGGGCGGCGACAGCTCCCTCGGCGCGGTCTCCGATGCCGCGCTTAGGTTCGTTGAGCACCCGGCGGAGGTTGACGTCGTCGTCCGGGTTAACCAGGACGCGAAGGTAGGCGAGGGCATCCTTGATTTCCTTGCGCTCGTAGAAGCGCGTGCCGCCCACCACCTTGTACGGCAGGCCAACCCGGACCAGAACGTCTTCGATGGAGCGCGACTGGGCGTTGGTGCGGTAGAAGATGGCAACATCCCCCGGGCGGAGGTTGTCCTCATCCTGGAGCCGGTCAATCTCCTTGGCGATGAACTGGGCCTCGTCGTGCTCGTTCTCGCCCACGTAACCAATGATTTTGTGGCCATCACCTTCGGCCGTCCACAGCCGCTTCTCGGGGCGGTTGGGGTTTCGCGAAATGACCGAGTTGGCCGCAGTGAGGATGTTCTGGGTGGAACGGTAGTTCTGCTCCAGCTTGATGGTCCGTGCCTCGGGGTAGTCCTTTTCGAACTCCACGATGTTGCGGATATCCGCGCCGCGGAAAGCGTAAATGGACTGGTCCGAATCGCCCACCACGGTGAGCTCCGACGCTCCCGGGCCTTCCCCCACGATTTCCCGGACCAATGCGTACTGGGCGTGGTTGGTGTCCTGGTATTCATCCACCAGGACATGCCGGAACCGGCGGCGGTAGGACTCGGCGAGCGCCGGAAAGGCACGGAACATGTAGACGGTCTCGGCGATGAGGTCGTCGAAGTCCATGGCGTTGGCCTGGCGCAGCCGCTGGGTATAGCCCTTGAAGACCTCGGCTACGGCCTGTTCGAAAGGATCGTTGTAGTTCGCGGCGGAGGAGTACGAATCGGCATCGATCAGTTCATTCTTCAGCGCGGAAATTTTGTGCTGGATGGCTTTGGGCGCAAACTTCTTGGGATCCAGGTCCAGCGCTTTGGAGACCTGCGTGACCAGCCGGAGCGAGTCTGCGGAATCGTAGATGGAGAAGTTGGATTTCAGCCCGACGTTGGCGGCTTCCTGCCGGAGGATCCGGACGCAGGACGAGTGGAACGTGGAGATCCACATGATCTTGGCGCGGCCCCCCACCAGCACTTCAATGCGTTCCCGCATTTCAGCCGCGGCCTTGTTGGTGAAGGTGATGGCGAGGATTTCACCGTGGTGGGCCCGGCCGGTGGCGATCAGGTAGGCGATCCGGTTACTGAGCACCCTGGTTTTGCCAGACCCGGCACCGGCCACGATCAGCAGTGCGGAACCGGCGTGTTTGACCGCCTCCTCCTGCTGCGGATTCAAACCCTCCAGCAGCTGCGCGGCATCTGGGCGGTGGCTGCTGTGGCGGCGCACCTGTCCCTGCGCCCCCTCCTCCTCCCGGCTGCCAGGCAAACCGGGGCCCGGCTGGCTCTCCCAGGGCAGGCCACCGCCGGGACCGGCCGAGGTTACGACACCTTCCGGGCGGGCCTTGGTGCGGGCAGCGGCCGCGGGAGCGGCCTTGAAAGGTCCGTCAGAGTACGGGTCAAACAACATATCCATGGTGCCTACAAGTCTAGGCGGTGGGACCGACACCTCCTTCCAGCGTGTGGATTACGTGTTCAAGCTGGCGCCGGTTTCTAGGCCACCGAGCCGGACTCGAGCGCGGCGCGCAACTGGCGCACCGCCGTCGTGCCGCCTGCCATGAACCATTCCAGGCCGTTCACCCGGACAGTATCCACCGCACCGCCGGCCGCACGGACGATTGCCTTTCCCGGCAGCCAGTCCCACTCCGGGCAGCTGTGCTGGAACCAGCATCCGAGCTGCCCGTCAGCTACCCGGCCGAGGTCGCAGGAGCCCGAACCGAGCATCCGCAAGGCGGCGGCAGAGGTGGCAGCCGCATGCCAGGGCATGGCGCAGAGTGGGTCCATGAGCCAACTGGGGTGGATGTAGGTGGCAGCTCCGAGCTCGGCTACGGCAGTGCCGTTGCGCGCCCCTCTGTCCTCGTGGAACACCGTCAGGGGTTCGCCGTTCAGCGTGGCAGGATGCGTCTTGCCGCCCAGCCAGAGCTTGTCCTCCTCCGGCTGGAAAATGGCACCGAGTACCACGTCCGAGGAATCCTTCAGCGCAATGGCCGAGCACCAGTACGTCGATCCATGCAGGAAGTTGTAGGTGCCGTCCACAGGGTCAATGACCCAAGTGCGTCCGCTGGTCCCCTGTACCGAGGCGCCTTCCTCCCCGAGGATCCCGTCCGCGGGACGGCAGCGCTGCAGCTGTTCCAGCACGTAGGCCTCGGCGGCGTGGTCTGCAGCGGTCACCACATCCGAGATGGACGTCTTCTGCTCCGACTGCAGGCCCGCCATCCGCATGAGCAGCGCCAGCTGCCCGGCTTCGCGGACCAGGGCTGCAGCCAGCTGGTAGTCATCCAAGGAGGGGTCGAGTTCAACAGCACTGTGCCGGCCAATGGTCATGGCTTCAGTTTATGGGGCGGGATAATGGTGGCATGGCCAAAACCCCTGCCCAGCGGATCAAGAAGCACGGCTCCAAGGCGGCTGTACCGCAGCACCACCTCCCGCCCGTGGTCAACCCCACCACCGCGCGCACGCCGGAGAAAGCCGAAAACAACGGCAACCTCATCCTGATCGCCGGCGTGGTAGCCAGCCTGTTCCTGTTCTGGTACCTCCACCTGCTGACGCTGGACCAGCTGCGGCAGCTCTCCGGCGGCCTGGCCATGCCGGATTCGCTGATCGGCGGGTTCGACCCGGCCTACATCAACCAGCTGCAGCCGGCCATGAACGAGGCGGCGCGCGGCCAGCTCAACTACGTCCACAAAACGGCCGGCACGTTGTTCCCGCTGATCTTCGGGTTCACCTGGCTGCTGCTGATAGGAACAAGCGTGGCCAGGAAGGCCCTGCGGTGGGCTTTGTGGGCGCTCCCCCTGCTGTTTGTGGTGGTCCGGCTGTGGGGCAACGCGGCCATCGACGGCATGCTGGCAGCGGGAACGCCGGACGCCGGCCAGGTCGCCCTCGCGTCCGGCCTCACCGTCGCCGGCTGGGTCCTGCTGGTCCTGAGCCTGCTGGCAGGGGCTGCGGCGGTGTTTCTGCGGGCACGGAAGCCCCGAGACCACGAAGCCTAAAGCCGCTGACCAGCCGCTACCCGGACCTGCTTCCGGTGCCGATGCACCCGCTGCGCGATAACCAAACCGGCGGCGGCCATCCCCACGGTAACCGGGTAGCCCATAAGCCGCTCCAGGGTGCCCGGTTCCGGCACCTGCATGCCGGTCAGCCCGCCGGTTACCAGGGCCGCAGCGGACACGGTGCCGCAGGCCAGGATGAACCAGGCCAGCGCTGTCTTCCGCAGCCAGAGGAACCCCAGGACCAACAGGGCGACCGCCCCGGCAATGAAATACATGACTGCGCCGGCAAAGTGCCAGCCGGAGCCAACATCCTCCGGCACCAGCCCCACAATCACCGTTCCGGCTCCCGCCGTTCCTGTCAGCACCCGGACGGCCACGGCGGCCAGCCATGGTGTCCGGCGGCCCGGCCGGACCCGGGCGCCGGCGAGGGCAGCCACGCGCAGCAGCCCCGAGCTCAGGAGCAGCGCCCCCAGCAGCATCCCCAGCCCCTGGACCACGAACGATGCATTCATCAGCCAGTTCAGCGGGGAACATACCTCCCGGCCGTCAAAAACGCCGCAGTTGATGGCCCCGAGGTCGCTGATATAACCGGTGCGCAGGTCGTAGGGTCGGGGACCGGCCCAGGCACCAATCACCGCCGCCTCCGCCGCGAAATACTGCAGCACGCTGAGCACGGACCAGGCACCGATGTACTGGCGGGTGGAAGTGGTGTCCGGGATGAACGCCACGGATTGGGCGGTGGACGGCGCTGAACTCATGCTTTGAGCGTAGTACGGCTCCGCACCTTGTATGCTTGTATCCGTGTCCGGCCGGACCGGCCTTGCCGATCCATCGGATGCCCGCCCTCGTAGCTCAGTGGATAGAGCACGGCTCTCCTAAAGCCGGTGTCGTTGGTTCGATTCCAATCGAGGGCACTTGAACTTTCCTCCTGCGGAGTTCGCCCTCCGCTCCTACCTGCTCGGCCGAACGGCCAATGGGCACGCCGGACAGTGGCACGCCGGACAGTGGACGGTCCAGCGGGACCTGCTGGACCGCACGAATGGCACCCGCGGAACCTTTTCCGGCGTCGTCCATTTTGTTCCCATGGACGACGGCGGCTTGGCCCTCCGGGAGGAAGGCACCATGCGCTGGCCCACCTTCACCGGGCCCGCCTCCCGTGAATACCTGTTGAAGGCCACCGACCAGCCCGACGCCATGGACGTATTCTTTCCGGACGGACGCCCTTTCCACACCATGAGCTTCACGCCGGAGGCCAACCTGGACCAGCACTGGTGCGCTCCCGACACGTACCGCGTGACGTACTCCTACGAGGGCGCCCACAGCTTCAGCTACAGCTGGGACGTGCAGGGGCCGCAGAAGGACCTCCTGCTGAGCTCGCACCTGGTCCGGCAGGAGCAGGACACATGAAAAACCGCATCGTGGTGTCCGCCGTCTGCGTCTTCGACAACGCCGGCCGGCTCCTGACCGTGCGGAAGCGCGGCACCTCCATGTTTATGCACCCCGGCGGCAAGCCCGAAGCCGGGGAAACGGCCGTGCAGGCCGCAGCGCGGGAACTGTCCGAAGAGGTGGGCATTGTCCTTGATCCAGCCGACCTGCAGCTGATGGGCGTCTGGATTGCGGACGCCGCCAACGAGGCCGCCACGGACATCGAAGCCACCGTGTTCCTGGCGCCGGGCACGTGGGAGGCCCACCCATCCGCCGAGATAGCGGAGATCCGCTGGCTGGAACCCGGCGGCGACCTGCCGCAGGACCTGGCCCCGCTGCTGACGGAGCACATCCTGCCGGAACTCGCCGCCAGGGCTCGAACCGTGTGGACGGAAGGCTAGAACTCGGGAACTGCTTCCTGGGCCACTGCCGTGGCTTCGGCGAACTGCGTCCGGTACAGCTCGGCGTAGCGGCCCTCAGCGGCCAGGAGTTCGGTGTGGGTGCCCCGCTCCACAATCCGGCCGTCCTCCACCACCAGGATCGTGTCAGCGGCACGGACAGTGGACAGCCGGTGGGCAATCACGACGGCGGTGCGCCCTTCGAGTGCGGCGCCCAAGGCAGCCTGTACGGCGGCCTCGTTGGTGGAGTCCAGCGCGGCCGTCGCCTCATCGAGGATGACCACGCGGGGCTGGGCGACGAGCAGCCGGGCGATGGTGAGCCGTTGCCGTTCGCCACCGGAGAGCCGGTAGCCGCGTTCACCCACCACCGTGTCCAGTCCATCCGGCAGGGAACGGATCATGGCTTCAAGCCGCGCCTGCCGGACAGCCTCCCACATGTCCGCTTCCGTGGCCTCTGGCTTTGCGAGCCTGAGGTTGGAGGCGATGGTTTCGTGGAAGAGGTGGCCGTCCTGCGTCACCATGCCCAGGGTGTCCCGCAGCGAGTCAAAGGTGGCGTCGCGCAGGTCCAGCCCGGATCCGCCAGTGGTTCCACCCAGGCGCACGGCGCCGGAATCCACGTCGTAGAGCCGGGCCAACAGCTGGGCGATCGTCGATTTTCCTGCACCGGAGGATCCCACCAGTGCCACCGTCTGGCCCGGTTCCACGCGGAAGCTGATGCCGTGCAGCACTTCCTCCCCGCCGCGGGTGTCCAGCGTGGACACCTCCTCCAGGGAGGCCAGTGAAACTTTGTCAGCGGAGGGGTAGGCGAAGCGGACGTCGTCGAACTCCACCGAGACCGGCCCGGACGGAACAGCTACAGCGTCAGGTTTTTCCTGGATAAGGGGTTTGAGGTCCAGGATTTCGAAGACCCGCTCGAAGCTCACCAGGGCGCTCATGATCTCCACCCGGGCATTGGACAAGGCTGTCAGCGGGGCATACAGCCGGGTGAGAAGCAGGGCCAGCACCACAACGTCGCCTGCCGCCAGCTGTCCGGTAATGGCGAACCAGCCGCCCAGCCCGTATACCAGGGCGAGGGCGAGGGCGGAGACCAGCGTCAGGGCTGTCACGAAGGTGAACTGCAGCATGGCGGTCCGGACGCCGATGTCGCGCACGCGGCCGGCGCGGACGGCGAACTCGCGGGATTCCTCGTCCGGGCGGCCGAAGAGCTTGACCAGGGTGGCGCCGGGGGCGGAGAAGCGCTCCGTCATCTGGGTGCCCATGGCGGCGTTGTGCTCTGCCGCCTCTCGGCGCAGGTCCGCGAGTTTGGAGCCCATCCGCCGCGCGGGGATGAGGAAAACCGGCAGCAGGAGCATTGCCAGGAGTGTCACCTGCCAGGACGTGCCGAGCATAACGATGAGCGTGAGGACCAGTGCCACCACGTTGCTGACCACGCCGGAGAGGGTGCCGGCGAACGCGGACTGGGCGCCGATGACATCGTTGTTCAAGCGGCTGACCAGGGCTCCGGTGCGGGTGCGGGTGAAGAACGCGATGGGCATCTTCTGCACGTGGTCGAAGACCCGCGTGCGCAGATCCACGATTACGCCCTCACCGATGGTGGAGGAGAGCCAGCGGCTCACCAGGCCAAGGCCTGCTTCGGCTACAGCCACGACGGCGATGAGTGCGGCAAGGCGGACCACCTCCTCCGCGGCGGCCTTGGCCACGATCGCGTCCACCACCTGCCCTGCGAGGACGGGGGTAGCTACAGCGAGGACTGCCATCACAATGGACAACGCCACAAAGGCAAGCAGTTTGCCACGGTGCGGCCGGGCAAATCCGAGGACACGCTTCAGGGTTGCCTTCGAGAACGGCTTGGAACCGCTCTTGGCCCGGGTGATCTTGTACAGGGAGTTCCAGGCCACCCCTTCCATGCTCATTGCTGCTGCTCCTTTACCAATCCGTTCCCAACATGCCAACGTACATCCAGCCGCACGTTCTCCAGCAGCCTCCGGTCGTGCGTCACCAGCAGGAGGGCGCCGTCGTAGCTTTCCAGCGCCTCCTCGAGCTGTTCTATGGCCGGAAGGTCAAGGTGGTTTGTCGGCTCATCCAGGACAAGCAGGTTCACGCCGCGAGCCTGCAGCAGTGCCAGGGCAGCCCTGGTCCGTTCGCCCGGCGACAGCGAATCGACCGTACGGGCAGTGTGGTCCGCCTTGAGGCCGAACTTGGCGAGCAGGGTCCGGACGTCTGCCGGGTTCAGGTCCACCAGGACGGCCTCGACGGCGTCGGCCAGGGCAAGATGGCCTGCAAGCAGCCCGCGGGCCTGGTCGATCTCGCCGACAGCCACCGAAGCGCCCATGGCAGCGCTGCCGGACTCCGGTGCGAGGTCGCCCAAAAGAAGGCGCAGCAGGGTGGACTTGCCTGCGCCGTTGGGACCCGTAATGCCGATCCGCTCCCCCGCATTGAGCTGGAGGTTGACCGGGCCGAGGGTGAAGTTGCCCTGCCGGACCACAGCGTCGCGGAGGGTGGCCACCACGGCGCTTGAACGCGGTGCCTTGCCGATGGAGAACTGGAGCTGCCATTCCTTCCGGGGCTCGTCCACCACGTCCAGCCGGGCGATTCGGGATTCCATCTGCCGCACCTTCTGGGCCTGCTTCTCGGAGGACTCGGAGCTGGCGGCGCGGCGGATCTTGTCGTTGTCCGGGTTCTTCTTCATGGCGTTCCGGACGCCCTGCGAGCTCCATTCCCGCTGCGTCCTTGCCCGTGACACCAGGTCCGCCTTGGTGGCGGCGAACTCCTCATACTTCTCGCGTGCGTGGCGCCGCGCCACTGCACGTTCTTCGAGGAAGGCGTCATAGCCGCCGTCGTAAACGGCGACGGAGTTCTGCGCCAGGTCCAGTTCCACCACCGTGGTGACGCAGCGCGCCAGGAACTCCCTGTCGTGGCTCACCAGGACAACGCCGCCTCGCAGCCCGCGGACAAAGTCCTCGAGCTTCTCGAGTCCGGCAAGGTCAAGATCGTTGGTGGGCTCATCCAGCAGGACGACGTCGAACCGGCTGAGCAGCAGGGCTGCAAGCGCCACTCGCGCTGCCTGGCCGCCGGACAAACCTGTCATCTCGGCGTCAGCCCCGGTCTCCAGGCCCAGATCGGCCAGTACGGCGGGGATGCGGTCGTCAAGGACCGCAGCACCGGAAGCCATCCAGCGGTCGAAAGCCCGCGCGTAGGCGTCATCGGCACCCGGCGCGCCGGAGCCAAGCGCCTCTGCTGTGGCTTCCATCTCCGTCGTGGCCTCGGCGCAGCCGGTCCTGCGGGCGATGTACGCGGCAACAGATTCACCGGGGATCCGCTCGTGCTCCTGGGGAAGCCACCCCACGAAGGCGTCGGCCGGAGCAAGGCTGACATTGCCGTCCTGCGGCTGGTCGAGGCCTGCGAGGAGGCGGAGCAGGGTGGATTTGCCGGCACCGTTGGCACCCACCACACCTACAACGTCGCCGGGGGCAACGGTGAGGGAAAGTTGGGAAAAGAGCAGCCGGTGGTCGTGGCCGCCGGAAACATCCTTTGCCACAAGGGTCGCAGTCATGGTGTCCATCCTTTCACCGGAGCGCAGCAGTTCTGGCGCTTCCCGGCCCGCAAAGCCTCGCGCATTCCGGCAGGAGGACGGCGCCCGGAGCCCGGACATAAAAGAACCCGCTGGTCCGGACTTGGGGGGTGTACGGACCAACGGGCTCGACCATCAAGCATAGTCGAAACATGCAGGCGGGTAAAATCGGCGTCGATGTCGTCAGGCTAAAATCGACAAACCACCCGTTCTCCAGAGAGCCCCCTATGACCCTCCCCGCCAAGGCGTTCCAGCGCTGGCTGCAAGGCATTGCGCCGGACGCCAGCACGGCAGACGTCTGCAGGATTTCCGGGATCAAGCGGACCACCCTGGCCCAGCAGCTGGTCCGTGGAAAAGTCTCGGTAAGCACAGTGGTCAGCATCAGCCGCGCCTACAACATCAACCCGGTGGCGGCTTTGGCTGACTTCGAGCCCTACCGGGAACTGGCCGGTCCCCAGCAGCCACCTACGCGCGGCGAGTTGGTAAGCCAGATCTCTACTGCCGACCTCCTGCGCGCCATGCTGGTGCGTCCGGGGATGGACCCGGCCGGGCCACCGGGCGGTGAACCGCCCGCGCTGTCGCCGGCGCCGCACGCCACTTCCGTCAGGAACTGGGTTGATGCCATTGACGACGGCGAGCTGCGGCACCGTGTTTCCGCCGCCACCGGCATCGCGCCGCAGAACTATTCCGCGCAGTTGTCCGCCAACCGGCTGTCGGCCGGGCTGGCGCTTGCCACGGCTGTCGCAGCAGGTGTTGGACTAACAGATGGCCTGGTGGCCACGGGCCTGGTTACGGAGGAAGAGGCAGGGTGGCTTCCGGGTGCACGGCAGGCAGCACTGGACAGCCTGTCCGACGGCGACCTCGCGGTCCTGGCCGGCGACAGGCTGCAGGCACTGGGCAAGGTGCTGCGGCGCCAGGAGCAGGACCAAGCGCAGACGGAAAAGATTTGGGAGAACCTGGGATGATCGAAACCCTTCAGTGGTCAACGCTGGCCATCTGTGGCCTGATTGCCGCAGCCCGGGTGCCCAGCGCCCTCCGGGGAGAGAACAGGTCGCTTTTTTACATCTTCGCCCTGATGACCGCGGCCATCCTTCTGAGTATCGAGGCTCCCTACGTCGCCGTTGACACGGCTTTGGGAGGCGTCAACCTCGCCAATCTGCTGTTGCGCTTCATCATTTTCGGGGCCATATATTTTGTTGGCATCCGGGTCACCCGCGGGTTCGGAGCCGACCATGCTTACCGTCTCATCACCGGAAAAGCTGGTATGGCCGTTCTGCTGGCAGTTTCCCTGGTAATGACGCTGCTCTTCTTCCTGATGGACACTGCCGGCTCGTCTGCGGGGTTGTGGGCAACCTCAGGCAAAAGCGAGCGCAACTTCATCCTGGTGGAGTACTACGGAGCGGCCGGCCGCGCCTATCCCTCGTATGTCTCCCTGGTGCTGCTTCCAGCGATGGTGCGCGCAGCGCAGAGCAGGCTGCCGGTTCTGGTGCGGCTCGCCGCCGGGCTTTTGGCAATAGGCGGAGTGGCAATTGCCGTGACCCTGCTATTCCCTGTAGTGCCGCCAGAGTGGGTCGCTTTGGAGTTCATCGTCAATTACACCGCGGTACTCTGTTTCGTCCTCGGCCTTGCCCTCATTTGGGTCGCCAGGGTTAGAAGCAACAAGAGCTACAAGCCGAAAAGGACATCTACCGAAACGTAACCTTTTGGGCTTTCACAAATTCATTAGAGTGTGAAACAATCATGAATGTGTGAAGGTGGGAGCCTAGGGCGTTTACGAACGGGGATACTTTCTTGAACGATGAGGCTCCCGGGGGCCTTTGCATGCTTTGGGGGGATGAGTGGTGGCGGCCGTTGGGGACCGCCCCCACTCAGCCATTTAAGGGCCCTTTCTGCTCTTTTCCGGGAAACACGAGGCCAAGCCGGGATGCTAGGCGCGAGTGCGCACAAACCGCAGCGTGACCAACTGGAACGGCCGCAGGAGCAGCTCCGTTCCCTCGGGACCTGCTTCGACGCCGGACGCCTGCACGGGGCGCTCCAGCAAGTCGACGGTTTCGACCTGCTGGACCGGGAAGTTTGCTGCGAGCCGTCCCGCCGAGCGTTGCCCCAACGACTCGTACAACCGGACAACCACATCCCCGGAGCCGTCCTCCGCCAGCTTTACCGCCTCGATGACCAGGGCAGGGTTTGACACGGAAAACAGCGGCTCCACCGGCGCGGCGCCAGTGACGAGCCGAGGTGCGAGGTTCGTCCGGTAGCCTTCCTGGACAGCATCGGCAATGTCGGCGCCGGGCCTGATAGTGACTGTCAGCTCGTGGTGTCCGCGGTCTGCGTCCGGATCCGGGAACTTCGGGGCGCGCAAAAGTGACATACGCACGGTGGTGGTGGTGCCGCCGTCGGCCTCCCTGATGCTCCTGGTGACGTCATGACCATAAGTGGACGAGTTGGAAACTGCGACGCCGTAGCCCGGCTCGGCCACGTGGATCCAGCGGTGCGCGCAGATTTCGAACTTGGCCGCTTCCCAGGACGTGTTGATGTGGGTGGGGCGGAAGACGTGCCCGAACTGCGTCTCCGCCGCCGACCGGTCCGCCCGTACGTCCAGGGCGAAGCCAAGCTTCAACAGCTTTTCCCGCTCCTGCCAGTCCACTGAGGTGGTGATGGAAAGCGAGGGGCTTCCGGCGGCCAAGCTGATGCGCTGGGTAATGGCAGAGGATCCGGCCATCCGCTCCACCACAACAACAGCTTCATCGCCGTGCTCCGCGAGGCGCACCGACTCCGCGCAGGTCAACGGTGTGACGTTGCGGCGGTAGAACTCGTCAATGTCCCAGGCGTCCCACTCGTTGGGGGTGTCACGGTGCAGTTCCAGCAGGTTGCCGCGCTCCCCCGGGGCAATCGCCTCACGGCCGCTCGCGTAGTCCCGAAGCGAGGTGAGCAAACCGTCCGCGTCCAGGACTGCCCGGATGATGCCGTTGTCCAAAACGAAGCCGGCGTCCCGTGCTGCGGCGCGGGCCGGTAGCGGTGACCCCACCGGCTCGCCTGCTGCCAGTGCCGGCACACCGTCGCGGGCATGCGGCGCTGCGTTCAACAGGAACTGCCGCTCCCCGTTGCCCAGCACTGCCCTGGCTGCCTGGGCGATCAAAGCTTCGAGGGCGGATTCGATGGCCCGGTAATTGCGTTCGGCGTCCTGGTGGACCCAGGCGATGGAACTGCCGGGAAGGATGTCATGGAACTGATGCAGCAGCACCAGCCGCCACAGCCTCTTGAGCTCGGCAGCGGGATAGGTAAACGTGCCTTCTGTCCGGACTGCGGCCGTGGTGCACCACAGTTCTGCTTCGCGCAGCAGGTGTTCACTGCGCCGGTTGCCCTTCTTGGTCCTGGCCTGGCTGGTGTAGGTGCCGCGGTGCAGTTCGAGATACATTTCGCCCACCCACACGGGCAGCGAGGAATATTCGTCTTCAGCCTGCCGGAAGAAGCTCTCCGCGGATCCGATCCGTACCTTCGGCGAGCCTTCGAGATCCGCTGTCCTGGCAGCCGCAGCCAGCATTTCCCGGGTGGGCCCGCCGCCGCCATCGCCGTAGCCGAAAGGCACCAGCGATACCGAGCCGCGGCCATGGTCACGGTAGTTCCGCTCGGCGTGGGCCAGTTCGCGTCCGCTGAGCTGCGAATTGTAGGTGTCCACCGGCGGGAAGTGGGTGAAAAGCCTGGTGCCGTCGATTCCCTCCCAGTTGAAGGTGTGGTGCGGCATCCTGTTGGTCTGGTTCCAGGAGATCTTTTGGGTGAGGAACCACCGGCTGCCGGCGGACTTGACGATTTGTGGCAGGGCCGCCGAGTATCCGAAGGAGTCCGGCAGCCAGGCTTCCCGGCAGTCGACGCCGAATTCGGCCAGGAAGAAGCTCTTCCCCTCCACGAACTGCCGTGCCATGGCCTCGCCGCCGGGCATGTTGGTGTCCGATTCCACCCACATGCCGCCAACCGGCACGAATTGCCCTGCAAGCACCTTTTCCCGTATCCGGCCAAAAAGTTCAGGGTAGAACTCCTTGATCCAAGCGAACTGCTGGGCAGATGAGCAGGAGAAAACGAAATCGGGGTGTTCATCCATCAGGGCAACTACGTTGGAGAACGTCCTGGCGCATTTGCGGATGGTCTCGCGGACGGGCCAAAGCCACGCGGAGTCGATGTGGGCATGCCCGGTGGCAACGAGCTGGTGGGCGGAAGCATAGGCCGGCCTGGCCAGCACTTCGGCGAGCGCTTCGCGTCCGGCTGCGGCGGTCCCGGCAACATCGTCGGGGTCCATCACATCCATCATGCGCTCAAGTGCCCGGAGGATCTCGTGCCGCCGCGGCAGCTCCCAGGGAAGTACGGCCATCAGCCCGGACAGGGTCCAGATGTCCTGCTGGAGTTCCCAAACGGTCTGGTTCAACTCCGCGATGGAGATGGTTCCCAGCCTGTACTGCGGTGCTGTTCCGGCCGTTGACTTGTCCCCATAGGGCGTGGCCGCGAAAGTCCAGCCTTGGGCGACATCGGGGTTGGCGGCCGCCTCCACATAGAAGTCCACCGCCATGCCCCCTCCCAGGAGCTTCAGCGGGATGTACTGGTTCCGGGGTGATACGGCCTTGATGATGGTGCCGTCGGCGCGCCAGGCGATTCCCTCGCATTGGAAGCCGGGCACTTCGATGGTGAAGCCGAGGTCAACCACCACTTCGATAGTGGTGTCCGGCCCCGTGCCCCAGAACTCGGGGACTTCGCCCTGGAGGCGGAGCCACTTGGCACCCCAGGGCTTTCCCCAGGGAGCACCGTGTTCCTGCGGCTGGAACTTTTGCCGCATGGCCTCGAGGGCCGGCACCGGTTCGTCCGGCACATCCCAACTGCTCAGCGTCAGGGGAAGGCTCCGGCTGTATACGGCGGGATTGATGCGTTCGCGGACGAACCTTTCGAGGCGGACTTCCGTAATCCGGCGGTCGTCATGCAATGTTGGCCCTCTTCAGCGCTGGAAACGTGGACCATGGTGTCCATTCGGTGGATAAAACTACCCGCTGGTAGCTTACTCGCCAATCGCGGCGGATGATATCCCTGGAAAAGCGGTTTCCGGAAAAAGTGGGGCCTGCGGTGAAATCCGGTGGTCAGCTCCGCGCGCCGGCGGGAGCCTGGGCGACGGGCCGGACAATACGGTGGTCCCCCGCGTAGATGTTGAGGCTTGTTCCCCGGCTGAACCCGGCAAGGGTCAAGCCGCTGGCATCTGCCAGTTCAACAGCGAGGCTGGAGGGAGCGCTGACGGCAGCCAGCACGGGAATTCCCGCCAGGGCCGCTTTCTGTACAAGCTCGAAGGAGGCCCGCCCCGATACCTGGAGGACGGTGCCGCGCAGCGGGAGCAGCCCTTCACGCAAGGCCCAGCCCACAACCTTGTCCACGGCGTTGTGGCGCCCTACGTCCTCGCGGAGGCACAAAAGCTCCGCGCCGCCGTCGTCCTGGATCCTGAACAGCCCGGCAGCGTGCACTCCGCCCGTATCCTCGAAAAGGCGCTGGGACTTCCGCAGCAGGCCCGGCAGGGACGCGAGGAGCTCCGCGTCGATGCTCAGCGGATCCGCGGCGGGACTGTAGTGCGAGGACTTCTGGACGGACTCCACCGAATCGGTCCCGCAAATGCCGCAGGAGCTCGATGTATAGATGTGGCGGCCAATGGACGGAACTGTGACGTCGGGCCGCAACTGGACCTCAACCACATTGAACGTCTGGACGCCGTTTTCATCCTCGCCGGCGCAGAAACGCAGTGACACGAGCTGCTCCGAGGTCCAAATGATGCCCTCCGACACCAGGAACCCGGCCACCAGGTCAAAGTCGTCCCCTGGCGTCCGCATGGTGACAGAGAAGGAGAGCTGGCCCAACCGGATCTCCAGCGGCTCCTCCACAGCGAGGACATCTTCACGGTGCCTTACCGGGAACTCCAGGGCCTTCGGAGAACCGTCAAGCACATACTTGTGCACCTTGCGGCGCTGGGTCACGCGGCCCATAGCCACCCCTGCCTTTTCATAGGTCCATCATGACAACTGCCGGACCCGGATACCAGCAGAGTACGGTCTGGCCACGGAGCGTAGTCAGCCAAGAAGCGCGCTCCAGTCCACCGGGCCGCTGGACGCCGCTTTGCCGGCCGTCCTGCCTGGCCGCGCCGTGTTCCTCGGCTTGGCTTTGCCGGCAGTCTCCGGAACCGCTGGGATGGGTGGTCCCCAGGGCAGCGCAAACGCCGGCACCGGCTCGCCGAACTGGACCCCGTGCGGCGGCACCACCATCACGCCGGCGGCCGACGCCAACCCGCGCATCATGCCCGGGCCGGTGTGCTGCGCCGGAGATGCCATGCCATAGAGGAGCCGGAACGGCATCAGCCGGGTGCGCCCCGGATCGGGTTCGATGGCGCTTCCGCAGGGCACCTCGTGGATTTCGGGCAGCCTGCCGTGACCGAGCGCGGCGAGCAACGGCGCCCCCACGGTGCACAGCGCCATCATTGCGGCGAGGGGATTCCCTGGGAGGCCGAGTACAAAGCGGCCGTCCGGCAGTTCCGCCAGGACAGCGGGGTGGCCTGGCCGCATCGCGATCCCGTCGATGACGAGCCGCCCGCCCAGTTCCGCCACCGCCTGACGCAGGTGGTCCGTGCCTGAGCGGCCTGTCCCGCCAGTGGTGATAACGACGTCGGCCGGCAGGTCCGGAGCGTCCGGCGCCTCCGGCACCACGTCTTCCAGGGCTGCGAGCCACTCGCCATAGGAGTCCCCGATCCGCTGCTGTCCCCCCGCTATTCCTCCCAGCATGCCCACCACGGCCGGTAATTGTGGACCGAACGTATCCCGCACCTGGCCGGGATCTGGAACACCCTGGCCTATCACCTCGCCCCCGGTCAGCAGGAGCCGGACCAGGGGTTTTCCCTGGACCTGCAATTCGTCGTAGCCGGCGAGGGCTGCCACTGCGAGATGGGCAGGGTTGAGTTCCGCTCCTGCCTTGACCAGGATGTCCCCGGCAAGCGCTTCCTCGCCGGCTTTCCGGATATGCTGGCCGTTCCGTGGCTCGCCAGGCCTTGCGCTTCCTCCGGTCATCAAGACAGGCAAGCCGTCATCGTCCTTGCCAAGCAGCGCGCTCTCACTGCGCAGCACCGCTTTAGCGCCGGGAGGAATGAGCCCGCCGGTGACGATCGGACTTGCCTGATGCGGGGCCAGCCGCGTGCCTGGTTCCGCCAGGATCCACGGCCCGGTCCCGTTGACCGCCCAGCCGTCCATGGCCGAGGACGCGTAGTGGGGCATATCCTGCAACGCCACAATGTCCTGGTCCAACGTGCGGCCGAGGGCCAGGTTCAGGGGAACCGGCCCGGCAGGGATCGGCGTGGCTGCATCAAAAGCTGCCTGCCGGGCTTCATCCCAGGTATGGTCCAGGTGCTCCGGCGCCTCCGGCAGGTCGGTTGAACTCCGTTCTTCCCCGGGTTCCTCAGTCATTCGCCGGGAGTCCCGGCGGCTTCAGCATCGTAGTCCGCAGCCAGGGAACGTGCCACATCCAAAGCCCCTTCCATCGACGCGGCATCTGTGCTGCGTCCGGACGCTGAGGCTAAACCGGCGGCGTAGCCGGCGATAAAGGTGGTGAGTGGCGCCGCGGGCCGCACAACCGAGTGGGCGGCTACACCCGCGAGGGCGAGGATGGCGTTGACGTCCACCTGGACGTCCTCAAGCTCATACGCCTGGAGCAGGGACCTGCACCATTCCTCCAGCGTTTCATCCTGGCTTTTCACGAACTGCCTCCCAATTCAACTGCTGCCACGCCGGTCCTGGCCCTCGTCCCGGCTTCCGGCCTCAACTCCAAGTGCGGCGGCATCATCCCAGGTATCCACATCGGCTGTGGAACCGGCCGGGACGGTAACAAGCTGCACGTCAAGACTAGCAAGGAGCGCCCGCATGGAGCCGTTGTCGAGGGCACCCCGCGAGGCAAGTTCCCGGGCGGCGCATTTTAACCCGGCTGTGCGGTAAAACCCGGCGAGATGCTGGGCCCTGCCGTCTTCGGCGCACGCGATGATTGCATCGGCCCTCGGATTGCCTGCCAGTTCTGCCGTTAGTGCCTCCACCGCAGCCGCAACCCTCGGCATGTCGCACGCCAGTACCAACGTGTAGGTCTCTTCGCTTCCGGCCTGGGCCAGTGCCTCCAGACCGGCAGCCACCGCGGCGGCGGGTCCTGCAAACACCGGCTGCTCCCGGCAGGAGAGCACCCCCGCGGGGAGCGCGCCGAGGTCCGGACCAACCACTACTGTGCGGTTCGCCCCTGACGCGGCAGCCAGCGACCGTTGCAGGAGGGTGTCGCCCTGAAAGACCAGCCCTTGTTTGGGTACGCCGCCCAGCCTGGATGACCGGCCGCCTGCCAGGATCAGGGCGTTGAAGTCCAACCGGTCTTGTTCCACTCCCCCAGCCTAGATGAGTAAGTCCTATTGCCGTGGCGGGGCGCGGGAGCTTTTAAAGTAGGGCGGAGAGTGTTAAGCCGGGGTTGTGAACTCGCAACTAAACACTCTCCTGACCACACTTTACGTCTATTTGGATGACCACGTGCTGCCGGACCTGGGTGTGTCCAGGGCTGGCCGGCCGGGCCGGAAACCGGTGTTGAGCGACGCTGAACCGGCGTCCACCGCGGCAGACACCTCCATGATCTGCCCAAAACCTCATCCTCGGCCAGAGCCCGGGGCGAGGCAACCGCATACTTTCTCCCACCACGGCGCGTCAGCGACGCTGGACCGCTAGTCCCGGGACGGCGGGGGCAACTCCATCCGCTGGATCAGGCAGCGCGCTCGGGCAGCAGGAACGGATCCCACGCGGGCGTTGGCTTCTCGAGTTCCTTGATCTGCCATATGGTGCCGTGCGGCGGCTCAGGGACAAACCGCAGCTTCCAGCCCATTTCGGCCGGGGTGTGGTCGCCTTTGAGGTTGTTGCACCTCAGGCAGGCAGCCACCAGGTTTTCCCAGGAGTCCGCACCCCCGCGTGACTTTGGGTGAACATGATCGATGGTGTGCGCAGCTTTTCCGCAATAGGCACACTTGTGCCCGTCACGTCGAAGCACCCCCCGCCGGCTGACAGCAGTGGACTGGTTATATCTGGGGCGGATGTAGCGGTTCAGGAGGATCACGGACGGGCGGCCCAGGATCTCCTGGGGGCCCACTACGGGATCGTCCCCTTCGGCCACAACGCTCGCCTTGCCCGTGAGCACAAGCACCAGCGCCCGGCGGAAAGTAATAACCGCCAGCGGTTCATATCCAGCATTCAGAACGAGAGTGCGCATGCACGTACCTCTTCACGGCCGCACCCGTCAGGGGCACGAGGGCCGGCTGCCCTCGGCATGTCCGGGCTATGGATCGACACCACAAGAGTAAACAAAGAAGTGCATTATCAGCTAATTGCTGGAGCACGCCGTGCCGTGTCCGGCCGGAACTCGTGAACTCCCGCAGCTCGCCCGGGTAGCTGCCCGCAGCTGGCCAGGAGTTAAAGCATGCCGGTTTTAACTGACAAGACCCCGCCGGAAGGGCAGGGGTCCTGTTCAGGGATCAGACGCGCATCCGAGGCCGGAGAGCATTAGCTAACGCGGATGAACACCGGGCCGGAGCCAACGCTGGCGCTGAAGACAACGGTTTGGTTCCCGTTGTAGCCGCCGTGCACCGCCTGGCCGTTACCGGCGTAGACAGCCACGTGGGCCATGCCGGCGCCGCCATCGGCGTAGTAAATCAGGTCGCCCGGCTAGGCTTCAGCAGCACTCACGGTGCGGCCCAAGGAAAGGTAGCCTGCGGGCCAGTCGTGGAAGTTGATGCCCACGGCAGCCAGGGAGTTGGTCACCAGCATGGTGCAGTCCTGCATAACACCAAGCTGGGCGTAGGCTGCGGACAGAATGGCTGCACCCTTTCCACTTGCCGAGGCAGGAGCGGCGGGGGCTGCTGCCAGCCGGAGCCGTAGCGGTCACCTTCGCAACAGCGGCGGTCCTTGCGGCCGGAGCAGGGGCCGGAGCGGCTTCCTGGACCTCCACCTCGGGCTCCGGAGCTTCCACAACGGCAGCCGGCGTGGCGGTTACAGCAGGCTTCTCGAAGGAGATGGCACCTTCAAAGCCGCATGTGGGCAGCCAAAGGTGTTTGGACGCGCCGGCATCTTGGGGGTGCGCCGGCACGCCCCGAACGGGGATGTGTGCTGATTTAGCGAAGAGCGTGTTTGGGCAAAGAAAAAGCCCTTGGACCGTGGGGTCGAAGAACTAGTTCACAGTGAAGAAGGCTGAGGAGCCGGTAGCAGCTACCGAGTGCAGCAGCGTTCCCTGGGAGGGGTTCAGGGCACTGATCATCATGCCGTTGCCGACGTAGATACCGACGTGCGCTCCGCCGTTCTGCATGACCAGGTCACCCGGCTGCGGCGTGGAGGTGGGCTTCATTGCAGTCCACGCGTTGACGCGGGGGATGCTGATGCCGGCCTGGGCGTAGACCCACTGGGTGAAGCCTGAGCAGTCCCAGCCGTTGGGGGTGGTGCCGCCCCAAACGTACGGACGGCCGATGCCTGTGTAGGCGAGGCCCGCAATTCCGGAAGTGGACGCCGAGGCAACTGTCTCCACGGCCTTGTCCGCAACGGAGCCGGCCGACGCGGCGGAAGCAGTGGTCACACCCTGTTCGTCGTCGGAGTCCGTGGACTGCGCAACTACCCGCTCAACAACGGGTGCCGGGGTGGTCTTGACCAGGGGACGTTCGAAGGAGACAGTAGCCGTGGGCGCCGCGGTGACAGCGAGGGCGCTTTGTGCCGATCCGGTTTCCGTGGAAGCGGAGACACCAGCCGTGGTGTCCGCTGCATTGGCCGGCAGGCCCATGGTCAGGATGAGGCCCGAGGCGGCTGCGATGACTGCAGCCTGGCGACCTACTGTCCCGGCATTGGCACTAACAGCCTTGGACATGGAGTCCAGGGGGTTGGTACGAACCGGTTGCGCACGGTGGCGCGCAGAATTATGGCGTGAAGACACGAAGGTAGCCTCTCCCAATGCCTACGAGGTGAGCTGTCGGATTCGGATGGGAGTCACCCGGCCGCGCGGCTTCCTGAAAAGCTTTTGCGACTTAACCCCAAGGCCTTCAAAAAAGCGAAGACCAAAATTGGTTCCCCCGCCCCTGCCAGACGATGAAATGCGAACGGACCTTGAGCGGTGGCAGAGTTAGGCAATCCGCACAAGAGCGTCAACTTCGGAAAAGTTGACGCGAGTTAGACGGTACAGCAGTTCTGTGTGAATGTCACATTCAGGTCACGGCAGGTCAAGACTATTCGATAGCTCACCGTCACTTGACTAAAGCCAGCCGGTTGGGTCAACAACTTCGCCGTTGACCTGGACCTCAAAGTGGAGGTGGCAGCCGGTGGAGGCTCCTGTGGTCCCGCTGAGGGCCACAACGTCCCCGCGGGACACTGTCTGCCCCTCCTTCACGCTGAAGGACGACAGGTGGTTGTAGGTGGTTTCCAGGCCGTTGCCGTGATCCACCACGACGCGGTTGCCGCCACCATACTGGTGCCACCCAGCGAAAGTGACGGTTCCGGTGGCCGCGGCCAGAACGGAAGTGCCGCACTGGGCCACATAGTCCTGTCCGCGGTGGAAGTCACCGGATCCTCCGGTGATCGGGCTGACCCGGTAGCCGAACGGTGAAGCAGTACTCAAAGCGGCGAGCGGCGCACCAAGACTTCCGGCGGAAGCGGCGCGGGTGATGGCGCCGGCGGACTGGGCACTGAGCAGCTGTTTCAGCTTGCCGTCCGGGTCCGCCTGGGTAACCACAGCAGAGCGGCTGAAGTCAATCTGGGCGCCCGCTTCCGCCGAAACCTGCGGCTGGGGCGCAACAGCGGACGCGGCGACAGGAGTGGATCCGGATGCGTCCGTGGCCATTACTGGACTGGTGGCCGGCACGGTCACGGTGAGCACCAGTCCGGTGGCGGCCAGGGCGATACCGGCCTTTTGGCCGATGCCGCTGGCAGCCGCGAACTCAGTGATTTGGCGGAAGGGACCCCGACGGCGGCGCGCATCACGGTGCGGATCGCGGGGGCGTTCCGAGGTGATGACTTCGACAACGCGCGGTGTCGAAGCAGGGACCGCCGCGCGGCGGCGTCCCCTGGAATTCTGCATGGTCAAGAAGGGTTCCTCTCTGGAAAGCCTGCGAAGTTAGCTGTCGGATTCGGGTCAGAGAGTTCAAAGACCCGGTCCGCCGTAAGCAAGCTTCGGCACAGAGATATCCCCGGAGGAATCCTTCACTGGAAGAGGCTTGCTGCTGACGGACTTCACCCCAAGGCAGACCCCCGCTGCCGCTTGTGGTTCCCCCGCCTCTGCCAGTTACGACTCGTGCTCCTGATCCGCTGGCAGAGCTCGGCTCCAGATCAGGTAACGCTTTAATATCAACGCTTGGTTCAACTATAGATGCTTAAGCCCGAAAGTAACAATTCCGTTATCTTTGCGTAACGCACTTCACGCGGGGTATGGCGCCGGCTCTTTGCTCTCTAGCGGATCGCCACGAACACGTGCGCGGCAACCTCCGGGGGCAGCTCCAGCGCACCCTCGATTCCCGGAACCCGGACCGAGATGTAGTCGCCCACCCGCTCCAGCGACACAGCCGCACCCGGCCGGATGCCGCCTTCATCAAGCTGGGAGAGCAGTTCAGGCTCTACCTGGATGGGCTCGGCGAGCCGGCTGATGGTCACCACCGAGGCAGGACCGTACGACTTCATCGCCTCCAAAAGGCTAATGGCGCCGTCCGCAAAACCCATTGACGGCACGCCGCCCAGGGCAGCAAGACCCGGGATCGGATTCCCGTACGGGGACTCGGTGGGATGGTTCAGCAGTTCATAGATGCGCCGTTCCACCCGCTCGCTCATAACGTGCTCCCAGCGGCAGGCTTCGTCGTGGACATAGGCCCAGTCCAAACCGATCACATCGGCGAGAAGACGTTCAGCCAGGCGGTGCTTGCGCATTACTTCGGTGGCACGCTTCCGGCCCGTCTCGGTCAGCTCAAGGTGGCGGTCGCCGGAGACAACCACCAGGCCGTCCCGCTCCATGCGCCCGATGGTTTGGGAGACGGTAGGCCCGGAGTGGCGCAGCCGCTCGGCGATCCGGGCGCGGAGGGCAATGATGTTCTCTTCCTCGAGCTCCAGAATGGTCCGAAGGTACATCTCCGTAGTATCGATCAGATCCGTCATCCAGCTCAGCTCCTCGAGCACAGTACCTAGCGTTGTCCCAACGTATCGCCTTCACTGCGACGTAGTCCGTGGAAAAGCTTAGCCTATTTTGACTTTGTCCGAATAGTTCACCGGGACGCGGGCGGGGCGTCTCATTGGCTGGACTATGACGGTTCCGGTTCCCGCCCATAGTGCGGTTCAGGCAGAATAAGGGAGGCCCTGGTTGCAGCCGTCACCGGTTGCCGGCCACCAACACCCGTCCGGACCAAAGCCATGTCCAGCCCGAAATTGGAGCACCCGTGAGCGAAACCAGCATCACTATTCCCGCCGACCTCCTGCCCAAGGACGGACGGTTCGGCGCCGGGCCTTCCAAGGTCAGGCAGGAGCAGATTGATGCGCTGTCCGCCGCCTCGAAGAACATCCTTGGCACCTCCCACCGCCAGGCACCGGTGAAGAACCTGGTTGGCTCCGTCCGCGAGGGTCTCAGCCAGTGCTGCTAAGGCCCTGAGGGCTACGAAGTGGTCCTGGGCGTTGGCGGCTCCACGGCTTTCTGGGATGTGGCAAGCTTCGGCCTGGTTGAAAACAAGGCCCAGCACCTATCCTTCGGCGAGTTCGGCTCCAAATTTGCCGCAGCCACCAACAAGGCGCCCTTCCTGGACTCCTCGTCCATCATCAAGTCCGAGCCGGGCACACGCCCTTCAGCCAAGGCCGAAGCAGGGGTGGACGTCTACGCGTGGCCGCAAAACGAGACCAGCACGGGTGTTTCTGCCCCGGTCAAGCGTGTTGCCGGAGCAGACGAAGGGGCCCTGGTCCTGGTGGACGCCACCTCTGCCGCGGGCGGGCTGGACGTGGACGTAGCGGAAAGTGACGTTTACTACTTTGCGCCGCAGAAGAACTTTGCGTCCGACGGCGGCCTCTGGCTCGGACTGTTCTCCCCCGCCGCACTGGAACGTGCAGGGCGGATCAAGGCGGGCGGCCGCTGGATACCGGATTTCCTGGACCTGCAGACGGCCATCGACAACTCGCGCCTGAACCAGACCTACAACACTCCCTCACTGTCCACGCTGGTAACGCTGGATGCCCAGGTGCAGTGGCTGAACTCCAATGGGGGCCTGGACTTCGCTTCTTCGCGCACGGCAGACTCCGCCGGCCGCATTTACAGCTGGGCAGAGGCCTCGGAGTTCGCAACTCCCTTCGTGGTGAACCCGGAGGAGCGCTCAAACGTTATTGCAACCATCGACTTCGATGAGTCCGTGGATGCCGCGGTGGTCGCCAAAGTCCTGCGCGCCAACGGGATCGTGGATACCGAGCCGTACCGCAAGCTCGGCCGCAACCAGCTGCGCATTGCCACGTTCGTGGCCATCGAGCCGGCAGATGTTTCCGCCCTGCTGGCCAGCATCGATTACGTGGTGGGCGAACTGCGCAAGTGACCGGAACTGCGCAGGCCATCCGGCTGACATAACGCTCCAGCCTTAACGTACGACGGCGCCGCCCGGGTTCTGCCCGGTCGGCGCCGTTTGCGCGTCTTAGCTCAGTTTCCGTGCCTGGGCGCGGTATTCCGGGCCTTAGTCCGTCCCGGCGTCGTGGTCTGAGGGTTCTTCCGGCACGTGCCCGGCTTCATCAAGCAGGGCTTGGTCATCCCGGGAGACGACGTCCAGGGCTAGAGCGTCCAGGGCTTCAGGGTGCAGGGCCCCAGCATCCCCGTCGGCAGGCCGGGCGGTGGCGGACTGGGCGGTGGCGGGCTGAGCGGTGGCGGGCTCAGTGGTAGCGGGCTCGATGGCGACAGTTTCCGGTGCCTCGGCCTCGTCCGCGCGTACACCGGCCTGCTGTGCACCGGCATCGGGCGTGCCGGCTTCCGGCGCGTGCGCCGGGTCTTCGCCGGGCTCCGATTCCTGTTCCTGCTCATCCTCAGGCCGTACCCGTTCCGCCCACGGAACCCATTCAGGTGCCAGGATGGACTCCTCGGATGGCAAAAGGCCGAGCTCGTTGACGGTGACCACCTTGGACCGCGAATTCCGGGTCAGCACGGCGAACCATTGCCACCCGGCGTAGCCGGGCAGCCTGCATTCAAAGAGGTGGGTTACCAGGCGGTCGCCTTCGCTCTTGGCTGCCAGGTGCTGCCCAACGTCCGATGCCGCGGTAATGCCCTCAATGGCGGTCCGTGCCGTGTCCACGGCAGCAGCAAGGAAAGCGTCCGGCTTGCCGGTCCGCCACACGGGCACACCGGCGCGGCGCTTGGCTGCTTTTGCCGCCCCAGGCGCCTGGCCGGCAGGCACAGGGCCGGCAGGCACAGGGCCGGCAGTGGCCGCGGTACCACCGGCAGCCCCGCCGGCTGCGGCACCCGCCTCCGGCTGCGCCGTCTCCAACGGCACCGGGTCCATCGATTCGTCCGGTGACTCCAGACCCTCCTCCAAGGGCATTGGCTCCGGATCGAGTGACTCCACGTCCTGCTGATCAGCTTCCCGGTTCATCAGGGCCTAAACGTCCAGCTCGTCGGCAACCTTACGCAGGGCGGCGGCGATGGCCTTGCCCTTATTGCCTTCCGGGTACTTGCCTTTGGAAAGGGTTCCGGACAGGTTGTCCAAAACAGTCACCAGGTCCTGGACCAGCGGCGCAAGGTCCTTCGCACTGGGCCGTTTGGCCTTGGCGATGGACGGCGTCTTGTCCAGCACGCGCAGGCCCAGGGCCTGGGCACCCTTGCGGCCGTCAGCCACACCAAACTCGACGCGGGTGCCGGCCTTCAGCTCGGTTACGCCCTCAGGCAGCGACGATTTGGGCAGGAAGACTTCCTGGCCATCTTCGCCCGCGAGGAATCCGAAGCCTTTTTCCTTGTCATACCACTTGACCTTGCCGGTAGGCACGTAATCAACCTTCTTCGTTCTGCGTCTTGAGACACGGCCAGCCGTCACCGCATCCACATTGTTGTGCGGGTCCAGGGTATGACGGCTAAAGACCGTGTTGGTCTGTATCCCTCAAGGTTATCCTGCCCGGTGCCGTAATCCTGCTTTCGATGCCTCTCCCCAACTCCACCCTGCACTCATTCCGGGACTGTCAGACCGGGCTGTTAGCGTTACGTCCATGACACCCTCGCGTTACCGGCGTCCCCTGACGATCTTCGCCGCAGTTATTGCCGTGCTTTCGCTGGTGGCGGTGGCTGCCGTGATGGCATTCGCCTTCGCCGGTTCAGTTGCTCCTGCCTGGGTCACCTACACCGCCCTGTACGGCCTGCCGCTGGCGTTCCTCCTGATGCTGTTCCTTGTTCTGGACAGTGTGGCCGGGCGCCGCCGGGCAGGAAAACCGGGCGGGCGGTAACGTTGGACTGATGTCCCTTATTCGCGCGCTCAGCAAGGACCTGGAGGCCCGCAGCGACGACTCGTTGCGGGCGCTGTTCGACGCGCGGCCGGACCTTATCTCACCCGCCGTACCTGACTTCGCCGCCCTCGCGGCCCGGGCCAGCGGGCGCGTGAGCGTCCAGCGCGCCCTGGAGCGCCTCAACCGGCCACAGATGCAGGTCCTGGAAACCCTCCACCTGTGCACCAACACGGATACCGAGCACAGCGCCTCCGCCGCAGGGTTGCGCAAACTCATTTCGGGTTCCACGGTTGCCGCCGTGGAACGTATCCTGGTGTCCCTGCAGGAACTCGCGCTGGTACACCGCGCCGAACCCCCGCACGGAACGCCCGCCATCGGCAACAGGCAGCGCTTCTACCTTCCCGTTGGCAGCCTCAAGGACGTGGTGGGAATCTATCCCGCAGGGCTGGGCCGCAGCTATACGGAGCTGGTGCGCCTCCAGCCGGCGTTCGCGCAGCGGGCGGTCCAGCTCGTTTCCGAACTTCACCGCAGCGGCGCAGCCATCCACGGAGCCACAACGCCCATGGAGGCGGCGCTGGCCCTGCAGCACTGGACGTCCTCCCCGGATGCCCTGCAGGATCTTTTGGCCACGGCTCCGGAACGGACGGCGGCCCTGCTCGCCCGGTTCAGGAACTGGGCCATGGGGGCCGTTCCCCAGGCGCAACGAAAGGCGTCCATCACCACCGAGGGATCCGACGTCGGGCCCATCGATTGGCTCCTGGCACGGGGCCTGCTGGTGCCGCTGGACGCCGCCCATGTGGAGCTGCCCCACAGCGTAGGGCTCTCGCTGCGGGGCGGCGCCGTCATCGACGACTTCAGGCTGTCACCGCCGGTGCCGGAACTCGGCCGGACCAGTGCCGCGTTGCGGCGCAATGCTGCCCTGGGCGCCATAAGCGAGACGCTCCGGCTGGTGGGTGAAGTACTACATGCTGTGCGCGAACAGCCCCTGGCCACACTACGCAGCGGCGGCGTGGGTGTCCGCGAGATGAGACGGCTGGCCGAGATGCTCCGGATCGACCAGCCCCGGGCCGGGCTGCTCCTGGAGCTCTGCGGGCTTGCAGGGCTGATCCGCCTGGATGTCGACTCATCATCCTGGGTCCAGCCGCCGGACCTGGAGTGGCTTATCCTGCCCAGGCAGGAACAGTGGCTGTGGCTCGTCAACGCCTGGCTGGCCAGCGAGCGCGTACCGTCCATGGTGGGGCAGCCGATCAACGGAACCCCCGGAGCGGCAGCGCACCGGGCTGCTTCCGGGAGCACCATCATCGCGTTGTCAGCCGAAGCGCAACGGCCCGACGCCCCCGTGGTACGCAAACGGATCCTGGAGATCCTGAACGAACTCACCCGTGAAGCAGCAGCCCCTGACGGAACTGCGCCGGTCCTGGACGCGCCAGCGGTACTCCAGCGTGCAGAATGGGCCCAGCCACGGATGGCCCGGCGGTTCAGCTCCCTGATCCGCGGAGTTCTGGCCGAAGCCGAAATACTCGGACTGCTGGGCTCAGGGGCCTTGAGTCAACTGGGAAGCGCCGTCGCGGACGACGATCCCGAGGCCGCCCTCTCCATCCTGGGCGAGCACCTGCCCGCAGAATTGAACCACGTGCTGCTCCAGGCGGACCTCACCGCCGTTGCCCCCGGCTACCTCGCCCCGGCGCTGACCGAGAAACTGCTGCTGATGGCCGATGCCGAAGGCCAGGGGCCGGCTACCATCTACCGTTTCTCGCCCGACTCTATCCGGCGTGCACTGGATGCCGGCCACGACGCCTCCACCGTGCTGGAGTTCCTGAGGGAACACTCGGCCACTGCTGTACCCCAGCCGCTGCAGTACCTCGTGGAGGATACGGCTGCCCGGCATGGCCGGCTGCGGGTGGGTGCAGCGGCCAGTTTCGTCCAGAGCGAGGATGAGGCTGCCCTGCTGGAGCTGTTGGCCGGGCCTAAGACGGAGGGGCTGGGGCTGGTACGGATTGCGCCCACGGTGCTTATCTCTTCCGCGCCGCCGCGGGAAACAGCGCAGGTTCTCCGGAGCCTGGGCCTGTCCCCGTCCTTTGACGATTCGGAGCCGCCGGTGCTCCGGCTCCGGCGCGTCCCGGCACCCCACGCCCCGTCCCGCCCCATCTACACTGCGCCGCGGACAGCTCCGCCGGCGGAGGAAGTGCAAGCACAACTGGATGTGCTGCGCCACCGTCCTGCCGCCGTCGGGACTCATCACGGCGCGGACCCAGACCACACCGGTGAGGCAGCCACGCAGCTTGGCCTGGAGGCGCTGCAGCGGGCCATCCGGCTCAAGCAGCGCATCAGCATGAACGTAGTGGACGGCCTGGGGAATGCCAACCTGGAAGTTGTTGTTCCCCTGTCAGTAAGCGGCGGAAGGGTGCGGGTCTTCGACCCCGCGAAGGACACCGAACGGGTGCTGTCCATCCATCGCATCATTGACATTGAGGCAGCAGAGGAACTGCGCCAGTGAAGGACTCCCCCGCGTGAACCACGGCCCCTTGATAGTCCAGAGCGATAAGACCATCCTGCTCGAGGTTGATCATGAGCTCGCCACCGAAGCCCGCCATGCCATCGCACCGTTCGCAGAGCTGGAACGCGCCCCTGAGCACGTACACAGTTACAGGCTGACTCCCCTGGGCTTGTGGAATGCCCGTGCAGCAGGCCTGGACGCCGAGAAGGTCCTCGACACCCTCCTGAAGTATTCCCGGTTCCCCGTGCCGCATTCGCTGCTGATCGACGTCGAGGAAACCATGTCCAGGTACGGCCGGCTGCGTCTGGAAAAGGACCCGCAGCACGGGCTGGTCATGAGGACTGACGATTACCCGGTCCTCGAGGAAGTAATTCGGTCCAAAAAGATCCAGCCGCTGCTGGGACCGCGCATCGACGGCGAAACCGTGGTGGTGCACGCCTCGCAGCGTGGACAGCTTAAGCAGCTCCTGCTCAAGATTGGGTGGCCGGCAGAGGACCTGGCCGGCTACGTGGACGGCACCCCGCACCTGATCGCGCTGAATGAGGACGGCTGGAAACTGCGGCCGTACCAGCAGATGGCCAGTGACAACTTCTGGGCAGGAGGGAGCGGGGTTGTGGTGCTGCCCTGCGGGGCGGGCAAAACCCTGGTGGGAGCCGCAGCCATGGCCACCGGTTCCACCACCACGCTGATCCTGGTGACCAACACGGTGGCTGCCCGGCAATGGAAGGACGAGTTGCTCAAGCGCACGTCCCTCACCGAGGACGAGATTGGCGAGTACTCGGGGGCTGTCAAGGAAGTACGGCCGGTGACCATCGCCACCTACCAGGTCCTCACCACCAAGCGCGGCGGCCTCTATCCGCACCTTGAACTGGTGGATGGGCATGACTGGGGCCTGATCATCTACGACGAAGTCCATCTGCTGCCTGCGCCGATCTTCCGGATGACCGCGGACCTGCAGGCCAGGCGCCGCCTCGGCCTGACAGCAACCCTGGTGCGGGAGGACGGCCGCGAGGGCGAGGTATTCAGCCTGATTGGACCCAAGCGCTACGACGCGCCATGGAAGGACATCGAGTCCCAGGGCTACATTGCCCCGGCCGACTGCGTGGAGGTCCGGGTGGACCTGCCGCGGGACGAGCGGGTTGCCTACGCGATGGCGGACGACGCGGACAAGTACCGGCTCTGTGCAACCTCCGAGTCCAAAACGCAGGTGGTGGAACAGCTCGTGGCCCGGCACCACGGGGAGCAACTGCTGGTTATCGGCCAGTACATCGACCAGCTGGACGACCTCGGCGAGCGCCTCGGGGCGCCGGTCATCAAGGGCGACACGTCCGTGAAGGTACGCCAAAGGCTTTTTGATGCCTTCCGTGCCGGCGAGATCCAGACGCTCGTGGTTTCGAAGGTTGCCAACTTTTCCATCGACCTTCCCGAGGCCTCGGTGGCGATCCAGGTTTCCGGTTCCTTCGGTTCACGGCAGGAAGAAGCACAACGTCTCGGCAGGCTGCTGCGGCCCAAGAAGGACGGCCGGGCGGCGCGGTTCTACTCGCTCGTTGCCCGGGACACCCTGGACCAGGACTTCGCCGCCAAGCGCCAGCGGTTCCTTGCCGAGCAGGGTTACGCCTACCGCATCATTGACGCCAAGGACGTGGAAACGGCCGAATAGCCGGGCCTCCGGCAGCGACGGCCCCTTACAAAGGGAACCGGGCGCCCGTGCATCTGTTTTTGGGGCGCCAGTCCAGTGGGAACCGGGCGCCCGTCGAGTGCGAACCGTACGGGCGAGGCGCACACTGGAGGCATGCGTCCCGAGAGAAGGCCCGCCATTCCCCTGCCAGGCCAGGAGTTAGTGTGGGACTATCCCCGGCCCCCGCGCGTAGAGCCGAGCCAGGAACGAATCCGGATCTTCCTGGGCGGCGAACTCATCCTGGAAACCACAGATTCGCTCCGCGTTCTGGAGACGAGCCACCCTCCCGCCTACTACCTGCTCCGGTCAGACTTCCACTCGGATGCCCTGGAACCTGCATCGGGAAGCAGCTTCTGTGAGTTCAAGGGCTCGGCGCGGTACCTGAATGTCCGCGGCGGCGGGAAGCTCGCGGACGGGGCAGCGTGGTTCTACCCGGAACCCGTTGCCGCCTACGCTGCACTGTTGGACCGCGTTGCGGTCTATCCCGGCAGGATGGACTACTGCGAGGTAGACGGTGAGCGTGTGCTCCCCCAGGCCGGCGGCTACTACGGTGGCTGGGTCACCAGGCGGATAGTCGGCCCCTTCAAGGGTGAACCCGGAACACAGGGGTGGTGAAACACCGGCGCACCCTGCTCACAACAACCATCCAGACAACTCCCAGATTCCCGGCGCATGATGGAAGCATGAACAAGAACGGCCCTGAGGCAAAGCTCCTGGTAGTGGATGACGAACCCAACATCCGGGAGTTGCTCTCGACGTCCCTGCGGTTCGCCGGGTTCGACGTCGTCTCCGCAGCAAACGGACGCGACGCCCTGGCCGCTGCCGACCTGCACGCACCGGACCTTGCCGTCCTGGACGTTATGCTCCCGGATATGGACGGGTTCACCGTCACCCGCCGCCTGAGGGCTTCAGGGAAGCACTTCCCCGTTCTGTTCCTGACAGCAAAGGACGATACAGAGGACAAGGTCACAGGCCTCACGGTCGGCGGGGACGACTACGTGACCAAGCCATTCAGCCTCGATGAAGTAGTTGCCCGGATCCGCGCCGTCCTGCGCCGAACGCAGCCCCTGCTCGACGACGACGCCGTGATCCGCGTTGATGACCTGGAGCTCGACGACGACGCCCACGAAGTGCGGCGCGGTGGCACCGTCATCGAACTGTCCCCCACGGAGTTCAAGCTGCTCCGCTACCTCATGCTCAACCCCAACCGGGTGCTGTCCAAGTCACAGATCCTGGACCATGTGTGGGAGTACAACTTCAACGGTGATGCCTCCATCGTGGAGTCTTACATCTCCTACCTGCGCCGGAAAGTGGACATTGACCCTGCAGCTCCTGCCCTGATCCAGACCAAGCGGGGCGTGGGGTACGTGCTCCGGACGGCCGAAAAGCGCTGACCTTGCTGCAGCGGTGGAAGTCGTCCTCACTCCGGACGCAACTGGTGGCCATGATCATGGCGCTGCTCATTGTTGCCCTGACAGCCACCGGCGCAGGCACGCTTGCCTTGCTCCGCAGCTACCTTCAGGCCCAGGTGGACGACAAGCTGTACGCAGCGGTGGACCTCGCGAAGGAGCAGCAGTCGTTTACGCCGCTGCAGGCACGCAACCCCATGGTCCCCACCGACTATTCGCTGATTCTCTTTGTTCCGGGACAAAAGCCGTATCCGTTCGGCGGCGACCCTGACAACGGCGGCCCGGACATCCCTTCCATCACTGTAGAGCAGGCCCGGGACCGCGGCGCGGTTCCCTACCAGGTCCGCGGTGATGACGGCCAGAATTGGCGAGTAGTAGCGGTCCCTGTGCAGACGGAGGAATCCGAAGCAGTGGTGGTCATCGGGCTGCCGCTCCAAAGTGTGGATGATGTGCTGAAGCATGCCAGCCTGGTGGTTACCGGAGTGGGCCTGCTGACGCTCCTGGTGGCGTCCATGATTGCAAGCTGGACTGTCTCGCGCTCCTTCCGGCCGCTGGCACGGGTGGAAAAGACGGCCGCCGCCATTGCTGCCGGCGACCTTTCCCGCCGCGTGGACGTGGAAAACCCCAGTACGGAGCTGGGTCGGCTCAGCAGCTCCCTGAATGCCATGCTCGCCCACATCGAAACCGCCTTTTCCGCACGCACGGCGTCTGAGGCGAGGATGCGCCGGTTCGCAGCCGATGCATCCCATGAACTGAGGACCCCGCTGGTGACCATCCGCGGTTTCTCCGAGCTGTACCGGCACGGCGCCCTGGCCACGGACGAGGACGTGGCCACTGCCATGGGCAGGATCGAGAGCGAAGCCAAGCGCATGGGCTCCATGGTGGAAGACCTGCTGCTGCTGGCCCGCCTGGATGAGCAACGGCCGTTGCAGCAAAAGCCCGTGGACCTCCAGCTGATCGCCCACGACGCGGTGGTGGACACCCAGGCCAGTGCCCGCTCACGGGTGATCTCACTCACCGGGCTCGACGGCGGCCCGGCAGCCCCCGCGCCCGTGCTGGGCGACGAAGCCAAACTTCGCCAGGTGGTGGGCAACCTCGTGGGCAATGCCCTGCGCTATACGCCCGAGGACAGCCCCATCGAGCTGGCTGTAGGCGTCCGCGCTTCAGAGAGTGGGCAGCTGAGGTCAGTCATCGAAGTCCGCGACCACGGGCCCGGGATCTCGGAGGAGGACGCTACCAAGGTTTTCGAACGCTTCTACCGGGCAGATACCTCACGTACAAGGGAGACGGGGGGCAGCGGGCTGGGGCTGGCCATCGTCGCCGCGATCGTGGGCTCCCACGGCGGGTCGGTCCGGGTGGAAGATACCGACGGCGGGGGCGCAACTTTGGTGGTCACCCTCCCGCACCGCGATGACGCACCGGAGAAGGAAGCAGCGGACGCCGAGGAAACAGCGGACGGCGAGGAAGCAGAAAGCCTGGGCTCGTTTCCCAGGCGCGCCGGCAGCGCCCGGGGCAGCGACGGCAGGGTTATCCACATATAGGTTCCCGGTGATGGCAGCGGCCCCTCCGCTTTTCCTAGGCTCAAGGCAGTAGCCCGGACAGCCCGGGTGCGGGAGCAGAAGCTGCCCGTTCCAGCGAAAGGCCCTGCCATGAGCATCATTTCAGTCGACACCGAACTCCTCCAGCTCAAGTCCGCCAACGTCCAGGCAACCGTGGACCGGATCAGCGCCGATGTCCAGGCCATGAAGCGCGGGCTTGACGAGCTTCAGGGCTCTTGGCGGGGCTCCGCTGCCACCAACTTCCAGGCACTCATCACGGAGTGGACCATTACCCAAGGAAGGGTGGAGGCGTCTCTGGCCTCAATCAACATGGCCCTCGCTTCGGCTGCGGCCACGTATGCGCAGGCGGAGCAGGGAAACACGCAAAGGTTCAGCTGATCTTGCCCTGTTCGCAGTCCTAGGCTTCCGGGGTGCCTTGATGGAACCGCAACCGCCAGCGGCCGCCATCCAGCACCCACAGTGAGCTCCTGAGCGTCGTGCCGGAGCGTGCGTAGCTCCGGTACGTCAGCAGGACAGCGCCGGTGCCAATGCGGTCCGCGCCGAGGATCTCGATGTCGGTCCGCTCGCCCGGGTCTTCTTCGAGTGCCATCATCATGGCGTCCCGCGTCCAGACCCTGCCCGAGCTGCCGATTTCCAGGAAGTCCGGGTGCAGCAGGACAGCTGTCCTGCCGATGTCGCCGCGCACCAGGGGGCCGAGCAGTTCACGCTCCAGCTCTTCCACAAGCGCTTCTGGCGGAGCTGTTTCCGCTTGGCCGGCTCCCGCCAGGTCAAAAGCGCCGCCCAGCTGGGTAAAGTCCAACTGGGTGAAGTCCAACTGGGTGGCTTCCCCTGCGGCCGGCGGCTCCGGGGCGGGTTCCTTCCGGGTGGTGTCTTTCCGGGCTACTTTTCGCTGCGTCGCCTCCGGTTGGGTGGTCTCCGGTTGGGTCGCCTCCGGTTGGGTGAGGTCCTGCTGGCTGAAGAGGTCAGCTTCGCCGGAGGCGGCTTGCGGGCGTTCACCAACGGCAGGGGCTCTGCCGGCTCCCGGCGTAACGGAAGCGGGTGCATGGTGGGCGCCGGGAAACCCTGGTCCCGATCTGGCCGCCACCCCCTGCTGATAGGCAGTCGCAGCGGCCCGCGCCCGCTCATCGGCGGCTTCGTTCAGGTCATGCCCGGCGTGCCCCTTGACCCATTCAAACCTGTACTTCCGTCCCGCGAGCTCCCGGTCCAACTCTTTCAGCAGATCGACGTTCAGCACCGGTTTGCCGTCCGCCTTCCGCCAGCCTTTGCGCTTCCACCCCGGCATCCACTTGGTGATCGAGTTGATGACGTACTGGCTGTCGCAGAGAATGTGCAGGTCCTCGTGGCGGAGGTGCGCCGTGGCCCGCAGCAAATCCAGGACAGCCATCAGCTCGCCCTGGTTGTTGGTGCCGTGCGGCCAGCCGCCGGCCCGCCAGCAGTCGTCATTCACGTACCAGGCCCAACCGGCCGGGCCGGGGTTTCCCAAAGCCGAACCGTCGGCCGCTGCAGTAATTGTCACCGGTCCATCCTGCCAGAAGTCGGTGACAATGCGGTGATGCCGGTTCAGAGCGACCCCCGGAGGGCAGCAGCGTCATCCCAGTTGCCGCCGCACCAAAAGGCCTTTAAGGGCGCAGGAGGAAAGCGTTTGCCCCAACCTCTTGACGCAGGAGTCAAAGCACCGGCACAATCGGATGTCATACGAGAAAACGCTTTCTCATCTCGCTCCCGCCGCCGTCCGCGCGTGACGAGAAGACCTTGGGAAGCGCGTTCATCAGAACAAGGAAGGCACATCAATGACGATTCCAACCGTTAGCCGGAGGAAATTCCAGCTAGGCGCGGCAGCTTTGGCACTCTCCCTCCTCGCAACCGGCTGTGGTGCGTCCACCAGCCCCAGCAGCAACGAGGAAGTGACCCTGAGATTTGCCTGGTGGGGCAACGAGTACCTCAATGCGCAAACCGAAAAGGTCATCGACGCTTTCGAAGCAGAGCACCCGAACATTAAAATCGAGTCTGAACCCGGCGAGTGGGCCAGCTACTGGGACAAGCTGGCCACCAAAACGGCCGCCAACGATGCCCCTGATGTCATCCAGATGGACCAGAAATACATTGCCGAGTACGGCGGCCGCGGAGCCCTGCTGGACCTGTCCAAGCAAGAGGGAATCGATACCTCCAAGCTGGACAAGGAAGCTCTGGCCTCGGGCCAGTACGAGGACGCCCAGTATGGGCTGAGCACGGGCCAGAACGCCTATGTCATTATGGCCAATACCAAGGTCTTCGAAGCCGCCAACGTGCCCCTGCCGGATGATACCAAGTGGACCTGGGACGAATTCATCGAGACCGCGTCCAAGATCAGCGCCGCAGGAGACGGCAAGAACTACGGCGCGGCCTACGGCAGCAATGAGGCGGACCTGATCATCTGGCTGCGCCAGCATGGGGAGAACCTTTATTCCGAGGACGGCAAGCTGGACTTCGACACCAAAACGGCCGCCTCCTTCTGGGAGCGCCTGAAGGAACAGCGCGATTCCAAGGCGAGCCCGCCGGCGACAGTCGCCACGGAGGACTCCGGTGCCGGCCTGGAGGAAAGTCTCTTCGGCACCAACAGGGTGGGCATGGCGTGGTGGTGGACAAACCAGCTCGGCTCCCTCGAAGCCACCACCGGCAGCAGCATCAAGATGCTCCGGGCGCCCAGCAAGGACGGCTCCGCTGCAGCCAACGGCATGTACTACAAGCCCACCATGTTCTGGTCCGCTTCTTCGCGGTCCAAGCACCCTGAAGCCGCGGCCACCTTCATCAACTACCTGGCCAACAGCCCGGATGCCGGAGCCATCCTGATGACCGACCGTGGCGTGCCCACCAACACGGAAATCGTCGAGGGCATTACGCCCTCCCTGAAGCCTGCCGACACCACAGTGGTGGGCTTCCTGAAGGACATCGCCCCCGACATGAAGGAAGCGCCGCCCGTTCCCCCGGTAGGCGCCGGCAGCGTGCAGAACGTGATCAAGCGGTACACCGACGAGGTCCTCTACGACCGCCTCACGCCGCAGGCGGCTGCCGAAGCATTCAAGAAGGAAGTTGAAGGAATGCTGGCCGGCGCCCGGAAGTAGTACTGTCCGGCAGGAACCCCGGCACACGCAGAAGCGGCCCCCTCAAACGAGGGGGCCGCTTTTGCGTGTGTACGTGCGGGACAGGCCCGGCGGGAAGGCTAGAAGCCGCCCATGCCGCCCATGTCGTCGCCGCCGCCAACCGGAGCAGCATTCTTCTCCGGCTTGTCGGCCACAACTGCCTCGGTGGTGAGGAACAGGCCGGCAATGGAAGCCGCGTTCTGCAGGGCAGAGCGGGTTACCTTGACGGGGTCGTTCACACCGGCGGCCAGCAGGTCGACGTATTCGCCGGTTGCAGCGTTCAGGCCGTGGCCGGCGGGCAGGCCGCGGACCTTGTCCACCACAACGCCCGGCTCCAGGCCGGCGTTGAAGGCGATCTGCTTCAGCGGTGCATCGATGGCAACGCGGACGATGTTCGCACCGGTTGCTTCGTCGCCGGACAGCTGCAGGTTGGCGAATGCCTTGGCACCGGCCTGGATCAGGGCCACGCCGCCACCGGCAACGATGCCTTCCTCAACAGCAGCCTTTGCGTTGCGCACTGCGTCTTCGATGCGGTGCTTGCGCTCCTTGAGTTCAACCTCGGTTGCGGCACCGGCCTTGATGACTGCCACGCCGCCGGCCAGCTTGGCCAGGCGCTCCTGCAGCTTCTCGCGGTCGTAGTCCGAATCGGAGTTCTCGATCTCGGCGCGGATCTGGGATACGCGGCCGGCGATCTGGTCGGCGTCGCCTGCACCCTCGACGATGGTGGTTTCGTCCTTGGTGACAACAACCTTGCGTGCCTTGCCCAGGAGTTCCAGGCCGGCGTTCTCCAGCTTGAGGCCAACTTCCTCGGCGATGACCTGGCCACCGGTAAGGACGGCGATGTCGGCAAGCTGCGCCTTGCGGCGGTCACCGAAGCCCGGAGCCTTGACGGCGACGGACTTGAAGGTGCCGCGGATCTTGTTGACGATGAGGGTGGCAAGTGCCTCGCCCTCGATGTCCTCGGCGATGATCAGCAGCGGCTTGTTGGACTGCATGACCTTTTCGAGGACAGCAACCAGTTCCTTGACGTTGGAGATCTTGGAGTTGACGATCAGGATGTACGGATCCTCGAGGACCGTTTCCTGGCGCTCCGTGTCGGTGACGAAGTAGGCGGAGATGTAGCCCTTGTCGAAGCGCATGCCTTCGGTGAGCTCAAGCTCCAGGCCGAAGGTGTTGGACTCCTCGACCGTGATGACGCCTTCCTTGCCCACCTTGTCCAGGGCTTCGGCAATCAGGGCGCCGATTTCCTCGTCGCCGGCGGAGATGGACGCCGTAGCGGCGATCTCTTCCTTGGTTTCGATTTCCTTGGCGGAGTTCAGCAGTTCGGCCGTGACGGCCTCAACTGCCTTCTCGATGCCGCGCTTGAGGGACAGCGGGTCGGCGCCGGCCGCAACGTTGCGCAGGCCTTCCTTCACCAGTGCCTGTGCCAGCACGGTAGCCGTGGTGGTGCCGTCGCCAGCGACGTCGTCCGTCTTCTTGGCAACTTCCTTGACCAGCTCTGCGCCGATCTTCTCGTAGGGATCGTCCAGCTCGATCTCCTTGGCGATGGAAACACCATCGTTGGTGATCGTGGGGGCGCCCCACTTCTTCTCGAGGACGACGTTGCGTCCACGCGGGCCGAGGGTGACCTTAACGGCGTCGGCGAGGATGTTCAGGCCCCGCTCAAGGCCGCGGCGTGCCTCTTCATCAAATGCAATGATCTTGGCCATAACGGCAATAGTCCTTTCGGGACAGTCGTTAAGAATGAACCTTCGCTGCAGTGCCCGCGACGGACGATCCTTCGCCGTTGGCCTCTGTATGCCTCCGGGTGCGGATCTCACTCCAGTTAGGTGTTTCTTCGCTCCTCGACCGGTGCCGCGCGCCGCAGGCCGGAACCAGCATTGCTTTAGCAGTCGGTACGTCAGAGTGCTAACTCAATAATTAGCACTCCCCACGTGAGAGTGCAAGCGAAAGGGACGGAAAACAGTACCTCCCGGCAGCGGCGGCGGGGTTCAGTTCGAAGCCCGCCCCGCCGTCTCGCGGCCGCTCGTGACGGGGTTGTTGTCGGCCCCGTAGGTGAAGACGGTGAACGTGGCTGCCGTAACGTCCCCGTTGGCGTCGAACGCAACCGGCCCGGACTCGCCGTCGTAATTGGCATCCGGCCCGGACTTCAACCGTGCCAGGCAATCCTTGTAGGACTGGCACGCCTCGGCGGCAGCACCGCCCGCTGATCCTTCAGCCATTCCTCCCGAAACAGCAATCAGGTTGGCGGCAATAGACCGGCCGGCGTCGTCCTGCGCCCTCGCAGCAGCCAAGGCAGCAACGGTGACTGCGTCATAGGCTTCGGCGGCGAAGGACACGTCCTTCAGGGCCGGGTCCACCGTCAGCAGCCTTGCCTGGAAGTCGGCATCAGGAAGCTGTCCGGGTACCACTGCCCGGGCGCCCTCCAAGTAGCCGGCTGCCACCCCTGACCCGTAACGGCCGAAGGCACCGTCACTGAGGATGAGCAGCTTCCCGTCAACACGTGAATTTGCCAGTTCTGCCAGCGCGCCCTGCGCCCCATCACGGGCGATGACAATGACGGCGCCCGGGCCGGCGTTGCCGGCAGCATTGGCCGCGCTGCGGGCATCGCCCGGCGTGAAGGCGGCAGTTGCCAGCACGTCCACGCCAGCCTGCTCGGCAGAAGCGGCGACGGCGTCGGAAAGGTCCTTGCCGTAGGAGCCCTCCTGGTACATCACCGCAACTGAGGTGGCGCCGGCGTCCTTGGCCATCTTCACCAGTACCGGGCCCTGTGCGACATCGGCCGATGCGGTCCGAAAATAGTAGCCGCCGCTACTGATATCGCTCAGCCCGGCGGCCGTGTTGGCGGGTGAGATAAGCGGAGTCCGGGCGCGGGAGAGGACATCGATGGCCGCTGCGGCCTGGCTCGAATCGGTGGGGCCGATAACGACGTCCGCTTTTGCGGCAACCAGCGCCTGGGCCTGTAATGCCGCATCCTGCCCTGTGTCGGTGGGCAGGAGCTCCACCGGCCTGCCTTTGTGTCCGCCAGCGGCATTGATCTCCTGCACGGCGAGCTTGGCGGCGGCCAGTTGCGGGGCGTTGAGGAAGCCGTTTTGGCCGGTGTTGTCCAGGATCAGGCCTACGCGCAGGGTACCGTCGCCGGAAGCCTCTGCGGCTTCCACCCGCGCATTACCGGTGACGCCGGAACAGGCGGTCAGTACCAGGGTTGAGCAGGCGGCCGCCGTGACGAGCGTCCGGCGGAGGATTCCGGGACGGCGGATCAAATCGTTCACTCGGCGGGCCGGACGCTTTCCGCCTGGGGGCCCTTCTCGCCTTCGCCAACTTCGAGCTCCACGCGCTGGCCCTCGTCGAGGGCCCGGTAACCTTCACCCTGGATGGCGGACCAATGGACAAAGATGTCATCGCCCGAGCCGTCGACGGTGATGAAGCCGTAGCCCTTTTCGGCGTTGAACCACTTGACGGTTCCCAGTGCCATGCTGACCACTCTTTCCGTTGTTTCCGGACGCCCCCGCCGCTGTGTGCCGGCCGGCATGAACGGACCCTGAAAACTCACTCTAGTCAATTCAGTGCTGGTGGCGCCGGGATGGCTTTGGCCGGTCCTCAATAGTTATTGAGGCGTAACCGCTGCAGTTGGACAGCGCTTAGCTGGGCACCGCTTACCGGTAGCCGGGCCCCAGGACCACAACGAGCGGTACCTGGAAATCCGCGCTGTTGACGACGGTGGGAATACCCAGAAGCGCCGCAAGGGCCTGTGCGCCGGGCAACTGGTCTGCCCCCTGGTAGAAGATAACGGAGGCCTGCTGCGGGGGACCTGCCCAGTTACCCACCTGTCCCAGCGTCCAGCCGTCCGCCTGGACAGTCCCGCCCACCCGGCTCGCCAACCCTGCCGTCCCGGCGGCGTTGTAAATGGCGACGCTTTGCGTCTTGTCCATGAACACCGGAGCAGGGTCTGAAGCGCTTGGTTCCGGTTCGGCTTCTTCGCTGGTTTCGGGCTCACCGGATGCAGAGGGCGATGCCTCTGCAGAGGGTTCCGGAGAAACGTCCGGAGTGGCGGAAGGTGTGGAGCCGGTGCCGGCCAGAGGGGATGCCTCCTGGCTCGAAGCGGCCTGGCTGCCCGGCGCGCTGAAGCCGAGCTTGGGAAGGATCAGGAAGGACACCAGTCCAATGGCCAGTGCGGCCATGCCCACCGCAAGAATGGGCCAAAGCCGTACCCGTGACGGGGCGGAAGCCGTGCGGTGGACACCTTGTCGCGACGCGGCCTCAGGGACCTTGTCGAATTCATCGCGGGCGTATTTGGTCATGATGGAACGACATCCTTGTTGATTGCTGCTGAAGGCTCAGCTTGAGCGTCTTACGCGTCGGACCCCAGGCGCCGTGCGGTACGTGCACGGTGACGCGACGTACGTAGTCTACGCAACCGCTTGACCAGCATGGGGTCGTGGGCCAGCGCATCCTCGGTATCGATCAGTGCGTTGAGCAGCTGGTAGTAGTGGGTTGCGGAGAGGTCGAAAAGCTCCCGGATGGCCTGTTCCTTGGCACCGGCGTACTTCCACCACTGCCGCTCCAGAGCAAGCATCTGCTGGTCCCGCTCACTGAGCGGCGACTCCCTGAGTTTGAAGTCGGCCAGGAGGGACGGCCGGGGTTCCTGCTCCGGCAGGTGCTCCCGGGCTGGTTCCGCCACGGCGTACTCCTTAGCTGGTTACGAAAAATGTCTGACCCCCATGCTACGGACGAATAACAGCATTGTCATTTGGCGCTGCGAAGGGCGCGCCTGCGCCCGGAGAGGCTGCCCTGCAAGAATGGGACCGTGTTTGAATCAGATGCCTTGTTCGAACTCGAGCGGGAGCCGGCTCGGGGAGCCGGTTTCGGCGAGTTGGCGCAGCTCCCGTTGGACCAGCTTATGGCTCCCGACTGGGCCGCTGCCCTGGCGGGCGTCGAAAACGATCTTCGGAAGGTGCTCACCTTCCTCGCCGACGAGGTGGCAGCCGGGCACCAGGTGCTGCCGGCGCCGTCGAACGTCCTGCGGGCCTTCCGGCAGCCCCTCGCCCAAGTGAAGGTCCTGATCGTAGGCCAGGACCCCTACCCGACGCCGGGGCACGCGGTGGGATTGTCCTTTTCCGTGGATCCGCGCACCCGGCCCATCCCCCGGAGCCTGGCGAACATCTACCGGGAACTGGAGTCTGATCTCGGGTTGCCCGCCAGGGTCCATGGCGACCTTTCCGCCTGGGCTGACCAGGGCGTGCTGCTCCTGAACCGCGTGATGACGGTGCGGGCGGGCTCCGCAGGCTCGCACCGCGGCAGGGGCTGGGAGAAGATCACGACGGCGGCGGTCTCGGCGGTCGCCCAACGCCGGGACCGGAGCGGGTCCCGGATGCCGCTGGTTGCCGTGCTGTGGGGAAAGGACGCCGAAAGCGTCCGCCCACTCCTGGACGGGGCTCCTGCCGTGGCCAGCGCCCACCCGAGCCCGCTGTCCGCATCCCGCGGCTTTTTTGGGTCCCGGCCCTTCAGCCGGGTCAACGAACTGCTGATTGCGCAGGGTGCCCTGGGCGTAACCTGGGAGCTCCCCGCAGCACCCTAGCTTAGGCTTGCCTTATGAGCACCCTTCCCGCCGCTACCAGCGCCACCAAGAAAAGCCGTCCGCAGATCAACCTTTCCGTGCTGCGCAGGGAAGAGCTTTCCCCGCACATGGTTCGAATTGTGGCCGGCGGGGACGGCTTCGCGGACTTCGCGAACAACGGTTACGTCGACCGCTACGTCAAGATCGTCTTCCCCCAGCCCGGCGTGGAGTATCCCTTCCCCCTGGACCTGTGGAGCATCCGGGAGACCATGCCCCGGGAACAGTGGCCCTTCACCCGGACCTACACCCTTCGCTGGGTGGACACTGCGGCCCGCGAACTCGCCATCGATTTTGTGGTCCACGGTGACGAAGGCCTGGCGGGCCCCTGGGCTGCGAAGGCCCAGCCCGGCGACGTGCTCACCTTTACCGGCCCCGGAGGCGCCTACAACCCGGCACCGGACGCGGACTGGTACCTCTATGCCGGCGACGAGGCTGCGCTGCCTGCGATTGCGGCATGCCTGGAGTCCCTGCCGCCGGAAGCGGAAGGGTTGGCCTTTGTGGAGGTGGATTCCGACGCCGAGATCCAGTCCATCGCGGCCCCCGCCGGAGTGAAAATCCACTGGCTCACCCGCAATGGTGTCCCGGCCGGCGAGAGCGAGCTCCTGGTGCAGGCCGTCGCACAGGCCGAATGGCCCGCGGGCCGGGTGGATGTTTTCGCCCACGGCGAGCGGGGCTACATGAAGGCCCTGCGCGGAGTCTTTTTCGACCAGCGGGGCCTGGAACGCAGCCAGGTCTCCCTCTCGGGTTACTGGGCCAAGGGCCGCGTGGAGGATGTGTTCCAGGCCGAGAAAAAGCTGCCGGTGGGACAGATCTAGCCAGGACACATCCGGGCAGGGCAGACCCGGCCCGGGACAGGTCCAGCCAGGGCAGACCTGGCCGGGCGCTGGTCCACCCCAGCGCTTCATGCCGGTGTCAGCGGCGGCGGGCGCGCCGCCGCTCATTGCTCGCCAGGCTGCGGGTCAGCGGCCTGGCAAGCGTGTCACCGAGGACGATTCCGCCCGCTGTACCCAGCACGATGGCACCGGCGTTGAGCATCCCGCCGGCGCCGAGCAGGATCTCGGCCTCTTCGATGGTGAGCACGTACATCGACCGGAAGATGGTCAGGCCGGGCAGCAGGATCAAGGCCGCGGGCACGGCAACCACCAGTTGCGGCGCGCCCATGCGAAGGGCCACCACACGCCCCAGCAGCCCGATGACCACGGCGGCTAAGGCGGGTGAAAACCGGTCGCCCACGCCGAGCTGGCCGGCCGCGAGCAGGACGAGGAAGCCTGCCACTCCCACAGCCGCTGTGGGCAGCAGTAGCTGCCAGCTGGTCTGTTCGGTGATGCCAATCGCCATCACGGCCACCGCCACAAAGATCACGAGGACCCACAGGTCGTAGGCCGGCGGGAAGGTTTCGGTGACGTCGATGCGCTGCATACCGGTCAGCTCACCCACGACGAAGGCGACGGCGATACCGGCAACGATGGCGCCGAAGGTCAGCAGCGTGGACAGGAACCGTCCTGCTGCCGTCACGGGAAAGCCGTTAATGGCGTCCTGCACCGACGAGACGAGGCGTCCTGTCGGCAGGAGCAGCAGGATGCCGCCCACCACCACAATGGCCGGGGACGTTGTCAGCCCGAACTGCCAAAGCACCAATGCCAGCTGTGTCACCACGAAGGAGCAACTGGCGGTGATGAAGAAGTCCGGGACGCGCCAGCGCCCCAGCTGGCGAGCCAGCAGGCTAATGCCGATGTTGGCCACGAAGGCGATGGCGGAGGACACCGGTCCGCCGCCCAGGACTCCCACAAAGACGGCCGCGAACGTACCGAAGGCCACGGTGACCATCCAGCGCGGAAAGGGCTTGGGGCTGGTGATGGCCTCATCCAGCCGGCGGATCGCCTCGTCCCGGCCCACTCCCCCGGCCACAATGTCCGTCACCAGCTGGTGGACTTTTGCCAGGCCGGCGTAGTTGTTGGTCCAGGAACGCACCACCCGCAGCAGCGAAATGGGTGTCTGGTCCTTGGGCGCGTAGTTGATGCCGACGGACTGGTTGGTGATGTCCACTTCGATGTTCTTCAGGCCCAGCGCCGCGGTGACGGCTATGATGCTCGTTTCCACCTCAAGCGCACCGGCTCCGTACCGGAACATGGTTTCGGCCAGGTGCAGGGCGAAGTCGAGGGTCTTGCGGGCAGAGGTGTCAACACCGCCCACCTGGATCATGGGGTTTGCGTAGGGACTCCCCGTCAACCGGTCCACAATGCTCATCGGCGCGGTGGGCGGGTTTTCACCCTGGACCAGGCGCCGCAGCATTCTTTTGGCTGCGGCGTTCTGCCGGACCTGGGCCGGGGTCAGCGGCTCTGTTTTGGGCAGGCCGTCCGGGTGCGGCCGGCGCCCGGGACGTTCGGGCCGGTCAGTCATGGTTACCTCCTCCCGGTGCGGTGCTGTGGTTGGTATTTCAGGCGGAACGTTTCAGGGGCAGCTTGCCGAGCAGGGTGCGGGCAGCGGCGGCCGCCGCGCGGGCCAGCCTGTTGGCGTGGAAGACGGCGGGACGGACCGGCATCACGAAGTCACCCACCAGCTGGACCACCTCTCCCCCGAAGCCCTTTTTAAACGCATACCCGCCGTGGCCTTCCTCGTCCTGGCCGGAGATGCCGAACGTTCCGTAGAAGTTGTACCGCGGGTACCCCTTCTCCAGTGCATGGAGCATCATGCCCCAGTACAGGGACGTGGCGCCGTTGAAGTAGATGTAGTCCTGAACGGTTCCGCCGATGACGCAGACCACCTCGTCCCCGTAGCAGACAAAGTGGATCGCGGCCACGGTGGCCACTCCCACCGCGTCGGGGAACCGCTCAATGTCCTTCAGGCTCCGTTCATAGCTGTCCACGAGGTCCTGGACCACCTTGAGCCGGTTCGCCTTTTTCTTGCTCCCGGTCTCTTCCACCTCGCGGCGCAACTCCGCGGCCGTCGCGGATTCCGCCTCCAGCCGCTCGGTGATGGATTTCCGGTAGGCCGGGATATCGATCTTGGCCATCATGAGCTTGGTGAACTCTGCCGAGGTGGTCCGGAGCAGGTGCTCATAGTAGGCACGTTCGCGGTAGACGAAGCCCTTTTCGTCCCCGGCCTTGCTCAGGGCACCGTAGAAATCGTCAAGGGTTTCCAGCGTGGCCTGTTCCAGGAAGACGCCGTTTTTCTCGGCTTTGCGGATGGCCTTTCGGGTCCGGTAGCTGGTGCCCATGATGAGCTCTTCGGCGTCGCTCACGCCGGCAAGGCTCTTGATGAACATCCAGTTCACGTTGATGAAGTTCATGTCCAGTCCCTGGTGCTGGAATCCCAGCCCCGAAAGCCGGGCCACCAGCTCCCGGTTGTCCTCAACTTCGGGGTGTTCGGCGCCGTCGGCATCGCGGGCGATGTACTTGAGGTTGGGCGAAATTCTCAGCTCGGCGGCTTTGCGTTCCGCGGCGCGCTGGCGGAGGAGTCCGACGACGGCCCGCACCAGGTCAGCGTCCGTGTAGTCCATCAGGGGCCCCTTGGCGCATTCACACACGGTGTAGCCCAGCCGGGTGGTGGTGTAGTTCAGTTTCCCCGCCGCCACGAGTTCGCCGTTGCGGCGCACGCCGAATAGCTCCACCTGCTGTCCGCGCGCGCGCTGGAACGCCGCGAAGTCAACGGACTGGAGAAAGCTGTTTTGCGGGTGCTTCAGGGCATAGGCCTCGAAGTCCGCGTCGCTGAGAAGGCTAAATTCAAGATCGGTGCCGGTGGTGACTGGATTCAAGGGATTTCCTCATTCGCTGTTGCGCGTCCTGGCAGTGGCAGGACGCAGGGCAATGACGGGCAGGGGGCCGGCCGGCCGGTGCAGCGGCTGGTCCGGGCGTTACAGGTCAGTAGAACTGCTGGCCGGTCCGGACGGTTTCGATCCGGCGGAAGACCCTTTCGGCGCCTTTGACCCACAAACGGTGCTTGAGGGGAGCCAGGACGTAGTCGTGGCACCCTACGAAATCGGTGACGGTTTTGGTGAAGCTGGTCTTGAACATGCCCATGCCGTACAGGTTGTGGGTTTTGTCCTTGATCCGGGCGGAGGGCGGCGTGCCGCAGAAGTCGTACTCGGTGCACCCCAGTTCCTGCATGCGCCGGATGGCTGCCCACTGGACCAGGTGTGAGTCACCGTACTGTTTGCGGTTCTGGGTGGAACCGCCGTCCTTGTAGGTGGCCTTGGCCCCGTAGTTGATCACGAAGGCGCCCACGCTGGGTTTTCCGTCCTCATAGACGAAGAAGAAATTGCCTTGGCCGCGGTTGCAGAACTCGTCCCAGAACGCGGCGTAGTACTCATAGCTGCGCAGGGGCATGGAACCCTTGGCGCTGACGGTGTCCGCCATCAGGTCATAGAGTGCCCGGTAGGTTTCCGGGCCGTGTTCCTTCCGGAGCACTTCGCAGCCTTCCCGCTCTGCGCGGCGGATGGCATTGCGTGCGCGGGAGGAGATGGCCTTGAAGACCGCTTCCTCCGGGCCGGAGATGTCCAACAGGGCGGTGGAGTCGTTGGACTGGATATTGGGGGCCTTGACCAAACCGGCTGCCGCCAGGTGCGCCTGGGCATCAGCCGAGTCCACGATGTCCGGTTCGATCTTGATGGTGAAAACGTGGAGCTTCCTGGCGCGGGCGAAGTCCGCGCAGGCTTGCAGGGCAGGCTTCAGGTCTTCGGCATCGGCGAGGTCAGGGCCCTTGATGAGGTACCAGAGCCGGCCCAGCACCGGGAACTTCTTTTCAAGTACCAGGTTGTAGCTGGCGGTGCCGGAGCTTTCCAAGACCAGGAACCGGACCTTCCAGCCAGTGCCGTTCTTTACCGACGCGTATGCCGCAGACTGCAGCATGTTGCCGCCGTTCGGGTTGGCCGTGACGTGCTTGTCCCAGTTTTCAATTTCCTCGGCTGTGGCAAAACGTGCGGTGAATTCTCGCAAGGGGGCCGTGTCCAATCAGGGGTTGTGCGCGGTTCTGTACTCGTGGCTGCGTGCGGACATGCAGCCTCAAGTCTAAAGCCTGGAGGGGCGGGGGCTTTCCAGCGCGGCGGGCCGAAGCCATGCTGCCGACCCTGCCGGAGATGTCAAAGCCCCGCTGCCTTGACTCGGGAAAGCGCTCTGGCAAGGGTTGAAGCATGCAGCCGTATCCCGGACCGTTGAGGCACCAGCAGGATCAAAGTGTTGAGCGGCCGGGGCTTGGCACGCAGGTCGTGGCCTTGGCTGTGTTCCTTGCCGCGTCTTTCCTCGTCGCCGGGCTGGGTGCCCTGGCCACCGCGGGCAACGTGGACGGGTGGTACACCACGGCGGACAAGGCCCCCTGGTCGCCGCCCAACATCGTTTTCGGGCCGGTCTGGACCATCCTGTACACGGCAATGGCGGTTGCGGCCTGGCTGGTGTGGCGGAAGCAGGCACCAGGTACCAGGCGCACCATGACTGCGTATGCAATCCAGCTGGCCCTGAACCTGGCCTGGACCCCTGTATTTTTCGGTCTATATCCAACCATCGGCACGGCTGCCCTGTGGTTGGCGCTGGTGATCATCCTCGCCCTCATCGCCGCCGTCTCGGTGACAGTTTTGTACTTTGGCCCCATCAGCCGGGCCGCCGGGCTGCTCCTGCTGCCGTACATCACCTGGCTGGTGTTCGCAGCCACGCTGAACTTGTGGGCTGCCATCTATAACTGACGGCGGGCGTCACGCCGGCGTGGCAGCCATCGTCAGCATTCGACGACGTTGACGGCGAGGCCGCCCATGGCCGTTTCCTTGTATTTGGAGCTCATGTCCTTGCCGGTCTCGCGCATGGTCACGATGACCTCGTCGAGGGAGACCCGGTGCGAGCCGTCGCC
>NZ_JAMKFI010000001.1:0-29802 GCF_024494415.1 Pseudarthrobacter sp. R1 | reverse complement strand
AGCATTCGACGACGTTGACGGCGAGGCCGCCCATGGCCGTTTCCTTGTATTTGGAGCTCATGTCCTTGCCGGTCTCGCGCATGGTCACGATGACCTCGTCGAGGGAGACCCGGTGCGAGCCGTCGCCCCAGAGCGCCATCTTCGCGGCGTTGATCGCCTTCGCTGCGGCGATCGCGTTGCGTTCGATGCAGGGCACCTGTACCAGCCCGCCGATCGGGTCACAGGTCAGGCCCAGGTTGTGCTCCATCGCGATCTCCGCGGCGTTTTCCACCTGGGCAGGGGTTCCGCCCATCACCTCGGCCAGCCCGGCCGCGGCCATCGACGACGCCGAGCCCACCTCGCCCTGGCAGCCCACCTCAGCGCCCGAGATCGACGCCTGCTCCTTGTACAGCACCCCGACGGCACCGGCGGCGAGCAGGAACTTCACCACCACGTCGTCGCGGTCCTCCTGCGTCGCGTTCTCCATCCCCGGCGCGAAGTGCAGCGCGTAGTACAGCACCGCAGGGATGATCCCGGCAGCACCGTTGGTCGGCGCGGTGACGACCCTGCCGCCGGAGGCGTTCTCCTCGTTCACCGCAAGGGCGATCAAGTTAACCCACTCCTGCCAATACTTCGGGTCGTGGAAGTCCCCGTCCTGGCCTTCACCGTCAGGCCGGGAACTTTCCTTCTTGAGCCGCTCGTACCAGTCAGGGGCACGGCGCCGGACCTTCAACCCGCCCGGCAGCACGCCTTCACGCTTCAGCGACGTGGCCACACAGCCCTCCATCACGGAGTAAATGTGCAGCAGGCCCTTACGGATTTCCTCCGGAGTGCGGCTCTCTTCCTCATTGACCCGCATCACCTCGCTGATGCCCAGCCCGGTCACCCGGCAGTGCTCCAGCAATTCCGCGGCCGTCCGGAACGGCAACGGCAGTTCCTTCTTGGACTCGTCCAGCTCCTGCTGCGCCGCGTCCTCCTCACCCTCCCGGACAATAAACCCGCCGCCTACCGAGAAGAACGTGGCGGTGTGCAGGAGCGGCCGTCCGGAACGGCAACGGCAGTTCCTTCTTGGACTCGTCCAGCTCCTGCTGCGCCGCGTCCTCCTCACCCTCCCGGACAATAAACCCGCCGCCTACCGAGAAGAACGTGGCGGTGTGCAGGACGTTGCCCTCGGCGTCGGAGACCGTGAAGGTCATCCCGTTGGTGTGCCGGGGCAGGATGGTCAGCGGCCGCAACACCATGTCCTTCACCCCATACGGCAGGGGAACGGCACCCGCCAGCTGCAGCATCCCGGAGTCGGCGATCGCGGCCAGGCGTTCCTCCACCTCGTCCGGCAGGATCAACTCCGGATGAAACCCCTCCAACCCCAGCAGGATCGCGGTCATGGTGCCGTGGCCGTGACCCGTCGCCGCGAGCGACCCATACAGGTCAACCCGCAACGACGCCACACGGTCCAGGGCGCCGGAGGATTTCAGCTCCTCCGCGAACACAGCGGCAGCCCGCATCGGCCCCACGGTATGCGAACTCGAAGGCCCGATTCCGATGGAAAAAAGATCAAAGACACCAACAGCCATGGCCGTTTCCTCACTAAAACTCATTGGTCCGGCAGGTAGACCCGCCGGAAGCAGCGGCAGTCCTACAGGACCCCGCCGTTTTTGGATGCGTATTCCCGGGCGGACAGAAGGGCAGGATCATCCACAACTCCAGTATTGATCTCCACCACCTCACCCGTCACGAGCGAGCACACATCCGGGACAGACTTCGTCGATTCCATCTGTCTTTCCTTGCTCTTGAAATTCGTGGTGCTAGTTAAGCGTCGCCGGGTTGGGTCGAGGGGCCCCACCATCCTCTGCATGCGCCCCACAGGCGCCCTAGCCTCGCAAGCTCGGCGAGGGAACCCTGCCGGCGTGGGCCCAGTTCCTCGCCCCTGACGTACGCTTCCGGATACCGCGGCCCCTCCCGCGCCAGCTTCAGTTTTGAAGGCCAACAGTTTCACCGCAAAAACACACCCGTCACCGAAGTGCCGGGTACAGGTATCGATCGCCACCACCTCGACCCGTCGCCCCCACTCCTGGGCTTTCGACGGGCTTATACGCCGACCTTGCGTGGCTGCCCTCAAGGGGCCGGCGGAGCCGGACTTTTCGAAAGCGTGCTCCCCACCGTCTCCCTAACCTCGCAAGCTCGGCCAGGGAACCCTGACGGCTTGGGCCCAAGCACGCAGGTGTGCTGACCGCGAGGGCGCGGCGGAGCCGGGCTTTTCGAAAGCGTGCGTCAGAGGCGAGGAACGAGCCAGCACGCGTGAAAAGTCCGGTCCGCCGCGCCCCGACTGCACCGGGCGAGAACTACTTGGCGCGCTTGTAGAACGGGAGATCAACTACTTCGAACGGCTCTGCCTTCCCGCGCAGATCAACCTCCAGGGCAGTGCCGACCTCGGTAAATTCGACGTCGACGTAGGCCATGGCGATCGGGTAGCCAAGGGTGGGGCTGGGCTGGCCGGAGGTGACTTCGCCAACGATGTTGCCGTCCTTGAGGACCGGGTAGTGGGCGCGGCCAGCGCGGCGCCCCAGGCCCTTGAGGCCAACGAGCCTGCGGCCGGATGTGCTGCCGGCGCCGGCTTCCTTTTTGGCTGCCAGCGCGGCCCTGCCCACGAAGTCGCCTTCCTTGGAGAGCGCGACGACGGGTCCCAGCCCTGCGGCAAAGGGGTCGCCCTGCAGGGACAATTCGTTGCCGTACAGGGGCATGCCTGCTTCAAGGCGGAGCGAATCGCGGGAGGCGAGGCCGGCCGGATTCAGCTCCCCGTCGTCCGCGATGGCGATGAGTGCCTGCCAAAGGCCAGCGGCGTCGTCGTTGGACACAAAGATTTCAAACCCGTCCTCGCCGGTATAGCCCGTGCGGGCGAGCAGGAGGTCCAGACCGGCGCCGCCCACCAGGATCGGTACCACCACGGCGGCGTAGTACTTCAACTCCGTCACCAGTTCGTGTTGCGCGGCCGGGACGAGGCGCAGCAGCAGCTCCTGCGCCTTGGGGCCTTGGACGGCGATCAGCGAGGTGGTGGCGGAAGCGTCTTCGACGTTGGCGTCGAATCCGGCGGCCCGCTCGGCAAGGGCGGCAGCAACCACTGCGGCGTTCCCTGCGTTGGGGACCACCAGGAAAGCGTCGCTGCCGCCTTCTGGGGCGCCCTCACCTGCAGGGCGGCGGTAGGTGATGAGGTCGTCAATGATGCCGCCGTCCTCATCACAGATCAGCGAGTACTTTGCCTTGCCCACGGGCATGGCGGAAATCTTTCCCACCAGGGCGTAGTCCAGGAAGGCTGCGGCGTCCGGGCCGGTAACCCAGACTTCGCCCATGTGGGAAAGGTCGAACAGGCCTGCGCTCTGGCGCACCGCGTGGTGCTCGGCAAGCTCGGAGCTGTACTTCAGGGGCATCTGCCAGCCGCCGAAGTCGGTGAAGGACGCGCCCAGTTTCTTGTGCTCGTCGTAGAGGGCGGTGTATTTCTCAGTCACGGCGCGGCCCTTAGTTCTCGAACTCGGAAAGCGGCGGGCAGGAGCAGATCAGGTTCCGGTCGCCGGCCGCGCCGTCGATGCGGCCCACCGGCGGGAAGTACTTGTCCTGCTTCAGTGCCTTCACCGGGAACACGGCCTGCTCGCGCGGGTAGGCGCGGTCCCAGTCACTGCTGATGGCAGCCGCTGCGGTGTGCGGAGCGTTCCGCAGCGGGCTGTCAGTAACGGTGAAGTCACCCTGCGCCACCTGGTCGATTTCGGCCCGGATGGAGATCATGGCCTCAATGAAGCGGTCGATCTCGCCAAGGTCCTCGGATTCCGTGGGTTCCACCATCAGGGTGCCCGCAACGGGGAACGCCAGGGTGGGGGCGTGGAAGCCGTAGTCGATGAGGCGCTTGGCCACATCCTCGGCGGTGACTCCGGTCTTGGCCGTGAGCTCGCGCAGGTCCAGGATGCACTCGTGCGCTACCAGCCCGCCTTCTCCGGTGTACAGGACCGGGAAGAAGTCGTTCAGGCGGGCCGCGATGTAGTTCGCAGCGAGCAAGGCGGACTTGGTGGCCTCGGTGAGGCCCTGCCCGCCCATGAGCTTCACGTACGCCCAGGAGATGGGGAGCACGCCGGCGGAACCGTACTTTGAGGCGGAGATGGGGACATCGTTGCCTTCGGTCCAGGTGGCCGCATTGCCGGGCATAAAGGGCGCCAGGTGCGCCTTGGCAGCAACAGGGCCGACGCCGGGCCCTCCGCCGCCGTGCGGGATGCAGAACGTCTTGTGCAGGTTCAGGTGCGAGACGTCGCCGCCGAACTGGCCCGGCTGGGCCAACCCGACGAGGGCGTTGAGGTTGGCGCCGTCGATGTAGACCTGGCCGCCGGCGGCGTGGATGGCGTCGCAGACTTCGCGCACGTCGGCGTCATACACGCCGTGCGTTGACGGGTAGGTGATCATGATGCAGGACAGCGCGTCCTTGTTGGCCTCGATCTTGGCGTACAGGTCGGCGTGGTCGATGGTGCCGTCAGCGGCGGTAGCCACCACTACAACCTTCATGCCCGCGAGGACGGCGGAAGCGGCGTTGGTGCCGTGCGCCGACGCCGGGATCAGGCAGACATTGCGCTGCTGGTCCCCGCGCGAGTGGTGGTATCCGCGAATCGCCAGCAGGCCGGCGAGCTCGCCCTGGGAACCGGCGTTGGGCTGGATGGACACCTGGTCGTACCCGGTGATCTCGGTGAGCTGCGCTTCCAGGTCCCCGATCAGTTCGCGCCAGCCTTCGGTCTGGGAGTCCGGAGCAAAGGGGTGGATCGAGGCGAACTCGGGCCAGGAGATGGCTTCCATCTCGGCCGTGGCGTTCAGCTTCATGGTGCAGGAACCCAACGGGATCATGGTGCGGTCCAGCGCCAGGTCCCGGTCGCTGAGCTTGCGGATGTAGCGCAGCAGTTGGGTCTCTGAACGGTAGGTGTTGAACACCGGGTGCTGCAGGAAGTCGGAGGAGCGCTCGACGGCGGCATCCAGGCCGAACCCGTCCCCCACCTCAGCCAGCCCGGCACCAAAGGCGGCCAGGACGCCGTCGACAATGTCCGGTGTTGTCGTTTCATCGGTGGAGACGCCCACGGTATCCGCGTCGATGCTGCGCAGGTTGATTCCCCTGGCCTCTGCTGCGGCGATGATGCCCGCCGCCTTGCCGGGCACGGAGACCGTGACGGTGTCGAAGAAGCTGGTGTGCAGTACCTCAAGGCCGGCGGCCTTGAGCGAAGCGGCAAGGACCCTCGCGTGGCCGTGGGCGGAGTGCGCAATGGCCTTCAGCCCCTCGGGTCCGTGGTAGACGGCGTACATCGATGCGACGATCGCCAGCAGGGCCTGCGCCGTGCAGATGTTCGACGTGGCCTTTTCGCGGCGGATGTGCTGCTCGCGCGTCTGCAGGGCCAGCCGGTAGGCAGGAGTTCCCGCGGAGTCCTTCGAGACGCCCACCAGCCGGCCGGGCATTGAACGTTCAAGGCCCTTTTGGACTGCCATGTAGGCGGCGTGCGGGCCGCCGTAGAACAGCGGGACACCGAAGCGCTGTGCCGAGCCGACGGCGATGTCCGCGCCCTGCTCACCGGGAGGCGTAATGAGGGTCAACGCGAGCAGATCGGCCGCAACGGTTACCAGGGCGCCGCGCTCCTTGGCATCGGCGATCACGGCGCTGTGGTCAAACACCCGGCCGGAAGCCCCGGGTTGCTGCAGGACCACGCCGTTGATGGCGCCGTCGGGCAATCCCGTGGAGAGGTCCGCCACCTCAACCTCGAAGCCGAGTGCCTCGGCGCGGCCCTTCACGATGGCGATGGTCTGCGGCAGGCAGTCGGCGTCCAGCACCGTCTTGCCGTCGCGCACCTCTTTGTTTTTATTCGCGCGGCGCATCATCAGCACGGCCTCGGCCACGGCCGTGGCTTCATCCAGCAGGGAGGCGTTGGCGATGGGCAGGCCCACCAGGTCCTGGACCATGGTCTGGAAGTTCAGCAGCGCTTCCAGGCGGCCCTGGGAAATCTCCGGCTGGTACGGCGTGTACGCGGTGTACCAGGCCGGGCCCTCGAGGATATTGCGGCGGATCACCGGCGGCGTGACGGTGTCGTAGTAGCCCTGGCCAATCATCTGCACGGCGGTCTTGTTCTTGGCCGCCAGGCTGCGCAGTTCGGCGAGCGCCTCCACCTCGCTCAGTGCGCCCGCCAGCTCCAGCGCGGAGTCCTGGCGGATGTCCTTGGGGACGGCGGTATCCACCAGCGCGTCCACGGTGTCGTACCCCACGGCCTTGAGCATGGTGTCGACGTCGGCCTGCCGGCGTGCGCCGATGTGCCGGTCAACGAAGGTGGCAGCAGCCGGGGCGGCAACAGCCGGAGAGGCGGGGGCCGGAGATACAGTCACGGGGAACTCCATAGCTAAGGCGGCATCAGGGTACGCCGCATCGAATCGGGTTCCTCCCCGCTCTGTATTGGACCTGAGAGTTTCCGCGTTGCCGGCATCCGCTGGCCCCGCTTGCACCGTCGGTGAGCACAACAGTCCAGGTATCCGGCGAACCGGATGCCAGGCGGACAGCCTGCTACTTTCCAGAGTTGCCTCGCCGCGGCGGTACATGGGCCTGTGAGATTCCTGGGGAGGTATTGCTCCTACGGCGCCTGCTTGTACCTTCTGGCAGAACTCTCCCGCCGCAGATCAAAGGCTATTCATTTGGGTTTTCCTGGTGGCCGGTGACGGCCCACACATGCACTAATTCTCCTACGCCGCAGGCTCAGGAGCAAATACCGGCTAGCCTCTGAGCCTCTCGACGGCGGCCAGGAGTTCGTCGACCTGAGCCTGCCTGTCGCCGGCGTTTCCGGACGGCCCGCTTTCCCACATGGCGTTGAAGTACAACCCATCCCCCATGTACAGGACGGCCTTTGCCATCGCAGAGCCCACGTCCTTGCCGATCAGGTCCAGCCATTGCTGCTGGATGACTGCGAAGCGGCGGCGGGCATCCTCGTGGGCCACCTCGGCGAGTCGCGTCACGGCGACAAAAGAACGGTCCATCGGGGTATCGGACCAGAGGGATGACCGGATGAAGTAGGCCGCGGCCCCCTCCGGTGCAGCCGCCATGGCGGCGAGGTCTTCTCCTGCCAAGCGGTCCAACCGCTCCAAAGTGGCAGTGATCAGCGCTTCCTTGTTGGGGAAGTGGTACAGCAGGCCACCCTTGGAGACGCCGGCCCGTTTTGCCACCGCATCCAGCGTGGCGGCCCTCTCCCCCACGTCGATCAGGAGTTCTTCAAAGGCATCGAGGACTGCATCTCGCGCTACGGGTTTTCGGGGCATGCTTCCCATCATGCATCGCGGATAGAGGATTTCTTAACTATACCGTCTGGACGGTATAGTTACCTCATGACACCGTCCTCCGCCTCCCAGCAAGCCCTCACCCGCACTGCCCTGGACACCCCGGACCCCGCAAGGGGCACGTGGCGCGACTGGCTTGCGCTCGCACTGCTGATGTTCCCGGTCCTGCTCGTGGCCGTGGACAACACCGCCCTGACCTTCGCGCTGCCTGCGATCGCGGGAGCGCTGGGCACCTCGGGAGTGGAGCTGCTGTGGATTGTGGATGCCTATCCGTTGGTGCTGGCTGGATTGCTCGTGGCTATGGGGAGCCTGGGCGACCGGATTGGACGCCGGCGGCTCCTGATCATTGGCAGCATTGGCTTTGCAGCCGTATCGGCAGTAACAGCCTTCGCTCCCAGCGCCGGCTGGCTGATCGCCGGACGCGCGGCCCTGGGTTTCTTCGGCGCCATGCTGATGCCCTCCACACTGTCCCTGATCCGCAACATATTTGTGGATCCCAACCGCCGGCGGCTGGCGATTGCCATTTGGGCTGCAGGCTTTTCCGGCGGCGCCGCCCTGGGCCCGATTTTTGGCGGGTGGCTCGTTGAGCAGTTCTGGTGGGGAGCAGTACTCCTGGTGGCCGTGCCCATCATGCTGCCCCTGCTGGCCTTCGGACCCGCATTCATTCCGGAGTCCAAGGACCCAACACCTGGCCGGGTGGATGCGCCGAGCATCCTGCTCTCGCTGCTCACCATGGTTCCGGTGGTCTACGGCATCAAGGAATTCGCCACCGAGGGTGCCGGACCGCTGGCACTGGGCAGCCTGGCCTTCGGCCTCGCAATGGGTGCCACTTTTGTCCGGCGGCAACAGCGGCTGAAGAGCCCGCTGCTGGACATGTCCCTGTTCCGCAACCGGGTGTTCAGCATGGCCATCACGGCAAACGTCCTGGCCCTGTTCTCCTTCAACGGCTTCATCCTCTTCCTGGCCCAGCACCTGCAGCTCCTTGAGGGCATGTCCCCTTCCGCTGCGGGAATGGCAATGATTCCGGCGCTGGTGGCAACCGTTGTGGCGGGCCTTGCGGTGGTGCCGGTCGTGCGGAAGGTCCGGCCGGGTTTCGTCGTGGGCACCGGCCTGGCCATGAGCGCCGCAGGCTACAGCATGGTGACGTTCGGCAGCCATGCCGACGGGCCGGCACTGCTGCTCGCTGCCCTGCTGGTCCTGGCCCTGGGCGTCGGAACGGCCGAAACCATCTCCAATGACCTCATCCTCGGCAGCGTCCCGGCGGAAAAATCGGGGGCAGCCTCGGCGATCTCGGAGACAGGCTATGAGGTGGGCGCCCTGCTGGGAACTGCCGTCCTGGGCTCCATCCTGACCGCCTCCTACCAGCAGAACCTGCGGCTTCCCGCCGGGGCGGTCGAGGCCGCCGGCCAGGGCACTGCCCATGCCAGCGAAACCCTGGCCGGAGCCATGGAACTCGCAGCCGGGTTGCCGGCGCCCTTGGCGGAAGCCGTCCGCCAAGCCGCCGGCTCCGCGTTCGACTCCGGCGTGCACGTCACCGCGGCGATCGGGCTGGTGCTGATGGCGACGGCGGCAGTCCTGGCCGCCGTCGTGCTCCGGAGGGTGCCCAAGGCGCAGTAGGGGCGCAGGCTGCATAAGAGGCCCGCTCAGGCAGGCATAAAAACAGCGCCCGGCCCCGGACTTTCTGTCCGGGCCGGGCGCTGAAAGGCCGTACGTGGCGCCCTGCCGGCTAAGCGTCAGGCGCCGTGACGCTCGCCGTCGGCTTCATGGTTTCGGCGTTCACCATCCAGGCGAACTGCTCGAACTTGGCGATGAACTCGTGGAGCAGGTCAGCCGACGTGGGGTCTTCCTCGTCTACTTCATCATGGACCTTCCGCATGGTGCCGACGGCAGCTTCCAGGGCTGCGACGATCCGATCGATGGCATCCTTGGTGCTGATCAGGCCCTCAGGAAACGGAGCGAGACTGGTGGATTCGGCCACGGTGGAGCTGCGTCCGTCCGGGAGGGCATGCAGCGCGCGCATCCGCTCGGCGGTATCGTCGGCAAACTGGCGGGCGGCGTCGATGATTTCGTCCAGCTGCAGGTGCAGGTCGCGGAAGTTGGTTCCCACGATGTTCCAGTGGGCCTGCTTGCCCTGGAGGTGCAACTCGATCAGGTCCGTCAGCACAGCCTGCAGGTTGTTGGTCAGTGTCGGTGAAGCTTTCATGCGTCCTCCTCGATTGGTCCAGTAATCCCGACGCTACCAGCCCGGCAGCGGGCAGAGGACGGTACCTCCGGGAAATTTCTCAGTGAGCTTACTAATTCCTTTTTCCCGACATAAACGAACGCGATTCATATTTCCCCTTGCATCCGGAGCGATGGAACCGCATACTAAATGAACGTCATTCATTTAGTGACCGTCGTCTCACTGGAGTAGCAAACATGATTGAAATTTCCTGCCTCGACGCCCCCGCTTCCTTGGCCCGGACATCGCCGTCCAGCCGGAAGGCCCTGCGCGTTGGCGTGGTCCAGCACCGATGGCAAGCTGACAGCGCCGCTGTGGAGGCCGAACTCGACGAGGGCATCAGCCGGGCCGCTGCATTGGGAGCCTCGGTGGTTTTCCTGCCGGAGCTGACGCTCTCGCGCTATCCGGCGGACACGCGGCCGCACAACGAGCCAGGAGAGGGGGCAACCCGTTCCCGGCCCTCGGACATCGCCGAAGACCTGCTGACGGGGCCCACCTTCCGCTTCGCCGCAGACGCTGCCCGTCGTCACGGAGTATCGGTCCACGCGTCCCTGTACCAACGGGCCGAAGACCCGGACGGGCAGGACGACGGGCTGGGCCTGAACACGGCCATCCTGGTCTCGCCGGAGGGCGAACTCCTGGCGCGGACCCACAAGCTCCACATCCCCGTCACTGCCGGCTACTACGAGGACAAGTTCTTCCGCCAGGGCCCGGCAGCGGCTGACGCCTACGAAGTGCATGCCCCTGCCGAACTCGGCGGCGCCCGGCTGGGCATGCCCACCTGCTGGGACGAATGGTTTCCCGAAGTGGCCCGGCTGTACTCACTGGGCGGTGCCGAAATCCTGGTCTACCCCACGGCAATCGGTTCCGAACCGGACCACCCCGATTTTGACACCCAGCCGCTCTGGCAGCAGGTGATTGTAGGAAACGGCATCGCCAACGGGCTGTTTATGATCGCACCCAACCGCTGGGGCAGCGAAGGCACCCTGAACTTCTACGGTTCGTCCTTCATCTCCGACCCCTACGGCCGCATCCTCGCCCAGGCACCCCGCGACGCGTCCGCCGTCCTGGTAGCAGACCTGGACCTGGACCAGAGGAAGGACTGGCTGACCCTGTTCCCCTTCCTGGCAACGCGCCGTCCGGACACCTACGGCCGCCTCACCGAGCCCGTCCGCCCGAATGAATCCATCGGCGGCGAGCGCGGGTTCGCGGAGGTGTGCTCGTGACCGCCCCCGTCGCCCAGCAGGACGCGGCTGCCCTGGTGCAGGCCGAGTGGCGGATGCCCGCCGAAACAGCCCCGCAGGAGCGGCTCTGGATGGCGTTTCCCGCCGGCGGCTACACCCTTGGCGAGTCCGCTGAAGCTGCCCACGCAGCCAGGTCCACCTGGGCTGCAGTGGCGAACGCCGCCGTCGAATTCCAGCCCGTCACCATGGTGGTGGATCCCGACGACGTCGAGACGGCCGCCGCCTACCTCCACCCTGAGGTTGAGGTACTTGCAGCCCCGCTGAATGATGCGTGGATGCGCGACGTCGGCCCCACCTTTGTCCTGGACGGCGAGGGGAACCTTGGCGCCGTGGACTGGGTATTCAACGGCTGGGGCGGACAGGACTGGGCGCAGTGGGACAAGGATGCCCTGGTCGCCGGCGAGGTGGCCGGCCGCTCAAGGGCACACCACATCGTGTCGGCGCTGGTGAACGAGGGCGGCGGCATCCAGGTGGACGGCCAGGGAACGGTCCTCGTTACGGAAACAGTGCAGCTGGATCCGGGGCGCAATCCCGGCCTCAGCCGGGCCGACGTCGAGGCGGAACTGGCCCGCACCATCGGCGCCACCCATGTGGTGTGGCTTCCCCGCGGCCTGACCCGGGATTCCGAGCGCTTCGGCACCCGCGGCCACGTGGACATCGTGGCGGCCATCCCCTCGCCCGGCACGCTGCTGGTCCACTCCCAGGGGAATCCCGAACATCCGGACTTCGAGGTCTGCCGGGAAGTCATCGACTTCCTGCGCGGCACCACGGACGCCGCCGGCCGGCGGTGGAACATCATCGAAGTCCCCGCCCCCGAAACGCTCCGGGACGAGGAAGGCTTCGTGGACTACAGCTACATCAACCACGTGGTGGTCAACGGCGGTGTGATTGCCTGCAGCTTCAACGACCCCCAGGACGACAAGGCCCTGCAGATCCTTGCCGAGGCCTACCCCGGACGGCGTATCGTCGCCATTGACGCACGCGAGCTGTTTGCCCGCGGCGGGGGTATCCACTGCATCACCCAACACCAGCCTGCTGCCTCCCAGAAAGTGGTGTCATGACAGAAACCATCCGCACCGGCGCCCCCGCCGCAGGCGGGGCAGGACGCGGGGCAGGACAGCATGCTCCGGGTAGTGCCCACGGGATTACCCCGAAGGGCCTGAAGGGCGGGCAGCTGGGACTTCTCGCCGTCGTCGTTCTTGGCATCTCCACCATCGCACCGGCCTATACGCTGACCAGCGCACTGGGCCCCACCGTCAACGAGGCCGGGCTCCAGCTGCCGGTCATCTTCCTCATTGGGTTCATCCCCATGATCCTGGTCTCGCTCGCCTACCGGGAGCTCAACGCCGACTCCCCGGACAGCGGCACCACCTTCACGTGGGTGACCAAAGCCTTTGGCCCCTGGGTCGGTTGGATGGGCGGCTGGGGGCTCCTCGCAGCAAATATCATCGTGCTGTCCAACCTGGCCGGCGTCGCCGTCGACTTCTTCTACCTGTTCCTCTCGCAGCTCACAGGCCAACCGGGGCTGGCCGACCTGGCGGCCAATAAAGCCTTGAACGTGCTGACCTGCTTTGTGTTCGTGGCCCTGGCGGTCTGGGTCAGCTACCGCGGGATGCACACCACCAAGCTGGTGCAGTACGGCCTGGTGGGGTTCCAGCTGCTGGTCCTTGGCCTGTTCGTGGCCATGGCGTTCGCCAACTGGTCCAGCTCCGAAACGGCCATCCCCTTCAGCTGGGAGTGGTTCGATGTCACCAAAATTGAAACCTTCGGCCAGATCGCCGCCGGCATCTCGCTCTCCATCTTCGTGTACTGGGGCTGGGACGTCTGCCTCACCGTGAACGAGGAAACGGCGAACGGCAAGAAGACCTCCGGACTGGCCGGCACCCTCACCGCCGTCATCGTCCTGGCCATCTACCTGCTGGTCAGCATCGCCACCATGATGTTCGCCGGCGTCGGAGACACCGGCAACGGCCTGAACAACACGGAAATCCACGAGAACATCTTCACAGCCCTCGCCTCCCCCATCATGGGCCCGTTCGCCATCCTGATGTCCCTTGCCGTGCTCTCAAGTTCCGCTGCCTCCCTGCAGTCCACGTTTATGTCGCCCTCGCGCAGCCTGCTGGCCATGGGCCACTACGGTGCCCTGCCGAAGCCGTTCAGCCGGATCAGCACGAAGTTTGCGACGCCGGGCTTCGCCACCGTCGCGGCGGGCGTTATGTCGGCGGGATTCTATGCCGTGATGCACGTGGTCAGCGAAAACGTCCTCAATGACACCATCCTGGCCCTGGGCCTGATGATCTGCTTCTACTACGGCCTGACCGCCCTGGCTTGCGCCTGGTACTTCCGGCACAGCGTCTTCACCAGCGCCCGCAACTTCGTCCTGCGGCTCCTGTGCCCGGTGCTGGGCGGGGTGGGCCTGTTCGTAGTGTTCGTACAGACGGCCGTGGACAGCTGGGCGCCTGAGTTCGGCAGCGGCTCTGAGGTCTTCGGCGTGGGGCTGGTCTTTGTCCTTGGGGTAGGCATCCTGGCCCTGGGTGCGGTGTTCATGCTCATCATGGCCCGGCTGCACCCGGGCTTCTTCCGCGGCGAAACCCTCAAGCGGGATACTCCGGCCCTGGTTGTCCCGGAGTAGCCCCTAACAGCAGCGCACACAAAAGGTGCCGCACCCCCGATCGTTGGGGATGCGGCACCTTTTGGGTTGTGTCACCAGAAGTGCGCCACGTCCACAATCAGCCGTGAGCCGGATCCCGGGCCATCGAGCGTGAACACACGATAGGGCAGCCGGGCGCGGACGCCCAGACCGATGGTTGTGTAACCTTCAAAGCTGCCCGCCCAGGCCAGCTGACGGAAGGTCTGGTAGCCGTTGACGTTGGACAGTTCGGCCTGGTTGGCCGGGCTGTACGTGGCGTTGCCGTTGTCGTCGTAGGACGGGGCGGTCACGGTGACCTGGAGGAACGCCTGCCCCCGGACAGGTACCGGATTTCCGGAACCGTCCTGTGTCACTTTGTTGACGTAGCGGGCGTTGTAGCCGGCAACATCACCTTTAAGGTCAATCACCATCCGGTCGAAGCAGTAGTGCTGCCCGGTCCGGATGTTGGTGACGGCGGCGGCGCTCATGGTTTCAACGGCTTTCGCCTTCGAACCCCATTGGAGGCCGCAATACGATGTGGTTGCCGAGGCGGGCCCCGGAACCAGAATTCCCAGCCCGACAGCCATTAAGAGCGCCGTGAGCCAGATGAGGAACTTTTTCATTGTGGTGCCATCCATGTTTGGTGGAGCGGTTGGATAGCTCAAGCGTAGGAGCGCAGCACCGCCGAAACGAGGGTTGTGGCCGCTTCGGCGCGCAACCGTGAGGAAGCCGGGAAGCGCATCACGCCGCAGTAAATCCGGGGCCTTTTTGCCGCCGTCCTTAACCGTTCCGGTGCCGTTTCTGGACCCGCCCGTTATGCCGGATAACGGTGCCGGAAAGACGAAACAGCGCCGGACACCCGATGGGGTGTCCGGCGCTGCTTTTCGTACGGAATGTCAGCCTTCGCAGTCGCGGCAGTACTTCATGCCGTTCTTTTCGCGGGCCACCTGGGACCGGTGGCGGACCAGGAAGCAGGAGGAGCAGGTGAACTCATCTGACTGCTCCGGAACAACGATGACAGTGAGTTCCTCGTTGGAAAGGTCGGCGCCGGGCAAGTCGATACCCTCGGCCGTGTCGTTTTCGTCGAGGTCGATCACTGCGGTCTGTGCGTTGCCGCCACGCGAGGCCTGCAGTGCCTCCAGGGAATCCGCGGGTGACTCTTCTTCTTGCTTGCGTGGAGCATCGTAATCGGTAGCCATTGCATGTTCACTTTCGTTGCTGCACAGCGCCATTTCAGGCACCTCAGTGAAGCAGTTTAGGTCATTATGCACTCACCCGTGCAATAGTGTGTTCAACCAGACATTCCGCCCGGTTCCGCCGCGGAATCCAGGTGCTTTTCCCGCGCCTGGTCCGCTCCGACGGCCACGCCGCTGAGGGCCGGAAGCCACCCCCAGCGCGTCGCATCTGCCATGGCATCTGCAGCCTGGCCGGGGGTGTCGCAGTAAAAGGTGTCCGCGAACCAGGCCCGGATACGGGCCGGAAAGTGAGCTGTCATGCCCCCGACCGTACGCAGCCAATGTTGTGGCCGCGTTTCGTCCCTGTCTCGCGGACATTAATCCCGCTCCCGTTGAAAGCGTATGCCGCCCTGAATCCGGGCTGGCTGCGGCTGGAAGAAGAAGCTATTGACCGGCCCGCGGAACTGCTCCTAGACTCCGGGCATCGGGATTCCCTGTGAATAGTTTTCGCCCTTTGACCCGGAAGCATCAGCGATGGCCGCAGTTCATCACCACGATCCGGAACGTGACGTCCAGCAGTCACTGCAGGAGTTGCGTGGGCGGCTGCAGGGACCCTTGATCGAGCCACAGGATCCGCTGTACGAGGAAGCCCGGGCCGTATGGAACGGCATGGTCGATCTCCGCCCACGAGCCATCGCAAAGGCTGGGGCAGTCTCGGACATTGACGTTGTTCTGGATACTGCGCGTCGCAGTGGGCTGGCGCTGGCGGTACGCGGCGGAGGGCACAACATTGCCGGCCACGGAACTGTTGAGGGCGGCCTGGTGCTGGACCTGGGATCACTCCGGGCTGTCCAGGTGGACGCTGAACGGCGGCTCGTCACCGTTGAGCCGGGAGCTACCCTGGCTGATGTGGACCGGGCCACGGCCGCACAGGGGCTGGCGGTTCCGCTGGGGGTCATCAGCGGGACAGGGGTGGCAGGACTCACCCTTGGCGGCGGGGTGGGCTGGCTGACCCGAACCGGAGGCCTGAGCCTGGACAACCTCGAAGCCGCGGACATCGTCTCCGCCGCAGGCGAACACCTGCACGCCAGCGCGGACGAAAACGCGGAACTGTTCTGGGGGCTGCGCGGCGGTGGCGGAAACTTCGGCGTCGTATCCTCTTTCACTTTCCGCGCCCATCCCCTGCCGGCGGCCCCCTTGGGCGGCAACCTCTTCTACCGGCAACAGCACTGGAAGCACGCCCTGCTGGCCTTCGATGCCTGGACCCGGGACCTGCCTGATGAGATGAACCCGATCATCTCCTTCCTGGTCCTTCCGCCCGATTTCGGCATGGGCGACGAGCCCTGGATGATTCTTGGATTCGCCTGGGCCGGCGACGACCACCAGGCCGGCCTCAACCTCGTTGACCAGCTCCGGGCCGATGCCCCGCCTGACGAGGAGGAAGTGGGGCCGGCGTCGTGGCTGGACTGGCAGAGCGCCATGGACGCCGTGTTTCCCAAGGGCTCACGCGGCTACTGGAAGAACGTTTCGTTTTCGCGGCTGGACGAGGAGGTGGCCGACGTCGTGGTGGGTTTCGCCTCCGAGCTGGCGTGGCAGGGAACCGGTATCGACATCCACCACCTGGAGGGCGCGTTCGGGCGGGTCCCGGAGGAGGCAACAGCGTTTCCGAACCGGTCGGCGCGTTACTGGCTGAACGTTTACGGCTTCTGGCGCGACGCCGCCGAGGACGAACGGCTCACCGCCTTCGCACGCAAGGCCTACGCCCTGATGCGGCCCTTCGCGGAGCAGGGGGAATACGTCAACTTCCTCGGGGCGGAGCTGGGGATCAAGGAGGCGGACGCCGCCCGGAGTGCGTACGGCCAGGATAAGTACCAGCGCCTCGTGGCACTCAAGGACCGCTATGATCCGCAGAATCTCCTGCGCCTGAACCACAACATCCCGCCGACGCAGGCCTGAAACGTCCCTCAGGACGGACGGCCAATCGGAGCCCCCTGTCGGATTCGAACCGACGACCCCCGCTTTACAAGAGCGGTGCTCTGGCCAACTGAGCTAAGGAGGCGCGCCCTTGCGGGCGGGCGCCTGGACGGCGCTAGATAAGGTTAGCCCAAGTCCTCCCGGTGGTAAAAACGCCGCCTCGGTTCGGGCACGAAAGAAGCAGGCAAAGGAAAAGCCCGCCTCCGGAAACGTTCCGGAGGCGGGCCCTGATGCTCGGGAAGAGACCGTTAGGCCTTGGCGTCGATGGCTGCCTGGATTTCGGCGTTCAGGTCGGTTGCGCCGTCCCACTGCTTGCCGTCAATGAAGACGGTAGGCGTACCGGTGATGCCCGTGTTCGCTGCCAGCTCCGTGGAGTACTTTACGTAGGGGCGGAAGGTCTTCTCGTCCACGCAGCTGTTGATGTCCGCACCGATTTCGCTGGCAAGGGACTTCAGCTTGTCGTCAGAGAGTCCGGCTCCGCCTTCGGCAGGCTGGTTGGCGAACAGAACGTCCACGTATTCGGCGTACTTTTCCGGTGCCTTGTCGGCTACGCAGGCCGCAGCGTTGGCGGCGCGTGAGGAGTAGTTGGTGCTGGACTGGCGGTCCAGGAAGCCCAGCGGACGGTACTCCATGCTGATCTTGCCTTCATTACGGAGCGTGGTGAGGGCTTCGTTGTAGGTGTTTTCAAACCGCAGGCAGACCGGGCAGATGAAGTCGATGTAGGCAATCACCTTCACGGGCTGGCCGGCTTCGGCCTCGGCACCCGGTGCCACCACGGGGCTGGGCTGCGCATCAGGCTTGGCCGGCAGGTTGGCCATGTCCACGGTCGCCGCGTCTGTCTTCTTGACCTCGGTGTTGGCCAGGAGGGTCACACCACCGTTAACGTTGGCGCTGGCAGGCACCGGGCCTTGGTCTGCGATGGGGGTGTTCTGCCGGATGCCCGTCGTCACCACCAGCGCGATCACCGCCAGGATAGCCACAACGGCCACCACAATTCCCCACCCGATCAGCAGCTTGTTGCGCTTGTCCTTTTTCAGCTGGGCTTCACGGATCAGCCGCGCTTTCTCGCGGGCCTCCGCGGTTCGCTCAGCTTTGGACTTACGTACTTCGTTTGCGGGGCTCATGTGTTCCTTGGGTCGATTGACGAGGGGGACCAATTCGTGGCAACCCCATCATTTTAGGGGAGAAAGCTGAGAGCTTGCCTTTTCAAGTATTCTGCCGGATTGACCAACGGACGAATAGCATGGAAGATTCCGTCCCGTTAGGGTGGGCTGAGAGGCACAAGCAACCCCAGGGGGCCGCAATGCAAACACCCGTCCAGGAAAAACCTGCCACCGCAGCCGGGTCCGGCGCCGCCGGCTCCGGCCGCAGCGGGAAAACAAAGTATGACTTCATGGTGGTCTCGAACAGGCTGCCCGTTGACCGCTGCGCCCCGGGCGAAAGCGGCGACGACGGCTCCGGGTGGCGCCGGTCCCCCGGCGGCCTGGTGACCGCACTGGCGCCGATGATGACCAAGACCGACGGCGCATGGGTGGGCTGGCACGGCGCCCCGGATGAGACGGTGGAACCGTTCAGCCACGGCGGCATGGACCTGGTTCCGGTCCAGCTGAGCGCTGACGACGTAGAGCTCTACTACGAGGGTTTCTCCAACGCGACGCTGTGGCCGCTCTACCATGACGTCATCGCCCCGCCGGAATTCCACCGGACGTGGTGGGACGCCTACCGCACGGTCAACAGAAGGTTCGCCGACGCCGTCGTACGCCATGCGGACGATGGCGCCACAGTGTGGATCCAGGACTACCAGCTGCAGTTGGTGCCACGGATGCTCCGGGAGGCGCGGCCGGACCTCCGGATCGGCTTCTTCAACCACATCCCGTTCCCCCCGCCGGAGATCTTCGCCCAGCTGCCCTGGCGCCAGGCCATCATCGACGGCCTCCTCGGCGCGGACCTGGTGGGCTTCCAGCGGCCCAGCGACGCCGGAAACTTCATGCGCTCCGCCCGGCGCTTCCTGGGCGCCAGCGTCAAGCAGCAGCAGGTGCACGTTAAGGGCCAGGACGGGGAAATCACCCACATCGCCCGCGCCCAGGCGTTCCCCATCTCCATCGACGTCCAGCAAATCACCGAGCTGGCCCAAAAGCCCGAGATCATTGAGCGCGCGCGCCAGATCCGCCAGGACCTCGGCAACCCGAAAACCATCCTGCTCGGCGTGGACCGCCTCGACTACACCAAAGGCATCCGGCACCGGCTGAAGGCGTTCGAGGAACTCCTGGCCGACGGCAAGCTGTCCGTTGGTGACGCCACGTTGATCCAGGTGGCCAGCCCCAGCCGCGAACGCGTTGAACAGTACCGGCTCCTGCGTGAGGAGGTTGAGGGCACGGTTGGCCACATCAACGGCACTTATGACACCCTCGAGAACACCGCGGTCCGCTACCTGCACCACAGCTACCCGGTGGAGGAGATGGTGGCCCTGTACCTGGCCGCGGACGTCATGCTGGTGACCGCCCTGCGGGACGGCATGAACCTGGTGGCCAAGGAGTATGTCACTGCCCGCACCAACAACGACGGCGCCCTGGTGCTCAGCGAGTTCGCTGGCGCGGCCGACCAGCTCAAGCAGGCGCTGCTGATGAACCCGCACGACATCGATGGCCTGAAGAGCGCGATTATGCGGGCGGTGGAGCTGCCGCCCCGGGATGCCTCCCGGCGGATGCGGGCCATGCGCAAGCAGATCCTTGAGCACGACGTGGACTACTGGTCCGCCGAGTTCCTTCGGGCCCTTGAGGAGAAGGCGGTCCGTGATGACTCCTGACGGCCGCGCCGGCAACGGCAAGTTGGCACTGACGCCGGAGCTTCGCGAGGCCCTTCGGCGCGTCGCTGCGACGGATCACTTGCTGGTGGCCATGGACTTCGACGGCACCATGGCTCCCATCGTGGGCCACGCCGACGACGCCCGCCCCCTTCCCCGCGCCGCCACGGCGTTCGCCGGCCTCGCCGTGCTGCCCAGGACGACGACGGCGCTCATCTCCGGACGCGCCCTCGCCAGCCTGCGCAGCGTCGCGTCGCCGCCGGTGGACACCCTCCTGATTGGCAGCCACGGGGCAGAGGCCTGGCTGGGGCCGGCATCGACAGGACTGACGCTCGATGAGGAGCAAAAGGCCCTGCTTGCCGAGGTCCGCAGCATCCTTGCGGAAATCGTCCAGGAGGCACCGGGCACCATGCTGGAGGACAAGCCTGCCGGGGTGGTCCTGCACACGCGGCTGGCGGACGACGACGTGGCGCAGGACGCGGTATCCGCCGCGCGCTCGGTGCTGCAGGACCGCAAGGGCGTCTTCCTCAAGGACGGCAAGCGCGTCCTTGAAACCTCTGTGGTTAACGCCTCCAAGGGCGAGGGCGTTACCTTCCTTCGCCAGGTCACCGGGGCCACGGCCGTCCTGTTTGCCGGTGACGACACGACGGACGAGGATGCGCTGGCCCGGCTGGAGCCCGGGGACGTGGGCGTGAAGGTGGGCCTGGACTTCACCCAGGCCCAGTACCGCGTGGAGGCGCCGGTGCACGTGGCGGAGATGCTGGAAGTGCTGCTTCAGGAGCGAAGCCTTGCTGTTGCCGAGGAAGACCAACAGGGTTTTCAGGGCCGAAGTTGACCAAGGTCATATGTGACGTCCGTAACATTCGCGACTAAAAGCACAACATCTGACATACTCTTGCTTGTGATGTGGCGCACAAGCAACGTGCGGCGTCACTCGACGCTCTTCAACCTTGGTTGAGGAACGTCTGCAGCACAAAACTGAACAAACATGAACCATTCACAACGGATCGTCCGGCACGTACCTGCCGGTGAAGGGATTGATAACTGTGGCTACAGTTACTTTTGATAACGCTACGCGTCTGTACCCGGGCACAGAAAAGCCCGCCGTCGATAAGCTCAACATCGACATCGCCGATGGCGAATTCCTCGTCCTCGTTGGACCCTCCGGTTGCGGCAAGTCCACCTCCCTGCGCATGCTCGCAGGCCTTGAGGACGTCAACGCAGGCCGTATCCTCATCGGCGACCGCGACGTCACCGACGTTCCCCCGAAGGACCGCGACATCGCGATGGTTTTCCAGAACTACGCGCTGTACCCGCACATGACGGTGGCCGACAACATGGGCTTCGCCCTGAAGATCGCCGGCGTCTCCAAGGAAGAGCGCGCCGAGCGCGTCCGTGAAGCCGCCAAGCTCCTTGACCTTGAGCCCTACCTGGACCGCAAGCCCAAGGCACTCTCCGGCGGCCAGCGCCAGCGTGTTGCCATGGGCCGCGCCATCGTCCGTAACCCGCAGGTCTTCCTCATGGATGAGCCGCTTTCCAACCTGGACGCCAAGCTCCGTGTGCAGACCCGCACCCAGATCGCATCCCTGACCCGCCGCCTGGGCGTCACCACTGTCTACGTGACGCACGACCAGGTCGAGGCAATGACCATGGGCGACCGCGTTGCTGTGCTGAAGGACGGCCTGCTGATGCAGGTGGACACCCCGCGCAACCTGTACGACAAGCCCAAGAACGTCTTCGTGGCCGGCTTCATCGGCTCCCCCGCCATGAACCTGCTCGAACTGCCGGTCGTCGACGGCGGCGTGCAGTTCGGCGGCACGGTTTACCCGGTACCGCGCGACGTCCTCCAGGAGGCACACGGCTCCACCGTGACGCTGGGCTCCCGCCCGGAGGACCTTGAGACCGCTCCGCACGGCGAAGGCCTGAAGGTAGAGGTCGACGTCGTCGAGGAACTGGGTGCCGACGCCTACGTCTACGGCCACACCACCCTTGACGGCAAGGACCACGACATCGTGGCACGTGTCGACGGCCGCCGCCCCCCGATGAAGGGCGAGTCCATCTACGTCCGCCCGCAGTCGGGCCACGTGCACCTGTTCGACACCAAGACCGGCCTGCGCCTGGGCGACTAATCCCCACCGGCACCCTAACCTCGCTCCGCTTCGGTTAGGGAACCCTGCCGGCGTGGGCCCATCCACCGGCACCCTAACCTCGCTCCGCTTCGGTTAGGGAACCCTGCCGGCGTGGGCCCAAGGTAAGCACCGCATGAAACTGACGGCGGCCCTCCTTTACTGGACGGCCGCCGTCGGCCTTTAACCGTGCCGGCAGAAGAATTAGCTGGCCACGCCTATGTACGGAAGAATTGACCCATGACCGAGGAATACAGCGCCCAGTGGCACGACGAACCCACCGACTATGCGCAGGTGGGGAAGCTGCCCCGGTTCGTGGCGGCGAGCGCGGACGACGGCAAGCTCGCTTCGGTCTCCAGTTCACTGAACATTACGGCGGCAGCGGCGGATCCTGAGCTGCTTGACCTGCCGTGGCACATCGCGCTGGAGGATTGGCCGGCGGAGAACCTTGCCGCCCTCCCCCGCGGCATTTCGCGGCACATCGTCCGCTTCGCCCACCTCGGCGGCTCGGTGATCGCCATCAAGGAAACCTCCGAGCACGTCGCCCGGCATGAATACCACATGCTCCGCAAACTGGCCCGCCTGGACGTGCCCTGCGTGGAGCCCGTCGCCGTTATCACCGGCCGCACCACCGTGGACGGCAGGCCGCTGAACCCGGTGCTGGTCACCCGGCACCTGAAGTTCTCCATGCCGTATCGCGCCCTGTTCTCCCAGATGCTCCGCAAGGACACACTCACCCGCCTCATCGATGCGCAGGCGCTGCTGATGGTGCGGCTGCACCTGATTGGCTTTTACTGGGGCGACGTCTCGTTGTCCAACACCCTGTTCCGCCGCGACGCCGGCGCCTTCGCCGCCTACCTCGTGGACGCCGAAACCGGCGAGCTGTATCCGGACCTGTCCACCGGCCAGCGCGAGTATGACCTGGAAATCGCACGCGTGAATATCGCCGGCGAGCTGATGGACCTGCTTGACGGCGGGCTGATCGAGGAAAAGGTGGACCCCGTAGCCACCAGCGAGCTGATCATGGACAGCTACCGCCGCCTCTGGGCAGAACTGACGGAGAAGGAGTCCTTCGAACTCGGTGAGAGGTGGCGGGTTAGCGCCAGAATCCGCCGGCTCAACGAACTCGGCTTCGACGTCGAGGAATACGCCATCAAGACCACCCAGAACGGGTCCACCATCCAGCTTCAGCCCAAAGTGGTGGACGCCGGACACCACCAGCGGCGGCTCCTGCGGCTTACGGGTATCGACGCGCAGGAGAACCAGGCCCGGCGGCTCCTTAATGACATGGACTCTTTCCGGGCGGACAACAACCCGGACATGGACGAGGAATACAGCGCGCATCTTTGGGTGAGCCAGATCTTCGAGCCGATCGTCAGGTCCATCCCGCGGGACCTTTCCGGAAAGCTGGAGCCCGCCGAAGTGGTGCACGAGGTCCTGGAACACCGCTGGTACATGTCCGAAAAGCAGGAGCGGCACATCCCCCTGGCCGAGGCCGTCCAGTCCTACATCGACTCCATCCTCCGGCACCGCCGGGACGAGGCCGCGATCATGCTCAACCCGGACACCGGGCTGCTGAAGATCCTCGAGGTGGAAACCGAAGAGTCCCGGTACGGCGAAGACGAGTCGATCGACGAATACCCGGATTCGGACGACTAGATGATTAAGTCCTATTGGTTTTAGTGGTCGTAGGCGATCAGGGAGCGTTTGCGGGGCGCGTCAGTGAGCCAGTTGTGCCAGATTCCGGCTGCGAGGGCGAGGAGCCGTGCGGCGACGCGTGCTTTGACGCCTTCAAGGGTGCGCCCGCCGTGGTCTTCGAGGGTGAGTTGGCCTTTGAGGGTGTCGAAGACTGACTCGATCCATTGCCTGATGCCGCCGAGTTTGCCGAAGCGTGGCTTCTCGTCCTTGCGGTCGGGTCTGATGAGGTGGGCGCCGAGGTCGTCGGTGATGAACCGTTCGAAGTCTTTGCCGGCGAAGCCTTTGTCGCCCAAGATGACCTGGCCGGCGCGGACGAGGTGATGGTCCTTTTCCAGCAGGGCCTGGGTGACTTCACGTTCCCCTACTTTCGGATTCGCCAGGCCCCAGATGACCGGCATTCCTTCAGGAGTGCTGATCAGGTACAGGCGGAAGCCCCAGAAGTAGCGGGAATGGGAAGCGCAGTAGCCGTAGCCGGCATGCCCGGCGAGATCGGAGCGTTTGACGGTTTCCCGTGACATTCCGCAGGGCAGCGGGGTGGAATCGACCAGCCGGAGCACGTCGTGCCAGGACGGGGTGTCCTTGGCCAGGGCCGTAATGGTCGCGGAGATCAGCGTGCCGGCGGCCCGGAGCCGCTTGTTGTAGCCGGACTGCTGCGGGATGAACGGGAACATCCCGGTCAGGTGCGTCCGGGCGTAACGGATCCACCTGGTTTCGGAGGAGTATCCGAGCAATTGCTGCGCCACAGCCAGGCAGAGCAGTTCGGCATCCGATAGCACGGGCTTGCGCCCGGGCCGCCGGTCCCGTGACACGCCTAGATCAGGCAGGACACGGTCGGTGAGAAGGACATAGAGTGTGGTCAGGAGAGTGTTTAGTTCGGGGTTCACATACCGGGTTTAACACTCTCCGCCTTACTTTAAAAGCGCCCCACCGTCACGGGCAATAGGACTTACTCATCTAGGGCTAGATTGCCTTGCCGGGATTCAGGATGCCGGCAGGATCAAACAGTTCCTTAATCCTGCGCTGGAACTCCCGGACCGGTTCCGGCTGCTCCTGGCCCAGCCACCGCAGTTTGTACTGCCCCACGCCGTGTTCCCCGGTAATGGTTCCACCCATTTCCAGGGCTGCGGTGATGGATTCATCAAGGACCTGCTGGAGCCTCGCCATGGCGGCAGTATCCACCATGCTGTCCTTCCGGTCTATCCAGAAGGTGGGGTGCAGGTTGCCGTCGCCCGCGTGGGCAACTACCTTCAGGTGCACGCCGTGGCTGGCGGCCATGGCCTCCAGGGCAGCGACGTAGTCAACCAGCCGGGAGCGGGGCACAGCGACATCCTCTCCCACCCGGTACTCATCATCCACTTCCACGCCCCTGCTGTGTCGCCTGAGCTCCACCAGGCGTTCTGCCTCTGCGCTGGCTTCCGTGGTGACAGTTGCCCCGCCGGACTTCAGGACCTCCCGGACCACTTTCGCTTCGGCGGCAGCACCGAAGCCGTCTGTCTGAACCAGGAGCAGGGACTTGCCGCGCGCCGTAAGGTCCGATCCGTGGATCTCATCCAGCTGGGCCAGCGTACCGCCGTCGAGCAATTCCATGATGGCGGGCTGCACCCGTGCCCTGCCTACGGCAAGGACCCCGGCGGCGGCGAGACGGAAGTCCGGGTAGAAAGCGGCAACGGTGTGCACTTCCCGGGGAAGATACTTTAGGCGTACGGTCACGCCCACCACAATGCCTAGTGTTCCCTCCGAGCCGACGAACAGGCCGGTCAGGTCATAGCCGGCTACGCCCTTGAAGGTCTGGTGGCCGGTATGGATGAGCGAGCCGTCAGCCAGCACTACGTCCAGCGCAAGGACGGAGTCCCTGGTGACCCCGTATTTGGCGCAGCGCAGGCCGCCCGCGTTGGTGGCAACGTTGCCGCCGATGGTGGAGGTGCGGAAGCTGGCTGGATCCGGCGCGTACATCAGGCCGTGCACCGCTGCCGCCTCATTCAGCACGGCATTGATGACCCCCGGTTCCACCACTGCTGTTTCGTCGTCAGGGTTCAGGTCCAGGATCCGGTCCATGCGTTCGAGGGACAGGATGATGCAGCCCTGGGTGGCATGGGCACCGCCGGAGACTCCGGTCCCGGCGCCCCGGGGCACGATTGGCACTGCACTGTCCGCACAGATCCGTACCACAGCCTGTACGTCCGGCACTGACTCCGGGAACACCACCGCCAGCGGGAGCTGGTAATCGAGGATGGGCGCCTGGTCCACCGCGTACCGGCTGAGGGTCGCTTCCGCACGGTCCACCTGGCCGGCCGCCAGCACGGTCTCCAGCTCCTCAACTACGCTTCCCACGAAGCCTCCATCCGTCGTCGCACACGTCCCACCAGTGTAGGACGGTGCTGTGGGGCGGCAGCGCGGAGGGCTCCGCTGGCGGCAGTGAGCGTGCGGAAAACTTTTGCAAGCGCTTCCAGTCCCTGACCTGCGGAAAGGCTAATGTCGGGGAGTTTGTTTCTATTGCTGCCTGTGGAAGCGTTTTCCATTCGTAGAGGTATAGCGTCTAAGCTTGCTTCCATGTCTGTCGAAACTGTGACGCTCACCACCACTCCCCGAACCGGGCCGTTGACTCTGGTCCACCAAGAGGACAGCCAGCCCGGCTGGTGGCGCTCCGCCGTGATTTACCAGGTCTACCCCCGCTCGTTCCGTGACCTCAACGGCGACGGCGTGGGAGACATTGCGGGCATCACCGAGGAACTGCCGCACCTGGCGGACCTCGGAGTGGACGCTGTGTGGTTGTCCCCCTTCTACCGCTCCCCCCAGCGCGACGCCGGCTACGATGTCAGCGACTACTGCGACGTGGACCCGATCTTCGGCACCCTCGGTGACTTCGACGTCATGATGGCCGAATCCCACCGGCTGGGCCTGCGCGTCATCGTGGACCTGGTGCCCAACCACTGCTCGGACCAGCACGCGCTGTTCCAGGCTGCCCTGGCCGCGCCTGCGGGCAGCACGGAACGGGAGATGTTTATCTTCCGCGACGGCGTTGGGCCTGGCGGCCATGAACCGCCCAACAACTGGCAGTCCCACTTCGGCGGACCCGCCTGGACCCGGGTGACCGGGCCGGACGGCCAGCCGGAGCAGTGGTACCTGCACCTTTTTGATTCCTCCCAGCCCGACTTCAACTGGGACAACCCCGCCGTCCACATCGAATTCGAACGGATTCTCCGGTTCTGGCTGGACCGCGGCGTTTCCGGCTTCCGGGTGGACGTGGCCCACGCGCTGGTCAAGGCCCCGGGGCTCCCCGCGTGGGGAGGTCGGGCCGACGGCGGAAGTTCGGACGGCTTCCCGGGCCATGAGGCGCCGATGTTCGGGCAGCCGGCCATCCACGATATCTACCGCACGTGGCGTCAGATCCTGGACGGCTACGGCCCCGACCGGATCCTGTGCGCGGAAGCGAGCGTTGACCTTCCCCGGCTTGCGCACTGGGTCAGCCCCGACGAAATGCACCAGGCCTTCAACTTCCCGTACCTGCACGCAGGGCTGGATGTATACCGGCTGCGGTCGGTCATCACGGATTCCCTGACGGTTTTGGACGCCGTTGGCGCTCCCAGCACCTGGGTGCTTTCCAATCACGACGTCGTACGGCACGCCAGCCGCTTCGGCTATAACGGGCATGGGCCCCGCGATGGTGACGGCATCGGCCCCGCAGATCCGCAGCCGGATACGGCCTTGGGCCGGCACCGGGCCGCTGCTGCGTCGCTGTTTATGCTCGGGCTTCCGGGGGCGGCTTATGTCTACCAGGGTGAGGAGCTTGGACTGCCGGACGGCATCGACATCCCTGAGCACCTTCGCCAGGACCCCACGTTTGCCAGAACGGGCGGGGAACGGCTGGGCCGGGACGGCTGCCGGGTTCCGTTGCCATGGCGCGCCAATGAGCGCCACCTTGGATTTGGTGCCGGGAGCGACCCCTGGCTGCCGCTGCCTTCCTCGTTCAGCGGACTGGCACGGGACGTGCAGGCTGAATCGCCGTCGTCGCACCTCGCCCTGTACCGGCGCATGCTCGCCGTCCGCCGCGAGCTGGACCTGGGCCGTGGGTCATTGGCGTGGGCGGAGGATTGGTGCACCGGTTCATCCCTGGCATACGTCAACGGCACTACGCTGGTGCTTATGAACCTCAACCATGAGCCGCTGGAACTGCCTGCCGGCCAGGTCCTCGTCCGCAGCGCGTCAACAGCCTCGGGCAGTCTCCTTGCTTCCGGCGAAACCGCCTGGATCAGGATTGGATCGGACACCCCGGCAGAGTGAGCATGGCGGGCATCAAGGATGTTGCTGACAGGGCGGGCCTGTCCGTAGCCACCGTTTCGCGGGCACTGAGCGGCAAACCGAATGTCTCGGCCAGGAGCCGGAAACTGGCGCTGGAGGCGGCAGGGGAACTCGGGTTTGTCCCGTCCTACCACGCCTCCAGCCTTGCTTCCGGGCGGAACCACAACATTGGCCTCGTGGTTCCCGCCATCCACCGCTGGTACTTCTCGTCGGTTCTTGAGGGTGTATCTGAAGTCCTTCTGGAAGCCGGCTACGACCTGACGCTCTACAACGTGGGCCACGAGCCGGAGCACCGTCACCGCGTGCTCAACGATTTCCTGCTCCGGAAACGCCTCGACGCGGTAATCGCCGTAGCCCTGGTGCTCAGCGATGCGGAGATTCAGCAGCTGCTGGCCGTCCATCGCCCCATTGTGGGCATCGGCGGCACCTTGCCCGGTGCTTCTACCATCAGGATCAACGACGAGCGGCTGGCCGGCATGGCCACCGACCACCTGGTACGGCTCGGGCACACCCGGATAGCCCATGTCACCGGCAACGCGGCCCTGGACCAGGACTTCAAGCTGCCGGGTATCAGGCACGCTGGCTACCAGAAAGCCATGGCGGCCGCCGGTTTGGAGGTCCGCCCTGAATGGCAGATCGCCGCCGACTTCACTGTCCAGGGCGCCTACACGGCTGCCCGCAGGCTACTAGGCACAACTGCGGAACGTCCCACGGCTGTGTTCGCTGCCTCCGACGAGATGGCTGTGGGAACCATCCTCGCCGCCCGGGACTTCGGTTTGCACGTTCCACGGGATCTCTCGGTGGTGGGCATGGACGGCCACGAATTGGGTGAAACGTTCGGCCTGACCACCATCGACCAGGACCCGCGCGGACAGGGCGCCTTGGCCGCCAGGACAGCACTGCAGTTGCTTGAGTCCAAGAGGGAACCCGACGGCACGCGGGCAGCGCCGGATGCTGACCAGGAGTTCCCGACCGAGTTCGTCATCAGGACCAGCACGGCGGTGCCGCCGGCCTGATACGGGACCGCCTCAGCCTTTCGCGTCCCCGGCTTCCGGGACGCCCATAAAGCGGCAATACTTGGCAAGAATCAGCGGCCAGGCTGCGAGGTACCGTGCCCGCTCTGCGGCCGGGTTCTCGGCCCCTTCCCAACCCTCGTGGAACACCCTTACTTCCGTCCCGTCCGCCACCGCCCGGAAGACCACCAGCAGTTCGGCGGACCACAGAGCGCTGGAGCCCAGGCCCCACGTCGCGTGGAAGGACAACGGCGGTTGCCAGTCGTCGAGGGTGCCCCAGATGCTGGTCCGGCCGTCGTCAGCTGTTTCAAGGATGAGGTTTTCCTCGAACTCCACATAGGACCCCGAGCCGTATACGCCAAACATATCCAGCGGCCACCAAAGGTGCGTATGGTCGGTGAAGCCTGCGAAGGCGTGAGACACGCTTCCGGGCACAACCACTGTGTTGACCACAGGTTCGAGGAGCTCGATGGGACTCTTGTCATTGCTTCCGAAGGGTTCGTTGCCGTGGCTGAAGAGGCTGTCCATGGTGTTCAACTCTACCCGCGCCGTCCCTGCCTGCGACGCCCCACCACCTCCCGCACCTTCCCGGCCAACGCCCCATCACCTCCCGCAGCCCTCCGTGCGACGCCCCATCACCTCCCGCAGCTTTTCGCCGGACGCTCTCTCACTTGATGTGGCCTTTTGGGGTGACGCTCTCTCGCTCGATGCCGGTTTGGGAGTGACGCTCTCTTAGTTGGCGGGGTGTTCCTGGTGTTGCTCTTCCTTGTGAAGGTGGCGTTTGACGGCGGCTGGTTTGGGATGGTGCCGGCGGGGCCTTAGCTCGTGGACGGGTGAGAGAGGGACCGGGAAAAACCCGCGTCAAGTGAGAGAGCGACCGGGAAAAACCCGCGTCAAGTGAGAGAGCGACCGGGAAAAACCCCACGTCAAGTGAGAGAAGGACCGGGAAAAACCCGCGTCAGGTGAGAGAGGGACCGGGGAAAACCCCACGTCAAGTGAGAGAGCGACCGGGAAAAACCCCGCGTCAAGTGAGAGAGGGACCGGGAAAAACCCCGCGTCAAGTGAGAGAGGGACCGGGGGAAGCCCGCGTTTGGTGAGAGCGGGTCCTGGCCTCGTGCCGCGGTGTTTGTGTGTTAAATGCGGCAGGGCCCTGACGTCTTTTGTCAGGGCCCTGCTCGTAATGTATGTCCGGCGGTGACCTACTCTCCCACACCCTCCCGGGTGCAGTACCATCGGCGCTGTGGGTCTTAGCTTCCGGGTTCGGAATGGGACCGGGCGTTTCCCCCACGCTATGACCGCCGTAACCCTTGCT